>NZ_PVNB01000095.1 GCF_003001995.1 Orenia metallireducens | reverse complement strand
AATATAAACGATGTCCTGTAACAAAATAATCACTAGTGAATAAACGATGTCTTGGAATTTTTACCGTAAACGATGTTCTGGAACATATCAACTAGCTGCTAGTTAGAATACAAGGAGGTTCAAAATGGATAGTACACAAGTTGAAATAAATAATCAAACTCCTCAAACTCATGAAAAACAGAGTAAGGGGTTATGGTTTGAGGCCTTGAAACAATTGTTTAAGAATAAGGCTGCTATGGTAGGGTTAGGGATTATAGGACTATTGATATTAACTGCAATCCTTGCTCCATTATTAGCTCCTTATGACCCTTTGGAGACCAAGATTTTATATAGATTAAAAGCACCATCTGCTCAACATTTATTAGGAACTGATGACTTAGGTCGAGATATATTCAGTCGGATTATTTATGGTTCTAGAATTTCATTGCAGGTAGGTCTTATTTCAGTAGGAATAGCTCTAGTTTTTGGTGTTAGTGCGGGAGTTATAGCTGGGTATTATGGTGGCAAGATCGATATGTTGATTATGAGATTGATGGATATAATGCTTGCTTTTCCTAGCATCTTGCTAGCGATTGCTATTATGGCAATCTTGGGACCACAGTTGAGCAATGCTATGTTAGCTATTGGGATTGTAAATTTACCCCGTTTTGCTAGAATTGTTAGGTCTTCTGTCTTAACAGTCAAAGAGGAAGAGTATATTGAAGCAGCTAAATCTTTAGGTGCAAGTGATTTAAGAATTATGCTTGGACATTTATTACCTAATTGTTTAGCTCCATTAATCGTTCAATCTACTCTAAGTATAGCGGGAGCCATTTTGGAAGCGGCAAGCTTAAGTTTCTTAGGTTTAGGTGCTCAACCACCAATACCAGAGTGGGGAGCTATGTTAAGTGCTGGTAGAGCATCTTTGCAGATAGCACCATGGGTAGTTGCATTTCCAGGGCTAGCAATTGCTATTACAGTATTAGGATTTAACCTATTTGGTGATGGATTAAGAGATGCTTTAGATCCGAAAATGAAGGATAAATAAATTAGTCGCTAGCTATTGGCTATTAGCTACTAGCTTAAAGAT
>NZ_PVNB01000094.1 GCF_003001995.1 Orenia metallireducens | reverse complement strand
TTCATCAGGGGTTAGGTAATCTAAGATTTTTCTTGGTAAAGTATTGCACCAATTTTGGACTCTAGCAATAGATTCAATAGCAAATTCATTTAGACTACTACCCTTAGGGATAAATCGTCTTATAAGTCCATTATGACGCTCATTAGTTCCTCTTTCCCATGATGAATATGGATGTGCAAAATAGACTTTAGTATCAGTATTTTCTTCTAAAGATGACATCTCTGCAAATTCAGACCCATTATCACAAGTGAAACTTTTAAATACTTGTGAAAAGTAGTCTCCAGCTTCATTGATTAAGTTTGATAGAGCATCTTGAACTGACTGAGAAGACTTTCTAGGAAGTTTGAGAATAAGTTCTTTTCGAGTCATACGCTCTGTCATAGTAAGTAAAACTGCTTCGTCTTTGCCCTTTTTACCTTGCATAGTGTCAATTTCCCAGTGACCAAATTCACTACGATTATCAATGCATTCAGGGCGCTTATCTATACTGGTACCAAGTTTCTTTTTATGAGCTTTGCTTCGTTTTGCTTTTGAAGATCGTTTAAGCTTTAAGGGTAAATCAATATTGTTAATCTTGAGCAATCCAGCATTCACATAGTTGTACAGTGTTTTAGTGCATACCATCTCTAATTTTGGAAATTTATTGTGCAATTTTGCTGCACCACATATAGCATCAAGAGATTGTTCTTTTTCATAGAATTGTTCTGTGACATAATCAATAAATTCTTCACACTGTAAAAGCTTAAACTTAGGTCCACAATTTTTACGATTAGCTTCATAAACTCTTTGACCCGTGTCAGGGTAATAGACCATAACAGTTTTATTGCCCTTAATCTGAGAAACTGTACCACGCTTTAATTCATTTCTAATCGTATTAGAAGATCTACCTAAACGTTTTGCAATAGCATTTGGATTCATTCCTTCGGAATGTAACAATGCAATTTGACCACGCTCATAAGTATTTAGGTGTTTATTTTTTCTGGGTTTTGGTGTATCATTTAAGTAGTCCATAGTATGCACCTGCCTGTAATTAGTTATTTTGTGGTGATCTAATTATATTACAGTTTGGTCTACTATGGGCATTTTTT
>NZ_PVNB01000093.1 GCF_003001995.1 Orenia metallireducens | reverse complement strand
TGGACTTAAGTCAATATCTTGGACACAAAAAATTGAACAAATTAAGCAGCTAATAATTGTTTTTCATATTCATTAGGAGTCATATAGTCAATACTCCCATGAATTCTAGTTCTGTTATACCATGATTCAATAAATTCAAATATGGCTAGATTTGCTTCTTTAAATGATTTATATAACTTATAGTTAACCTCTTCCTTCTTTAAAATTGAATGAAAAGATTCTATGCACGCATTGTCATAAGGATTTCCTTTACCACTAAATGATTGCACTAGGTTTAATTCTTTTGTTTTATTTTTATAAGCACTACTGGTATATTGAGTCCCTCTATCAGAGTGAAGAATAACTGGTTTATTAGGCTTGCTATTTAAATAAGCATTTTCTAGAGCTTTTATAGTTAAATTAGTAGTCATAGATTTATCAAAGGCATAACCAATAATTTTTCGCGTATGAAGATCCATAATTGATGCTAGATAGCACCAACCATCTTCAACAGTATAGATATAGGTAATATCAGATACCCATTTTTGATTAATAAAAGTGGTGGAGAAATCTCTTTTCAAGAGATTTTCACCACATATATCTTCAGATTTAGAAGAATAGTGTTTAAACTTTTTATGCACGATTGACCTAATATCTAACTTTTTCATTAATCTTTGTACTCGTTTAACGCTAACATTCCAGCCTCTTTTGGAGAGTTTTTTATGAATCTTAATAGCACCATATCGCTTTTTGCTATTTAGATAGATATCTATAATATCTTTTTCTAATCTTTCATTTTCAAGTTCTCTATTAGACTTAGGTCTTGCCTTACGGTCATAATAGGTACTACGAGCAACTCCTAAGACTGTGCATAATGATTTAACATCATACTTATCTTTATTATCATCAATAAAGGTATCTAATTGATTATCGTCTACTTTTGTGCGAATATGGTTAAAGCCTTTTTTAAAATCTCTGCTTCCTGTTTAAGTCTTTGGTTCTCTTTCTTTATAGCTAATAATTCCTTATAAGTAACAGTAGTATTTTCATCAACTGCTATTTCTGTATGAAGTTCAATCCAATTATTTATAGAAGTTCTAGAAACACCATATTCGCGAGCAAGCTCTGATTTAGATTTATTACCTGATTGATAAAGTTCAACTATCGTTTGTTTAAAATC
>NZ_PVNB01000092.1 GCF_003001995.1 Orenia metallireducens | reverse complement strand
ACCATCGGAAATACATTCTCTTCCTCTTCTATAATAAAGTCTAGTAGGTAAGGTTGAGGACTATTGATTGCTTCCTCTAATGCTGGTTTTATCTCTTCTGCCTTTGTTATTCTCTTAGCCTTAATTCCATAAGCTTCTGCCAGTTTAACAAAGTCAGGTGTTGTCACTGGACAATGTTCCCCTGGCAAAGAACATCCCGGCGGACAGCTCTCCTGCATCTTCAAACAGACTGAGGAATATCTTCTATCATAGAACATCTCTTGCCACTGCCTTACCATCCCTAAATATCCATTGTTAAAGATAGCAATATTTAATGGTAGTTTATTCTTAGCTACTGTGGCTAGCTCTTGGACATTCATCTGAAAACTTCCATCACCAGCTAAAGCAAAAACTATACTATCCTTATTAGCAACTTGGACTCCTACAGCAGCAGGGAAGCCATATCCCATCGTTCCCAAACCTCCAGAGGTCATAAAGCTTCTAGGCTTAGTATATTTATAGAATTGAGCTGCCCACATCTGGTGTTGCCCTACTTCAGTAGTAATTAAGGCTTCACCTTTGGTTAACTCATCTATTGCCTCAATAATCTCCTTAGGAGATAGTTTCTGCTTATCTTTTTTAACGTGGCTAACCTCATCTAATTTACGCCAAGTATCGATTAATGCCAACCATTCATCTCTATCCTTCTCTTCAACCATTTTGTTTAAAATAGTTAGGATTCTCTTAACATCTCCAACTATTGGAATATCAACAAGCTTTCTCTTACCTACCTCTGCTGGGTCGATATCGATGTGAATAATCTTAGCATCCTTAGCAAAGGTGTCAAGCTTTCCTGTAACCCTATCATCAAATCTTGCTCCAATTGCAACCAACAAGTCGGCATTGGATACAGCTAGATTCGCTTCAGTAGTACCATGCATTCCTAACATTCCTAAACTCAATTTATCTCTTTCATTAAAGGCTCCAAGCCCTGTTAAGGTAGTAGTTACTGGAATGTCCCCTTTCTTAGCCAATTCCTGTAATTCATTACTAGCTTCTGAGATGATCACACCTCCACCAGAATAAATTACTGGATTCTCTGCTTCATTAATTACCTTAGCTGCCTCTTTAATCTGTAGCTCATGCCCTTCATAGTTTGGCTTATAACCTGGTAGATTGATCTCTTTGGGGTAAGTGAATTCCGCTTTTGCTAATAAAATATCTTTAGGAATATCAATTAAGACAGGTCCAGGTCTTCCAGTT
>NZ_PVNB01000091.1 GCF_003001995.1 Orenia metallireducens | reverse complement strand
AGCTTTTTTGGTACATTGAAGACTGAATTAACCCATCATAAAATTTATCAAACTAGACGACAAGCAAGACAAGATATATTTGAGTATATTGAAATCTTTTATAACAAATTTAGAATGCATTCTACTTTAGATTATAAAAGTCCAGAAGAATACGAAAATGAGAGAAAAACCATTAAACTATGTGTCTAATTTAATGGGGGAACCTCAGGCAAACCATATTATAGTCATAAATGACATGAAAACCGAAGATAATTCTGATGTTTATCAAGTAAGTTAACGCATATAGTTATTTGTTATTTTTTTTAAAATATTCTATAGTTGTTAATACAGAACAAGTAATAGTTACTCCACTTAAAAAAATATATAAATTAATATTCTCATTTAAAAAATAACTATATATTAACAAAGCATTTACCAAGATTGTACCTAGCCAAGACAAAAAAACTTGTTTTTTATCAGACATATATATATCATCTCCTTATTAAACAAATAAAGTTTTTTTAACTTTACGAGCAAAACTTTGCAAACAATATGTTTCCCAATAGTCAGTATAAAAATCAATACTATCTTAGAATGAAATTTTAACACTAAACAGTAGTTGTTTATTTTTTGTAGAGATAATATTGTATAGATAAGGTTTTTGTGTCTTTAATGAAAAATCAAAGAGAATTAGAAATACCCACGGTTATATCTTTGTTATTCGGGACAGATATGAAAATCTGTCCCCGCAAATCATATAGTTTATTAATTAAGAAATTATTTTCTCCAACCAGATGCTACCGCTCCAGCACCTGCAAGAACAGTTCCACAACCTCCAATAACTGCTCTATATCCAGCAAATGAACTAACAGGTTCTGGCTCAGCTAATCCAATAACACCACCTGCAAATGTAACCCCACCAACAGCCATCGTTCCTAAACCACCAATAATCATACCCCAATCTTTACCACCATCAACAGCCATCAATTCTTGTTCATTCAACTCAACCATATCAAAATTCATTACAGCTTCCATTAATTCTTCACCCTTTCTTTAATTATGTAGTTGTTTTTTACCTCTCGAGAAGCACTACACCTATATATTACCATAATTACTTTTATTTGTACACTGTACTATAAACTTTTGTCTCATTTCCACTTCTGACTATACTGATGCTAGTATAAAATCATGGACACACTTTAGTGAACATATTACAATATAACTAAGAAAGGGTGTGTCCATATGAGTTATACAGAAGATTTTAA
>NZ_PVNB01000090.1 GCF_003001995.1 Orenia metallireducens | reverse complement strand
TGGTATTATTTATCTAGTTTTAGATGAAAATTTGATAAATTTATAGCTCTAAAATTATTTTTCCATATGGAAAAATTGATTTTGAAATTTGCTTATATATAATTTATCTAGAAGGAGGTTTTTATTATTTGGGGATTCTCAAAAAAATTTTTTTATAAGATTTTAAATGGTATAATAGATATTTTGATTAAAGCAGCTATAATTATACCACCTGCTTTTATTATAGGAAAAATTGTGCATAGTGCCACTTTAACTTTTATTTTAATATATATTCCACTAGACTATATAATTGAAAAATATAAGATTATAAATAAGATAAAGAATATAATTAACATTTCATGGAATAAGTTTAAAAAATAAAAACAGGCAGAGAAATTTCTCTGCCTGTTTTTATTTAATAAGTAGACCATTTAGTATAAACTGCTGGGTAATTACTATCATAGTTGGGGGTAAAAGTTAATTGTAAACCATTAATTTTACCATCTGCAATTTTTAAGATAGCATTTCTAATCATATTTTCCTGCTTATTAATAGAATCTTGAATTAATCCTACAGAGATTCCAAATACCCAACTTGCAACTGTACCAGAGTTTCCAGAAAGCCATTTTGAAACTGCCTTAGCTAATTGTCCAGCAATTAATCCTGATATAATTGTATCAAGAGTTGCACTTCCAGTGCTAAATTGATGACCTAACATATTTTCTAAATCATTACGATCAAACTTAATTGTCTGAGGTTCATATGTTGCCATTTTAATTCCTCCTCTTAATTTTTAATAAATTTTAATCCAACCGGTTGTTTTGTCTTACACTTAATAACAACGTACTTACTAAATAATTTGTAAACCTGAAATTTTGATTTTTTTAATTTTTATATAGATAATCTTTGATTTCATTCAAATCCTCCTTCATAACCTCTACAATATTTAACTTATCAGTAAGTTGAGTAATTATATTTTGATATTTTTCCTCTCTTTCCTCTTGCTTTAAATCTCTCTTTTCTTGAGCCTTTAAGATATAGAAGATAAGAACAACTGCTAATACTGCCCATATTCCTTGAGACAAAGCCAAGTCTAATACTTTACTTTCCATTAAGTTCACCACCTTATTCAATTGCTATAAAGCTAAATATTTTCGAATCCTATCTAAGGCTCGATTTTTGGCTCGATTAACAGCTTGTCTAGAAATATGTAATCTCTTTCCTATCTCATTTTCTGAATAACCCATAAGAAACTTTGCTTTTAA
>NZ_PVNB01000089.1 GCF_003001995.1 Orenia metallireducens | reverse complement strand
GCTCGATTTTTGGCTCGATTAACAGCTTGTCTAGAAATATGTAATCTCTTTCCTATCTCATTTTCTGAATAACCCATAAGAAACTTTGCTTTTAAGATCTTTCTTTGTAAGTCAGTTAACAGCGTTAGTAATTTTCTAATTAAAATTTTATCCTCTTTTTGGGGAATACTCTTATCTGCTACTATATCTAAATTTATTTCACATTCCTCTTGAATCCCTTGTACATGTTTTCTGAATAGATCTATTTTTTTATTTCTTAATGACACATATATGTAATTGACAGCCTGTCCTTCATGATCTATTTCTTTTACTTTAAGAGTCTTAATTATTGTAATGAAAGAGATAATCAAATCAGTCTCAGCTTCTTCATACTTTAATTCATTACTATACTTTTTAATTAGTGGCTTAAATCGACTTAAAAGCTCCATCAAGGAATCCTTATCACCTTTTTTAGCTTCCTTTATTAACTTAATCAAGTATAACCTCTCCTTTTGTAGAACTTTACTTTTGGTAAATTACCTACTAAATAAGGACGTGGATTATACTATTTCTGTAAACGTCTTTGTTAAATAATATACTTATTTTCAAAATATAACCAAATAATTTATTGCCTGAATCATTAGGTTCAAATAAAAAAGCACCCAAAGTGGGGGCTTTATCAAATATGTAGATATACTAGAAACTTTAATAATGCTATATCTGACAATAGAGTTATTTTGTTAAAACTAAATTACAAATTTTAGCAAAAAGAGCAGTTTGATCTCTATATAGTCTTTATTTACCAAAAATCCATTGACAATTAAAAAAGCATCCTATATACTTAAAATGGTTTTTAAACAATAGAAATGCATAGGAGGGATTATATGTTAAAAAAAGAAAAAGTTAGATTGATTTCTGTTTTGTTTGTTTTAGGCTTAACTTTACTACTATCAGGGTGTAGTTCTAGTGATGATGTGGCTAAAAACATTGAAGGAGAAGGAAATGTTGCCGTAAAATTAGCAAATACTGAAGTGATATCAAAAAATTTAGACAATACTGGGATTGACCTAGCTGTTCTTGATGAAGAAGGGAATATAGTAGACAGTGTAAATGTTGATAGTGATCAAGAAGTTGTAAATTTGAATTTACCTGCTGGAACTTACTCAATTGAAGCTATAGGTTATAATACAATCAACTTTAAAGATTTTAACTTAAAATCAAAGGTGGCTAGTGGAGAGACTGAAAATATTGTAGTAAAAGGTCAAGAAGATATTTCTACTGAAATAGAATTAGAGAGTGTTATTAAAGGAGATGAAGGTGAAGTTACAGCACAATCACCAGCTTCAGGATTAACATATTTACAAGTTTATGCTGTATATTCCGCTCAGTATGGTGGGTATGAATAT
>NZ_PVNB01000088.1 GCF_003001995.1 Orenia metallireducens | reverse complement strand
CACCACTTTACAAGTTTGACTATGCAATCTTGTCATCTCGTAGAAAAGAACTAATAGCTTTCTGAACTTTAGAATAAATTTTGCTACTTTCGAGTGAAGATACGAAACTATCAAAAATTAATTCCTTAGAGATATTCTCTGCTAACACTCTTTTTATCTTTTGAGGACTTCTAAATTTATATTTCTCAAATTTTTGATCTATAAAGGGTAAAACTGAAACAAAAGTGTAGCTGATAGCAAGTAAATTCACATATCTTTCTATAGCTTTTTTATTTCGTACCATATAATTACCAAAAGACCAGAAAAATTTGTGCTGATAAAAGATAACTTCTATATTCCATCTAATACTATAAGCAGATAACGGTACTTGTTTAAAATCAGTATTATCATATTTGTTTTTTTCGATATTATGATTTTTGAAAATACTAATTTCACCTGGATTAATGGTACAAATAAATAATCTTGTAGATGAGAATTTATCAGTATCTTTAGCTGTCACTGTAATATATACTGGAGTTTTAAACAGTCTGGTCATGACTCTACGAGTGGAAATAAAATATTTATTAGCCTTTTCATAAGAAAAGGCATGAATATCTAGTTTATCACCTCTAAGTCTAGGTCTACCACGCTTTCCATTATGTTTAGGTGGTAAATCAAAAATTGCAGTATCTTTTCTTACTGCACCTATTAAATCTAAGTTATCGTAAGAGTTAACAGTATCAAGAACAGAACCTTTAGTATACCAACTATCACACAATAGAATAACCTGATATGATTTTAATAATGGCATAGCGATATTTATTAATTCTGAGGCTAATTTTAATTTACTCTTACTTTTATCATAGAGCTTATAACCTACAGGTAAGCTTAAATATTTGATACCTTCATTATGCTTTAAAGGAATATTAATAACTAAAGATACAAAACAGTGACCATTTAAGTATGAACTTCCAGTTCTACTAGTATGGTCAAAAAGCTTATAATAACAATCAAATTTATTACCATACTTGGCTTGCAAAGTATCATCTATACTTAAGAAAATTGTTATTTCATCTTTAGAGCTAGAAATCAAATTTAAAACTATATCTACAGTTTTTCTCATTAGTTTTTCTGTAGAAAAACTAGAATGAGATAAGAAATAATAAAAAGAATTTAGAACTTTACTGCTATATTTACTTATGAAATTATCATATAAAAACTTTATAGACCTTATTTCCTCAATAGAAATTATCGCTAAAATTAGCCAATTAAATATTTCAAAACTTGGTTTTGTAAAAATAGAACGATATTTTAATAAATATTGCTTTAATGTTTGGTTTGTTGAATTATTGGGAATATTAATCATAGTCAGACATCTCCTAGATTTAGTTTTTATTGACTATGATTATTATCTCTAGGATTTAG
>NZ_PVNB01000087.1 GCF_003001995.1 Orenia metallireducens | reverse complement strand
TCACTAGCGTTGCATCTAGATATTTCAATAAAATACCTGTTGTAAAAAGAAAACTCCTCTGATTAAATGGATAAGTACTGCCCAGTACAAAAATCCATAAAATCAAAGGAGAATCAATTTATGAATAATTGTACCATACTTTTAAATAAATTTCTAGATTTTATCGACAAAGATTTCTTCAGAAATCTAATCGATAAATATAATTCAGATTATAAGGCACAAAAACTAACAACCGAAGTTCACTTATTATACTTACTATATTATCACCTTACAGAAAAAGATAGTTTAGAAGATTTTGTTTCTGAATTAAAGCATAATGAGCAATTAAATAAATCATTACCTAAAATAAGTAAGTCTCAACTTTCTCGTAAAAATGAAAGTAGAAATAATCTAATCTTTTTTGAAATTTTTCAGCATTTATTTAATAAACTTAAAGCTAGGCAAGGTCTTAGAAAAAGTTTGAAAGATATAGGCTTAGTAAAAATCATAGATTCTTCAACTGTTAGCCTATGTTTATCATTATTCCCTTGGGCTAAATTTAGAAAAAACAAGGGGGGTATTAAGCTTCATACTGTATATGATTTAAATAATGAGGCTCCTGAAAATATCCTTATTACTAATGCTATTATTCATGATAAGGAAGTATTTGATAAATTGAAGTTAGACCCTAGTGTTACTTATCTTTTTGATAGAGCCTATATTCATTATGAGAAATTTGATCAATTTATAAAAGATGATATTTATTTTGTAACAAGGGCAAAATCAAATACTAAAATCGAGATTACCCAAACTATGCCTTTAACTACTGAAGATATAGAGTCTAATATATTATTGGATGCTAATGTTATGCTAGGAGACCATACATCAAAAACTAGAATGAAATATCCTATGAGATTAGTTATGATTAAGACAATTGATAGAGATAATAAAGAAAAAATAATTTCTATATTAACAAATAGATTTGATTTAGAAGCTACTGTTATAGCTGAACTGTATAAAGAACGTTGGCAAATAGAGTTATTCTTTAAGTGGATTAAGCAACACTTAAAAATAAAGCGATTCTTTGGACAAAATGAAAATGCTGTTTTAATCCAGATTTATACTGCCATAATTCTATTCTTGATTTTAACGCTAATCAAGAGAAAGTCTAGGTTCAAAGGAACTTTACTTGAACTTACTAGAAAAATAAAATACTCTATATTTAGATATATTAAGAAAACATTTAATTGGCTTAATTGGTTAAATAAACATTAGTTTGAAAATAATTGTTTTGTACTCAGGGTAACTTTAACTTGTTACAGAAATTTATTGTATATTTTGATATTTAATGATATTTATCTAAATTATTTAATAAAATTTCAATAGGACATTTGTCCTATTGTTAAATTTAAAACTATGAGTAATAAAATATAGTAAGAGTTTCAATTGTATTTTTTAACAATGCAACGATAGTGA
>NZ_PVNB01000086.1 GCF_003001995.1 Orenia metallireducens | reverse complement strand
TGATATGTTCCAGAACATCGTTTACGGTAAAAATTCCAAGACATCGTTTATTCACTAGTGATTATTTTGTTACAGGACATCGTTTATATTTTATAGAACATTGAATAAAAACACCAATTAGGGGCTATAAAATGAACGAAATAGATGTCCGTAAAAAAGCAATTAAAAAATATTTGGATGGTGAAAAAATAAGTCATATTTGCACTGAGTTAAACAGGTCAAAACCTTGGTTTTATAAGTGGTATAATCGATACAAACAAAAAGGAGAACAGGGGTTAAAGAGTAAATCTAAGCGCCCAAAACATTCTCCTAATAAAACTCCTAAAAAGATCGAACAATTGATAATAAATATTAGAACACGCTTAACTAAGACTAGATACGCCCCTATAGGAGCAGATAGTATTCAATGGGAACTTATAAGACTTAAATATCCTTATGAAGATATACCATCTTTAACTACAATAAATAGGATTATAAAGAGAAATGGTCTAGTTAAAACAAAGTCAGAAAAACGTCAAAACAAAGAAATACCGTATCCTAAACCTGAAGCTAATAATCCAAACGAAGTACATCAATTAGATATTGTAGGTCCTAGATATATAAGAGGATCTAACGATATAGTAACACAATTTTATTCTATAAATTTAATTGATGTATATAGCAAAATGATTAGAGTAAAACAGTATCAGAACACTAAAAGTAATACAATAATTGATTTTTTAATTAATCATGTCTGGAACACTGTTGGAATCCCTAAAATAATTCAGATTGATAATATGATGGTTTTTAAAGGCAGTAACCTATATCCAAGCTCTCCAGGAATTTTAACTAGGCTATGTCTTACACTAGGGATTGAAGTGCTCTTTATTCCAATTAGTGAACCCCAAAGAAATGGTACAATAGAAAGTTTCAATGACACTTTTCAAAAGATATTTTTAAATAATCAAAAGTTTGATTCATTTGAGCAACTAAAAAAAGAATCAGATATATTCGTTGACTTTTTCTGTAATCAAAGACCATATTCAAAGCTATCTATTAAAAAACACGGTTCAAAACTTCCTTCGGAAGTTCATAAAAGTAACAATATAAAGCTAATCCCTAAAGGATATATGAAAAACTTTAAACAACAGAATGGAAAATATAAGATTCCACTTGCTGATGGTAAAATTTCATTCATAAGATTTATAAATAGTAAATGCAAATTAGATTTATTTAGTCAACACTTTGATGTTCCTGAAAAACTTAAATACAAATATGTTAAAGCCACTATATATACTAGTGAAGATAAAATAAAAGTTTTTGATCAAGATAAGCAAGTGATGGAAATACCATATAAATTGTATCGCTATAAATAAAAATCTAGGTTAGTGTTAATGATGTCATGGAATAAAAGTAGCTCTAACAAGTTAACGATGTCATGGAACAAAACTTAAGCATTAGAAAAAGTTAACGATGTCATGACACTAACCA
>NZ_PVNB01000085.1 GCF_003001995.1 Orenia metallireducens | reverse complement strand
ATACAAACAGCTATTAACGGTGGCAAGACTGTGTTAGGTATTGAGTTAGGTTCAACTCGGATTAAGGCAGTCTTACTTGATGAAAATAACCAAACGATTGCTGCAGGTGAGCATGGCTGGGAAAACAGCTATGTAGATGGAGTTTGGACCTATAGCTTAGAAGAAGTTTGGGAAGGTGTTCAAAGCAGTTACAAGAACATGGCAGAAGATGTTAAGACTAAGTATGATCTTGAATTAACAAAGATCGGTGCTATTGGTTTTAGTGCAATGATGCATGGTTATTTAGCCTTTGATCAAGCTGATGATTTACTTGTCCCTTTTAGAACTTGGAGAAATAACTTCACTGAAAAAGCTTGTGAACAGCTAATGGAAGTCTTTGAATATCCAATTCCTCAACGTTGGAGTATAGCCCATCTATATCAAGCAATCTTAAATGATGAGGAGCATGTTAGTGAAGTTGATTACATGACAACATTAGCAGGTTATGTTCATTGGAAATTATCTGGTGAGAAGGTATTAGGCGTTGGAGATGCCTCAGGAATGTTCCCAATTGATATCGAAACAGCTTCTTATAATCAGAGAATGCTGGAGCAATTTGATGACTTGGTAGCAGATAAGAACTTTTCATGGAAGTTAGAAGATATTCTGCCTAAGACATTGGTGGCAGGTGAAGCTGCTGGAACATTGACTGCAGAGGGGGCTAAACTCCTTGATCCTAGTGGTAAGTTGCAAGCAGGAAGCTTGATGTGTCCACCTGAAGGTGATGCTGGAACAGGTATGGTAGCAACTAATAGTGTGGCTGCACGTACAGGTAATGTCTCTGCTGGTACTTCGATCTTTGCAATGGTTGTTTTGGAAAAAGATCTTAAAGAAGTCCATCCAGAATTAGACTTGGTAACAACACCAACTGGGAAGTTAGTTGCTATGGCTCACTCCAACAACTGTGCCTCTAATTTGGATTCTTGGGTTAACCTCTTTAAAGAGGTAACAGCATCTTTAGGCTTTGAGGTAGATATGACAACTCTTTATAAGACTTTATATAACAAAGCTCTTGAAGGTGACAAGGATTGTGGAGGACTGTTAGCTTATGGATACCTATCAGGAGAGCATATAACTCACTTTGAAGAAGGACGTCCATTATTTGCTAGAACCTCTGATAGTAACTTTAATCTAGCCAACTTTATGCGTGTTAATCTCCAAAGTGCTTTAGGTGCAATGAAGATTGGAATGGATATTCTTATCAAAGAAGAAGGTGTTAAGTTGGATAAGATGCTTGGTCATGGTGGACTATTTAAGACTAAGGGTGTTGCTCAACGTTTGATGGCTGCTGCTGTTAATGCACCAGTTGCTGTGATGGAGACTGCTGGTGAAGGTGGAGCTTGGGGAATTGCTCTATTGGCATCTTATTGTTTGAATAAAGAAGATGACCAACCTTTGGAAGCTTTCCTTAATGAAAATATCTTTGCAGATCAAAATGAGTCCATCATTGAACCAGATGCTGAAGATGTTGAAGGCTTTGAAATCTTTATGGAAAGATATAAGAACTG
>NZ_PVNB01000084.1 GCF_003001995.1 Orenia metallireducens | reverse complement strand
AAAAGTCAACTATCTAAAAGTTTTATTTAAAAAGCTTAAAATAGAGTGAATTAATTCACAAATCAATATACTTTAATTTGCTTTTTGATTAGTCTATTTTAAAAAATTAAGCTATCCAATTCACTTGATTTAAGTGTTTTTCAGAATTATAATAGCTTTGATTCTTTAATAAAGCATAAATAATCTTAATTAACTTATTTCCAACTGCTATTATAGCTTGGCTATAACATTTACCCTCATCACGTTTTTTACGATAATATTCTTTAAAATAAGTATTATATTGACTAACAGTTCTCGCCATATTATAAATAACTTTTCTTAAATAAGAGTTACCTTTTTTAGAGATACCACCACGATAATTTATTGAAGTTCCACTTTGTTTTATAGCAGGATCAGTACCCGCATAAGCAATTAATTGTTTATGGGAGGGGAATATATTTTCAATATTGGTTCCTGCAATACCAGACTCTATTAAAAAAGGAATTGCTGTTTTATCATTTATTCCTCTAATTGATTTTAGGATTTTAGAGTTTTTTTTAATACTATTATTAGAACTTACTGCTTCATTAATAATGTTTTCAATTTCTGCTAAAGTATTTTGAGAATTAATAAAATGATTCAATTTAACCGTTAAAGCCTTCTCTAAGTATTTGTCATTTAATCCTATAGAATTTTGAGCAGCAGTTAATAGTTCTTGAGCAGAAACTTTTAGTTTGCTTCCTTTAGAATTATTAATTGACTTCTGGATAAAATTTAATCCTTGTTGAGCTAGTTTATTTGCTGAAGGAGCTTTTCTTAGCATTTGCAAAACTGTTTTAGAGAATATATCTGTTAATTTTTCTAGTTCAGGAAATAAGCGATTAACTAAATCTCTAATTTGATTCTTTTGTTGACTAATAGATTTAACTATATTATCTCTTTCTCTAATTATAGACTTTAAAGAGCTAATAGAATCTTTGCTGACAGTTTCTAAGTTGTGATACCTTACTTTAGCAAATTGAGCTATATGTTTTGCAGAAATTTCATCATTTATGCTTTTTCTTAAAGTCATAGAGCTAATAAAAGACTTAATAAGTTGAGGGTTAACTAATGCAACAGTATAATCATTATTTACAAGATAGCTTAAAATAGTCAAATGATATGAACCAGTAGATTCCATAACAATAAAAGTAAATTTTTTAGTTTTATCATGTTGGTTAAGGATTTCGATTATATTTGTAAATCCTTGGTTATTCATTTTTAGATTTTTCTTTTTGACCACTTTATCTGAATCTTTATTCAATAAAGCAATATCAAAGGATTCTTTTGCAATATCTATACCTAAAAAATAGTTATAGCTATTCATATTAAGCGGTTACCCCCTTTATATTTAATTCTTAGCAAGCAAAGTATGCTTTGTATTCAAACTCTCAAATAACGGAGACTTTAAAGTCTAATCAACTAATCGGAATTAACAAAGCAAGTGAAAGACTTTTGTAGAGGCTTATTGCCTAGTAACTCGCTATCCATCTTGCTTGCTTAACTTTATTATAACAAACTTTTAGGTAAGAG
>NZ_PVNB01000083.1 GCF_003001995.1 Orenia metallireducens | reverse complement strand
TCCATAAAAGTAATCAGCATGAGTAGTTCCAAAGGCAGGAATTGCTCTACCAGCCTGTGCCCAACTTGTTGCCCAAGGTGAATGGGTATGAACTATCCCTCCGATATTAGGGAAATTTTTATATAAGACTAGATGAGTAGCTGTATCAGATGATGGCTTTAAATCTCCCTCTACTACATTTCCCTCTAAATCTACCACTACTAAATCATCAGCAGTCATTTTGTCATAAGAGACACCACTTGGTTTAATGACTACTAAGCCCTGCTCTCTATCAATACCACTCACATTTCCCCAAGTATAAGTGACTAAATCCTTTTTAGGTAGCTCTAAATTAGCTTCTAGAACCTCTGCTTTTAGCTTTTCTAACATTTATATCTCTCCTTCAAAAATCAGTACTAGTGTTAGTGTGAGTGTGAGTACTTTTTTACCCACCCTCACACTAACCACTCACACTTTATTTAAATTATAGTCCTTTAAATCTATAATAAATATCGTTCCAATTAAGCTTCTGCTTAAATTCTGGTATCTTAGTATCTTCATCAATTAAAACATATTCTAGGTCAGCTATATCAGCAAAGTCTTGTAAATATTCCTGAGTTATTGCTTGACTAAAGCTAGTATGATGTGCTCCTCCAGCATAAATCCAAGCTGCTGCTTCTGTTTGTAAATCTGGTTTTGGCTCCCATAACACTCTTGCTACAGGTAGTTTTGGTAAGTCTTCATTAGGTTCTACTACATCTACTTCATTAACGATCAATCTCAATCTATCTCCCATATCGATCATAGATGCATTTACTGCCAACCCTTCTGCTACATCAAAGACCAATCTAGCAGGGTCTTCTTTTCCACCAATTCCTAAAGGATGTACCTCTAAAGATGGTTTACCATCAGCAATAGTTTCACAGATCTCTAACATGTGTGAACCTAACACCTTAGTATCTTCTTTATCAAGATGATAAGTATAATGCTCCATCAATGCTGCTCCACCTTCTAGACCTTGACCCATTACCTTCATTGCTCTAACTAAGGCAGCAGTCTTCCAGTCTCCCTCTGGACCAAAACCATATCCAGCTGCCATCAATCTCTGTACAGCAAGACCTGGTAATTGCTTTAAACCATGTAGATCTTGGAAGTTTGTAGTAAAGGCTTTGAAGTTACCTGCTTCTAAGAAGGATTTCATTCCTAACTCAATCTTAGCTGCATCTCTTAAAGATTGATGCTTATCATTACCTGGAAGTAAGTCTTCAGCTACTTTGTACTCTTCTTGATAAACTTTGATTAATTCGTCAATCTCTGCTTCACTTACCTTATCAACATACTTAACAAGATCACCTAAAGCATATCCATTGACTTCATAACCTAGTTTAATCTGAGCTTCAACCTTATCTCCTTCAGTTACAGCTACTTGGCGCATGTTGTCACCAAAGCGAGCTATCTTTGCTCCTTGAGCATCTGCCCAAGCTGCTGCTGCACGCATCCAGATTGAAAGTTGATTGATTACCTCTTCGTCTTTCCAGTAACCAACAACTACCTTTCTATTCTTTCTCATTCTTGTTCCAATAAATCCAAACTCTCTACC
>NZ_PVNB01000082.1 GCF_003001995.1 Orenia metallireducens | reverse complement strand
TCCATAAAAGTAATCAGCATGAGTAGTTCCAAAGGCAGGAATTGCTCTACCAGCCTGTGCCCAACTTGTTGCCCAAGGTGAATGGGTATGAACTACCCCTCCGATATTAGGGAAATTTTTATATAAGACTAGATGAGTAGCTGTATCAGATGAAGGCTTTAAGTCTCCCTCTACTACATTCCCCTCTAAATCTACTACTACTAAATCATCAACGGTCATTTCATCATAAGAAACACCACTTGGTTTGATTACTATCAATCCTTTTTCTCGATCGATACCACTTACATTGCCCCAAGTATAAGTGACTAAATCCTTTTTAGGTAGCTCTAAATTAGCTTCTAGAACCTCTGCTTTTAGCTTTTCTAACATTTATATCTCTCCTTCAAAAATCAGTACTAGTGGAGTGTGGGTGTGAATAACTTTTAATTGACCTTTTACTCACACTCACACTAATCACCCACACTTCATCCAAATTATAGTCCTTTAAATCTATAATAAATATCGTTCCAATTAAGCTTCTGCTTAAATTCTGGTATCTTAGTATCTTCATCAATTACCACATACTCTAAGTCAGCTATATCAGCAAAGTCTTGTAAATATTCTTCAGTTATCGCTTGACTAAATCCTGTATGATGAGCTCCTCCAGCATAAATCCAAGCTGCTGCTTCTGTTTTCAAGTCTGGTTTTGGCTGCCATACTGCTCTTGCTACAGGTAATTTTGGTAAATCTTCATTAGGCTCTACTACATCTACTTCATTAACGATCAATCTCAATCTATCTCCCATATCGATCATAGATGCATTTACTCCTAATCCTGTTGGTACATCAAAGACCAATCTAGCAGGAGCTTCTTTTCCACCAATTCCTAAGTGGTGTACCTCTAAAGAAGGCTTATCAGCAGCAATAGTTTCACAGATCTCTAACATGTGTGAACCTAATACCTTAGTATCATCTTGATCAAGGTGATAAGTATAATGCTCCATTAATGAAGCTCCACCCTCTAGTCCTTGACCCATTACCTTCATTGCTCTAACTAAGGCAGCAGTCTTCCAATCTCCCTCTGCACCAAAACCATATCCAGCTGCCATTAATCTCTGTACAGCAAGACCTGGTAGTTGTTTTAAACCGTGTAGTGCTTGGAAGTTTGTTGTAAATGCTTTGAAGTTACCTGCTTCTAAGAAGGCTTTCATTCCTAGCTCTATTTGTGCTGAATCTCTTAAAGATTGATGCTTTTCATTACCTGGAAGTAAATCTTCAGCTACATTATACTCTTCTTGATAAACTGCAATTAATTCATCAATTTCTGCTTCAGTTACTTTGTTGACATACTCAACAAGATCTCCTACAGCATATCCATTGACTTCATAACCTAATTTAATTTGAGCTTCAACCTTATCTCCTTCAGTTACAGCTACTTGGCGCATATTATCACCAAAACGAGCTACTTTAGCTCCTTGAGCATCTGCCCAAGCTGCTGCTGCACGCATCCAGATAGAAAGTTGATTGATTACCTCTTCGTCTTTCCAGTAACCAACAACTACCTTTCTATTCTTTCTCATTCTTGTTCCAATAAATCCAAACTCTCTACC
>NZ_PVNB01000081.1 GCF_003001995.1 Orenia metallireducens | reverse complement strand
AGATTTTAGTCTCTCAAAACTAAACAATGCAGTTTGACCAAGTTCGACTGGAGTTATATTATAGACTCCTTAGAAAGGAGGTGATCCAGCCGCACCTTCCGGTACGGCTACCTTGTTACGACTTCACCCCCCTTACCGAACGCACCTTCGGCGTCTCCTTCTAAAAGTTAGGCCGACGACTTCTGGTGCCCCCGACTCGGGTGGTGTGACGGGCGGTGTGTACAAGACCCGGGAACGTATTCACCGTGGCATTCTGATCCACGATTACTAGCGATTCCAGCTTCATGCAGGCGAGTTGCAGCCTGCAATCCGAACTGAGACTTACTTTAGAGATTAGCATCATCTCACGATGTAGCAACCCTCTGTATAAGCCATTGTAGCACGTGTGTAGCCCAGAACATAAGGGGCATGATGACTTGACGTCATCCCCACCTTCCTCCGCGTTTTTCCGCGGCAGTCTCCTTAGAGTCCCCACCATTACGTGCTGGCAACTAAGGATAGGGGTTGCGCTCGTTACGGGACTTAACCCAACATCTCACGACACGAGCTGACGACAGCCATGCACCACCTGTCACCTGTGTTCCCAAAAGGGAAGACTCTCGATTAAGAGATAGTCACAGGGATGTCAAGTTCTGGTAAGGTTCTTCGCGTTGCATCGAATTAAACCACATGCTCCACCGCTTGTGCGGGTCCCCGTCAATTCCTTTGAGTTTCAACCTTGCGGTCGTAATCCCCAGGCGGGATACTTAATGCGTTAACTGCGGCACCGAGGGGGTCGAACCCCCAACACCTAGTATCCATCGTTTACGGCTAGGACTACCGGGGTATCTAATCCCGTTTGCTACCCTAGCTTTCGTACCTGAGCGTCAGGAATAAGTTAGAAAACTGCTTTCGCCATCGGTATTCTTCCTAATATCTACGCATTTCACCGCTACACTAGGAATTCCGTTTTCTTCTCTTATCCTCAAGTCTACCAGTATCAAAGGCAGTTCAACAGTTGAGCTGTTGGATTTCACCTCTGACTTAATAGACCGCCTGCGTACCCTTTACGCCCAATGATTCCGGACAACGCTTGCTCTCTACGTATTACCGCGGCTGCTGGCACGTAGTTAGCCAGAGCTTCCTCCAAAGGTACCGTCAACTCTAGCTAGTATTAGTAACTAAAGTATTCTTCCCAAAGGACAGAACTTTACGACCCGAAGGCCTTCATCGTTCACGCGGCGTTGCTCCGTCAGACTTTCGTCCATTGCGGAAGATTCCCCACTGCAGCCTCCCGTAGGAGTCTGGGCCGTGTCTCAGTCCCAGTGTGGCCGATCACCCTCTCAGGTCGGCTACCCATTGTTGCCTTGGTGAGCTTTTACCTCACCAACAAGCTAATGGGACGCAGGCTCATCTTTAAGCGATAGCTAAGAAGAAGCCATCTTTGCTCGTAAGAGATTATTAGGTATTAGCTTCTCTTTCGAGAAGTTATTCCTAACTTAAAGGTAGATTACCCACGCGTTACTCACCCGTCCGCTACTCTACTAATTTTCCGAAGAAAACTTTCGCGTTCAACTTGCATGTGTTAAGCACGCCGCCAGCGTTCGTCCTGAGCCAGGATCAAACTCTCCAATAAAGATTTATTTAAATGTGAATA
>NZ_PVNB01000080.1 GCF_003001995.1 Orenia metallireducens | reverse complement strand
ATTAACGACACTAGTGTCGTTAATACAAGAGTTATATTAAATGCTTCGCATAGAAAAGTACAAGAATGGGAATACTATTAAATCACTTGAACAATTCCCTTCTTGGAGTGATAACTATGTGTAAAATTCAAAGTATCTTCAAAGAATATTATCCTCAATATGCAGAAAAATATGCCATAGCTGACCATGCCAGAAAAGCAGCTTGGAATATAATCAATTGCCGTACAGAAGTAATGGGTGGTCATGTAGAGAAATGTCCGGAAGGACATTATTATCGAATTTGGTATAATTCCTGTAAACATAGATCATGCCCACAATGCTCAACTATGGAAAAAGAAGAGTGGATTCAAAGACAGAGTGCGAGGATTTTAGATACTCATCATTATCATGTGATCTTTACTATCCCCCATCAATTAAATGATTTGTGGTTATTGAATCCAAAGGAAATGACAAATCTATTATTCAAATGTGCAAAGGAAGCATTATTTGGAATGATGGAAAATGAAGATTTTTTAGGAGTTAAGCCTGGCATGATAGCTACTTTACAGACCTGGGGAGAAACTTTAATCTTTCATCCTCATGTTCACTGTCTTGTAACAGGTGGAGGATTAACTGAAGATGGAGAATGGAAAGAGAGTAAAAAGGGCTATTTAGTACCAGTACGGACATTAATGAAGATATTTAGAGGGAAATTTTTAGATAGACTACATAATTTAGTTTATAAAGGAGAAGTAGAAATACCAGAGGAGTTTAGTTATAGCAAAGTACATAGGAAGTTGAGAAAATTAAGAAAGAAGAAATGGAATGTATATACCTGTAAGAAATATGCTTATGGTGAGGGAGTAATTAAGTATTTAGGTAATTATATAAAAGGTGGAGCAATATCTGATAAGCGTATTATCTCTTATAATGAGAAAGAAGTTAAATTCTATTATGATGATAATAAGGATGGATCTAAGAAAAAGGTAATGACTCTAAAGACAGAAGAATTTATTCGTAGGTTTTTATTACATGTACCAATGCCCCACTTAAAAGTAGTAAGATATTATGGGATGTATGCCAGTTGTAAAAGAGAAGAATTGGATAAATGTCGAGAGACATTTGGACAAGATAAGGTTGAAGATATTGATAAGGTAAGTTGGCAAGATTATTGTGAAGAATATGGAGATTTAGCAGTATGTCCAGTATGTGGAGAGAGATTAGTAAAAGGAAAAGAATTTAAAGCTGGGGAATTGAAGTTATTACTGCTTTTAATGGGTAAAGAATTAAATTCTGACTTAACATTAAGAGATAAACAGAAGTCAGCATAGATTAGAATTTTGAATAACATAAGTTAGTGTGAATTGGGGGAAGTAGGTCTAGATTTGATTCACTATTGATTATAGGTAAAAATTGGTTGGACTTAGACAAGAAATGTATATTGAATTTAAGAATAAGTAAAATAATAAAACATTTATAATAAGATTATGGTGGTAACTGTAGATATAAAACTCCATAGAGAACTGGGAGAGCTACGCACTTCATATAACATTAGTTTTACAACATCTAAGCTTAGAGCATAATTAAAATTAATAAGGGCTTATGTTAGATATAGAAAAAATCAGGGATAGGTATATCTATGAGACGTCGTGAAACTCTGATACGTTAA
>NZ_PVNB01000079.1 GCF_003001995.1 Orenia metallireducens | reverse complement strand
CCCCAATAACTAAATATCCCCATTCCTAATTTCATCAATCCTCCTCCCCACTTCTTCTTCAACTTTTTCATATACACTCAATTCCAAAAGCTCATAATAAGCTTCACCCCTAGCAACTTCATTTCTCAAACGTTGATTTTCTTCTTTTAACATCTCATTTTCTCTTTTTATTACAGTCATCAACTCCGAAACTGCTTGAGCATAAGTAATATCTTTTTCTTCAGCATACTCTTTAACCAAATCATATTCCCTCTGATGCATACGAACTTTATAAGTCTTAGGCACAAAATCACTCTCCTTTTTCAATAATTGAATTTATTACCATATAAATATTATAACAAATCGTACCCAAATTGCAAACCTGTATCCCAAAACACTTTTGTAAAAATAATAATAATAATATTTATAAGCCGTCAAGGGTATACAAGTTCGTCGTACCTCCTCACCCTTGACAACTAATAAATTTTTTTATTAATAAATAATTAACAAGTGTTTATCGAATCACGTTTTTATGTTATAATACCTTTTAGAATAATGAGCAGATTCATACTGTTTCCCATCAAGAAAAAAGTACTTGTCCGATATTTCTGTAATAAAATCAACAACAGTTTCCTGCAACAAACATTTTTTAATAAAAAGTTCACATTCCTCTTGAATAAAAGGTTTTAATTTCTCTTTCTTTCTTCTAGGCAATTCAGCAAGTTCCGCCAAACCTGCTTTAATAGCCTTAAGAAGTATTCTGTCAGTAGAATTTAAATCTTTTATTTTATGAGGTTGAATATAAGTAATATTAGGTATCTCAATATCAATTTTATAATCCTGTATGTTACTAGTAATAACATCAGGTTTAAGAGTTATCTCGTATCGTGTCCAATCACTAAACGGTACTGGATAGCTCTTTTTACTTCTTTCTTTAGCTTTATTATAAACTTTTACTCTCCCCTCTTGTCCGACCTCTCCAATATAATAAGTTTTATCATCAGACCCATAATCTAAAGTCGTAATCTTCCTTTTACTACCTTTAAAAAGAGTAACCCAATTGATATTAACTTTATAAAAATCAACTGCCACATCTAATTTTTGAACTATCGGCTCAGTTTTAGTAAATAACATCAGTAATTCATCTAAAACACAATTATCTTTTTCCACCTTGTTAGGATTATATTCGATAACAAAACCCGTTCTAAGCTCCACAGGAGGCTCAGAATTATGCTGACAGCCTATGTAAACAGTTTCATCTACCCCTAACTTAAAACGCCAATTATGACGATATTCTGTTATTTTATACCCTTCCCAATATTCAACCCTAGGATCACTCTCATATTTCCTCATTTTAAATTGAACAACATCTTTAGCCAATCTTGTTTTTAACCTAACTTTATCAATACTATAAACAGGTTTTATAACTTCTTCACTCATTTTTTAACCACAACCAAAACCTCCAACTTTTATAATTAAAAATAATAAAATTGTACAAATGTACACCTTAGCACCCCTTATTATATTATTGGGGTGTGGAATCTGGCTCGTGGCTTTAAAGCCACTCGATAAATCACCCCAATAACTAAATATCCCCATTCCTAATTTCATCAATCCTCCTCCCCACTTCTTCTTCAACTTTTTCATATACACTCAATTCCAAAAGCTCAT
>NZ_PVNB01000078.1 GCF_003001995.1 Orenia metallireducens | reverse complement strand
TGAACTTACCTTATATTCTAATCCTTCTTCTGTAAAATAATAATAGCTCATATTTAAAATTCACTTCCTATTAAAATTTTGTCATATCAAATTGACTAAGTAATTTTTAAATTGGATTTAAAAATTTCATTTAACTATATATCATCCTTCTACAAAACAAACTATTATACCTTCTAACTTTAAATTATACCTTCTAACTTTAAATTAGATCTCCAATGCTTTCCTCTAACTTCTCTAAGGCCCTCTTCTTCACCCGATAATACTGACTAGCTGAATAAGGAAATAGATTACTATTATAAATCATATTATCCCTTTCAGATTTTCCATCCAAATACTTAGCCTTAATCAATGGTAGCTCTAACTCATTATCAAGGACCTTTAATCCTGTTTCTATCAGCTCTATTATCCTTTCCTTCTCTACTTTTTCCCTAGCCAAATCACTATCCACCCTCTTTTCTACTGCTTGATAGGTTGCATCATAGCTCTTACCCCCTCGTATAATTGGTCTAGTATAATCTATCGCCTGCTGACTATACTCCAATTCAATTTCAATCAATTCTACCCTAGTATTTAAAGCCTTATAGCTCATTAATAACTTAATTAACCTACTATGCTTTTTCAACCTTATCACCTCTATATTAATAAAGCAGCTGACCCCACCTAAAAGTCAACTGCTTAAATGTTATTCCATGCTTGTACTGAGAAAATATGAAACTATGAAACGCTCTCTTTAAGCTTTAATTCTCCTTCGCTAATTAACCTGATGCTCTCTCTTAACTCTATTGGTAATAAATCTTCCTCTTGCTTTCTTTTTAATAACTGACCATACATCTTGATAAACTGTCCTCTAATCACGCCTATCTTACTCTCTAAACATATCTCCCTCCATCCCATAGCTCTTACTGTCCTAGCTACCAGCGAATTCATACTCCCTAATGCTTCCTTCTCTCGATAATACCCATAATATCTGATTGCATTTACCACCTCCTCCCAAGCATCTGTTGCAGTTACTTTATCCTGAGAAGTAGCTATACTAGCGACCTCTCTTCTAATATCAGCTATTACTGGTGGAAAGGGACTCTTCAGAATTAACTTTTTAGCTGCTAGCTGTGCTACCTGATAGGGTATATCCCTTAACAATTCATGCCAGACCTTTAGCTTAACTCCCTGACTATCAACCTGAAATTTATCATAGGCTACTGCTAAAATGGACAATAGCTTTGATGTTTCCTTTTTAGTCAATTAATCCACCTCCCAAATATTCTCATCTTCAACATCACACTGCTCTACTAAATCAAGTGCATTCTGTAGATTAGTAGGTAACTCATTTTTACCCTTATTTTTATTGCTATACCTTGACTTTCTATCCTCTAAATAAGACTTAACCTTTTTCTTAGTAGTCAATCCTTTACTCAACCAATCATCAAGAACTGCTTTTAAATAAGCAAAATTATTAGCATTATTTAAAGAGGATTCCTTCATGGCTAAAATAATTATCTCTTCATTTAATCCATCCTCTAAATAACCTTCAAGCACCTCTAACTGATAAGTACTAATTAATCTGCCAAAACACTTTTCATAAAAAGCGACGATTTCTTTTCCTCTTCTTTTATGTGTAGTCTCTGTAGTAATCTTTGTAGTAGTCTCTGTTAAAGAGTTTACACTTTCTGTAAGGTCCACTTTACCCTTTTGGTAATTTCCACTTTT
>NZ_PVNB01000077.1 GCF_003001995.1 Orenia metallireducens | reverse complement strand
TGAACTTACCTTATATTCTAATCCTTCTTCTGTAAAATAATAATAGCTCATATTTAAAATTCACTTCCTATTAAAATTTTGTCATATCAAATTGATTAAGTAATTTTTAAATTTTGATTTAAAGATTTCATTTAACTATATATCATCCTTCTACAAAACAAGCTATTATACCTTCTAACTTTAAATTAGATCTCCAATACTTTCCTCTAATTTCTCTAAAGCCCTCTTCTTTACTCGATAATACTGACTCGCTGAATAGGGAAATCTAGTGCTATTATAAATCATATTATCCATCTCTGCTCTGTCTTGAAAATACTTAGCTTCAATCAATGGCAATTCTAACTCCTTATCTAATGCTTCTAACCCCGTCTCTATTAAATTGATAATCCTCTCCTTCTCCATCTTCTCTTGAGCCAATTTACTATCTAATCTCTTCTCTACAATATCATATACTGGATCACAGCTTCCCCCACCACTCACTCTAGGTACAGAGTAATCAATCGCCTGCTGATTATACTCCAACTGTACATTAATTGCCTCGACTCTGCTCTTGATCTTTTTATAATTAAGTAAATATTTAATTAACTTCTTATGTTTCTTCACTAAATCATCATCTCCTCTCAATAAAATAATGTAAACTCATCCTCTATCCTATCTATATTAATAAAGCAGCTGACCCTACCTAAAAGTCAACTGCCTCAATATTATTCCATGCTTGTACTGAGAAAATATGAAACTACGAAACGCTCTCTTTAAGCTTTAATTCTCCTTCGCTAATTAACCTGATGCTCTCTCTTAACTCTATTGGTAATAAATCATCCTCTTGCTTTCTTTTTAATAACTGACCATACATCTTGATAAACTGTCCTCTAATCACACCTATCTTACTCTCTAAACATATCTCCCTCCATCCCATAGCTCTTACTGTCCTAGCTACCAGCGAATTCATACTCTCTAATGCTTCCTTCTCTCGATAATATCCATAGTGCCTTATTGCTTTTATCACCTCCTCCCAAGCATCTGTCGCAGTTAATTTATCCTTAGAAGTAGCTATACTAGCAACCTCTCTTCTGATATCAGCTATTACTGGTGGAAAGGGACTCTTCAAAATTAGCTTTTTAGCTGCTAGCTGTGCTACCTGATAGGGTATATCCCTTAATAATTCATGCCAGACCTTTAGCTTAACTCCCTGACTATCAACCTGAAATTTATCATAGGCTACTGCTAAAATTGACAATAGCTTTGATGTTTCCTTCTTAGTCAATTAATCCACCTCCCAAATATCCTCATCTTCAACATCACACTGCTCTACTAAATCAAGTGCATTCTGTAGATTAGTAGGTAGCTCATTTTTACCCTTGCTTTTATTGCTATACCTTGCTTTTCTCTCCTCTAAATAAGACTTAACCTTTTTCTTAGTAATCAATCCTTTACTCAACCAATCATCAAGAACTGCTTTTAAGTAAGCAAAGTTATTAGCATTGTTTAAAGATGATTCCTTCATTGCTAAAATAATCATCTCTTCATTTAATCCATCTTCTAAATAACCTTCCAGTACCTCTAGCTGATAAGTACTAATTAATCTTCCAAAACACTTTTCATAAAAAGCAATGAGCTCTTTTCCTCTTCTTTTCTGTGTAGTCTCTGTAGTAATCTTTGTAGTAGTCTCTGTTAAAGAGTTTACACTTTCTGTAAGGTCCACTTTACCCTTTTGGTAATTTCCACTTTT
>NZ_PVNB01000076.1 GCF_003001995.1 Orenia metallireducens | reverse complement strand
TTGCTAGAGTCCAAAATTGGTGCAATACTTTACCAAGAAAAATCTTAGATTACCTAACCCCTGATGAAGCATTTGAAGACCAAGTAAGAGAAATTCTATATAACTAGATAACTAAATTATTACAGTTTGAAATTAGTTCAATTTAATATTGCAATTTAAGAAATATTTTTAATCTAAAAAATGAAGAATCAATTTTAAATGATTTTTGCATAATGATTCAAGAACCATTAGATGAAAGGGTATTAAATTCTAATTATGAAATAATTAAAAATATAGCTTTTAAAATTTCTGCTGAGATGAATAAGGATAAAATGAAGCTCTTAGATTTAGAAAAAGGATTTAGAGATAGAAAGAATATAATGGGAGTTAAAAGGAATAGGGAAAACGCACTTTTTAATAAAGCAGTAGAACTATATTGTAAAACAGGGTATAGTAAAGAATTTTTATATGATTTGTTTAAAGTGTTTTCCAAAGAAGACTTTAATTATTATCTTGGTTTATTTAAGCAGGATTATGAAAATGCTTTAAAGCTGTTAGAAAAAGGAGTAGAAAAGAAGCTAATAATTGATGATTTTAATATTAGCGAACTAATATTTTATTTTGCAGAAGAAAGTTTTAAAAATAAGAAATAATAATAGTATACGTAAGGAGGAGATGCTGTGAAAGATAAATTAACATTAAGTATTGAAAAAGATGTAATTGAGTTTGCTCATCAATTTGCTAAAGAAACAAATCAATCTATCTCCAGCATATTAGAAAAATATTTAATGGAGTTAAAGGAAATTCAAGATAAAGAATATGAAGTTAGTTCAAGGGTAAAAAAGCTTAGTGGCTTTTTTGAAGATAAAGATTTTCCAGAGAATAAGGAAAAGATGAGAAGAATATTTCATGAAAAGATTAATAATGGATGTTAATATAATTATAGAGTTAGATCTTGAAAAGAAGAGTGTAAAACAATTCTAAGGATCGTAGGGTAGAATGTAAATAAAAATTGCTGTTAGAGAATAGTTTTTAACAGCAATTTTTATTTTTCTATGGGAAATCAATTCAAGGCATAACTAACATAATATATATTGTAACAATATTACGTTAGTTAATACTAAAGAAGATAATGAGGACTTAATTTCAATTGGAACTATTGGACTAATCAAAGCAATCGATAGCTTCAACCCCAATAAGAATACTAGATTAGCAACCTATTCAGCCAGATGTATTGAGAATGAGATTTTGATGCATTTAAGAAAGACGAAAAAGTTAAATAATGAGAAGCTAATGCATGAACCGATTGGTTCTGACAAGGAAGGAAATGAGATCAAATTAATTGATATCTTAGGCACAGCAGTAGATGTAGTCAGTGAAAAGGTCGAATTGGCTATGAAAGAGGAGACCTTATATGAAAAGCTTAAAGAGCTGGACAGTAGAGAGAGAAAGGTATTGGAATTGAGATATGGTCTTCAAGATGGTCAAGAGAAGACTCAAAGAGAGATTGCCGATAGGCTCGATATCTCGCGTTCCTATGTCTCTAGAATTGAGAAGAAAGCTGTCAATAAATTATATAAAAAATTCACAGTAGAAGGCTACTAGAGTTAATCTAGTAGTTCTTTTTTTATTAAGGAGATGGAGTTATTATATATAATCTTAAATTGCAATATTAAATTGAACTAATTTCAAACTGTAATAATTTGTGTATTTAGTTATATAAAATTTCTCTTACTTGGTCTTCAAATGCTTC
>NZ_PVNB01000075.1 GCF_003001995.1 Orenia metallireducens | reverse complement strand
GAAGCATTTGAAGACCAAGTAAGAGAAATTTTATATAACTAAATACACAAATTATTACAGTTTGAAATTAGTTCAATTTAATATTGCAATTTAAGAACATATTACAATAGATTAATTTTTTTAAAATTTTCTTTGAAGAATTTTTTATATCATGCTAAATTTAGGTTATAGTCAATCTCAAAAACCAAAGGAGAGATCAAGATGAATATCAGAATTGAAAATATTGGAGAGTGTAAAATTGCTTATCTACGTCAAATTGGTCCCTATGGTCCTAATAATATTAAGACCATGGAAAAACTAAAAGACTGGGCTCAAGCTCAAAACTTATTTAACGATGATGCAATCATCCTTGGTATTGCTCACGATAACCCTGAAACAACATCGCCAGAAAACTGTCGCTATGATGCTGCTATCGTTATTTATAAGGACTATCAAGTTGACGATACTGTTAATGTAACAGAAATAAGTGGAGGTTTATATGCTACTTTAAAAGCTAAACATACCCCTAAGGAAATTCAAAACGCATGGGAGCAAATATTTGTAGAGCTACAAGCTACTGAATATGAGCTTGATAACAGAGCAACCTTTGAAAGATATACTGGTGCAATGATAGGCAATGGTTATTGTGAAATCTGTGTCCCAGTAATGGCTAAATAACTTACAATAAGACATCTCTTTTTAAGTTACAGTGGTCATTTGATGGTTTTGTGTTGTGTAGCATGTTAATTGGAAATAGAAGATAAAGTGAGTCAAAATATTTCAAACAAATACTAAAGATCTAAAAACATCTAAACTAATAATGAAAGGAGAGGTCAAAGCAGCACAACCACCTGCTATCACCTCTCCTAAAACCATAACGCCCATTTCGCTCCTCTCCGCTGGGGAATCTACAACCTGACAAAACCAGCAGGACTCGGTATCTTCCCCAGCTACGTGTCGCTCAATAGGCTAAGATCAAGTTCAAACCATCTCTATTGACCAGCCACACTACAAGCTCAGGGTTTCCCTCATTTCCTCCCCCCAAGCCCCCCACTTTCCTTCAAGTCCTAAAGGTCTTTCCGTGCTCTATAAATGCTATCGCATTTATAATCGCCACTCCCTTCCCAGACAGGCTCGAGACAGAACACTTCGCCAAGAAGGAGCTATTAGGATGGGGGGAGGGAAGATTGAGGGACACCCTTTGGGGCGAGCGGGAAATCTCACAGCATTTCCCGTCTGTCCCCAGCTTGTAGTGTGGCTGGATGGTCTTGATTGCCCCTGCTACATTACATAAGAAAGGACAGAGCAAATTCACCTCTGTCCTTTCTTATTACATTTCGCACCCACCCCAGATATTCTCTGCCTTCTATGTAAGATTGGTATCCCATAAAATCAAATAATATCAAATTTCATTTTTAGTTTTTATAATGATATAATAAATACAAATGTTAAAATTTGAAAATTGTCACATATTATTCATTTAGAAGGAGGCCTTTATTATTTGAAGATTTTCAAAGGAATATTTAATTGGTTAATTATATTTTTGGTTTTATATTTATCTCATCAAATTATTTATAAAATAACTCATTTAAACCTCTTAGCTTGGCCATTATCTATTATTTTAAGTAAATATATATCAAAAAAGTACCTCTAAAAATTATGAGTATATCTATTTAAGCGAATTTCATAAAAATAAATGCTAATATTTCAAGGTTTTTTAGCTATACAAAAAAGACTTCACCCCATTTTTGTCGAATTGAGGTTCCCCCATTAAATTAGACACATAGTTTAGTGGTTTTTCTCTCATTTTCGTATTCTTCTGGACTTTTATAATCTAAAGTAGAATGCATTC
>NZ_PVNB01000074.1 GCF_003001995.1 Orenia metallireducens | reverse complement strand
TTTTGTTATGTCAATTTCAGCTATAACGCCTATAGTATAAGGGTTTTATAGCTATTTTATTTTTTGTTAGTTGTTTCTATAGTCTCAAGATAAGAAGAAACACACCAAAAATAACATTATTTTATCCAAAAAATAAATAAAATGTAGAGGTAAATTTTCACCTTCTACACTACTCTATAAACTAATTTTATTTTATTTGTGTAAATCTCCGTTATGTGTCCTTAGTATCCAGATAGGTAAAGAAATAAACTCTAAAACTCAAATATTTAATTTAATAACTATAAATAATATAGCATATTTTATCTTTTTATTCAATCTTATTTTTTTAATAAATGTACAAATGTACATGATAAGAGCATAGTTATATAATCGCTCTTATACTTTTATTATTTTTATCTTTTCGGTTAAGTGTTATATAGGTCAAGTTAAGTATATCATACATATTTTTTTTAGTTTTTTTCTCTTTTGTGTCCCCTATAATAAATAAATACGGGAACAATATAAAATGTCGAAAACAACACCTTAGCACCCCTTATTATATATTGGGGGTTAACTTATTCTAGCTCACGGCTTAAAAGCCGTTCGATAATATCATTAACCCCATTTTTGACATAGACAATTATATTATTTGCTTATCAAATAATCAAAAGTCTTTCAAAACTTTTTTTGTGTTAATAATATAAATAACTTTAATTTTAATAAAAAAAACTTTTGAACTCTACTTTTGACAATTTGAGCACAAATAAATTTTATTAACTTGGGTCAAAAATAAACTTTATTAAAGACCTCTTTCTTTAACTTGTCCTATATATTGACCTGCCCCAATATTCCAAGAATAAACATAGTCTTCTAAGTCAGAATTACATACACTACATTTACATTCTTTTTCATTTTCAGTAGTATGAACTAAATCAGTATTATCAGAATCTATATCTTCCATTTTAAGCACATTATAAGCAGTTTTAAGGATACCAGCATAAGAAACTAGCCTTCTCCCTTTTAAAGCCTCTGTAAGCACCCCTACAACCTCTTGAGTTACCTCTGGATTATTTTTTATATAATCATCTGGCTTAACTGTATATTTACCAACTTCAGCAGCTGCCTTCTCCATAGCTTGTAAATAATTATCCTGGTCTTCTTGAACTTTAGATTTACCTTTTCTAGATCTTATTTTATGAACTTCAACTATAGGATCATAACTTACTTTAAGTGATTTTCTCCATAATTCAGTCCAACGTTCTTGACTTATATAATAATAACCTTGAAAATATCTTTCTTTCACAGGTAATAAAATATGAAAATGGGGGTGGTAATCTTCCCTATTTTCATTATAAGTTATCTCTAATACTCTAAAGTAACCTTCAATAGCTCGTTTTACTTCTTTTCTATAAGTTAACTTTCTATAAGCATACATCATATTATCAATGGTATCTGAAAGCATATCCCCTTTTACATTTTTAACTGTCAAAGTAAGCATTATGAATTTTAATGATTTATCTTGCAACAAAGCATAATGACAAACATTCTTCACTTGCCAAGATAATTTCATTGACCTCCTCCATTGGCACATAGGACACAACCTTTCTCTACAAAAATTAGCATAACTCAATAACTTTTGTCCTTCATGACCGTTGGGACAGTCTTTAAACTCTAAATAAGTACCACACTCATCTACTCTTACAGCTTTATTTTGATAACCTAATTTAAAATAAGCATCAGCCAACAAATGAGTTTGAATCTTTTTTTTAATCCAAGGTCTTTCTTTTCCATCAAAAGAATAATCTTGTAATACTTTACCTTTGATTTTAATATCATTTTTTGTTATACTATTTTTACAAACTAAATTAAACACAAAAAAACCCCTCTCTATATTTTGGTATCGACAACTAAATTATAGCAGAGGGTTTTTGTTATGTCAATTTCAGCTATAACGCCTATAGTATAAGGGTTTTATAGCTATTTTATTTTTTGTTAGTTGTTTCTATAGTCTCAAGATAAGA
>NZ_PVNB01000073.1 GCF_003001995.1 Orenia metallireducens | reverse complement strand
TCAATTTGATATGACAAAATTTTAATAGGAAGTGAATTTTAAATATGAGCTATTATTATTTTACAGAAGAAGGATTAGAATATAAGGTAAGTTCAGATAGTAGGATTATTTCTAGAAAGGATATAGGTAAGGGCTGTTTAACTATTAATTGTAACGGAGAGTGTAGAGGAGTATTTAAAGATTTTTATTGTGTAAACTCGTTAATGAAAGATGGAATTATAAAAGAAATAAAGGTTTTAAATGGCAATAATAAAGTCACAAATTTATAATTAAAAGTGATATAAATTTGGTAGATATAAGAATTAAATCATTGATATAATATAAAGTAGTAATTAGTCACTGGTAATTAGTGATTGGATAAAATCAAATAATAAAGATTATTAAAGTCAAGAGCATAGTGCTTTTGGCTTTTTTGCTGTTCACTAATTTTTATACTAAAGGAGGTGTTGTCAGTAAATGAATCAAGAAGAGACTAAAATAATCCAATGTAGTGGCAATAAGAGTGGTGGTTCTAGATGTACTAGGGAAAAGGAAATAGAGATAGATTTTGAAGAGGAGTGGTACTGCTGGCAGCATCAAAACAAGGCACAAAATGTCACAGATATCGAAAGTGAAGGGTTGAGCCAGAATCAGCTTAAGGCTATAGACTTACTTATCTCAGGTGAATATACCAAAACTGAAATAGCAAAAAAGTGTGACATTAGTAGAAGGCAATTATATAGATGGTTAGAGGATGAAATTTTTAAAAAGGTTTATTGTGAAAGGTTAGATGAGATAAAGGATAAGTTTAATCCTAAGTTGCTGAATATGATTAATAATATTATGAGAACTGCTCAACCTGAGGAGATAGATGATGAGTTGGATAAGATTGAGGCTTTGGAGAGATTATTCAAACTATATCAATTATTAAATGGTGAGGCTACTGATATTATTAAAGGAGATTTTAAGCATCAAGGAGATATTAATTACAATATAGATTTGTCTTATATAAGTGATGAAGAGCTAGAAGAAGAGTTGAAGCAGTATGAAGATGAGTAGAAGGGATAAAGAGAGATTATTAGTTCTTAAGCGGGAAAAGAGTATTAGAGATTCCAGAGATAGCTTATGGGAGTTTTGTCAGACTATCTCTCCAGATTTTTATCAGGAGCATAGGTGGCATTTGAAGCTATTGTGTGATACTTTACAGAGATTGTATGAAGGAACTTTAGTTAATGAAGAGGGAAAAGTTTACACTAAGTTGATGATGAATATGCCTCCTCGACATGGGAAATCTAGAACCTTAATTAATTTCTGTAAATGGGTATTGGGTAGGAAGAAGAACAATAGAATTATCACTTGTAGCTATAATGATGATGCTGCTACTGATTTCTCTCGATATACTAGAGATGGGATTATGGAGATTAAAACTTATCCCCATGAGATTGTTTATGAGGATATCTTTCCTGAAAGTAGGATTAAAAAAGGAAATGCTAGCTATCATCAGTGGGCTTTAGAAGGAGAATTCTTTAATTATAAGGGAGCAGGAATTGGAGGGAGTATTACGGGAAAGGGTTGTAATATTTCGATAGTAGATGACCCAGTCAAGGATGCTGAGACTGCTTTGAATGATAGAGCCTTAGATAAGATTTGGACCTGGTATAGTGGAACCTTTCTTTCTCGGAAGGAAGAGGGAGCTATTGAGATTGTAAATATGACTCGGTGGGCTAAGAAAGATATCTGTGGTCGGATATTGGCTGGTCCTGAAAGCAATGAGTGGTATCTACTAAAGTTAGAGGCTAAGAATGAGGATGGTGAGATGCTATGCCCCGATTTATTGTCGGAGAAGAGCTATGAAAGTTTACGAATTAATATGGTTCCAGAGATATTCAGAGCTAACTATCATCAGGAGCCAATTGACCAGAAGGGTAAGCTATATAAGTATTTTCAAAGCTATGATGAATTGCCTGAGAATTATGAAAGGATTATCTGTTATGTTGATACAGCTGATGAGGGTAATGATTATTTATGTGC
>NZ_PVNB01000072.1 GCF_003001995.1 Orenia metallireducens | reverse complement strand
GAAAATATCTTTGCAGATCAAAATGAGTCCATCATTGAACCAGATGCTGAAGATGTTGAAGGCTTTGAAATCTTTATGGAAAGATATAAGAACTGCCTGCCTGTTGAGAGAGCAGCGGTTGACTATTTAAAATAATCGAAGGTTTAGATAGAAAAACCCTTAATATATACTTTTCAAAGCAAAAATAGATATCTTATAAAATTCTGATTATTCTAGTTAACTGATCTCAATCAAGGAAGATTTGCTTGCTATTTTAAATTAATAATTCATATCCTTTAGCAGGAGGAGAAAATATGCCTGATTATGGTTCGATAATTAGTTTAGTAAAGACACCTATAGTAAAAGAATCTTTAGTAATGGTAGGCCAAATAGTGTGATAATTTATATATAATTAGCTAAGAGTATAAAAAGCAGAGGAAATAGCAATGGTGGAGACTATTGCTATACAAATATCAATTTGCTATTAATCCTGAGGTTATTAACACCTTAATTCTTAGTATAAATATTAAAATACCGCTTTTATTTTAATAAAATGGTAAAATACAAGTTAGATTAAAAGATCACTATTGCTTATCTACTAATTATGATTTTATTAGATTTTCGTTAGATATAATGATAAATGGTAATAAGCTATATATAACCATCTAAATTATGAAGAACGTTTGCTTATATTTACAATAAATAAAGATGATCTTTTAATTTATATATTAATCAAGACAAATTATTGATTAGACTGAAATAGCCAGTTTGTTAAATAAAGGAGTATGATAATTATGCACACTAATAGGTTGCCTAAATATATTCAGGTAAAGAATAATATTGAAAAGATAATCAATAGTGGTCAACTAAAGCCAAGAGATAAATTGCCTACAGAAAGTGAATTATGTGAAATATATGGTGTTAGTAGGCATACTATCAGAAAAGCACTTAATATCTTAGAACAAGATGGTCTTGTCTATAAAAAGCAAGGATTAGGGACGTTCTGTAGTGATAATCAAAAGAAGAAGACCTACAATATAGGTTTTATCAGTATCAGCTTGCATGATTATATTTTTTCTGATATCTTAGCTGGAATTGATAGCGTTTTGCATAAGAATGGCTATCAGATTATCTTAGGTAATTCTAAGGATGACCACTATAGAGAGAAAGAGATTCTTAATGAATTTTTAAAAAAAGATGTAGATGGACTGATTATTGAACCAGCTAAAAGTGGTTATGCTTATCCAAATATTAATCTGTTAGAACGTTTTGTAGATAATAATATACCAGTGGTAATTCTTGATAGTGATTTTGATAATAATAAGTTTAATTATGTTACAGTAAATGATCAACAAGGTGGGTATTTAGCTACAAATCACTTCATAGAAGAAGGCCATGAAAATATTGCTGTAATCTATAAAGGGCTTCATAAGCCATCAATTAATCGTTTTAAAGGATATGAACAGGCTTTAAAGGAGAATAATATTCCTGTCTATAATGACTATATCAAGAAATATTATATCTCTGAATTTGAAAATTTACAGAACTTTGAACAAGAGATAAAGTCTTTGGTAATTGAATTACTAGAAGTCGATAAATCTCCAACAGCTATCTTCTGTTTTAATGATCAAGTAGCCATTTTAGTAAAGGAGATATTAGATGATTTGAACTATCAAATACCAGAAGACATCTCTATTATAGGTTTTGATGATTCAAAATTAGTAAGATTAAGGCATATATCAATTACTTCCGTTACTCATCCTAAGATGATAGCTGGTGAAAGAGCAGCTAATATTATTTTAGAGAATATTGATAGTGGAGTTATCGATTCAAACAAAAAGATTACCTTTGCACCTAAGCTCATTGAACGAGATTCTGTTAACGAAATAAACAAGAATTATTATTTGGATAATCTTGCTTGAATCCATAATTTTTGTAAAGGTAAAACTATAATTTATTATAAAAAAAGGAGAGTGGAAAGAATGAAATTTTTTATTGATACTGCAAATTTAGAAGAGATTAAGAAGGCTGCTGCTTTAGGCGTTGTGGATGGTGTAACT
>NZ_PVNB01000071.1 GCF_003001995.1 Orenia metallireducens | reverse complement strand
TGTGTGTCTTGTAAATTATAGAGATAGTAAGTGAAAGTCTTACCTATGCTGTTTTGGTCGTATCGGTGTGTGAAACCAACAGTGACAGGGTGTTTATCGTGAGATAAAATCTGAAGAGTCTGAGGTGAACAACCAGCCTAAAACATTATGTGAACCAGAGGTGGCATTTAATAATGATGACTCGCCATAAGAACGAGGAAATCCAATGTTGACATAGGGGCGCAGGTGGCTCTGGATAAAAAGCGAGATAACGAGTTTGTCTATGTCAAACTATTATGTGTGATTAGGGTTGGGATGGTTGGAATATTCTATAATTGACCGAGAGAGGTCTAGTTTAATTCTTCATAAGAACTTATGAAGATAAACTAAGATATAACCTTAAAGGGAAAGTCGAAGTGATGTTAAGCTAGAAATCAGATGATATCATAGTAGTAATGATAGTTGGGCTGATGACTATTAGGTAACTAATACGAGGGTAAAACCAATTTAGCGAAGGATATCTGCTTTATTGAAGTACAAAGTTAAATATGAGTGGTGATGTACTAATTTTAGTGGTTTAAACACTAACGAAGTTAGTGGGCTCTATGGAGGATGTAGAAGGGAAATCATAACTGGAAACAGAGATAATAGAGATTACTGCAACCTAAGTAGCAATAAACCGAAGGGTGCGATTGGTAAATTACCTAGAGACGTGGTCGGGAATATTGTGAAGATAGGGGGTTAGTATGTTGGAAGATTTAATGGAAGACTGGTAAGTTATGAGGGAAGGTAGGTGAGAAGAATACGTACCTACTATACATTAAAGAATATCATTCTAGATAAATTTAGAATGCATTATGCAGCTCAACAAGTGCTAAGTAATGGAGGTTGTGCTGGTATTGATGGAGAGGATATCGAAGATTTTAAAGATAACTACAAGCTTAATATGAGAGAAATTTATCGACAGATGAAGGAAAAGAGATATAAGCCATCTCCAGTATTAAGGACTTATATTCCTAAAGGAAATGGTAAAGAAAGACCTCTAGGTATACCTACAGTAAAGGACAGGATAGCTCAAGCAACAGTAAAACAAGTTATGGAAATTATATTTGAACGAGTATTTTGTGACTGCTCTTATGGTTTTAGACCAAATCGTTCAGCCCATGATGCTATTGATAAGATAGAAGAGTATAAAAGTCAAGGTTATAAATGGGTTGTTGATGCAGATATCAAATCATATTTTGATAATATAGACCATGAGTTGCTGATGGATTTTGTTGCAGAGTATATAAGTGATGGATGGGTATTAGGGTTAATACGTTCGTGGTTAACAGCTGGAATCATGAATAAAGGAAAAAAGGAGAGTACTGAGAAAGGAACACCACAAGGTGGTGTTATTTCTCCTCTTTTAGCTAATATCTATTTACATCAATTTGATAAAGAGATGACTGCTAGAGGCTATAAGTTGGTTAGATATGCAGATGATTTTGTAGTTCTTACAAAATCAAAGCTAAAAGCTAATCGAGCATTAGAGGTTATAAAAGAAATAATAGAAGGAAAGCTAAAACTCACTCTTCATCCAGAAAAAACAGTCATAACTAATTTTGGAAAAGGTTTTGTTTTCTTAGGTTATGAGTTTATTGCTTGGAGGTATAAAAGACCTCGAAAGAAAGCAATTGATAAGTTTAAAGATAAAATAAGGAATATAACAAGAAGACAAAGACCGTTTCCAGCAGAATTTATTATTGCTGAATTAAATCCAGTGCTCAGGGGTTGGGCAAATTACTTTAAATTTGGGAATGTAAAGAAGTTATTTAGGAAGTTAGATACATGGATTAGGATGCGTATTCGAGCTTTTATGGAGAAGAAGAAAGCAATATTGAATCAGAACTACAGAATATCTAATTCTATGCTAGAAGAGAAAGGTTTAATATCATTACTTACATATTGCTTTAACTAAGAGTAAAATTTACATCTGTAGTAATACAGAGATGATAACTTACTCTCTGGAATGGAGCAACAATAAAGGAAAGCTGTATACGGGAAAACCGTACGTGCAGTTTGAAGAGAGGTCCCAGCTGTGAGGCTGGTCCTACTCTATT
>NZ_PVNB01000070.1 GCF_003001995.1 Orenia metallireducens | reverse complement strand
CTTCTCTTCAAAGCTTGGTACCTCTCTCTTACATTTCTCAGTAGCAAAAGGGCACCTTGTATGAAAAGGACATCCACTTGGTGGATTGATTGGACTTGGTACATCTCCTTCTAAGATTATCTTCTCTCTTGTCTTCTCTGGATCGGGAATTGGTATCGCTGATAATAGTGCCTTAGTATAAGGATGCTTTGGATTATTATACAATTCATTCTTATCTGCTAGCTCTACCATTCGTCCTAGATACATTACTGCTACCCTATCACTGATATGGCGAACTACACTTAAGTCATGGGCAATAAAGATATAGGTCAACCCTAACTCCTCTTGCAAGTCCTGCATCAAATTGACTACCTGAGCCTGTACCGATACATCAAGGGCAGATACTGGCTCATCACAAACGATTATCTTTGGATCTACTGCCAAAGCTCTAGCTATTCCTACCCTTTGGCGTTGACCTCCACTGAATTCATGGGGGTATCTTTTTGCATAATTTGGCTGTAAGCCTACTTTATCTAAGAGATACCTTACCTTTTCTTCTCTCTCTTTAGCTGTCCCAATCCCATGAATCTTCATCGGCTCTGCAATAATCTCTCCCACTGTCATCCTTGGGTTCAAGGAAGCATAAGGGTCTTGAAAGATCATCTGCATCTCTCTTCTTAGGTTTCTCATCGCTGCCTTATCTAAGTCTAAGATATTCTGACCTTCAAAGATCACTTCACCCTCTGTGGCTTCTAGTAACCTTAATAATAGTCTTCCTGTCGTTGACTTACCACAGCCTGACTCACCTACTAGACCTAGAGTCTCTCCTCGCTTGACTTCAAAGTTCAAGCCATCTACTGCTTTAACTGAATTGACTACCTTTCCAAAAATTCCACCTTTGATTGGAAAGTGCTTCTTTAAGTTGTTTACCTTCAATATTGTATCTGACATAAGTTCACCTCCTACTTACTTTCTGCTTTCAAGTCTAATTCTTCCCAGCGATGGCATCTAACTAAATGTCCTTCTCTAATCTCTTCTAATTGTGGCTCCTCTGACCAGCATTTCTCTGTAGCAAAAGGACATCTATTAGCAAATTTGCAACCTTGAGGGAAGTTAAATGGATCTGGTACATTTCCTTCAATTGGGGTCAATCTAGTTGATCCACCATCTACTCTAGGGATTGATTTAATCAGTCCTGCTGTATAGGGATGCTCTGGGTCTTTAAATAAGGTCTTCACATCGCTATACTCTACTACCCTTCCCCCATACATTACTGCTACCTTATCGGCTACCTCTGCTATTACTCCTAAATCATGGGTAATCAACATAATAGCTGTATTGAATTCATCTCTTAACTCTTTCATCAGCTCTAAGATCTGTGCCTGAATCGTTACATCTAAGGCTGTCGTTGGTTCATCAGCAATCAATAGATCTGGATTACAGGCTAGTGCCATGGCAATCATTACACGTTGTCTCATCCCACCACTTAACTGATGAGGGTGATCATGGACTCTCTTTTCTGGAGAGGGAATTCCTACCTTCTCTAGCATCTCCACTGCCTTTGCTAAAGCTGCTTTCTTATCTAATCCTTGGTGTAATTGGATTGTTTCCGCAATTTGATCACCAACGGTATATACTGGGTTTAAAGAGGTCATCGGTTCTTGGAAGATCATTGAGATCTCATTTCCCCGAATCTTTCTAATCTCCTTCATCGGCTTCTTTAATAGATCCTCACCTTTAAAGATTATCTCTCCACCTACAATCTTGCCCGGAGGAGTTGGAATCAGCTGCATAATTGAGGCTGAGGTCACACTCTTACCTGAACCAGATTCTCCAACTATTCCTAAAGTCTCGCCTTGCTTAATACTAAAACTTACTCCATCTACTGCTTTAACCACCCCTTTATCTAAAAAGAAATGGGTCTGTAAATCATTTACCTCTAGAATCTTTTTACTCATTTTTTCACCTCCGTTAGTACTCATTAACTATTAGCAGTTGGCTTCTGGCTTAAATCTTTTAATCTTTAAGCTAGTAGCTAATAGCCAATAGCTAGCGACTAATTTATTTATCCTTCATTTTCGGATCTAAAGCATCTCTTAATCCATCACCAAATA
>NZ_PVNB01000069.1 GCF_003001995.1 Orenia metallireducens | reverse complement strand
TGTGTAGTCTCTGTAGTAATCTTTGTAGTAGTCTCTGTTAAAGAGTTTACACTTTCTGTAAGGTCCACTTTACCCTTTTGGTAATTTCCACTTTTACCTTTCTGTAAAGTTGACTTTACACTTTTGTTAAAGTCAGGATTTAATTCTTTATTTATCTTTGCAATTAAAACCTCTTCATTTAATCTTAGATGATGCATAGGAGTCCCTTTGAACTTATATAACTCTTTAATAACTATCTGCTTATCCTCTAGCTTCTGAATTGCTCTATCATATTGTCTAGCTGTAATTCTAATCTCCTTCCACCAATCACTTCGCTTTTTAGCAACCCAATAATATCCATCCTTTTTGACTCTTAGCTTGCTTCTTCCCTCTTTATTTGGTGTAAACCAATAAATAATCTGGCTTAATAAGATTCCAGCAACTAAATCACCCACAATATCAATATAAATTCCTTTAATTGTTACTATTTCATCAAAGGCCTTATTAACCCTAAATAAATCCTTAAGCGAGCTTAATAACATATCTAGCCCCCCAAAGCTCTTAGTAATATCTATTTCAATCACAGTAATCTATAGATGATAGCTCCAGATAAACTAAATTATAGCTACAACTATCATCTAGCATTTATATCTATTTTAGACCTCATAATTCCTAAAAAAATTAGTCTATCTCCTCAACCTTCTCTTCCAACCATTCAATAAAATCACTTGCTAACTCATAACTGCAATCACTCAAGCTCTTTAATTCTTTATCAACCTCTGCTGAAAAATCTCTCATTAGCTGATACCTTAGTTGATTTAGCTCAGTATCTACTCCCTGGGTTCTAATCCAGTCAACCATCTGATTAACTATAGCAAATATCTTCCTTCGTTGACCTTGACTAATATATCTTACTTTCCCCTATCACCCTCTAGAGCTGCTGCTACCTCTTCTGCTAAATCTTCATCACTCATCTCGATATCAATAACCTCTGACTCATTCTGATAGCTTTTTAAATCATCTAAAAAGCTTTTTATGTTACCATTCTTTAAATCAGCTACCGATTCTACATTATAATCTCTCTTTAACAACTGTCTTCCTTCTTCCTTGCTAATTCCTTTCTCCTCCATAACCTTACTTATCTCTTTATACATTCTCTTCTTATTTATAATCTGGCTACCGTTAAAGTCTCCTTCTACTATCTGATTCTCCTGGTATCCCATCTCTTCCTTACTGACTAATCCACTGACACTAAAGGCTCTCTTTAATGCCATGCTTTCTGCACACTTTAAAATCATAGCATTGGGATAATTACTCCAGACCTGACTATTCCTTTTATAATCTTCATAAGGAGCAAAAACATAGACTGGAAAGGCTCTATCCTTACGATAAACTAAGCAATAGGCTCCAATAATCGCACCTCTATCCTTTAATTGATAATTATGCTCCACACCATCCATTAGCTTTTTAAAACTATCATTCTCATAGACTACATCAGCTACATAACCATTAAACTCTGGATGATGATTAGCTATCTTCAAATAACCATCACGACTGGTCATAATCGTTGGGTCCTTATCATACTTCCAGAAGAATATCTCCTTTTGAAAGGGGTCTAGTCCATACTGCTTAGCAAGATGCATAAACATCTCAAACTCATCATTAGTAGCTGCTTTAGCAACTGTCCGTTTCAATACATCCTTCTTCTCCTCTAAAGCTTGAATTAAGCTATTATCAACCTCTATTATATTGTTCATTTATTATCCTCCTTGAATTTTTCAGATATTATAGTCATAAACGACTAAGTAAACTTTAACCTTCATTTCTCCGATTATTTATGCTAATGACTCTACTATCTCCCAGGTAGCTTTATATCCATTACTAAAACTAAAGTCTAAACGATGCTTAGTCATTCTTTCAAAGCAGAGTCTCCCATACTTTTCTAAACAACCTGCTTCAATTAGCTCAGATAGCTCATTGATACAACCCTTTTTAGCTACAACCTTTCCTACCTCTGCATTAATAAAGTTGATATGATATCTATCCTGGTCTACAATTTGACCCAATATCTTGAGCATATCCTTTAACCTCATCATTCCTTCTAATCTAGCTACTGG
>NZ_PVNB01000068.1 GCF_003001995.1 Orenia metallireducens | reverse complement strand
CTGGTAGATTGATCTCTTTGGGGTAAGTGAATTCCGCTTTTGCTAATAAAATATCCTTTGGAATATCAATTAAGACAGGTCCAGGTCTTCCAGTTTTAGCAATATGAAAGGCCTCCTTAATAATTCTAGGCAGATCCTTGATGTCCTGAACTAAGTAATTATGTTTAGTAATTGGAGTTGTAATCCCTGTAATATCTGCTTCTTGAAAAGCATCAGTTCCTAACATCGCTCTAGGTACCTGACCAGTAAAAGCTACAATTGGTACAGAGTCCATATAAGCTGTTGCTAATCCTGTTACTAAATTGGTTGCTCCTGGACCAGATGTGGCAATGCAGACCCCTACTTTACCAGTAGAACGAGCATAGCCATCTGCTGCATGGATTCCTCCCTGTTCATGATGGGGCATTATATGTTCAAACTTGGCATCATATAAAACATCATAAATAGGTAGAACCGCTCCACCAGGATAGCCAAAGATTGTCTCTACCCCTTCTTTATAAAGGGACTCTACAAAAATTTCAGCTCCTGTTAATAATCCCACTCTAAATCACTCCTTTATAATTACTTCTCCCTACTTAATTTAGAGCTAAAAGAAGATTATCATTACAATCTCCTTAACTCAAATAACTTTAGCTAGTAAAAGAAAAACTCCAAGTATAGCAACTTGGAGTTTGCATAAATTACCAATTGAATCTAGATATACTTCTCCCTAGGTAATTTATCCTCTTATTCTCCTTGCTACTAACTACTTTTATAATCTATTACTCAGACTAAATTACTATTACTAACGGCTTTATAAGCCATATCTAATCTACTTCAATAATTATCTACTACTATATACTCTACTATCATTTCACTAAATTCTACTCATTCTTTATCTATACTACTTAAATCTCTTTTTTATTAGTTTCTCTTTACTATCTACTTATCTCTAATTAGTAAACTATACACAAAAAAACCCCTCATCTCAATCAACAGACTAACTCTATTAATTGGGACGAGAGGTTTTGACTCGCGCGGTACCACCCAAATTCATTACTATCTCACAATAGTAATCTCAATAAGTACTTACATACAATAAGTATGTTCCATACTCCAGCACATGGTAACGGATGCTGTTTCCTAAATAGCTTAGGACTCCGGCAAAACTTACTTGGAATTACCTTTCAGCTTGCAGCTCCAGGGTGATTTTCAAAAGTATATCCTATCCTGGCTCCCACCTAACCCAGTTCGCTCTAATAGCTAATACACTATTTACTTTCCCTTTCACAGCTTTTTTCTAAATCTTCAATTCTTGTTATAAATTATAAATTATACTTAATTCATTGTCAAGAATTTTTTAGGTAATTCTGTTCACTTTTACAGCTCTAGGGTGAGAGAAATAATTTCCTAGATATCGGTTCTCAGCTACTCCGATTCTCTGTAATCTACTCCATTACTTCATTCCCTTTCTTTGCTTTTTACTATATTATGTTTTATTAGTAATTAGTATAGTGCACTTTCTAACCTTTGTCAAGGCATTTATTAGAAAAATATCTATGATATCTTAATAAAAGAAACTATCCCATTATACTAAATTAAGATAAGCATAATATTATTAATAGATATTACAATGCTTTGAAAGTTAGGAGTTAGGGTTTAGCTAAATCCTAACTCCTACTGCTTAATGCATATTACTTCAAAAGTTCTTAATTCTCATTAATCCTTACTTTAATCTTATCAATTATTTCTTGCCTCTCGCCATTGCTATCTTACCAGTTCTAACTAGCTCTTTAATTCCAAAAGGTCTTAATAACTCTTCAATTGCTGTAATCTTATCTTCATTACCAGTGATTTCAACCATAATTGAATTAGAAGCTACATCTACAATCTTTCCCCTAAAGATATCTACAATCTGCATAATCTCAGATCGAGCTGTTACTGTAGCTTTGACCTTAATTAAAGCCAATCCTCTACTAACAACTGATTCTTTAGTCAAATCACTGACCTTATGGACAACAATCAACTTATTTAATTGTTTAATCAACTGCTCTAAGACCCTATCATTTCCTTCAACAACTAAAGTTATCCTAGATATCTCATCATTATCTGTCTTAGCAACTGATAAACTTTCTATATTAAATCCTCTTCTACTGAATAAACTGGATATTCTAACTAAGACTCCAGACTCATTAGCCACTAAAACTGAGACTGTATGTTTCATTTTAAATCCCCCTTCAAGAACATATTATCTAAACTTCCACCTGGTGGCACCATCGGAAATACATTCTCTTCCTCTTCTATAATAAAGTCTAGTAGGTAAGGTTGAGGACTATTGATTGCTTCCTCTAATGCTGGTTTTATCTC
>NZ_PVNB01000067.1 GCF_003001995.1 Orenia metallireducens | reverse complement strand
ACTAGATAGTATCCTGAGTACCATGAGTCACGTGGAACCTCGTGGGAAGTTAGGAGGACCATCTCCTAAGGCTAAATACTCCCTAGCGACCGATAGTGAACTAGTACCGTGAGGGAAAGGTGAAAAGAACCCCGGAAGGGGAGTGAAATAGAATCTGAAACCGTGTGCCTACAAGCAGTCAGAGGACGTATATAATCAGTCTGATGGCGTGCTTTTTGCATAACGAGCCTGCGAGTTATGGTAAGTGGCGTTAGGTTAAGCTTTGAAGGTGGAGCCGAAGCGAAAGCGAGTCTTAACGGGGCGTTAAGTCACTTGCCATAGACCCGAAACCAAGTGATCTATCCATGGTCAGGGTGAAGCACGTGTAAGAACGTGTGGAGGCCCGAACCACATTAGCGTTGAAAAGCTATGGGATGAACTGTGGATAGGGGTGAAAGGCCAATCGAACTTGGAGATAGCTGGTTCTCCTCGAAATAGCTTTAGGGCTAGCCTCAAGTAATTACAACTTGGCGGTAGAGCACTGATTGGACTAGGGGCCTTCTTAGGTTACCGAATCCTGTCAAACTCCGAACGCTGAGCTTGTTTATCTTGGGAGTCAGACTATGTGAGATAAGTTTCATAGTCGAAAGGGAAACAACCCAGATCGTCAGCTAAGGTCCCTAAGTATGAACTAAGTGGCAAAGGATGTGAGATTGCATAGACAACCAGGATGTTGGCTTAGAAGCAGCCATTCATTTAAAGAGTGCGTAATAGCTCACTGGTCGAGTGGTCTTGCGCTGAAAATGTCCGGGGCTTAAGTTCATCACCGAAGCTACGGATCGAGAGATGGTAGAGGAGCTTTCTATATGGATTGAAGCAGTACCGTAAGGAGCTGTGGACTGTATAGAAGTGATAATGCAGGCATGAGTAACGATAAGATAGGTGAGAATCCTATCCGCCGAAAGTCTAAGGTTTCCTGAGGAAGGCTCGTCCGCTCAGGGTAAGCCGGGACCTAAGCCGAGGCCGAAAGGCGTAGGCGATGGAAAATCGGTTAAAATTCCGATGCCACCTCCTTACCGCTATGAGCAATGGGGTGACGCAGGAGGATATGCTAGCTTGGCAACGGTTTGCCAAGTCGAAGCACTTAGGAGGATAATCCAGGTAAATCCGGACTATCATTAACTCTAAGGTGTGACCGGGAGCTTCTAAGGAAGCGAAGTAGTTGATTCCACACTGCCAAGAAAAGCCTCTAGCCAGGTAAATGGTGCCCGTACCGCAAACTGACACAGGTAGACGAGATGAGAATTCTAAGGCGCGCGAGAGAACCTTCGTTAAGGAACTCGGCAAAATTGCCCCGTAACTTCGGGAGAAGGGGCGCCTCATTAGTGTGCAAGCACGAAGAGGCCGCAGTGACTAGGCCCAAGCGACTGTTTACCAAAAACACAGGTCTCTGCTAAGACGTAAGTCGATGTATAGGGGCTGACGCCTGCCCGGTGCTGGAAGGTCAAGGGGATGTGTTAGAGTTTAACTCGAAGCATTGAACTTAAGCCCCAGTAAACGGCGGCCGTAACTATAACGGTCCTAAGGTAGCGAAATTCCTTGTCGGGTAAGTTCCGACCTGCACGAATGGCGCAACGACTTGGGCACTGTCTCAACGAAGGACTCGGTGAAATTGTAGTACCTGTGAAGATGCAGGTTACCCGCGACAGGACGGAAAGACCCCGTGGAGCTTTACTGCAGTCTGATATTGAATTTTGGTACAATATGTACAGCATAAGTGGGAGGCTTTGAAGTCGGCACGCTAGTGTCGGTGGAGCCGAAGGTGGGATACCACTCTTATTTTGCTGGAATTCTAACCATGCACTGTTATCCAGTGCTGGGACATTGTCAGATGGGCAGTTTGACTGGGGCGGTCGACTCCTAAAGAGTAACGGAGTCGCCCAAAGGTTCCCTCAGTGCGGTCGGAAATCGCACGAAGAGTGTAAAGGCAGAAGGGAGCTTGACTGCGAGACATACAGGTCGAGCAGGGACGAAAGTCGGGCTTAGTGATCCGACGGTAGAGTATGGAATTGCCGTCGCTCAACGGATAAAAGTTACCCCGGGGATAACAGGCTTATCTCCCCCAAGAGTTCACATCGACGGGGAGGTTTGGCACCTCGATGTCGGCTCGTCGCATCCTGGAGCTGAAGCAGGTTCCAAGGGTTGGGCTGTTCGCCCATTAAAGCGGTACGCGAGCTGGGTTCAGAACGTCGTGAGACAGTTCGGTCCCTATCCGTCGTGGGCGTAGGATATTTGAAGGGATCTGTCCCTAGTACGAGAGGACCGGGATGGACGTACCTCTGGTGTACCAGTTGTCATCCAATGGCATTGCTGGGTAGCTATGTACGGATCAGATAAACGCTGAAAGCATCTAAGCGTGAAACTGACCTTAAGATGAGATATCCCATAGAGTTAATCTAGTAAGACCCCTGATAGACTATCAGGTCGATAGGTCGGAGGTGTAAGAGTGGTAACATTCTCAGCTGACCGATACTAATAGGTCGAGGACTTAATCTAGATATGTAATCTATTTTTGCAATTTTGAAAGTACAATCTTTCAATTTAATATCTTCTGGTGGTAATTGCGGAGGGGTCACACCTGTTCTCATTTCGAACACAGCAGTTAAGTCCTCCAGCGCCGATTGTACTGCAGGGGCAGCCTTGTGGGAGAGTAGGTCACTGCCAGAA
>NZ_PVNB01000066.1 GCF_003001995.1 Orenia metallireducens | reverse complement strand
ATCATTTAAGTAGTCCATAGTATGCACCTGCCTGTAATTAGTTATTTTGTGGTGATCTAATTATATTACAGTTTGGTCTACTATGGGCATTTTTTATTAATTTTTATTAGTTCAAGTTCATTTTACAATTAAGCATTGTAATATGTTTATTAAAACAGATAAAAGTAAAGAGAGCTAAGGATAAAAATCAAAGTTAGAATATTTATTCTAATATGATATAATAAATCTACAGTTGATGAATTTAGGAGGAAGTTTATGATGGATCGTGAGACACCTGATTTATTATGGAAAGAGATTATTGAGGATTTATTTGAAGATTTTGTAGAATTTTTTATGCCTAAGTTATATCAGGAGATTGATTTTAGTCAAGGCTATGAGTTTTTAGATAATGAGTTAGCTAATATCATGGATAAGACTTTAGAGGGTAAGAAGATGGCTGATCGATTGGTTAAGGTCTACTTAAAGGATGGTAGAGAGAATTGGATTTTAATTCATTTAGAGGTACAAGGCTATTATGAAGCTGAGTTTAGTGCTAGGATGTTTAAGTATTTCTACAGAATTTACGATAAATATGATAAGAAAATTGTAGCTTTAGCTATCTTTACTGAGGGTAGGAAAGATTATAAGCCAAGTAGTTTTGATTATGAATTTCATGGAACAAAGTTAAACTATGAGTATAATAGTTATAAGATTTTGGAACAAGAGGAAGTAGAATTATTGAAGGCGGAAAACCCTTTTGCAATGGTGATTTTAGCAGGATTATATACTTTAAAGAGTAAGGGTAAAAATAGTTTGAGATATAGTTTTAAGCAGAAACTATTTAGATTGTTATTAGATAGAGATTATAGTAAGAGAAAGATTAAGAATATCTTTGAATTTTTAGATGGAATTTTGTTTTTACCTAATGATTTAGAGTTGAGGTTTAGAGATGATATTAAAGAAACTATCGGAGGTGATGAAGTTATGAGTAAAGAGTTAACTAACCTTTATCAAGTTGGCAAATCAGAAGGAAAGTTAGAGGGAAAATTAGAAGGTAGGGTAGAAGGTAAATTGGAAGGAAAATTAGAAATAGCTAAGAAGCTACTAGAAAAGAAGATGGATATAAATGATATAATGGAAGTTACTGAATTATCAGAAGAACAGATAAAATTAATTAAAGAAAGAACTCAACATTAATATTATATTACTGGAGGATTAGCTTATGGCTAAAGAGCTGACTAATCTTTAGCAAATTGGTAAGTCAGAAGATATGATAGAAGTTGCTAAAAAGCTGTTAACAAAGAATATAGATATAGAGGATATAATAGAGGTTACTGAGTTGTCAAAAGAGGAGATAAAAAGGATTAAGGAAGAAGCTTAGCATTAAATTTTCGCATTATATAATAGTATATTTAAAGAATAAAGCCCAAGTAAGTAATCTTACCTGGGCTTTATTCAATTTAACAAGGGATTCAAAACTGCAATAGTTAATAAATGATTAAAGGATATAGTGAAGATAATCTTTAAATATTTGCCTATGAATATATATAATAAAGACTAATAGTTTATTTACAAAGCAACAGTTAGAGGGGGAGTCTTATGAAGTTTGTTAGAGGAATGGCATTACATAATGGAGTAGAATTTGTATCTACACATAAAATTGTAACTGCTACTATTGATGAAGATAATCAAATTAATACAGAGGTAAATGACAATCTAGGTTCAAAGGGAGAGTTATTTTTAAAAGGTCAAAATTTTGTAAAGAATATTCCTTTTATTAGAGGTATTTATGATCTGTTTAGATTTAGTGTACCACTGCTGATAGTCTTTATAATTAATATTCTTACCCATATGGTTACTGACCAATATTATAAAGTTACTAGTGATCCCAATACAACAAATGATGGTAGAATATTTATAGTTTTAAATATTATTTTTCTAATAATTTCATTATTGATGTTAATAAGAGTTATGAAGCAATTAATTCCATATATAAAGCAATTAAAAAGAACTCATGAATTTCATGGAGCAGAGCATAAAACAATCAAGGCTTATTATGATAGTGATGATTTGTCACTTGAATCAGTTAGAAAAGCAAGTAGAGTAGCATATTCACGTGGAACGACTTTATTTATATTTTGGACATTGTGTTTTGTTATTTTACTTATTTTTTACAGGGATCTCTGTTTTATAAATATGGTGTTAAGTTATTCAATAGCTTATGAAATCTTTTATATTAGAGATGGGGAAAAAAGTTTGGGATATCGCTATTGTATAAGTTATCTGCTTACTTACAAAGTATGTTATTTACTAGGGAACCAAGTGATAAACAGTTAGAGGTTGCAATAGCAGGTTTTAAAACTCTGTTAAAGGAAGATGATTCAGAGTAAATAGGAATATTGAGTAGATTTTATTTCTTGCTTTTCTGGGATATACATCTAACTTAGAAGGCAGAAGTTAAATGGGGTGGGTGCAAAAGGTCATAAGAAAGTGCTGAGGTGTTTTTGCTCAGCATTTTCTTATGTAATGTGGCTGGTCAATAGAGGTGGTTTGATCTTGACTTTAGCCTATGGAGTGGAACGAAATGGGCGTGGCTTTAGGAGAGGTGATAGCAGGTGGGTTTGCTGCTTTGACCTCTCCTTTCCTTAAAATCTAATGCTATATTTAATAGTCAATTTGTGTTTATTTATTTTTGCTTAATTGTAAAATGAACTTGAACTAATAAAAATTAATAAAAAAATGCCCATAGTAGACCAAACTGTAATATAATTAGATCACCACAAAAT
>NZ_PVNB01000065.1 GCF_003001995.1 Orenia metallireducens | reverse complement strand
AGCAGCACAACCACCTGCTATCACAATCCCTAAGACCAACGCCCAGTTCCAGTCCTTCCAAACAAGATAGCTACAACCTGTTAGAACAGGACCCCGTATCTATCTTGCTTTCCACTCCTTACACTCGGCTAAGAGCATCTCCCTCCAGCAACCCCATTGTTTCCCTCATTCCCTTCCCCCAAACCCCCTAACCCTTTAACTCCCTTCCTAAACAGGCTCGACAGACCACTTCGCCAATAAGGTTGCATTTAAATGGGGGACAGGGAAAATTGAGGGACACGATTTGAGGCGATGATAAATGACGCATCAGTTTCTCATCTGTCCTCAGGTTGCTTCCGGGAGATAAAACCTTAAAAACCCAAAATCATATCCATAGCTCGATAGTATCTGCTAATCCTGCTACAAAGCTCTCCATTCCATTACGAGCTATCTAGCAGCCCCCTCCAATTTAAACAGACCAAGGTCGGGGGATTGAGCATCATGACTATGACTTAATATCTCTGTAATAAAACGAATATAAGATAGTATAAAGTAATTAGTAACTATCTGCAATATAACCGTCATAGCCATCATGCTTGGGTCTCTCTAAAAACAGTTCCCCAATCACACCATCCTGCTAATTATATGCTTCCAGTCAAAAACATCAAGGACTACTCATTCTTGCGTTCCTCCTTGACCTTTTCTCCTTACAGCATTAAAAGAAATTGCTGGTGTGTGAGGATAATATCTTTGGAAATAGCTTATGTCATATACCTATTATTCTTTATCATAAATTTACATTATTTATTGAAACTATGCATATTTTCAGCATAAAACAGGAATACTAGTAGTATACAAATAACTTAATTAAGGCGGTGATTTGGTGCAGAAAAATCAACAATTATCATTAGATATTCTCCCTACAGAATCAGACTATATTAATAGAATCAACTCTATGATGAAGGAGCTAGATAAAGAAATCAGACAATATCCAGCAGGTTCCTTAGAGAGAATTCCATTCTTCTTTGAGAAAAGGAGATTATTACGCATTAAACAAAGAATAGAGCGAAAAGGAATTTATAATTAATTCCCTCTCGCTCCATCCCTTATCAACTATCCCTTGCTCTTAGGGAATCCCAAATCCAATCTTTCATTAATCTCCTCTAAGGACCAGCCCATCTGCTTAAACTTATAAGCCGCCTCTACCTTCTCATTTAAATTTTCCTGTAAAGCCTTAACCATACTTGTGTCAGCCTTAATCTCTACATTCTCACCAAACTCTCTAGCTAAGCTTTTATTAAGAGTATCCAAGACATCCTTTAGATAAGGAATAATTCCATCTAACCAGAATATCTTCCTTGCTGTCTCAATATTAGATAAAGTAGCCTTATCATAAATCCCCACCATTGGAGGAGGAACTTGAAAAATAGAGCAGATATCCTCTCTAGTCATCTTCCTAGATTCAATAAAATCCATCTCTGTAGGACTTAAGCTCATCGGAATATACTCCACTTCATTCCCCAAAACCCAAGGACCACGCCCTTTAGCACTATACTGCTCCCTTACATGCTCCTTAGCCTCCTTATACTGAGCACCTGTTAAATCATGCTTAAAAGCAAAAACTCCATCAGTAACTGCTCGGTTCTGCATTGTAACCTTATTCCACTTTACTGCCTCTACATCAGTATCTACAATCATAGCAGCAGCCTGTAAAGGACTCATCCCCCAATAAGGATTAGCAGGGTCAGTAAACATATCATGAATTACATCCTTAGCCTCTAATCTCTCTATCTTATCACCAATATTATACTCATAATAGCTGATAAAAGTCGCTTGGTCTGGAACAGGACTGACCTTATCGGGATTAAGGGGAAATAGTTCCACTGGCAATCCTCCCTTACTCTCCAGCCTGATAATCTGAATAATCGAATTCCCCCCAAGATACAAATGAGCAGCCATTCGCTCCATAATATCCTGCATACTATAAAAAGGATGAGGGTCATCCAATAACATCTGCAAGGGATGCTCTGGATTATACTCCCCATCCTCATAAACCTTCAAAGGTACGCTAGCCACTGCCTTCATAATCCGATAAACACAAGAGTAAACATAAGTCGATACCTTAAACCCCTCATTAATCGCCCTTTCCGTATCCCAATCCTTAAACTGCGGCTTACCACTTCTATAGCTAGGCATCAACCTTGGACGATTAGCATTAGCCTCCACCTGTAATCCCTTTGCTACCTTCTTAAAAACATTCATCTTCCAACACCTCCTAATCTTCTTTATCCTGTATAGATAAAACATATAATCCATCAAGCAAAATCTTAAAGATAAATCTATATCCAACTAATCCCAATAGTAGTAATCCAATACTTATTTTTAATATCCAAATACCAAACAAATCGCTCAAAGACCAAGCAGTTAATCCCCAACCTATTAGCCAAGCTAGGCAGAGTAATATTTCTTTGATGTATTCTTTAATAAACTTCAAACTTAATCACCTCTCATAATAATAAAAAAGCCAAAAGCAATCTAATCTCTGCTCTTGACTTTAAGCCTTTTAAATATTTGATTTTTATTAACTACTAATCACCAATATCAATTACTACCTATATTGTATCAATGATTTAATCCCTATATCTTTCAATTTTACCTCAAATTTGATTATACACTAACTCCTTTAATAAAAATCATATAGCAAATAAATAAGAATAATAGAAACCAACACATATTTAATACTAATCCTAACAATGGTATACTAATTTTATCCTGTCTAGAAATTTGTTTCATAGATACAATAATTCCAATTACTGATATAAGGGGTATAAAAAATAATATTACAGAAAGAATCAAATCAACTGTTTTAATAATTGAACTAGAATTAGAAAAAGGAACACAATACCACGAAACAAACAAAACAACAAATTGCATAATAATACCAAAAACAACAATTAAAATTGAAGAACTTTTTTTATCAATCAGCTTATTTATCAATTTCACATTCCCCTATATAATCTAATTTTAACTCTTTTGATAATAACTTATAACTTTAGTTAGGTATATCCAAAATAATTATACTAGATTAATCCATTTAAATAAATCATTTATACTATTAAGTTTTTACTTCTCCACAATCATCCAAACCCCTCCATTAAAATTATATCATTGTACTTTAAAAAATGTTCTTAACTTTGCTCTTCACTATCCTCTATCCTCTATCCTCTATCCTCTATCCTCTGGTCTTCAAACTCTCCCTATCCTCAACTCAAACCCTTCATTCACCATCTCAGCCAATCCAGTAGTAGCATCTGGACCATCATCATTTCTATTTCTACCCTCCTTCTGATAACTATTCATAGCCTCATAATACTTTGACCATCTATACTTCCAATCCTCAGGAAAGTAAATATGCTTCATCACAAAGCTACTATTAGCTATTATCCTCGCCTTCTTATTCTTACTCTGATGGAACCACTGAACATCAATACTCCTTGTCCTATATTTATCCCATAATATCCCCTCAACATTCCTAGCAAAGCCACGCCCACCATTATTACTCTCTATCTTACAATAGTTCACCTTGTTTCTTACCAATAACTCAGCAGTCTGTGACTCAGTAACCTCCATCCCTTCTTTAGTATAAAGAACATCAATTACATAAATCTCACCTTCATACTCTA
>NZ_PVNB01000064.1 GCF_003001995.1 Orenia metallireducens | reverse complement strand
TCATGGAATAAAAGTAGCTCTAACAAGTTAACGATGTCATGGAACAAAACTTAAGCATTAGAAAAAGTTAACGATGTCATGACACTAACCAGCTAGTCGCTAATGGCTATTAACTAATTAATTATAATGTATCTTAGGGTCAATAATTCCATATAACAAATCAACCATTAAATTTACTAAAACAAAAGTAGTCGATAAAGCTAAAACAGAACCCTGTACTGCTGGGAAATCACGGGATAAGATAGCTGTCACAGAGTATTTACCTACACCTGGCCATGAGAAAATGGTTTCTGTTAAAACTGCTCCTCCTAGTAAAAGACCAAATTGTAGCCCAATAACTGTTACAATTGGAATCAATGCATTCCTTAAAGCATGCTTATAGATAACAACTTTCTGACTTAAACCTTTAGCATATGCAGTCTTAATATAATCTTTACTCAAAACCTCCAACATACTAGAGCGAGTCATTCTTGCAATAATAGCCATTGGAATAGTTGCTAAAGAGAAACTAGGTAAAATCAAATGATATAAAGAATCCTTTAAAGCAATCCAATTTCCTGTTAAAATACTATCCAACACATAAAAGTTAGTTATATTATGCAGATCTACTCCTACACTTAAACGAGCAGAAGGTGGAAACCACCCTAATTTAAAAGCAAATAACCAAATCACCATCAATCCAAGCCAAAAAATAGGCATAGATACCCCAACTAAAGCTCCAGTCATTGTCAGATAATCAATAATAGAATATTTTTTAGTGGCAGAAATAATGCCTACTGGAACCCCAACTAAAACAGCCACTAGCATACTAGCAATAGTTAACTCAATTGTTGCTGGGTAACGTTCAAACAACTCCGTAGTAATCTTCTCATTACTAAAAACAGAACGACCTAAATCACCCTTCAATAAATCTTTCATAAACCTTAAATACTGTTGGTATAATGGGTCATTTAACCCCATCTGTTCTCTTAATCTTGCTACATCATCTGCAGTTGCTCTCTCACCTAACATGATTTTAGCCGGGTCTCCAGGAATTAGATGTATCATCAAAAAAACTGCTATTGATACTCCAATTAAAATCGGAATCAATAACAACAATCTACGAATTATATAAGTAAGCATTTTTGTATTGCACTCCCTTCCTTGTAAAACAGTGATGAGTAATTAGTGATAAATGATTAGTGGAAAATTATCATCTCTAACTCATTACTGATTATTTTATCAATAATACAATAGATAGATAATACGACACTTTTAACCTCAATGTATAATTTTAAAGTTTTTAAAAGCGAAAAGAATTATTGTTTGAACGAAGCAAGCACTCTCAAAAGATTATAATAACAATATAATCTTTGAAGTAGAACTTCTATATTTTTTAACCTCAATAAATGTTGATTGCGAAGTGAGTTTTAATTCTTTTCTAGACCTTTTGTTTACTTTTGTGGCAATGACAAAAGTAAATTGCCCTTAGGCGAAACCTAAGATTTTAATAACTTTTAAAAAAAGTAAACATATAACAATACATCAATATGACTAACATTATATTTAATTAACAGAATTCTCATATAAATAAGATTATCAAAGTATTAAATATAGGGATTTGAATACTCAAATCCCTATATCATTAATCTTTATAAATTATTTATTTCTTTAACCAAACATTATTTAAGTGTTCAATTCCTAAAGGACTTGGAATATAGTTCATTACCTCATTCTTCAAAGAAATTGCTGGTGTAGAATGTACCAGTGGTACCAAAGGTGCATCTTTATGAATTACTACTTGAGCCTCTTTATAAAGCTTAGTTCTCTCATCTTGATCAATTGATTTTTGAGCTTTAATTAGTATATCATGTAACTCATCACTTCTGTAGAAAGAATAATTATTTGAACTTCCTACGATAGCAGTATCTTTATCTAATAATACATATAAGAAGTTATCTGGGTCACCATTATCTCCAGTCCACCCCATTAAGCACATATCATGTTCACCATTCTCTAACTTTTCTAAGTAAGTTCCCCACTCATAAGATTTAATCTCAGCTTCAATTCCAATCTTCTTCAAATCAGCTTGAATAGCTTGAGCAATTAATTGAGGTTGTGGCATATATGGTCTTGGAACTGGCATCGCCCATAAAGTAGTCTTGAATCCATTTGGATATCCAGCTTCAGCTAATAACTCTTTTGCCTTCTCTACATCATATTCATAGGCTTCAATATCATCATTATATCCCCATAAAGATGGAGGTAATGGATTCTTAGCAGTTTGTGCTAATCCAGCATACAATGCTTTGATAATTTCCTCTTTATTAATTGCATGGTTGATAGCCTTTCTTACTAACTTATTACCAAAAGGCTCTTTATCAAAGTTCATTGCTAAATAACCCATATTCATACTAGGTCTTAAAGATAGCTTTAATTTATCATTACTCTTAACCTGTGGTATACTATTTGGATTAGTTCCATCCATCATATCAATTGAACCAGATTGTAACTCCATAAATCTTGCAGTATTTTCAGGAATACTTCTAAAAACTATACCTTCAAGATAAGCTTTACCTTTCCAGTAATCTTCATTTCTCTCTAATACCACTCTATCGCCACGTCTCCACTCTTTTAACTTAAATGCTCCTGTTCCAACAGGGTTTTTAAAGTAGTCTTCTCCATACTTCTTAATAGCTGTTGGACTAGAAATAGCAAAGGGTGCCATCGCTAAATTTGAAAGAAACGGAGCAGAAGGTGTATTTAAAGTAAATTTAACTGTATAGTCATCAACTGCTTCTACCTTATCAACAATTCCAGGGAATCCACCAAACATATATCCCCAGTAAACAAACTCACCATGATGATATGGGTGATCTTCATTCATCCATCTCTCAAGATTAAATACAACTGCGTCAGCATTAAAGTCAGTTCCATCATGGAACTTAACTCCTTCTTCTAAATTGAAAGTCCAAGTCAATCCATCTTCAGATATTTCCCAACTCTTAGCCAAAGATGGAATTACTTTAGTGTTTCCTGGTTCATAATCGACTAAAGTATCAAAAATCTGCATAGTTACCTTCATTGATTCACCATCAGTAACGTTAACAGGGTCTAATTTTACTGAATCCCCACCACGACCATAAATCAATGTTCCACCAAACTTATCATTTTCTGAAACCTGTTGATTGGCTTCCTTCTCAACTTCTTCTTTAGCAGGCTTGGCACTTTGATTACTACATCCTAATGCTAAAACTGCTAATAAACTGATTACTATAAATAAAATAAAACTCTTTCTTCTCACAACTTCTTCCTCCTCATAAATTCTTTTTTATATAAGTTAAAACTATGTCCAATAACTAAAATTATAAGACTAGTTAAACTTTTATAGAAAATCAAATCCCATTAAAGAAATACAACTTACACATATAAGTCATTAATAATGCAAAAAATAAAAAACTCTAAACCAATTGAGTTAGTTTAGAGTTGAAGTTCTGTTAAATCACTTATCTAACAAACATAAGTAATCTAGTTATGTAATAAAAAATAGATAGACTATTAGTATATTTAAATATACCTACTATCAATTTTATTAATCAATTATTATTCTACTCAACCTCTAAGCTACTCATGTTTTTAAATTCTAATAATGATATCTACTCTACTAACTACTTATCTACTAATAATTATTCCTTCTTGTCAATAATTATACTCAAAATCCTTCTTTTTGTCAAACCTTTTTATATAATTATAATTATATAAAATTTTATAGAAAATATATAAAATTTATTAAAAAATAAAAGAACAGCTAAATAGCTGCTCTTTATGAATGTATAAATTTATATTGAAATTTAATGGGGTATTACGATACTTTATCTATGATATTTTTAAACCTATCAAGTTACATTTCGTCTGAATAATGGCAGGCAGCAAAGTGTCCATCAATCTTCTCTTCAAAGCTTGGTACCTCTCTCTTACATTTCTCAGTAGCAAAAGGGCACCTTGTATGAAAAGGACATCCACTTGGTGGATTGATTGGAC
>NZ_PVNB01000063.1 GCF_003001995.1 Orenia metallireducens | reverse complement strand
AGTATTGACTATATGACTCCTAATGAATATGAAAAACAATTATTAGCTGCTTAATTTGTTCAATTTTTTGTGTCCAAGATATTGACTTAAGTCCATACTATCGTATAGGATTTTTCCCATTTTCAAGTAAAAACTATACTTTTGTATAGTTTTAAGTGACCATGTTTTTAACAAAAAACGAGCTATTAGCCCGTTAAACTAAAATTATAGCCGAATAATAAAATTCCTACACATAATTACTTTGTAGATAACCATTAACAATACACTAATTTATTATTAGTTTATTGTCAATAATTACTATAAATAATCCCCCGTATGTCATCCTAAATAATTATCAATTAAAGATTAATATCTTTCACAGAAATAGACCCAGTTTTAATAGCTTTAACTACTGACTCTACTGTAGAACTAACACCTAATAAATCCCATATCTTCTTCTTATGATATTTTATCGTACTCTCACAGCAAGTCATTTTCTCTGCTATTTCTCTTTCTGTTAATCCCTGAGCTAGATAAGTTAACATCTTCTTCTGCTTCCTACTCAATCCTGTTTCTCTATCTAATTCTTGAGCATTTTCATATTTATCACAATTATAAATAATCTGGTCTCTTAATAATAAAGCGATAGCTATTAATTCTTTTTCAAAATTTGACTTTACCGTTGATACATCTAAATAACCTATTATTCCATCTTCTTTCTGCAAAGGAAGAGCAAAGCAATTCCATTGTTTCATAAAATCACAATAATGATCTTCACCTGCAAGATACATTTCTTCTTTTAAATTCATTGCCATAGAAATAGCATTGCTTCCAATACTTTCTTCGGCAAAAGAGCTTCCTTTCTCGATTTTTATCTTCTTCAATCTTTCAATTATTCTCCTGTTACCACTTACTTCTAACAATATACCTTCAAAATCAGTTAGAATAAAACAATAATTTTCTCCTATAAAATCCTTGATTTCTCTAATACTCTCTTTAAATATAGAAATCAGCATATTGTTCTTTTGTAACTTAGCTTCTAATTCCTTATCTGTAAGTATTACTTTTGGAGTAATAAGATTATTACTTAATCCTTCAGTAGTACATCTCCCCCAAGAAAGCAGAACTTCTTTTTCAGCTGATTTTATAATATCCATAAACCTCTACCTCCTTTAACTTATTACAATAACCTATTATTAAATTCAAATATTAATATTGTCTGGATATTTCGAAATTTTTTCTTTGGCGGTTAGAAATTAGAGATTTAGGTAGTTACTACCCTCCTTTCCACCTAATAACCAAAGTTTATGAATATTCCTCTACTTCATTAGTTTTCTACCAGAACAAGACTTTACACTATTATATTGTGATTTTTTTAGTAAAACAAATTTATCATCTTTTTTTATATGATTTTTAATAACCCTTAATTCTAAAAACAAAACCTGCCTTACCATACATTAATGTATGGTAAGGCAGGTTTTAAACTATTGCTATACAATAAATCAAAATAAAAATGATATCACTATACTACTTTTTCTCAACTAAAATCTGATTCTGGACAACTACTCCAGCTTGACCAAGCAATTCTTTAGCTAACTTATAATTTTCAACCTCTATCTCCTGCTTATTAATCTTTAAATTAAAATCAAAGATAATTTTATTATTTTCTTTAGTGTAAGAGGCTGATAATTTTCCTACTTTATTCTCTAATTTAATCTCCTCTGGCATATAATTTACCTTATATCCTTGCGGTAATTGAATTTCAACTCTACGGACAATATCACTAGTAGAGCTTAAATAAATCGGATAAATTCTCTTTTCAGATGCAACTATTTGAGCTAAAGAAACTGGAAATCTCATCGGACTTAAAGCTAATAAATTTCCCATACTTTTTGCATAATTACGCACCTTCATTTCAGGAATAGTTACCTTAAGATTCTGATTCAAATCATCTACACCTAAGATTATAGGATTAACACCATTAGCACTAGCAAACCCTCTACTAATTCCTTGCTTAATGATTAACTCTTGCTGTTTTGGAGTATATCTAGAGTAAATATCCTTAAAGATATAATCATTAACTCCTGTATATTCTTCTAAATAATCAATAACTGCACTACCATCCTCTTTCAAGCTTACTTCCTGCTTGACTATGCTTTGATTTAATTTAGCTGCCATAATTGGAGTCTGAGCTAATTTATTAGCTAAAGGCAATAAAACCTTCTTACCTTGATCACCTGGCAAAACTCCATACATCGTACCATTATTGGTTGGATCTAAATACTTGTCTTCATTGACTAAATAAACTATCATGTGGTTAAACTGATTAATACTTACTATCTCTAAATCAGGATTCCAGCTACGATTGATTAGTACAGGCTCCGCCTTAACTCCAATCTCTTTTAACATTGCTATCAATAAAGTAGCCTTATCCTTACAATCACCATACTTATTCTGATAAGTCTCAATTGCAGTATGAGGTTTATAACCACTAATACCATACTCTAAACCGACATATCTAATCTGTGAAGTTACATAATTATATAATGCAATCATCTTATCTTCTTTACTTTTAGCCGCCTTAGTCAGCTCTTTAATCTTAGTCTTCAACTTATCATTTACTTTATATTGATTATCAATCAAACCATTATACCACTGAATAACTTGGCTCCATGACTTTAAAGTGGATAACTCAACAACAGGTGCTACATTCATCAGTGGTGGCATAGCAGGTTCTGGTACAATAGCAGGAATATCTTCTTTCTGCCAAGTATAAACCTTAGCTTCTCCTTCTCTCTTAATAATTGGTTCTAAATCCATGAGCTTAGTTCTATAATTTACTTCTTTATCTGATGGAACCTTAACAATTAATTTCTTATTTTTAATAGGTTCAGTATATTGGAACCTCTCTATTAATGAAAATTCGCCATTGATTGTAGCTTTCTTTACCTTTCTTAAATATTTACAAACTATAATACTCCTTGGCTCCAAAGCAGGAATAGTAACTACCTTAATTCTAGCATCTGAATAGACACTATTATTGGCTGATGGTGGAGTTATCTCCTTAATGTCCTTTGGCTTAACTTTAACCACTGTGCCATCAGGCTTGATCGTCTTAGCTTCAGTAATTTCTATACTTTCAGCTGACTTATCAAATCTAATCTTGAACTCTCCAAACTTCTTAATACCCCGCTTATTAAATATTTTAATGATGTTGTCCTGATATATCTCGGCTTCTTTCTTAGTATAATCTGCTACTATGTAATCCTTTAAAACCAATGCACCTGCTTCTGGATAATCAGCTTGTGAAGGTGAATTGGTTATTAATGAATTTAGACCCTCTGCTGCTGATACTCCAATAGTACAACTAATAATAAGCAAGCTTATAATCAGTAAAATCTTACAACTATCTTTTAACATAATCTTCCTCCCATATTATTATAGAGTTATATACCTCTCAATGTTTTAAATTTTTATAAGAAGGTATATGTTTATTTTACCTTTATTTACCTATAATGCAAACTATAATTTAGCATTAATTTTTGAGTTTTAGTAATTTATAAAGTAGTATAGTTTTTAATGACCATAGTATCAAATAAAAAACGAGCTCTTAGCTCGTTAGCTTGAAAGTAATTATAAAATATTCTGATAGATTCCTATCTAAATAGCAATAATCATATTATCTAGAATCAGTTTTAAAATATTCAGCAAAAAACCTAATTCTTTGGCTACTTTAATTATTCCTAAAACATTGATTCCACAATTATCAATATCTGCTACCTCTCTCATCAGAACATTCTTATTTTAATCACCAGACAAAACACCATATAAATATTAGGATTAATTTAATTTATTGTTGAACTTTAGAATTTTATTTTTAGATATCATTACTATATAAGTTGAACTAATGTTTTTCTTAAAGAATTTAAAATATTTTTTGCAGCGAATTAACACGAATTAAAGGCAAAAGAATAAATTAATAATTTGCTTAATTGTAAAATGAACTTGAACTAATAAAAATTAATAAAAAAATGCCCATAGTAGACCAAACTGTAATATAATTAGATCACCACAAAA
>NZ_PVNB01000062.1 GCF_003001995.1 Orenia metallireducens | reverse complement strand
CGAAAGTAGCAAAATTTATTCTAAAGTTCAGAAAGCTATTAGTTCTTTTCTACGAGATGACAAGATTGCATAGTCAAACTTGTAAAGTGGTGTAAATTTATTAAAAGTATAAAAATATAAGTAATAAAAGAAGGCGATTTTGCCTTCTTTTATTAGTTTCTAAAATGTTTTATTGTAATGACCTTATATCTTAATGATTAAATAATCTCCACATTGTAATTTTACTACATCGGCTTTCATAGCTTTGGATATATCTTTAGTTAACTCTTGTTGTTCTTCTTTGTTTTTAGCAAATAAGTTTAAGGTTCCTCCAGTTAATATTCTCTCTTTATTTGTAGTGATGTAGGCTAAAACTTGATAATTTGGCTGCATACTGGCTTCTCTACCCATCTTTATTTCCTCCCTATTAAATTGGTATCCATTACTTTATGGCTCTTTTTAACATTCTCTAATAAAGGTGCTTTTTTAATGGCTTCGATTAGAGCGTCAGTATCTTGAATAATAGGAACTAAGGAGATAATTACTCTTCCCTGTCGATACTCTTTTCTAGTAAAATGATAGCGTTTCACTCCTAAGGCACGAGTAGCTTCAAAGAGTATAGCTTGGCGTTGCCCAAAGTTATCTAGAGTAATTCTAAAGTGGTTTTCTTTAGGATAGATAACTGCTGCTATCCCTTCATCCTGAAACATCTTACGAGCTTTTTCACTACCAAGAATATTAGAAATATAGATATCATCTACATATAGTTCTGAACCTCTTACTTCTACTTGACCTTTTTTAACCTCTGCTATATCTCCTACAGTCTTTCCTTTAGAGAATCTATTTAAGATAAAAGTGATTATGGTTGCTACGATAATAGCACTTAGAATATTGATTAAAGCTAGTTGATGATTTAGCAACTGAATTGTTAAGGCAGACATAAAAGATACTATCAAAGCGAAATAATTTCTGGCTTCAAAGGTTTTAGCTATTCCATCAATATAGGCTGATCCCCGATATGTATATTCAGTTTTTTCTAAGTCTTGAAGGCTATTTCGTTCCATCTTTCTAATATCACGAAATTGTTGAATTGCTAAGGATAGAAAGGTAACTGCTACAAAGTTTTTAGTTAATAATGCTGGAATAGCAACTGCTCCTAAAGCAGAAGCTATAAAGGCTGTGATAATATGAATCATATAGCCATTGGGATAGCTAGGATATTGGCGATAATCCTGTTTAAGTACGCTTATCCGAGCTAAAGTTCCAATGATTGTTGAGGTTGTAATTAAGATTAAGTAATGTTGTGAAAGTATCTCTTTCATATAAATCCTCCTAGAGAAATTTCTTGTTTTATTCTTTGCGATTATTAGGTGATATATACAAGGGATAAATAGAGAAAATAGATATTTCAACAACTACTGACTGGAAGTCGCGTTATAGGCTAAAGCCATCTATAAGATAATGGCTAAACTCATTCTTCCATTTTAAATATATCATCTATTTTATCTAATCCTTAGAATATAATCATAATTTATCAAATAAATAAGAGTTGTTAGCAACAATAGCCTCCTAATATTATATAGTATTAATTAAAAAGGAGGTAAAAAAATGCCTACTGCACCCTTAGGAACTTTCAGCTATACCATCAAAACTGGTGATACTCTTTTTGCAATTGCCCAAAGATATAATACAACTGTTTCTAATATATTAGCTTTTAATAACATTCCGAATCCAGATAATATTAGTCCTGGACAAGTGATTATTATACCTCAGTCTCCACCAGAGGCAATTATTTATACAGTAAAAGCTGGCGATAGTCTATATGCAATAGCTAAAAAATATGGTACCCAAGTAGATACTATTGTGAAGTTTAATTACCTATCTAATCCTAATTCGATTCAAGTTGGTCAAAGGTTAGTAGTTCCAGTTTCTTTACGCTAATGATATCAGTTCTATTCTATTAGCGAAAATATTATTATATTGAATTAATCTTGATATAAAAATGAGAGTTATAACCTCTATATAACCTATATAATCTATAATAAGAAAACTATATATTATTCAGCTTAAAGCACTCAGAATCTATCTGGGTGTTTTTTTATTTAGGAGGTAGAAAAGCAAGAGATAGAGGATAAGGGATAAGAAACCTTAAAAACATTTAATATCGGAAAATCAATGGTGTAAAATCCTTTGGATTTTTTATTTTGATAAGAAATAGGAGGTGTTTTATATGAAATACAAAACTAAGCGAGTTCACTTTGAGCTTAAAGACTTTGACCAAGAGACTGGTATTTTTACTGGTTACGCAGCTGTCTTTAGTAACGTTGATGCTGGTGGTGATTTGATTCAACCAGGTGCTTTTACTAAGACTTTAAAGAATAACAAGGATAGAATAAAAATATGTTGGCAGCATGACCCGTATAGTCCTATTGGTAAGCCTTTGGAGATGAGGGAAGATAAGAAGGGATTATTTGTTAAAGGGCAGATTAGTGATACTAGCTTAGGTAAAGATGTGAAGATATTGATGAAAGATGGAGTAATTAATGAACTGAGTATCGGTTATGACACAGTGAAGAAAGAATGGAAGGATGGAGTTAGGCACTTAAAAGAGCTTAAGCTATATGAGTTTAGCCCTGTTACTTGGGCTATGAATGATGAGGCATTAATCACTTCAGTCAAAGCTAATGATGATATTAAGGAGGTATTAACTAAGACAATAGAACTTTTGGATAGATTCTTAGAGAAAACTGAGGTTAAGGAACAGGATGAGGTGGGTAAGATGTTGGAGTCGGTGGAAAGGTTGGGAAAAGCAGTAGAGCAGAGGATAGAGGATAGTAAAGGTCAAAAGATTTAAAGTCAAAAGTAAAAGGAAATTAGAACAGTATATTTTAAGGAGAGATTTTTATGGAACTTAAAGAGTTAAGTAAGAAGTTTGATAGTGTAACTAGCAATTTACAAAAATTATTAGACCAACAGGAAAGCGAGATTAAAGAGTTTGGTGAGACTACTACTAAGACTGCTAAGGCTATTGGAGAGGTTGAAGGTCAGATAAAAGAGATTGGGGGTGAGATGAAGAAGCTACAGAGCAGAGCTGATGAGTTGGAGAAGAAGATGAGTAGACCTAACTTAGGTGTTAGAAATCAACAGGGAACTAAGAGCTTTGGGCAGGTCTTTGTGGATTCGGAGTCTTATAAGAGGATGAGGGAGTCAAATTTAGATAGCTCTGACCCTGTTCATTTTAAAGGTTTATTTAATATGGGAAGAAAAGGTTTGACTGGGGCAGAGGGTATTCCTGTTCCAACTAGAGTTCCAAATATCATTATGCCACCAGAGCAGGAGTTAAATATTCGTGATTTGCTTAATGTACAGACTACTGATAGTAATTCTATTGAGTATGTTAGAGAGATTGGCTATACCAATAATGCTAATGCTATAGGAGTTGGAAGTCCTGCTCCGGAATCTAGTATTGAATTTACTAAGGAGTCAGCTAATGTTCGGGATATTTCTCATTATATTCCTGTACCTAATCAAGCTCTGGATGATGCCAAGCAGTTACGAGGTTATATTGATAATCGTTTGATTTATGGTTTGAAGCAGGAGGATGAAAGGCAGATTCTTTATGGTGATGGGACTAGCCCTAATCTACAGGGAATTTTAACGGACCCAGACCGACAGCAGTATAAGTGGTCTGAGGGCAAGGCTGGAGATACTAAGATTGATGCTTTAAGAAGAGCGATTACCATTGCTCGGATGACTGGGTTTCCTGTAACTGGGGTAGTGGTTAATCCTAGCGATTGGGAGGAGATAGAATTACTAAAAGGGTCTGATGGTCATTATATTTGGGTGCAGGTAACTGAAGGAGGGCAAAAAAGAACCTGGTCTGTTCCAGTGGTGGAGACTATTCAGATTAATGCTGGAGAAGTAGCTCTTGGTGCTTGGGGAATGGGTGCTATTCTTTGGGATAGACAGAATGCCTTTATTAAGGTATTGGACCAGCATGCTGATTTTGGTATTAGGAATATGTCAGCATTGATGGCTAATGAGAGGGTGGCATTGACTACTATGTTGCCTGAGAGTTTTGTGCATGTGACCTTTGATGGTAAGCCCACTGAATCATAAAGTTCAAAATATTTTTAGCCACAGATTAACACGGATGGACACAGATAAAAGCATTAGATAAAACCAAAATTTAATTTTTTAGCAGCCAATTAACGCTAATCACACGAATTAAATTAAAAACAAAGGTAAATAGATTAAAAAATCCTTAGAGTTTATAGATAGGATAAGTGAAAATAGAGGAGGTAACTATTATGGCTATGATGAAAGCCCTTAGCACTTTTAAAGGTGTTGAGGGTTTTATTAGTAGGGGTAAGGAATTTGAGACTAGTGAGAGAAGAGCAAGTGTATTG
>NZ_PVNB01000061.1 GCF_003001995.1 Orenia metallireducens | reverse complement strand
AAGACTTTTGTAGAGGCTTATTGCCTAGTAACTCGCTATCCATCTTGCTTGCTTAACTTTATTATAACAAACTTTTAGGTAAGAGGTAACTCGCCCATAGGCGAAATCTAACCTATATTAAAAAGGATGGGATAACTATGAAAAAATTACCGATAGGTATTAGTGATTTTAAAGAGTTAATAGAGAACGGTCATTACTTTGTAGATAAGAGTTTGTTTATCAAAGATATAATAGATGAAGATGCCAAAGTTATTTTATTACCTCGACCAAGAAGATTTGGAAAGACCCTTAATATTTCAATGTTAAAGTATTTTTTTGAAAAGTCTAATAAAAATAATAGTTATCTATTTGATAGTTTAAAAATAAAAGAGTTAGGAAGGTCTTATTTAGATAGGCAGGGTAAATCTCCAGTAATATTTTTAACTTTTAAGGGAGTAAAGAATACTATTTGGGAGGACTGTTTGGAAAATATAAAAGATATCATATCTATGGAATATGAGCGTCATGCCTATCTTTTAGAAGGAAATCTATTAAGTAATAAAGAGAGAATCATATACCAGAATATAGTTAACTTATCAGCTACTAAGGTTCATTATCAGAAAGCACTCTCTAAATTAACTCTTTATTTAGAGAGGTACCATGGAGATAAAGCTATTGTACTAATAGATGAATATGACCAACCTATTCAGAGTGGTTATATGAATGGCTATTATGAAGAGATAATAAATTTCATGAGAGGGTTTTTAGAAAGTGGATTAAAGGATAATACTAGTTTAGAAAAAGGTGTGCTAACAGGTATTTTAAGAGTCGCAAAGGAAAGTATCTTTTCTGGGTTAAACAATCTATTGGTTAGCACTTTACTGGACACTAAATACGATAATTATTTTGGTTTATTGGAAACAGAGGTAGAAGAGATTTTTAATGACTATAATCTAAATTATAAGCTAGAAGAGATAAAAGAATGGTATAATGGCTATTACTTTGGAGATAAAACCCTTTATAATCCATGGTCTATAATCAATTGTATTTATTATCAAGGAGAGTTAAAGCCATATTGGATTAATACTAGTGGAAATGAAATAATAAAAGACTTAATTATTAATGGAGACAGCGAAATTAAGAGTGATATAGAATTATTAATCAAAGACCAATCTATTGAAAAGAAGATAGATGAGAATATTGTTTTTGGAGATATAGATAAGAAAAGTAGTTCATTGTGGAGTTTCCTATTATTAAGTGGTTATTTGCGAGCAAGTGATAGTGAGAGGAGAGGGGCTAGACTTTATTGTAATTTAGAAATTCCTAATCAAGAAGTCAAGTATATTTATGAAGAGATTGTACTAGATTGGTTTGAAGAGAATATTACTAGTCAAAAACTTAAGTTAATGTTAGAGGCTTTAACCAATGGCGATATAGAGGTTTTTTCTAGTGTTTTTAGAGAATTTGTTTTAAATAGTATGAGTAGCTTTGATATTGGAGGGAATGAACCCGAAAAAGTTTACCATGCTTTTGTATTGGGACTACTATTAAATCTACGAGATAGTTATCAAGTTAAATCTAACAGAGAGAGCGGTTATGGTCGTTATGATGTGATGATTATTCCAGATAAAAAAGATAAGCTAGGCATAATTATGGAATTTAAAAAGGTAAATGAATATAAAAAGGAAAGTTTAGAAGAAGCTGTTGAAGATGCATTAAAGCAAATTAAAGAGAAGAGATATAAGCAGGAATTATTGGCTCAGGGGATAGATAATGTTTTAGAGATTGGAATAGCTTTTTCAGGTAAAGAGGTTGCAGTAAAGTCAGAGGATAAGGGATAAGGATATGATTTTTTCCTCTAATCTAAACCTTATGCTATAATTAAACTATCATTCTAAAGCCGAAGGTTGAATTAAGATGTGTTGTTTGAATTTAGATGGCGATGACCAGATTCCCTCTCAATTAGCACGAATGAAACACGAATAAAATCAAAAGATTAATTTAAGATTTTAAATGACTTTGAAATAATTCGTGAAGATTATTGAGATTCGTGGCAAAGAATTGTTTTTATTTTTAGATTGTAAATTAACTAATGATTTCTAATATGAAATCTTTATCGGTTTCTATATAAAAAAGAGAAGTCTATGAAGCTAGGTTGAAATAGTTGAGAGATGAAGAGATGGCATTGAAGAAAGCTGAAAGAAAAGGTATGGAGAGAGGTATGCAAAGAGGTATAGAAAAAGGTAAGAAAGAGATGGTGACTAGTTTACTTAAATTGGAAGTAGATAGGAGGAGACTTTATGACTAATAAGTTACCCTTAGGGATTCAATCATTTAAAGAGTTAAGAGAAGAAAATTATTTATATATAGATAAGACTGAAGATATATATAGACTTATTGAAAGTGGTAAGTATTACTTTATTTCTCGACCAAGAAGATTTGGAAAGTCTTTATTAGTTTCTACATTAGAAGAATTGTTTAAGGGAAATAAAGAGTTATTTAAGGGACTAAATATTTATAATAAAATAGAGTGGAAAGAGCACCCTGTTATTAAGATTGATTTTAGTAGTATTGATCGTAATAATAGTGACAGGTTAAGAAAGTCGTTAAATTCTTTTTTAAATGATATCGCTTATGAATATGGATTAACTTTAGAACGAGACTACTTAGGAAGTAGGTTTGCTGAATTAATTAAAAAGCTATATCAACAGACTAAAAGTAAAGTTGTAGTTTTAATAGATGAGTATGATAAGCCTATCATTGACCATATAACTGATATAGATACAGCTGAAGAAAATAAGGAAGTTTTGAAGAGTTTTTTTGAGGTACTTAAACCCAGTGATGAATATTTGAAGTTTGTCTTTTTAACTGGTGTTTCTAAGTTTTCTAAGGTATCTATATTTTCAGGTTTAAATAATCTTCAAGATATTACAATAGATCATAGATTCTCTACTATTATGGGCTGTACCTATCAAGAGCTACTTAAATATTTTAATGAAGAGATAGAGCAATTACAACAAGTATCTGATATATCTAGAAAAGGTTTATTAGAGGAGATAAGATACTGGTATAATGGTTACTCTTGGGATGGAGAGAAGAGAGTCTATAATCCTTTTTCAATTATAAATTTATTCTCTTCAAGAAGGTTTAATAATTACTGGTTTACTACAGGAACACCGAGTTTTTTAATTGATTTAATTAAAGAGTCAAATTATGATGTGAGCCAACTGGAAGAGATAACCGTTAGTGGTTATGTATTTGATAGTTATGAGCTAGGCAATATAGATATTAATTCATTATTGTTTCAAACAGGATATCTAACAATTAAAGAGACTAAAAGTACTAAGAGAAGAAACAGAGTCAAACTATATAAACTAGCTACTCCTAATTTTGAGGTAAAAGAATCACTATTAAATTATTTACTGGCTAATTATCTGCAGCAAAACTTGGCTAAGATTCAACCACTTTATATGGAAATGTTAGAGTATCTTGAAGAAGGTAAGATGGAAAAATTCATTAATATTATTAAATCTTTATTTGCAGGAATTCCTTATAACTTACAGCTTAAAAAAGAAAGCTATTATCATTCAATTTTTTATATGATTTTGTCGCTATTAGGAGCAGATATAAATTTAGAAGTGATGACTGATAAGGGAAGAATAGATGGAGTTTTGGAATTGGAAAATAAGATGTATATAATAGAATTTAAGTTAGATGATGATCAAGAGGCTTTAGATCAAATAAAAGATAGAAGCTATTATGAGAAGTATCTAAATTATAATCAAGAAATCTATTTGTTAGGAATTGGAGGCTTTATAGATAAAGATATAAAATATCAGATAGAAAGATTCAAGTAGCAGTTGGTTTTTCAAATTTGGCTATAAGTTGGCTTGGGAATATAATGAGAGCTGGACATGATTAAAAAAGATAATTAAGTTAGTAACTGTTACTATTGAGGTAGCAGTTTTTTATATTATAAATCCTATATTCAATAAGAATATAAATTTAGTTTGGAGGGATTAATAGTGTATGTTGTAGGATCATTATTAAAGCAGGCTATTTTTGAGAATAAAGAATTAACTAAAAAACTAATTAAAGAAATTACTAATGAGGATATTTCTAAGATGAAAGAAAGTGATTTGAAGTTTGGTTATGGTTATTATAAGCCAGTGTTATTTTTAGAATGTGAAAATGATAATAATAAAAATATATATCTAACTTTTCAAGAAATTTATGAACCTGTAATGATGAAAGGGACTATTGCAGAGTTTTTAATGAAGGAAAATAAAAGTAAAATATTTAATAAGGAAATAGTTATTTGTTTTAATTTTGATAAGTCAGAAAATAACTCAGTAGAGCTGATAGAGAGAAAATCATATGATAGAAAAGTAGTATTTACTACAAATATTTTTAATGCTTAATTGTAAAATGAACTTGAACTAATAAAAATTAATAAAAAAAATGCCCATAGTAGACCAAACTGTAATATAATTAGATCACCACAAAATAACTAATTACAGGCAGGTGCATACTATGGACTACTTAAATGA
>NZ_PVNB01000060.1 GCF_003001995.1 Orenia metallireducens | reverse complement strand
ATATGTTCTTTTAGATTCAGTCATTTTTATTCCCCCTTGAATGATTATATTATATACCTTAACTTACTGTCTCACAAACAGGGGGAAAGTCAAACCATTATTTTATGAACAAATTCTTTTCCAATATATTTCTCGAAAGTATTCTTTATAATATCATCTAATTTTAAATAAAAAACAATTATAGCAACCAGTGTGTTTACAGTTATTGTAAAGTATATATACGATAAATTAATTAGATTTGAATGATTATCAAGATTTATAGATACTATGATTAATAAAAAAATACAGATATTAGTTGTGATTTGCTCAATATATTAAAGAATTTATTTTTTTCTGTATTATCCATATCATAAAACCTAGGAATGAAAAAGAAATATACTATTATAAGTAAGTATAAGTATTTACTTGGATTATCTAAAAGAAAATTCATATAAAAATTACATCCTTTCTAAAATAGTTATTTAATTTCTATGAAACTATTATTTATTAAATATTTCTTTTATGTATGAAATTAAGCATAAGAACTAATCCATTTGCGATTAATAACATATCTATAAATTCATTGATAGTATAAAACTTATAAATAGCTATACCTATAGAAGTATAAGCAATTATGAAGACAACTATATCAATTATTTTAGGAATAGAAAAGAGTTTTAATGATTTTATCATAAAGAAAGTTGATAGAATCACAAAATAAAGGCTTAGATATATCTGATTATAACTATCTATTCTAGATGGTATGTTTAGTTTATTAAAAATTCTCTTATGTTCCATCATATTAATATGTGTAAGATAAGACATTCCGATATAAATAGATAAAGAGAATAAATATATTAAAATTATCAGTATAGTTTTTTGCCTATTTTTCATAATACCCCCCTTTTATTGAGCTTTGTCAATCTAAGTGGAATTAACTAAAGGCTATAATATTACCTTAGTATGCCATATAGAATCAAATAAAGTTGTAAGAAGATGAAGAAAGAAGCAGTTTATTATGTATAGATTGTTAATAAAATTCTAAAAGCGATGAATAAAACTAAGCTGATAATTATAAAGAAAATACCAGCCGAATAATTTTTATCTTTAAAATTTAATATTTCTTGATTAATTTCATCAATTAAGGTATTAATTTGATCATTATCAATATTCTTTTTAGGATATAAATATTTGAATGCAATTGAAAAATTAAACTTCTTTTTTAAAAGTATGGTTATTTGATCAGTAGTTATCTCTATCAAAGAATCTTTATTGACTATTTTATACTTGTAATCATTTTGCTTTAATATTCGAAGAATTACTTTTATAACACCTGCTAAGTTGGGATTAAACCAAACATATTCTCTGACTGTTTTTCCTCTATTTAATATCTTAAAGTTAACATCAGCAACCAAATAACATATCCCTAAAAATAAAAAAGCATATATATAATAAATTAAGATTTGTTCTTTTTGTGTAGAGTAGTTAAATAGAGGCGGATTAACTTTTAAGTTTAATTCCGTATTATAAAGTATAATAATAATAAATGAAATTACTCTAGCAACAAAATTCATATTATATACATAATTTCTATTAACAAGCAGGTTAACCCCAGAGATTAAAAATAATATTGGCATAAATATTACCATTAAAGCCCCCCCTTTATTCTGATTTTTATTTAATTACAAAACAATTTCACAGTAATAATTATGAAAATTATCGCTGTTATTACCATACCTATAACAGAGACTATCTTATATTGTTTAATAATGGCTTTGCTAGGCTCATTTTGCTCATCGAACATCCATCTTCTGCCTAACCAGAAAGATTTAGCAGGGTTCTTGAAAGTATAGAAAAACATTAGAAATAAACAGATTATAAAAGAATAAGAAATAAAATAAGAGATAAATAAATCTCCAAATGATTGATTCATAAAAATCCTCCCCTTCTTCATTAATTTTATTTTAACATATTATCACAGATATGGATAATAATTATCTGTTAGAAAAACTATTATAACTCGCTTAGACTAAGCACTTTTTAATTTAGCTTTATGGAATAGCTAATCTTTCTCAGAAGGTAGAGAATATCTGGGGTATGTGCGTAATGGAATAAGAAAGGGTGGAGCTAGAATTTTTTTGTGATTATTAACAACAGCAAAATAACTTTAGCTAAGTAAAATATTTGGGAATAATATTCTAAAAATAGTTGTTTAGCTGGAAAAATACTGTTGTTGTTGTTTTATATAGTTTTAAAAGGTTTTAAAGAATTTTCTGATAGGGACAAGCCCTTATGGTTATAGGCTTTAGCAGTTGGTAATGCTACAAACATCTTGTTTAAAACTACATTTACCTTGTCTAATGCTACAAATATCTTGCTTAATACGACAAATATCTTGTTAAATACTACTTTTTATTGTGAAGTAGTATTTGTTGTGGTAAACTATTATCAGATAATAGGAGGTGGATTATGAATAGTAAAGAATTGATTGTAAAACATAATAAATTAATTGAAGCAAATTATAAATTAACTTTACAAGAACAGAAACTTATTTTAGTTTTAGCAGCAGCAATTAAAAAAGATGATACAAAATTTGAACAGTGTATTTTTAGTGTAACTGAACTAGCAGATACTTTAAATTTGAATAAAGAAGCCTACTATTCTGAACTTAAAGAGATTACAGAAAAGTTATTATCAAGGGTGTTAACTATAAATGAACCTGATGGTTGCTTGCAGATATCTTGGCTATCCTCAGCAAAGTATTATGATGAGCTGGGGAAAGTAGAATTGAGCTTTGCTGAAAAGTTAAAGCCTTATCTTTTACAGCTAAGTAATCATTTTACTAAATTAGAATGTAAAAAATTGATATCTTTGAGTAGTATTTATGCAATAAGAATCTATGAGTTATGCAAACAGTATGAGAGGTTAAAAAGACGAGAAATTACGATTAAAGAGCTGAAGAGAATATTACAAATTGAAGATATAAAGAGTTATAATCGCTATAATAATTTTAAAAGAAGAGTATTATTGAAAGCTCAAGAAGAGATCAATGAAAAGACTGACCTAAAGATTGATTTTGAAGAGCTTAAAACTGGTAGAAAGGTAACTGCAATTAAGTTTATTATTAAGAAGAAGAAAAATCCACCAAAAGAATTAAGATTTAAAGAGAATATTGAAAAACAAGAATACTCTCCAGAAGTTGTAGAATTATTTAATCTCTTACCCCAAGAGGAACAAGTAGAGGCTCATAAAAAGGAGATAGAGGCTTTATTAGCCGAACATAGTTTTAGATATGTAAAGGCTGATATTGACTATGCTAAGGAGTTTAATCCTGATAATTTTATGGGCTTTTTAAAAGCATCCTGTGAAGGGGGACATTATTCTAGTGCTGAGGTGGAGAAAAAAGCCAAGGAAGAAGAGTTGGCTAGGAAGAAAGCAGAGACTGAGAGAAAGAAAAGAGAGCTGGAAGAGAAAATCAAGAAGAAGGCTAGAGAGAAGGCTGTAGAAAAATATGAGAAATTATCAGCAGAAGAGCTGGAACAGTATAATCAGGAGTATGAGAGAGTGGCTAAATTTGTGCCAGAAACTATGAGACCAGTTAAAAGAGATTATATTATTGGAGCTTTAGAGGATCAGTTTAAGAAGGAGATAAGGGAGTTGGCAATTATAGTTGATGATTAAGAGAAAATAAGATTAAATACTTCTTTGCCCCAATAGATCTTCTTGCCGAAGAGCTGTAATTATTACTGCGGGTTGTGGTAGGAATGATTATAGCTTGGAGGCTAATGCTAAGAGGAGGCAAATAAAGGGTAATAAAGTTAAAATTTTTGTTAAATCTGTTTATTCAATTCAATAATTAATATTTGACTATTAATACAAAAATTATATAATATAACTAGTGTTATTTGTAAAAATATTAAAAAGGAGGAAGATAAAATGCAAGTAAGTGCTGTTAATTCTCAAGTAAATTATTATCAAAATACTAAAATTAATAATACTAAAGTAAATAAAAATACTAATATAAAGAATATTATCAATGAATCTAAATCAGAGAATAAGAAAGTAACTGATTCTCCAACTATAGAGGAAATATCTAAAAAATATGATATTACTAATGCTACTTTTGATGAATTTCGTAAAATATCTAAAGCACTATGTGATAATGGCAAAATCTCTAAATCCACTTATTTTATTATGATTTTTAATCCAGAAGAATCACCCCATTGGAAGGAATTTACCAAAGATATTCCTAATGCAAGTTATTTTAGGACTAAAGCAGATAGTCATGGGAGAAGAAATTGGATTGAAGAATTTGAAGCTAAATTGGAAGGTGCTAGAAGGGTAGGTAATTTATTAGGAGCTAAAAATCATCAAAAAATACTTAATGCTTTGAAAGAACTTACTTATAATCAAGAATCGAAGGATTAATCCTTCGATTCTTGATTATAAGTAAGGTTTTATTTAATATAAATCCAATCAGACATTATATTCCATGGGTAATTAGTTGATGTATTTTCATAAGTAAACTTACCATGTTCATAACCAGTTGCATCCCACCAATAATACCAGCCATCAATTATATTATCACCATTGGGGTCATATTTTTCAGAATGAACTGATGACAAAGGACTACCGTTCATTTTAGCAATTCTGTTATCCCCATAGCCTACTTCTAGTGTAATGATATATAATGGGTTTCCGCCATGGTCATGGTTTGTAGAAAGTAAATTAGGGTCATTATAAAAATATTCATACCCACCATACTGAGCGGAATATACAGCATAAACTTGTAAATATGTTAATCCTGAAGCTGGTGATTGTGCTGTAACTTCACCTTCAT
>NZ_PVNB01000059.1 GCF_003001995.1 Orenia metallireducens | reverse complement strand
GGGGTCCTGTTCTAACAGGTTGTAGCTATCTTGTTTGGAAGGACTGGAACTGGGCGTTGGTCTTAGGGATTGTGATAGCAGGTGGTTGTGCTGCTAGGACTATCCCTTACATTAGCTTTAACTATATATTATTAATGTTCTTTTGGTATATATTTTTTTATTTATAAGGGATATATTCTAAAATTATGGATATTTATGGAGGTGTGTGTTTTCTTATGTAGAAAGATATAAGAAGTAAATAATTGAGTTATATAAGATATTAACGAAATATTTCGTTAATATCTATAAATAAGAAGATTATATGATGTACTTTGTTAATAAAAGATTTAGCTGACATACTTAGGCTTATTCATAGAATACAGCAAAGTTATAGAATATCAGTAATTAAATTTTATATAAGGGAGTGAGTTTAATATGAGTATCTCGATACGTGACTTTATTTATTTAGATATTGAAAGGTTAAAATCAATAATTGCTCAAGTAGAAGAAGGGTTAGCAACCACATCCAGTAAAGAAAACAGAAATTCTCAACAAGGTTCTGCTAGTGTAGAAGGAGGAATATTTAGTTTTCTTAAGGGAATTGGAGGAGTCAATTTTTTATGGGAAAATAAGAATACAGAAACAAAGTCACTTCACGATAACATATATAATAAAGTTGAAAATGCCCTTATTGAAAATGAGTTACTTATTAAGATTTCTGAATACATTAAAGAAGAAGATTTAGAAAAAGATACGTTTAGGGATTTATTATTGGATAATTCATTTATTTTAGCTACTGGCAAGATTAATATTAATGATTTTACACAAATGCGTATGGTTTTAGAAAAATTTAATGATATTGGCGATTTTATAGCAAAATGTACAGTAGCTGATTTACCACATAATCAGAGACAGAAACAATTAAAAAAAGTGAGATCAAATTTAAAAATGGACAAATGGATGCAAGAAGGGTTTAAATTATTTTTTGATACATTTTATAAAGATAGAATTGTAATTAAGTTAAATCCCTTCGAGAATTATCCTGATTTTAGACTAGTTGGTAATTTAAATAAAGAGTTTTTGAGAGATGATATATCAAGTATTATTTATAAATATGGTACTGCACCCGTATCTGAATGGACTATATTTGGGCAAATAGCATCTATACCTCCGGAAAATAGAGAGAATATTGTTTCAAATGTAGGTGGTTCAGATATAGAAGTAGCTTTACAACAAATGTTTGATGTTTTTAGAGAAGTTGAAATGATGGCACAATCTGTTGTATATCCAGAAATATCAATAACTCCTATTGCAATATATCGAGAATAGAAAGGTTTGTATTTTGATAATAAGATAATTTTATATATTGGATAGTTTATGGGGATTTTTTGCTTATAGTTATATTAATATTATCAATGAAGATTTATAAATAGTCGTGATATGAGTTAATATACTAAAAAGGGGATGGATAAGTATGAGTTATGATGATATAAAAGCAATTATGAAACAAATGAAGGAGATAGAAAAACAAGTTGAAGAAGCTAATAAAATTATTAATTCTCCAGGGATTAAAGAGCAGTTAAAGAGTATGTATCCACTATTAGAAGAAATTAAAGGTATAGAATTACCTCAAGGGGTAGGTGTTAGCACATCTTTTTTTAATGATTTTATTAAATACCGTTCAAAACTTGAAGGTTTACAAGACATTTCTTCTGCTCTTGATTATATTCCTAATGCACCATATAAGTTAATTGAAGATATGAATACTAATTATAAAAAACTTTTAAAAACTCAAAAGAATATAGACAAGGTTAAATCTCAGCTCTCAAATTTAAGGCTTCCATCAGAGAAGGTATTAGATTCAATTGCATCAATAAAAACTACTATAGATATATATAACCCATCTGAAGTAATCATTAATGAATTATTACAGTTATCTAATAATTATCAAGTTTTTGCAAAGAAACAATATGAGTATAAATATAAAAATGAAGAAATATACAAAAGAGCTATGGAAGTAGCTGACTATGTAGGAAATATGCTTATATTAAGTCAAACAAATACTCAAAAAATGATTGAATTTGTTGATGAAAAAGAATTACAAGAACCAATTGAATCTAGTGAAACTCATTCTAATATATTTTCTACTATTAATCAACATATAGGTTTTGTTTATAGAGAGGATTTAGAGGTAAATGTTAATCAAGCAATTAATGAATCAGAACCTGTAAAGATAAATCAACTAGGTTGTTCAATTATTAAATTAGTATGTCAAATAAATGAGTATAGTATAAATTTAATGGATAAGCATATTTTTAAACCTACTAATAAAGCTATTTTAGCTTCTTCTATTATTCCTAATGTTATAGCAACAAATGAAGATAAATTTAATAAAGTTATAGATAATTTATTTTTCTTATTATATGAAGGATCAGGTACAGCAAATCGTTTATGTCAAATAGTAAATAAAGAAGAGTTAGATGCTCTTTGGAAATTAAAACATCTTCGTAGAAATGTAAGGCATGATGTTGATCACGGAAAAGAAAAAGAAATAATTAAGAAATTTAAACAAGTTGGTGATATATATAATGGTTTTATTGGAAGACCTCGACCACTTCATAATTCAGATTGGGCAAAAGCTCAATTTGAATTATATCAAGAGATTCTTATGATGTTATTTGCTATATTAGATAATCTTGATAATAAAAGAAATGAATATATTAGTTGAAATTGACGTACGTCAGCTAAACCAGCTAATAATTACTATATATTTATAGCCATATTGAACGAACCTTGATATAAAAATGACAGTTATATTCTATATATAACTGATATAATCTATAATAAGAAAACTATATATTTTAGCATAAAGCACTCAGAATCTATCTGGGTGTTTTTCTTATTTAGGAGGTAGAAAAGCAAGGTATAAGGGATAGAGGATAAGGGATAAGAAACCTAGAAATATAAATAAATTTAGGGGAGTCAAGGACTTAGAATTCTTTGATTTTTTTAATAAGAAATAGGAGGTGTTCCAATATGCAATATAAAACCAAACGAGTTCCCTTTGAACTCAAAAATTTTGACCAAGAGACAGGTATCTTCACTGGTTATGCTGCAGTCTTTGGTAACGTTGATGATGGTGGAGATTTAATTCAGCCTGGTGCTTTTACTAAGACATTAAAGCATAACAAAGATAGAATAAAAATCTGTTGGCAGCATGACCCTTATAGTCCAATTGGTAAACCTATTGAGATGAAGGAGGATAAGAAGGGTTTATTTGTTAAAGGACAGATTAGTAATACTAGCTTAGGTAAAGATGTAAAGATATTGCTGAAGGATGGTGTGATTAATGAGCTAAGTATCGGCTATGATACAGTGAAGAAGGAATGGAAGGATGGGGTTAGACATTTAAAGGAGCTTAAGTTATATGAGTTTAGTCCTGTTACTTGGGCAATGAATGATGAAGCCTTAATCACTTCAGTCAAAGCTAATGAGGATATTAAGGAGGTGTTAACTAAGACAATAGAACTTTTAGATAGATTATTAGAGAAGACTGAAGTTAAAGAGAAGGATAGTAGTGAGTTAGAAATGGAGAGATTAGTTACTTCAATAGATAGTTTAGAAAAGAATATAGGAAATAAACTTAAGAAGGCTAATTAGTCTTCTTTTTTATTGTATAAGTGAAAATATAACTAGATTAATAATTAGGGGGATTAATTTATGGAACTTAAAGAGCTAAGTAAGAAGTTTGATAGTGTAACAAATAACCTACAGAAACTATTAGACCAACAAGAAAGCGAGATTAAGAACTTTGGTGAAACTACTTCTAGAACTGCTAAGGTTATTAGTGAAGTTGAAGGGCAGATTAAAGAGATTGGTGGTGAGATGAAGGAGCTACAGAGTAGGGCTGATGAGTTGGAGAAGAAGATGGGTAGACCTAACTTAGGTGTTGGGAATCAACAGAGAACTAAGAGTTTTGGACAGGTCTTTGTGGATTCTGAGTCTTATAAGAGAATGAGAGAATCAAATTTAGATAGCTCTGATCCTGTTCATTTTAAAGGTTTATTTAACATGAGAAGAAAAGGATTGACTGGAGCAGAGGGTATTCCTGTTCCAACTAGAGTTCCAAATATTATTATGCCACCAGAGCAGGAGTTAAATATTCGTGATTTGCTTAATGTACAGACTACTGATAGTAACTCTATTGAGTATGTAAGGGAGGTCGGGTATACCAATAATGCTAATGCTATAGGAGTTGGAAGTCCTGCTCCTGAATCTAGTATTGAGTTTACTAAGGAGTCAGCTAATGTACGGGATATCTCTCATTACATTCCTGTACCTAATCAAGCTCTAGATGATGCCAAGCAATTAAGAGGATATATTGATAATCGTTTGATTTATGGATTGAAGCAGGAGGATGAGAGGCAGATTCTTTATGGTGATGGGGCTAGTCCTAATTTACAGGGAATTTTAACTGACCCAGATAGACAGCAGTATAAATGGTCTCAGGGTAAGGTTGGAGATACTAAGATTGATACTTTAAGAAGAGCGATTACTATTGCTAGGATGACTGGTTTTCCTGTAACTGGAGTAGTGGTTAATCCTAGTGATTGGGAGGAGATAGAGTTACTAAAAGGGTCTGATGGTCATTATATTTGGGTGCAGGTAACTGAAGGAGGGCAAAAAAGAACCTGGTCTGTTCCAGTGGTGGAGACTATTCAGATTAATGCTGGAGAAGTAGCTCTTGGTGCTTGGGGAATGGGTGCTATTCTTTGGGATAGACAGGATGCTTTTATTAAGGTACTAGACCAGCATGCTGATTTTGGAATTAGGAATATGTCGGCATTGATGGCTAATGAAAGGGTGGCTTTGACTACTATGTTGCCAGAGAGTTTCGTGCATGTGACCTTTGATAGTAAGCCCACTGAATCATAAAGTTCGAAATATTTTTAGCCACAGATTAACACGGATGGACACAGATAAAAGCATTAGAGTTTATAGATAGGATAACTGAAAATAGAGGAGGTAACTATTATGACTATGATGAAAGCCCTTAGCACTTTTAAAGGTGTTGAGGGTTTTATTAGTAGGGGTAAGGAATTTGAGACTAGTGAGAGAAGAGCAAGTGTATTG
>NZ_PVNB01000058.1 GCF_003001995.1 Orenia metallireducens | reverse complement strand
AATATATTAAGTAACTACACCAAATATAAAGACAAAATAGAGGTGAAGATACTATGTATATTCGACAAGAGTGTTTATTTTCCTTTGAAGATATAATGAGTATGCAAGCAAAGAATAGATTGGAATTAATTTTTGAAAACTTGGATCTTACTCAAATATCTAGAGAACTTAAAAGTAATTCTGATAGAGGTCGTAGTGGTTATAATCCTACTCCTATAGTTAGAGCTCTTTTAGCTCAGCAAATAGAACAAATACCCAACAGAAAAACTATGATAAAAAGGTTAAATGATGACCCAGTTTTTAGATACGTGTGTGGTTTTGATATCATTGGTAATCTTCCTAGTGAAGCAACTTTTAGTCGTTATTATAATAAATTATCTGAAAGCACATTATTAGAAAATCTTTACTTACAACTGTTGAATAAAGCTATAGAAATGAATCTTATAGATACAGAAATTGTATCTATAGATTCAAGTGCATTAGAGTCTTACGAACGAGCAAAACCTAGAAAACAAGTTGACATAAATAATCCTAACACCCCTGATTGGGGTTCCAAAAATGACTCTCATGGTAATAAACTTAAATGGTATGGTTGGAAAGTGCATATGGCTTGTGATTCTAAAAGTGAATTACCCTTAGCTTTTAACATAACTCCAGCTAATCAAGCTGATTCTGAAAATGCTTTATCTTTAGTTGAAGAAATACATCAATTTCTTAAAGAAAATAACCAAACCCTTCCTAAATATTGGGCTATGAATTCAGGATATGATGTTAATGAAATATATGAAAAAATACATTTCAACTATAAAGTACAAGCAATTATTCCAATAAATAAGCGTAATGCTAAACAACCACCCGAAGGGTTTTATGATTTTAATGGAACTCCAGAATGTAGTGCTGGTTATAAAATGATTTATTGGGGTCATCATAATGGTTACAATAAATTCAGATGTCCTCATATTTTGGGTAAAGTTAATTGTCCCCATGGTTCTGCATGGTGTTCAGACTCTAACTATGGAAGAGTTGTTAAAACTAGAGTTAAAGATAATCCACGATTTGTATCAACTCCTCATAGAGGGTCAGAAAATTGGCAAAAGATATACAATAAAAGAACAAGTATAGAACGATGTTTTTCTAGATTAAAAGAAAACTTAAATCTAGAAAATATAAAAGTTATTGGTGCTAAAAAAGTGAGAACTCATGTGCTTTTGAGTTGCATAGCATTGATAACTTCTAAGATTGCTATTGAAAAAATCAACTCTCAAACTTCAAAAGCAGCTTAATTTAAATATACCTAATTATTTTAAAAAGTTTTTAAGATTTTAGGGGGATAGTATACCCAAAAATAAGTTACATTTATTTACAAATGATTTTGATGGTATTATTTATCTAGTTTTAGATGAAAATTTGATAAATTTATAGCTCTAAAATTATTTTTCCATATGGAAAAATTGATTTTGAAATTTGCTTATATATATAATCCCCTCTACAATCAAATATATAAATTCCATCATTTCCTTCTTCCCCTTTAAAATTTGATAACAGTAATTTTAATTAAAACTAGAATTACATAATTGACTCAAATAAACAATTTATTTTTTATTATATCAATACCGTTCTGATAACTTCTCTTTAATTCTCCATTCTGGAGGTTCTCCATTATTTCCCCAATACTCAGTTATTTCACTAATTAAGCCATCTTCAAATGAGAAAAAAGATGTTGCATAAAAACTTTGTACCCTATCTTCAGATTCTACTTTGACAACTGAAACAACTTCATCTCCTTTACTAATTAATTTCTCTATCCTTATCCTCCATCTGCCAGGATATTTTTTATTAACTAAAACAAAACTATCTCTATCTCTAAAAATTTCTCGTGTATTAGGCCACCTGACTATGATATTAGCCTCTAAATACTTTTTAGTCTCATCAAAATTACCGTTATCAAAACAATTCCAAAATTTTTTAACAATCTTTTCATATTCATTCATATAGAATCTCCCCTAACACCTATACCTATTATAAAAATAATACATATTAAAAATTAAGCCATTACCTTCCACAAGCAAATATGCTCAAAAACTTCAAACTGATAATTTCACATAACGTCCCAGAGGTTCGCGACGCCACTCCTATCTCCCAATTCCGCATCCAAGCACCAAGTCTCACATAAGTTTATCCCATCTTGCTATTCCCCACTTAATCTAGGTGTAGCTAACGTCTTGTTATGTGACGTGCGACGGTCTTCGAGAAAAGCCAATCTTTTTATTTGAATAATATATAAGCAATCAAATTATGTATGGAATGACTTATTATACAAGCCCATAATGAATCAGTCTTTTTAAATATATATGCCTCTAGAATTCCAATAACAAATATATAAATGGAACTAAAAATTAAATTAGGAAAAACTAAGTTGCCTTTAACAAACCAAACAGGATAGTGAATAAAAACAAATAATAATGAAGAAACAATCATTGCTTTTTTAAAGGATAGCTTATCCCAAAGTTTTTTTAAAAAGAATCCTCTAAATACAATTTCCTCTGTCAGCCCTACAAACACAATCCCATTAATCCAAGTGTTTATACTAAGACTTACATCTAATTTTAAATTTCCAATCAAATACGCTCTTAAACCATTATAAGTAATAAAAATTAAACTCAAACCAAGTGCTCCTATTAATCCTTGTTTAATATTATATTTTAATTTTAAATAAGATAATGGATCAATTTTATCGTGAAATTTAAGATATAAAAATACTGGCACAATCCAGATGAATAATTTTATAAAAAACTTAAAAAAAGCAAGAATGTTTTCAGAATAATTGTTCTCAATATATGGAGCAATTCCTATCTCATATATAGCCCAAATGCTAAAAAATAGCAATATATAAATTGCTAAGCTTTTAAATTTTTTAAATTTATTATCTGTCATAAATTAACTCCTTTCAATTTTTAATAATTACTTTAGTCGCATGTCACATAACTTTTTAGATTTACGACACCAGTGTCGTTAATACTCTATATACAGAGGTATTTACGAAATTGATGTCGTTAATATCTATTTTAATTAAATCTTTAATCAATATCACAATTACCTCCCTCACAAAGCAGAGTAGGAGAGAGGTAATCAAAAATACTCCTAACAAAAATAATATGTATCATCCCACTATAATTGGCAACAATACCAATAGGAGGGGATGAGTAATGTTAAATAAGCTTATAAATAAGCTCAAGAAAATAGTGGAGCTAGTGTAGAAATACTGTTGCTGATTGTTAGCTTGTTCATTATAGTGACTGAAGTGGTAATGTGAAGACTACTGGAAGAGGATAGTATTTATATGACGTCCCACAGCTTGGCGACGTCCCCTTTAATGCTCTAATCTCAAGGTAAACTTATAAATCCAACATAAGTCATCCCTGCCCCTCTTTTTGCTTTTCTAAAACTGGTTTAATCTTTAATATTTAACCTCTAATCTCTAGCCACATATCACTAGTAAAATCACCTTTTGCAACACTTGATACTCCTCCAGTCATGTAAACATGTCCATCTTCCTTAATTTCAACTTCTATTTCCCCACCTGGCATATGAACTGTTATATTTCTGTCCACTAGACCTAATTTATATGCAGCATTTGCAGCAGCACAACTACTACTTCCTGATGCCAGTGTATATCCTGCACCTCGCTCATATATCTCTATTTCAATATTATTTTTATCAATAACTTTTAAAATTTGCATATTTATTCTATTAGGAAACATCTCATGATTTTCTACATAAGGACCTAAGTCTAATGCTAATTGTTTAGAAATCTCAGACCTTGGAATAACACAATGAGGATTTCCTATTGAAAGACAAGTCACTTTAAAGTCTTCTCCATTTACCTCTAAATTCTCATTAACTACATCACGGCTTTCTCCTTGTACAGGAATTAAATCACTCTGAAAAGTTACTGTTCCCATATCAACTTTTATTAAATTTCCGGTATCATCTAATACTTCAACTGCAACTTCTCCTCCTAACGTTTGGAGCTTAAACTTTTTACTTTCTACATAATTTTGATCTACTAGATACTTAGAAAATATCCTAATTCCGTTTCCACTCTTTTCTGCTTCACTTCCATCTGGATTTAAAATCTTTAAATTAATATTATCCTCTTCAAATATTGGTCCAAATAAAATACCATCAGAACCTATCCCAAAATTTCTGTGACAAATAATTTTTATGGCCTCTTCAGTTAAATCAATTTCAGTTTTATTTGGATCAATAACTATGTAATCATTTCCTAAAGCATGATACTTATAAAAATTGTTACTCATAATATTCATCTCCCTTAATCAATATTTGTTGTTTATTTCCTTAATATAAAATAAAAGGAATTAATTTCTATCAGATAACTATTATCTTCCCGACACTCTATGTTGGAAATAACTCTGTATTATGGTTATTCATGAAGTATGTCGGAAATATCTCTTTTAAATAAGCACTTAAGCAAGCTTAATACTATAAATATTATCTTTCATCAGGTTCTCCTTTTCCCATCTTTCCACCAGCTCATATCCAAAAATTCTACTCCATCACCTTCTGTGATAATAATTAGAATAATCAAAAATACTCCTCCAAACATAAGTAATGAGGCAAAATTGACTAAATCCAAATAATTAAAGCTCTCTTCTTTATTCAAATATAGAGCGATAAAGAAGCAGAGATAGATAACCGTTAAGAATAAAAGATAAGTACCTAGGCTGGAGTTAAGAGTAATCAAGAGATAGATTGTTAGTCCCATTCCTATTAAACTCAATATGATGTTGATAAGGCTGATTTTTTTATAGTTATTAGTAATAACTATAAGCCAATGGTTGATCACCATAGCTAAGCAGAAGCCCACAATCCAGAAGAAGATATTATCTAGATTTACTGCTTTAAAGGAGTAGTATGAGCCTATGGCAACTCCTGCAATTAAAGCATTGAAGACTGAATAGGTATAGTTTAGATACTTTATCTTCTTAGATAAAATATAGATTGGAATAGTTAATAACATCCAAATACCTGCCAATGTTAAGACTGATTTTTCAGATAGATATATTTTGCTAAAGACTGAGCTTAGTTCTATTAGAATCAATAGACCAAGATATAATAAAAAGCTTTTAAATAGAGCTTTTCTGTTTAATTCCATTATAATCCTCCTTAATAAGTTATATAATCTTATTCTAGTAAGAAAAATGACCCAATAAATAGATATTGCGACACTTTTATCTCAGTGTACTGTTGACAGTTAAAGTCTTTGAAGGTGAAGAAAATTATTGTTTGAACGAAGCAAGTATTCTTAGGTAATTTAGTTACAGCATAGTCTTTGAATTAGAGGTAATATATATCAATTTTAATAGATGTTGATTGCTAAGTGAGTTTAATTTTCTTCTTGATTGGATTTATCACGAAGGGTTCTAAGAATGAACCCGTAGGTTTGGTTACTTTTTCATCAAGGAAAAAGTCAACTATCTAAAAGTTTTATTTAAAAAGCTTAAAATAGAGTGAATTAATTCACAAATCAATATACTTTAATTTGCTTTTTGATTAGTCT
>NZ_PVNB01000057.1 GCF_003001995.1 Orenia metallireducens | reverse complement strand
GGGGTCCTGTTCTAACAGGTTGTAGCTATCTTGTTTGGAAGGACTGGAACTGGGCGTTGGTCTTAGGGATTGTGATAGCAGGTGGTTGTGCTGCTTTTACAATCCCTTTCATTATTTTATTAGTTGATTTTTATATGGATTATAAAAATGTTTCTGGGGCATTTGTGTACTTATGAAATCTATGGTAATATATTCTTAGTAAAGGTAATTTTATATATATTTATATTTTAGTCAACTTTTCATATAAGAAGTTCTATAAGCCACTTTTTAGAAAATGACTTATAGAAATTTGATTTTACTATAAATTACTTACCTTGGTATCTTTCATTGTTAGGATTCAATTGATTAGCATGGTTATCTATTCTGTCTTGATATGAATCATTATTGGGATTCATTTGATCTGAATGATGATCTCTCTCTGATTTATTCATATGTATTTTCACCTCCTTTTTTAATTATTAAGAGCTTTAATTAATGAATAATAAAATTTATTTAAAGAATTAATACCTTTACATTCCCCATTAAGCAGATTAAGAGCAAATTTGTCTTGATTAGAAGAAGGTACTGTTTCTAATTCTTGTGATAAAGTTATTCTATCTATATATTCACCTGGTACTATATCGATTGTTAATTTTTTAATCTGTTCATCTGATTTTGTAGAATAAGAACTTTCTATTATAATATTCTTTTTTACATTTCTGATTTCTGACAATCTATAGTAGTCTATAGAAATTTTTTCATTAATCCGGCTATTAAAAGGTGCAAAAGAAAATATCCAAAAAGCTTTTGAGGCTATTATACTAAAATATAGATAACCATTATCATCTAAAAAATACATACCATCTACTGTATCAGTATTTAATTCTTTTTGAATATACTTAGCAATCTCTGTCCTATTAATCTTATCTTCAAGTTCTAACTTATTAATAAAATCTTTAATACTCAACTCTCCACCTCCTTGGTATCGATAATTATTAGAATTTAGTTGATTAGACTTATTATTATTATTAGCTTGAAAGTCTGGACTGGTAGGATTTTTGACAGTTGCTCTTTGGTCATTTGCTTTATTCATAAGTAATTCCCCCTTTTAGAATTGCTACTAATATAATATCATATATAATTTTAAATTATAGAATCACTAGAATAACAAAAATTTAGAAAAATTATATTTGACTTTTTTATCGGTTTTGATGTTAAAAATATAGTTATGGAGTGATTAAATGAAGAATAAAAAATTATGTAGATTCCCTAAAGTTGTAGAGATTATAAGCTTTATTGCTAAGGGATTAGATGTAGATATAGATGCCATTTCAAAAGATATATCAGATTGGAAAAAAGGTATAGGTAGAACAACAGGCGTTAAAAAAGAGATACTTGAGATATTAGTAGATAAGATTTTACTTTTATTCTTTGAAAAAGACAGTAAGGACTATTATACCTTTTATAATCAGATTACTGAAGTAATTAGAGAATATCAATGTATAATAAATGAAGTAGAAGTACATAATGCCAATGATGAAGATATATTATGGACAGTTTTCTCTGAATTTTTCATCAGAATAATGGGTGTAAAGGCGGCTGAATTAGAAAAATTAACAAGTATAAATATTGTTGCTTTTAAAGAGGATATCTGGTTTTTACCAGCAAGATCAAAAGATAAAATATCATATCCAATTAATAGATTATTTAATTGGTGGAAAGAAATAGCTGGGTTTGAAACTTGGGAAGAGCTAAAAAAGAATTTCAAAGAAGAAAAAAATTTTATAAAAAAAGACTCTATTGATTTAGATTCTGCTAAAGCTGAAATTAATAAATGGGTAAATCAAGATATTATACCTAATACAGATAATATAGAATCTTTAAGTAAGATAAAATTTAATAATACAAAAGGTTTAGTCATTACTAATATTAGAGATAAAGACAATAAGTTAAAAGAAATAAATGATTTTGTAAAAAAGAATAAATTAAGTTTAAAAGAACTATCTAGACAATTAATTTTAAGTGAAGTTAGTGTTGCAGATTTACTTAAGGGAATAGAATACACTTATAGTGAAGTGGATTATGAATTGTTCCTAAGTAGATATGGGGGTTTTAATGAAGATGTATTAAAAAGAAGATTTTACTGGGCAAGATTAATTCAATATTGTTTTAAAAAAAGTATTAGCTACTTTGGTAAAGATAAGACATTTGAATTAGTTGATCTTTTTATAGGTAATTATATTGATACTTTAAATAAAATAAATAACCAACAACATAATATAGGAGCAAGATTTGTAACTAAAGAAACTTTAGATATAATAAATAATTTATTGTTTCATCTGGGTTATGAAGATAAGGAATATGATAAAATCAAAAATATAAAAGAAGAATTTGATCGAGCTTTAAGAGAATCTAACATAATAAAAGCTTTAAATATTAGAGATAAATTAAAGAAACTCAATGTTAAAAGAGAGATGTTTTTATCTGGGTTAGATATTTTAGACATATTAGCTAATCACAGAAGAGAGAAAGAAAAAGATGAAGAGAAGATTTTAGAGAGGTTATTCGATGAACTTAGAGGAAATAAACTTTATAATAAAGTTTATGACTATCAAGTTGATTTGTATTATGGGAGATACAAAATACAGTTAGGTGATTTTAAAGAGGGATTAAAGTATTATAAAAAGGATTTTAAGACTGTTTTGTATAGAGGTGGTAGATATCAAAAATATATCATAATAGAAGGACTTCTATTAGCAGCTTATGAGGAAAAATGGAACTTATTTAAAAAATTCTATAGGCAAGGTATAGAGCAGGGGTATTATAAGCTTTATCTTAAAGATGTTGAAAGTTATATTATTAGGGACTATAAAAAGATGTTTTTAAACTATTTTGCTCCTAAATATTATTTTAAAAGTGTTAGCAAGGATAAGATGAAATCACTTAAAGAAGGTCAAAGGGATAATATTATTATAGACATAGATGATTGGGAATCTAAGAAATTTGGACATGCCAATCAAAGTAAAAAAGGAACTGGTACTAAAAAAATGACACCACTGATGATGAACTCTTTATTTGGGAATGAAGATGAGGTTAGAAAGTGGCTTGAACTAGGAGCTGATGTAAATGAGATCTATAGACAGAATGAACTTGCAGATAGATTTGAAGATAGCTCTACAGCTCTTATTATGGCATTGCAGAATAAGTATTTTAATATATTTGAATTACTATTCCAGGATAGTTTTCTTAACAAGGAAACCATTAATGTAGTTACTAAAAAGAAGAGTAATAGTATTTTAAGTTTAGCAATTCAATATGGCTTAGTTGACACTGTACAAAGATTAATTGATAAAGGTGTAGATGTTCATCAAAAGATTGGGTTTAACTATGATTATCCATTATCATTTATAGCAAGTCAAGGTACAGTTGAAAATATACTGGGCTATTATAATAACTGTATATATGCTCTATCAACCTATAAGTCCAGTGCTTTATATTTTGCTATTTTAAACTTAAGACCTATTCCTCTTGTTATAAATCTACCTTTACCTACTTCTGTAGTTGATAATTGCGAGGATAAGGATAAAATTATGCAAATAATTAACAGTATATTAGAAGTAGCAGATCAAGAATTGATAAATGATACAAATAGCTATAATAATACTCCACTTATGTTAGCTTGTGAATTTGGTGAATATGAGCTAGTCAAGAAACTATTAGAATTAGGAGCAGACATCAAAGCTAAAAATGACCTTGGTTTCAGGGCAATAGAAATTGCTGAAAGTTATAAGAATTATAATATAGTTAATTTATTAAAGGAATTAAATTAATTTTAATCTTATACAAATAATTAGGAGTGATATTTTGAATATACTTGTAGTTTCATCATGTACCTCTAAAAAAGCAGTTAACTCTAAATATAAGTTATTAAAAGAGGATTTTTTAGATTCTGTAGTATTGGAGAAGAGGGAAAAAGAATTATCTAAAAAGTCTTTGCCGGCTATAGAAATGTATAAAGGTATGCAGCATATTCAACTTGTGAAAGGTCTGTCCTCTTTAAGGGCTAAATATGGTAATTGTATAGTAGATTTAAAAATAATTTCAGCAGGGTATGGTTTGATTGATGAAGCTAAGAAGATTGTACCTTATGAAGTAACTTTCAATTCTATGAAGAGTAAAGAAATAGATGAATGGTCTAGTTTTCTGAACATAAAAAGGAATTTGGAAATAGTAATTAAAGATTATGATTTAATAATTTTTTTGCTAGGAGATAGGTATTTGCGTTCCTTACAGCTGCCACTAAGTAATATAAGTAAAAAGAAAAGGTTGATATTTTTGGCTAGTAAAAGTAGTAGTAAGAAGATTCCTAATGAGAAACCGTATTACTTTTTAGAAGTTGGACAAGATGATGCATCTTCTTTTGGTTATGGATTGGTTGGGCTTAAAGGTTACTTATTTAATCTACTTGCAAAAGAGATAGAGAAGCAAGGAAAGATAGTTTTTGAAGATATATATCAAAATCCAAATTTATTATTAGACATTTTGTATAAGTATCGTAAAGATAAGTAATGGAGGTCTTAATATGGATAAAATAAAGATTTGGAATGATTTTTGTAAAGAGTATAATGTTTTAGAGAAGGGAGTTCCTTTATTTGAAACAGATGGTTTATTTGTAAATAGCTTTGATTATGGTAAAAAGGTTAGGAAGATATTAAAACGTAATGAAGAGATGGAAAATCTAGTTATTTCAGAGGTTAATAAAGTAATTGATGATTTCAATTCTGGAAAGGAAGATTATGAAGGCTTAATATATATGATGTATTGGAAAAGAGATAATGGAGTAATACCACTTTATATAGGAAAATCAGAAAAGTATGGAAGAAAGGGCGGTAATTTATCTATTAATATAGCTAATATAGAAAGAAATAGAGGAAAGTTCTGTAGATGGGGGTATAATTATGCTTATCATATAGGGGACTTAAGTGCAATTGTGTTACCTGGTCATTCTGATAAAAAGAAGAATCGTAAATATAAGGAGTGGGGAGATAGGTTATTTGAAGAGGTCAATTCTATAACTCCTAAGTTAAGAGAAGAAACCTATTTTTGGATTAGAGCATGGAGAAAAGAAGATATAGGTCCATGGGAGGAATTTGGTCAGACATCCCTTACTTTTTTAGAGTATTTATTAATAGGATTGGCAAGTGATATATTTACAGATACATTATTAAATTATGAAGGTGTAAATAGAAAGTAGTTTATTTTTAGATATTTAAAAGAATAATTTAACTAATAGAAAGGGTGATTTATTTGGCTACAATAATTGATGAAGTTGAAATTTTAGATTATTTATTAAATCATGAGGTTTATAAAGAATATTGTTTAGATTTGAAACCTTATCCCAAAGAATATCATTATGATATAAATAAGGTAAAAGCAGTTGTTCTTGGTGCAGACCCAAGTAATAATAATGAAGAACTTGAGTATGTATTTGGTTTAGAAGAGAAAGAGGATTCTAAATATTTCAGGATGACATTGGGGAATTTGAAAGAGGTTGGATTAAAGCTAGAACAGTTATATGTACAAAATTTATGTAAGAATTATTTTAAGTATGAAACGACTGAAAATGATAAGTGGTCAGAGATTGCAGAGTTATGGGTACCTTGTCTACGTAAAGAGTTAGACTCTCTATTTGATAAATCTATTCCTGTTTTCATTACTGCCGGAAAAATTCGAGATGTATTGTGCTATGATGTTAAGAAAGGGAAAGATTATAAAAGTAATTATGAGAAAGCAGAGTTTATTATGCCAGAAGAAAATAAACTTGGTAGGATAATAATACCGTTATACAGACATTGGAACTATAAATTATCTGAATTTGAATGGAAAGATTATAGAGATAAGATATATTATACTTTCAATGATTAATGAAACATAAGCAGTAGTTAATCTCATTTAAATATGAAAATATTGATATATTATTGTAAAATATTGAATTTAATTTTACCAATACAGTTAAGGAGGTCTTAAGTGAATATACTTCTTAAAGTTAATTGTGATTGTAAATCTTCCAGTTATAGGATTTGGATTTAAAGCAATAATAGGCGGAAGTAAAGATTGGGTACATTATTTCATGATTATTCACTTCAGTCTTACTCTTGTATTAGCAATAGTATTATTTAGCTTACTATAAAAACTAAATAGAATAAGAAAAGAGTAGAGTTGTTTTATCAGAATAAATTTAGTTTTTAACTTTTTAACACCACTTTACAAAAATCAGATAAAACATTTACCTAAAAATAACAAAGTCAGACACCTAAATCCTAGAGATAATAATCATAGTCAATAAAAACTA
>NZ_PVNB01000056.1 GCF_003001995.1 Orenia metallireducens | reverse complement strand
CCTTTGTTCTCTTTACTATAAGTCTTTAAAATATTATTAATCCAACCATCTTCAAGTGTCCAACGTCCAAAACGGATGTCCAACACTTCCACCCTTTGTCCAGTCTTTTGATTATAAGAATATGGTAATCTAGCATATGTAGTAATATCTCTAGTTCTAGCAATATCTATCTTCCAATTAGGTAATTTTGAAGCTAATAAATTAGCTACTGCTTCCACTACTAAACTATACCACTCTTTAAGCTGGATATGGTCAATTTGACCTTGCCTATTATCATAAATCCATAATGGATCTATCAACCAATGGACTTGTAAATGAACATCAGGATTGGTTGAGGTATGGACTAAAGCACTAGGTCGAGGGATTCCTAACTTATGTAATGCTTGATATAGCTCTTTTTGAGCTTCTAAAGGGTCTGTAATGCCATTTGTACCGTCTATATCTATGAATACATCTTGTAGCCAACAAACCTTATTAGAAACCTTTCTGCTGCTTCCTGTACGGTCATACTTGTTACCTAAAAATAAATTAGGAGTGAAATAGTTATCACATTCCTCTGCAAGATATAAATTATTTACTTCTGCTAAGTCTTTAGGATTTTCTAAAAATTCTAAATCTGCAAAATTAGAATTATTATTAAAGTTATATCCTAAAACCATAGAAAATCCTTGAGTATTAAAATCTTTTCTAGCTTCTTCTAATCTATGATATTCTTTTTGAGTTGGTATAAATAGCTTTAAAAAACTCCTTGTTTCTTGGGAGTACATAACTATTTCCCTCCTTTCTGTTCTCTAATTTGTCTTATTTTTATGATTACAAAGAAAAAAGGACTTAGGATAAATAGAGAAGTTTTTCCCTATCTAACCCAAGTCCTCTTAGATTAGTTCTATTTAGTAGCATATTTTTTCTTGATAGCCTTCTTAATTTCTGCTATAATATTTACAGAATGTTAAGGCTGTTGCTACTAGATAGAGAAGGTGTATTCTTCTCCTATCGAAATTAGAAAGGTGTTGGACGCACCAATCTAATAGTGGTGATGGCTATTCTTTTATTTTTTGACTAATTAATTTTAATATTTGATTAAACAACTGATGTTAGTATAGCATAATTTTTCCAATCTGTAAATTAATTTTATTTCTATATCTATTTTAGCAGATTTAATCTAATTTTAAAAGACAATATTAATATTAATAATTCATCTCATATATAACGATATTAACTATCATTATCAATTAATGTGAATTTATTTTCTAATTATGGCAATATGATTATTAATACTTTTCTTTATTTAAATCATTTCCTCAAGTCCTTAATACTCTCAACCTTACTCAAACTGAATTTATAAACAGTAAATATAACTTCTTTATCTCGATTAGACCTTAAACAAAGATACCTACCCTATATTTCTAGTTAAAATATTATTATCCTCCTACAACTTAATCTTAATCTATACCCTTATCTATATCTAGCCTAATACTATAAGATATACAGTATTAAATTAACGTATAGGAAAACGTATAATTTATCGTATAAATAACGTATCTCATAACGTATAGGTATCGTATCTAACGATTTACGTTAACGTATTTTGACGAATTTGCTAACGAGTTATTAACGAGTTTTAATCTAATTCGTCACGAGTTTAACGAGTTTCTTGACGAGTTTTTTAACATATCTCTGCTATACGTTAACATATTTGTTGTTTTAATCAGGGGTTTTATCTAGGGTTTCTTTGGAGTTTTTCCAGGGGTTTTTAAAATTACCCTAGAGTTTCTACAGGGGTTTTTAGGGGTTTCACTAGGGATTAATTCTGTTTAGTTATCGGGTTTTCTGTCGGGTTTTTTATCAGGTTTCTATCAAGTTTCTTATGGAGTTTTATCAGGTTTAAGTGAAACACGATATCAGGTTTTATCATGTTTTCTATCGTGTTTTTATTTTTTCACGATATCCGATATCGGGTTTTATATCATGTTTTTTAGCTTTCAAATTTATTATCTAACGCCTTCATATCCTCTTCAAGTTCTTCGTCAACAAGGTGGGTATAGATTTGAGTAGTAGAAATATCTGAATGCCCTAAAGCCTTTCTAACTTTCTCTAAATTATGACACTCTCTCAATAGATCAGTTGCATAGGTATGTCTTAAAGTGTGTGGAGTTACTTTCTTCTCTTGATAAGTTTCTTCTAACTGATTCCCTGCTTTATCCCTATAATGCTTAGTTACTTCTTCTTGAAGCTCTGCCTTTTCAGCATAATTATAAACCATCTTTCTAACATTAACAGAATTTAATTGATTACCTGTTAAACTAGTAAATACTAGTCCTGCTTGATTATCTCTTCCTTTTTCCTCTAACTTTTTAGACTGTTTTTCTTTCCAGTTAGATAATAAATTTAAGGTTTGCTCTCCAACCCAAAGTATTCTATCTTTTCTTCCCTTGCCTTCAACCACCTTTAATTTACCTGCTCTAAAGTTAATATGCTGCCATTTTAGATTAATGACTTCTGATAATCTTAACCCAGTAGTTAACATTAATCTAATCATAGCCTTATTTCTTAATTGTGTTGGATATCTAATATTAAAGACATTAAGAAAATTCTTTTGTTCCTCAATAGTTAATACTTCTGGTATCTTTCTTCCCCTTTTAGCCATAAATCTAAAATTCCTCCTAAAACCTGCCTATCAACTCTATTTTTTAGAAAATAGAGTATTATTAACTTGCATATTTATTATAACTTGTCCGATTGCTCATTTCAATTATATTAGAGTTTTATTCACAAAAAATAAAATAACAGTTATATCCTATTTAAAATAATAACTGCTATTCCACCTTAAATATTTATATTTAATTACTTATAAAAGATTTAAAATCTCATCTATCTTTCCATAAAAAACCTTAATCATATAATCTATATATTCTGTTTTTTCATTTTGAGATATTTGTAGATTTCTATCTAAAATTTCTCCTTCAAGCCAATCTGCACATAATTCTAATCCATTATCCTCTAAGTATCTTATAGTTTTATTTTCTTCTTTTAATTGTTTTTTTAATTCTATAGTAACAATATCTTTTAACTCACTTTTTTTTATACTCACTTTATTTCCTACTTTCCACTAAGATTGTAAATCCAAAATCCACTCTATCCATTTAAAAACAGTTTGTGCTCTTCTTTCAATTGTACTTAAACTATTAACATTATAAATTTTATCTTTATTTTTAACCATAATATCAATAATCTCTTCTTTAGAAGGAGGACAACATTTTTCTAAATATAGTTTTAATACTTCATAAAAAATTTTATGTTCTAAAATACATCTTACTAAACTTAAATTTCTTTCTCTCTTACCTTTAGAAATAATTTTTTCTCCTAATTTAGATAGTTTAACTATTCCTTTATCTTTAGATTCAATTAACCCTAAATACATACCAGCTCTTGAATAATATTGAGCTTGTCTTTGATTAAAATCATACATAAGAGTTATATTCTCTATACTTAAAGGATTCTCATATAAGGATTTTAGTAAATCTAAAATCCGATTAAACTTATCTGCTTGAGGAAATGGATACTTAGGTTCATCTTTCATTTTAACGTTTTTCATTATTTCTTCTATATCATTAAGAGTAATATCTTTATCTTTAATAGTATAGTGTTTTTCTTTGATTAACTCTAAAGAATTATAATATAATGGATTTTTAAATCTATAAATAAAAAAACTAAAAATATCATTTGAATAAATCATAAATATAGGTGTAATTGGTTTGTTTATTTTTTTACTCCATAATCTATAAGGATAATACATTTGTCTAATTAAAAAATCATCTGAAAACGAATTTTTAGCTTCAATCAACGTAAGTTGATTAAGACTTTCATATCCTGCATCTATTTCACACTGACTATTTTCTATTCCTATATCCATTTGTATATCTTTTTTCAAACTATGATTAATCTTAAAATCAAAACTTGAGGTTGACATTCTTCCACTAACAGCAGGAACAATTATTTCTTCTTCCATAACATCTTTTATCATTCCTGTAACATATGCACATTTTAAAGCAGAAGCTTCAGAATACAAGTTTTTAGGATTTATACTTTGAATCCATTCTGGAAATTCCATTTCTTGAACTTTAATGCTATTATAATCTAAGTTTAATTTTTGATAAGCATTAAATTTACCTATTACATATTCACCACGAGTTATAGGTAATATACTTAAATCATTTACATAAAAAAGATTAGGCAAGCTACTTCTATGGTCAAACTTTGTCATCAACCTTGCTTCTTTAAATTCATTAATTTCAGTAGATGTTATTTTAAAAAAGCCTTGTTTTTCTACCTCTTCAATAATAGAATATTTATCAAATATTTTAGCCCATTCTTTATCTACAATTCTATGAGTATTTCCATTCCCTTTTTTAGCCATCATTGACCTCCTCCAACAGAAACAATTAATAATTTCTAACCAAAACCTCCTTAACCTCTCCCCTTTTATCTCCTACAGAGTTAATACTCCTATTTGCTCCTATGTAATCTACTTTATAATCTTTTTCATAAAGGTCTAAGATTAAAGGTGCACTTGAATTAGATAACATAAACCTACACCCTCGCTCAGTTAAATCATCACATAACTTCTTTAATCTTCTTTGATCCTTTTCACCAAAACCATCTACAGTATAACCTGTAAAAGAAGAACTATCAGAAATAGGATGATAAGGAGGGTCAAAATAAACAAAGGCTTCTCTTCTCATTCCCTTAATTGCTTCTGTAAAATCTTCATTTAGAATTCTAATATCATTACTATTTAAGTAATTACTTACTGCTCTTAATACTTTTTCATTTACAATTGCAGGATTTTTATATCTCCCGAAAGGAACATTAAATTCACCAGATTGGTTTACTCTAAAAAGTCCATTAAAACAAGTTTTATTCAAAAACAAAATTCTAGACGCTCTTTCTACATCAGATAATTTATCATAATCAGCACTTCTATCTAAAGCTCTTACCTCATAATAATAATCCTCTTCATTAACATGTTTTTTTAAATCCTCAACTAAATTATCTACATCATTTTTTATCACCTTATATACATTAAAAAGCTCTTCATTTGCATCATTTATTACAGCTTTTTTAGGCTGCAAATCAAAAAGAACTGCTCCTCCACCTATAAAAGGTTCATAATATGTAGAAATATCTCGAGGAATATGTTTTCTTATTTCTGTAAGTAGTTGTCTTTTTCCTCCAGCCCATTTAACAAAAGGTTTAACTAACTTATTTTTTTTACTCATTTTCAATAACCTCCTAATTTACTACAACAATTATTTAAAAATAATAATTCTAATTTTTCATCATTAAAGTGCTACAAAAGTAATACACAAATCAAATAAAAAAAATAAAATACCCACAACATTATAACATAATAAAAAAAACTAACAAAAATTAATAATAACCAATAATACAAATATTAAGAACATAAAGAAATAGGAGACAAGCATAAGAAGTCTATATAGTGTATTTGCGATACCCCCCTAAATTGAATCTTAAGGTGGACTATTAGCCATTATTTCACCTGTGATTAATTCAATAAATGAATTCACTTCTTTCTCTGTTTTTTGATTGAGTATATCCACTATAGAATATTTTGTCTTATAGGCTCTTAAAATCGCTTCTAGGTTATTTAAATTAATCATACTACTATTACCCTCTTTAAGTATTTCCTTAGCCTTATCGAGAATTATATACTTATGATGATAGTGAGCTTCTTTATTTAATTGTAATCCTATACTTTGCAAAATTTTAATAATAGTTTTCCAAATACCTCTACTTCTTAAAGTTCCTGCACTTACCCCTGTTAATTTAGCCATTTCCTTGATTGAAGGTAATACCTTAACCCCTTTTCTAATTAGTTCCAAGGCTTTTTTAACAACCTTTCTTACCGTAACCTCTTTAGCAGTATAAGCCCCTTTATTTCGGTTCTTCTGCTTGATATCAATACTTTCTTTACAAGCTACAAACAGGCTATAATCAGGCTTTACTTCCTTTCCTGTAATCCCGCTTACTATTTCAGCTACCCTAATACTAGATAGACCTTTCTTACTTCTATAAGCAGATTTAATAATACTTCTAACCTTATTCTCTCTTTCACTAGGACTACACCTCTTATTCTGTTCTAAAATTAGTTCTGTTGCTTCTTCTAAGCTTAGCTCATCATATTTACAGGCAAGGGCTAAGGCATACTGTGCAGAATTTCTATATCCCTCTTCAACACCTTCTAGTAATACTTTAATTTGTGGGTGTTCAATTAACTTAATTCCTTTTTTAATAGTAATCCTAATACCTTTGTTCTCTTTACTATAAGTCTTTAAAATATTATTAATCCAACCATCTTCAAGTGTCCAACGTCCAAAACGGATGTCCAACACTTCCACCCT
>NZ_PVNB01000055.1 GCF_003001995.1 Orenia metallireducens | reverse complement strand
GTATTGACTATATGACTCCTAATGAATATGAAAAACAATTATTAGCTGCTTAATTTGTTCAATTTTTTGTGTCCAAGATATTGACTTAAGTCCAAATATCCCCATTAATAGTCATTTTTCATAATAGATTTTAGTTGAAATCTGGATATTATATAAAGCACTACCAATCAAGTAGTGAAATCCGCTTAAATATTTGATATAATGGATAAAATAAATTAAGAGGTGAGAGCTATGCAAATGGAAGAATATGATATTATTATTGTAGGAGCAGGTCCAGCAGGAATGTCAGCAGCTATCAATGCCAAGGCTCGTAATAAGAGTGTGGCTATCTTTGAAGGAGGGCAGATAGCTAAGAAGATTGATTGGGCACCCCATGTTAATAATTACTTAGGTTTTAGTAATGTCAGTGGCCCAGAGTTAGCCCAAGCTTATATTAAACATATTGAGGATTTAGAGATTCCAATTATTAAGCAGAAGGTAGTCAAGGCTTTTCCAATGGGAGAGAAGTTTATGGTTACTACCAATGGTGAGAATTATCAAGCTAAAAAATTGATTTTAGCTTTAGGGGTAATTCAACAGGCAAGATTGAAGGGTGAAAAGGAGTACATAGGAAAGGGTGTTAGTTATTGTGCTACTTGTGATGGGATGCTATATAAAGGCAAAGATGTAATGGTAATTAGTGATAGTGCTCATCATGAAGAGGAGGCAAATTTCTTAGCAGATATCTGTGAGAATGTCTATTATGTAGCTCAATATAAAGAGATTGAAAATTTAGATGAGAGAATTCAGGTGATAGATGCTAAGGTTGAAAAGATAACTGGTGAGCAGATGGCTAATAAAGTAAAATTAACTACTGGTGAATATGATGTGGCTTGTGTCTTTATCTTAAGAGAGACTGTACCACCGACGGAGATAGTTGATGGCTTAGAGTTAGCAAGTAAGAAGTATATTAAAGTCAATAGAAATCTTGAGACTAATGTAGCAGGGGTATATGCAGCAGGTGATTGTACTGGAGAGCCGTTACAGATCAGTAAGGCTACAGGAGAAGGACAAGTTGCAGCTCTTAATGCAGTTAAAGAGATAGGGAAGTGAAGTTAAATTGGGGTGATATCAGTGGTGATGTCACCTCTTTTATTATGAGGGAATAGAAAGAAAAAGCGACATTTAGGAGGTAGGTGGGTAGTGGTTAGGAAAATCCAACTATCTAACCACCCAACCCCTAACTATCTAATAAAAAAGTCTCACTTTATGCCTATATAGTCTGACAATATAAATTAAGATAACTATCCTTATTAAAGAATTATTATCAGAAAAACTATTCAATTCCAATTAAGCTATGAATAAAATTCTAATAATCTGAAAATAATGATATATAGGAAGAAGGGTAGGTGAAAATATGTCCTATAGATTAGCCGTAGTAGGATTAGGGGACATACGTAAACAGGATAAAGGACTTACTATTTATCTATTAGAAAAATTAAAAACTATATTTTCAGAAAAGTTAGATATTTCCTTTATTAATGGTGGTGCTGATGGAGAAGACTTATTTAATACTTTGCAGAATATTAAAGCTGAAAAAATTGTAATTTTGGATACAATGCGTGAAATAATTAAGCCTGGGGAATTAGATTATTTGATCATTAGACCAACAGAATCTAAATCATTAAAAGAACTCTTAATGGTAACTATAGGTATCTTTAGTGATAGTTGGGGTAAAAAATTATCTACAGCACTTTGTGATAAATTTTATGATATTTTAAATAAAGTAACTAATATTATAAAGGAGTTATTAAATTAAATAGAAAAGTAATAATCAATGGAAGGGGTTGACATTAAGACAACCAATAAGTTATAATTAAAAATGATAATCATTAAGTTAGTAGGTGAATTTAATGGAGGCTACATTAGATAATTTGAAGAGTATTTTGGCAGCGAGTAATTACAAACTAACTGCACAAAGAAAGATTATTCTCCAGATTTTGATAGACAATAGAGGAGAACATTTGAGTGCAGAAGAGGTCTATAATATTGTAAAGACAGAAGATCCAGGGATTGGATTGGCTACAGTTTATCGCACCTTAGAGTTATTCTGTGAATTAGGAATTATTCAACAATTGACCTTTGATGAGAATTGTAGACGTTATGAATTAGAAACAGGAGAAGAGCACCATCATCATTTAGTATGTAGTAAATGTGGTAAAGTAATAGAATTCAATGATGAGGTTTTAGAGGAGTTTGAATCTGAGTTAGAAAAGAAATATAGCTTTAAAGTAACTGAACATAAGATTAAATTTTATGGCTATTGCGAAGATTGTCAATAAGCAATAGCTTCTTTTTTTAGTATATTGATAATGGCTATCAATATTTATTAGATTATAAGAAAAATAAAGTAGATTGGCTAGTAAAAGTTATTACTAGTAATAACTTTTACTAGCCAATATTTAAGATAAGAATTAAGGAGGAGTAGAGTATGCAGTGGAGTTTTGCAGAAGTTACAGAAAAAGAAAATTTTTATGGTAATAGTAACCCACTTGAGTTAGTAGAGGAGTATGGGAGCCCTTTGTATGTATATAATGAAAGAATATTAAGAGAAAGATGTAGAGAGCTAAAGAACTTAGTAAGCTATCCAAATTTTGTTGTTAATTATTCAGCAAAGGCCAATACTAATTTAGAGCTATTGAAGGTGGTTAAAGAGGAAGGCTTACAGGTAGATGCTATGTCACCAGGAGAGATCTTTATAGAGCTAAAGGCTGGCTTTGAACCTGAAGAGATTCTTTATATTAGTAATAATGTCTCTGCTGAGGAGTTGCAATATGCTATTGATGCTGGAGTAATGGTCAGTGTAGATTCACTTTCTCAATTAGAATTATTTGGCCAGACAAATGAAGGTGGAGAGGTTGCTATCAGGTTCAATCCTGGAGTAGGTGCAGGACACCATGAGAAGGTAGTAACAGGTGGTAAGAAGACTAAATTTGGGGTAGACCCTAGATACATTGATGATATTAAAGAGATTTTAAATAAATACAACTTAAGATTGATTGGGATTAACCAACATATTGGCTCTTTATTTATGGAAGGCGATTCCTACATAGAAGGAATTAAATCTGTACTTGATATAGCTAGTAATTTTGATGATTTAGAGTTTGTTGACTTTGGTGGTGGCTTTGGAATTCCATACCATAAGCAGGATGGTCAAGAGAGATTGGATTTGGCTCAGTTAGGTGAAAGATTAGATAAGGTATTAAGAGCATGGGTAGCTGAGTATGGTAAAGAAATTACCTTTAAGATAGAGCCAGGTAGATATATTGTGGCGGAATGTGGGGTCTTATTAGGGCAGGCTTATTCTACCAAGGTAAATTATGATAGAAAGTATGTGGGAAGTGACCTTGGCTTTAATGTATTGATGAGACCTATGTTATATGAGTCACACCATGATGTTGAAATCTACAGTAAAGAAGATAGAGCATCTGATAAGAAGGAAGAGGTCTTGATAGTAGGTAATATCTGTGAAAGTGGAGATATTATCGCTAAAAATAGAGTATTACCTGAGATCCTTGAAGGGGATATTATCGGAATCCTCGATGCGGGAGCATACGGCTATGTGATGAGCTCTAATTATAATCAGCGATTACGTCCAGCAGAGGTACTAATCAAAGAAGATGGTGAGGATATTCTAGTTAGAAGAAGAGATATCTTAGAGGATTTAATGAGAAATTATGAATTTTAAAGGATAGAGAAAAGGCAACCCTTGATTGGGGTTGCCTTTTTTAGATGTTTTAAAATTTAACGTACTAATTTCTTAATCTGTTTTTCTGTTTTTATCCACTTGCAAATGTCATCAGGACTTTCATCAAATTCATAATCATCAAAATAGATAGCTGTAGAGTTGTTTAAAAGCTCATTTAACTTTTTTGTAGTTGTAGTTTTTCCTCCACCTGATACAGCTGCAACAGCAATAACGCTCTCAATCTCAAAGTAAACCTCTAAGCCTCACATAAGTTAGCCCAGCCCTCATTTATGCACCTAAACTGGGATGTCGCTAGGGTGCTGTTCGTATAATAGGGTAGATAACCAGTTATATGATGGATGACATTTTCTTTTCGCGATTTGAATTTTTTATATTTTTAAACCTTAATTTACTGGTTCATATCTTCAGGTGTTTATCTAAAATCTTTTTATATCTTACTTTTTCTAAATATTTATCTCCAATTTTTATTTTTTCTCTTTTTCCTTCTTCTTTAAATCCTTTTGACTCATAAAAATTTTTCGATTCTTCATTATCTTCAAGCACCCATAAAGTGATTTCTTCATATCCTCTATTTTCTAACTCTTTTATTCCCCATTCTAATAAAGAACTACCTAGTCCCTTTCTCCAGTAAGAAGGTAATAAATATATTGCATAAATTTCTCCTATATAATTATCTAAATCTTCATCTCTACATTCTCCTAAAGCTATAAAGCCAACTATCTCTTTATCTACTATTAAAACTGCATTTTCCTTTTCACGATTTTTTATTGCTTTTTCAAAACGTTTTTTTCTTTTCTCTAGAGTAATCTCATCCAATACTTTATCTGAAATAATATCCTTATAAGCTACTTTCCACGAATTAGCATGAACATATCCCAATTCTTTAGAGTCACCGCAAGTTGCCCATCGAATTTTATAATCCATTTAGATAATCACTTCCTTTTCAAAATAAAAATTCAAAATATTTTCCAATGTCATCATCTGGTAGGTCGGGAGCCTCACGGAGCCTTTCCCCATCAGAACTGTGTATGACAGTTTCCCATCACACAGTTCAAGCAGTTATCAACCAACCTTCGGATTGGCAGTAACAAACTTTAATCTGCTACTTGACCTTTCAGAATATGAGTCCGTTTGGTCATAGTGTATCAGCCTTATTTCACTATTTACGTTTGACGAAGCTTGCAGTAGTTCAATTATTTTAACCATAACAGTATATTTATCCTAGCAACTCACCTGCTTTAGGCTAGCAGGATATTTCACATTGTCCCTATGGCGGATTTATCACGAAAAGTCCGTTAAGGACTTGTAGGTAGCACCCAATCATTACTAACTACGCACCGATGGCTAGGATTACCTCAAATAGAATAGGTAGTCCAAAGGTCTGCTTTCAGCAGACTTAGACAGCCTAAGATATAGCTTACCCCTGTTATTTCAAGGGCTGGTCGCACTGTCACATAACGTTTGTGTATTCACGAAACGACCCAGCTTTAGATAGCTCTTATCTTAGGCTGGGTCGTTTGTTGTCTGAGCTTCTTCCATGATTATACATCTGACAACCAAGGGGCGATAGCCCCGGAGCGTGAATATGGTGTTAACTGATGTTGCTGGCTTCCCCGATAAACTTTCAAACTTGTTCTGTATTAACCGATATATTTTACTCTAGCTTGTTAAGCATCGACATAACCAAGAATTCCCTTACAAAATCCAAAGGTTTGATGGTATTCTCCAGCGTGCTTGTAAACACTACTACCGTCTGTAAACTTGGAATGACAATAATAAATTGTCCATTCCTTCCCATTGCGAAGTACATCCTGTTGTTCAAAGAAAAATCATCTTGATTGGTATCTAATTTTGCTACCCACCAATGAGAAGCATAATGACCAATATAATCATAGGTTAACAAGTAGGGGGTTGTAGACTTCTTGATCCATTCCGAAGATACGATCCTCTTGCCCTTCCATATTCCATCCTGCAAGTACAACTGTCCGAACTTGGCTAAATTATATGGATGTAACCGTAGACCATCTGAGCCATAACTAATGCCCTTTGCATCCTCAAACCAAAGATAGTCCCTGTCTATATCTAAAGGTTTAAATAAATACTGCTCTGCAAATGCCGAAGTCTTCATTCCGGTGGCTTTGGTTAATATAGCGGAAAGTACATGAGAACAACCCGAATTATAGTTCATCCGTTTCCCCGGATCATCTACTAATTCTCTGTCAAACACAAACTTTACTACATCATGGGTAAACATAGGGGGCATATAGTTCCATTCACCGAACTCCGGCCAATCCAACCCTACAGTCATTGTCAGCAGTTGTTCTATCGTAATGTCTTTCTTACGGGAATCTGCTTGATTGTTAACAATATCAGGAAAGTAATGCTCCATGGTAACATTAATCGAAGGTATAAAGTCTTTATCAATCGCTATTCCTATCAATATGGAAATGATACTTTTGGTACATGAATTAATCCTCTGTAGATTATCCCTAATTTTATTACCTTTGTAATACTCATGGATTAATCTCCCCTCCTTTAAAACCAAACAGCTCTTAATTTTCGTCTTCTCAACGGACTTCATGAATTTGCCCATTAGGTCCATATTCATGTTATATTCTTCCGGCGTAGAAGTTGGCCAAGTATTTAGGTTTTGCATCCAAGTACTCCTTTCAATTTTGTTTGCAGCAATTTCAGTTAACGTATCAGAGTTTCACGACGTCTCATAGATATACCTATCCCTGATTTTTTCTATATCTAACATAAGCCCTTATTAATTTTAATTATGCTCT
>NZ_PVNB01000054.1 GCF_003001995.1 Orenia metallireducens | reverse complement strand
TTAGGTTTGAGAAATAACTGCCTCCAACTCTGTGTAATCAATGACCGCCCAGTTATATTTTCAACTGCTTTAGTAGCTGCTTTAATATATGAATCAAGTAAACTGTCTTCATCATTATTATCAATCTGTAAATGTTCCTTGACCTCAGCTACTGTTATAGGAGTAACTGCTGGTTCTGCTAATAACTCTAAAGACAAATACAGCACCTCCTTAATCTAATGAATATTCCTATACATATTTAGTTAAAATTCTTCATAATTAAAATCGAGATAAAAAATAATATTTAGACACAGACTTACGCAGACAAACACAGACTAAAATATAAAAAATAACATACTTAAATGTTTTGAAATCGGGTTTTAGTCAGACTTTAGTTAGTGTCAAAATAGCTTTTGACCTTAATTCGTGTAAATCCGTGTTAATTTGTGGCTAAAAAGATTTTGAATTTGAACTTAACTATCCTCTATCCCTTATCCTCTATCCTCTGAATAAGTTCTTCTTTATCGATATTAGCTAAATTACTAATCTCTCTTTTTAAAAGTTCTTCACTAACTTCCTTAAGTAACTCATCTTTATTTAAACCACTATAACCACTAATCTCTAATAACTTTGCTATCTCTTCTAAGTCATCTACCTTATACTTCTTCTTATCTAATAACTCATTATCCTCGTTCCCTTTCTTTTCTGCTTTTTTACCTTCATTATCTTCATCCTTATGCTCACTTGGCTCAATCATTTTATTCTCTTTAGGTACAATCTTCTCAGCTAACTTCTTCCTCTCCAAGACACTAGCTCTTCTCTCACTAGTCTCAAATTCCTTACCCCTACTAATAAAACCCTCAACACCTTTAAAAGTGCTAAGGGCTTTCATCATGACCATAATTATTTACCTCCCAAAAGTTATCTTATTTTAAACTTTCAAATTATTTATAACCTCTTCTTTACTGTTTTAATCGCACTAGTTAAGATCTTTATTATTTCTTCTAATTCACTTAATAAAGAATCCTTCACCTTTACATTCAAATAATCTGTAGCAGATAATAGGTCTATCCAATATTCCGTCTCTACAGCCTCTTTTAAAGAGATAGAAAACTTAGAAATAAAATCTCTATCACTCTGTCCTTCCAAACCTTCTCTAATATTAGCACCTATACTAGTACCAGACCTCAATACCTGTTTACTTAGCACATATTCCTTCTTCTCATCACAAAGATACTTATAAAGATTAACAATTCTAATAGAAAATTCAAATGCCCTCTGATACACAATACTTTCTCTTCTAGACATTAATAACACCCCACTGATTAATAAGATGTATTATTTATACCGCAAATGGAAAATATTATGCATCCTCTATCCTCTATCCTCTATCCTCTATCCTCTATCCTCTATCCTCTATCCTCTATCCTCTATCCTCTATCCTCTATCCTCTATCCTCTATCCTCTATCCTCTAACTCTCTGTTGGCTTACTATCAAAGGTCACATGCACGAAACTCTCAGGCAACATAGTAGTCAACGCCACTCTCTCATTAGCCATCAATGCTGACATATTCCTAATACCAAAATCAGCATGCTGGTCCAATACCTTAATAAAGGCATCCTGCCTATCCCACAAGATAGCACCCATTCCCCAAGCACCAAGAGCCACTTCTCCAGCATTAATCTGAATAGTCTCCACTACTGGAACAGACCAAGTTCTCTTCTGCCCTCCTTCAGTTACCTGTACCCAGATATAATGACCATCAGAACCTTTAAGTAATTCTATCTCCTCCCAATCACTAGGATTAACCACTACCCCAGTCACAGGGAAACCAGTCATCCTAGCAATAGTAATCGCTCTTCTTAAAGCATCAATCTTAGTATCTCCAGCCTTGCCCTCAGACCATTTATACTGCTGTCGGTCTGGGTCAGTTAAAATTCCCTGTAGATTAGGGCTAGTACCATCACCGTAAAGAATCTGCCTTTCATCCTCCTGCTTTAATCCATAAATCAAACGATTATCAATATATCCTCTTAGTTGCTTGGCATCATCTAGAGCTTGATTAGGTACAGGAATATAGTGAGAGATATCCCGAACATTAGCTGACTCCTTAGTAAACTCAATACTAGATTCAGGAGCAGGACTTCCAACTCCTATAGCATTAGCATTATTGGTATAGCCAACCTCCCTAACATACTCAATGGAATTACTATCAGTGGTCTGTACATTGAGTAAATCTCGGATATTTAACTCCTGCTCTGGTGGCATAATGATATTTGGAACTCTAGTTGGAACAGGAATACCCTCTGCTCCAGTCAAAGCTTTTCTTCTCATATTGAATAAACCTTTAAAGTGAACAGGGTCAGAATTATCTAAATTTGACTCTCTCATTCTCTTATAAGACTCAGAATCTACAAAGACCTGACCAAAACTCTTACTGCTATGTTGATTCCTAATACCTAAGTTAGGTCTACTCATCTTCTTCTCTAATTCATCAGCCCTACTCTGTAGCTCCTTCATCTCACCGCCAATCTCTTTAATCTGACCTTCAACCTCTCCAATAGCCTTAGCAGTCTTAGTAGTAGTCTCACCAAACTCCTTAATCTCACTTTCCTGTTGGTCTAATAGTTTCTGTAGGTTATTTGTTACACTATCAAATTTCTTACTTAACTCTTTTAATTCCATAATTAATTACCTCCCATTAATTTAGTTATATTTTCACTTAACAATAAAAAAAGAAGACTAATTAGCCTTCTTGAAGTTTACTTCCTATATTTTTTTCTAAACTATCTATTGAAGTAAATAACCTATTCATTTCTAACTCACTACTATCCTTTTCTTCAACTTCATTCTTCTCTAATAATCTATCTAAAAGCTCTATAGTTTTAACTAACACCTCCTTAATATCCTCATTAGCTTTCACAGAAGTAATTACTGCCTCATCATTCATAGCCCAAGTAACAGGACTAAATTCATATAGCTTAAGCTCTTTTAAATGCCTAACCCCATCCTTCCATTTCTTCTTCACTGTATCATAGCCAATACTTAACTCATTAATCACTCCATCCTTCATTAATATCTTCACATCTTTACCTAAGCTAGTATCACTAATCTGTCCTTTAACAAATAAGCCCTTCTTATCCTCTCTCATCTCCAATGGCTTGCCAATAGGACTATAAGGGTCATGCTGCCAACAGATTTTAATTCTATCCTTGTTATCTTTTAAAGTCTTAGTAAAAGCACCTGGTTGAATCAAATCACCACCAGCATCCACATTACCGAAGACAGCAGCATAACCAGTAAAAATTCCTGTCTTTTGGTCAAAATCTTTGAGTTCAAAAGGAACTCTTTTAGTTTTGTATTGCATATAAGAACACCTCCTAAATATGAAAAGCACCCAGATAGATTCTGAGTGCTTTAAGATTAATATGTAGTTTGCTTATTATAGATTATATCAGCTATATTTAAGTTGTAGCTGTCATTTTTATATCAATATTAATTCAATATAATTGTAAATTAGTAACTGCCCTTAAAATTATTACTTTAAAATCAGAAGGTATTAAATATATTATATGGAATATATTTAATCAACAATATAAAAAGGGGGTTGTATTTATGTCCGAAGAAAAATTTGAATATGAAGGTTTTTTTGGTAAAATTAAAGCAAAAGGGAAGGGAGCTTTAGTATTATCTTGCTCAGGGGCTGTTTTATTGGCAGGTGGAGGTATTTATTTAGCAACTAAAAATAAAGAAGCACTAAAAAAAGGTTCTGAACTAGCTACCAAGGGATTTAAATTAATAAAAAATAAAGATTCTTAAAATTAATCAATTATTTTAAAATATCAAAAATAAAATAAAGGATTGTGATAGTAGCACACCAACCACTATCACAATCCTTGAAAAAATAAGATGTTTTAATTACATTAAAGATACTATTCAATTCATATATAACTTTTTTACTATGTATAAATTATTGAATTTTGTTAATAAAATTAAATAATAAGAAATTAATCTATGGTAATTTAATTTTACTAATATAACCTTTGTTATTCTTTTTTCCGACTAAAATAAATTCTTTATCTGATATTTTTTTTAATGATTCAATCTCAATTTCTTTACTAAAGGTCTTAGTCCATTTTTGATTTCCATTAGTATTCACCTTCATTATAAAGTTTGATTGAGTAGAAAGGGCTTTTGGGTTAAAAGTCCCACCAAGCAAGAGCAAGCTATTGTCATCTAACTTTTCACTAGAAATGATAAATGCACTAAGATATGGTGTTTTTAAATATTTAGTTCTATATTCACGAGATTCGTCTATTTTAAAAACAAAGATTTTTAAATAAGATGTTCGCAATATCCCAGCATCATAGTCAGAATCATCAATATATTGATCACCAATAAGAACAAAACCGTCTTTTACTTCATGAATATCTTCATATTGCTTACCATCACTTTCTTGACCTGTAAGTTGACTAGATATTTCATTTCCATATTGATCTAAAATACATGTGTACCCCCATGTAGTAAACATTCCTCCATCAACATATCCAGCTAAAACATAGTGATCACCTAATTTCTTTGCAGTCATAAAATTAATAGATGCTTTAGCCATATAACTAGTATCTACAGTACGTTTTTTTATGGCAATCTTCTTAAAGTTAGTACTCCACCTTTCATTACCATTTGAATCTATATTAAAGAGATATTCATAACCATTATTTTCATTTGTTCCAAATAATATAATTTGATTTTCATCTATTTTTTCCATATTATGTAATCCATTAAAAGATTTGATCCATCTTTTCTTTCCATCAAAGTCAATTTTCAAAAGTAAATACTCATCAAGTTTTTTACCTAATATTAAATATCCATCTGAAACAGATATTATTGACTTAAAACTTTCAAATATTCTACTATATTCCTTATTAATAAATATTTTATCTCCTCGGGAATTCAACTTAGTTATAATCCCTTCTGAATCTACTACAATAAAATTCCCATTAGAATTTAATTCAACATCTGTAAAATAACTAGTGTTAGTATTATAGGTTTCTTCCCAAACCACTTTGGGTTTATTTATTACATTAAATATAATAAAAATAAAAACAATTATGGATATTATAGGTACTAACCATTTCTTAAAAGAGTTATTTTTAGATTTAAGATTATTATTCAAATTCATATTCTCACCCTTTCTCACTTTTATAAGTTATTTCTTAATATTTTGCACCTGCCTTTATTAAAAGTTTAGTTGTTTCTTCACTTCCAAACTTCTCTGAAGAAATTAAAACAGTTCGATTAAAATTATCTTTAGCATTAACATTAGCTCCTGCTTCTATTAAAACCTTGGTTATTTCTTCATTATCTAACGATACAGCTTCTATTAAAGGCGTAAAACCATAATCATTAGTTTTAATGTTAACATTAGCTCCTGCTTCTATTAATACTTTTACTACTTCTAACTTTTCATATTGTACTGCATCCATTAAAGCTGTATAACCATCATTAGCTAAATTAACATCAGCTCCTGCTTCAACTAATGTTTTTACTATTTCTGGGCTAGCATAGCTTGCTGCCATCATTAAAGGTGTAGGACCACCATCACGATTTTTAAAATTAATCTCAGCCCCTGCTTCTATCAAAATTTTTACTACTTTCAATTCTGGCTTCAATTTTAATTCAGAGCCTGGCTCAGAACCAATTAATGAATTCATTAAAGCAGTTCCATTACCATCATCAGTTTTAGCATTTACATTAGCCCCTTTATTAATGAGTAATCTTACTATACCCTCTTTCTTATACTTTGTTGATGTATTAGGTAATGCTGCCCACATTAGAACTGTTGGTCCACCATAATCTACTTTAGCATTAACATCAGCTCCTGCTTCTATTAAAAGTTTAGCTATTTCTTTATCTCCATACATTGCAGCATACATTAAAGGAGTACGGTTATATTTATCCTTGATATTAATATCAGCACCCCCATCTATTAATAACTTTACTATTTCTGGATTACCATAATCCCATTCATCACTTAATGCATAAAATAAAGCAGTCTGATTATCTGTCCCTACAGCATTAACATTAGCTCCTGCCTTTATTAAAATTTTTACTATTTCTGGACTGCTGTCATCTACTGCTCTAATAAAATCATTATTATCTATATTAATTCCTCTTTTTATCAACAATTTTACTAATTGAAGATACTTCTCCTCTATTGCCCAAGTTAAAATACTATCACCATAAATATTAGCTCCTGATTCTATTAATATACTTATTATTTCTGGATTTTCTTCTTTTAATGCTATATTGAGAAGAGAATCAGTATAAGCACTCTTAGGATCTATAATAGTTCCATCTTTTATGAGTTCTTTGACTTTGACTATATTTTCTTCTTTTACAGCATTTATCAATTTTTTTTGTTTAGTACCAAATGTTAAACCTATAGTCAAAATCATTACTACTATAATTATTAATATTTTGTTCTTAGTTAATTTCATTTAAATACTCCCTCTATTTTAATTTTGAATTTTGATTAATTATTCACTGATTAAGTTCTATAAATAATATATTTGTAAAATCAATCATTACAATAACCCCATTTAATAATAACTCAGCATTAATATTTATAAATAATTAGCTTAAAAAGTTCACCACTTTACAAGTTTGACTATGCAATCTTGTCATCTCGTAGAAAAGAACTAATAGCTTTCTGAACTTTAGAATAAATTTTGCTACTTTCGAGT
>NZ_PVNB01000053.1 GCF_003001995.1 Orenia metallireducens | reverse complement strand
ACTCGAAAGTAGCAAAATTTATTCTAAAGTTCAGAAAGCTATTAGTTCTTTTCTACGAGATGACAAGATTGCATAGTCAAACTTGTAAAGTGGTGATTTGATATAAAAACTATAAATATTGTATAATGATAATAAAGAATTAAAAAAGGAGTTAAGTAATGAATATAAAAATTGTTGTAGACAGTGGTTGTGATTTCAATCAAGAGTTGACGGAGAAACTAAATACAGAATCAGTTCCCCTAACTATCCAATTAGATAATGTTGAGTATAAGGATGACCAAAATTTAGATCTTCAAAATCTGCTTGAAATGATGAAAAATAGTAAGAAGAGCCCTAAAACAGCTAGTCCTTCTCCCCATTCCTTTGTAGAGGCTTATCAAGGTGAAGAGAGTATCTTTGTAGTGACTTTAACCTCCAAACTAAGTAGCACCTACAACAATGCCCTCTTAGCTAAAGACATCTTCTTAACAGAGGTTGAGGATAAATTCATCCATGTCTTCGATTCTTGTAGTGCTTCAATCGGTGAAGCTTTAGTCAGCTTAAAGGTAAATGAATTAGCAGAACAAGGGTTAAAGGAACTAGAAATTATAGATAGAGTCGATAGCTATATCCAGCAGATGAAGACCTTCTTCTTACTTGAATCTTTAGATAATCTTATCAAATCTGGTAGAATGAATAAAGTTAAAGGCAAATTGGCCTCACTTTTATCAATCAAACCAATTCTAGGTGAGGAAAATGGTGAAATAAGTCTCTTTGATAAAGCTAGAGGGTCTAAACGTGCCTTTAGAAAGTTAGTTGATATTATTGGGAAATATGGAGAGAACCTTGAAGATAAAATTCTTGGTATTGCCCATTGTAATGCTTTAGATAAAGCGGAAAAATTTAAAGCAGAAGTAATAAAGAGGTATAACTTTAAAGATATTATTATAGTACAAACTGGTGGCTTAAGCAGTGTCTATGCTAATGAAGGTGGAATAATCATCTCATTTTAATTAAGTATAGCTAGGCGAAATTTTGCCTAGCTATACTTAATTTCTATCACCATTAGCTATCTTCTCCATTGCTTCTTTAGTAGAAGAAAAGTAATATTTATTAGCAAAAAATATATTCTCCTCACCAATCTTTTCAACAATTCCAAAATTATTTAAAGGGGCATATAACTTTGGACTGATGCCACTTAATAAAACTTCACCATTATTTCTATAGACTTTTTCAATAAAATTATCCAACTCTTTAATAGATGTTATATCAATAACATCTACATCTCTCATTCTTAAGATAAAGGTTCTACCTTCAATAAAGCTTTCATTTAATTGATTCTTTAAATTTTTTGCTGAGTTAAAATGCAAATTTCCTGCTAGATTAATTAATATTTCTTGCTTATCATTTAAATCTTTAGAATTATGCTGAAGAAAGGGATATCTACTATCTGTCCGATAATTCATATAAGTAAAATTAATCTTATCTGTATGGCGTAATACCAAGGTTAAAGAGACTAATACTCCAAAATAAACAGCATAATCTAAGCGTGGAGTAGATATTGTAGTTAAAAAAGTAACTAAGAATACTATCATATCAAATCTTGTTATACTAAGTACCTGTTTAATATCCTTAATATCTATCATAGAATAAGCAACTAGTAGCACTAACGTAGCTAAACTAGCCACAGGAACATAATTAATAACTGGACTCAATAAGAGAATAGAGAGAATAATTATTAAGGCTGTAAACAGTTCAGATAATCTTGTTTTAGCTCCTGCTTGATAATTGCTAAAGGAGTTTGTAAAGGAACCTGAGATAGCAAAACTACTGAAGAAAGAACAGCATAAATTAATAATACCTTGCCCTATGAATTCTTTATTTAATTCTACCTCCTCTGATGATCTATCTTCTAAAGATTTTGTAATCGATAAGACCTGAATAAAACCTAAGATCGAAATGGAGAGTGCTGAAGCAAACAGCTGATCAATCTGCTCAAGATTAAATTCAAATAAACTAAACTTAGGCAGAGAAGCAGAGAAGTTATCTACTACCGCTACTTCTGCAGATAAATCGAAAGTATATACCACTAACATGGGTGTTAAGATTGCTAATAAATAAGCCGGTATCTTGGCTGATATTCTTTGAGAAAAAATGATAATTATTCCAGATATGATACCTAGACCTAACGAATAATAATTAACCCCCTCTAAACCATTAATTATATTATAGATATTAGAAAAGAGGTTAAAACCTGAGTCAATCTCTATGCCTAGAATATTACCTATCTGCCCTACCCCAATTAGCAAAGCAATTCCTGTCGTAAGTCCTACAATTACAGAATGGGGAACATATTTAACGAGGTTACTCAATTGCAAAATCCCTAACAATATCTGTAACAGACCAATCATACAGGTTAGCAGTAGCAAAGTATTAAAATAGTTCGCTGAACTAACATTAGTCAGAGCGCTGGCTAAAGCTACAGAAATTAAATTGGTAGGACCAACTACCATATAGTTAGAATTTCCAACAAAAGTAGCAACTATCATAGAAACTATAGATGTATATAACCCATAAATAGGATCAACGCCAACAATTAAAGCGTAAGCCATATTTTGAGGCAAAGCAATCGCTGCTACTGATAGTCCAGCTGAAATATCATATTTTAAATTATTAAATTTATACTTGTTCCCAAATCTAGATAGTTTCATCAATAGTGCTTCCTCCTTTAAAATCAAATCTATAAATTATGTATATCTAAATTCCCCAAAAAAGGACAATTCCAAGTGAGGTTACTATAGCAAGTAATATCTGTAATGGTGCACCAACGATCATATAATCTCTGAATTTATAACCACCAGGACCATATACCATCAAATTGGTCTGATATCCTAAAGGGGTCATAAAGGCTGTACTAGCAGCAAAGGTCACTGCTAAGATAAAAGCAAAAGGATTAAGTCCTAATCGGTTAGCTGCATTTACAGCTACTGGTAACATCAAGACTACACTAGCATTATTACTAATAATATTTGTTAAAATTGATGTGAGTAGATAAAATAAAATCAAAGTTACAGTAGGTGGAAATAGATTAGAATAAATCAACAATTTATCAGCTATATAACTAGCAGTTCCAGTCTTCTCTATAGCTATTCCTAAGGGGATTAGCCCAGCTAAGAGAAAAATAACCTCCCAATTTATCACTTCATAGATCTTATTTTGATTGACAGCTTTAGTAACAACCATAGCAATTACTCCCGCTAAAGCCGAAATAGCTATAGGTAAGATATTAAAAGCAGCTAATAAAACTACAGAGATAATAATTGTTAAGACTGTTGGAATCTTATTGGTATTATAATCTTCAGTATCAAGTTCTTTAGTTATAATAAAGTTACTATTCTTCTGTAAGCGATCTATAGTATTATCATTGGCTATTAATAACAAGACATCACCAGGTTCAATAACTAAGTCATCCATCTTTTGATGTGATAACTTACTACCTCTTCTGATTGCTAAGACAGTAGTGTTGTATCTTTCTAAAAAATTTACCTCTTCAAGGGTTTGTCCAACTAAAAAAGAAGCATGAGGAACAACAACTTCTAATAACTTTTGCCCTTTAATCGGTTCTTCAAAGTATTTGTCATTCACCTTAACTTCTGGTAATAGCTTCAACCCTTCAGCTTTAATTATCTTTAGCAAAGTAGCATGATTACTACGAACAATTAAGTTATCCCCTACTTTAAGCTCCTTCTCCTTAATTGGCTCTATAAACTTCTCGCCATCTCTAACTATCTGTACTACATTTATATCAAAATCAAGTTTGTCCAATGTTTCTCCTATATTTTGATTGATAAGAGGAGAATTATCTTGAATAACAACCTGAGTTAAAAAATCCTCCATCTGATATTCAGTGATTAAATCATCTTCAGTATCTATTCTTTTAGGTATTAGATGTCTTCCTATAAAAAATAGATATAAAAAACCTACTATTAATATTATAAATCCCAGCTTAGTGAATTCAAACATAGAAAAGCGATATCCAATTAAACGAGCAGAGATATCACTAGCTAACAAGTTGGTAGATGTACCAAGTAAGGTCATCATCCCTCCCATCATAGATGCATAAGATAAAGGGATTAATAGCTTAGAAGGTGAGGTCTTTGTCTTACGTGCTAAATTTGTAACCATGGGAATAAAGGTTGCAACTACTGGAGTATTATTAATAATACCAGCTACTACGCCTGATAACCCCATTATTACTGCTAACTGCTTACTCTCCTCCCCGCTTGTTAGCTTGGCAATCTTATCACCTAATATCTGGACTAATCCGCTATTTTTAACCCCCTCACTTAAGATAAACATTGCTAAAACTGTGATAGTAGCTTTATTAGCAAAACCAGATAACACCTCTGTAGCAGTAACTTTAGTCCATCCTTTAAATATAATCAAAATCACCGGAATGCTTAAGGCTAATATATCTAACCTTAAAGGTTCCCATAAAGATAAAACTACAAAGACTAAGACTAAAGCACTAACTACTACCATTCCACTGTTAATTCCAGAACCTGCTTTAACTTGAACATCATTTATTGCTTTAGCATAAGCACTCTGCTCTGGTAGTTGAGCTAAAGAAAAAATAATTAAAGATATAAACAAGGTAGACCAAAATTGCTTTATATTAAGATTATCTTTTAGCTTATTCAATTAATCACCCCCTAATAATAGTTATTTAAATCTTATTTTCATTATAGGAGATATTAATTTGAAATGCAACCTACTATAAATACTTAACTAAATTACTTAACCTAAACTTCAAACTTCAAGTGTTTCGATATACCCATATTAAATTTTATCTTAAATTTATAATAACATAAGCACCTACTATTTACTATATCTTTTATTAATCATTCTAACTAAAAATCATAATAAAGGTTAAAAGCTAAATTAAAATCTTTATCCTCATTATCATAAGCTAAATATCCTTCTACATCTAAGGGCTTAAGACCTAAAAATCCCAGTTTAGCTCTGCTCCCTGCTCCTATTGCTACTGATGAATTCTCCTCTTTTTGATAGTCAGTAAACAAATATGTCTGCATATCAGTTAATTTTAATAAATCAATAAACTCTATCTCATCAACATTTTTATGGTTATAAGCCAAGTTCAATGATAACTGTAACTTAACAAAGGGATCGGGTTTTATCCCACGATAAATTAGTGGTGACTCCATCGTCTCAGTATTATTAAAGATAAATTTAGGCTCTAAAGTCCAAAAATTATTTAATTGATAGTTAGCCTGATGAGATGTCAATATCTTAAGTTTACTATTTTCAAAAGGAAATAAAAGGTCATTTTCTCCTTCTAATAAAATTGATTCTTCATCGAATTTATAATTATTATCTAGATATATAAAGTTATTTTTATTTAGATATCCTCTTCCTCCTCCAATAGTATATTTATCATCATAATAAACTAATCCCATCAGATAATCTCTATTATCACTCCATCTATAGTTACTTAATAAATCAATATCTTCAGTCAATTTAGTCCATCTTACTTTTAATTCGACATCATCTTGTTTATTATTAGCAGTGCTAGAGAGAGCACTTATACCTAAATGTTCTTTATTAAATCTCAGACCATATTGCAGATGATGTGAAGGTGATTTGATTAACTCTTGTTTAAAGAAAGAATTGTCTTTACCATAATAAAAAGTAGGAGCTAGGTTAGTCTTTTCAAGTAAGAGCCTATCATATTTAACATCATTAATCTTATTAGAATAATTGACATCCAAGCTTTTGTCATTATTTTCTTTTAAGGGGATATTTTTTTCACTTAATAGCCTCTTTATCTTAGGAATCTCTGCTTTAGTGCTCTTATACCCAATTTCTATATAGTCTTTTATCGATTTAAAGTCCATAAAGGAGTAATTAGCTACATCACCTTCTATCACTATATCTGCATAGTTTTCTATTATCTGTTCTGTATATCTCTTTTGCACCAAGGATATATACCTAAAAAAAGAACGACCAGGAGTATCATACTCTTTAGATGATGAATTATCAGGAATAATGGTAGCAATAACTATATCTGCTCCTAATACTTTAGTAGACTTAGCAGGACTTATCTCTACAATCCCGGCATCTACTAAAAACTTATCACCTGAATTATACATAGGAAAGTAAAAGGGAATTGAATAAGAGCTTTGTATCACTTTTGAAATTTTACCGGTAGTAGCTAAATACTTATCTCCATTACTTAAATCAAAACTTAACAATGCTGTAGGTATTACAAAGTCTTCTAAATTACTTGTAAGAGCAATCTCTTCAATAAACTTATTGACTCTAGCTGTATCTAGCAATGAAGAAGAAGCAATAAAATTAAATTTTAACATATCATTAAAGGAAACCTTCATTAAAACATCTTCAATTGTAGTTATCGGTAAGCCACTTCCATACATAGTACCTACAATTGCGCCCATACTACTTCCAACAATCAAGTCAATTGGGATCCCTTCCTCTTCTAATGCTTTAATTACACCTACATTAAATAATGCTGGTGCCCCTCCCCCTGTCAAAGCCAATCCTACCGCTGGACTCTTTATAGACTTAAATCTTTGATAATCCTCTATGATATATCTATCATTTCCTTCTTTTATATAAGTCAGCCCACTAGCTGCAAAACCTTGGGCAATAAATAAATTAAAGATAATAATAGATAAGATTATTATCTTTATAACTTTAAATCCCATAATGATTACACCTCCCCTTTAAGCTATTCAAAAAAACCTCTCAATTTCGCTCTGTAATAGATAACTTTTAGAGTAGATGGATATAAATTATATAGTCTATAAATATTCTTATAAAATTTGTATTATTATTCTAAGCTTAATTGTAAAATGAACTTGAACTAATAAAAATTAATAAAAAAATGCCCATAGTAGACCAAACTGTAATATAATTAGATCACCACAAAATAAC
>NZ_PVNB01000052.1 GCF_003001995.1 Orenia metallireducens | reverse complement strand
GAAAATATCTTTGCAGATCAAAATGAGTCCATCATTGAACCAGATGCTGAAGATGTTGAAGGCTTTGAAATCTTTATGGAAAGATATAAGAACTGTTTGCCTGTTGAGAGAGCAGCGGTTGACTATTTAAAATAATCGAATGATATCCAGTGGTAGATGGGTAGGATAATGGTAGTTTTAATATGATTTAACATCAATTAAAAGTTAATTGAAGGAAAGGATGAGTGAACAGAATGGAAATTAACGCTAAAGCGGAGGGTGGTTCTAAAATGAAAAAAGAGTCTAATATATTAAAGAGGTTTCTAGAGATTGAAGAGTCCACTATTTTATTGGCATTATTGATACTAAGTGGAGTTATCTCCATCTTAACTCCTAAGTTTTTATCAAGCTATAACCTTTTAAGTATTGCTAGACAGATGTCCTTAGTAGCAATTGTAGCTGTAGGACAGACCCTTGTTATCATCACAGCGGGAATTGATTTATCAGTTGGATCAATCATTGGTTTTACTGGTATTGCGACAACGATGCTGATGGCTGCTGGAATTCCTGTCTTTATAGCAATTATTTTGGGGTTAGCAGTTGGTGCTCTACTAGGATATATAAACGGGACATTAATTACCAAGATAGACATCCCACCATTTATAGTAACTTTAGGTATGTTGAGTATTGCTAGAGGTTTTATTATGGTGTTAACTCAAGGATGGCCAATTAGTGAAGTGCCAGATAGCTTTACTTTCCTAGGACAAGGCTATATCTTAGGGATTCCTGTTCCAGTTATTATCATGGTAGCGATCATGATATTGGGTCATATCTTCTTAAATTCAACAAATCTGGGAAGATACATCTATGCTATTGGTGGTAATGAAGAAGCTGCTGAATTATCTGGTCTGAATGTTAAGAAAATTAAGACTTTGGTTTATACAATTACTGGTTTTCTAGCAGGGGTTTCTGGAATTATTATGGCTTCAAGATTGAGTTCTGGTCAACCTAATGCTGGTGACGGTTGGGAATTAGATACAATTGCTGCAGTAGTAATTGGTGGTACAAGTCTAATGGGAGGAGAAGGAACTATCTTTGGAACCTTCTTAGGTGCTGCTATTATGGCTGTTTTAAGAAATGGTCTAGTCTTATTAAATGTATCTGTGTATTGGCAAACAATAGCAATTGGAGCAATAGTAATAGGAGCAGTTGCAATGGATAGAATCCGTCAAAAGAGAAAGCTAAAAGCTAATTAAATTAAGTGATTTTAAAAATATTAGATAAAAGGGGGGATTAGTATAAGCAAGATCTTTTAGCTCTTATCAATTTATATCTGTGTATAGCTACAATTAGATTAGTAAATTAAAAGGGGGAATTACTAATGTTAAATAAGAAAGGTGTTATTTTAGTTCTAGCTTTATTCTTAGCTACTATGATCTTTACTAGTTGTTCTAATGATCAAGGTGCTCAAAGTGAAGAGAAGGTCTTTGCAGTAGTACCGAAGTTAGTCAGTCATCCTTACTTTAAATTGAGTGCAGAAGGTATGGAGCAGGCTGCTAAAGATTTGAATGTTGATGCTCGCTTTGTGGGACCACAAAAGGCTGATGCTGCTAAGCAAGTGTCTACAATTGAGAACTTAATAGTACAGGGGGTTAGTGGTATTGCTATCTCTCCAGTAGATGCCAATGCGATTAAGCCAGTTATTAAACAAGCAATGGATAAAGGTATTAAAGTAATTACCTTTGATGCTGATGCTCCTAATAGTGAGAGATTAGCCTATATTGGAACAGGTAATAAATCTGCTGGAAAGAAGGCTGGGGAAGCAATGGCTAAGAAATTAAATGGAAAAGGTAAAGTAGCCATTATGACTGGACAGCTAGGAGCAGAGAACTTAAACCAAAGAATAGCAGGATTTAAAGAAGGGTTAGCAGGCACTGATATTAAAGTTGTAAAAGTTGAAGCAAATGGTGATGACATGTCATTAGCCTTAAGTCAGGCTGAAGCATTATTACAAGCTTATGACTTAGATGGTATCTTTGCTTCTAGTGCTAGTGGTGCACCTGCTGCTGCTCAAGCTTTAAAGAGTAAGGGTAAAGTAGGAGATGTAGTTGTTATCGGATTTGACGATATGCCTCAAACCTTAAATTACATTAGAGAAGGTGTAGTTTATGCTACTATTGCTCAACGACCTGATTTAATGGGATATAAATCAGTTGAATTATTATTAAACCTATCAAATGGCGAAAAGGTTGATAATGAGTTTATTGATACTGGAGTTTCTGTTGTAACTAAGGAGAATATCGATAGCTATAAGAAATAATTATAAGGAATAATTATAAGAAATTGATAATAAATAATAGCTACTAACTAATATTTAAGTTTAAAAGATAATGGGGCACCTATTATATTAGTAAATAAGGTGATTATAAGAAATAATATGCCCCTAATTAATAATTGGAGTCTAATGGTATTATAATAGATATTTTATAGCTATATACTAATATATTCGATTATAATTGGGGAGTTGATATATATGCCTATATTAGAGATGAAGAACATCTGTAAGTATTTCCCTGGAGTTAAGGCTTTAGATGGGGTTTCTTTTGACTTACAGGAAGGTGAAGTTCATGGTTTGATTGGTGAAAATGGAGCTGGAAAGAGTACTTTGATGAAGGTGCTATCTGGAGTTTATCAACCAACTAAAGGTGACATTATCTACCAAGGTGAGAAGGTAGAATTTGATGGAGTATTATCTGCTATAGAGAAGGGAATATGTATTATTCATCAGGAGTTTAACTTGTTTGATAATTTGCCAGTAGCAGAGAATATCTTTATTGGTAGAGAACCAATTAAAAGTTCTGGCTTAGTTGACAAAGTACAGCTTAGAGTATGGACTGAAGAGTTATTAGCCAAATACAACTTAAACCTTGATCCAGATAAGAAGGTAAAGGAATTAAGTGTTGCTTATCAACAGATGGTAGAGATAGCTAAAGCACTCTCTTATAATTCAAAGGTCTTAATTATGGATGAACCAACAGATGCTTTGACTAAAAGAGAAGAGAAGGTGCTCTTTAATATTATTGAGATGCTAAAAGAATCAGGACTTACAATCGTTTATATCTCCCATAGACTAGAAGAATTATTTGAGGTCTGTGATCGGGTAACAGTTTTAAGGGATGGTCAGAAGATTGTTACTAAAGATATCGAAGATTTAGATAAGAATAGCTTGGTCTCTTATATGGTTGGTAGAGAGTTAACTGATTTTTATAATTGGGAAGAGCATCCAATTGGAGAAGAAATATTAAAAGTAGAGAATTTAAGTGATAATCGACATATTAATAATGTAAGTTTCGATCTCAAAAAGGGAGAGATATTAGGATTTTCTGGTTTGGTTGGAGCTGGTAGAACTGAGTTGATGAAATCTATCCTGGGAGTTAACTCTGTTGTAGAAGGAAAGGTTTATTTAGAAGGGGATGAGATTAAAATATCAGGGATTAAGGATGCTATAGATCACGGTATTGGTTACCTATCTGAAGATAGAAAGAAAGAAGGACTAATTCTACAGATGAGTACCCGTGAAAATACAACCTTAACAATCCTTGATAAGATAAGCCAATTTCTCTTCCCAGATAAGAAAAAAGAGTATGATATAGTAGATTCTTTCATAGAGGATTTAGATATTAAGACTACTAGTAAACAGAAGGTTAGAAATTTAAGCGGTGGAAATCAGCAGAAAGTGGCTATTGCTAAATGGTTGGCTATTAAACCAAAGATTCTGGTCTTAGATGAACCGACTCGTGGAGTAGATGTAGGAGCTAAAGCAAAGATTTACTCTTTGATTGTTGAACTAGCAAAGCAAGGTATTGGAATTATCATGATCTCTTCTGAACTACCTGAAGTCATCGGAATGAGTGATAGAATATTTGTTATGTATGAGGGAGATATAACTGGTGAATTCAGTCGCCAAAACTTCAATCAAGAGGATATTATGTTAGCGGCATCAGGAGAGAAGATTAGGAAGGTATAAATTTATTTATATCGGCGGGTTCCTATAATTACTAGATGCATAAGTTGATAACCCTATAGGGACTTGTCTTTTAATTCATTCTTTAACCATAAATATTATCGTTTTATCTCATTAACTTAGAATCAGTGTTTTATAACAATATAAGGAGTATGGTAATTATGAATATGAATTATTTACCTAAATATTTGAAATTAAAAGAGAATATTAAAGAGTTAATTACTACAGGGCAAATAAAACCAGAAGAAAAATTACCTACGGAAAATGATTTATGTGAAGAATATAATATTAGTAGGCATACTGTTAGAAAAGCATTAAATATATTAGAACAAGAGGGCTTTGTTTATAAAAAACAAGGAATAGGTACCTTCTGTACTAAGAGTATAAAGCAGCCCACTTATAATATAGGATTTATCAGTATCAGTCTACATGATTATATCTTCTCTGATATTCTAAGTGGTGTTGATAGTATTTTGCATGAGAATGGATATCAAATTATTCTAGGTAATTCTAAAGATGATCAGCAAAGGGAGAAAGAAATTTTAAATGAATTTTTAAAAAAAGAGATAGATGGACTGATTATTGAGCCAGCTAAGAGTGCCTATAACTATTCTAATATTGGCCTGCTAGAAAGGTTTGTGGATAATGATATACCTGTTGTGGTCCTTGATAGTAATCTTGAAAATGAGAAGTTTAATCATGTGATAGTCGATGATCAAAAAGGGGCGTACTTGGCTACAGAGTTTTTTATAAATAAAGGGCATCAACAGATAGCGATTATTTATAAAGGGCTTCATATGCCATCAATTAACCGTTTTCAGGGCTATGAAGAAGCATTAAAAGATAATAATATTCCTGTTTATAATGATTATATTAAGAAATATTATATCTCTGAATTTGAAGATCAAGATAAATTTAAAGAAGAGATAAAGGAGATAACAATAGAATTGATGAGATTGGATAATCCTCCTACAGCTATCTTCTGCTTTAATGATCAAGTTGCAATTTTGGTTAAGGAATTATTAGGTGATTTAAATTATAGAGTACCAGAAGATGTATCAATTATAGGATTTGATGATTCTTCTTTAGTGGAGCTGAAGAATATATCAATTACTTCTATTGCCCATCCTAAAATGCGGTCAGGGCAGAAAGCAGCTAAGCTTATTTTAGAGAATATCAACAAAAGAAGTAATGATTTAAATGAAAATATAATTTTTAACCCTAGATTGATTGAAAGAAGTTCTGTTAAAGATTTAAGTTAATTGAATAAAATATTTTATTTTGCACTTATAGATTTAAGATTATCAAAATATCAATATATCTATTTTATTTAGAGTATTATAATTTTAACTTGTACTGATTAAGACCAAGGCAATAAAAAGGTGTGATTGAGATGGCTTTTTTCGATAAGCTGAATAGAAGTTTAAAGAAGAAATTGATTTTGATTTTTCTCTTAATAACTATTTTACCAATAATCTTTCTAGGACTACTAAATTATAATCGAGAGAAAAATTTAATGAAAGAACAAGTATTTTTATTCAATAAATCTCTGGCTAACAGTTTAGGAATAAAGATTAATCATTATGCTCAGGAGAAGTTAGATCAAATTAGTTATTTAGCTAGTAATGATAATTTAGAGCAAAGTGATCTGCTAGCTTTTAAAAAATTATATTCTGGTTTTGAAGTATTGTATGTTATTGGACAAAATGGTCACTTAAAGAGTGTTAGTGAAGGTTTTATAAAGGCTAAAGAGAACTATTATAGTGAAACTTGGTTTCAAAATGCTATTTCAGGTCAAAGCTATATTTCTAACTATCATAAGTCAGAATTTATTAATCAGCCATCGATTCAATTTGCTGTACCTATTAGAGCAAATAATAAGATAATAGGTGTCTTAGGGGCTGAGATCAATTTAGATATTATAAAGGAGCTAATAACAAGTAGTATAGATGATATAGAGTATAGTGATATCTATCTAATAGATAGTACAGGCAAGCCACTCTATAGTAAAGAAGGGGTAACTAATATAGACAGTAGTCAGGTCCAATCCTTTGTTAAGTATATCTTATTTAAAGGTAAGAATGGAATAAAAGAGTATAAAAATGAAAATGGTGTTGATATACTTGGTTCATATAAATTTATTAAGAGTTTAGGCTGGGCTATTATAGTTCAGCAATCTAGTGAGGAAGCCTTTGCTGAAATTAGAGAGTCTTTATGGAATAATCTAATTTTAGTCTTGGTAGTGGGAGGAGTAGTTACTCTGATTTCATTGAAGCTGACTAATAGTATCTTTTCTCCTATAGACCAGTTACAGATTAATATGAAGCGTATCAGTAAAGGTGACTATACCCAAAAAATTAATATAGAGCGTCAGGATGAAATAGGTGAGCTGATCACTAGTTTTAATAAATTAATTGCTCAGCAGGTGGATATAGTTAGTGATTTAAAAGATAGTAGCATGGAGATATCCAATACAAGTAAAGAATTATTCTTATCGTCTAAAAAGTCTCACAAAGCTAATCAAGCTGTGACTGATTATATAGAAGATACAGTAAATTCTATTCAAGAGATAACTGCAACAAATCAAGAGATAAGTACTTTTTCTGAAGAGACTACTGCTAGTGCACAATCTGGCAAAGAGCAAGTAGAAGAGGCAATTACACAAATTACTAAGATTAATAATTTTATTATTCAAGCCAATCAGGCTAGTAAAGAGCTAGCAGAAGAGTCTAAGAAGATAAAAGAAATTAATAATTTAATTATAAATATTACCGATCAGATTAATCTCTTATCTTTAAATGCCTCAATTGAGGCTGCTAGAGCAAGTTCTACTACGAAGGGTTCTGGAACCCGTAGGGGAAGAGCTGGACAAGGCTTTTCTGTGGTAGCTGAAGAGATAGGGAGTTTAGCTAAGGAGACTGCTAAAGCTACTGCTAAGATCAATCAGACGATTAAAGAGGTTGAAGCAGGGATAAAGAATGTATTAAGTATGGTTTCAAAGGGAACTCAAGAGGCAGATAAAGGAGCTAAGATTATTAAAGTAGTTGCTCAGAGTTTTGATGAGATCGCTGCAGCTATTGAAGAGACCTCATTACAGCTAGAAAGTGTCAATATGTCTACCCAGCAGGTATCTGCAAAGAGTGAAGAGGTTAGAGATTCAGCTAAGGATATGAACTTACTTTCTAAAGATGTTTCTAATGTCTCACTTCAGTTAGAAGAGATGTCAAGTAGCTTAGAGAGGATAACTAATAAATTTGAAGTTTGATCTTAAATTAAATATAACAATAATAACAAAGGAGAGTGGAAAGAATGAAATTTTTTATTGATACTGCAAATTTAGAAGAGATTAAGAAGGCTGCTGCTTTAGGCGTTGTGGATGGTGTAACTACTAATCCAAGTCTAGTAGCCAAAGAGGGAGATGTAGATTTTCATACTAGAATTAAGGAGATATGTGAATTGATTGATGGACCAGTAAGTGCTGAGGTAATCAGTCTTGATGCTGA
>NZ_PVNB01000051.1 GCF_003001995.1 Orenia metallireducens | reverse complement strand
CCTCGTCTTATCGCCCCATTTTCTCGTCTTATCGCCCCATTTTCTCGTCTTATCGCCCCATTTTCTCGTCTTATCGCCCCATTTTCTCGTCTTATTTTTTTGCAAACCCTATTAGTTACAGGGTTTGCAAAATCCTAAAGATTTTAAAAGATCTTTAAAGATATAAAAAACAACAACAATATATATCATATATATATATATAATATAGTAGTTATCTCAAATTTTAATTTTTAAATTTTTGTGTGTTTTTAATTCTTTAAATTCAAAACATCAAGTTTAAAACCACGAAACTAATGAAGAGTTTATTCTTTATGGAAAACTATTTCCATTCTAAGGCTCCTAAAATCAATTTTCAGACCCTGGATTCAGATTCAAGGCATAATTCTATATTTAATATCAAAATTGAAATTAAGGCAATTTGAAAGCTTTATACGATTATCTATAAAATAATAATTAGGTGATAAAACAGATGAATTCTTTTAGTAACTACAAAAAGCTAGTGAACCTATAAAATACTATAGGCTCACTAGCTTAATTTCTTTTTTAAAATCTTTAATTATGTGTCCGTGTATGTCGGCATAATTGAATTAAATAACCAGCTGTTGCTAAATCAAAAGGCGGACTCTTGAAAATCTGTTTTTGTTAGATTCTATATTGTTCATATAATTTTAGTGTTAGTCTGGGAGTTATTATTAGGGAAATAACACTATAATATCAACAAAAAATAATATAATCCTTGCAATAGTTAGCAAGGACTTGTAAAATATAAGTATCACATTGAATTTAAAACATTAAAATAGAATAAAAAAGACCACTACTCCTAGGTTGGACGCCTGAATGTATACAAACTTATACATTGAGAGTAGTGATCTTAATATACTTAGTATATTTAACTAATGTATATTTATTATACCTAAGTTAAATATTTTAGTCAAGGATAAATAGTATATTAAGAGATAGTTAAAAATTAGCAAATAGAGAGAGTCGCTAGTCCAACCTAGAGGCTCTCTTTTTATATATAGGTATAAGTGAGGTTAAAGGAATAACTCACTATAATAAAAAACTGCTAGGCTTACCCCCTAGATTCTCCCCTGTCAGATAGGAGAGGAAGGTGGTTCCCAGAAGTATTCTTTAGAAATACGGTTTGTGACTGTCGGTGTGTGGGGGTATATGCAAAGATCGTGGTGATCTACTAGGTAATACGCCGCCTGGGCTAGTTTGAGCATATAACGTTTAACGTGGCTATACTGGAGACCTCAATGGCTCCATACAGGGGTAATCTTCCCTTAGCTTCCTTTGGTTCTTATTTTATTTTCAAATAAGAGTCAGGGGGGGGCTGCCTGTTTCCTAAACCACCACCAGGGGTAGTCTTCTCTACGTTTTGCTGATAGTTTGCTTGTAGGGAATGACGATTTGGAGGAATTCCCGAAACAAAAAAAAACAAAAAAAGGCAGCCAGGGGTATGTTTTTTTATTTTAATTTTTTATTTTAGCATTTGATGTGGGATTTGGCTTGCTTGGTCTAAGGCTTGTATAGTAGCATCAGCCATATTTAATAAGTCTTTAACTTGTTTTACCTGTCCGTTTAGAAAGTGAAAATGTTCTGAAAATACTTCTGTATTACCAAAGAAGACAAATAGGATTAATAATAATAATAGAAAATCATTATTAAATAAATTTTGGTTGTTGTTTAGATGGTTATCTTTACTTTCTTTAACTTCAGTTTTTTCAATTTCAAACTCTTCCATTTTTTCCTCCTCCTTTGATTTTAAATTTATTTAAAAGGTTAACCCCATTATTTTTCATGTTACATAGTATGAAAAAAATATAAAAATCGTTACATTTCAAGCAATTTTTAATATTTTAATTAATATATTTATAAAGAAAGAGAAGGAGGGATTGTATGTATAAGGATGAATATTTGTTTTTACCAGAAGCTAAAACTGTAGATAAACTGTTGAGTGTATTTAATATTCAGTCACAACAACAATTAGCTCCTAATGAGGTAATTAGTATTTTAGGGTTATTAAATTTATTAAATTTAGTAGGTATTGCTCAGGAGGGGGTAGGTTTAAGTAAGAACTCATTAAATAGCTTAGTAACTAAGTCTGAGTCAATAAATGAACAACAGATCCAGGAAACTCTTCAGCAATTAAATAAAAACAGCTCACAGAATAATTTGTTAAAAAATTTAACCGATATGTTTAATAGTAATCAATCAGGCTCTGCACTTGAAAATTTGTTTGGGATGATTGGAGAGAATAATAGAGGAAATAATAGTTTAGATCCTACTTTAATGTTGAAGTTGATGAATTTAGTTAATCAGATTAAAGAAAATAAGAGCAATAAGAAGGAAGAACAGCAAGAAGCTAATAATCCAGTTAAATCAGAACCTTATAGCAAAGAAGATGACCAAGATTAATTAAAAGGCTACCAAATAATTTGGTAGCCTTTTAAAATTGATTTAATAATCCTAGAATTTTTTCTGTTTGTACTTCTTGTTCCTCACCTTTGTAAGGTTCCTTATAATTATCTGATTTAAGTTGTATTTCACTTGAGCTTAATTTTTGAAGTATTTTGTGGTTTTCTTCTATAAGTATTTTTAATTCTTCTAAATTTTTGTTGTAATTAGAATTTTGAGGATTGAGGTTTGAATCATTAATTAATGATTCATTATCTTCTATTTGTAAATAAAATTTAATAATTTTTCTTAAAAATTCAGATTTATTATTATATTTTTTTAATTCTTTTTCTATTTTATTAATCTCTTCGTTTGTAAAGAAGTTTTCTGTTATACGTACACTTAAGAAGAGTTTAGGCATAATTATCCCCTTCTATCCTTCATTAGTAGTTGCTGCTACTTCTTCAGTGGCTTGATTTGTCCTTTCCTTCAATTTAGCTTTTAATTCTTCTTCTCTTTTTCTATCTAAAGCTTTACCTAATTTTATGTAGCCACGGCAGTTACTAAATTGAGGTTCATTATCTATTCTTTCACATGGAAAGTCTTCTAAATATTTATTAACGTTTTCAAATAGTAATATTGTAGCTCCCCCAGTGATTAAAATTTTATCTATCATTAAAAATGATTCCCAACGATTTTTGATTTGCAAGGCGATATCTTTAGCTAATTTATCAATAGAATAATCCTTAATCTCTTTAAATTCGTATCTCTCATTTCTAACTCTAATAAAATCTTTACCTGCTAAAATCTGTTTTTTAATTAAATCTTGAGAAATATCTATATCTAAAGAATCTTGAATTTTTTTAAATATTCTAGTTCTTACACCATCATTAAAAGAAATAGGAGAGTCTTTGATTAATTCTCCATCATTAAAAGCTACACAATCAATAGTAAGTCCTCCTAAATCTATAATTCCTAAGCCACCTTCTATATTTGTAGTTACTAGACCACTATTATCCATAATGAAGTCATAATATGAAGCTAATCCTTGGGGAATAACTGTCGCTTTCTTTATTTCGATCTCCTTAGAAATGAATTGGTTTTTAATATTTTTAATTTGAATAGTAAAAGTATTTACTAATTCTTTTTTAAAATAATCTTTGTGTTTTTCATAATATTTAATGGGTAAGCCTGTAACTAGATTTTTAATAACTATCTTATCAGCTTTAGGAAAAAGTAAAGATATTCCTGATAATAATTTTGCAAATTCTTCAGGTTCTTTATATTTTTGATCAGATAAAGAGTAGCCTATAGAAGATGATCGTTGATTTAATACATAGTTTCCAACTCTGTAAGTGTTAAAACTATCATCATTATAACCACGTATGATTTTATCTTGAATTTTAATAATAATTTTATTTATATCAAATTTTTCTAGCAATTCCTCATTTTTAAGGACTTCTAAGGAATTTTCTAATAAAATTCCTTCCTCCTCTTCTTCAACCAAAGATGGAAAAACTATTTTTTTATCCTTAGCCATCATTTTTACTGAATCGTATCCTAAATCCACTCCAATAACTCTAATTTTTTCAGTTCGCATAAAGTGTCCTCCTTGTAGATAATAGCGTATATAAATTTAATAGTATTACTTAACACAACCTATCTTCCATATTATCCCAAAACATCACAAATGTATTATACAGTTATTCCCTTTGGTTGTCAATAAAAACCTGTAAACATCTGTCAACATTAGTTGCTATAGTATTTAACCTTTATTTTATGAATCTAAAATAAAAAAAGTGTTTACATTTGTAAACACTTTATCTTTTATAGGGTAAATGTTTATCTTGATTCTTTACCATAAATTTAGGCTTATTATTAATTTTATCTAAATAATTTTTATCTTTTTTGCCTATATATTCTCTTTTACCATTTTTATAACTATACCAATAAGGTCCATGCCCTTCTTTATCTTGGCCATTACATTTTTGACAATTAGATTTATTACAAAATACCTTCTCTAGTCTGAAATAAATCCCATATTTATTAATATAAGCATCAATTAATTGCTTAGAACTTTTAGATTTTTTTACTTTTTTATAGTAATTATTAATTAAACTCTTAGCTTCTTTTAATTCCTTTAAATTTAAAGACTCCAAGATCTGCTTCAATTTATCTAAAGACATTATTTTCTCCTTTCAATACAAATTAAATAAAATAAAACCATGGAAAATTCCATGGTTTTATTTTAAAAATATTAATTTTGTTGTTGAGCTAACATATTGTTTAAAAATTCATCTAAATCTTTCTTTCTTACAATCCATTTTCCTCCTAATTTTATACCAGGAAGTTCTCCATTGTTAAGCATATTGTAGATTGTAGTTTCACTTCTGTTTAGATACTCAGCTACATCTTTAACAGTTAAGTTCTCTTTATTCATCTTATAACCCTCCTTATTAGTTCCTATTAATTTAATATGTATATTGAATTTTTAAGTTAACACCTGTTATTTTATTGAGCAAATAGAAAAAATATCAGGATGATTATATTATACTATTATCTGACATAACTTTCAATAAATTTAATTAAAAAACAAAAAAATATTCAAATTGTTATTTTAGTATGATTTCTTTTATTAAATCTAACATTTAAACTCGACTTTATAGCTAAAGTAATGTTAGTTTAGTATATTATATAATTATGATTCAAACTTTATATAAGTTTTTTTAATATTAAAGCGAATGGGTCATAAGAAGGAAAGTTATATAAGGGTATTTTCATATTACTCATATATAATGTACCTATTAAAATTAAATCTAATAATGCAGAGAAGCTCTTTATAATAGAAAGTTAGTATAGCTTAACAAGTATAATTGATATTTCATCTGAATAAAAATTCAAAAATACTAATTATAAAAATTCAAAAATATTTATAATTGTGTATATAAATACAAGTTAAAACTATAAATGTAATTCATAATTTTAAAATATATAATTATTGGTCTTATTTTTATATTTTATTTCGTTATTTTTAGATTTTGTGAATTAATATAAAAAATAATCTTATATATGTTAATTAATATAAGACAAATTAATACTGATTTTATTTGGAGACATCACTTCATAAAAACAGTTATTGACCCTTGATGTAGATATATTTTTTTAATAGTCATCTTATATTTCATTAATTATCTAAGATGATTTAGACTGAGCTAAATCTAAAGAATCTATTTGTCATTATAACTAAACGGTATATTATTTTTTTCTATAAACCATCTTGATACACATAAAATTTGATCTTCTTTCCAAATAAGGCTTTTAGGAATCCAATATTTAACTGTTTGTTCAATTCCCTCAAAATTAGCTTTAATATTTAAATGGACAGCTTTAGTAGTTTCTCTCTCAATAGTAGTTAAACAATAGTAATATTTATTTTTTTCTCTTAAAGAATATTTAGTATTCAAAGGAAAATAACAACCATATTTATATTTATGAAAGTGTTTATTTTTATTAAATAAGTTTACTTTTTTTATAATTTTATTTTTATTTACCATATTACTCTACTCCTTGATAATAAAATAAAAAACTACTACTCTCCTGTAGTGGCTATTTTGTGTGAGTAGTAGTTTTCTTTTAATTTAATTTATAATTAGTATACCTAGATACAATAATTAAGTCAAATATAAATAATAAACTATACTAAAAAATAGAGAGTATCTAAAAAGTGTTTAAGATAATTTTGTTTGATATAATTAAACTGTAACTAAATTATTTAAATTAGGAATGGATCAGCTTAACTTGGTCGATTAGCTAGTCCTCTTTTTCTTTTATAAAATAAATACTGTGTTCTTGTTTTAGATTAGTTTCCATTTCTGTTTGAATTGCTTCGATAATATAATTTTCTTTTGTTGTCTTAAAAAAAGGAAGTTGCATATCATAGCCTTTTAAATATTTCTTTTTCTCTTCACTGCCTAATTTAGAGTACTTTTTTTTAGCTAATTCTTGGGCTTTTAATTTAATCTTCTTTAATAGTTCTTGTTGTTCTCGTTTATGATATTCTATTTTCTGTTCTGTTTCTTCTCTTACTTTTTGTTTTTCAAGTTCAGTTCGTGAATAATGTCCTAAGTTACAGGAACTCATCAAGTAAGACATAAAATTTTTCGGTTTCTGCTTTTTAGCATATTTTATATCTTCTTTAATATATTCAAAATTGTGCTTTCTAAGTAATTTTGAAAGTATACTTTTATTTACTTCTATTTGCTCATCCTTTGGTAGCTGTTCAAATAAAAATAATACTTCATTTGAATAATCCTCGTTTTTTCTAATTTGTGCTTCTGTTTCTTCTAGTTTTTGCACTTGTTTAGTTGGTTGCACTTGTGGGTTATTATCTATATGGAAGTCGATATAAGCTATTTTTCTTCCCTGCTTTTCTGTGTCATAGGATAGTTTAATATCAGTTTTTTTTGTTATTTCTTTACATGCTTTATCTAAAACATGTTTTTTCAAATCATACATTCTGTTATAAGTATCTTCTGTGTTAGTTCTTTTTCTAAATGTCTCTATGGTCATTTTAGGAATTTTAAATTTTTCATATCTTATTGCTAGTTCATAAAGTATAACAGAATATTTACATTTTAATTTACTAAGTTGTTGTAAATCAAGTTTAGTAAAAAAATCACAGTTCTTTAAAGCTTGTACAATTCTCCAATTCAATGAGTATTCAAATATGTTTTCTTCTTTTTCTACACATTCTAGCAAATGAAATAAAGACCAATTATTTTTATTTTCTTTATCTACTACTTCTACCACTATTTTCATAAGTTTTTGCAATTCTTCTTTTATATACTCATAATCTTTTTTATCAATTCCAGCCATATCTACTAATTCTTTAAATGTTATATTAAAAAGATACTTGTTACCCTTATTGATATCAGTATATTTTATCTCATTACTAAATTTAACTTGTGTCTGAGCTTCTACCAAGAAAACATTGTAAGATTTTTGTTGTATTACACTTATACTCTCGCGAGGTAGCAAACTTATTAGTTCATTGGGTTTATTTAATATCTTCTTTTTCATTTTTTCACCTCTTAATCTATAATATACCACAATAAAACGAATTGATCAAAATCCACCTCGTCTTATCGCCCCATTTTCTCGTCTTATCGCCCCATTTTCTCGTCTTATCGCCCCATTTTCTCGTCTTATCGCCCCATTTTCTCGTCTTAT
>NZ_PVNB01000050.1 GCF_003001995.1 Orenia metallireducens | reverse complement strand
CCCTCCTTCTTTATTTTTTGTTTAAAAGGGCATAAAGCCCTTCTATTTTATCTGCTTGATTAACTTAATCCCAGTTGACAGGATCATAACCATATTTTTTTAATCCTTCATTCACTTCTTTTTTAAATTCTTCTCGTAAATCTTCTCGTAAATCTTGGCAAAATGCCTTTGCTAAAGTATCTAACATGCTTTTTCCCTCCAAATATCTTTTTAATTGATTCTCTGTTACTCTCCAACTTCTAGCGACCTTCTTACCTTGAAGTTCTCCCTCGTTTAACATTTTCCTAACTGTTCTTTCTGTAACTTTTAATATTTCTGCTACTTCTGTAACATCATATACTTTCACTTGTTCTTTGTCACCTCCTAATGTGATTTTAACACACATATATATCACTTTCAAATGATTTTGAATATACTTTGATTATGATTTTGTCACAAAATCGTGATTTTGCGAAATAATATAGAGTTGATAATGTGAAAAAATATTGTATTATGTTAAAATATTATGTTATTTGCAAAGTTAATCCATAAATTACACTTGTGAATAATTTATTTTTACCAATAAATATTTTATTGTTATTAATCCTCAAATACACAACCGTCAGATTTAATTATATTAATTTTATTTCATTTGACTAATATATTGGTATTTAAAAGGGATTGCTCTTAAATTTGGGCTATTCTCGTAAGTCTAAGCTACTTTTATCAATAGTCTCTTTTTTAGGCCTCGGGAAACTCGGAAAACCATCTTATATCTAATGAATTATATAAGGATTCTCGCTTTAGGCTAAACCCTTTATAATTCTAACCTATCCATTAAACGTATTTTTGCGTTCTGCTAACTAATGTCGTTACTGGATAACTTCTATAAGTGATAAACTAGTTTTGCTTTTTTCCTCTCTCACTCCCTCCACTCGTTCCCTCTCTAATTAGACTTATCTAGTGTGTTAAATGACTTTAATTCTGTTAAATAATACACTACCCCAGCTTTTAAACATAAAATCACATAAAAAAACATAATTAATTTTGTCCCTCTGAATTTCGGACAAATTATATTTGATTGTCCGTTACTTGTATAAAAAAAGACCTGCAATTAAGCAGGTTAATTTACTTAACTGATCAATCTTCTCTACAGATACAAAGTAAGGTTTCATGCTTAAGCTAGTATCTGCAACCTCTAAGCACCAATTATATAACTGTTCTGCTCTTGGGGTAATAAATACTATTTTGTGTGGTAGATCATAATCCTTTAACTCTCTTTGATAATTGATAAACTGCCTTTGTATGTCCTTCTTGTCCTCGGTAGCTCTGTCCAGCTCTAGGGCTACCTTTTGACCGTTCTTTAATTCTATAAGTGAATCTAGTTGGTTCTTGCTCTCTCTGCTGGGCGTGTACTCTAACCAATAATCATTTATGATGTCGTCCAGCTCCACTATAACCCTGTTAGTCTGCAATAAATGAGGGATATATCTTTCACTCCAAAAGGGCTGTCGATATTCCCTGCCTGTAACCTCTTTATATAGCTTTTTACCTGCCTTTCCTAACCTGTATAAAGCTGATTTAGTGTACTTTCCTGTAGTCCAGTAAAAAGGCTTACTTAGTAGTCATTTGTTACTAGCTCTCGTCTGAACCTTCTTTGTCTAGTAGCATAGGATTTAAAAAAATAGAACTTTGTTAAATTTGTATAAGTTAAATTAATTAATCTAATCAAATATAAGATAATCTAGTATTAATCTTGTAGATCATAAGAGAATAATAAAAAGACCTTGCAGGTTATCCCATTTGCAGGACACCTAACAAGGTCTTTTTTGCTCCAGTAGTGCATAATTTTTGCAAGTTTTATTAAGGGGGGTGTATTAATCGCACACCCTTTTTTTACTGATTAAACTCTACTTTTACCGTACACATTAATTATTCGGTATCTCACTTTTAGTTATACACCACCTCACACCCTCATATTTTGCCTATATGATGTGTTTATTGTGTTAGTCATATATTTATATACTTAATTAATTAGTCTGGAATTTGGGCTATTCTCATAAGCCTAAATAAAAAACCCACCAATACTAAGGTGGATTATATCTATTGAATAATATTAAATTAACTTTTAACAGATTTTAACTTAGCAATGTCATAAAGATTCTCTTTAGTAACAGCCTCTAAGGTCTTAGTTTCTCCTTCTAGTTTTGCTATGTTCTTATTAACTTCATCAACTTTAATACTGACTAATTCTGTTTGTTTATCTAGATTATCAAACCTTTTATTAACATCTTCTTTAAAGTTATTTAAGTTATTTTTAATTTCTGTACTTTCTGCTCTTAACTCTCCAACTTCACTTTTTAAGCCTTTTATTTCACTTAATATCTCTTTTAATAGTTGTTCACTCATAGTTAACAGCTCCTTTCTGTAATATTATAACACACAACATTATCCTTTAAAAGATAGATAATAACGTTAACATTTGTCAACAGGTCATACTTTTAAATATTAGGTTTTATTAGGTTTTGTCGGTAACTATAAACTAAGATTATCTTTTATCCTATCAAGTAAAAGGTCAATGAACCCTTGTTACTCTCTGCTTTCTACTACTTCTCACTCTTGGTTAATCTAATCCTTAAGACTCCCAAACCGACGACGACACCACTATTTTTTTGTAAACTCACATTTACAACGGACTGACGCCAACCCCTACCAGCTCCAGTAGTGGAAGAACCTAACTTTCTTATAGTGTCAAAAAACTTATATCATATAGTTTTAAATATCAGGTTTTGTTGGGTTTAGGCTCTTGATCCATAGGAGGAGTTGTTTTTAAAATTTGGTTCTGCCTCAAAGGCATATCGAAATTATATCCCTTCAATGTGCTAAAGTGTCATAGCTGTGTTTGTTTTTATTTTTTACTTAACACATATTCCATTTTTCAAGCAATAATTTACCTTCTTTAGTTATCTTGTTATTTTAGGGACTACACCCCTCCTAGTGCTGGGGCTTATGTTTATAGAAGGTTACTCTTACGGTCTTTATATCATCTCCATACCCCTACAGCAAAGGGGGCTAATACCCTGCTTTTTTATGGACTCTAAAAAATGTATTATCCTAATTGGTTCTTGAGTTTATTAAAACTATCTATTAACAACTTATCCAGCTCCATTTCATAAACCCAAATTTTATCCCTTATCTCCCTGTAGATCTTATAGTGCATATTCTTAGGCTTTTCAGGTATCACACTATAAATACCCTTCCACTTGCTCCCTAACTTCCTATATAGTTTATCTAACTCCCTTCTAACTCTTGCTGACTCATCACCACTCTCTTTACTGCTCCTGTAAACCAAGTCTAAACAATCCCTACAAAGAAAATAAGCACTAGCACCACTTTTATAAATCTTCTCTACTCTGCTGTTACATTTAGGACACTTCAAATAGTTCTTGTATCCTCCTAGGTTCATAGGTACTTTATCAAGATATACTTTATAATTTAATTTTCTCTCTTGGTTCACTATATAATCTAAAACTATATAATCTTCATGTGATATACCACTTATTTTAGCTGTCCACTTATTCCAGTTGTTACTACTAGACCACGTTAGAGTGAAATAAGAACCTTCTTGTAAATAGCCCTCTCTATTCAATAGGTTTACATTTAAGCAAAGACAATCCTCTACAGCTCTTTTTCTACTCTCCCTACCAGATCCATAACCACCCATGATATATACCTCCCTTAGTTTTTCATAAATCCCCTTATAAATTTAAGTAGTGTTATCATATCAAAACTGCCCTAATCCCTTGTTACTGCTAGGCTAATAAATATTCGGATATATCTTGCATGAATCTTACACACATTAATTAAAATAAAAAACCTAAGAAGTGTTGTACCTCCTAAGCTCAATCTATATTAATCCTCACTATTGGAGGCCTTCTCTCAATTTGCTTGACTATACTTTTCTTTCATTCTCTCAATAAACTCTGGCATAATCTCTTTAAAGTCCTCTAATCTAATAACTACGTGGCTTGTATCATAGGGTCTATTCTTCTTATGTGCGAATAGTATTGGGGCTTTGCTGTTACTCTCTTTCTCCATCTTCTTTATCCAGTTATCTTACCCCTAGGTTCTTACACTTTATATAAACACTCCTTTATACTTTATTGATCTATGGATAACCCTACCCTACACTACATAACATACAGTTAGATATAATAAATAAACAAACCAGTTATAGAAGTAACTGTTATACTGTACTACTAGATAAAAAATAGGAGAATATAAGAAGCCACTATATTAACGTACGTACGTAACTACTGACTGACTGTAGTTAGAATATATAAGTAGAAATAAGTGGGCAGGTTATAGCTCAAGTATGATATTATATATCTTTATTGTGTCCCCTTTATGCACAAACCCCCATCACTACAACGTTTGTGAGGGGTAATTCAAGGGGGCTTTTTCAAATCTCTTTATAGGGGGCACAATATAGAATATCCTTGATTATTATTTTTACTTTGCTATACTATTAATAGGACATTTATCTGTTTTAGAAAGTTTCTTAGCTTGTCTATAACTGAATAATTCTTTTATTTCTTTATCTTCTAATAGGTGGCAGGTGGCTCTATCCAAACAGCTACTGCACCTTTTTTCTTTTTGGCATATCTTAAAACTCTTGTCCTTTGGCTCAATTAACATATTAACGCCTGTGTTTAAGTTTATAACTTTATATTTGTTGGGTTCATGCTTTTTACTGCCTTTCTTTCTTGTGTCCCTTTGGACTATTTCCACTTGCCCTAATCCTGCTAACATTTCAATCCACCTAAACAACTTCTCTCTTTTATTCTTAGTCCCCATAGCCTCGTTCATTTGCTCGTAAGTCATATAGAATACACCTTGATTATCTGCGTACATTTTAGAATGTTGAATCATAGCAAATAATAGCTTTCTTAGGGGCATTGTACTCCTGCCATGCCCTGTTATATCAAGTATCTTTAATAGTTCCTCACGGTTAATTATAGGCTCTCTGTCTATATCTAAAACAGGTAATTTATATTTAAAGTTGCCTTGACTATCCTTTTTAAAGACATCATTAGCAATATAACTGCAATCCTTTTCTATTTCTCCCTGTGTGCTGTTATATAGTTCTTGATCTAGGTTACTATGCCACTCTAATAACTTCTGCTTTATCTCTTTGGGACAATAGCCACGTTCTCTATATGCTAACCCTAACACAAAAGCCCTGTTATGCCTTGTGCCTTCTTCTGTTATGCCCTTAGTCTCTAAAGTATTTATAAGGTTATCTAATGGGTTCTTGTATATCTGTAAAGGCTTAACACTCTCTACAATCTGCCTTAGTTCCTTTTCCTGTTCTGCTGTTAAAACTACAATGTCATTAACTTCTATAGCATGATTTAGGACTTCTGGGCTTACTCTCTCTATGCTCTCCAGCTTGTCCAATACCTCTGTATCTTTTAACTGTCTGCCGTGTTTATCACATACATAACAAAAGTTATTAGTCTTTTGGTGGATTCCTAGGGGTAATTTATACCCTTGGCTACCTGCTCCCCTTAGCTCTAGCTTACTTTTGCTTAAACCTGTCTCACTAATAATCAATTCATAGAATGACATTAAAAGTTTATCCTCCACCATATCCTCAATAAAAATATCTATATGATACCCTTTATTTCCACTGTAAGAGGTTAGAATGGACTTAGAGGGTATAAACCTATTGACTACCTCGTAAACCTCCTGTAAGGTGAATACGTCCTTTATATCAAGGTCTAGGGCTAATATATTACTTTTACCTTTAGGGAAATATACTCCTATTGTTCTTTTGCCCTTTGTATGTGCTTTAATATCTGCACTACTTAAGCCCCACTTCCTATTTTTACCCTTAACCTTAGTTACATAGTCTTTATTGGTCTGCTCTAGCCATGCCTTACGGACACTTATATATAAATCCTCCAGTAACTCTGCTGACTTCTTATAATAATATTTATCGGGTTCATACTGCTTGATATAACTATCATAAGAAATACCATGAGTTTTTAAATGACTGGCTGTTATCTTCTTAAAAGTTTTATTACAAATATAACATTGTGGCAATATTGCACCTCCTAACAAACTAAATATAAGTTTAATATCTTTATTATGGTATCTTTAAGCAATAACCCCTATGGTTACAACGTTTATAGGGGGAAGATTTTAATAACACTTTAAAGGTTACACAATATAGAGTCTAAATAAGGCAATATATATCTTTATTATGAGACATTTATGCACAAACCCCCGTTACTGCTGGGATTGAAGGGGGTTATCTTGGATTAATTGAATCCTAAACTTAATAACTTCTTTTATACTCAATCCCAGCTGTTCTGCTATGGTCTCAATTGTCAAAACTTCACCTTGGTTATGATCTATAAGGTTTTTTATCTGCTCTAATCTTGACATGGGCGACCACCTACCCTGCTAACTTATCTTTAATTTTATTTAACTTCTCTTTTCTTTTATGCTCTTTGTACTTATCCCACTTATCCAGCACTTCTGCCTTTTTAAAACCTAACTCCTCTAACCCTTCTAAAACACACTTGTAGGGCTTACCTGCTAGGTTATTTTCTATTTGGCTAAGTGATGAATAACTAGCCCCTAATATATCTGCAAACTCTGCTCTTTTTAGTCCTAAGTTCTCTCTAATCTCTTTAATTGGATTTTCCATGCTTACCATCTCCTTAATTTTGATAATAAAAAAACCTTTGAAGGACATACTCTCCCTAGTTTATAACGATAAACTAAGAATAGTTGAATAATCCCCCAAAGGCTCAAAATTAATATATAGGTCTCCATAAATGGTATTTTTTAATAAAAATATGGCTATTTTCAATTTGTAAAGAAATAAAGAAATATAGATATATTTCGCTCTAAAAGTTTCTTATAGAGACATTTTGCTGTAACCAGCAATTGACATTATACGCATTTACACACTATAATAAAGTAATGCAAGGCAACATATAGTGTTTTTTCACACACAAAATGGGTATTTTTTACTATATGTTGTTTAAAAGAGGTAAATATAGTTGGAGCTATATTTAAACCTTTGGGGTTTCTTGCTGTAAGTTGGAGCTTACAACAAGATTATTTAGTTTTAAAATTCAACAAAAACTCTTAGTTATGGCAACCTTTGGAGAGGTTGTCATTTTGCTTTTTAATTCTCTATTATTTATTCAATAAAACAAATAAAAATCCTGTATAATATTACTAATATCACTAAATTTAATTTTATCTCAAATGCTTTGCCTTTGTCAACTTTGAGTAAACTATATATAGTGGTGTAAATAGGATAAAAGACAACATATTGTGCTTTTATCACTGTTATCTAAAAAATACTAACTTGATTATTTAATCTACTTTTTGATAAAATACTTGGCCTAATTCATATAGTTTTATAAAGTTAAACTAACTCACAATATAATTTTATGATATAATAAAATAGATAGTCCTGCCACTAACAGGACTATTTTTTAGATATAAACTTAGTTAAAGGGCTGTCTTTTTAAGGCAGTCTTTTTCTATATGTTCAACCAAAAAACAGATATCATCAAATCTCAAACCAGTTTCAAGCATTAATTCCATGATTTTAATACAACTCTTTTTCTCCTTTTTATTAAGACTTAAATAAAAGTCTATAAACTGTTCCATCTCTATTACTTCTTCTTTCTCAAATCCATGATCTATTAATTGTTTTCTAATCTTACAATCCATTTATCCCCCTCCTTCTTTATTTTTTGTTTAAAAGGGCATAAAGCCCTTCTATTTTATCTGCTTGATTAACTTAATCCCAGTTGACAGGATCATAACCATAT
>NZ_PVNB01000049.1 GCF_003001995.1 Orenia metallireducens | reverse complement strand
TGTTTGGTTTGTTGAATTATTGGGAATATTAATCATAGTCAGACATCTCCTAGATTTAGTTTTTATTGACTATGATTATTATCTCTAGGATTTAGATGTCTGACTTTGTTATTTTTAGGTAAATGTTTTATCTGATTTTTGTAAAGTAGTGTAAATATAAATAATTAAGTCTTTATCTTTATTTAATCATTCTCTGTATTTTCAATAACACTCAAAATATTTTTTGTAATTTTATAGTAAAATAATTAATTATCACTATAATATTGTATTTATTAATAATATTAACATATAAAGAATAAAAAACCAGAAGAAAAAATACAGATTTTAAATATCATTTTTAGACTCTTTAAACTTTTGTTAGTTTTTTTACATATTCTGGAGAAAGATTATTAATTTTATCCTTTTTCTAATCCTATATACTATAATTTAGGAAGATAAAAGCATATTAATAATAAAACTTTCACTCTTATTCTTTGATCCAAGTAATAATTTATAGCTAATATCACAAATATAAATCTTAAGTAGGTGGAGCATAAGCTAATTACTTATATTACTAAATAGAAAAAGTAGCTCTTCCTTCTTTATGAAGAAATGAGCTACTTAAAAAGTCCCATATTATTCTATTCATTCAATCAAACAATAAAATTTCTGGCTTTATATAAAAATCATATCTGCTATAATCATTTTACCGAAAAATTCCAGACCTATAATAATACTTTATCATCTGGAATTAACTCTAGGTAAATATTTTATTACTTATTACATAAGGCTGATATTTTTCATAATCACTCTCTTTACACTCTAAATTCAACTTAGTACCTTCTTCTTCATAACTAGTTGCAAGCACATTAGCATTTTCATGAAAGTAAGAAACTAGTTGTTCTTGACCATAGGAAATTAACATTTCACATTGGGTATAGTCCTTAAAGATATATTCACTAATTAATTGGATCAATTCATTTATTCCTGTTCTTTTCTTAGCAGATAAATAGACCCTATCCTCTCCCAAATGAGGAATTATAGTATCTGTTAAATCTCCTTTATTAAAAGCATAAATAATAGGAGTATTCTCAACTCCAATCTCCTCTAATGTTTTATTTGTGATATCAACTGACTTTTGATATTTAGGATCTGAATAATCAACAACATGAATTATTAAATCAGCTTCTGCAACTTCCTCTAATGTAGATCTAAATGCTTTAACAAGATGATGGGGTAATCTATTTACAAATCCAACGGTATCTGTCAGCAAAAACAATTTATTATCAGGCAAATTTATCTTTCTAACTGAAGTTTCTAAGGTTGCAAATAACATATCCTTCTCAAAAACCTGTTTGTCCAAGGATGAATTATACATCTCAACCATTGCATTTAGCAAAGTAGACTTTCCTGCATTGGTATATCCAACTAAGGAGACAACAGGAATTCCACTTTTTTTACGTCTATTGCGTTGTATTTTTCGTTGTGAAGCTAGTACTTCTAATTCCTTCTCCAATCCTACTATCTTATCTTCAATTCTTCTTCTACTTAATTCTAAACTTGTTTCTCCTGCACCTCTATTTATTAAGCCAGCCCCTCCTCCTTGACGGTCATATTTTCTTTGACCAACTAATCTAGGCAGCATATACTGAAGTCTAGCTACTTCCACTTGTAATTTTGCTTCTCTTGTCCTTGCACGCTGGGCAAATATATCTAAGATTAACATTGTTCTATCAACTACCCTTACATCAAGCCTATCTTCAAGTACACGAATTTGAGAAGGCGATAATTCATCATTGGCTATGACTAGATTGGCATCTTTATAGTCGATTAATTCTCCAAGTTGGCTAATCTTACCTGTACCAAGATAATGGGGATTGTTAATATAATTTAAATTTTGAATTATTTCTCCAACTACCTCTATATTACAAGCAAGTGCCAACCCCTCCAACTCATTCATCAAATATTCAAAATTATCTTCTTGATTTTTAAGATTAACACCTATTAATATGGCTTTTCTCTTTTTAGTCATTTTAAATCTCCTTTCATTTTTTATCAATCTAGTTTTAATTAAAATCTAGGCTTATCTACCTACAGCGGATTCTTAAACATTAAACACCCATATATAACTTAATTGCTGATTATAATTTTTTATTAGAAGAGATTTATCTTAAGTAAAAATATAAAAAAGGTTATAAATGAACATATTGTTCACCTACAACCTTTAAAATAAATATACTTCTGTAGTTAAATAACTGCAAAATACTGTAATTTAAGACAGAATACAGTTTTTATTTATATATTATTAGTTAAAGAGTATTGTATAAATGTTCATCAAGAATCCGCAAATAAGGCATAACAAATTTGACCTAGTTGTCCTAATTCTTTAACTTAGGTTTATGCCTTAGATTATATTTAGTTTGTTGAGATTATCCAACAAATCTGCGAAGTCTCATAATAAACATTTACAACCCTCACTTTCAAAATTATAGTGACTAACATATTAATATTACCATATGTTTTTTGAAGTTTCAAGTATAATTCGCTATAATTTTCTGCCTTAAAAACTTAATACTCCAATAAAATTAATTTTCCCTAAAAACTATATCTTCTCTATCAGTACTTGATTCTCTATACTGGGTGCCGCTTTACTCAATAACTTGCAGTAATATCATCTTTAGTTAAATTATTGTTAACCTCTCACGCTCCATTAAATAAATTATAAAACCTATATTAACAACTACTATAAAAATAATACCAATAATTTTATATTTATTATATTACTTCTTTATTAGGTTATTAATTCCTTCTATATAAAATAATTCAATTAATTCTTAATTTAAATTAAAAAGCATACCTTATCGATAGGGTATGCTTTTTAATAATTATTCTTTTCATTATTTTTTTGATATATATAAATAAGATAAAGGCCTTCAATCTACTAACATTATTACTTATTTATTGATTTACAACATTTTTGAGTTCAGTTTTCCTTAATCTATTCTTACTTTTAGGATTGAAAAAATGAGCCCATTCTAAATCAAAATAAAAGTTTAAGTTTTGCTGAGATTTTATATCCAATCTAGGATTAATTCTCGAAATTATCTCTTCTCCTGCTACATTCATATATGCATAAGCTTCTGAACCTAACAATTCCACTTTATCCACCTTTATATTCAGACTACTTTTTTGTAGAGAATAATCACCTTCATAATGAATATCTTCTGGTCTAATTCCTAAAATCAATTCTTGCCCAATGTAATTTCGCAAAAAATCGATCTGTTGGATAGGAAGTGGCAGCATATATTCCCCAAAAATAAAAGCATCTTCTTTTAAAATACCATTAATGAAGTTCATTGCTGGTTGACCAATAAATTTACCTACAAAAACATTATTCGGATAATTATAAACTTCCTTTGGTGTACCAACCTGTTGAATTACACCATCTTTCATAATCACAATTCTATCTGCCATAGTCATCGCTTCAATTTGATCATGGGTCACATAAATTGTAGTAGTCTTTAATTCTTTATGTAATTTAGTAATTTCACTACGCATTTGAACCTTTAAATTAGCATCTAAATTTGATAAAGGCTCATCCATTAAAAAAACTTCTGGTTTACGTACTATAGACCTACCCAAGGCCACTCTTTGCTGTTGCCCACCTGATAACTCTTTAGGCTTTCTAGCTAATAAATTTTTAATTCCTAAAATACCTGCTGCATTAGTTACCAGTTCCTTAATCTCTTTTTCTGGAACCTTTCTAGCCCTCAGTCCAAAAGCAATATTATCATAGACGTTAAGATGAGGAAATAAAGCATAATTTTGAAATACCATAGAGACATTTCTATCCTTAGGCTCTACTTGATTAACACTTTTATCTCCAATATAAAGATTACCCTTGGATATCTCCTCTAAACCTGCTATTATCCTCAAAGTAGTAGACTTACCACAACCAGATGGACCAACAAAAACTATAAACTCTTCATCATTAATCTCTAAATTTAAGTCTTTAACTACTGTCAAATCATCATAATTTTTTTCAATATCTTCAAACTTTAAGCTTGCCAACTTTTATTCCTCCCAGATTCATTCTTATTTAATCCCCGATTGCATAAAACTACTTATAAATTCTTTTTGAAAGATAAAAAATGCTAATAACAAGGGGAAAATAACCATAAATGTTGCTGCTGATACCTCCGCCCATTGAGCCCCAGTCTCAAAAGATTGAGCAAATAAAGATAATCCTACTGTTAAAGGTCTATTTTGAGCAGAATCTGTAACTATTAAAGGCCATAAAAAGCTACTCCAATGATAGCTCACAGAAACAAGACCAAAAGCTATATAAGTTGGTTTTGCTAAAGGAACATATACCTTCCAAATGGTTTCCAAGATACCACAACCTTCTAATTTAGCCACCTCTTCTAATTCATAGGGAACACTTTTAAAGCGTTGGCGTAATAAGAAGATACCAAAAGCAGTTGCAAAATAAGGAATCATAATTCCAAGCTTGGTATTTAATAATGACAAATCCCTTAAAACATTATAATTAGGGAAAATCAAAACATCGATAGGGATCATTAATTGAACTAAAATCAATATAAAGATGACCTTTTTACCCCAAAAATTTAATCTTGCAAATACATAAGCTGCTAAAGTAGCAGTTATTAATTGAACTATTAAAATACCAAATACAATATAAAAAGTATTCAAATAATATTGAGCAAAGGGGGCTTTCTGCCAAGCATCAATAAAATTATCCAAGGTAAAATCAACACTAAAAGATAACGAAGTTGCTAACTGACTAGGACGAATAGCAGTCCAAATTAGCCAGAGCAAAGGTATTACCCACAATAGTGCTAAAAAATACATACAAAAACGAAAAATCCGTTTCAAACTATCCCCTCCTTTAACTATAATGAATTTTACGATCAAGACTAAAGAATTGAATCACAGCTATAATTACCATTATCATTAACATAATTACTGTCAAAGCAGAGGCTAATCCTTTATCCCAAAATCTAAAAGCTACTTGATAGATATAATACAGTAATAAATTACTGGCATTATTTGGTCCGCCTTGAGTCATAACTATAATGTGATCTACTAATTTAAACGCATTAGTCAATGATATAATAAAAACAAATAATGTCGTTGGCATCAGCAAAGGAAAGGTGATTGTCTTAAAGGTGTTCCAAGCAGATGTCCCTTCAATTTTAGCTACTTCATATAAATTTGTTGGAATGTTCTGCAATCCGGCCAAATAAAAAATCATAAAATAACCTGCCTGCTTCCAAACTATCATTACAATCATAGCAGCCATTACCGTTTCAGACTGTCCTAAAAAATTAACGCTTCCTATACCAAACCAAGATAATATATGATTTATTAGACCATAACCTGGCGTATAGATAAATAGCCAAATATTTGCAATCGCAATGGTAGGTATTACCGTAGGATAAAAGAAAAAAGTCCTGATCCAACTCTTAGCACGAATCTTGGCATTAACAAAACAGGCCATCATCATTGCTAATATTATACTAGTTGGTACAGTTCCTAAAGCATACCAGATATTATTTTTAATTACCTCCCAAAATACTTCATCTTCCATTAAATATTTATAATTATCCAAACCTATAAAAACAGAATCATGCTCCCCCTGCATTGACTGGAAGAAGCTCTGATAAATTGTCTTTAATATTGGATAAAAAGTAAAGATAGTTAGGAAGATGAGAGAAGGGAGGAGAAATAACCAAGAATAAAAATTGACTTTAAAAGTACTATTTCTCCATCCATTCTTCATATATATTCCACCTCTCTTATATTAATTATAAGGCTTTAGAATTCTATCAGCTTCTTGTTGAGCATCTTTTAAAGCTTCTGCTGGACTCTTATCACCAACAATAGCTGCCTGTAAATTATCATTTATAACTTGATATATCCGCCCATTATTATAGGTTGATAGCTCAGCTGATGCATACTCTAACTGATCTCTAGCAACTGCAGCTGGAGGGAAGGATTTAACATAATCTTTCATTAATTTAGTCTCATAAGCTGACTTACGAGTAGCTATGTATCCAGTATCAATACTCCATTGAGCCGCTCTTTTAGGAGTAGTTAACCACTTAATAAATTTCCACGCTGCCTTCTTATGCTCTTCTGGGATATCTTTGAAGATATAAAGATTTCCTCCACCAGTAGGAGAGCCATAACTCTTGTTGGCAGACTGATAAGCAACCCCAAATTCAAAGTCTGCATTATTTTTAACATTAGTCAGATTTCCTGTTGTATGATACATTATTGCTGTCTTCCCTTTCATAAAATCAGAAGGTACAGTAGCCCAATCAATAACATTTTTAGGCATAACCCCATACTTTCTAGATAAGTCAACTATAAACTGTAAAGCTTCTACGTTTTCTGGAGTATCAAAGTATACTTCTTTACCATCATCAGACATTAAATTCTTACCATTTTGCAAAGCAAAACCCTGGAATAACCAATAGGGAAAACCAGAAGAAGGAATCTCTACTCCCCATTGCTCTACCTCTCCAGAGCCATCCTTAATTGTTAATTTTTTAGCATAACTAAGTAATTGATCCCAATTCTTAGGTGGCTTTTCTGGATTTAACCCTGCTTTTGCAAAAGCCTCTTTATTATAATACATTACCGGAGTACTTCTTTGGAAGGGAATACTCCAAGTTTTACCATCAGCTTGAGAATTTTCTAAAAAACCTTCATAAAAATCATTAATATAGTCATCTTCAATAAATCTATCAAGAGGTTCGATAGCATCCATGCTCCTTAAAGTATAAAGCTCAGTAGCTAAGATCACTGCTAAATCTGGAGGATTTCCCCCTTGGACAGATGTTTGGGCTCTAGTCATTGTATCAGCATAACTTCCAGCATAAATCGGATTGACTTTAATTGTTGGATTTTCTGCCATAAAATCTTCTGCCAATTGATCAATAATCTTGGTTACAGGTCCTCCAACTGAAACCGGAAAATAAAAGCTAAGCTCAATCTTCTCCTTTTTAGAACCTTTTGAAATATCATCCGTTTTGGTAGTAGTTGAATTCGTACACCCTGCCAATATGAGTAAAAACAATGTTAGTGTTAATACTACATTTTTCTTAAAATTAAACTTCATCATAATTCCTCCTTATTTTTGCCTTCCTTATTCAATTATTATCCACCTTCAATGTAAAAGTTTAACATGTTTTCTTTAAGAAATTATGAATTAATTATTAATTTTAAGTTAAAATCAACTAAATTTATTCTCTTTCTTGCTTAAAAACACTATATACAATATTAATTATACAACCTATCTTCTTAATAACTTTTAGCAACTTTTATAGCCAGGTCCATGTAAATTTATTCCTACTACTCTATCGTAAACGTCTGTGCAGTCCTCAGGACTATTCCCCCATAAATAATAAGGAAGCATATCATATAGAAAATGACCTACAGGATCATTGTTAGGATCCTTAAAATTATAAGTTCCCATATTCACTGGATCATTTTCTTCTGTGAGTAATATTGCATCATCATCCCCACTACCATATACAGCTTCATAATGTCCATCAATTGAAACATACTTTACATTGTCTAGTCCATCTTCTCCTTGCATATGATAAAGAGATTTATCTTCATCCATTTTTATCCAGTTATCTTTCTCTCCCTTCAACTCACCAAGAGTAGCAGGAGCCTTATTTAATTTATTACGACTGTAATGTTCTTCTTTTCCAATTGGTACTAAATCTTTATCAAGAGTAAAATCCCTTAAAATTTCTGCCCCGCCATAATCTCCTACCTTATGTTCCACTCCACGTAAATTTAAATACTTATCAGGATCTACATTCTGACCATCTTCCATTACTTCAAAGTGAAGATGACTTCCATCACCATTATTAACAGAATAAGTATTTCCTGTATTACCCATAGTTCCTATCTTTTCTCCTGCTTTAATAAATTGACCTTCTTTTACCCCCTGCTCTTGTAGATGCATGTACTTAGAAACTATTCCCCCTGCATGTTGAATTGCTACTGTATTTCCTCCATCTTCTATCTCTCCTACAAAAACTACCTTTCCATTAGCCGCACTTAAGATATCATCTCCCATATTTCCATCAAAATCTATCCCTTTATGAATATGACCTCCTCTATCTTCTCCATAATCACTAGAGATAGTAGCACTTTTTACTGGTAAGTTAAGTTCTACTCCTGCCTTCTTAGTAGTTTTTGCTAAATTGAATACTCTATTTGTCTTTCTTCCCTGAGCATTATAGAAAGCAGGTTTTTTATTCCAGTTTCTTCCTTCTATGTTTCCACTTTGGAAAGTATCTCTTTGATTATTTGCTTCTGTCTCTTTATCACTCTTTACTTTTTCTAGCCCTTTACCTTGGTATATGTTATTTAATAATTGTTGCTTATATCTTCTTTTAGCTATACTTTCATTGGCTAATTTAATCATTTTTTAATTCTCCCCCAAATTTTAATTATTCTCTTACTTTAGACTCTAAATTTCAACCGTGAATAAATAAGAGCTTATCCAATCTTAGTACTTTATCATCTATCTTCTAAGCACCGACTAAATTTAACTTCTCGAAATTACTTTTGAAGACCCTTAGCTTCTGTAGTAGTTGAATTAAATATGAGTGTAAACAATGTCAATATTATCGCTACATTTCTCTTAAATTTAATTTCATATTGATTCCCCCTTCTTTCTTTATTTGATTATTATTTTCCTTCAATGTAAAATTTTATCATAAGTTCTTTAAGAAATTTTGAACTGAATATTAATTATGAGTTAAAATTAAACTAAATTAGACCTTTTATTAAGATAAGGTTAATTTACTATCTTGATAGTATAAATAAAAGTTGACTTCTGTTTAATACAGAAATCAACTGGATAGTCACCTGTTGTAGTAAAAAATAGCATAATACATTTAAAACAAGTCTTATTCAAAAATATAATCCTAGATGCTTTCTCTATATCACTCATTTGCCCATAGGCATCAGTTCGATCTAGCTTTCTTATCTCATAATAGTAGTCTTTTTCATTCTTATGCTTTTTTAAATCCTCAATTAGCAAGTCTACATTATTCTTTATGACCTTATAAACATTTACTAAATCTTCATTAGCATCATTTATAATGGTTCAACAACGAACTTTGTGATGAAATAAAAATACCATAAATTAACACTGAAAACAGCTACAAAAAAACCGATATATCCCTTATCATTAAATATGCCAAACCCAATGAAAGGAGAATATATCGGATGTAAATCAATAATAATTTTGGTTCAACAATGAACTTTGTGATTATAAATAATAATAAGCTTATTATTATTTAGCTATGGGTTTTAACCCATAGCTATGAGCAATACATGATATCACCTCAGGTTAAAACCTGTGGCTAAAAGGATAAATAATATATTTTCTCAAAAGTCGTGGAAGAACCAAAATTTTATATTTTATAGAACTAAATTTTATTATTTGATTAAATTTTCTCTAATAATTCCTTTAAAATTATCAATTTCATTGTTTTCTTTAAGATTTTTAGTTTATTTTTCATTAAATCTATTAATAAATCTTCTAATTTCTATACTAGCATTACTACCTCTTCTCTTACAAAGTAACTTAAATAGTTGCCATTCTTCCTCATTACATCTAAAGTGTTTATTTCCAGTTAACATACAACCTCCTCCTACATATCTACATTGTGTATACAATATCATATAACATATAACATATTAAATGCACACTTTAACCTATCAAGTCTAAATACATATCCAAACTCTTATTTAGGGATTCAACTACTAATGAAATAAAATCATCATAATCTCCCGTTGTACATGCTTTATCTAAAGAACTATAATCTCTAGCTCTATCTTCATTTCTAATAATTACTGAAGGATAACCAGCCTTCATCAACTCAAGATTCAATAGTAATCTTGCAGTCCTCCCATTACCATCTATAAATTGATATTTAACCTTCTATCCTATCTAATAATCAAAAATAAACATAATGTCAATTATATATAATAGCTTAATTGTAAAATGAACTTGAACTAATAAAAATTAATAAAAAAATGCCCATAGTAGACCAAACTGTAATATAATTAGATCACCACAAAATAAC
>NZ_PVNB01000048.1 GCF_003001995.1 Orenia metallireducens | reverse complement strand
GTCTAAATGAATTTGCTATTGAATCTATTGCTAGAGTCCAAAATTGGTGCAATACTTTACCAAGAAAAATCTTAGATTACCTAACCCCTGATGAAACATTTGAAGACCAAGTAAGAGAAATTTTATATAACTAAATACACAAATTATTACAGTTTGAAATTAGTTCAATTTAATATTGCAATTTAAGAATTTATTATAACTTTGAAATTGATATAATATAGAGATATTGCGACACTTTGTGTCGAGTGTGAGCTATGAGTGTGAGTGTGTGTAAAACTTCTTTTTATTGGGGTTTACTCACACTCACACACCCACTCACGCTAATTTTAAAAGTATCACAATATATCCATAATGCTACAACAATAAAAAAAGAGAAGTCACTACACCGTGACCCCCCTTTTTATCTAATTAAGCTCTTTCTTTAACTATAAACCCAATCTCTCTACTTTGTAAGAAGAGAACTACACCTAAAAGCACCAATCCAATCAAGTCAGTTTTCCAACCTGGTAATAACAATGTAATCGCACTTATGATTAGCAAGACCTCTTCTAAGATATTTGTCTTTCTCTTTAAATACCCCAAGACTCCACCGGCTAATGCATATACTCCTATAAAAGAACTAAGAGTGATAATAATCAGTTCTCCTATACTAGAATGTAATAACAACAACGATGGAGAATAAGCAAAGATAAAGGGAACCACAAAACCAGCAATAGCAAGTTTAACTGCTGTCAATCCAGTCTTCAATGGATTAGCTCCTGCAATTCCTGCTCCTGCATAAGCTGCTAAGGCTGCCGGAGGAGTCAAATCTGCTACTACTCCAAAGTATAATACGAATAAGTGAGCTGCTAAAATTGGTACTCCTAGCTTCACCAAGGCAGGTGCAGCCATTGTAGCTAATACAATATAAGTTGCTGTAGTAGGTAGTCCAGTTCCCAAAATAGTACATGCTACCATAGTAAAGAATAATGCTAAGAACAAGTTACCATTCGCTAAAGCAACAGTAATGGTAGTAAACTTCAGTCCTAATCCTGTTAAAGTTGTCACCCCAACGATAAATCCAACACAAGCACAGGCTGCAGCAACACCTACTGCACTTTTAGCACCTTCTTCTAAAGTCTCTATTACATCTTTTAAACTCATCCTTGTATCCTTCTTGATAAAACTTAGTACAAAAGATAGGATAATCCCTACAAAAGCAGCCTTAAGTGGTGTATATCCTCTAAATAAATAATAGAAGATAGCTGCTAAAGGAAGCACCATATGCCCTCTATTCTTCAAAACATCCATCAACTTAGGAATTCTTTCTTCATCCATCCCACTCAAGCCTAGCTTCTTAGCTTCAAAATGTACCATTAAACCAACAGCTAAATAATATAAGATAGCTGGCAAGATAGCTGCTTTAGCTATACTTGCATAAGGTACTCCAATAAATTCAGCCATAATAAAGGCTGCTGCCCCCATAATAGGTGGCATAATCTGACCCCCAGTAGAAGCAGCTGCTTCTACTGCTGCTGCAAAGCGTGGTGTATAACCTACACTCTTCATCAATGGAATCGTAAAGGAACCCGTAGTTACTGTATTTGCTACTGAGCTTCCTGAGATAGAACCCATAAAACCACTAGAAACTACTGCTGCCTTTGCTGGTCCACCAGTAGTTCTACCTGTTAAAGCCATTGCTAAATCGATAAATAAATCACCCAATCCAGTCCGTTTAGCAAAAGCACCTAATAGCAAGAATAAGAAGATATAAGTTGCTGACACCCCTAAAGGTATACCAAAGATACCTTCTGTTGTAAAATACATATGACTAGCAATTCGTGATAGTGAATACCCTCTATGGGCTAAAACACCTGGCATTTGTGGTCCAAAGTAAGCATATACTAAGAATACTAATGAGATTAGCGGTAATTCCCAACCAATCACCCTTCTAGTACCCTCTAATACTAATAAAATAGCTATAACCGCTATAACTTGGTCTAAGGTAGTATAAATACCAGCTCTAGCAACTAAATCCTTATAATTAATAAATATATAAGCTGCAATAACCACACTTAACCCTGCTAAAATATAATCTATCACCATCAAAATTTTATTCTCTTTAACCCTCTTTTTAAAGGGATATAATAAGAATATCAGGGTAAATACAAATCCTAAATGAACCGCTCTCTGTTTTAGAGCCAATAATACTCCAAACCCTGCTGTATATAGATGGAATAATGACATCCCTACAGTTAAAACTGTAATAAAGATAGCCATAATACCAGTATAATTTCTAAAGTTGCTTACTGTATCAAACTCTTCCAATAATTCTTTGTCTTTTAGTTCTTGAGTCTCAACCATCTCTTTCCCTCCTCGACTAATAATCTTATTTTACTTTTCTTCTCTACACTTATCACTACTAAGTTCTGAGGTTGAGTAATATCATACAGTTTATATTCTTCATCTCCATAAATAAGCTTATGTTTAGCATAATCACTGACCCGTAATGGAATATTATCTAACTTTTTATTGATATCCTTAATCTCAAACTTATCATTAGCAACAATATAATTGTTCTTCTTCAAAAAAGGTAGCCCTGCACCATAGGACTCATATAAAGTCCCTGTTAAGAATATCTCACCCTTTTTCACCTCAAAATACTCCCAAACTGGTGTCCTCTCCACCGAATGAAGATATTCAATTGCAAAGGTTGTCCCTTCTTCAACTCTTTCTTGCCAGATTATCTTGTCAGTCTTAGCTTCTTTAACTGTCAGTACCGATTCTTGAAGAAAAGACAGAGTAAATAACCCAGTTATTATTAATAGGAATACCAGTACGCTATAAAACCTATTCATAAAATGATAACCGGACATTAGCAGCTAATGTCCGGAATCCTCCTCTCAATAATTCTCTTTTGACTACTAACTGTTAGTCATTGATTATCACTAAGAAATATGATTATTTTACCTCATCAAAGTATTTAGCAGCACCTGGATGTAGTTCTACAGTCATTCCTTCTTGTGCATTCTCTACTTTAATATCTTTAGCTCTATCATGAGCTTCAATTAACTTGTCTCTATTTTCAAAGATAGCCTTAGTAATATTATATACTAAGTCTTCAGATAAACTTGCTTCCACTACCAAAGTAGCTTTTAAGGCAATAGTAGTAACCTCATTATCTAGTCCTTTATACGTTCCTGCTGCAACTTTAACTCCAGTTAAGAATGGGTACTTTGCATTCAATTTGCTAATCTCTTCTTTACTAAAGCTTAGTAAGTTTATATCTTGAGTAGCAGCTACATCCATTACCGCTGCCGTTGGTACACCCGCAGTTAAGAAAGCTGCATCTATTTGTCTATCCTTTAATCTACTTGCCGCTTCACCAAAGGATAAGTAATCTTCTTCAACATCATCATAAGTCAATCCAAAGAAGTTCAAGATCTGTTTAGCATTTGCTTCTACCCCACTACCTGGAGCACCTACTGCTACTTTCTTACCCTTTAAATCTTGAATACTCTTAATTCCAGCATCCTCTCTAACTACAATTTGGATAACCTCTGGATATAAAGTTGCAATCCCCTTCATATTTGTCACTGGATTATCTGCAAATTGATTCTGTCCATTAACTGCATAACTAGCTATATCATTTTGTAAAATAGCTAATTCTACCTCTTTTTTACCAATCAACCTTGTATTAGTTACAGATGCACCAGTAGACTGAGCCGATGCATTGGCATTATCTACATCCTCATTGATTATCTTAGCAATAGCTCCACCTATAGGATAGTAAGTACCTGAAGTACCACCAGTTGCAATAGATAAGAACTTAGTTTCAGTCTTTGCACCTTCCTCTGAACCACATCCTACAACAAACAGTCCCAACACTAACAACATACTTAAAAACATTACCTTATTCTTAGTTAAAAACATTTCTCATTGCTCCCTTCTCATAATCACTTATGTAAGTAACTATTAAATGTAAAAATTAGATACTCAATACTAAAAATTATAAAAGAGTATACAAGATATCAAATTATAAGAAATAAATAAAAGGCATATATATGCCCTATTCAATTATATATTTTTTCACATAAGATGTCAAGTTCATTATAATGATTTAATAAAATTCAATAAAAAACATAAATTATTTTAATTATATATCTGATTTCATCATATTAACAATCATCTAAAAAAATCTAAATAAATATGATAAAAAGCCTCAATTCAAGATTAATTGAGACCTTTAAGTTAAATATGTTATTTGATTATCTCCATATATCCAGTTTTTTAAACTCCAATTCTTTAAAGTTTAAGAAGTCTTTACCCAATTTCACAAAATCATTGGATAGTTTATCTAAATCACTGACATAAAATTGATTATCTTTTATACTAGTATCTTCATTTAATAAGTCCTGCTGCTTTAAAATCTCCCGCACCCTTAAAGCAATCCCTCTACCAGGATAAATCAATTTCACTTCTTTTCCCATAACCTCTCTAATAATCCCCTCTAAATAAGGAAAATGAGTACAGCCTAATAACAAGGTATCTATTCCTTCTTTCTTTAATGGTCTAAGATAAGCTTTAGTAATCCCCTTAGCCTTACTACTATAAAGCTCACCCCTTTCTACTAAAGGGATGAATTCAGGACAAGGCTGAGAAAAAACTTCAACTTTAGAAGATGCCTTCTTTAGCCCCTTCTGATAAGCCCCGCTTTCAATTGTGCCTTCTGTTGCTATTACTCCTATCTTCTTATTAGCTGTAGCCAATACAGCCTCTTCTACTCCTGGTTCAATTGGACCTATAATCGGTAGAGCAAATTGCTTTTGAGCCTCTTTTAAGCCTGCTGCTGTAGCAGTATTACAAGCAATTATCACCATTTTAGCATTAATCTTAGTGAAGTAATCTATAATCTCAAGCACAAAATCTCTGACCTGATTTTGCGGTCTTATACCATAAGGAAGATGGGCCGTATCTCCAAAGTAGATAATCTGCTCCTTAGGAAATTCAGCTATTACCTCTTTAGCAATTGTTAGCCCCCCTACTCCCGAATCAAAGAGAGCTATTGGATCTTTTTTAGCCATTGTCACCATCCTATTCAACTCTTAATTTTATTATTATAATATTCATCTATAGAATATTAGGTACTAATTTTATTGTATTTATATAATAGTATAATTATAAAGTTAATTATAACACAATTTCAGTTATTATAACTAACGCTATTACTTATTATATGTTAACAAAGGGATTAGTAATTATATTTTTCTTATTAATATCAGCTGTTATGCTAGTAATAAAGTCGATACAATATAATGATAATGCGACACTTTTATTTCAGTTTACAGTTGACAGTTAAAATCTTTAAAACCGAAGAAAATTCCTGTTTGAACGAAGCAAAAATTGAGCTGGAATTTAGAGTTTAATCAAATTTTAAATAAAGAATATGATTAATGATAATAATTGATATTTTAATTGCGTAGTGAGTTTAATTTTCTTCTTGATTGGATTTATCACGAAGAGTTTTTATTCTTTAAAACTCGTAGGTTTGGTTACTTTTTCATCAAGGAAAAACGTAACCCGCCCTTAGGCGGAACCTAATAATTTGTCTACTTTTTAAAAAGTAAAAGTGTCGCAATATATCCATTAAACCTCAATAGCTACACTAAAATTTAACTAGCCTAGTATCTTGATCTCATAGATTTATATTTACAAAGTAAAAGCGAGACCATAGCCTCGCCTAAATAAAACCTCTAATTTATTAAATTGCTATTAAAAGTTAATGGATTGTCTAACTCCAAATGACCTACCAAAGTCTGTACCTTAACACCCTCAACCAAGATCTGCACCTTATCTATCCCATCAAGAGCAGTCAAAGTATTGACAATAGAATAAACAGTAATTGTCTCTCCAGTGCTCCCTCCCCAGTGCTTGGTCTGTATCTCTTTACTAAAGTTTACTATAGCTATCCGTTCCTTAACCTCTACCCCCAATAATTTAGTTTGAGTAGGAATGGTCATCTCTAGTTCCTCAGATTCTGGTCCTTCAATTAGCTCTTTAACTACATTATCATATAAATTGTTAGTTTTTACCTTCCTTATCTCAGCTGTCAAGTATTGAGCCTGAGCATCACTAAAATATAATTTAACCTCTTTAGTTGTAAAAAACTTAGAAAACAAAATAATCACTAAAATACAAAGTCCTACAACAATATATAAGCTTATATTCTTACCTTTTAACATCAGAACTCCTCCTCTGCCAATAGCCTAAAGTAATTATTGATACCTTTGTATAAAGCTATAGCTGCCTTCTCTCTAAACTCTTCACTCATTAATAACACTTCTTCTTCTTGATTACTTAAAAAGGCTATCTCATTTAAAACAGCAGGCATATTTGTGGTATCCAATACCTTTAGATTATTAGCCTTCACTCCACGATCAAAAGTACCTAATTCCTTAAGTAACGCTCTTTGAGTAAGATTTGCTAACAACAAATTTGCTTGATCATAATTAGGTCTTATATAAGTTTCAGTACCATTATACTGCTCATCAACATGTGAGTTAAGATGAAGGCTGACAAAGATATCAGCATTATTATCATTGGCTAACTTAGACCGATCTGTTAATTCGATATATTCATCGGTCTTTCTAGTCATAATTACCTCAGCTCCACCATCCTCTAATAACTTTTCTAATTTCAGAGCCACATCCAAAATCAAGTCCTTCTCTCTAGCCCCAGAATACCCTATAGCTCCAGGATCACGACCTCCATGCCCTGCATCTACCACTATTACTTTATTCTTTAAATAACTTCTAAAGCGTTCTTCTATTATATCTACTTCTATCTTATCGGTTATACTTTCAGACTTAATTTCAAAATCTAAATCCTTCTCTAGTTCCAAAGCAACCCTGACCTGCTTAGGATCAGTAGAGTATTGACTAACTCTAATATCCTTAATTATACCACTAACTTTAGGCAGTTCAATCTGATTGAGATCAACTATAGTATCAAAGATATCTATTACCAAACGATTGGGATTAACTAGTTTATATACTTTATACTCCCTAGCCTTTAAAAGAGAGAGCTTTAAAGTTTGCTTTAACTTCTTCTTCTCCAGATCAACTCCAGTTAAATTATTAACCAATTTCACTTGAAGGTTATTGTCTTTCCATTCCAGTTCATAAGGTACTAATTTAGTCAAATCAACTACTACTCTTGATTTCTCTTTATTAAACTGAGAAACTCTAATCTCCTCAATCAACTTATCATCTATCTGCAAAGTGTGTTCTTTAATATTATTTACTGTCAAGGGGAAATCAAAGACCAATCTATCCCCATTAAGCAACGGTAACACCTCTGGTTCTACTTGATTACTCAACCTAAATATTAGACCTTCTTCCAAATCATAATCTATTGCCAACAGTTGGCTACTTAGAGGTAAAATCTCTAAGGTTCCTCCATTATTTTCTACTTCTACCCTAGTTTCACCTTCTAAATCCAAGACTGCCCTAACTATATTATATGGCTTTGTCTGAAATTGGCTCAATCTCACCTTATTAATGAACTTATCCTCAACCTTTAGATCTGTTGCCTTCTCTAAGGCTGCATTTTTAATATCAATAACTACTCTGCTAGGATTTGACAGATAACTGACCTTAGTAGCATTTAAAGGTCTGGTAGCTCCAATCTTAATCTTTGAGCCATCATATTTGATAGAATTAATAATTGGACTAAGCTTTACTAAATATTTATATTCATCTCCATCTCTTTTCTGTTCAATATTATAATCTATATTATCATATAAATCTATTATTACTTTAGTATTATTATCTAATTGGGAGATATGATAATCTTTAATCAAATCACTATCAACTTTAGGCTTGTCCAAATTAGGAGTGATTGTGGCCCCTTTAATATCTAAGACCATCCTAAGTGGATTTGAGAAAAATTGAACATCATAATCTACCTCTTCTGTTATTAATAACTCTAAGCCTTCATAATCGTCAGTCTGAGGATAATCTACATCCTTTATCTCCCCCTTAGTCTCAGAGATCTTAACAATTCTCTGCTCGGGATAGGACTTAATGGTCAACCCTAAAGCATCACCCATATCCTTTATAGGAACCATAATCTTCTCATTGATTGAAATTACTTTAGTATCCATTTTGATGATCTGATTATCAACCTGCAAGTGCTTGTCGCCAACTCTAAATTTGATAACCTTACCCTCTTTGTCTAGTTGAATAGTATCAATAGATGTGAACCACTTCATTTTAATCGAGAGATTATCTGTTAACATCTCTAAAGGAATCAGTATACTATTATCTACTATCCTATAATCCAATTGATCAGTGATTAAATCACCATTAATCATTAGTCTAATATCATCATCTTCTTCTGCCCTAATAGATATAGATGTTATTAGCAAAAATATTAAAGTCAATACTAATATCTGTTTTGGCATATCACTTGCCTCCTAAAATTAGACTATATATAAATTATTTATCAGTTTATCATTAATATTCTTATTAATTTTATAAAGTCCTTTTTCAATTAGTTTTTTTCTTGATAATATTTTTCAATCCCTGCCACAATTCCCTCAGCAACCTTCTGCTGGAAATTATCAGATTTTAATAACCGCTCCTCAGTAGGATTTGATAAGAAGCCTGACTCCACTAAGATAGCTGGCATCTCAGTATTTCTTAATACAGAGAAGTTGGCAGCCTTCAAACCTTTATCACTTAATCCAATCCTCTTAATCATCTCACTTTGTACATACCAAGCTAAAGCCCAATTATCCTTACTTGCATTCCAATGGGCATAAGTTTCAGTTCCATTAACGGAAATTCGTGGATGGGAGTTGGCATGGATACTTATAAATATATCTGCATTCAAGGTATTAGCTATCTCTGCACGACCATCCAATGGAATAAATCGGTCATTATCTCTAGTCATAACAGTATTATATCCCTTTCTTTTTAACATACTATTTACCTTATGAGCTATTTTAAGATTCACCTCTTTCTCCATAACGCCCATAGGACCGATAGCACCAGGGTCATGCCCACCATGGCCTGCATCTATAACTATCTTCTTTCTTGATAATTTTAACTCTTCTTTGAATTTAGGTTCACTAATAATAGAAGAAGTAGCCACCTGTGAGTTATTACGGATATTTAAGATTAATTGAGAACCTTCTTCACTCAGATAGTAACTACTCATTGAGTTAATATCGATTGTAACCCTTACTACTGCAGGATCAAAGCTATACTGACTGATTCTGACCTGCTTAATTATACTACTGTTGACTGAAATTAGATTCTTAAGCACATTTAATCCTACATTCTTCACATCTAAGACCAACCTAGTAGGCTGATGGTATAACTTCAAATTATACTGACTTAAAGAGTCCATATCTATAATTACTTGTGAGGTCTGATTTGAAATCTTAACACTAACATCATTTACCATGTTCTTATGATAATTTATTGATTTAGTCTCACCATCCCAAGCCAAGATTCCACCATATAGCTTCGTCAAGAATCTCAAAGGTACCATAACTTGTCCACCAACTAAGGCCGGTTGTACATCTAGGGGAACAGGCTTATTATTGATTAAGGCTATTCTATCATTTATTTTAAGGATAACATGAGCACTATTACTATAGATTTCTAAGGTTTTCTTATTATTATCCCAATTTACCCTATCTCCAAAGTAATCGGAAATAAAACGAGCCGAAATCAGTGTTCTTCCATTGACAACCTTTATAAATTCAGAACTCAACTCCTCACCATCTAAGATAAATTTAGGACTTTTAGCCTCTACCACTAAAGATAGAAAAATCGTTACTGCAACCAATAGTGCAATTATACTGTATTTATTTTTCATTATTTTTTCTCCTTCCAGCTATGATTAATGCTACGATGTAATAGTGTGATTTAATGGTATAATAATTCCTCAATCAACCTTGAAGGTAGTATCATATAATAGTTTATCGTGACAATCTATAAATTTAAAGTGTAAAAGTCCTTTTGTTAGTAATTTACTCTTCTTTACCTTGACCAAATCATAAGGAACATTGACCATCTCCAAAGTAAAGGTACTACTACTTGGAATTAACCTTTTAGCCTTAACAATAATCTGATTACCCTTCTGTTTGATCTTATCTATCTTTACTTCACAACCTCTAACATTATTTCCACAAATTGAAGCATAAATCAAAAAATATTTACTATAATCTATATTTAAATCTAAAGACTTCTGATGATACTTAGGCAGCTTAAAGATATGATCTCTTCTTGTAATCACCTGAAAGTCAACCTGGCAGCTACAATCATCCTTTTCACATAGCTCTTCATCCTTCTTTGGCAATAAGTGTTGAAAAGGAATAAGACTTTTATTATTTTCATTGTTAGATATCAACGATTTTAATGGAAATTTAATCATTTTACCACTCCTTAATAAAAAAAGTGGGGAAAGCCTTTCCCACTTTACTCTTCATTCTAAACTTATTATATTATTATCTTAATAATAATTATGACTGTAAAACGACTAAATTAATAAATAGGAATTTTTTTCTTTATCTTACCTTAAAATCCCCTTTCCTTCTGTAATATATTTTCAAGATTATTGACTAAAACCCTTTATGTAAATTTAATTATTGATAACTTAATCTGGCAATCACCCCTTTATAATAGACAACTAGATACAATATAATAGTACTTCTTTTACTTTTTTATGAATATGTTATTTTATAGTGTAATCATTAGCAAACTTTAATTAATAGATAGGAGGATCTGATTATGGAGATTGATATAGTTTTGCTTTTACAACTAGGCTGTGGGCTATTCTGGTCTTTAACCTATATTTTAATTATAGTTAAAGGTTTCCAGGATAGGACTTACGGAATGCCAATGTTAGCTATCTGTGCTAATATTTCATGGGAATTTATCTTTTCTTTTATTATGCCCCACCCTAGTCCCCAAATTTATATTAATATTATTTGGTTTCTTCTTGATTTGATTATCTTATTCCAATTTCTATACTTTGGAAGAGAAACTTTTAAAGAAATTTTCTATCAAAGCTTCTTTTATTATATCTTCCTAATCACATTAATCATAAGTTTTTTAACTATCTTATTAATTTCTTATGAATTTAATGATAACCTCGGTAAGTATGCAGCCTTTGGACAGAATCTAATCATGTCTATCTTATTTATAACTATGTTAGTAAGACGTGGTAATATCGCTGGACAATCAATCTTTATCGCCCTATTTAAATTATTTGGAACATTATTCGTCTCTATTGCCGCTTATATAATCGAATATTCCCCACTTATAACCTTCTTCTCTATAGTTACTTTCTTCTTTGATTTTATCTATACTTTATTACTATATAACTACCATCCCAAAAGTAAAAATCAAACTTCATAAGATATTGGATAAATATTCTATAACTTTTTCTGAGTTTAACTGATAGAATTAGATTAGATAATATTACATAGTGGTATTAATTGGATTGATATAATATAGAGATAATGCGACACTTTTTTATTAGCTACTAGCTGCTGGCTTCTAGCCTTTAGCTTTTAAGGTCTTAGCTAATAACCAGTAGCTATATGATATGTTCCAGAACATCGTTTACGGTAAAAATTCCAAGACATCGTTTATTCACTAGTGATTATTTTGTTACAGGACATCGTTTATATTTTATA
>NZ_PVNB01000047.1 GCF_003001995.1 Orenia metallireducens | reverse complement strand
TAGTTTTTATTGACTATGATTATTATCTCTAGGATTTAGGTGTCTGACTTTGTTATTTTTAGGTAAATGTTTTATCTGATTTTTGTAAAGTGGTGTAAAATAATAATAAAGTAAAGATATATAACTTCAAAATATAAACATAGTTTTAAGAGGGATCATAGCCGTGAGGGTAGTCATATTAAATTATTTTAGTTGTACTTTACAACTGCACGATGAGATGCAGCATGCAGTCCGAGAACTGTATTTATTGCATACGTATATGGAGAATATGGGAATGATGTAGAAGGACTAATTGACCTCCTATAATGGGAGGTTTTTTATTGATGAGATAGGTTATTAGAATAATTTAGTAGGTAAATATTTTGTAATTTGCAGTATTGTTTAATCTTTTCTAAGTGAATATCTTGGGTAATCATCCCATCGTGGGTTTTTGATACTCTGATATAGGATATAGCTTTTTTCGTGAGATCACTCTTTCTAACAGGTTAAGATCTTCTTGTCAGTAAAGGTTTCTCTTGAATTGCCATTGACTAAAAGCCTGCTAATTATAGTTTCATTTCTAGTATTTCTATTATACTTAACTAGAGCAGTTTTACCTTTCTCTCCAAGGAGTGTGACTAGGGTAAAGTAACATCCTCTAAGGTTACTCCTTCTGCATTTTCATCATAATAGGTGATGTTTATAGTATCTGTTCCTATTATCTCATATGTAACTTCATATTTGGAAGTACTACTAGATGATGAAGAACCACTTATTCACCTCATATCATTTTTTATATCTATGCAATTTTTTAATAGCTTTTGAAGTAGGTTAGCAAAGACTGCGATAACCATTGGTGCAAAAATAAAGATTATTCCAATCAATATAACACCTGGGGCATCGTCTACCTCACCTACAATATAGAAAAGCGGCATTCCAACCACATACAATATACTGATTGTAGTTGCACATTTTTTTATATTCTTTAAAGCTTTTACCGATAATTCCGAGAAAGCTTTGTTCGTATCAATATAGCTTAAAAGTTTAAACATCTGATACAATGACACGAAAAATGGTATTGCTGACACATACATAATTGTTAAAATACCATATAGAATATAGGCCATTTTTGAGCTGCTTTTTGCTGCATCCTTAGCTACCCAAGGTAACCCAAATATACAGAAAGCGAGAATTAGAATTCCAATAAGAATAACAGCTATCTTTAAAAAGAGTGTTTCTCGTTTCATAAAAACACCTCACTTATTTATTTGATTCTTATTTTTATCGTTTATCAATGATTTTGTATTTTTATTCAATATATTTTGTTGATATGCTCTATATATCCTAATAAAAAATAGTATTCCTGATTTGCACAGAAATACTCTCCTAATTTTAAACTTATTATTTTTTTCACTAAGCAGGGTAGGGAAGAGAAGGGAAAACCACAATATTTCTAATAAGTTGGTTGTTAGATTATTTATTATATTGACTGAAATAGTTATGTAAAGACTACTGGAAGAGGGTAGTCTTTATTTAATTAGAGTACAGATATAAGCTGGTTTAGACTAAAAATTAAGTTTGCTGAAAGGTAAGCTTGTTTTGTTATGCCTATTTTAGTTATTTGAATAAATTAAAATTTATTCTTGACTTTTATTAGCTGGTTTAGATAAAGTTGCGTCTTTACATTTATTGACTTAACCCATATATGATATTTTCAATAATAAGTACATAATAAAATATCTATTAAATGTTATTAGGCAAAATTTAATCTTAATATCTTATTATTTAATTTGAATTTTTATATTCTTTTTCCAAGATAGACATAACTATTAATGATACAAATTTTTCATTATATAAAATACACTCTCGTAAAACCCCTTCTTTATTAAACCCTTCTGACTTATAAACATTCTGAGCTCTTTCATTAAACTCTCTCACATCCAACCATAGTCTATGTGCATTAAGACGTTCAAAAACTAATTTTTTAATCAAATTTAAGAATTCTTTGCCAAATTCTTTCCCTTTATCAATAACTACAATCCTTTTTAATTCTATACTTTTATTTTCGTTATTAATTCCTGCAAGAATTGCATAACCAATTTTCTTATTTTGCTTAAAATCATCAATTATCAAATGTATAATATCTGTATTTAAAAGTGATTTTAAATGCTCTTCCTTTGTCCATTGTCCAACATAAGGGCTATTGTCACTATCTTGTTCAGCCTTTAATACAAAATTAATATCTTCCTTCTGAGTATACCTCAAAATAACTCTATTAGATTTTTCAATACTTTCTTTCATAGTTAAACTCATCTCCTCTCAATAGAATTTTTAACTAAACATTAGCAATTTCATCTAACTATTATCTTCCCGACATTCTCATATACTCAATATATTGTGTTATTTCCGATATATCATGTCGCAAATACCTTTGATTGATGAGTCTTTACGAAGTATATCGGGAATATTTACTTTAATAACCATCTATAATATCAACATCACAATTACTTTCCTCCCCAAGCAGAGCAGGGGAGAGGTGCTCACAATACTTCTAACAAAAATAATATGTATTACCACACTATAATTAGCAACAATACCAATAGGAGAGGATGGTCAATGTTAAATAAGCTTAAAGGTGAAGGTATAGAAATAATGTTATTGATTGTTAGCTTAACCGTAAACTCATTGTTATTAGGAAGTAGTGAGATTTTTTTAGTCCTATAATCATTCATGTAATAAAAATATTATAATTCTACTACCCTTTTAAGCCATTCATTAGTTAATGAATTAAATACTTTCTCCTGTTCAATCTGTAAATTATGTCCTGCTCTATCTAGTACAGCAAAAGTTCCTCTTGGATAATTTTCCAAAATACCCCATGCATCCTTGTAACCTACACAAGAATCTTGTTTTCCTAATATTATAAGAGCAGGCTTATCAAATGTCTTATTTACTTTATCTACATCAAATGAAAATTCATAGCTATTTTCTTGTATTTTGTTTAAAAATTTATTATCTGCCATTTTAACGCCGGGTATTATTTCATTTTTATATCTATCATAGATTTCCTCACTTTGAACCACTGACATAGAATTAAAGCCTTTAGCATTCTCTGGTGTAAGTTTATCCAATACCTTATTGTCTTTTAATAAAACAACATGCTCAGGAACTTTTCGTTTCTTATGATCTGCTATTATAACTGGACAAATTAATAAAACTCCATCTACTCTATCACCCATTTTATAAATTACTCCTCTTGACAAATAACCTCCATAAGATTCACCTACAAGTAGAAAATTTTCATTTGGAATAATTTTTTCAATAAACTCTATTACAACATCCAACATTATATCAGAATTAGTAATCCATTCTGCACTATCTGATTTCCCCATACCTGGTAAATCAATATATATTCTTTTATACTTGTCTTTGCTATTAAATACAGGCTCCATACATCCAGTCATTAATCTATGATCTACTGAATAACCATGTATAATAATAATTGGCTTCCCCGCACCTTTTATTTCATAATTTATAGATATATCTTTTATCTTGCATTGCATCTTTTCTCATCCTTTACTATTATATTATTTTGCAAAAAACAGCCCACATATTACTATTTTCTATAACTTTTTAGATTTACGACACCAGTATCGTAAAGCGTCTATATACAGAGGTATTTACGAAGATGATGTCGTAAATATTTCTTTTAATTAATTTTTTAATCAATATCACAATTACTTTCCTCCCCAAACAGAGTAGGGGAGGGGTAATCAATACACTCCTAAAGTACGCAAGGACGGTCAACCGGTTACAACTGTCCATCATGACCGTTCTTGTCCATATAAACATAAAATTAATTCAAATTATTTAGAATAATAGCATAATCGATATTTATAATTTTAATGTTAGGAGCTGTGTTAGTTTCTGCAATGGTGCTAACTTTAAGGATGATGATGTAAAGGCTACTGGAAGAGTGAGTCTTTATGCGTAGGCTCAAAGTCTGGTGCTCTAACTTAGGATGACGTTTGTTTTCCCAGTTTGCTCATCCTTTCGTCTATGAGTGTCACAATATCTCATCCATATTAGATTCCCAAACCCCGCTTCTTCAAACCGTACGTGCGGTTTTCCTGCATCCGGCTTTCCTATTAACTTCATCGTACCTCCTATAAGTTTAGACTGTTTTAACTTTCAATATAGTATATAAGTCAACTTCTAACCCATTATTTTCTCATATTCATATAAGCGAAATTCACTTCCCTCTTCTGGTTTTGTTTCAGAAACTTTTTTATACCCCATTTTTTCGTAAAAATGATGATTTCTATAGCTTAAATATGGAGTATCCAATGACCATTTCTTCACATAATTAAATTCCTTCTCTATGAATTTAATCGCTAAGGTACCTATCCCTTTATTTTGATAGTCTGGATGTATAAATATGTTACCCAATCTAAAGTGATTGTTTCCTCTGTTAAATATAACAAAACCACCTATAATTTTATTTCTATTAAGTATTTTATAACAGAGCTCATTTTTAATTAGATTTCTTTGAATATCTAAAGAGTCATGCCCACTTGGTCCAGATCCATATAATAATACATCTTCTTTAAAGGCTTCAATTTTTACTTTTACCAACTCGTTTGCATCTTCAAGCATAGCTTGTTTAAACAATATCATTTTCAATGCCTCCAATATATAAATAAAAGTTAAGTTTATCTAATCAAAGTATAAAAAGATCCAAAAGGAATACCGAAATGAAGTATGCTATTTCGTCTAACGTTCCTGGGGTTCGCGACGTTCCAGCTCCCCCCTTAATTCACATTATAACTGCTGAATTTCATAAGTCACCCCTTGTCCCACTTATAACCGCAAAGCCTGAATGTCGCTAACTCCATGTTATATGATGTATAATTTTTACTATTATAAATATCAATAAATTGCTTATAATGTTTTTCGATATTCTACTTTTTTTCGTGAATAAGTTTTTTTTATATTAATTTGATATTTTTTTCGAGATTCGAACATTATAATAATATAAACTAATTACAAAATCAATTTCTTAATCGGAGGTGTAGATGAATTGCAAATTTCTACTTATAAGTCCTTAAGTTCTTTAGTTGGATATTATCTTGAAACTAATGCATTAAATCAAAGACCAAAAACTGATATCGCAAAAAAATATGATTTAGCACGTAGTACTCCTTATTCTAATGATGAAAGCAGTGTGCTTTATACTTTTTTAAAAAAAGTTTCCTTAAAAGATCAAATTAATTTTTTAAATCAATTTGATAAAAAGGAAATAATAGAAATATTTAATCATTTCAAAAAGGTAGCAATGGAAGACAAAAATAATTCTGAATCTGAAGATGATTATCAAAAATATGATGATTACATGAATCTATTACAAGAATTAAAACATGAATATGAAACTGATACTTCAAAACTTAATGATTTAAATAATATTTCAAAAGAAAATTTTATAAGTTTATTTAATAATAAAAAAATGATATCATCTCTAATAGAAGCTTATTCTTATAAAATTGATTATGAGAAATATCTTGCTGAAGCATGTTATAAAAATGAAAAATTATTTGAAAAAGTTGTTTTTGATATACTAAATTAAAATAAAAGTTTAAAAATGTCTATTGAACTATCTAAATCAAAAAATTCTAACTCATATTTATTAATAAATATGAGTTTTCTAAAAACCACATCCATTAGTAAATTAAACTTTATACTGAAATAGAAAATAAACTAACAATAAAATTTAAAATAGTTTATTAAGATCACCTTACTACTAAGAAATACATTTTGAAACTAAATTCAAATTAATGGATGGGTTTATTTTAAACTAAATAATTGAAACCTACATAAATTTATCTTAAAAATTATATTTCATATAACTATTATTTTCCCGACATTCGCATATACTCAATTTAATATCAATATCACAATTACTTTCCTCCTCAAACAGAGTAGGGGGATGAGTAATGTCAAATAAGCTCAAAGATGAAAGTAGTGGAGCTAGTGTAGAAGTATTGTTGTTGATTGTTAGCTTATTGGTTATAGTGACTAAAGTGGTAATGTGAAGACTACTGGAAGAGGGTAGTCGTTATATGACGTCCCCTTTAATGCCCCAATTATCAAGATAAACCTTTAATTCTTACATAAGTCAGCCCCAACCTTCAATTATGCTCATCAATTGTGATGTCGCTAATCTCATGTATCTGAAGTCGCTCGGTTTTAGATTAAACTTATCTTTTATAATTAGTTTTAAACATTCTCTATTGTTTGTTAAACAAATAATTTTTTTCTTAATATTATTTAAAATTACTCTAGATAATACGAATATAAACCTATCTATTATTTATCTTTCCAATTCCACCATTTCAATTTTTCAGGATCATGTATTTCATTCTCTGCGTAATATACTGCACAGCGAAATACATATAATTGACATCTATCTACTTGATATCCTTTTATATCACAATGCATTTCATATATAAACTCTGGATCTTCACCTATTAGCGATTCAATACTATTATATCCCATTTTAACTAAAGCAAGTTCAGTCACTGTGCCTACACCTGGGATCTCTTGTAAATCAGTTTGCATTTGACTCTCCCTCTTTCATCCATTTCCTACACTGTTCTATCCTCTTACCATCATCCCCTTGTTCTTGATCATAAGAAAACTTCTCTAATAACTCACAAGGAAATATATCACATCCTCCACAATGTAAAAAACTTTTTTCTTCACAACAAGACTTAAGAGGACACTTTTCTCCCCAAAAGGGCTTATCAATATTTAAACATCCTTTACAGTTTACATCTTCTTTGTAATTACATTCGTTACATAATATACCACACCTTGATTCTATCACCTTAATTCCCCCTTTAAATTATTTAATCTTTTTTAAGATAATTCTATAGATACTCTTTTTCATAAAACATACTTTTCTTATACTCTAATATCAAAAATTATAACTATTTGTACTTGCACTTAGCGATTTCAGATAACGTTCCTGGGGTTCGCGACGTTCACGCTACCCCACTCAATCTACATTCTAACCACTGAATTTCATAAGTCATCTCTAGCCCCACTTTTAACCAATAAGCTGAATGTCGCTAACTCCATGTTAGGTGATGTAGATGCTGCTTTAAGGCTTCATTAAAGCCTCTAAAACTTTATTTGTTTTATACTTTTAATATTTTCCTCTTCAAAACTCAATAAAAACATGTCCGGCATTTTAATGCTTTTCCAAAATTCATAATCATATTTTTTATCAAAATAATTTAAAATTAATCCTAGCCAAGTTCCATGTGTTCCAATTATTATACTTTTACCTTCATTTTCTTCAACTACTGTTTTTAAAGCTTTTATACCTCTTTCTTGCACTTCTTTTAAAGACTCTCCGCCTTCTAAAAAGTAGTTAAAATCTTCCCATTGATGCTTTACAAATTTACTAAATTCTTTATCATCTAGGTATTTATTTGAAACTTTTCTCTCTCTAAAATCATCTATTAATTCAATATCTAAACCTTTAGTATTAGCTACACCTTCTATAGTATGTACTGCTCTAGTATAAGGGCTTGATAAAACCCTATTGATATTTACTTTTTTAAAATATTTTGTTATTTTTTCAACATCTTCTTTTCCTTTTTTAGATAATGGTCGATGGAAATCATCATCATGTGGGACATACTTGCTTTGAGCATGTCTAACTAAATAAATCTTTGTTGTCATTTAATATCTCACCTCTTAACTTCCTAAAAACTAGTCTATATTATCAAGTACAAATTTCTGTTTTAAACATATGATTCTTAACATTATAGCTTTAGGATTCCCATAGCATCTATTTCACCTAACTATTATCTTCCCGACATTCGCATATACTCAATATATTGTGTTATTCCCGATATACCATGTCGCAAATAACTCTAATTGATGAGTTTTTGCGAAGTATGTCGGGAATATTTACTTTAATAACCATCTATAATATCAATATCACAATTACTTTCCTCCTCAAGCAGAGTAGTGGAGAGGTAGTCAAAATACTCCTAACAAAAATCATATGTATCATTCCACCATAATTGGCAACAATACCAATAGGAGGGGATGAGTAATGTTAAATAAGCTTATAAATAAGCTCAAAGATGAAAATAGTGGAGCTAGTATAGACGTACTGTTGTTGATTGTTAGCTTGTTTATTATAGTCACTACAGTGGTAATGTGAAGACTACTGGAAGAGGGTAGTCTTTACGTTCCGAGGGTTCCCGACGTGCTCGTGCTGTTATGCCTGAAGCAAAGTTTGTTCCCCAATACTTACCTAATTCATTGCAAACTTTGTGACAGAGAGCATGTCCGAAGGCAGGCTGTTCTTTAGCCGTAGGGGAAACCCTCTGTTATGTGACGTACGGAAATACCTCAAATATAATTTCTATCTTGTTTAAAATTAAATTTGAAATTCTATAAATATAAAATCTGGGTTGTCCTTTTGAAAATAAAATATTGAATAAAACAAGATACATTATAATTTCTTGCCAAAATAATAATCGTCTAAATTATTTAAACTAAAATCGAGCATTCGAGCTTCAAATTGATAATCCATCATTATCCAAAAACATACTGCACTTTTATTATTAGGTGAAGTTTTTACATATAATTTTCTTATATCTTCTCTTTTAGCATATTCTTCTATATAGTCAACTAACTTGTTCCCTAATCCTATTCTACGAAATTTTTTGTCTATTGCTAACCAAACAATTTCTGCAACCCTATTAGCACCTTCAAAAGAATCTCTTTTTAATACACTAAAACCTGCAACGATATTTTGTTCAAGAATCACTAATGTTTTAAACTTATTATTTTCAAACAAATCATTTACAACTTGTTTAGCTACCTTTTCAGGATTCTTATCACCTATCATATCTATGATTAAATTAATAATTTTAGTACGATCATCATTACTTGCATTTCTAATATTTGACATCAATATTCCCCCAATGTAAACCTAGTATGTCGTTAATATTCTTTTAAATAAATTATTTAATTAATATCACAACTATTCCGCTCCCAAACAGAGTAGGGGAGAGGTAGTCACAATACTCCTAACAAAATTAATATGTATCATCCCACCATAATTGGTAACAATACCAATAGGAGGGGATGAGTAATGTTAAATAAGTTCAAAGATGAAAGCAGTGGAGCTAGTATAGAAATAATGTTGCTGATTGTTAGTTTATCTATTATAGTGACTAAAGTGGTAATGTGAAGACTACTGGAAGAGGGTGGTCTTTATATGACGTCCCTGGGCTTCGCGACGTCCCCGCCAATGCTCCAATATCTAATCAAACCACAAAATCTAACATAAGTCAGCCCAACTTTCATTTATACACCTCTACTAGGATGTCGCTAAGGTCATGTTATCTGATGTAGTACATTACCAATCTGACTTAAATATTTTACAATATCTTCTTTAAAATAAACTATTAATATAATGAATATAATTACTAAAAATAAGCTCATCCAATATCTATCTTCTTCAAATTTCTCTCCTGGAAAATTAAATATTAATCTTTTTATTATGTAAAACATAACACTTATTACAAATATTAATGAAAAATTTAATATTATTATGTTTTTAGAAAAAGAACCATCTATTTTAGGAATAGTGTTTATATTTACTCCTATAACTGAAAATGCTCCTACTAAAATAGATAAAATAGTAACTATATCTTTATAAAAAGAATCAATTTTATTTTTATGATTTTTAAATTCCTCTTTAATATTTTTATATATAGTTTTAAAATTCTCTTTACTTTTTTCTTGTTCTTTTTTTGTTTCTTTTAAATCATTCATTAATTGTTTATTTTCTTCTAATAAATTAATATTTATCGAGTTCATTCCTTTATTTGATAAAGATGCCATCCCATCGCCTGAGCATACAATTTCCATTAAACTTCCAAATTCAATCATTTTATTATAAATAATTTCAGCAGAATCTTCCTTCTCAAATATGAGAAAATTATTAATTAGTAACTCTTCGTCATCTTTTTCACATAAAACAGCACTATTAAATAATTCTTTATGATAAACAAATAAGTACTTTAATTTATGGTGCAATGGCATTGTTTTAAGCATAATATGGTTAGAATAATCTCCTTCGCCATCTATATCAATTTCATCTATATTAACTGGATCTATTCTTTGCAGATAACCATGTATATATAATACTTTTAAATAAAAATAAAATTTTTCTTCATCATTCATATCTAAAGATTCAAATATTTCATAGTTCACTTTCGCTTTATGTGGCTTATCTGGATTTTGACTAAATAGTTCTACTGATGTACTTTCTAAAGCATAAGCCTTCAGTATTTCAATTGAAATTGCTCCTTTTTCGGTTGGGTTTTTTATAGAACAACTTCTATATCGTTTGAAATTGTCAATCGTTTTTTTCCATTCATCTTTTAACAATTTGATAACTTGATTTTCTGTTAGATTTTTCAATTCTTTTTGGCTTAAATTATTAAGTACCATAAAAATTACTCCTATCTATTTTTTATTTCACTACATATAATCTATGTCAGATAACTTTTATATTAACGACACTAGTGTCGTTAATACTCTATATATCAAGATATTAATGAACCAAATGTCGTTAATACTCCTTTAAATAAATTTCCAATTTGATATCATAAGTATGCATCTCACCAAGCAGAGCAGGGGAGAGGTAGTCAAAATATTCCTAACAAAAATCATATGTGTCATCCCGCTATAATTGGCAACAATACCAATAGGAAGGGATGAGTAATGTTAAATAAGCTTATAAATAAGCTCAAAGATGAAAATAGTGGAGCTATTATAGACGTACTGTTATGTGATGTTTTACTTTTATCAATTAAACGAAAAATTTTTCTTTACTTTCTCAATTGTTTTAGGACCAATCCCTTTTATTTTTTGTAAATCTTCTGGTTTAAATATCTCATTTTTTATTCTAAATCGAACAATTCTCTTAGCTAAACTTCTACTTATATTCAGAAGACTTTCTAATTCATCTAATGAAGCAGTAAATATAGTTAACTCTTCTTTTTTACTAACTTCCTCTTTATCTATATAATTTATTATATCAGCTAACGTTAAATATGTGTGCAATACAACTTTTACAGCCTCAATTCTATTTATTTCTGAGTGGACACCTTTATTAGTCAATTTATGTACACTTTCTAAGTAAATTCCCAAATGGTCTACATGAGATTTTGCTAATTTTTTATTACTTTCACTTTCAATAGCTTCGTCCATAAATGCCCAAATCCTATTAATATATTGACCTTTACCTAATTTTCTACCATTGACCTTTTCATCTTTTGCTGGATATAATACATCAGCCAAATTTTCTATAAACCTTCTACATGTAGTTAATGCTTGAGACCAACTTTCTTTATTATCTTTAGATACAGATTGAAAAGCTAACATTATTTTTTCTGCTAATTCTGGATTCAAATCCAATAACTTATCATCTATTTCATCTTTTAAAGTATCCATAACAGTTTTAGGTGTATTTGAAAATAATAAGTTATTGTATAATTTTGTGGCTTTCTCATGTGCTGCTTTTTTTGTATAGCTAAGGTTTTTATAAAGATTTGTTTTATAATAAGTACCATCATTTCCTTTTTTATTTCTAACCAAATCATTATACCTTTCTTCTATAAATCCTATATTCTGGTAGCCACCACCTGATTTTGCTGCCTTAGCATCAATTTCTTCTAAAAAACCATCAAAATTAATTTTAAAACCTACTTCTAATAATTGATCTGTTGCTTCATTGACTTCTTTATTACTTTCTTCATCCTTCTTCTCAATCCAATTTTGTAATTTATTAATATAATTGTCCAAAGGTCTCTTATATCTTTGATCACCTAGCTGTGCTTTACACCATACAATTATTTTTTCATCATTTAAAATTTCAGCGGCTCTTAATAACTTCTGAATTCCAGTTTGTATACTCCCTTTAGAAGATTCTAATTCCTCAAGAGAATTTTTTAACAAATTAATTGCTTCTGATGTTGGTAACGAAATCATTTTTATTCCCCCCTTAGTAAAATGTCACATAACGTCCCAGAGGTTCGCGACGCCCCTCCCCACTGCATTTATGTCTTATCTAACCACTAAGTCTCACATAAATCACCCCATCCTACTACTCCCCACTTAATCTAGGGTGTAGCTAACGTCTTGTTATGTGATGGAATCGGCGTCAATCAAAGCTCAAGACTGGTTTGCCTGTCACCAATCTGACATAAAAAAATCATATTTTGAGCAATTAGTTATCTTCTTCTATCCTCTAAATTCTGATTAAACACCTTTCTAAATTGAGACTCCAGCCAGACAAAACCCTTACCACTAAATTTAATTGCCTAATCTACTTCTCACATTTAAAAGCAGATATTTATCTTAATATACCAAATTATTACTTTATTAATTATAAAAGTCACCCTATCCACCAAACAGATTAAACCACTAACATTTATATCACAATCTTCTTTGCTAACTAATAAAAAAGTTCTTTTTGGCTGGCTGGTCACGTTATCATACAAGCTCAAAAACTTTCACCCTTAACCTTTTAAGTGAAATATCAAAATCATCAACCAACCACCATGCAAGACTTAGCCGATTCTTTCACATAACTCTTGTATTAACGACACTAGTGTCGTTAATACTCTATATACAGAGGTATTTACGAAGTTGATGTCGTTAATATTTCTTTTAAATAAATCTTTTATCTATCATTAATATCATAAGTTTCTCCCCAAAACGGAGTAGGGCAGGGTACCCAACCTAACACAATCCCTCACCATACCACAATCTTCGCAACTAAGCTAAAATAAAAAAGTTTGACCATCATTTATTACTGGTTTACTCACTTTTCCGACATCAAATATTAATTACCGACATAATACATTAATGTTAAAAATATCCCAAGTAATTATAAATAAAAACTTAGCAATTTGCTAAGTTAATATCAATTTCAATTTTACATCTTAAATATGTACTGTGGAGTACATATTTTTGAATATGCATTGTAGAATACATATAAACTTAATTAGTACAATTTTACTTCCGTTTAGCAATATTACTCATGACTTCACTACCTAATTCTAGCCAATCCTGACTTTCCCCCTGTTTGTGAGACAGTAAGTTAAGGTATATAATATAATCATTCAAGGGGGAATAAAAATGACTGAATCTAAAAGAACATATGAT
>NZ_PVNB01000046.1 GCF_003001995.1 Orenia metallireducens | reverse complement strand
CATATTACATGATACTTTATACCGTATACTGCATGGCTTTTTTTCGTATAGTCAACCATACTAATCACCTCTTTGATGAATAGTATGTCATTTTCTACAATATTTAAAAGGCTGAAAGCGTATACCGCCTAAAGGCGGTGGTTTTAGACCACGCTCATGGAAAATAAATTTGTCAATTAAAGGCTCTAATACCATAGGATTAATATAATTCACTCTTCTTTCTGATATAGTGCTTAGAAAATTGCTTTCATCTTGACTACTGGCCAGCTCTCCTCGTTCAGAACCTAATAAGATTCGTTGCGGGATACCTGTGACAGCACTAATACATGAGATAATAACCTCAAAAGGATTCTTAGGATCTGCTAGATCAGCACCAAGTTTTTTGATATCTATTCCCTCAGTACCAATCCAATCTCTTAAATCATGGATCATCTCATCAACTTGTTTACCCATTTTCTTTTTATCAACATTATAATCTTCTTTTACATCAGCATGGTACTTACTACGTGCATTTCTCCAATAGCTTTCTGCTCCACCGCCAACAACCTTAATTAAGTCCTCTAATCTATTCCATACATTCTTTAATTTAGGTCTAGAAAGGACTTCATTTTCAAGTAACTCTTCTGCAATATGAATTACTCTGCTATAATGTACCCTTTGCTTATTAGGATTAAATCCTTCAGGAGGATTCTCACCAGCAAAATTAATCTCATAAGTCTTTGGTAGTCCAAATCTTTTATTAGTAGGGTCTGTCTCCCACTCTTTAATTTCAGCTGACTTCTCACTAAAGACAGATAAGTAAAGGATATCCTCAGGTCCACTAAGACAACCTTTTTCTAATGGTTTCTTTAAATAATTATTGACATTGTTATCTTTATCTACTTTTAGCTCATTAGTCCCAATAAAGATTACGCCATAGCGACCAATACTAGCTAGCTTATCAACTCTTTTTAACTTATTATAGAGCTTAGTATTATTAATCACCTTGCTAATCTCTCTTTCAAAGGCAGTCTTGGTCTCATCATCTTCTGCTTTACCCTTTTCTTTAATAGTCGGATTGTCCTTCCAAGTCTTATCTACTGGCCGATCGATAACTACTTTTTGTCCTTCCAAGTCTTATCTACTGGCCGATCGATAACTACTTTGGCTATATCTCCCCTATCATACTTAGTCCAGTAATCATCAAAATTCAATTCTTTCTTATATCCTAATTTATCATAATAATCTCTTTTACCACCAAAAGACTTACCTAATAATTTAGATAACTTGGCTCTATCGCTTATAATACTATTAAAAGCTAAAGTAAATCTCTCTACCATTTCATTATTAGATACTTGAATTGAACTATCTTCATCCATAGGCATAACCTCCTTTTAACTCCATACTCCACCATCATCATCTGTAGCACTCTTAAATTTTTTAGTATTAACTAAGATACCTGCATAAGATGCTGTGTCCACTTGATCATCATGACTTGCATTAGGAAAAGCTAATAGCTCCTTCTCAAAGTCAGGCAACCACTCTGCATCTTTTAAATGGAATACCATGTAATTCTCATACATAGTAGATATATCAAAACTACGAGCAACCTTACCTTTATCAGCCTTAAGTGGTATCAAAGGTGTTCCTTCTAATTTGGCTGTTTGAATTAGTCCAGTACCACTTGCTTTGTCCTCTACTGCCTGTATCTTCACTTTTGGGTATATCTTCTTCATGACTTTAATAAAAGACCATTGCTTAGGAATGACCAGCTTGTCTCTAGTGACTTCAATCAACAATAAATTATTTTCAGGAGTTAAGGCCCAGGTGCTTATTACAGTATAATCGTTTTGTTCATTATCTTTCATAGCTGTATCACAAGTTTGAAACCAAATACATTTATCCTTAGGAACTCTCTTAATCCTGCCATTGAAGCACTCTAAAATAAATGTTGACCTAGTCTGTGTAAAATACTGAATATGCTGCCGTTTAAAGATGTTGCCTCCTTCAATTTGTGGACTTTGTTGGTATAAAGCAGCAAATACACGTTTATTGGTCTTCGCTTCTGACTCAATCCACTCTTCATCAAAGCCACGTTCAGGACATAATGCTTCTCCAGGTTTTCTTCCTAATGCATCATTCTCTTTAGCTGCTACAAGTAACTCTATTACATGCCACTTACCTCCAGCTTCTACTCTACCTTCTTCCTTAAGTAGTCGACCTGCTAAATCATCTTCATGCCATCTTGTTAAGATCACTATAACTCGACCATCAGCAGTTAATCTAGTCTTTAAAGTAGAGTTCCATTCTCTCCAAAGCTTTTCACGATAATTAGCACTATAGGCCTGTTCATCATTTTTAATGGGATCATCTATAATCATCAGATTAGCACCCTTACCAGTTATTCCTGATAAGATCCCCCCTGACAGCATTCCCCCACGTGATTCTTGAAGGTTCCACTTACCCTTTGCTTTGGTATTCTTAGCTATTCTGATATTAAATAATTCTTTTCCATGAAGTTCTACTTTATCTTTATTAGCTTGACCAAAATCTGTCGCTAAATCATCACCATAAGAGACCTCGATAACTCTCCAATTAGGATTTCTACCAAGACACCAGGAAGGAAAGGTCTCTGTAATCGTCATTGACTTTCCATGTCGTGGTGGCATAAAGACCATTAATCGCTTAATATCGCCTTTCTCAACTTTTTCTAAAGTGTCGCACAATAAATCGTGATACCTAGCTTTTTTAAAATCTATATCCTGATGAGTATACTTAACATATGGTAAGTATTTTCTTCTGGCCAACTCTCTTCTTGCTCTTTGCTGTACATGCTTTCTTAGGTCAGGAGTTAACTTATCTGCTAACATTTGAGTCACCCCTACCTTAAAAATATTACTTATATAAAATCATTTATTTTAAGTCTATAATACTTCTGCTAATTTCTTTAGCTCTTCTACAGATAACTCGTTCATTGCTGGATCCTTAATAGTACCTTTTATGTTTCCTTCAAGATCGATTTCTTTCTTATCACTCCATTTATCTGACTGTCTATTTTTAAGCCAGAAAATAATTGAAGTTGGATTAGGCTTCACCTCTTTAGTTACGACTTTAGTTGGTACTAATTCAAACCCTATGGGATTCCCTTCCTCATCATATACTCTCACCCTTTCTTTAGTTATTTCATCATATCTATAACCATTGGCCCGTTTGAATAAACTATTCTCTACTCTAAAATCAGCTTGTGATTTGTTCTTCTTTAAGGCCTCGGAAAACTCGGGAAACTTATGCTTCCAATCATATAAGGTTGATGTATGAATTCCTAACCTCTTGCTTATCTCATAATCAATTAATCCTTCCTTAGCCCACTCTTCAACCTTTGGGATTATAGAAGGGTCATATTTACTCGGTCTTCCTCCTGCATTAACCTCTTTTTTCTTATCTTCAGGAGGATGTTGCCAACATCTCCAGTCACCTTCAAAATCTATCGGTACTTCTTTTTCTCTTGTACACCTAGATCCATCACCTTTCTTCCCAATACATCTAACAATCTTAGTCTTTTTAGCTCCCATTCACTAGCAACACCTCCTTTATTAATTAGTTTCAAAAAATAAAAATAACCCCCAGATTAACTGAGAGTCATTTTTATTACTTGAAAAGAGTTGAAAATAGATATATAGAAAAAATTATATTTATATCTTCAATATTATAAATTTATTCAATTAAGATTAATTTTCAATATAATAAGACTTATTTTTTAATAGCTTATCTTTATATATATCTAAATCTTTAATTTTATGTCTACATACCATTTTTACTATCTTAGAAGCCCCTGCTTCATTGATTTTAGACTTATACCTTTCTATTAACATATCTACTTCAGCAACTTTATCCATCTGTCATACCTCCTCTTTACATTTGGAGTCTTTCCAGTATATGAAATAACAACAATATATATTAAATATCGTTATATAAAAAGGATATATAATACCCAACCCAAGAGCAATACTGATATTCTGCTTACTACATATTTGAGTATATCAAAGGTATATTACAACTATATTAATGATAGGTTAAAGATGGATTAATTACTATTTTTTATAAATAAAATATCTTGTACTTATACAAAAACACCCAGCTTCTGCTGAGTGTTTATTTGAGATTAATCTTTATTTTTGAGCAACTGTAAAAAATATGCTATAATAAAGATTAAGCCAGCATCTCCAGATGCTGGCTTACCGAAAATTTACCTCCTAGATTAATTGAAAGGAGGTGATGCTAATGAAGTGGATAACGATTGTTAAAACAATATTAGCAATCCTCCAGTTAATCCTGGATCTAATAGACAAATTATAATTACCGATTAAGTCAATTAGATGCCTGTGTTTGGGGAGGTATTTTCGGATAGACTAGCGAGTGTTGCCCCACTTGCTAGTCTATCTTTATATTTACCCTATAAAAAGGGGGCTTACTACTTAGTTTATTCATAAGTTAAGTTCGTAATACAATACCTAACTTATATATATGTTATTATATGCTATTACGTGCTATCATTATAACACCAACTTGTCCTATTGTCAATTTAGCAGCCTAGTAGGCACGTTAATTTTCAATATTTTAAAAGCTATATATCGGTTCTCTATTTAAATTGTTATAATAAAAACCCTAGCTTCTGCCGAGTGCTCATATATCTATTATTAAACTTAATTATAACATTCCTTATAATTATTATAACACACTTTTTTAATTATTCTTGCCAACTTCCTGCCAATATCCTGCCACTTTTCTGCCAGTCTTAAATAAGACTCATTATCTCTCCGCATAACAAGTGTAGTTCTTTCTTCTCTAGAAACTCTAAAGCATTATTTCTCCTCCGATAAAGAGTTCTTTCACTTATAAGTAACTTTCTCTCTATCATCTTATTTTTATATTTTTTAAAGTATTTTAACTCAATCACTATTGCCATCTCTTCACCAAACTCTGGATCTTCTTCTTTTAACTCTTCTATGTCTTCTCTAACCTTCTTTCTTAATTCATCTGCTTTATTGGCTATTCTAAGTAATTCATCCTTTATAACAGCACTATTCTCCTGTTGTCCTCCCCCGTAACAAACAGCACTCAATCTTCCTGGAATAATATCAGCTGCTTTATATCCAGACTTTATACCATCATTAATTGTGCAAGCTCTCCTTCTTAATCTCTTACTGGCTCTCTTTAAATCTCTGTATGCATATAGTACCTTCTCTACCTGTCTCACTTTACCCTGCCTCCCCTAATATGGTATAATAGAATGGAGACAGGTCCCCAAACCTGTCCTTTTTTATTTTAATCTCAAAATTATCTAACCAACTGTTTTCTTCTTATCTTCTTTCCACAACTCTATAATAATTAAAGCCATAATAATAACAAAGATACTTTTAGCCATTAAAATCCTCATAGTTGCCACATCCTTTTTATGTAGCTGGCCTTAGGCTTAGACCAGCTACTTAAGATGAATAATAACTAAGGTGGCTCCTCCTCTCTTATTTTCGGTTTTTGCCTTGAGTTATTCCATGCTCTAGGCTACACCAAGCTAGGAGTTATGAGCCTGTCCTTCTCTGCCACTTGCTCCTTAATGGATACAGGTAGCAGATGATTTTTACCTACTAAACTTAATAATAATTTCATCATTTACATAATAAGGTCCAATTAAGTCTTCTTCTTTGCAGTCAATAACTTCAATATCTTCTCTACCTTTTAACTCCTTGATTAATTCTTGAGTAGATAGTTCTTTGAAAAAATCTACTTTGACTCTTTCCCTCATTCTGCTTTCCTCCATTTCTGTAGTCATAAAAGACTAAGTTTTTAGTAACCATTTCCTAATCTGCTTTTAAGCCTAGTAATATTCTTATTCCTCAAACTAGTTATCAATTCGCCTTGCTTAACTCTCATATCTATTCCACCAACTTTAATCGGCTCTCCATTCTTACCAATTAATCGACTGACATGATCAGAAGCTAACTTCTTATTGAGATAATCTAAATCTCCTGTAGAGTTAATAATTGTTGGTTTTTTATTCTCAATTCTATAATTGATGATGATAAAGAGCTTATCTATCTCATCTGCTCCAAACCTTTCAGCATTTAGGTTATCTATAATTAATAGATCGACTTGTTTGGCAGAGCTAACTAAGTCCCCTGTATTCTTACTGAAATTGTTATAGGTTGCTTTGATATCCTCATAGAACTCTTTGGCTACTGCATTAATGACTGTATAGCCTTTCTTGATTATTTCTTGTCCAATTATGTGACTTAATAAAGTCTTACCTCTCCCACATTTGCCAACTAAGGTTAATCCAATACCCCTTTCCTTATAAAAATCAAAGTTTTCAACATAGTCCATAGCTGCTAATTTGGCTTCTTTCTTGCCTTCTAGCCACTTGAAATCCTTAAAGGTCTTAGCTTTGAACTCTTCTCTTATCTCAGCAGATTTAATATTCTGCTCATACTTCTTCTGCTCTTGTTCCTTTTTAGCCTTAATCTCCTTCTCCTGTCGACACTTACAGTCTTTTGCAGTAAATTTATCTCTAGCTTTGCTTACTACTATCTCCTTATCACAGCAAAGTTGACAAGCAAACTGAGATTTATCTACCTCTCCATTTTGCAGCTCCCAAATCTGCTTATATCTAAGCTGTTTAACTTTATTTATTGGATTAGAGGTCATCGATTGTGAGGTCGATTTCTTGGAGTTCTGGGCTGTCAAAGCACCCTTCTCCATACTCCGATTGAGACTGATTATCTTTTGTGGATTCTCTTGTATTATCTGAGCTATTCCTTCCATTTCCCTTACCCCCTGTTGATTTATGCTTTGGATTTTCCTCTAAAGCTTCCTGAGCTTCAGCGATAAAGTAACGGATAAACTTATAGCTATTGATATTAACACCAGCTTCAGGATCACCATGTCTATAATTTCCTTTTTCTTTTTGTTTCCAAATTGCTATATCACAGGCCCTCTTAATAACCTCTGGACTATAATCTTTAAGATCATCCTCAATCAGATAGCCTTTAGTCAGCTTTTGAATATTGAGCTTGCTGGTTATATACTCCATCAGCTCTTGAAAAGGTGTTTGCTTATCTTTTGAAACTAAGTCTCCACTTTTACTGCTTTGTCTATCATCCTGCTTATTTCCAATTTTTTCTTCGCCTGCGTTATTATATAATATAGTATTATCTGTAGTAATCTCTGTATATGAAATCTCTGTATTAGTCTGGACATCTGTGTCCATACCCTCTGGACATTCTTGTCTAGAACTTAAGACAGGTTTGTCCATATGGACATCTTTGTCTATATCAAGACATTCTTGTCCAGTTGCTTCTACCTCTTGCTCTTCTAGCTTTCCATAAGTCAGCTTCCTAATTGCTTCCACATTGATATCTATGTAAGGAACATTATTATAGGGCTTTCCGTTTACTCTGATATTTCTATATTCAACTTCAATCAATCCCTCATCTTCTAAATAATCATATTCCCGTTGAATTGTCTTCTCAGAGCAATTAAGTTGCTCAGCATAATAAGCCTTACCCCGTTGTAACTTATCAGCTTTAAACTTCTGTTCATAGCTGATAACCATATTAGTTCTAGGGTCTCTAATCTCTTTAGGTCGATACCAATAAACTAAATCAGATAATATCCAGGCAGACCTAAAGCGAGGCTTCCCACTTTTGGTTCTCAGGTTCTCTAACCAAGTAGGTGGTATAACATTTCCTGTAATATTTAATTGCTCTATCTTTTTAACATTCTCATTCTGTATCTTATAGCTCATCATTACCACTCCTTAGGTAAGTTATAATAATAATTTTTAGTTCAACAACCGAATATTATCTATCCCAGATCCAGCTGTATCTAGAACCTAATAACTTTATCTTAAATATTCATTATGCACTCTGTCTTTGCTCTCTATCACCATTAACTGATTCCAAGTTGCTCTGCAACCAACCAATAAACTGCTCTGCCTGCTCATAGCTACACTCATCACTACTTAAGCTGCTCAATTCTATTTCATAGAGTTCAAAGAAGTCTGCCATCATCTGTTTTCTAACCTGATTGACAGTGGTTACTACCCCTTTCTCTTTCATCCAAGTTACAATTGCTTTGATGACAGCAAAGATTCTTCTCCGTTGGCTGTGCTTGATCATGCTATCTGCTTTCCCGTATCCCTACTTTCTAGAACCCTTTGGGCTGCTATTTTATACTTATCCTTATTGGCATTTTGAACAACCCACTTTAGGTAGTCGCTATCTATATCCTTGAGCTTAGTCCCTTGATGCTTACCAAAAGGTAATTTAATCTCTCCTGGATCATCACCAGCTCTATTGGACTGATTACCGTTATTACCCTTAGATTGATTGTTACTAGAATCATTATTACTACTGTTACTACCACCCATTATCTCGTTTAAGGCTGGATTGGCAAATCTCATCCGTAGACCTAACTCCAAATCCTCAGCAGCTCTCTTGATCATATTCCCCTTGGCACTCTCGAAAGCATCACCTAAGGACTTAATCTCTCTATCCTGATAGCTTTTAGCTTCATTACCATCTCTATCTTTTTTCTTCTTGACCACCTCAAAGCGACCAATAGCATCCTTAGAGATATCTGGAATCCCTTGGGGAGTTCTAAAGGTGACATTACCTTTAACTATACATTCATAGGTTCTCTCTTCATAATATTGCTGATCTATCTTTACATCCCAGAAAGGTCCAAAGATTAGATTGAGCCTTTCTTTGACATCTTCAATGGGAGTATATCTGTTACCATTGTTATCTTCTTTGATTTCAATAGGCTCTATAATTATCTTATAGGCTGCTTCCCACCACTTAGCTGGATCAGTTTCAGTTATCATTTATAACCCCACCACCTTTTTGTAGTTTGTAAATCATCTGGAGCAGGTATCCTAACCCAACTCCAGATTAAGTTTATTCTTCTGCTCCTCCATCAAACCGCATCAGCTAAACCCTTATCACCAAACTTTATTGTATCTATTTTCTGCTCTAACTTATCCTTTAAGATATACTCAACTTGACCATTACTAACATAGTTAACGACTTCAATAATATCTGTGTCAGTTATTCTCTGAGTTTGACCAATTCCCACTAATAAGCATAGTCCTAGCTGTTTACTAATCAGCTCATCATCGATTACCTTTCTGCTATAAGCTGTAACCTGATACTGAATGAGTCGGATAGCTGGGATCACTTCCCACCGATCATTGTCTGAGTCATCAGTAAATTTAAGGATTACTTTGCAATCTCCATCAGTCTGATACTCCTTCAGTTTGCCCTGACTAATATCACTGATAAAAGTCTGAAGCTGATTCTGGTTATTCTTTGATCTTATAACCTCTTTATTTTTCTTATATTGAATGATTTTATAATATCCTTTGCCAATTCTCTTCAACATGCCAGTTAAATTTAGTTCCATCCTATCCACTCTCCTTAATTATTTTTGATAGTATAGTTAATTCCATTGACATTGCCAGTAGCATCTACAGGTTGACCAACCAGCTCTTTGATCTCCCAAGCTGGTTGAATCATCTTGTTATCTGCTCCACTATCTGATATAATTAAAGACAGTAATAGTAATAGTGAAGCGGTGATTATAGTGCTAACTATAATCCTGTTCATTAGAGACCTCCTTTTGAGGTACATCCCAATTACAATGCATTAATACTTAAGACACTTACTTGTGGCGAGTAGGTGTCTTTTGCTATTTGTGTTGAGATATATCCCCTTTTCAAATATTTTTTAAGATTATCTGTACTGACCTCATCTGGATTTAGTCCAATATCTTCAGCAGCTATATTGACAATATCGATACAGTGCTTTATATCATCCATCTCTTGGAGCATCTCCTTTAGTAGCTTCTGCTCTGACTGCTTATAAGAGTTGAGGTTAAATGCATTTTGAAATTGGTTGAGCCTCTTTACCTCTCTAATCTTCTTTAAGAGTTCCTGGCACTCTGTCTCTAACCGATCCACATTGAGTGGAAAGCAGATAGGAATCTTGTCCATATAGACACCAGCAGAGGTGGTTCCTGTGAGAATCAACCTCAACCTTCTACTATTGAGAGCTGCAGCAACTGCTTCTAAGAAATGCTCTGGTCCATAGTCCTTGTTGAGATATTGGCTAATGGTGCTCTCACTATAATCGGTCTCTTTGGCTAATCTCTTTTGAGTCCATTTCTTCCTTGCTAGCTCTTCTCTGACTATCGAGAAAAACTTCCTCATATCAGTTCTATCCAAGTCAATCCCTCCTTAAGCTATCGCTAGTTTCTTATCAACGATCTCAATTAATCGCTTTAGCTCTTCTACCCTCTGTAGATTTTCTTGCTCTTGAGCTTGAATCAATCTTTCAGTAAGTATTTTCTTCTTCTCTAAGTATCTCTGCTTATAATTAGAATGTAGCTCTCTTTGCTTCATTGAATTCACCACCTTTCAACTTCAAAGATTCTAAAGTCTAGCTATAGATTATTTACTTAGCTTTAATTTATAATTAAAGTAGATGAAGACTTAACTACCCTCCATATAAAAACCCTCCTGATTGAGCTTGTACACTTTTACTTCGCGGTCAGCTCATCACTGACCCATAGCAACCTTCTTCTCTACCTCTTCCTTAGGACATTCTTCCTTAATCCTTTTGGCAGTTGCCTTAATATACTTGACTCTCATCATATATTCAAACTCTTGCTTCTTAAGCTCTCTGTCTAACTCTGTATAGTCAGGAGTGATCTTAGCCTTAGTTTCATTGCGAATGCGTAAACCTCCAAAACGTGGATCATCATAGTCCATAGATCAACACCCCTTTCCATCTTACTTACTCTTATTAATCTATATGGTCTTGCTTGATTGTCCTATTAATGATACTCAACTCCACTTTTATCCAACCAGATTGTATTCACTCCAAAGTCTCCATAGAGGATCACTGATTCACCTGTTACTGTAAAGGATTCTATCTCATCAACACTACAGATTCTAAAATTTAATCCTGACTTATAGCTCATCAGCTCACGATTTAAATAGTAATATTTAATGTCGCCACTATTCAATAGATTTAGAATTGCTGATAGTTGTTCTAGCATTCTTCCACCTTCTTAAACTGTTTTCCACAGCTCTTACACCTATAGCTGACTAAATGATGCTTTGTATCGATCACTTCAATAGGAACTAGTAAATCCCAATTTTTATAACCACGACCAGCCTTAAGTCCACATTTAGGACACTCGTCACTAAATTGATTTAAGAGCAATTTAACAGCTTGGTTCTCAGTTCTATTCCAAAGGTCTCGAGCAATTTTAATCTCACTAGTTTTATTCATTTGAATCCCCCTTTTAATCTTTTAACTATCTTTCTACCTATTTCTTCTAAATTTAGCTGTTCTAGAACTTGCCCTTCCAGTTCAGTTACTCTCTTTTCTAACTCCTCAATACGTTGCTCTAAATCACTCACTTCTCTCACCTACTTTCTAGCTAATATTCACCCTAGTAGAATCCCATGGAAAAAATACTTTATTGATTAGTTGATTTAGTTATATTAAATATTTGATTTTGGTGGTCTGAGCATACTTTGACTTTGCTTTCAACACCTGGTGAAATCTCATATTTTATTGATCTTATAGACTTTTGATTACATCCTATATATTCACACTTTTGCTCCTTTTTCCTCACCTGTTTCACCCCCTTCCAGCTATCCCTCTAATCCCTAATCTACTCAATGAATCCCAATAACGCTTTACAGCTCTATAGCTTTTTACTCCTGAGATTACTGCCTGTTGAGCTTCTAAGGTAGCAGCTAAGATCTCTTTTAACTCAGCTTCATCTGGAGTAGCTGCTAACTCTAGCTCAACTCCTACTACTTTTAACTCTTCTTTCATAGCTTCAATTGAGTCAAAGGCTACATATACACACTCTTGCTTGTCTTTGCTATACATAAAGACTGCCTTGTCACTCTGACTTACTGCTATCCAGCAGCTGTCATTCTCTAGCTTCAATTCAAATCCAAGATCAACTAGTTTAGCTAAGATTAGTTGATCGTCTATTCCAGAACTTCCACCTGTGAATTTGGTATACTCTTCTTCCTGCTCAAAGCTAGCTTTGGAAAGGACATTGATTATTAGTTGGTTTCTCTTGGACTGCTCTTTTACTTTAGCTTCATACTCTGCTCTAGTCTCTGCTTTAGTTTCCATTCTTCGACGATATGCTGATTGAACTCTCTCTAGCCCATTATCACTTCTCAATCCTACCCATCTAGTCATATTTATCTCCTCCTTAGTTTTTAGCTTGCTTTGTGATTTGTTTTGTTCCCTTTGGGCACGTTAGAAATTAAAAAAATATCATCATTTTTCTCATCTAATTCTTTTTTTATTGCTCTAGCTACTTTAAAGGAAGGCTCTTTATGCCCTAACTCAATATTAGTATAATGACCTCTGCTTATACCAATTTTTTGTGCTATTCTCTTTTGAGTTAAACCCTTTTCTAACCTTTTTTCTTTTAATTTTTTCCTCATAATAACACCACCTTTGTGTGTCTAAAGGGAACTATCTTGTTTATATTATAGTCTCTCTAAGGCACATTGTCAAGTGTTTTTTAAAATTTTGTGCCTTTTAGATACATCATGTTTACTATAGACACATTTGAATGTATTATTATAATATATAAATTGAGGTGATTGAATAGTGTTCAAAAAAAGAATAAGACAATTAAGAAAAGAACATAAATTAACTCAACAACAATTAGCAGATAAAATTGGGGTTGGTCGTGCTACAATTGCTGGTTATGAAACCAAGGGTAAAGAACCTGGCTATGATACATTGAAAAAATTAGCTGAAATATTTAATGTATCAACAGACTACCTCCTAGGTCATACTGACAATCGCCAAAACCCTAACGATAAAATCAAGTCAGCAATCTCTGATGATCCTGAACTATTAGAATTCTGGAATGAACTCAGTCAACGGGAGGATTTACAGCTATTATTTAAGCAAACTCGTGACCTTCCTAAAGAAGCTATCCAGGATGTTATCAATATTATTAGGAGAATTGAGCGAGATGCACACAAACGACATAATTGATACTGATGGAGTTTATGCCGCCTTTGAAAAGATGCATCTCTCTGTCTGGGGCTTTGTCTATAGAGATTCCTTTGCTGAGTATCATTTGATTATCAATAAAAATCTAAGCCATGAGAAACAGAAAGAGATCTTTATGCATGAGATGACCCATATCAATGAGCATTTGCCTAATAAGCCTTATATGGTTGGATTAGACATGCAGCATAGTGAGATGGAGAAAGCTGCTGATTTGATAGCTGTACAAGCTCTGGGAAGTTTAGGTGGATAACAGAAGATATATAAGAAATACTAATTAAAAGGTGGTGACTAAAATGACTGAAAAAGAAATGTTAGAATTACTAGTTAATCAAGTCGGTCAAATTAATAATAGATTAGATGGAATGGATAATAGATTAAATAATATGGAGCAAGATATTCAAGGAATCAAGGGTGATGTTAAAAGCTTAAAAGAACAAATGAATAATGTTCAAGCCCAAAATGAAACTATCGCCCTCCAAGTTAACGAAAATAATCAAATTTTGAAAAAAGATAATGTTCAGGATGAGGTTCCCCCATTAAATTAGACACATAGTTTAGTGGTTTTTCTCTCATTTTCGTATTCTTCTGGACTTTTATAATCTAAAGTAGAATGCATTC
>NZ_PVNB01000045.1 GCF_003001995.1 Orenia metallireducens | reverse complement strand
ATCATATGTTCTTTTAGATTCAGTCATTTTTATTCCCCCTTGAATGATTATATTATATACCTTAACTTACTGTCTCACAAACAGGGGGAAAGTCAGTTTTATTAGCAGATATATGACTTTAAAAGAAGATGAGGAAAGTAGAAAATCAATTATAATTAAGACAATTATAGATGTGATAACAATGCTTATATTTGGATTTTTATTTTTTTATTTACCCAGAGAATATAATAAATATTTAATTTTAGTATTAGTTTTTATAAGTATTATAAAAACATATAAGGATGGAAATGATAAATAGATTTGAGTGATAAGATGATAAAAACTTTAAAAGGATTATTTGGATTTGTTTTTTTTTTTTTTTTTTTTTGATAAAAATATTTGGATATTATTTTTAATATGTTCTAGTTTTTGTTTGAAGTTTAGCATTAAAGATTTTAATTTATCTGATTTTATATTTAGGTAAATACTTATACTTTTATTTTCTTATATAATAATGGTGGATTTTAATCGGCGATATTTAAGAAAGATAGATAAGGGAAAGAAGATTTCTCCAGCTATTAGTTTAATTAAATATGTACCTTTAGGTTTAATTGTTTTAGATTTCATTCTTCTTGTAACAGGATTAAATAGAGGAATAGATAAATTTTTTAGGGACTTTTTGTCATTAGTAATAGCTTTAACCATTTATTTTCAATTAGATCAGATAGGAAGTATTTTTATAGGTGAAAATTATATTTATTTTGATTATGAGGTTATTAGTATCAATTCATTAAATGGATATCAATTTAAGGGTAATAAAGAAGTTGTTTTTTGCAAAGATGATGGAGGTATGACAAGTTTTAATATAGCTGATTTAAGTGTGAAAAGAGAAATAGAAGATGAGTTAAATAAAAGTAAGCTTTCTGAAATAGAGAGTCAGCTCTTCTATTTTTTAAAAAGCATGGTCACTTAAAACTATACTATAGTATAGTTTTAAGTGGAAATTCGAAAAAAGTTTGTACTATAGTATAGTTGAAATTTGAAATTAGTAAAAAAACTGTACTTTCGTACAGTGTACATTTAAGGTAAAAACAGGTAAAATTATGATAAGGTATCTTTTAAAACCATTTATACAAATTTTAGGTACCTATATAAATAAAGAAGGAGGTAAACTCTAATGTCTGAAGTAAAGAATCAAAAGAAAAATTTAAGAGAAATTCAATTATCAACAGCAGAACTAGAGGAAATAACAGGTGGTTTTAGTACTAGTTTCTCAGAAACTGATATGGCTGAGGCGTATATGCTTATGGCTTATGCAATTATGTTACCAGAAGACATGAAATTAGCAATAGCAAAATTAAGGAGTAAGACAGATGGATAATATTAAAGGAAAGAAGTTATCGGTAGAAGAGCTAGAAGAGATAACAGGTGGTTTTGATATGCCGTCAAAAGGTGACATGAATTATATTCATATGGCTATGGATTATGGAGTTTTGCCATATTGTCCAGCACCTGAGTATGGGGTGTTAATACCAGAAGTTAACCAAACAGGTAAAGATTAGGAGGAATGAGCAAGATGGCTAATATTAAAGAAAAGAAGTTATCAATAGAGGAGTTAGAAGAGATAACAGGTGGTTTTAAAATGTCGCCAGAAGAAAATGGGAAACAGTTAGATCATTATTATATTCCGGGAATGAAGTATGGTGTTGTATTCGTACCTCACAATGATGAAGTTTCCTACCCTTTTCTGGGAACGAAATATGGTGCACGCACCAAAAGATAATTAAAAACTTAAATTCTTAGGAGGGTTAAGAAAGATGGATAATACTAAAGGAAAGAAGCTGTCAATAGAAGAGTTAGAAGAGATAACAGGAGGTTTTTCCCTTGGAAATATAGATTGGGGAAATCCACCTGTAGTTATGTATTATGGAATTAAATATCCAGAACCGATAGAGGTATTAAAACCAGGAACATTAGTCTCATTATATGCAGTACAACCACCAAAAGATTTGTATTAATTAATGAATAGAGGTAACTTACACAAGTTACCTCTATATCTAAAAATTAATTTTAGAAGGGGGAAATTAAATTGAAGTATAATCCTATAGCAAGTGTTTGGGAAATAACAATGGGGTGTAATATGAGATGTAAACATTGTGGTTCTAGTTGCGAAGAAGCCTTAGAGGGAGAGTTGACAACGGAAGAAGCTTTGGATTTGTGTGACCAATTAGGAGAATTAGGTTTAAAATGGATTACACTATCAGGGGGGGAACCAACCACAAGAAAAGATTGGCATTTAATTGCTAAAAGATTAAGAGAAAATAATGTTATTCCTAATATTATTACAAATGGCTGGCTTTTAAATGAAGAGATACTAGATAAAGTAGTTGAAGCAGGTATTGGAACTATAGCCATCAGTATAGATGGATTGGAAGAAACACATGATTTTATAAGAAAAGAAGGTTCTTTTCAAAGAAGTATGTCTGCTTTTGATTTAATGAAGGAGAAAGGAGTCTATTCAGCTGCAATAACAACTATAAATAAAGATAATATAGACCAGTTAAATGATTTAAAAGAGTTATTTATAGAAAAGGGAATCAAGAGATGGCAGGTTCAAGTAGGCCTACCAATGGGAAATTTTAAAGAAAATAAAGATATGGTAATAGACCCTGAGCAGGTAGATGAGATAATTGATTTTGCTTATGATGTAAGCAAAGAAGGTAGAATCATTATAGATTTGGCTGATTGTTTAGGATATTATAACTTCAAAGAAATTGAAGTTAGAAAAAAATCTGCTGCTACCGAAGGTTCTACTGGTATATGGCAAGGATGTACAGCAGGAAAGTATAGTTTTGGGATATTACATAATGGGGATATATTAGGATGTACTTCAATTAGAGATAAGGAATTTATAGAAGGAAATATAAGAGATCAATCCTTAAGAGAAATTTGGGAGGATGAAAATAATTTTAAATGGAACAGAGAAATGAAGAAAGAAAAACTAGATGGTCTGTGTAAAATATGCCATTTTGGAGAGAGATGTTTAGGAGGATGTCCAAATACTCGTTTGGTAATGGAAGGGGATGTACACGGAGAGAATAAATATTGTTCTTATAATATTGCTATACAAAAGGGAAGAGAGAAAATAGACAAGGTAAGTGATTTTGAGGAATTAGCAGTAAAGGGTAGAATATTAGCTGAAAAAGAGAATTTTCAGTTAGCAGAAATATTGGTATCTAAAGCTTTAGATATTAAAGGTAATGATTTAGAACTTATGAAGCTTTATGGATATATAAGCTTTATGTTAGGAAATTATACTGATTCAAAAGAAGTAAATGAAAAGGTATTAGCTCAGCAATCAGAAGATGTATATGCCAATAAAGGAATGGGGTTATCTCTTGCTAAATTAGGAAAATTAGAAGAAGGAATAAGATTTTTAAGAAAATCAATAGAACTAACAGATGAAAGCTATATGGACCCTTATTATGATTTAGCAGTAACTTTAGTGGAACATAATAGGAAAAATGATGCTATTTCTGTACTTGAGGAAGGAAGACAAGCATCTGAGAAGTTTATAGAACAAAGTGAGCAATTATATAATCAATTAATCAGCTAGAAGTTATTCAATAATAATTAGAGTTCTAAATCTTATTATGAAAGGAGGTGAAACAGGTGGCTAAAAATAAACAAACCGAATTATCATTAGAGGAATTAGAGGAAATTACAGGTGGTTTTGATAAAGTTTCAAAAGATATTATTTCAGATGTTTTAGGAGATTATTCACCATCAACTGAATATATTGGCCACTTCTGTTATGGAATCACGAAGCCAAAGTCAGATTGGTTATCATTCAAGCCTAGTGTATTAGTAAAAGAGGATGGTTAAAAAGAAGGTTTTGGAGAAATAAGTGGGATTATTAATATTAAAAATTCAAGCTCTATTATGAAAGGAGGTGAAACAGATGGCTAAAAATAAACAAACCGAATTATCACTAGAGGAATTAGAGGAAATTACAGGTGGTTTTAATAAAGTTTCAAAAGATATTAGTTCCAATAAGAGTATACCCCTTAGTCGCTATGGAGTTATGATGCCAGATATGCCTCTTAGCCGTTATGGAGTCATGCTACCAGATTCAGATTGGACAGAACGAATTAAAGATTTATTAGGATAATTGGGAATATCTAGTAAAGATAATAGGGTTAATTAACCATTATAATTTTAATATTATTTTTATTGTAAAAGGAGGTGAGATAGATGCCTAAAGATAAAAAGCTAAGTAAAAAAATTGAATTATCATTAGAAGAATTAGAAGGAATTACAGGTGGGTATAGTGTTGGAAATTCTACAAGTACTAGATTTAATCCACCAATGCTTTCTGGTAATATTATTATGTTGCCCAAAAATCCTGAAGTAATACTTACTAGAACATCTGGGGCGATTGCTATGTCAAGAGATTTTTAGAATTATTCTTTTATTGTGAAAGGGGTGAAATCGATGGTTAAAGAGAAAAAGGCAAGTAAAAAGCTGAGTAAAAAAGTTGAATTATCATTAGAGGAGTTAGAAAAGATTACAGGGGGTTATACTGGAAGTTCTACGGATTCTATATTTGGAACCGTTAAGCATCCAACACTTTCCGGTGTGATTGCTATGCCACCAACTGAACCTGATGAAGGACCATTCAAATTCTAGTAGTATGATTTTATTATGAAAGGGCATTATAATGCCCTTTCATAACTTATTATTCCATAGAAGAATCTAAAGTTTTTGAACTTAGAAGTGTGTTGACTCTATAACTGGATATTTTGTTTGAATAAGTGTTATATATGCTATATAGAAACCAATAAAGATTTCATATTAGAAATTTTAAGAGAAAAAGAGCAAACAAGAATGATTTTTTGCCACGAATCACACGAATTTGCACGAATAAGTTCAGAAAAATTATTTATTAAATTAATTTTTTGCTTTTTTTATTCGTGTTTGATTAGTGTTAATTCGTGGCTAAAGAAATTTAAATTCTTTTTCGTATTGTATATAAAGTTGCTTTATGTAATTAATATAATCAAGAGAGGGGCATTTTAATGAAAAAATTGACAAGAAAAGAACTAATGATAATAGATGGAGGTTTCCTAGCGATTTCTTATGAATCTGTTAAAGGTCAGACAGAATTGAGTAGAGAAGAGTGGAATGAACAGCAACGACAAGCTGGTATATGGTATTGGAATCAGTATAATAAGGCTATAGAAATTCTGCAACAGATGAATAAATAATATTATGAAGGAAGATTAAATTGATGGTTAAAAATAAACGAAAAGAATTATCACTAAAGGAATTAGAAGAAATCACAGGTGGTTATGGTAAACAAGAAGATTTAGCTAAACTTCCTATATCTGGTGATTTCCCACACGCTCTTTCTGGTAGAATTATGATGCCTGTATCAATAATACAAAAAGAGCTTAGTGAAAAGAAGAACTTATCTTCTAAGGTAAAATGATTTTAATGATACTTTTATTATTAAGGAAATTATGCTTTTTTAGAAGGGGGGGAATAACTTAATAATAAAAAATTTTATTAGCCACGAATTACACACGAATCAAGGTCAAAAGAAAGAATATTTAGATATTAATGTCTTAATTTTTGATTAGTGAAAATTAGTGAATATTCAGCCCAAGACTACTTCTTCAGTCATAACTTCCTTCAGGACGCGTGGCCAAAAATATTTTGAATTAATTTTTAGTAATTTTAATTGTTAGAAAACTGGTTGATAGCCCACTTTGTTCTAAAGATGATTAAGATAAAAATTTGAGAAAATAATTTCCCTGATAGTTTTTATATTTAAATTGAACTAGTACAAACATAAAAATAGGATGTTTAATAAGGAAGGAGAATTGATATGGATTATAAAAGAGTATTAGCGGTGTGGGAGATAACAGGTATTTGTGATATGGGATGTAAGCATTGTGGCTCTAGTTATAAAAAAGCCTTAGCTGACGAGTTAAGTACAGAAGAAGCACTTAAATTATGTGATGAATTGGCTAAAATGGGTCTTGAAAGGATTGTTATTTCTGGCGGGGAAGCCATACAGAGAAGAGATTGGAAGTTAATTGTTAATAGGTTAAAGGACAAAGGATTGACTGTGGGTCTACTGACAAATGCTTGGTCTTTAGATAATGAGATGAGGGTAGATGAAATAATAGGTGCTGGAGTTAGTAGATTTGGAATAAGTTTAGATGGTTTGGAAGAGACCCATGATTTTATGAGAAAAGAAGGTTCTTTTCAAAAAATAATGAGGGCTTTAGATTTATTAAGAGAAAGGGATAAAAGTGTAGTAATAGCTACAACAATAACTAAAAAGAATTTAAATGAACTGGAGCAGATGAAAGTCCTATTAAAAGAGAACGATGTCAAAGAATGGCAATTGCAATTAGGGTTACCTATGGGTAATTTCAAATCTTTAGATAGTTTAGTAATAGATCCTGCACAAATGAAAGAGGTAATTGACTTTGCTAATAGAGTAAGTAAAGAAGAGGATAATATGATTGTTTATCTTGGTGATTGTTTTGGTTATTATAGCTTCCAAAGGCTTGAAGTAGATAAGATAAATTATAAGAAACTTTATAATAAAGATTTGGAAGAAAATAATTTCTTATGGAGGGGCTGTGCAGCTGGTAGAGAAACTTTTGCTATATTACCCAATGGAGATATAATGGGATGTGTTACTTTTAGAGAGAAAAATAAAGAGTTTATAGAAGGAAATATAAGAAAAAGACCTTTAAAGGATATTTTAGAAGATCCAGATAGCTTTAAGTGGATAAATAAGATAAATAAAAAAGATTTAAAAGGATTATGTGCAAAATGTCAATATGGAGATGAATGTTTAGGAGGATGTCCAAATCCTAGAGTTTTGATTGAAGGAGATGTTTACTCCGAAAATAAATATTGTACTTACAATGTTGATATGAAAGAAATAGAAGGTAAGATAGATAAAGTAGATGATTTTGAAGACCTATATATGAAGGGAAGGATATTATTTGAAAAAGGGAATTTCCAAGTAGCAGAGATTTTACTTGCTAAGGCTTTAAGAATTGATAGAAATAACATGGAAGCTTTAAATTTGTATTCTCAGACTCACTTTATGTTAAAAAACTACAGTCAAGCTATAGAAGTAAGTAAGCTGATTTTAGAAAAAGATGCTAATAATATTGAAGCTCATAGAGAAATTGGTTTATCACTTTGCAAGCTAAAAAATGAAGAAGAAGGAATAGAATTTTTGAAAAAGTCTATAGAATTAACAGATACTGATTATATGGCTCCTTATCATGATTTAGCAGAGACTCTAGTAGAGTATAATAAGATAAAAGAGGCAATTAATGTATTGGTAGAAGGGAGAAATAAATCAGAAGAGTTTAAAAAAGAGAGTCAAGAACTATATGAGCAATTAGTTGGATAGAGAATAAATATTTCCGGTCTTTCTCGATTTTTGTCAAAATGTATTATTACCCCCTTCCTTCAAGTTTTACAGACTTTTCGTGATTAATCCGCCACAGGTTTTAACCTGTGGTGGCTCTATAGATTCTGCCTCAACTACGGGTTAAAACCCGTAGCTAGATAATAATTTAAATTTATTATTATTTGTAATCACAAAGTTTGTTGTTGAACCATTAAAAACTATAAAAGAAAGGAACTTTAACATGAGAAAAATATATAAGCAATTAGCAATTATATTATTATTTTTATTCTTAACAGGTTGTCAATCAGCTAAGGAGGAAATGATTAAAACTGTTCACCCCGACTGGAGTGAAAGTGAAGTTAGAATGGCTGTCTCAATGTATGAGAATCACCCTGACTGGTCTGAAGAGAAGATAGAGTTGCTGGTTAAGCATCCTAATGCTTTTAATGATTTTGTAAATTTTTGTAAAGAGGCAAGTTTTGAAGAGATAAAAATAGCAGTGAATAATGGAGCAGATGTTAATGTCAGAACAAATGATGGTATAACTGCATTAATGATAGCATCTAATGAGGGAAATCTGGAATTAGCCAAATTTTTAATAAGAAAAGGAGCTAAAGTTAATGCTACAACAAATAAAGGTGATACAGCATTGATGTTAGCCGTTCAAGAAGGAAGTTTAGAAATAGCACAATTATTAGTAGAATCAGGAGCAGAGGTTAATACTCCAATGAATAATGGGTGGACAGCGTTAATGTCAGCAGTTTATAATGGAAAATTAGAGGTGGCAAAATTTTTGATAAAAAAAGAAGCAGATCTTAATGCTACAATGAATAATAGATGGACAGCATTAATGTTAGCAGTTAATAAAGGAAATTTGGAATTAGCAGAATTTTTAATAAGAAAAGGAGCTAAAGTTAATGTTACAGTGAAAGAGGGATGGACAGCATTAATGGAAGCAACTAAAGAAGAAGACTTAGAAGCAGCTAAATTTCTAGTAAAGAAAGGAGCTGATGTTAATGCTAGAAAAGAGAATGGTGCTACTATTCTAATGGTAGCAGCACAGAAGGGGAGTTTAGAAGTAGCTGAATTTTTACTCAAAGAAGGTGTTAATGTTAATGCTGTAAATCAGAGTGGTGATACTGCTTTAATGTTAGCAGCTCAAAAGGGAAACTTAGAAGTAGCCAAATTATTAGTAAAAACCGGAGCAAGAGTTAATGTGAAAAATGACAGTGGTGAGACAGCATTAGTGTTAGCATCTAGACAGGGTAATATAGAAATGATAAAGTATTTAATAAAAGAGGAAGCAGATATTGATGCTACAATGAATGATGGATGGACAGCATTAATGGAAGCAGCTAAAGGAGGAAACTTAGAAGTTGTCCAATTATTAATAGAAGCAGGAACTAATGTTAATGCACAAAAAGGCAGTGGTGACACAGCATTAATGTTAGCAGCTGATAAAGGAAATATAGAAGTAGCGAAATTTTTGGTAAAAGAAGGGGCAGATGTTAATGCTACAATGAACAATGGATGGACAGCATTAATGTCAGCAGTTTATAATGGTAATTTAGAAGTAGCAGAATTTTTATTAAAATCAGGAGCAGATGCTAATGTTACAATGAATAGTGGATTTACAGCATTAATGTCAGCAATTGATAAAGAGAACTTAAAAGGAGTCAAATTATTAGTAGAAGCAGGAGCAAATATAAATGCTAGAACAGCTGATGGTAAAACTGCTATAATGGGGGCAGCATATATTGGAAATTTGGGAATAGCCAAATTATTAGTAGAAGCAGGAGCAGATATTAATGCTACAGAGAATATTGGTGGAACAGCCTTAATGTTAGCAACTCAAGAAGGAAATATAGAAGTAGTAAAGTTTTTAGTGGCAGAAGGAGCAGATGTAAATGCCAAAAGAGATGATGGTGGAACTGCTATAATGGCGGCAGCATATAATGGCAATCCAGAGTTAGTGAAATTTTTAATAGAAGCAGGGGCAGATGTGAATGCCGCTAAGGATGATGGCACTACTGCTTTAGATTTGGCAGAGAAGATGAAAAATTATGAGGCGATTAAGATATTAAAGCAATATATTGAGTGATTGAGGTAGAGTATACTTACAATATATGATGTAATACTTTTATTTTGGTGGTTAGGTAGTTAGAAGGTAGGTAGTTAGGTTGATTTAGTCCTCTAATATCTTCCCACCTAATATCCAAAATTTATTAATATACTTATAAAAACATAAAGTTCGTTGTTGAGGCAATATTTAAATTTAACTAAAATGATAGGTTAATTTATCTAAAAAGTAAAGAAATAATATCTAGTTTTGATTAAGATAATGGTCACTTAAAACTATACTATCGTATAAATAGCTAGTCAATAACTCAAAAAGTTTATACTATGGTATAGTTAGAAGTGGAAATTAGGTGAAAAACTATACTATAGTACAGTATACAAATTAATATTTATATGGTAATATATAGTTATTGGTTCTTCTCAAAGGCTAGAAATAATTCGGGAAGGTGGCGATTAATAAAACAATTAAGTGAGTAAAAATCTGAGAGTGATTAGAGTTCCTACTATAGAACTATGATTTTATAATAAATTAATTAAAGAGGTGAAAATATGAGAATAAAAAGATTAACAATTACATATTGTTTGCTAATAATAGCATTTGTGCTAACTACTAATCAAGTATCTGCTAGTAATACAGATATAACTAAGTTGCTAGCTACTGCACCTTCTCAACAGGATTATCCCCAAGCAGGAGCAGTAATTTTAAAAAATGAAACAATAGCTGATTATACAGGAGATCAAGGTAAGATTCATGAGAGAATTATAATAAAAGTTTTTAATAAAAGAGGAATAGATAAATTTGGGGAGTTTAAGATTTGGTTTGATAAATCAATAGAGGATATTGAAGTATTGGAAGCAAAAACAATTAAGAAAGATGGAACAGTAATTAAGCCTAAAGAGGATGCTATTAATGAAATAACAGATCCCGAAGCTGCTCAAGCAAGTATTTATTCTGATGCTAGAATAAAAGTTATATCCATGTCAGGGGTAGAGCCAGGTAGTATTATAGTTTTGGATTATATTGATACAATAAAGAAATCTGATATTAAAGGTGAATTTTGGTATCAAGAAATGTTTCAATCTATTGAACCAATAAAAGAGAAAAGATTTGTACTTAAAGTACCTATAGATAAAAAGATAAATTATAGAGGGCGATTTACAGATTTAAAACCAACAATTACAGAAAATAAGGGTGTTACGGAATATGTTTGGGCAGATAAAGATATAGCAGCTATTATTAAAGAATCATGGATGCCTCCTTTAATGGATGTTGCTCCTATTATTAAATTTTCTACTCTTGATTCATGGAGTCAAGTTAGTAAATGGTATCAAGGATTAATCGATAATCAATATGATGTAAATGATGAATTAAGAGATAAAATTAAAGAACTTATTAAGGGTGCTAATAGTGAAGAAGAGAAGATTAAAGCACTATATAATTATGTGACCTCGCAGATTAGATATGTAGGTTTGCAGTTTGGTGAAAGTGGTTACAAGCCATATCCTGCTGTAGAAACTTTTGAAAATAAGTATGGTGTTTGTAAAGAAAAGGCTACATTATTAATTGCTATGTTAAGAGAGATTGGAGTTGAAGCAGAACCTGTAGTGATAAATCGTAGTTATAATCCTGATTTAGAGATAGTAAGTCCTAGTCAGTTTAATCATATGATTGTTTATTTGCCTAAAAAGAATCAATATTTAGACCCAACCAACAATGGAACTATGTATGGTGTTTTGCCTGGTGATCAAAATAAGAATGTTTTTTTACTTGAAAGTGATAAATTAGCTAAAACACCTATTAGCAAGGCTGTAGAGAATAAAATTATTAGGGAACAGAATGTAAAGTTGAATGAAGATGGTAGTGCAGTGATTGATTATGTTAGAAAATCTAGTGGGGTTGATGATTTTGGATTTAAAAGTTTTTTTAATGAATATAATGAAGAGCAGAGAAAATTAATTTTAAAGCAAATGATTAGTCCTCTTTTTCATCAAATTAAATTAAATAATATTAAATTTGAAGGGATAGAAGATTTGGATAAAAATGCCAAAATAGAACTTGATTCTATGCAAGTAAGTAATTATGCTAAAAAAATGGGGAATTTATTTACTATACAACCATTAAGATCTACTATTGATTTAAGCGAAATAATGGAACCTGATAAAAGAATTTATCCAATTGATTTAGGAAATACAAGAAATGATAGTAGAAGTGTTGAAATTAAAATACCACAAGGATATAAAGTGAATTATTTACCTGAAAATATAAAAATGAAAAATAATGTAGGAGAATTGAGATTAGATTATACAAAGGAGAAGGATAAAGTTATTGTTAATTTTGACTTAAAGATTAATAAAATTAAAGTGGAGGTTAAAGATTATCAGCAATTAAGGGAGTTATTGAATAAGGCAGCATCCAGTATAGAGAATCAAATACTAATAGAAAAGATATAGTTTTTAGAGAAATTAATTTTATTTAATATTTAGATATTGAAAGGAGGTGAGCTATAATGAGAACATTAACTGAGCAGGAATTAATGGCTATTAATGGTAGTGGGAAAAATCACTCATTAACTGTATCAGGTTCTGTTGATAGTCATGGGCACAAGAAGGTTACAGTAAAATATTCTATTCATTTTTAATTATTCTAAGATAGAAAAAGTTTAAATTAATCTAGAGGAGTGCAATTTTTATTAAGGTTTATGGTCACTTAAAACTATACTATAGTATAGTTTTAAGTGGAAATAGTCCAAAAATTTGTACTATAGTACAATGTACAAATTAAAACATCTATGGTAATATATAGTTAAGATGCTTCTCGAGAGGTAAAAATAATATTTGAGGAAGGGTGAATGATTATGAAGGGATTAAATGAGAAAGAATTGATAGATATTGATGGTGGTGGCTTTTGGGCAGGATTTTCTGCAAGTGTTGCTATTGACGCTGTTTCTGAAATGATAACTGGTCGAAGTGTTGCTAGCAATGTAGCTAGAGGAATAAAGAATTATGTAATTCCTGCTGCAAATGAAAGTGCTAGAAGGCAACATGAAAGTGGAACATGGTATAGTAGATAAAGGGTTATTATATTATTAAGCAAATCGGAATGGATATCCATTCCGATTTGCTTAATAATTAATTTTACTTTAAATTAAAATTACAGAATTATAAATTTGATAATGGATTTATTTTAATTAACTATATAAGTTGAACTAATGTTTTTCTTAAAGAATTCAAAATCTTTTTTGCAACAAATTAACATGAATCGCACGAATTAAAGGCAAAAGAATAAATTAATAGTTTAGAATCAATTTTGTTTTAAATTCTCCTAAATTAACTAGATTAGTTGCTAAATAATTTGAATTTTTGATTAATGAAATTCTTTAATTCAATCTATATAGTTTGAATAGTTTAATTTTATATCTTTGAGATATCTAATCTTTAATGTAACAACAAATACTATAGAATCTATTGTTATTAAAATCTACTAATTAATATTCAGTCTAAATGTATAGTTATTCATAATAATGAAAGGAGAGATAGTATGAGATTACAAATGAGTGATACTGTAATTGGTATCGTTATATATTTTTTGTTTAGTACACTATTAGAGTTGATTACTGGAAAGAGCTTTATAAAATTAATAATATATTTTTTTAAAAATATATTCAGTTAAAATAATTTTATTTATAAGAGAATTATTTGTATAAAATTTATTCTTTAATAGCCACAAGGTTATGATTATTAATAGTAAAGGTTATATTATATAATTTCTTAAAACATTTAACTTGTGTACTGTACTTGAAGCAAATTTTTTAAAATTTTACTATTTCATATATCATTTATTTTAGGATAAATATATGTAATGATTATAATAATTATTTTTATTATCTACTCAACTTTCGCATGACAAAAATACTATCTTTTCCTTGAAAAAGTAAGGTAGAGATGCAATAAAATAGTCTAAAAAATCACTAATAGTCTGTTTATCTAATCAGAGTTTTTCTGCTAAAGCATTTTTTGAGGTTCCCCCATTAAATTAGACACATAGTTTAGTGGTTTTTCTCTCATTTTCGTAGTCTTCTGGACTTTTATAGTTTAAAGTTGAATGCATTCTAAATCTATTATAAAAAACTTCAATATATTCAAATATATCTTGTCTTGCTTGTCGTCTAGTTTGATAAACTTTATGATGAATTAATTCATTTTTTAGTGTTCCAAAAAAGCTTTCTGCTACAGCATTATGAGGTTCCCCCATTAAATTAGACACATAGTTTAGTGGTTTTTCTCTCATTTTCGTATTCTTCTGGACTTTTATAATCTAAAGTAGAATGCATTCTAAATTTGTTATAAAAAATTTCAATATACTCAAATATATCTTGTCTTGCTTGTCGTCTAGTTTGATAAATTTTATGATGGGTTAATTCAGTCTTCAATGTACCAAAAAAGCT
>NZ_PVNB01000044.1 GCF_003001995.1 Orenia metallireducens | reverse complement strand
TAGTGGTCCTGGTGAGCAAGTAGCTAAGCACTTTGGTTTCACAGCTGAAGATGTAGCAGAAAAAATCTTAGCTAAGTTATAAAAATAAGGTTTAGCGATTAGAATAATAATTTGGGTTTAAATACAAATTATTATAAGTTTTATAGAATGATTATTATAAGAATCCATTAATACTTCTTTAAGTATGTATGGATTCTTATTTTAATAAATATAGAAATTGGCTAGACTAGGAGGTCTGGTTATTATGTATGAAATCATTAAAATTAAAGAAAATGATTTGAATTTAGTCTTTGAAATTACTGAAGACCAGGATCTTAGATTGTTACATTTTTCAGCTCTTAACTTAAAAAATCAGCTAGAAGGTAATGATAATAAATGGTTTCGTTTAGTAGAGGTTCAGCTAAGTGGAGAAAATCATGATGATCATCACGGTGCCAAGCATACGGGAACTTTACCAGCTAAGAGGTTAGAATACCAGACTCATAAAGATTACCGTAATCATCAAGGAAGAAAACTAGAGTTTATTTTAAAAGATTTGATAACATGTTTAGAAGTAACTAGCCATCTTCAATTTTATAATGATATTTCTGTTATTTCTAGCTGGGTAGATTTAGAGAACAAAGGAGAAGAGGAACTTGGAATTGAATATGTCTCCTCCTTTGCGTTAACTGGGATTGCTAAGGAAGGTTTACAATCTTGGAGTAATAAGATGAAACTTTATATTCCCCATCATACTTGGCAAGGTGAAGCTCAATGGAAGGATTATTCTTTGAGAGAGTTGGGCTTATATCCAGTCTCAAACTTTTCAATGAAGAGAATCTCTATCAGTAATACAGGAACTTGGTCTGCAAAGGAGTTTGCTCCGATGGGTATGTTAGAGAATATTGAAGCAGGGACTAATTTTTTCTGGCAGATTGAACATAATGGTTCATGGCAATGGGAAATTAGCGATATAGACAGAAATCTTTATCTCCAATTAAGTGGACCAACAGAGCAGGAACATCAATGGTGGAAGAAGCTTAAACCTCAAGAATCCTTTACTACAGTACCTGTTGCTATTGGTTCTGTTAAAGGTGATTTTAACGATGCTATTGGAGAATTAACTTCTTATCGTCGAGCTATTAGACGGCCTAATAAAGATAATGAAGAATTACCAGTTATCTTTAATGATTATATGAATTGCTTGTTTGGAGAACCTACTACTGAGAAGCTACTTCCTTTGATTGATGCTGCAGAAGAGGCTGCTTGTGAATATTTCTGTATCGATGCTGGTTGGTATGATGATGGTTATTGGTGGGATGGTGTTGGTGAATGGTTACCATCTAAAGAGAGATTTACACAGGGGATAGAAGAACCTCTAAATTACATAAAAGCTAAAGGGATGGTTTCAGGATTATGGTTGGAGTTAGAAGTAATGGGTATCAATTGCCAACTTGCTGATCAGGTACCCGATGATTGGTTCTTCTGCCGCCATGGTAAAAGGGTGATTGATCATGGACGCTATCAATTAGACTTTCGTAATCCAGAAGTAATTAACCATGCTAATCAAGTTGTTGAACGCCTTATTGAAGATTATGGAGTAGGTTATATTAAAATGGATTATAATATTGATGCAGGGGCAGGAACAGAGCTTAATGCTGATAGCTTTGGTGATGGATTACTTGAACATAATCGAGCTTACTTAGCTTGGGTAGATAGTATTTTTGCAAGATATCCAGATTTAGTGATTGAAAATTGTAGTAGTGGTGGAATGAGAATGGACTATGCTTTGTTAAAGAGTCATAGTATTCAATCTAGTAGTGATCAGACTGATTATCGTAAGAATGCGGTCATTGCAGCAGCAGCCCCTTCTTTAGTAACGCCAGAGCAATGTGCAGTCTGGTCTTATCCCTTGACAGATGGAGACCAAGAAGAAGTTATCTTTAATATGGTCAATGCTATTTTAATGAGAATCCACCAAAGTGGTCATTTAGCTGAGATAGATCAAGAGCGTAAAGCATTAGTTAAAGAGGGTATTAATTATTATAAAGGTATTCGTGAAGATATCAAGAATTCCTTACCTTTTTGGCCTTTAGGTCTGCCTTCCTTTGATGATCAATGGATTAGCTTAGGACTTAAAACAGCTAAGAAGACTTATGTAGCAGTATGGCGTTTGAATAGTCAAGTTAATACTTGTAGATTACCTATTAGGCATTTAAAAGGGATGGAAGTTAAAGTTAGAATGACTTATCCATTAGAAGTAGAGGGTGAGGGCTATTGGAATCAAAGCTCAGGTATTTTAACGGTATCCTTACCTCAAAATAACACTGCTAGAATCTTTGAATTGGTTAAGATGGATTAATTAGTATATAATTAATAAATGAAAAACTAAGAATTTAGAGGAGGGTGATAGTCAATGAACTTAAAGCAAGTTGCAGGAGAGAAAGCGGCTTCTTATATTAAAGATGGAATGATTGTTGGGCTAGGAACAGGTTCCACAGCCTATTACTTCACTAAAAAGATAGGAGAATTGGTCAAAGAGGGATTGAAAGTTAAGTGTATTCCTACCTCAAAAGATACTAAGAAGCTTGCCAAGGAGTGGAATATTCCTTTGACTGAATTGGCTCAGGTTGATCATATTGATGTAACTGTTGATGGAGCCGATGAGGTCGATCCTGATTTCAATTTAATTAAAGGTGGCGGGGGAGCGCTATTAAGGGAAAAAATTATAGCTTATGCTAGTAAGAAGTTAATTATCGTAGTAGATAAGACTAAGATGGTAGAGATCTTAGGAAAGTTTCCTTTACCAGTAGAAGTGACAACCTTTGCTTGGGAAAATACTCTGTCTCAGATAGAGAGATTAGGCTGTAAAGCTACTTTAAGAAGGTCAGCAGATCAGCCCTTTATCACAGATAATGATAACTATATCTTAGATTGCCAATTTGATAAAATTGAGAATCCAGCGGAATTAAATTCAAAACTAAATCAAATTCCAGGTGTTGTGGAAAATGGTCTATTTATAGATATGGCTGATTTAGTAGTAGTAGGAAAAGATACAACGGTTGAGATAGTAGAGAAATAATATAAAAATATGGCAATATTTTCTCAAATTGAGAGTAGAGTATTAAAAGATTTTGAAGGTTTCTAATTGGTTACTTTTAGGGCGCCCTGAAGGAAGTATTTTTTCTTCCTGAGGAAGTACTCTTGGGGTGCAATGCTAAAAGTAACACGGGAAAAAGCTGATAAGCTTTCCCGTAACTTTTTTTAATTAGATCAATGAAAATTTTGCTTATTTTTTAAAGTATAGAGTATCTCGATATATCTATTAAGCAATAAAACTCATAAAGCTAAGGAGATGATCAGATGGAGATAACAAAAAAGAATTTTGGTAAATTAGCAACTGGTGAAGAAGTAATCGAATATATCTTAAAGAATGAAAAATTACAGGTTAATGTACTTAACTATGGAGGAATTATTACAAAGCTCTATGCTCCAGACAAAAATGGTAAGATGGAGAATGTGGTATTGGGATATGATAATCTAGAGGATTATCTAACTAAGTCACCTTACTTTGGAGCTATTATCGGTAGACATGCTGGCAGAATAAGTAATGCAGAATTTAAGCTTAATGGAGAGGTCTATCAATTGGCTGCTAATGAAAATGAAAATAACCTACATGGTGGAACAGGTCTTGATAAGAGAATTTGGGAGGTAACAGAGCTAGAAAATGGACTAGAGCTAAGTTATTTCAGTCCTCATTTAGAAGAAGGATTTCCAGCAGATGTAGAGTTTACAGTTAGATATTTATTGATAGATGATACCTTAGAGATAGAATATGTAGCTATTCCAGATAGAGAGACAATTATCAATTTAACTAACCACACTTACTTTAACTTATCAGGAGAGGCTAAGACTGATATTTTAAATCATGAATTAAAGATAGAGTCTGCTAAATTTTTAGCTTTGGACGAGAAGTCTATGCCTACAGGAGAGATCAGAGAAGTAGAGGGAACTCCCTTTGATTTTAGAGAGTTTAAAGAAATAGGAAAAGAGATTGCAGCAGATTATCGACAGCTTGAGTATACAGGTGGTTATGATCATCCTTATGTTTTAGAAAATGGGGAAGATTCTATAATCTTAAAGGATAAAGAGTCAGGTAGAGCTTTAGTTATGTCTACAGATCAACCAGTATTGGTCTTTTATGCAGGAAATCAGATGAGACAAGAGGATCAAGGATTATTAAATAGTGGTCAAGAAGCCAGAAAGCATTTAGCTCTCTGCTTAGAGACTCAAGATTACCCAGATGCAATTAATGTTGATAGCTTAGCGACTAAGACCTATACACCAGAGAAGATTTATAGAGCAAAGACTAGCTATAAGTTTTATATTGATTGATCTTATATTTTAGAGTAGACATGATTATATTTAAGCAATAAGTAGTAGTAGAATAAAGGAGAGTTTGTGGTATAAATGCTCTCCTTTATTATATATTATTTAGAATTATTCTACTTTATAATCTTTTGAATTTCGGGAGTGGGTAGATGTTCTTATATTTTATCTTATCAAACTTATTAAAAAAACTTGACAATTTACAGGAAGTAGATTATACTTTTAGTAAAGAAAATAATAAAAGTGTCAATTTTTATTTTATAACTTAATTTAAAACTTAAATTAAGTTATAAAATAAAAATAGTTATTATGCTAAAGGATAGAGTTCTTATACCAAGAAGATAGATCAAACTAATGGAATTTTTGAAAATTATAAGTTTACAAGTAAGAAGTTTATATTTTATGCTGTAAAATATTTATTGTTTGTTTATACAATATATTAATGTAATTATTAAATTAAGTAATCTAAAATAAGTTGATAAGTAGAGGGAGAGTTTAGATATGAAGAAAATTGAAGTTACAAATTCTAATATAATGGGAAATATGAATCTGATTAATATTTTTCAATTGATTCATAAGCATGATTCAATTTCCCGTAAAGAATTAGCAGAGAGAACTGATTATAGTCCTGGTACAATCTCTAATCATGTAAAAACTTTAATAAAAGAGGGTTATGTTGTTGAAACTGATAAAGGTTTTTCAAATGGAGGAAGAAAACCAGTATATTTAACTGTAAATTCTAAAAAAGCTTATATGCTCTGTGTAGATATTGAGGTTAATAAGGTCAAGATAGTAATTTTTGATTTAAAATTAAAAGTAGTAATGAAGCATACTATATTGATAACAGATAAAAGTTCTTCTAGTACAATAATAAGGAAGATATTTACTCAAATAGATGAGATGATGAAAGACCAAAATCTTAATAATGATGAAATCTTGGGGATAGGTATTGCAGTACCTGGCTTGGTCGATAAAGATAAAGGAGTTTTAGAGTTTGCACCTAATTTAGGATGGCGAGATATTAACATAGTAAAGATCTTTAGAGAACAATATGATCTTCCAATTTATTTAGAAAATGAAGCTAAGGTTGCTACAATTGGAGAAAGAGATATTATATATCCTGAAGTTAACAATATGGTCTTTGCTTCCATAAATGAAGGTATAGGATGTGGGATTATATTTGATAAGAAGTTGTATAAAGGAGCAAGTGGAAATGCTGGTGAATTTGGACACCTAATTATTAAAGAAGATGGTTATGAATGCCATTGTGGAAATAAAGGGTGCTGGGAGACCTATGCTTCAGAGAGTTACATTTTAGAAAAAATAAAAAGGTTGTCTAATAAAGAAATTTTAGATATAGATGAAGTGTATAAGGAAGCTAAAAGTGGTAATGAAGATTTTATTAAAATTTTAAAAAAGACAGGTGAAAATATAGGAATAGGATTGGCTAATATAGTTAATAGTTTGAGCCCAGAATTGATAGTAATAGGTGGTAACATTATAAAAATAAAAGAGTATATAAGTGATGAAGTTATAAAGGTTATCAAAGCTCAATCACTTTCTGTAGCTTACAAAAAAGTTGATATAAAATTCAGTAAATTAGGAGATAATGCGACAGTTTATGGAATAGCTAAATTGGTCTTTGATTCTCATATTAATTTATTAAGAGGGGGTGAGTAATTTGTAAAAAATTTTATAGCTAGATTATTTTTTCACCTTAGTTTTTTTAAGACTTAAAAAAACCCTTAAAAAAATACAAAAAACACTTAGGAGGAGTTAAAATGACTGAATTTTTCAAAAATATTTCAAAAATAAAATATGAAGGAAAGGATACTAAGAATCCATTAGCTTTTAAATATTATAATCCAGAAGAGGTCATTGGAGATAAGACTATGGAAGAACATTTACGTTTCTCTATGGCATATTGGCATACTTTGACTGGAGAAGGTTCTGATGTATTTGGTGATGGTACAGCACTTAGACCATGGGATACTGGTTCAGCAATGGATATAGCTAAGAAAAGAGTTGAAGTTGCTTTTGAATTTATGTCTAAGTTAAATATGCCATTCTTCTGTTTTCATGATAGGGATATTGCTCCAGAAGGAGAGACTTTAAAAGAAACTAATCAAAATTTAGATGAGATTGTTGCTTTAATTAAAGAGAAGATGGATGAAACAGGGATTAAATTATTATGGGGAACTGCTAATGCCTTCTCAAATCCTAGATATGTACATGGTGCTGCTACAGCTCCTAATGCGGATGTATTTGCTTATGCAGCAGCTCAAGTTAAAAAAGCAATGGAAGTAACTAAAGAGTTAGGTGGACAAAACTATGTATTCTGGGGTGGACGTGAAGGCTACGAAACTCTACTTAATACCAACATGGAATTAGAGCAAGATAATTTAGCAAAATTTTTACAGATGGCAGTGGATTATGCTAAGGAAATTGGTTTTAATGGACAATTCTTAATTGAGCCTAAACCAAAAGAACCAACTAAGCATCAATATGATTTTGATACTGCAACTGTATTAGGATTCTTAAGAAAGTATGGCTTAGATAAAGGCTTTAAGGTAAATATTGAGACAAACCATGCTACTTTAGCAGGTCATACAATGCAACATGAATTACATTTTGCTAGAATTAATGGAGTATTAGGAAGTGTTGATGCTAACCAAGGAGATATGTTACTAGGATGGGATACTGACCAATTTCCAACTAACATATATGTTACAACTCTTGCAATGTATGAGATCTTGAAAAATGGTGGATTGCATAGAGGTGGATTAAACTTTGATGCTAAGGTAAGAAGAGGATCTTTTGAGCCAATTGATTTATTCCACGCACATATTGCAGGTATGGATGCCTTTGCTAAAGGATTAAAGGTTGCTCATAAATTACTCGAAGCTGGAGAATTAGAGAAAGTTGTAGCAGAACGTTATAGTAGCTTTAGTGAAGGGATAGGAAAAGATATTGTAGATAGAAAAGTTGGATTTAAAGAACTAGAGGCTTATGCATTAGAAAATGATCAAGTTGTTAATAAATCTGGTAGACAAGAATTATTAGAAAACATTTTAAATCAATATATCTTTGAACTTTAAGAATTAGCGAATTCAATAGTGAAAATTAAAGGAGGCTTCTAAATGAGTTATTTATTAGGCTTGGATATAGGTACAAGTGGTATTAAGGGTATTTTAATTACCGATAAGGGTAAAGTTATATCTAATAAAACAAGAAGCTATCCTTTATCAACTCCTAAATCTGGTTGGGCAGAGCAAAATCCCAAAGATTGGTGGGTAGCTACTCAAGAGGTTATTAAAAAAATTATAACTGAAAGTAAAGTGGACACTAGTCAAATTAAAGGGATTAGTTTATCTGGTCAGATGCATAGTTCTGTCTTTTTAGATGAACAATTGCAGGTGATTAGACCTGCAATTTTATGGAGTGATACAAGGACTTCTAAGCAATGTCAAGAGATTTATGAAAGGGTGGGGGGATTAGATAATTTGATAAATTATGTATCTAATCCTGCTTTAGAAGGCTTTACAGCCCCTAAAGTCTTATGGCTTAAAGAGAATGAACCGCAGAATTATAATAAAATTAGACATTTATTATTACCTAAAGATTATATTCGTTATCAACTAACTGGTGAAATCTATACAGAAGTTTCTGATGGTGCAGGAATGTTATTTCTTAATGTGCAGAAGAAGAAATGGTCTGAGAAGTTATTGGATAAGTTAGGTATTGATAAGGAGATTCTACCTCCAGTAGTTGATTCGACAGAAATTGTTGGGGAAATAACAGCAGAAGTTGCTCAAAAAACAGGTTTGGCAGTTGGGACTCCAGTGGTAGCTGGTGGAGCTGATAATGCTTGTGGAGCTGTGGGAAGTGGAATCGTTAAAGAAGGTCGTGTGATGGTAAGTATCGGAACTTCAGGAGTGGTTCTAGCTCAGATTGATAATTCAGTAGCTGATGATCAAGGTAGGATCCATCTATTTAATCATGCTAAAAGAGATAGCTGGTATATGATGGGTGTTATGCTATCAGCAGGGCGTTGCTTTAGTTGGATGAAAGAAGAGTTGTTTGCTGATGAGTTAGATTATGACCATTTAAATGAGTTGGCTGCTAAAGTGAAGCCAGGTAGTGAAGGGTTAACTTTCTTACCATATCTTTATGGAGAAAGGACTCCTTATGCTGACCCTAATGCTCGTGGTGTTTATTTTGGTGTTTCTGGTAAACATCAACAAGGACATTTTATCCGTAGTGTCATGGAAGGGGTGACCTTTGGGCTGAAGGATTCTTTAGAGTTGATTAAAGAAAAAGGTGTAGAGATTACTGAGATTAGAGTTATTGGTGGAGGAGCTAAAAGTAAGTTGTGGCAACAAATTCTTGCTGATATCTTTGCTAATGAAATTAGTCTGTTAAATGTTGAAGAAGGACCTGCTTTTGGAGCAGCTTTGATTGCTGGAGTTGGTGTGGGGGTTTATGATAGCTTTGAAGAAGCAGCCAATAGTATTATCAAAGTTAAAGAGGTTATTAGCCCTAATCTAGAAAGTGTTGAATTATATGATAAACAATATAAGTTATATAAGCAATTGTATGTTAGTTTAAAAGATGAGTTTAAAGCTTTAAGTCAAATAATCGAGAACTAACTATATTGATTTATATAATAAAGGGATATGAATTCACTATAAAAGTAAGTTGAGATTTAATTCGGATAGAGAAATATAAGAATCATATAAGATATTCACAATAATATAACACTATATTAGTTTTATAAGTTTTTCTCTTCTTCAAATATTGATAATAAGTTTATAAATCTTTTAAAAGTTAGTCTTGACTGGCAAGATGATATAAATTTAGGGTAGGCTTTAATTTGAAGAGGAAAATATAAGATTTATATAAGGTATTCATAAGAGCATAATATTATATTAATTTTATAAGATTTTTTCTCTTTTATTTAAATATTTATGATAAGTTTATAACTTTTTTAAATCTTTTGTCATAATTATAAGGGAGGAAGGATAATGATGAGGAAAAATTTAGTGATAATTTCTTTGGTTTTAACAGTTGTCTTTATGGCAAGCACAGCGACTATGGCAGGCTTTTTTGATTGGCTGACTGGAGATGAGAAAGAAGATATCAAAAAGGATGATAAGATAGTAATTGGATTATCAATGGATAACTTACGTTTAGAGAGATGGCAGCATGATAGAGATATCTTTGTAAAGAAGGCAAAGGAGCTAGGAGCAGAGGTGTTAGTACAGTCTGCTAATGGTGATGATCAATTGCAATTATCCGAAGCAGAAAATTTAATTACCCAAGGTATCGATATCTTGGTAGTAGTACCACACAATGGTAAAGTTATGGGAAGCGTAGTAGAAGAAGCCCATAACAATGGAGTAAAAGTTTTATCTTATGATAGATTACTTATGGATAGTAATGTAGATTACTACATTTCTTTTGATAATGTAAAAGTAGGTGAGTTACAGGCTCAATATCTAGTAGATAAGAAGCCTAGAGGTAATTATTTCTTAATGGGAGGCTCCCCTACTGATAATAATGCTAAGTTATTTCGTCAAGGACAAATGAATGTGTTGAAATCTTATATTGACCGTGGAGCTATTGAAGTTGTTGGTGACCAATGGGCAAAAGATTGGTTACCCCAAGAAGGTATGAAGATTATAGAAAATGCTTTAACTGCCAATAAAAATAATATTGATGTAGTTGTTGCTTCTAATGACAGTACTGCTGGAGGGGCGATTGAAGCGTTAGCTGCTCAGGGGCTTGCAGGTGAAGTGTTGATTTCAGGACAAGATGCAGATTTAGCTGCTTGTCAAAGGGTTGTAAAAGGAACTCAAACCATGACTATTTATAAGCCAGTTAGTAAATTGGCAAGTGAGGCAGCTATGGCTGCTGTTAAAATGGCTAAAGGAGAAGAGATAGAGACAGATGGTAAGACTACTAATAATGGTAAAATAGCTGTTCCTTCAATTCTATTAACTCCAATTCAAGTAGATAAAGATAATATGGTAGATACAGTAATTAAAGATGGATTCCATACTATGGAAGAAGTTTATAAGGATATTCCTAAAGATAAATGGCCTGAAAAATAATTAATATTTATTTAATTGAAAATAATGAGATTTTATTGATCTCATTATTTTCTTTAAAAGGAGGATATGTCATGGAATATATATTAGAAACCAAAAATATTATCAAAGAATTTCCTGGAGTTAGAGCATTGGATAGGGTTTCTTTTAAGATAAAAAAAGGAGAGATTCTTGCTTTATGTGGAGAGAATGGTGCAGGAAAATCAACCCTTATCAAAGTATTAAGTGGGGTTTATCCCTATGGTAGCTATGAAGGACAAATTCTACTAAGGGGTGAAGAACAAAGATTTGAATCGATTAAGAGTGCAGAGCAGAAGGGAATTGCTGTTATTCATCAGGAATTGGCTTTATTTGAAGAATTAAGTGTTGCAGAGAATATATTTATGGGTAATGAAATTCAAAAAAATGGTATCCTAGATTGGAATGCTATGTATGACCAGACTAATAAATGGATTAAGAAGTTAAGACTAGAAGGCGTAAAACCAGCAACAAAGGTAGGTGACTTAGGAGTTGGCAAGCAGCAGCTTGTAGAGATTGCCAAGGCTTTAGCAAAGGATTCTAAAATATTAATATTAGATGAACCAACAGATTCTTTTACTGATGCTGAAGTAGATATACTTTTAAATATATTAGATGACTTGCGTCAAGATGGTGTGACTTGTATTTATATCTCTCACAAATTAGATGAAGTTTTTAGGATTGCGAATTCAGCAACAGTAATCAGAGATGGAAAAGCTATTGGTAGTGATCAGATTGAAAATCTTAGTGAGAAAGATATAGTCAAGATGATGGTAGGTAGAGAGATTAGTCATATGTTTCCTAATAAGACTGCAAAGATTGGCGAAAAGGTTTTAGAGGTTAAGAACTTCAATGTTTATGATCCTGATAATTCTGAGAAGCTGATCGTTAATGATGTTAGCTTTAGTGTAAGAAAAGGAGAAATTTTAGGTATTTCTGGGTTAGTTGGGGCAGGGAGAACAGAGCTAGTAAATAGTATCTTTGGGACTTTTCCTGCTAAAAAGGAAGGTGAAATTTACTTAGATAATGATTTAATAGAAATCAATTCTGCTTTAGAAGCTTTAGAGAAAGGAATTGCTCTTGCTCCAGAGGATAGAAAGAGATTTGGATTGATTCATACTATGGATGTTAGAAGTAATACTTCGATTGCTTGTTTAGAGAAGTTTAAAGAGTCTCTATCTGTAAATCAGAGTGAAGAGATATTGAAAGTGCAAGAGTTTGTTGAAAAGTTGAAGGTTAAAACAGCATCTTTGGAGACCAATATCTTTAATCTAAGTGGTGGTAATCAGCAAAAAGTGGTTTTAGCCAAAAATTTAATGACAGAACCAAAAGTACTAATTCTTGATGAACCGACAAGAGGAATAGATGTAGGAGCAAAACAAGAAATTTATAGCTTGATGAATGAATTAGCTGAGCAAGGGGTAGCAATCATTATGGTCTCTTCTGAACTTCCTGAGGTTATAGGGATGAGTGATAGGATTTTAGTTTTGACAGAAGGAAAGGTAACAGGAAGATTCTATAATAGAGATAATAAAGTTACGCAAGAAGAGATTATGGCTTGCTCAACTGGAGAGAAAGATGGCATATATTGTCACGTGGATATAAATGATGAATACGTAGACAAAAATAATAGAATTTATTTAACTGGAGGGGAGTAATTATGGGTGAAGTAATAATTGAAAAAATGAAATTAAATAAAAAATTTAAAATTAATATAGATGTTAAGACCTATATGATGATAATTGCTTTGATAGGAATTTGGGGTATTTTTACCTTTGCAACAGGAGGTTCTTTCTTATCTCCTAGAAATATATCTAACTTATTTAGACAATCAGTCTTTACCTCTGTGCTAGCAATTGGTATGGTTTTAGTTATCATTATGGGAGAAATTGACTTGTCAGTAGGCTCTTTAGTAGGGTTAGCAGGAGGTATTGTGGCTATATGTGATGTTTGGCTAGAATTAAATCCTGTTTTATCAATCTTAATTACTCTTCTAGTAGGTGCTTTATTAGGTCTTTGGAATGGCTGGTGGGTAGCATATAAAAGAGTTCCTTCTTTTATTGTAACTTTGGGGGGCTATTTGATTTTTAGAGGTGTTTTAGTAGGAATCACTAATGGTACTACTATTGGTCCAATGAGTAATACTTTTAGATATTTAGGTAAAGGGTATGTATCTCCTTTCGTAGGCTTAGCAATAAGTTTAGTAGTTGCAATCTATTTAGTCTATTATCAAAGAAAAACTAGAAAGAAGAAGTTAGCATATGGTTTTGATGTATTACCTGCTAAGTTTGAGTTTGCTAAAAAAGCACTCACTATTTTGGGGATAGTAATTTTTGTATTCGTTATGAATGCATATCGTGGAATTTCTGTATCTATATTGTTACTATTGTTCTTAGCTGCAATTTTCTTCTATATTACTAAAAATACTGTTTTTGGTCGCCATATTTATGCTATTGGTGGAAATGAAGAGGCTGCTCAACTATCGGGAATTAAGATTAAAAAGACTATGTTAATGGTCTTTTTATTAAATGGTTTACTAGCTGCTATTGGAGGTATATTATTGACTTCTAGACTAAATGCTGCCTCAGTAGCTGCTGGAAATATGGCAGAGCTTGATGCGATAGCTTCTTGTGTAATAGGTGGTGCGAGTTTATCAGGAGGAGTTGGAAGTGTAATTGGAGCAATAATCGGTGCTGTAGTTATGGCAAGCCTTGATAATGGTATGAGTTTATTAAATACTCCGATGTTTTGGCAATCAATTGTAAAAGGGCTAGTTTTAATTGCTGCTGTGTGGGCAGATGTCTCTATGAAGAAGTAAGTTTTTGTTTTAAATAAAGGTGTGATTAGTATAAAAAGTGATAGCTTTTCTTGTTTATCACACCTTTATTATATATGTCAAAGGAATAATCACTAATGTATACTTATATTACAAATTAAGATAAAACCTTATTTAGGGTGGGAACAATGTTAAAAAAGATAAAAAAATCATTAAAGTTAAAATTTAATTTAATTGTTATAAGTGCAATAATTATTATTGTTTTAGTCAGTCTTTTTGCGGTTGACATAGTTGTGACAAGGAGAATATTGATGCAAGTTTCAGAGCAGAATCAAACTACAGGGTATAAGATTTTGAATTTGAAGTATCCAGGCTTGTGGGAAGATAAGAATGGTCAATTATATAAGGGGAAAACTCCAATTAAAAGTAGTTTCTTAATTTCTAAGGATATAGCAGGATATTTATCTGATCATGATATTACATATCAAAGAATAGTTGCTATCTTTTTAAATAATCAATTGATAGATACTAATATAAATAAGCAGATAGAGTTAACTTCAATTGTAAGGGAGAAAGTTCTAAAACATGGTCAAGATTATCATAATATTATTAAGATAGATAGTCATAAATATTATATTGATTATTCTCCATTAAAAGATAAAGCTGGTAATAATATTGGTGTTTGGATGGTGGGAGTTCCTTTTTCAATAGTAAAAGACATAATGGGTGAGATATTTTTAATAATAACAATTATACTAGTTCTAAGTATAATAGTCATTCAATTTGCTTTATCAGAAATGCTAAATAGATTATTGTTTAGACCATTAAGTCATATTATTGACAAAACTAGATTAATAGCTAGTGGTGATTTAACAACTAAAGTTGAATTAGATAGAGAAGATGAAATGGGTAATTTAGCTCAAGAAATTAATATTATGACTAAAGAGTTAAAGCAGATGGTCAAAAATATTAATTGTATGAATCAAGATATCTATATTTCTAGTCAAGACTTGAATTGTATTAGTGAACAGACTACAGTTTTAATAGAGGGAATTTCATCTTCAACAGAAGAAGTGACAGTTTCTATAGAAACTGTTAATAATAATACCGCTGATATATCTAATGAGGTTAGTAATGTTAATTATTATATTCAGAGGGGTTTGAAGAGGATGAATGCTATTCAAGGGAATATGGATAATATTATTAGATCCTCTCGTAAGTCAATTGATATTATTAAAACTCTAGAACAAACCTCAGATGATATAAAGAATGTTACAGATATTATTGCTCATATTGCTGAACAGACTAATTTATTATCATTAAATGCGTCTATAGAAGCAGCCAGAGCAAGTTATACTATAGATGGTTCTGGTAGAACAAGTGGGGGAGATTATGGGCGAGGTTTTGTAGTAGTAGCTGAGGAAATTAGAAATTTATCTGTTGAAACTCAAGATTCTGTTGATAATATTGGAAATAATATTGAAGGATTAATTCTATGTATTAATGATGCTGTAAAGATTATCAATCATAATAATCAGCAAATTGAAAAAGAAGTTGTTAATATTAATGAATGTAAAGATTTCTTTGAACAGATATCTATTAAAATAGATAGAATTAACAAACAGGTTAAGAATATTGTAGAGTCTAATAAAGATCTTTTATCTGAAATTGAAGAGATAGTGATGATAAAAGAAGAAGAAGATAAGTCAGCACACTCTATATTAGAGTGCAGTAACAAGTTAAATAATTTTGTCAAAAAACTAAATACTTTAGTTAATAAATTTAAAGTGTAGTCTTAAACTAAATATAACAATAATAACAAAGGAGAGTGGAGAGAATGAAATTTTTTATTGATACTGCAAATTTAGAAGAGATTAAGAAGGCTGCTGCTTTAGGTGTTGTGGATGGTGTTACTACTAATCCAAGTCTAGTAGCTAAAGAGGGAGATGTTGATTTTCATACTAGAATTAAAGAGATATGTGAATTGATTGATGGACCAGTAAGTGCTGAGGTAATCAGTCTTGATGCTGA
>NZ_PVNB01000043.1 GCF_003001995.1 Orenia metallireducens | reverse complement strand
AGACTAATCAAAAAGCAAATTAAAGTATATTGATTTGTGAATTAATTCACTCTATTTTAAGCTTTTTAAATAAAACTTTTAGATAGTTGACTTTTTTCTTGATAAAAAAGTAACCAAAAAATCAAGAAAGTCTATAAACTCACTCACAGATGAATTTCTCCTGCCATATCTAAACCTAAGATATTAACTTCTAAAATCCTACTTTAATCTAATTCTCTACTAGATTCCTGTTCCTTCAAACATATAGACTTTCAATATTACAAGATTAAGACATAGGAAAAACGCTACAATTATTCTATTGAACTTTATCTATAATTGAAATTTTAACCTACTTCAGATAATTAAGTTTATAATTCTAACACCGCTTACTTTTCCTCTTAAAAGAGTAACTGATTATTTATCAATCGTCATCCTTTACTTTATTAGTTAGGCAAAAATAATAATTATCCTTGTTATATTTTATCATTTCCAAAATTATCAAACTTAAAAGTATAGTATAGTAAAAAAACAAAGTTAAAGACATTTTAGCCCTCAACTTTGCTTCTAATCTTTAATTATTTAAACCTTATTTTCTAATTTTAGTTCCACTATATGCAAACTGCTCTCTATTCATTTTAACATAATTTCTTTGACCTTTGGACCTAATCTCTCCTATTAAATTATCACAATTGCTACATAATAGCTTCTCACCTTTAACCTTAGCATATATTTTTCTAATCTTATCTTCCCAACACCTTAAAACTCTTCCTTGTCCTAGTTTCTTATACTTCATAATTTTGGATTTAAATTTAGCACATTTAATAGTTAAAATATTACTTCCTCCTATATAAATGGTTTTATAATTGTTCGCTTATGTTTAGGCTCTTATCTTAATTTATTTATAGATCTAATTATTGATCTCTTAATTAGTAATTTCTAAATAACTTTGTCTTTTTATTAATCACTATCGCTATTTTCTTAGTTAAACAAAAATTATGATTATCCTTTTTAGTAGTTATCATTTCTCAAATAAAATATTTTAGCCCCTAACCTTTAAAGAGCCAACACCCTTAACCTAAGATGTTAGCCCAAATGAAAATTCAAATCAATTTAAACTGCCTAAATTCTTAACTAATTGTTAAAGAAATTGATTTGTCACAAAATAACCTACTATTGTAAATCCAAATATTAATAATATCCAAAAATAAGCTGTAAATGAACCTAGATTCTTCTGATAATTAACCTTGTGACTTATTCTATCTATATTATTATTCATTTCTTTAGAACAATCACTACAGACGAATCTATTAAACAATTTAAATGCAGTATAATAATAGCTATCATCATAGCAGATAGTCTTCTTACATTTATTGCAAATATAACTCTCGCCTGTCCTAGTCTTGGCAGTTATCTTGCCACAATCTGAACAAATTACCCCTTTATTTAAAGGGATATTAGAATAATATGATTTCAATTCTATCGGAGTTTTAATTAACCTATTATACTTATTATTAAAATGACCATCGATTTCAATAACCTGATTCGAAATATTTAGATTAAAATTATCTCTTGGGTATTTAATCTGCTCAATCCCACATATCGTTATATCCTTCTTCTTAGGAACGACCTTTTTTCTATATGTTACATTATTACCTCCTGTATACTTTATATGTTCACTATGTTTATTAATAGCCATATTAGTTGTTTTTGACCTTAATCTTTTCTCTTTAAAAGATAAGTCGTGGATATTCTCTGAAACTTCTTCTCCATCAGCATCTTTTAAAAATTTTAATAATTTCTCACTTAAGGGTTTTCCATTACTATCAAAGTAAACATAACCTCTTTTATTTATCCTATGACAAACAGCTTGTGTTTTATAGGTAGTATTTACAGAATAATGAACCCTATAACAATTTATATAACTAGTTTTTCTCTCTTTAATTAATAGATAATCATCTATTGAATTAGGATAAACTTTTATTCTTTTATTAAGCTCATCTTTTAAAGCACCTTTAATATCAAAATCATTAGCACTACTAACCTTATCTATTATAACCTCTTCTTCTTCCCAAAAGATATTATACCCATTATTAGCCCCTAATTTTTTCAAATCTTGAAATTCTATAATTTCTATTTCACAATCATTTACTTCATCTCTTATATAATCTTTAGCAGGCTGTGATAGCCTACTTGTTGTCATAATAATTCCCTTCTTTGCTTTACCAGTTATTATAGCTGAGTGTAACTTTTGTATTACTGGTCTTCCAACAGAATTACTGCTCCAATGCTTACATTCAACAAATATTATTTCTGATTTATCCCTTATTACTAAATCTCTACCTTTATCATTACTTAGAGCAGTTATTTGAACATCATTATACATAGTATTTAATAACTGCTGAGATAGTCTTTCAAAATCTTCCCCATCAAGATAGTTTAAATTCACATTTTTCATACCAAGCTCCTAACTTTGATTAAAATAATTATCTTCCTTTTATTTTATTGAATTATGTGAAGTAATATTTATGCCATAATTCCAAATAACAAATTTATAAAAAATTAGCTACCCAATTAAGAGTAGCTTTGTTCAAATTTAATAAATTAATTACAAATTGTACTCTTCATAATAATAATCAAATACATCATAATAGACTTTCTGTAATTTATTTTTATCAAAACTATTTTTGATTTTCCAACAAAAGTTAAGAACATCTAATAAATTAGGGAATTTATTAGTACGTATTATCTCAAAACTAGGTTTTGCATGTTGATTAAATTTCTTTTCACCAAATTTATCAATTATTTCTCTTTTAAGATAAGATAAAAAAATATATCCCATACACATATCTTCTTTTCTTAAACACTCATCGATATCCACTAAACTTTCCCTTTTAAGTTCATCCTCAAAACTTTCAATAGATGACTTAATTTTATTAATAAACTCCTGATATTTTTTTAATCCGCAAATCAATTTATCTATTTCTCTAATAACAGTATCCATACTATTCGAATCTGCTATACTACTTATAGAATCATTATTACTAATTGAAAATACCTTATCCTCATTTATTGTAAATAAACTATTTGAATTTTGATTATAAACGAAATGTTTATCTTTATTATTATTATTATTTATTTTAACTCTATATTTTAATTTAAAATTTAGGCCTTGCCCTCTAAGTTCACTGTTTGAAACTTCTATCCCAGAATAAACTTCAAAGTTCTTATATTCTTTTGATGTCTCTTGTTCGAAAAATAATAATAATTCTGAATCACTAATCTCTGCTCTTTCTAAATAAAATTCTTGATTTAAACTATCTAATGCTAATAAAGAAATATAAATAGCTATATTATTATCATAATTATTATACTTCTTTTCAGAAGTAATATCTCTTAAGTAATAAATATTATCCTTATCTCTTTTTTTAATAAACCTATATTGTTGCTTATCTTCATCCAACTCTTCTTTGATATATTCTTTCATTGCTTTATCTATTAATTTCATAAATTTATCCTGGTCTATTAAACCTACAATGGATTTAGTATTAAAAAGTGTTTTGAAAAATTGATATGCATTCTTGTATTTCTTAATTTCTTTATTATTATTCCCTTTGGATTCTCTAGCAAATAATTTTTCTGGTTCTTTAAACCCAATATTTATATTTGTTAAATCAAACATTATATTTTCCTTTAATTCATAATCTAGTTCTTCAAAATTTACGTTTTTCCAATCTTCTATTATATCTACTTTTTTAACTTCATTTTCAATCCTACTTAATATATCAATCAAAGATTTAGCACCTTTAACTTTTAAAACTTTATTATTATCTGATATAGAAAAAACTCTAGATATTTGATGATCAGGATATCTATTAGTGGGATATTTTTTTTCATTTAATCTAAGCAGTTGATTTAATTCGCCTAATTTAGCAGGCCTATCATAAGTTTTATATTGACCCAAACCTTCATTTATTGACCATCTATAAACTTCATTATCTTTGCTATCCAACTTATATTTTACTAAATAGTTCTTTAAACCTTTGGACATAGGTCCACCTCCTTAAAAAGGTTGATATATCAAACATAAGTCATTTTAAATAAGTACATATTAAATTAGTATTATTTTCAATTTATATTATTCTGCTTATTAATATGTAAATAATGGTCTTATTTCTTATTTCAACCTAAATAAATACCCGTTATTATATAATCAATCTACAAAAAATAAAAGAAGGCCAGCATAATGCTGGCCAAAGTAATAAGAAATAATTCTATGCTTATTAAAATATTTCTCTCATTATTCTTCTAGTATTAAACATAAACTCTCTTAAACCACTATTTATTATCTTTTCTCCTCTACTTATAACTACTTGATCATTTATAACTTCAACTTTCACATTATCTATCTGAAAACCTGATATATTGGTAGTATCGTTGATTTTATTATCATTAATGATTGTTCTGATATCCTTTCTTAGTCTACTAAGTTCCAACCAGACTCTCCACTCTTCCAAAGTCTTAATACTTAATTCTGGTAAAGTCTTTGCCTTGAATAACAACATATCATTGGTATAAATATGACTACCTCTAATTCCATATCCATCAGAAACAATTGGATTATCAAGCTGATACCACTTATCTACATGAAAGACATAGTAGAGCTGTTGTCCATTATTTTTATTTGGATTCATTGGTACATCTATATTTTTTCTTTTTCTTACTTCATACCTCTTTAAACGACCATAATATCTAATTCCATCTTCCTTTTTAAATTTTCCTTTATCCTGATAAAAACAAATATATTTAAGATTATAAGCCTCTAACCCTTTCTTATAAGGAATATGATAAAATTTCTTATCTAAAATATGATTTCTCTGCTTTTTAGTCCGTAAAGATCCTACTAATACATTTCTTTCAAATTCTACCTTACCTTGATATTCACTAGTGCCCTGAGGTAATATATTACGTTCATAATTACTCATAGAACTTTCTTCAATTAACCCTTCTAAAAATTCCGAAACCAACTCAATACTACCTGGTAAAAATGGAAAAGCTCCTACATTTACTTGATCAATACTTTTGTAAAATTTATGTTCTTTATATTTTTCTTCATCGTGATAAGGGAAAAGAACATAAGCTCCTACCATAGTCCTATTAATTTGATTTGGGTCTTGGTAGACAATAGCATCTCGATAACGGTGCATAGTATTGATTGTATCTTCTTCAGGTCCAGGGATTTCATTATATGTTCGACCATAATAGGTATCAGGATAAGCTGGGTTTATTCTATATTTAGCATCAAAAACAAATTTATAATCGACATTACTACCTTGTTTGCGTAAAGATAGTACATTATCTGGTTTTTGTCCAGTAGTTACCTTTTTACCTTCTTTAGTATTATAAGATAAGGTAAACTTTTCTCCTGTTGCTGGATTTTCATATTCTACAGCTGCACTACTAGAAGTATTTAAGGATACATAAATTCCTGAATAATTAAATTCAATCAGATTATTCTTAACTAAGTTATACTTTTTCCTTAAAATTTGATTTAACTTTAAAAAACACCAATACTCATATAGCTTCCAGGTTTCTTTCATAGATAATCTAAATAACTCCCCATTAAAGCTAAGTCCTTTCTTTAGCATCAAATAATATTTATATATTTCTCGATAACCTGGAGCCATTTGTAAAACTAAAGACAAAGAATCAACTTTGTATAATTCTCCAACATCTTTTAAAAAAGTTCTACTTAACATCAAATCTAATTCTCTGACCATCTTATTAGCAAATTCAACTACTTGAATATCAGCTTTTTCTTTATAGAAGTTTTGATATTCTAGAATAAACCTCTTTATCCTTTTAATAATTTGTAGAATGATCCATTTCACAAATTTATTTTCATAAGTATCAAAGCTAACTTGTTTATTAATATCAAGCAGTTTTGTGGGTAAACCATATTCTTTATCATAAAATTTTGGATTCTTTCTTAACCATTTAATACTCTGTTTATTAACTTTTTTGACTCTACCAGACGGCTTAACCTTTCTAATTTGATTCAATCTATGATGAGGAAATTTTTCTATTCTTCTAAAAGCCTTTTTAAACCCATTAAAGATAGTCTTTAAAATTGTAAAAAATTCACTATCACTAATATTCTCTGCCTCAGTTAATCGCATATTTTGAAAAGTCTTTCTTAAAAAATCATAAGCTAAATTATAAACTTCTTCATTTACTTCTCTAATCAGATTATAGTAATCCCGTTGATAATCAATCTTTGAAGGAAAGACTTCTATTTTTAAAATTAACAAAGGCGAGCCATCCCGTCTAATTTCTAATTCTGAATAGCCTACATCATTACGAAAATTAAATTTTCCCATTAAAATGCTTTTATTTCTGCTTAAAGGGGCCACTGCCTCTCTAATCAATTTATTTTCATGATGAAATTCTAACTCTTTATCATTTTTACTTTCTATTATTACTTGATAATCCTGCCATTCATAAAAGAAAGGAAATACACTTTCTCCTTGGTAAGGCTTTAAATCTTCATCAGGATCGAAATGTAAAAACTCATGAAGTTCACAGTTAATTGGATCAACAGCTAAAGTCGCCTTAATAGCACTATTATCTCTATTAGGACATAAATGATCTATATCAGGATGGATCGGTTTGCCCTTAATAGTAAAAGTGAAATATTGTGTTTCTATATAAATAAGCTCTATATCATTACCTTGATAGCTCACTAGTTTATCCCTCACTTTGAATTAATTTTATAACCAATAAGCTGTAAATCCATCTTCTTCAAATCTTTTGATCATATAAGCTAATTTTTTAGATGATCTAGGATAAGGTATCTTATTATTGTTTTTTTCTATACCATCAATTACTTGATCACCAATTATAGTCTCTTCTTTAGAGAAACCCATTCCCGAAGTAACTTTGACTAGATCAATCAATATATTTTTAATCAAATAAGAGCTTCCTTGAATTCTAGGCAAAATCTTTTGCATAATTTGAAAATCAAAAGCATCTTCAAGAGATATTAACTCTTCTTGCTGATTATAAAGCATATAAAATAATATCTCATCACGTACCCGATAACCTACATGTAGATTTTCTTTTTTCAAAATATCATTAATGTCAATTAGCTTATCTATTACTTCTTTAATAAATCCTTTATCAGCTTCCTTACAGTCGTTTAAAGTAATATAATTGGACTGTAAAAAGTTATTATCAACCCTCTTTAAAGACTCCTTCTCTTCTTGATCTAGATCAAAACTAGCTAAATTCACTTCTGAAAATTCAATAGTATTAGCCCGATCTAAAACCTTTTTACTGAAAGGATGGGTAGTTTCATCCATATTTACTGTGCCTACTAGATATAAATTATCAGGTAGATATAATCCTGCATAGTTTTCTTTGTCTTCCTCTTTAACAAAATCAGTCTTCTTTAATAATTTATTACTCTTTATTCTTTCTTCATCCCTTGCTCTAGTTTCCATTACACTTAATAGATCACTAAAGTAATACTCTACTCTAGCAAGATTCATTTCATCTAAACATAATATATAAATATTCTCTGGCTCATCGATTGCATCTTTAATAATATCAATCATTGGTCCAGGATTAAATTTATCTTTAATATTTTTATAGCCTAATAAATCAGAACCATCACTCCAATCTGGTCTAACTGGAATAATCTTAAATCTATTATTCTGATTAGTACATCCAATAGCCTCTGCAAATAGCTGGACTAATTTAGTCTTACCTGTTCCAGATATCCCTGCTAGTAAAACAAAAGGCTTAGTCTTTAATGATAAGTAAAAGTTTTCTATTAAGCCTCCAGGATAAGTGAAACCCTTTGAACTTATGTATTCTTTAATCTCTTTTATCATTTCTTTGTTTGAAAGCTTATTTTTATATAAAGTAAATTTTCTTTGGTTACTAATCAATTCAACTATATATTGATAAGGAATTTTACTAGAATAAATTTTTATATATTCTGCACCTTCCTCAGGCACATCTACATAAGGCCTTTCTTTCCCCTCTTCTTCTTTTAATCTCTCTCTCTCCTCAACTATGTATTGATAACTATCAGCAAATATATTTTGAAGTAATTCTATTAATTCGTCATTACTATCATAACGAAGCTGTAATGTTTCACTACTAGAATTTCTATTGACATTTGCTAAGTTTATTTCAAATTCTTGATCTTCAATTAATAATTTTACTTTGTGACTACTACCTGGTTCAATTATTTCATTATTAGCTTCATAAAATTTACTATGAGAATCTAAAGGTAAAGTAATTCCCGAGTTAAACATTGACCAATTTACCTTCTTCTTTAGCAAAAGTTCTTTCTGACTATTTTCATTATCCAATTCAACTATCTCAAAACCTCTTTGACTTAAATAACTATTAGCTTCTCGTCCACCACTAAAGGAAGGTACGTTATAATCTCCTGCTATTCTAATAATCTCTTTTACTGGATAAGTCTTATCTTCATATTTAATTACATATTTATGCCTCTTATCTAAAGTAAAATCTATCCACTCTTCAGTATCTCGATAATTATGATCAAATTTATTTAGTGCTTCAATAATTTCTTCTCTGCTCATATCAGGTATGGCCATTTTATATCCTCCAGTTCTTTCATTAAAGTAATCTTCTATCTTTTGATCTATATACTCTTGTAATTCAAATATATTATTCCGTGTTAGTTGACTCCATAGATCTTGATCCATTCTTACTAGATCATTAGCTTCTATTAAATAATGTATCTTATCTAAAGGCATTCTTCTAACATAGTTTTTCAATTGATTAAAGCTTGTACTTTCAATATTTTTTATTTGTGAGGCTGTATTCTCTTCTTCTACATCTAATTCTCTTACTTTTCTATCTAAATAGAAACCTTGAAAATATTTAATGAGATCATTGATTTTAACTATTCCTGTATTTGCTAAATCAAAAAATGCTTTATAGACAATAAATTTATAAGATTTTTGATAGTTATTCAGATCAGATTTAATAGATTCTATTACCTTCACTAAAAAGTTCACCTCTTTTAAGATTGTATAGGCATATCACAATTTACCATTATCATAATATTACTACATAAAAGCATTAATTTCCTTTAACGAAAAAAGCCTACCTATAAAAGGTAAGCTTTTAGGATGGATATATTTTTATTTAATCAATCCAATAATTTTCTTGTATTCTTTATTTAATTAACTTTTTTTATCAATAATTTTATACAATGCCTCATAGAGAACTTTTATTTTAGATAATCTTTTTTGATTTATATCTATCTCAGCCATACTAATACCAGCATTAAACCAACTTTTTTTCCATTTATAACTCTGACTCAAATTATTATTCAATTTTTTATATAATTCATTCATTTTTTGAATAATCTCTTTATCAATATAATGATTTTTAGATGATTTATTAACTTTAGTAATAATCCTCATGAAATAATTGTAAGACCCATTATTTTTATAACCTTGAGCATGAATTATTCTATTATAAAATTCATGAATTATTTTACTTATTCCATCAATATCACTAGTATATATTTCATCGTCATAATTTATTTTTATATCAATATTATTTATAAGATTTAAAACATCATCTACTAGTTCAAAGCATTCTACAAATAATTCTGTTTCACCTATATGATAATCTATATTAATAAATTTTTTACCTTTATATCTAACTTTTATGTCCTTATTTATATATCTTACCCATCCTCTTAACTTATCTACTTCAGAACCAGAAAATTTAATATCAAAATTTAATATATCTAAAACTTGTTTTGCTCTTAGATTCATATGTTCCAATGAACTTATGTCTTTCATAACATTATATTCATTCTTTTCTAAATTATATAATTTAATTATTGTATCAATATCTTTCCTAAAGTGTAAAATTAAATAATGCTTTAAACTTTTTATAATATTATTATTCTCATTTTTATCTCCTCTATCATCATATACTATCTTATTTGATGTTAATAATTCTTTTAACCTTTTTAGATAATAATTATTCAAAGCTAATAATCTAACTGAAATAATATCATGTTTAAGTAAGTTAGTAACTTCCCAAAATCTAATTTTATTATCTTCTTGGGCTTGAAATATTCCATCAGTTACTTTCTTAAATCTTTCTTCCGCTTTATTATGATTAATATACCTCTCTATAGCATCTAAATAATCTTTCATCTGATTATAATCTATAAATTCAATTTTATTATTTAAATCTATTTTCTCTAGAATACTAATATATTTATTATTAATTTCATCTATAAAATATTTATATTCTTTATCACTTGCTAACATAATATTATAAAATTTAGCTTTTAATTCTATATCTAATTGTTCTTCATAGCTTAAGTATCCAAACTTATCTAGATCTTTTAATATTGTTCCAATCAAATAACCCTTATATTTATCAAAGGCCTTCTCTATATCACTCATCTTTAATATTTCTTTGTATTCTTCTTCAAAAAATATTTTTATAAATGAAATATTGAAAATTATTCTGTTAGCATCAATTCGTTGAAAATTATTAGTTAGATGATCACTTTCTTCATCTTTATAAGATTGGTGAAAATTATCAAATAAATGTTCTGTTTCCCTAAATAACTTCTTTATTTTTCTAGGATTAGTCAGTTTATTCTCAAAATCATATATCTTTGCTTTTATTTCTTCTAATTCACCTTTTTTATCTTTTATAGTCTCTTTATCTTCCTCATTCATCTGTATTAATTCATTGTTTTTATTATTTGATAATTCATAAAATTCTTCTTTAATCTTCTTTATATAAAAAATAAAATTACCTTTTAATATACTTAACTGTTTTTGAATAATATCTAAATCATCATAATTTTTATCTAAGAAAATCTTTTTACTTATAAAATAATTAGCTATTTCTTCAAACTGAACCTCTACTAAATCAAAAGTTTTATTAATAAACTTACATAAATACTCATTACTTATAAAATCTCTCTCAATTCTATTATTATCCATTAAGAAAATAACTCTACATCCTCTAAAACTTACTATTTGCTTAATGAATACTAATGTATTATATACAGTCTCTTTCTCTACTCTATCAAAATCATCAATTATTATATATATTTTTTTATCCGCTATACTCCTTATATCATTTTCAAAATTTTCTTTAACTTCTCTAAAATCAGATGGTTCATCTTTAAAAATACCTAGAATTTCTGATAAAATCGAAAACTTATTGTTTTTTATCATCTTCATTACTAGTTCAAAATAATTCTTATAAGCACTAGTTTTTCCAGTATATACACCATTAATTTCTAAAGCTTGTTTTAATTGTTTAAAAAAATATTCCATCAATTTCTTTTTAGTATCCAAAATCATAGGTTGAATAAATATTAAAATAAGTTCTTCTTCCTCTTGTATTTCTTTTTTCAATTCATCAATTAAAACATTAACAAAGCTTGTCTTACCTTTTCCCCAATCAGCATTTATAGCTATTGCAAAAGCTTCATCATAATGTGAATTTATAAGGTATCCTTTTATGTGTTGTAATTGAAACAATCTACTTTCAAAGAGTTGCTCTTTCATTATTATAGATTCATCTGAACTTTCATCAACCTGTCTTTTATCTTTAGAATCATTTTCTATACTAACAATCTGATTAAATGAAATTAAAATAAAGATTAATAAGATTAATAAATTACTAAAATCTAATGCATTTATAGTAGCCAATGAGAATAATATAGTATGAAGAATAAAATAAATGAATTTATAATAATTACTTATTATTTTTCTTGTAGAGTTCTTATATGTAAGTAAGCTATTAGCCAACACTACTAATCCCAAAACCAGTATGATAATACTAGATTTTAGATAAGATATAAAAAAAGAATCTAACTTATTGATGTCTGCCTTATAGACTAAAAAACCTATAATTAAAGTAATCAGAAAATAATATACAGGAACCTTTAATTTATAGTTACCCCGCTTATTCCATAAGCTTTTTAAAAAAATTATTAAAATTGATAATGAAATTATTAATTTATAGTTCGAATAAATTTTACTGATAAAACTTATACAATTTATAATATTGTCATACAAAAAAATAATTGTATTATCAATTAAATCATTTAATCCTTTTAAATTCATAATAGTTGACCTCTCTGTATCTTAATATAGTTAGAGAGTTTATTGAGATAAACTCTCTAACTATTATCTTAAGTTCTACTCTTCTTTTTATTAAACCTATTACTGGTTATAATCATCCTTCACTCAAAACTTCCTCCACCAGTTTTACCGCACTCTCTTCCTTAGGATCATTTGTTCCTAGCTCTCCTCGGAAGGCTTTAGCTAGGATTGTTTTTTCCAGTAGCTCTAATTTTTCCTTAGTTGCTTCGACTATTGCTTGGGATTCTTCCATTTTATCTAACAATGGTTCTACTAGCTCTAATATTTTCTTTATTTCTTGTTCTGAAGCAATAGGAACTTGAATAGATGACATTTTCTTAGCATTTATATTCGCTTGTCCAACTTGTTGTGTAACTGTAGATAAAAGTTGTTTCCTACCAATAAAACTGTTTATAAAATAACAAATATATTTAGATAATAAATCCTTTTTAAATAACTTCACTCTAATAAGATATGAGGCAAATGTCATTTGACCTGCTTCTTCTTCACTAACAAGAGCAGTTTTTCCTACTAACTCATAACTATTAGTTCTATTAAATAGTAAATCTCCTTCTTCTAATTTTAGTTTCTTAACATCTTTATGGTCATAAGGCAGATATTTAAGGTCATCAGTAACTATTTTACCATCTTCTATATTTCCCATCCTTAATACAGGAATACCATCTATATCAGGGTATGCCTTTGATGAACTCCCATATCTAGTACTTCTAATTATCTCATGAAAAGTCACCCATTCCCAACTATTAGGTAATTCATAAGGTTGTTCAATATCAACTAATTTTTTCTTTCTTTTATTACTTTTTTTCTTAGCTTCTTCTATTTCCTCCAATAGAACTTCTACTGACTCAACATATTCATTCTCGGCTCTCCACTGAGCCGTCAACTCTCCTCGAAAAGCCTTCGCTAAGATAGCTGCCTTCCGATTCTCAAAGCTCTCTTCAACTGCTTTTATCTTCTCCCTTGCCTGCTGAATCTTATCCAGCATAGATTCCACTTTAGCTACTATTCTTTTCTGTTCATTTAGTGGAGGAACAGGTATAGAGACTTCCTTTTTAAGCATAGTCTGATTTACTCCCGCTTGACCTACCCACTTTTTACAAATCTCTGCAAAAAATCCATCCTGCCATAACTTATTAATTGCATAATTAAACCATATTGGCTCTACAATATCAGAATTAACCTCTAACTTTGTAATATGATTACTATAAGCAAAGTTCATCTCTTCTTCGATTAAAACAGATCTTCCAACTAATTCTACACTATTAGTATTATTAAATAATATTGTATCTTTAAACAACTTATCCTTTCCCTCTTTAACCATATTCTGAGGGATAAAAATCAAACTTTCTAAATTTAATCTCCCAAGAAAACCAATATTATTAGGTCTCAAATGTGGATATGCCTCTTCTTCTTCCGGTGAAACCTCATTCTTTCTTGCACAGGCAAAACCACTAGAAATATCACTTAATAATTCTTTAACCCTTACCCACAACCAATTGTCAGGTACTTCATAAGGTTGTTCCTCGACTGGCACCAATGCTTGCTCCAACTTCTTCTCTAGTTTAGTTTTTACCATCTTATTTCCCCTCAATCACTTTCAGTTCTGTCAAGACTTCATCTAATAGACTAACAGCCTCTTCTAACTTCTCCATAGCATCTTCAGTCGCATCGATTGGCTCTGGTAAGTCTTCATAAGTAGTAATATCATCATCTTGGATCAATCCTAAGTCAAGATTATACTCCTTCTTCTGAATCTCTTCGATACTATAGTAGCTAAAGCGTTCATCATCAACCTTAGTTCTATCCTCTGCCTGATAAGCCTCAATAAAATCTTCAAAATGCTGATGCTTTAATGGATTCCGCTTACCAAAGCTAGGCATATTGGTTCGCAAGTCATAGATCCAAACACCTTCTGTATTATCCTTATCACCTTTACCCCGAGTGAAGAATAAAACATTGGTCTTAACTCCTTTGGCATAGAAGATACCTGTTGGTAACCTTAAGATAGTATGTAAATTACACTTATTCATCAGATCCTCTCGTATCTTTTGACCATCTCCATCTGCAAATAATACATTATCGGGTAAAACTACCCCTGCTCTAGCTTTACCATTCTTCTTCAAAGAACGATAAATATGCTGTAAAAAGTTTAGCTGTTTATTTGAAGTTGGATAAGTAAAGTCATCCCTTGTTGCTCGCTCCCCTTTACTTTTAGTTCCAAAAGGAGGATTGGTCAAGACCACATCATAATTCTTCATCTGCTTACCAAAACTAGATAAAGTATCTCCCAATAATATCTCTCCATCAATATCATGCAACATCGCATTCATCAAAGCTAATCGGTGAGTATCCTGTACCAACTCACAACCACTAAAGGCTTCTTCTTTCTGGAATCTTCCCTCTTCAACACTCAAGTTAAAGTGATCATCAGTATTCTTTCTAATATGATGATTAGCCGCAATCATAAAACCAAAGGTACCTGCTGCTGGGTCATTACACTTCTCTCCAGGTTGAGGATCGACTAACTCCACTATCACATCAATCAATACCCGTGGTGTAAAGTACTGCCCTGCACCAGACTTCTTCTCGTTAGCATTCTTCTCTAATAACCCTTCATACAGATTACCTAAACCTTCTTCCTTAGCACTATACCAATCAAGATCATCAATTGATTTGATAATCTTCTCTAAGTTCTTAGGCTCATCTATATTAGTCTTAGCATTAGTATATATCTGTTGAATCTTACCTTTTCCTTCAGTCGATAAATCTAATAGTAACTGCCGATAAAACTTCATCAACTCAATTCCCTCTTTAGCAGAGAGATCATTCCATCTATAACCTTCAGGAATATTATTCTCAGTTCCCGTCTCCTTAGCCATCTTCAAGAATAAAATATAGGTTAACTCTGTTACATATTGATGATAAGTAATCCCATCATCCCTTAATACATCACATAAATTCCATAACTTTTGTACGATTTCTTGTGTATTCATTGTTGTTATTCCTCCTTTTAAGTATAGTACCAGGTTAACTATTACCCGTTACTTGTCACTACCCTTAACTAGCATATAAGTTTTCATTTATTAATTCTAACACACTATCAAGCTCCCCTGCAAATATCTTATTCAACCTCTTATATCCACCTTGAGACTTAAAAGGCTCCTGCTTAAAGGATTCCTTATCTATAATATCCTCATTCAAAAGCTGCTTCTCAATCCTATCTAACCAATTTAGCTGTACCCTCTTCCAATTCTGCATCTTTCTAACCTTATCCATAGCACCTTTTATTCTTTCATTATGACTCATCAATGGTGTTCCTAAAGCTTGCTGTCGTACAAAACTAATAATATCAGCTACAATATCTTCATTCTTCCACTCTCGCCAAGCTGTATTCAAACTGGTCTTATTAAAACCATGACTATCTAGCTCTAGCTTCAACTCTTTTAATGCCTCACGGGTCAACTCCTTAGGTCTTTGACAAACTATCTCTAAAGCAGGAATCTTATTCAGATTTTCCCTTACAAACCTACCAAACTCATCTAAATAATCCTCAGGCTTAGTAGCATTACCAAAGCCTCTGCTATGCTCACGTAACTCATCTACTTCTGTAGAGATAATTTGCTTATTAGATTGTGAGCTATTTTCATCTAAGAAAGCAAATAATCCCTGTAAATTCTCTAACTCTTTACTAACTTTAGCAGGTTGACTCTCCTTTAACCAATCAATAAACTCTTCTGGCTCCTTTCCTCCCGCTAAATACTTAAACTTCTCTTTACTCTCTCCTTTAATCCTTCTCTTCTTCCGTTGTAATTTAGCTACCAACCCATCTATACACTTCTTCTGTCTAGCTTCATCCTTATCTTGAGATAGCTCCTCCACTAAATCAGTGAAGTTGATACTTGGGTTAGCAACTACCGGCTTCATAGTAGAAACCTTCTCCAATCCCTCATATAATCTAACGGCATCAAAAATATTAAAGTGGGTCTTATCTATCTCATCACATAACCTAGTTGCTCTCCCTAACATCTGCTCATATAATATTCTAGAACGCACTCGACGTAAAAAGACCAAATTAGATATCTTAGGCACATCAATTCCCGTAGTCAATAAGTCAACGGTTACTGCTATATTAGGATACATCTCATTTTTAAATTTCCTTACCATCATTGAAGGATCCTTGACAGAACCAGTAATCTTCTCCACTGCATCATCATCAACTGGAATTCCAGCTTCCTCAAATTCCTCTTTAAAGATTCTAACTATCATATCTGCATGCTCATCAGTACTAGCAAAAACCAAAGTCTTCTCATGACTACCAGGATCTAAATCATTGATAATATCCTTAATTACAGTCCGATTAAAACTTTCTGTAATTACCTTCTTATTAAAACTATCTACTTCAAAGTTTAAATCATCAGGCAATTCTTCACTATTAGTTATCTCCCCAGTTACAGGATCATAGATTGCAACCTTCTCCCCTTCCTTAAAGGTAATTCCTTCTGTAGATAACTTAGTCTTAATCTGATGAGGAGGCTCATGATCAACTAGATAACCATCAATTACGGCCTGCCGATAACTATACTTAAAGACTGGCTTACCAAAGATCTCTTTAGTATGCAAAGCAGGAGTAGCTGTTAATGCTACCTTAACTGCATCAAAATACTCTATTACCCTTCTATACTTACTGATATAATCTCTAGGATCTCTATATTTTAACTCATCTTCTCCCATCTCCTTATCCAATAAATAACCTCGATGGGCCTCATCTACTATAATACAATCATACCAATCTACTGCCGGACTATCTTCTGGATTACTATTATCCATTATCCTTCTAACCATTCCTTGTATAGTAGCCATATGCACTTTAGTCTCTCGCTCTGGTTCTTTATCATCTAAACCTTTTATCTCACAAATACTATCAAACTTCATCATATTCTCAATAGTCGACTCTTTAAAAGAGTCCTCTGCTTGCTCTCCTAAAGTAGTCCTATCAACTAAGAATAAGATCCTCTTAAATCTCTTACTTTTGACCAATCTATAAGCCAATCCAATAATAGTCCTAGTCTTTCCAGTTCCAGTAGCCATAGCTAATAATATCTCTCTTTGACCCTTTCTAATCGCTTCCTCTGCTCTCTTAATTGCTGTAACTTGATAATCTCTTAGACTTAAACCATTGCTATCCTTTAAATAATCAAAAGACTCTTCCTCTAGTCTTTGATTAGCTCCTATCTTATCCTGTTTAAGTAATTCATTTAATCCTTCAGGAGTATACCAATCAGGCAATACACTAGGATGATTGGTTCTAACTCGCCCATCTAAAAACCAAATCCCTGACTTCTCCTTTAACTGCTTTAAATATTCTCTTCCATTAGTAGCAAATATAAATGGAACCTTATACTCATTCCAACTACCTACCTGCTCTTCATTCTTTAATTTGATCTCTCTTGCATAAGTTTTAGCCTGTTCTAAATCAGCAGGAATATCTTTACTCTTTCTTTTAGCTTCAATAATCCCAACTAACTTCTTTCCTATAAACAAAGCATAATCAGCCCTTTTAGGTCTAGACTTACTTCTATCAATTGGCCATTCTGCAATCGCCATATTTCTACCTTTCTCAGGCCTAGTACCCTTTGAATATCTCAAATTATTAGTATCTACTTCCCAACCTCTAATTTGCAACTTTTTATCTATAATTAAACGGGTTTCATCCTCAGTTAAATCCATCTTAGCTGCTGATCTATTGCTCTGTTTCTTCCTCTCTTCAACCTCTTCAGAGCTACTCTCTTGCTTTCTAACCTCTGCTAACTTTTCTCTTAGCCTAGCTAGTTCTTCTTCATACTCTTTACTTACCTTATCAATAATTACTTGATTATTTGTATCTTCTCTCTTAGGTAAAACAAATTTTTTAGGTTCAAAATCCCATTCTCCATAAACCTGCATGAACCAAACCCCGGCTTTAAAAGCCATAGACAATGCAGTCTTAGCTTCAGCTAAGGAATCATAAACTTCATGTACAGCTTGATTTCCTACCATTCTTAAGGTATGAAAAATATCCAACATCTTTTGATCAATTAAGTCTTCACGTTTTAATATAGCTAATTTCTTCATCTGTCTATTATCATCAGGCTCATCTAACTTATCATATACAAACATATAGTCTACTATCTTTTCACCAAACATTCTCAATTTAATCAATGTAGTATTTGGATCAGTATATAAATTGTTCTCCGCTAGCTCTCCTAAACTATTAAGTATAGGCCATTTTTCCTTAAGAAAAGAAAAATTACTATTACTCATGCAATCATCTCCTTATATTAACTTAAGTCAATATTAAAAACATATCAATATATATTATCTTTCTATAACATGGTTTAATTTCCCTTTATATCTATATTAAGAATCAAGAATATTTGCAGTTATTTTTCTATAAAAGTATCCAAAAACTAAAAAAGGATGCAAGCTTAGCCTGCACCCTTAATTTATCTCTATATAATTTTTAAATTTCTTAGTCATCTTCTTGTCTTTTATCTATTCTAAAACTCACCATCATATTTAATTCTATACTCACCCTTACTAAGCTCTAACTTCAATCCATCTTCCCTCTTAACCTTAGCCTTCAACCTATTCTCAACCTTCTTCTCATCTTCATCATTAACCTCATACCCAGCCTCCTCCAACTCACTCAACACCTTATCCAATAAATCATCAATAAGATTCAGCGACTCATTCTCAGGAAACTCCAACAGAATACCATCAATCACATCATCGACCTCTGCTAAAATAAAAGCTCCTGTCCTAAAATAAGGATCCAAGTTTGGCTTCCACTTCCTCAATCCTACAATTAATATACTCAATAATGATAACCATCCTATTAGCTTGCTTACCAAATCAATAATAATGTCTTGCATCTCAATCCTCCCTCTGATTTTAGTATTTTTTATCTCTTGACCCTAAATGTCAATTGTACACTATAAACTGCTTTCAATCCCTTTCACGATAGCCAAAGCTATCTTCAACTGATAATCAGCTGAATTAAGCAGCTTTTCTTCATAAGAATTGGTTATAAAACCAACCTCAACTAATACCGCAGGACACTTAGTCCTCTTCAACACATATAAATCATCATTAAACTTGACCAATCTGTCTACACTCTTAGTCATCTTAATCAAATTTCTATGAATCGATTGAGCCAATTGCTTACCTTGCTTACTACCAACATAATAAAAAGTCTCAATCCCTTGAGCTGATTCATTAGGAGCACCATTACAGTGAATAGAGATAAAGCGATACTTAGTTTTAGTGGAGGTTTTTTTCCACTAAATCTTAGTAGAGCCAATCCAGAAGCTTAGTGCCACTTATCTTTGATTTACAAAAGTAAAGATATTAGTGGCACTTAGCTGTCGGGTAAAAATATCTTCCTCGCTAGACTCAACTCTCTCAGCCCAGATTGGAAGACAATCTTTATCCCTTGTTAACTTAACCTCATATCCTAAATACTCTAACAAGAATTCAATTAATTTAGCCAACTTCAAGTTAATACCCTTCTCACAAGAAAACTCACCAACAGCACCAAAATCCTTCCCTCCATGCCCTGGATCTATGATAATGTTCATTTTTCCGCCTCCTATATATTAATCTTTTGATTTTATTCCTGTTCCATCAGTGTTAATTCGTGGCTAAAATAATCTTTTGACTTTGAATTTCCTTATCCTCTATCCCTTATTCCTTGTCCCTTAATTGTTTCAATGCTTTTCTCAAAAACTCAGGAATCGGCACCCCTGCCTCGCCCAAATTCTCCAAAGCACTAATCCCCTCCTTAGAGATATAAAACCAAATTGCCATCTGCCTAACCATTCCTTCACTCCCTAACACTTGGTCTACCAAATGGGCTATAGCTACAGTAAAAAATAGTCCTACTTTACGGGCTATTCCCTCTCGACCAATATCACTATCCAACTCCTTCAAGACATAAGCAGATAATAATCCAGTAATATAATCAATCACTACCATCCACATTAAAACTTCTAAACCCTTATCATATCCACCCACTCCATAGTAGATAAAACCCCCTATTAATCCTACAAGATAATGAAAGTAATTCAATAACCTTTCAAAAACAATCACCCCACTTAAGAGCAGTTTACAGTGGACAGTTGACAGTGAACAGTAAAAGAACTAAAAATATTAAAG
>NZ_PVNB01000042.1 GCF_003001995.1 Orenia metallireducens | reverse complement strand
GACTAATCAAAAAGCAAATTAAAGTATATTGATTTGTGAATTAATTCACTCTATTTTAAGCTTTTTAAATAAAACTTTTAGATAGTTGACTTTTACACCCCAAGAGTACTTCCTCAGAGAAGACCACTCTTCAGGGCGACATTGCCCTAAAAGTAACCAAACCTACAGGTTCATAGAACCTTCCGTGGCAAAGCCCACTCACTCCGCAATCAATATTCATTGAAATTAAGAAAACTAAGAGTTCTAATTCAAAGATTATCTTAAACCTATTATTTCTTTAGAGTATTTGCTTCGTTCAAACACTAATTTTCTTCACCTTAAAAACCTTTAAAATCTTTTAATTATATATTACTTTACTCTTCACCCGTCACTCTTCACTACTTTATTAACTGGCTAATTCTACTACCTTAGTTAATGCATTCTTTAAAGCATCAACAACTTTATCTATCTCTTCCTGACTGATAATCAATGGTGGCTCTAACCTAATTACCTTCTGTTGATTGAGAGTATAAGCTACTACAATCCCTGCTTCAAATAATTCACTTATCAGTAAACCTCCATAGCTCTCATGTTGAAATTCAATCCCTACCATCAATCCTTTACCTCTAACATCATTGATAATATCAGGATAATTCTTAGCAAGGTCTGTAAGACGATTTAACAGGTATTCCCCAGATTCTGCAGCTTTCTGTACCAATCCTTTCTCTTCTAGTGTATTCAGAGTAGCAATCGCAGCACGACAGGCTAAAGGATTACCGCCAAAGGTAGATGTATGTATGAAAGGGGCCGTATTGAATACCTCCCAAACCTCTGGAGTAGCTATGAAGGCTCCAACAGGCATTACTCCTCCACCTAAAGCTTTAGCAGTTGTCAATATATCTGGTACTACATTATAGTGCTCACAGGCAAACATCTTGCCAGTCCTGCCTATCCCTGTTTGAATCTCATCTAAGATAAGTAAAGCACCGTAGTTATCACAAAGCTCTCTAGCTCCTGCTAAATAATTTTCTGAAGGTAGAATAATCCCACCTTCTCCTTGTATCGGCTCTAAAATTACTGCTGCTGTCTCATGATTGATGCTCTTAGCTAAATCTTCTAAATCACCAAAGATAACATGTTCTATCTCAGGTAGTAAGGGTTTAAAGGGATTTCTAAAGATATCCCTTCCTGTTACACTTAAAGAACCCAACGACTTACCATGAAAGGAGTTGACTGCCGCAATGATTCTGTTCTTACCAGTAGCCATTCTAGCTAGCTTCAATGCCCCCTCCACTGCTTCAGTTCCACTATTGCAGACAAAGGAATACTGTAACCTTCCTGGTGTTATCTCTGCTAATTTTCTAGATAGTTGTCCCAGAGCCTGGTTGAATAAGACCTTTGAAGATAGGGGCATTAAATCCAACTGCTCCTTTACCGCCTCTATTACCTCTGCTGGTCTGTGACCTAGAGCAAAGGTTCCATAACCCCCTAAACAGTCAATATATTTATTACCCTCTATATCTTCGATCATCGTTCCTGATGCCTTCCACTCCAAAGTATCTAGCCCCATAATTTTAAATAACCTTGCCATCCCTAAATTGACATGATTCTCATAATCAACAATAGTTTCAGTGACGATTTCCTTCATAGAGATTCCTCCTTTTCCATTCTTATCTATTATGGGATTAAATTTTAAATTTTATACACTAGCAAATTAAATTTACTGATAACCTACTTTTTTAATCATCCAAGTATTATTCTCATTTAATAGAGTTACTACATAATTAAACTCTTTATTATATTTTTCTCCAGCCCACTCTGATGCTGGATAATATCTAGTAGCAGTTATCATAACCTGTACTTCATCACTATTGTTCTCCTTTACTTCTATATTGTTTACTACTTCGTGAGTAGGAAAGCTAACCTCACCCTCTCCCCCTTTGTTGATATCTTTTAACTTCTGCAGTTCTTCCTCTATTTGACTTTCTACAACAAACCCTGCAAGAGTTGCATGTAAAACAGAGCTTATCTGTTCTAAATTATTATCATCCTCTGCTATTCTACTTAAATTTAACCAACTCTGATATGCAGTTTTAAATGATGAGCGCATCTGTAGCTCTAATTGATAAGCTAATAGCCTAGAATCAGCTTCTTCTAGGCTTAAACCTACTTGATTTTGCTCAAAATCATCAGTAATCCCTTTTGTCCCATCAGTTCCTTCTTTTAATCCTTGCCCCCCTGTGCAGGCTACTACTGCTAATATCATAAGTAATATAACTGTTCCAAATAAGTACTTATTTATAATTTTCATAATCATCCTCCCATTAAAAGTTCTTGATATACTCAATATCCAAATCACTCAATTAAACAATCATAACTACCATTTAAATTATCACAAATATTCTTTGCACTTTCTAACTTTATTATTAAAACAATTTATTCAAATTTATATCTATCATCTTCAGTAATAATTACAAAAGAAACCAATATATCCAAACAGATAAAAAAATCAGAGCATAAACCTATTCTAAGCAAAATATTAAATTTGTTAAAGAAAATTTACATATGTTATAATTAAATTAGTAAAATCAAATTAAAGGGGTGGAATTTATGGAATATAGACAAGTTGCTAATTTAGATTGGAAGGCTTCCGCTTTAGGCTTTGGGGCAATGAGATTTCCAACTACTGCTGATGGTAAGATAGCTGAAGAAGAATCTATTGAAATGATTAGATATGCAGTGGATCATGGTGTAAATTATATCGATACAGCTTGGCCCTACCATAATGAAGAAAGTGAACTATTAGTGGCTAAAGCATTAAAGGATGGTTATCGTAATCGAGTAAAACTAGCTACTAAACTACCTTCTTGGCTGATTGAAAAAGAGGAGGATATGGACTATTACCTAAATAAACAGTTAGAAAAGTTAGAGACAGAGTACATAGATTTCTATCTATTACATGCCCTTAACCAAGAACGTTGGACTAACTTTAAAAAACTTGATGTCTTCTCTTGGATTGAAAAAATACTAGCAGAAGGAAAGATTAAACATATTGGCTTCTCCTTCCATGATGACTATAAAGTCTTTGAAGAAATTATAGATGATTATGATTGGGACTTCTGCCAGATACAATATAATTACTTAGATGTAGATTTCCAAGCTGGTCAAAAAGGCTTGAAATATGCCCACGATAAAGAAGTAGCCGTAATTGTTATGGAACCCTTGCGCGGTGGTAATCTGGCTGTAACTCCTCCCGAATCTATCAAATCGATCTTTGCTGAGTCTGATAATAACAGAACTTATGTAGATTGGGCTTTACAGTGGCTGTGGAATCAAAAAGAGGTAGCATTTATATTAAGTGGGATGAGCAATCTAGAGCAGGTTAAAGAGAATGTAGAGAGTGCTGCCAACTCTGGAATCAACTCTTTAAGTCAAAAAGAACTAGCAGTAATAAAAAAAGTACAGGCTAAATACCAAGATCTATCACCTGTTGGCTGTACTGGCTGTGAATACTGTATCCCTTGTCCTGTAGGAGTAAATATTCCTCGTAACTTCAAATTATATAATCGAGCTAGTCTTTATCAGCAATTTACAGAGAACAATCAAAAATATAATGAGATGGGAGATAAAGAGAAGGCCAGTGCCTGTATTAAGTGTGGTGCTTGTGAGAAGTTATGCCCACAGGGTATTGAGATAATTCATTCATTAAAGGATGTAGCTAATTATTTTAATGGATAATCTAAACAAGTGACTGCAGACTCTATTATGAACCTGTTCTTGTTACTGCTTATTCATCACTTCTTACTTCCTTTGGAGTCTCTTTTATCAACCTTTGACATAATTATCAATGGTTAAAGGATTGTTATTTGCAATATTTTTTAGTATGATATTTATAGGTAGATATTATACTAAATCAAAAAGGATGTGATCTTATTAAAGCAAAATTCCGTACATTGTTACTTATGATAGTTATTATGTTAGTCACCACTTCATGTGGAGCATCATATCAGAGTAAAGAGATGGCTGTAAATTCAGCAGTCCAACCAAGAAGCCTATCCTATGATCAAGGTAAAGTAATGGAAGAGTCTAAAATGATTAAAAGTGATGAGATTGAAGCTCCTGCTGTGGAACGAAAGATAATCAGAAATGCCAGTTTAAACTTAGAACTAAAGGATCTATCAAATATCTCTAATAAGGTTACCGAAATTATCAAAAACCATCAAGGCTTCATTGCCAATTCTCGTAAATGGACTGGTTATAATAATCGTAAATTCTATAACTTTACCTTAAGAGTTCCTGCAGAAGAGTTTGAAGTTACCCTTGCAGAACTATCACAATTGGGTAAAGTATTAGAAGAAGAGCTTAGTGGTCGGGACATAACTAAAGAGTATATTGATATTCAAGCAAGGCTGAATAACTTTAAAGCCCAAGAGAAACGTTATTTAGAACTATTAAATAAAGCAAAAGATGTCAAAGATATTTTAGAGGTAGAGAGAGAATTAAACCGTGTTAGAACAAATATTGAACAACTTGAAAGAAGTATCAAATATTATGATAATCAAGTTAGCCTAGCTACTATTAGAGTTAATATCAGTGAACCCGAAGCAATTATCAATAATAGCTCTAACTTAGGTTTTCTAAAGAGCTTTAAAGAAGCTCTAAGAAGCTTTGTTAAAAGTATCAATCTAATTATCGTCTTAGTTGGAGCATTGATTCCATGGCTGATTCTAGTTGCTATTTTAGGTTACCTACTTTATAGAATTATTAAAAAGAAAAGAAGCTAATAAAAAATGAGACTCAATATTGAGTCTCATTTTTTATTAGTAATTTACTCATTACTCTTTACTCTTCACTGGTTACTCATCACTGTCCTTATTACTTCCCTAAGTCATTTATAGGCAAATCTAATAATAGACCACTTTCTCCACCCATAATCTGTGGTAACTCCCCATTCCAGTTCTCTACAAAGATTTTTTGATTTTCAAGCTCTTGTAATTTGATTTGGAACTCTAAACTTTCAGACATTAATTTGGCAGCTTTAGCCTTAGCTTCTGCAGCTTCAATCTCCTTTTGATTGATTATCTGTTGTGCTCTCAGTTCTGCCTTAGCTTTAGCCTCTGCTTCTTCAATTAAACGTTGATTAGTCACCCTTTGAGCCTCTAATGCCTTCTCTTCTTTGAACCTCTTATCGATAGCTTTTTGAATTTCAGAATTTAAATATTCAATATCACCTTTTAAGCCTAATACAGTAACAGTAATCCCCCGCTCTTCAAAGTATGGAATTACTTCTGCTCTAACTTTATTAATAATCTCTGCCTTCTTTTCAATAATTTCAGACATTGTCATCTTTCCTGAACTGGCCACAAAAGCACTCTCCACCATCGCTCTAATCTCTGTGTCCATGATATAACTTAAATCCTTATTATTATAACGGTATAAAAACTTGGCAGCATCCTGTTCATCTATTTGGGCTGAAGCATTCACCCCTACCATAAAGGAGATGCTCTCCTTACTCTCTGCTATAATTCCTTCATTCTTACTAGAAGTTCCTGTATTTGGACTCTGAGTCCATTCACGGGTAACTGGAGACCTATCAACTAAGATTAATCTAGCTGAATCTCTCCACTGCCCTTGATTATTAAAGCGTCCTGTCTGAACCCACCTTTGAGGAATCTCTATTTCCTTAGTTGGGACCTTACGTTCCTCTAGATAGCTTTCAGACATAAACTCCTGTTGATTGGCTTTATTATTCCCTACTAACGGGATTAAGAAAGCAGTCTGATGGGGTTCAATCGTTTCAATATGGGGTGTCTTATACGGACGAACACACCCTACTAATAATAACAATAGCATCGATAAAAATACTAACTTCAGTCTCTTATTCACCTAAAACCCTCCTATCTTCTTAAGTAAAGCTTTAATCTCTGGTAACATCAATAATACAATCATAATCACAGGTATAATCATAAAATAACCATGTAAATTATTATATAATTGATAAGCTACATAACCTGTATCGGTACTATTCATCTGGTACATCGCCATCCTATTAGTGAGTAACAGATTGATTATATTATCAAGTTCAAAGGAAACCGCCATTATAATTACACTTAAAACTATCCTCAACAACCTCATCTTATCCCCCTTTAGATTATTAATATGAGACTTTAACTTCTGATAGCATAATAATTATATCAGATTATCTTCAAATATAAAAATAATCAATTTGACTAATCAAACATATTTAACCACCTATACTTTAAGTACTAGAATTAATCTAAAATTATGTGAAATCTTAAAATTAAAGTTAATGGGTCTAATGCGACACTTTTCACTTTGGTAGTTAGGGGTTGGGTGGTTAGGTAGTTGGATTTTACTACCCCCTACCCACCTACCTCCTAAATGTCGCTTTTTCTATATATAACGTCATATTGAAATTACATTGTAGAATCGGATGACTATAACTATATTATAAATATTAAAATTAGAGCGAATAATATCCGCCCTAATTCTAATAACCATTCTATTAAATTGTTCTCATACTCATCTGACTGATACAGCGCTCCTTTTTATGGCATCGCTTATCTTCATACATTCTATCATCAGCAATCTCTATCAATTCATTTAAGGAGATCGAGTCTGAACCATCATACTCTACAAAGCCATGGCTTGCTGAAATAATATATTCTCTCTCTTCCGTGCTATTAATCTCTTCAAACTTTCTTTGAACACGTTTCCAAACTCTCTGTGCTCTCTTAAGATCACATTCCGGAAAGACCAACAAGAACTCATCTCCACCCATTCTACAGATAATATCATTGTCTCTAATACTCTCTTTAAAGATATTACTAACAGTATAGATTAGATTGTCACCTTCATTATGACCAAATTTATCATTTACACCCTTTAAACCATCTATATCTACAAAACAGATAGTCAACTTACCTTCACGACTTTTGATTACATTTAATTGAGTCTCTAACAGATTTAAGCCAGTCCTTCGATTGAGCACTCCAGTTAAAGCATCAAGGCTTGCAAACCTTTGCAGTTGCTCCTGTTGCTTAGAGTATTTTCTAGAAACAACAAAGGCTATAACACTAATAATTAAAATTGCTATTGCTCCCAGTACAAATACTACTAAACCAATCTTTCTAGCTCCAGCATAAATAATTTCTTGCTCTGCTTCTACAACAACAATCAAATCTGATGAAGCAACCTTACCATAGCTAAAAATATAGCCCTTACCATCTCTCTTATAATCTCCATAGCCACTTGTAGATACTCTGGCTAAGATTGCATCTCCATTCCGTGAATTCTGTGAATTATCTCTTACATTGGTCTCACCTTGCTCCTCTATCTCTGTACTATCATTAATATACATAGTCCTGCTTCTCTTATCAGCAATAATATCTTTAAAGTTACTTTGCTTAGAATAATCTCTATCCTCTTGAGTTGGGTCACTATGGAGTATAACCTGCCCCTTATCATCTAATAGATATATCTCCCCTTTAAAATTTAAGGGAGTTAAAATCTCTTTATCAGCACTACTGATTATCTTACGAAACTTATTTAAGTTATATAACAGCATACGATTATGGTCATACTCGGTATTCTTCCCAGCAGAAGACTCAAAGGTTTCTACTATTGAATCATAGATATTACTTGCAGTCTCGCGAGCAATTATATGGAGCTGCCTTGTCGAAACATCTAACAAGTTATCCTTAAAGACATAATAAGAAGAGATACCAATTAATGTGATAATGAAGGTAGTAGCTACTACCATTATCACTAGGAGGGTATTAAATGCACTATCCACATCATACTGATTATTTCTAAATCTCTCTAATAGTTTATTTAAAATAGCCATAGTTACCTCCTTAAAGACCTATAATGTGTAGTAATAGTAAAAATTCAAATGTATTTTTTATACAGTAAAATTAAATTTATACTACCATTATAATTCTAGATAATAGACAAAATACCTCCTTCGTTAAATAAAATTATCTGAATTTTTAATATATTTAATGGGTCTATTTAGTTGAGTATTGCTATTATGAAAATAAATCAACAAATGAAGCTTTAAAGTACCCTAAATTAAGAAAAAGAGCCAGCTTTGCAAGCTGACTCTAAAGAATATCTATATTATAATTTATTCATAATCTCTATTGCAACCTTTTTGGCAGTAAATCCAAACTTGTCAGCAACCTCTTCACCTGGACCACTAGCTCCAAAGGTATCGATACTTAATAGATAGTCATCTTCTCTTAAGAACTGATGCCATCCTTGTCCTACACCAATCTCCATTGCTACTCTTAGGGAATCCTTAGAGCCTAAGACCTGATTTACATACTCTTGACCTTGAGCAGTAAATAATCTTCTTTCAGGTACAGAGACTATTCTAACACTCTTACCTTCTTCTTCTAACAAATTAGCTGTCTCTACTGCTAAAGAGACCTCACTACCACTAGCAATCAAGACTACATCAGCATCTTGAGGACCTTTAACTACATAGCCACCTTTGTAGATATCTGCAGGATTTTCTTTTTCAATATGAGGAAGATTTTGACGAGTTAAGATTAAAGCTGTCGGTCCATCAGTTCTTTCCATAGCTTGAACCCAAGCAGCTTTAGTCTCTTCTTCATCAGCAGGTCTAAGTACAGTTAAATTAGGGATTAATCTCAATGACTCTGTATGCTCAATTGGTTGATGGGTAGGTCCATCTTCACCTACATAAATAGAGTCATGAGTCAAGACATAAACCACTGGTTGCTTCATCAATGCAGACATTCTAATAGCATTTCTCATATAATCAGAGAAGACTAAGAAGGTAGCTACATATGGTCTTAAACCACCATGTAAGACAATCCCATTAGCGATAGCTGCCATTGCATGCTCTCTGACACCAAAGCGGAAGTTACGACCAGCAAATTCACCTTTTTGAATCTCACCATATTTATCTTGATAAGTCTTGTTAGATGGAGCTAAGTCAGCAGAACCACCAACAAAATACTCTATCTCATCAACAATTTTACTTAAAGTTTTACCAGAAGAAGCTCTACTTGCAACTGGAGCATCTATCTCTAAAGCTTCAATGGTCTCTCTAAAGTTGGCAGGAAGCTCTAAATTATGAGCTTGGTCCCAAGATTTCTTCAATTCTGGATTTGCTTTAGCCCATTTATTGAACTTCTCTTCCCAAGCTTCTCTCTCTTTTTGAAGCTCTACTCTTTTTTGAGCAAAGAACTCTCTAACCTCCTTAGATACATAAAACTTCTCATCAGCTGGCAAGCCAAGCTTCTCTTTCATCCCTCTAATCTCTTCGGCTCCTAAAGGAGAACCATGGGCAGCACTTAAACCTTCCATAGTTGGAGCACCATAACCGATAGCAGTCTTAGCAACAATTAAAGTTGGCTTATCAGTTACCTTCTTACCTTCTTCAATAGCAGCTTTAATAGAATCAAAGTCATGTCCATCTACTCCATCAACAACATGCCATCCTTGAGCTCTATAACGAGCAGGCACATCCTCTGTAAAGGTAATATCAGTACTACCACCAATTGAGATATCATTATCATCATAAATAGCGATTAATTTACCCAAGCCTAAATGTCCAGCTAAAGAGGCAGCTTCATAAACAATACCTTCCATCATACCTCCATCACCAGTTAATGTATATGTATAGTGATCAACGATTGTATCTTCTTCAGTATTATATCTTTCTGCCATCATTCTCTCAGCAATTGCCATTCCCACAGCATTGGCAAAACCTTGTCCCAAAGGACCAGTAGTAGTCTCTACACCTGAGGTATGGCCATATTCAGGATGACCTGGAGTTTTAGAGTCTAATTGTCTAAAGTCTCTTAAATCATCTAAAGTCACATCATATCCTGATAGATGTAGTAAAGAATAAACTAACATAGAACCATGACCAGCTGATAAAATAAATCTATCACGATCAGCCCAGTTAGGAGCCTTAGGATCGTATTTCATCACCTCTCCATAAAGTACTGCACCAATATCAGCACATCCTAATGGTAAACCTGGATGACCAGAATTGGCTGCTTGCACACCATCTGCTGATAAACCTCTAATTACATTAGCCACTTGTTTTAACATTTTATAATCCCCCTCTATAATATTAATTAGCAGTTATTTACTACTAGCTTGTCCATCTTTATTATATAAGCGACCAATAGCAAATAACGACTTGATAATAAGCTATTATAACTTATCTTTCATCATATAGTCTTACCAAATTAAAAGATTTAATAAAACTTTTTTATCTTTTTAAGAACAATCTAATCACTTAACTTACTTAAAATTAATATATCTATGTATATTTATTCAAATAAGAACTTCTATTTTTGCTACTCTTCTCAGGTATATATTGTATCAAAAGCCACTAACAAGTCAAGATAAATATTAAGTTATTATCTTATTCTTCAAATTTCAAATATAAATATAAACTAATTATTGAAATATATTACTATCTAATTATCTAACCGCTTAAATGCTATTCATAGAGATAAGATTGACAACTTTAATATTAGTATATATAATATAAAATAGTTAGCCGGCTAAATAAAAAAGGAGTGATCTATTCTTGTATAAAAAAGATAACCCAATGTTCCATTTATTGATTGGAGTTACTAAGGCTCATCATCAACAAATCCATAAATTATTACATGACCTAGACATACACCGAGGTCAACCTCCCTTGCTTCACCTATTATATGAAGAAGAGGGAAAGAACCAAAAAGAAATTTCTAAAATCCTTCATTTAAGTGCTGCAACTGTAGCTAAAATGGTTAAAAGAATGGAAAGATCGGGATTTATCACTAAAAAACAAGATCCCAATGACCATAGAATGAGCAGAATTTATTTAACTACTAAAGGAAAAGAGATCAAGAAAAAATTAGATAAGGTAGAAAATGAAATAGAAGAAAAAATTATAGCAGGATTTAGCACTGAAGAACAGATTCTTTTAAAACGTTTTTTGATTCAAATTCAGGATAACCTACTTGATAAATAATTTGCCGGCAAAATATTATTTGGAGTTGATTTATATGAAAAAAGTACTTTTATACCTTAAATCCTATTGGAAATTTGCACTTCTTGCTGCTTTATTAATGGGAGTAGAGGTAACTATGGATTTATTACAACCAAAATTAATGGAAAAAATCATTGATATTGGTATTGCAGGAATGAATCTAGATTTCGTTCTAAAAACTTGTCTATTGATGATTGGTATCACAATAATTGGTTTATTTGGGGGGGTTGGCTGCAGTATTTTTTCAACTATAGCCGCACAGAATATAGGGGCAGATTTACGTAATGATTTATTTGCCAAGATCCAAAGCTTCTCCTTTAAAAATCTTGATGAACTTAATACTGGTAATTTAATAACAGTACTAACTAATGATATCAATACCATTCAAAGAATTATTATGATGGGATTAGCAATGATGGTACGTTCACCTTTATTAGTAATTGGAAGTTTTATTATGGCGATAATAACCATCCCTAAATTATCTTGGATTATTGTTCTTATTACCCCTATCATTGTCGCTGTTTTGCTTACCGTTAATAAGAGGGTCTATCCTCTCTTTTATAAAGTTCAGCAAAAACTTGATCAAATCAATACCGTTATACAAGAGAATTTAGCAGGGATTAGAGTAGTTAAAGCCTTTGTCCGTAGCAACCATGAAAAAGAACGTTTCAGGCAAAGTAATGAAGATTATATGTTAGCAAATATAACTGCTAATCAAACAATGGCAGTAGTTATGCCCTTAATGATCTTGATTCTAAATTTAGCCATTGTAGCTGTAGTCTGGTTTGGAGGTATAGAGATCAATCAAGGTAATCTCCAAGCGGGTTCAGTTATCGCCTTTATTAATTATCTAATGCGCCTTTTACAGTCTCTAACTATGCTGGGCATGGTTCTAATTGATATATCTAGAGCAACTGTTTCGGCAAATCGAGTAGAAAATATATTAAAGATTGAACCTACTATCAAAGCAGACCATAAACAGGACGATACTTTTGAAATTAAAGGTCAGATCATCTTTGAAGATGTATCCTTTAGCTATGATGAAGATGGTGAGCCTACCCTTTCAAACCTGAACTTCACTATTGAAGCTGGTGAAACAGTCGGTATACTAGGAGAGACAGGATCTGGAAAATCAACATTGATTCAATTGATTCCTAGACTATATGATGTAAGCTCAGGAAGAATCTTAATAGATGGTAGGGATATAACTGAGATTAGCCCTAAGACCTTAAGAAAACAGATTGGTCTTGTTCTACAAGAGGCAATTCTATTTTCAGGAACTATTAAAGAGAATATTGGCTTTGGCACAGGACAAATTTCAGACCAAGAGATGGTAGAGGCTGCGCAAATTGCTCAAGCTGAAGAATTTATCAGTAGTTTTAAAGATAGCTATGACAGTCCTCTAAGCCAAAGAGGAGTAAATCTATCTGGTGGACAGAAACAACGCTTATCAATTGCTAGAACCTTAGCCTTAAAAACACCTATTTTGATCTTTGATGATAGTACCAGTGCTGTTGATACTAAGACTGAATCTCTTATCCTAGAAGCCTTACAACAAAAAAGAAAGGATACTACTAATATTATCATTGCTCAAAGAATTAGCAGTATTATTGAGGCTGATAAAATACTGGTCTTAGAAGATGGTCAGATCACAGCAATTGGAACTCATCAAGAACTACTTACAACCAGCAAAATTTATCAAGATATTTATAATTCTCAATTTGCAAAGGAGGAAAAAAATTATGCCTAAACGTGATCCACTCCCCCGGCGAGGTCCTGGTAGAAGAGACTTTGATTCTAAAGATCAAGTTGAGAATACTCAACAAACACTAATTAGACTCTGGAGTTACTTAAAAAAAGATTGGTTGGCTCTAAGTAATGTCTTTATTCTAGTTACAATTGCAACTTTATGTAACCTATTAGGACCATATCTAATGGGAAGAGCTATAGACTCAGTTGTCCTTAATCAAGGAATTAAAAAATTGGCTCAGTTCTCTTTATTGATGGTAGTTATTTATCTGACTGGATCATTCTTTACTTGGCTACAAAAATATGTAATGGTTAAGATATCTCAAACAGCTCTTAAAGATTTAAGAGCAGATCTCTTTAATAAATTACAGACACTCTCTTTAAGATTTTTTGATAAGTTCCAGCATGGAGAATTAATGAGCAGAATAACTAATGATATAGATAATATTAATATTACATTAACTGAGAGTGTTACCCAATTTATAACCAGCATCTTATCTCTAATTGGAACTACAATAGTGATGTTTATGATTAATTATCATTTGGCAATTATTACCTTGTTAATAGTTCCCTTAATTTTGTTAATTACCAAGCTAATCTCCAAATATACTCGAATTGGCTTCCAAGAACAACAGCAGAATTTAGGTAATTTAAATAGTTTAATTGAAGAGACTATAACTGGAGAAAAAGTAATCAAAATTTACTGTCAAGAGGATAGAATGATTGAAAAATTTAGAGCAGATAATCAAAATTTAAAAGAATCAGCTATCAAAGCCCAAATATTTGCCCGAATAATGGGACCTATTATGAATTTAGTCAATAACTTACGTTTTGCTATCATAGCAACTGCTGGAGCTTGGCTAGTAATTGAAGGTAATACTACAGTAGGAGTAATAGCTGCCTTTATTAATTATAGTCGTGAATTTGGTAGACCCTTACAACAAATAGCTAACCTCTATAATACTATCCAATCAGCACTTGCAGGGGCAGAGCGAATATTTGAAGTTATCGATGAAGACCCCGAAATAACAGATAGTGAAGATGCTAAATCCTTAGAAGAGATTAAAGGTGAGGTAATCTTTAAAGATGTTACTTTCAGTTATACACCAGAAGAGAAAATTTTAAAGGAGATTAATTTTGAAGCTAAACCTGGCGATACAGTGGCACTTGTGGGACCTACTGGTGCTGGTAAGACAACAATTATTAATCTACTTACCCGCTTTTATGATATTAATAGTGGTCAAATTTTAATCGATGGCAATGATATTAAAACTATCACCACTAAGAGCCTACGTTCTAATTTAGGAATTGTTCTACAAGATACCTATCTCTTTTCAGAAACAGTAATGGAGAATATCAGGTATGGGAATCTAGCAGCAAGTGATGAAGAGGTTATTAAAGCTGCTAAATTAGCCAATGCTGATCACTTCATCAAACATCTACCCCGGGGCTATAATACTAAGTTAAATCAAGAAGGAAATAACTTAAGCCAAGGTCAAAGGCAGCTACTCTCCATTGCCAGAACCATCTTAGCTGACCCTTCTATCTTAATCTTAGATGAAGCCACCAGTAGTATCGATACTAGAACCGAGCTGCTGATTCAAGAGGCTATGGATAAATTGATGGAGAGGCGTACTAGCTTTATCATCGCTCACCGCTTAAGCACAATTAGAAACGCAGATCAAATACTTGTGATTAAAGATGGAGAGATCATTGAACGAGGTAATCACCAGACTCTACTTCAAAAAAGAGGACTATATTATAAACTGAATAATAGCCGCTTTAAAGATATGGATGCATCTTAATATAGAAACTGGAGAGAGGTTTCAACTTAATTATTGGAACCTCTTTTTTTAACTTAACTACTACCTTTTAACTCTTTCAAATACTCCTTGCTTTACAAAAACATTAAACTTAGTTATTTGCTTAACCCGCTTTTTTATGAACAATGTTCATTTTTTGGTCATAAAAAATTATTTCTTCAATATTATGGCTATACTTCCTTTCACCTTTAAATCTCCTTCTTTTTTGAAACCATTATCATAAGCAATTCTAATAGTTTGGTTAAATTCTTCTTCATTGACATGTCCTTTAGGCTCAGCCAATAAGAATTTCCCACCTGCTCTTAGTATATAGACAATTTCTTTAATTAATTTATTAACATCTGGCACTTCATGTACCACATGAAAGGCTAAAATAAAATCTACTTCTTCCTTAATTCCCACTTCATCACTTTGGCATTGATGAAATTCCATCCTTGCTTGAAGCCCCTCTTTTCTAGCCCTCTCATCTGCATACTCTAGCATCTTCTCTTGAATATCAACACAGATTACTTTACCACTTTTTCCTACTAGCTTTGCCATTTCAACTGAGAAGACTCCTGCTCCACAACCAATGTCAACAGCCTTATCCCCTTCTTGAATTAATCCTTCTAAAATTTTGGCTGGATTCTTTAAAATCTTTCTTAGCTTACTTCCTAAAAAGCAGGAAAGCCACCATGGGTATACCTTTGAACTCATAACTCCACTCTCCTTTTTAATGATTTATAGCCAAAAACAAACATCGTTCTTTTTTATCGATAAAAAAATTACTAGCTAGACTCCTTCCACTCTACCAATCCCTTCCAACCTCTAAAAATAAAAGTCATCATTTCCATAGCTAGTTGTTCTAACTTCTGACCTTTAATCTCATGTACTAGTACTTCCTTAATTAAATTATAAAAAATTCCCATAATATTATGGATTACGAATTTATCCAATGGAATCAGGTCATTTTTTTTAATAAAAGAGTACCAATTATCCGCATACCATTCAATCAGTTCTTCTCCATAATTTTCCAAGGATGAGCCATGAGCTTTAAATATCAATAATTTTAATAATTCTCGATTAGTATCCACAAAACTAGTAGAAACCAACATCATATTTAAATGCTCTTCTAAATTTCCTCTTTCTTCTGATTTTTTATCAAATTCATATTCTTGAATGAAATTCTTAGCTTTTTCAATCTTATTTAAGATGGGACTTAAAACCTCTCTAAAAATTTCATCTTTATTTCCAAAATAATTATAAATATTACTTGGCAAAACATCTGCCTTCTTAGCAATCTGTCTAATAGAGGCTTGATGATAACCATCTTTAGCAAATTCTTTCTTAGCTACTTTTAATATTGCATCTCTGATTTCTTCTTTTTGATACTGCATCTTACACCTCCTATGAACACTGTTCATTATTGATTTTACTGCCATTTACTATTTTTGTCAAGCTATTAATAAAAAAAAGAAGAGCAGACATAATCCACTCCTCTTCCAACTTTAGATTTATACTTCAATACTCTCTTCTTTTCCATGCAACACTCTTGCTACTATCCCTTTGACCCAACTAGTTAGATCATCGAAGATAGTATAGATAGCTGGAATAATTAACAAGGTCAAAACTGTAGAGAATAACAATCCAGCAATAACGACTACTGCCATTGGTTGTTGAGACTCTGCACCTTCACCAATTCCTAAACCTAAAGGCAATAGTCCTAAAACAGTTGTCAAAGTAGTCATCATAATCGGTCTTAACCTAATCGGTCCAGCCTTTAAAATAGCCGTCTCCCTATCTTCAAATTCACGACGAGTATTGATATAGTCAATCATCACAATTGCATTATTAACAACAATACCTGCCAGCATGATCATTCCGATAAAGCCTGGTACACTTAAGGGTAGACCAGTCAAGGCTAATCCTAGAATTGCCCCTACTAAAGCTAAGGGCATTGTAAACATGATGGTAAAGGGATGAATCAAAGATTCAAACTGTGCTGCCATGACCATGTAGACTAAGATAACAGCCATAACTAAGGCCAATCCTAAATCACCAAAGGTCTCTTGCATCTGCTCAGCCTCTCCAGTATAATCGATGGTATAGCCAGCAGGGATATTAAGCTGATTAACTCTAGCTTTAATATCATTCAGTACTTCACTTAAGCTTCTACCATACAAATCACTAGAGACTGTTACCTTTCTCTGTTGATTTTCACGTTCAATAGTATTAGGACCTTTAGCCATTCTTACCTCTGCAACTTGAGCTAAAGGTACTATAATCCCTTTCATAGAGGTTAACTTTAGATCCTTTAATCTATTGATAGAATCAGTCTCACTATCCTTTAATTTTAGAGTAATATCATACTCTTCTCCAGCCTCTTTATATTGACTAATCACCTGACCCTTGACTGCATTACTGACTGTAGAGGCAATTTGAGCTTCACTAAAACCTAGCTCTTTAGCTATCTTTCTTTTGACAACAACCTGTACCTCAGGCTTACTCTCTTCAAGACTAATATCGGCATTTCTGCTTCCTTCTACCTCTTTTACCTCTGCTAAAATTTGATCACCAATTGCTGATAGCTGCTCTAAATCTGAGCCTTGAATCACTATTTCTATGGCAGAAGAATTACCACCGCCGCCTCCCATCATAGAAGTTTGGGGCATAACCCAGATATTTGCACCAGCAATATTCTTAACCTTTTCTCTTACTTCTTCTACTACCTGATCGGTACTTCTATCACGTTGCTTTAAATCTACTAATTCCACTGAGATACTACCAGTATTTGTGCTAGCACCTCCAAATCCTCCACTTCCTCCAACAGATGTATACACGACATCTATCTCTTTAATATTATAGAGCTTGTCTTCTACTTGTTTCATTACTTTATTGGTTTCTGCTAAATTAGTACCTTCAGCAAGATTGACACTTACTGTAAAGGCACCTTGATCTGTAGCTGGCATAAACTCTGATTTTAATGGAATTATTTTAGTCTTAATTCCTAATCCAAATAAGATTAAGCCAACTATCATTACAATACTTACTATATACTTATGATGAATACACCATCTTAAAACACCTTGATATCCTCTAGTAATTGCTCCAAATTGAAACTCTTGCTCTCTACTTGTAAACTTATCCTTATCTTTAACCTTAAGCAATTTAGCAGATAACATTGGAATCAAGGTCAAGGCTACCAACAATGAAGCAACCAATGAGAAGGTAACTGTTAAAGCCAAAGGACCAAATAATTCAGAAGCTAAACCTTGCACAAAAGAGATTGGTAAAAATACTGCAGCAGTAGTTAAAGTTGATGCCAAGATAGCAGAACCTACCTCTGCTGTCCCTCTCTTAGCAGCTTCAATTATACCTTCACTCTCTTGACGATGGCGATAGATATTCTCTAACACTACGATTGCATTATCCACTAACATACCTACACCTAGGGCTATTCCACCCAAAGTCATCATATTTAAACTCAAATCCGCAAAGTACATCAGTACAAAGGCCGCAATAATAGAGATTGGAATAGCAGTACCGATAATTATTGTACTTCTAATATCCTTAAGAAAGATTAGTAAGATGATAACTGCCAATATAGCTCCAGCTACAGCATTTCTCTGTACATTAGCAATGGAATCTTCAATAAATTCAGCTTGATTTGTTATGATCTCTGTATGGATACCAGCAGACTGCTCTGTCAATTTAGCAAGCTCTGCTTTAACAGCATTAGCAACCTTTACTGTATTTGTACCACTCTGCTTTTGAATAGATAAACCGATACTCTTCTCTCCATTTAGATAGGTGTAGGAGTGTACATCCTTATAAGTATCTTCTACAGTAGCTATATCTGCTAAAGCTATCTTTTGGCCTTGAGAAGTTATTATCTCTAGATTCTTAATTTCATCTACACTTTCAAATTCTGCTACAGTCTTTAAGATTAACTCTTTATTTCCTTTATTAATTGTACCACCAGACATATCTAGATTCGACTGTCTCACACTAGAGGCAACACTATCTAAGGTTAAACCATAAGCTATTAATTTTTCTTGGTCTACATTAATTTGAATCTCTCTTTCTAACCCGCCACTTATATCAACTGAAGCAACTCCTGGAATTTTCTCTAAATTCGGTTTAAATAGATCTTCAGCTATACTTTTTAGATTGTCTAAGTTATTATCACCTGATAATCCAATCTTCATAATAGGCATCTGGTTAGGATTGAATTTTAAAACCATTGGTTTATCGGCAGTATCAGGAAGATAATCCTCAATTAACGATAATTTCTCTCTTAAATCTAAAGTAACAAAATCTAAATCAGAACCCCAATCAAACTCTAAAATAACCATCGAGTTACCAGAATTACTCATAGACATTACATTCTTAATCCCATCAACAGTAGCCACAGCTTCCTCTACTGGTCTAGTAACACTCTTTTCTATCTCTTCTGGACCGGCACCAGAATAACTGGTACTTACTACTGCATAGGGTAAATCTAACTCAGGCATCAAATCAATTGGTAGCTTTGTCAAAGATACTGCACCAATTAATAGTACTAACATCACTACCATAGTGATAGCAACTGGTCTATCAACGGAAATATCAGAAATTTTCATTATTTATCACCCCGATTAACTACCTCTACATTAGTACCTTGCTTCACCTGATCTTGACCACTAACAATAATCTTATCCCCAACTTCTACTCCCCTTAAAATCACAGCTTCTTTGCCATTTGTTAATCCAACTTCAACATCTCTTCTAACAGCTTTCCCATCTTCTGCTACATAAATATAATCTCCAGCTTGATCATTTAAAATGTCATCTTCTGAGATTACAACCGCTCCAGAGACAGTATCAGTATCTAAGATGACTTCAGTATACATACCTGACTTTAAAGTATTATTTGGATTCTCAATAATAATCTCTACAGGAAAGCTCTTCTTCTGTTGGTCAGCCACAGGACTGATACTCTTGATTTGCCCAGTAAAACTTTGCTTAATAGCTTCTAGTTCAACCTTTACTTCTTGAGTTATCCTTAGCTTATTGACGACAGATTGACTAACATAAGTCATTACTTTAATCCTATCAATGTTAGTAATTCCTATTACTGACTGCATGCTTGCAACTTCTCCTTCACTAACATCCACTCTAGAAACTATCCCCTCAATTGGAGCAACCACTGTAGTCTTGCTTAATACCAATTTAGCAGACTCTAATCCTGCTTTTGCTTGGGCAACTTGGGCTTCTAAGGCTTTAATCTCCTCTGCAGTAGCCCCTTCTTTAGCCAACTTTAAACTCAATTGAGCAGACTTATATCCACTTTCAGATGCAATATATTGACTTTCAGCCTGTTCTAAGGTCTGTTTAGAGATGATACTCTCCTCAAATAATTTCTGTTGTCTAGTATAAGCACTTTTAGCCTGTTCATAAGCACTTTTAGCTTGCTTTAATTGAGCTTCTAAGCTAGCAATCTCTTCTTCTTTAGCACCTTTTAATAGCTTAGTCAGATTTGCTTGGGCTGCTTTGACACTAGCTTCTGCTTGTTTTAGCTGAATCAAAGCAGCATCTTGGTCTAATTGTAATAACTTAGCACCTTTTTTAACTCTATCTCCTACCTCTACATAGACAGCCTCTACCTCTCCTTGAGCTTGTGGTGTTACTTGGGCAGTTTTAATCGCTGCTGTCTCACCAGTTACAGCTACATAATTACTTACTTGACCTAACTTTGCTGACACAACTTCCACAGGAACTGTCTTCTCTGGAATATTGCTTTCACCTGTAGGAGCTACCTCCTCTTTGGCAGAACACCCCAATAAGAGAATGCTTACCATTCCTGCTAATAAAACTAGTTTCATTGACCTTTTATACTTGCTCAATCTATCATTCATTATTATACCTCCCTATCTAGATACGTGGCTCTAGAATGTAATTTAAATCTGTCTTTATAGATAGTATTATTAGCTACTAGCTGTTAGCCGTTAGCTACTGGCTAAGAATTTATAGAATTAACAGCTAGTAACTAAAAGCTAGAAGCCAGTAACTAAAAATATCTCAATATCCCAATTAAATCTCATTTTAATATTCTCAGCTTTGACTAGTAACTAGTTGGTTAGTGTCATGACATCGTTAACTTTTTCTAATGCTTAAGTTTTGTTCCATGACATCGTTAACTTGTTAGAGCTACTTTTATTCCATGACATC
>NZ_PVNB01000041.1 GCF_003001995.1 Orenia metallireducens | reverse complement strand
AGCTGTTAGCCAAAACATGGCGGTGTAGCTCAGTTGGCTAGAGCATACGGTTCATACCCGTAGAGTCGGGGGTTCAAATCCCTCCGCCGCTACCATAATAAAAAACTCTAAATTAGAACTGTTTCCAAATAAGGAGAGAGTTTTTTTATTTTTTATACACATAAAAAAGAAGTAGATTGGAATATTCCAATCTACTTCTTTTGCTTAATTTTGGTGTTTTTTTGCTTTGCGTTCTAGTTCAGCTTGTCGTTCAGCTCTAAGAAGGTCTTGCTCTTTAGATTTGACAAAATAAATGCTTTCATAGTACATAGATATCACCTCACAAGTTTTTTTATGGTAACTTGCTCGGCTACTCAGTACTTTAAAGAGAATCGATTCTACTAATTACTCTCTTCTTATTTATATTATATGCTAGTTTAGGATTAATGTAAACAGTTGCTATTAAATTTTTTGAAAATTTAATAATTTGAAGAATTTGTATGGATTTATTTTAGATGATGATCTAACTTTCTCTTACAGCCTTCTAGATCTCAAGAATAGTTAAAATATATTTGTAAAAGATAAAAATACCATTTAAAGTTACAATAATGTTAAATGAATGTAAAACCTTTCATCAACTGTAATTAAAAGCTTTTAAAATTCTGATTTATATGTTAAAATGTATTCAACTTACATAAAATGTAAGTTGATGGTTGCTTTATAGTTTTGAATTTTTTTATAAAAGAGATAAGCTAAAGAAATGTTTATACTAAGGGGAATAGTTATTGGAATAAAAGGTTAGTGTTCTGGTCATAATTTAAATTGTATGCTTAAATTAATATCTCTAAAACAGGTCAGTCTTAATTAAATATTATATTTGTGACTTAATAATCTAATTTTAATCTCTTTTTATATAGATATATTATGATATTTTCAATTAAGTTTAAGGCTAAGGGTGAGTTTGAGCAAACGATATAACATTAAGATAATGTTTTACTTATACTTACTTGGGGTTTATAGGCTACTTTGTGATAAAATCCATTTAATCTTGAACTTAAACTGTATAATAACCTACTAACATGCCTGTATTAAGGATTAATTAATAGGAGCTATTAAATTTATGTGTCTATATCGTTGAGAGTTTTGTTTAATATAAAATTTATTTTTATAAAACATATCAACAACTAGTGTAATCATATATTTAATAAATAAGCAAAAATTGATTATTTTTCGTTAGAACATTTTCAAAAAAATAAATTAAGAATATGTATTAAAATTTTAATTTTGCATAATTATGGATAAAGAGAATATATTTTAATATAGTTTCCTTTTATTCGATATAAAAATCTATCTATTAATTGGAGGAGGATTACAATGAAGAATAAATTAAAGATATTATTTGTATCTTCTGAAGTGGCACCGTTTGCCAAAACTGGTGGGTTAGCTGATGTAGCTGGATCATTACCACAAGCTATAAAAAAAGAAGGCCATGATATTAGGGTAGTTATGCCCCAATACAGTCAAATTCCTCAAAAGTATCTCCAGAATTTAGAGCATCAACTTCACTTTAGAACTAGAGTTGGTTGGAGAGACAATTATGTAGGAGTAAATACTTTGCAAAGAGAAGGAGTAATTACTTATTTTATAGATAATAAGAATTACTTTAATCGGGCTAGTCTTTATGATAATGAAGATAAGCATATTCAATTTGCTTATTTCTGCCGTGCTGTATTAGAGATGCTACCAAAAATAAACTTTCAACCAGATATTATTCATTGTAATGATTGGCAGACTGGTCCTTTGAGTATTATGCTCAAAGAAAATTATCAAATCTATGATTTCTATAAAGATATTAGAACAGTTTATACAATTCATAATTTGCGTTATCAAGGTGTATTTGGTAAAGAGGTTCTTGATGATGCCTTAGCATTGAGTTCTAAGTATTGGGATTGGGGAGTGGTTTGCCATGATGACTGTATTAATTATATGAAGATGGCCATTGAGATGTCTGATATTATTACTACAGTCAGTAAAACCTATGCTGCTGAAATTCAAACCCCTTATTTTGGTGAAGGTTTAGATTATGTCTTAAGAATGAACTCTGATGATTTATATGGTATTGTAAATGGTATTAGTCATCAGGAAAACGATCCTACTTCTGATGATAGAATCTATGCTAAGTACAGTGTAGATAACCTATCAGGAAAGTATGAAAATAAGAGAAGGCTACAAGCAGATATGGGTTTACCTATCAGAGAGGATGTTCCAGTTATTAGTTTAATCTCTAGATTGGTTGAGCAGAAAGGGTTGGATTTGATTGCTGCTGTTATTGATGAACTACTACAAGAGAATATACAGTTAATTATCTTAGGAACTGGAGAATATGTTTATGAAGAGATGTTCAAGGAGGTAGGATGGCGTTATCCTAATAAAGTTTCAGCAAATATTAGATATGATAGTAATTTGGCACAAAAAATTTATGCTGGAAGTGATATCTTCTTAATGCCTTCTAAATATGAGCCCTGTGGTTTAGGACAGTTGTTTAGCTTAAGATATGGTACTATACCTGTTGTTAGGGAGACTGGTGGATTGAATGACACTATCAGCTCTTATAATGAAGTAACAGAAGAAGGAAATGGATTTACCTTTAGAAATTATAATGCCCATGATATGTTATATACCCTTCGTAGAGCTATTAGCTTTTATCATCAGCCAGAATTGTGGAATGAGTTAGTGAAAAAGGCTATGGAATCTGATTTTAGTTGGAATAACTCTGCTTGTGAGTATATTCAATTATATTGTAAACTTTTAGGTATAGATCAAGAAGAAGTGAATAAAAATAAAGAATTAGAAACAAAAGTTCTCAAGTTAAATATGGATTTAAATTCTCAAGTTGATGATCTAGCTCAAAAGGTTAATCTCAATCTTGCTAGTAAAGATATTCTAACTAATTTAAAAGGTGTTGGGCCTTCTTTAGCAGAGAGGATTGTTAATTATAGAATTAAAGAGGGGACTTTTGAAAATTTGGATGAGTTAAAGAAGGTAAAAGGAATAGGCAGTAAGTTGTTTGGTCAGTTAAAGGGGCTATTAACTTACTAATATTATAATATAGTGTAGATTGATTTTGCTATTTATCTTCAGGGAAACCCATAATTGAGCTTTAATCTTTATTATTTTATGGAGTTCACTGATGTTTATAATTTATAACTATAAGTTTTAGAGGAGGGGTTTAGTATGTCTAAGATGCAAGAAGTTAACTTAAATCAATTAAACAATAAGGAGGTGTTAAGTAGCCCGCAAACAAGTGAGCTAGCTCAGAAGAAAATGGCTGATAATGAGCCAAATCAAGATAATGTTAATCAATATCAAATTCCTGATAGCTATAAAGAGAATAAGTTGGTGTTACAGGTTAAAAATCCAAAAACTGCCCATTTATATTGGGAGTATAATATGGATAAGATTGATGAGATTTGCCATCAGGCTGGCTATAAAGGCTTAGGAGATTCTCCTTTGGTTTTGAGGGTTTATAATCTTAGTCTAGGTGATAATTATAATGTCTATTATGATATTAATATCACTTCTGATAATGATAGCTGGTACTTAAATGATTTAACACCAGCAAATACTTATGAGGTAAAGTTAGGTGTGTTGGACAAATTTGGAAACATACATACTGTTCTTGAATCTAATCGAGTTAGTATGCCTACTAATAAGATCAGTGATCTATTAGATGAAGAATGGATGACAGTTAAGGAGACTATGGATATAATTTATCTATTATCTGGTGTTCTAGCAAGGGGGCAAGAAGGTCTTAGTTCTGCAGAATTAATTAAAAAAGAGTTGAGAAAAATCAGTGAAGAGTTAGAGTTGGATTTATATAGTTTGGAAGAGAGGATAAGCTCTTTAGAGCTATTTAATTTAGGAGAATTAGAAGGGTCAGCGGAATTACTCAAGGGGTCAGCTGAGATATTAAAGGTATTAGGAAGGTAATATATATAACTTTGGTAGAGATTGGATTGTAATGATAATTTTACTCTTATAAAAGACTAACTTTATTGTATTTATATTAGTAAAAAATGTTTTGTGTTAGTAGAAAATTTGTTGAAATTAAGAGAGTAACAAGTAATGAAGTGACCAGTGATGATAACAGATTTTTAAGTCTTTAACCATTACTTGTCACTTGTTACTAATGTGTCAAAAATTTGTTCATTATTACTCTCTATATTAAATTTAAACTAATACAAAGCATAAAAATAAATCAATTTATTTTTTATTACCTAGATTAATCACATACATATAAACCTTATAATGGTAGATTAGCTTAAGATTATATAGATGATTATATTTATAAGTTCTAATTTTTGAAATTGTATTACTTGATTTTGATTTATATTAAGTCAAAGGGAGGATAAAATATCTTTCTGTATAATTACGTAAACAGTAAGGTGTTTTTATAAGTTAAATTTATATATTTTATTAAATTATTTAGGAGTGATGACTATGGCAGCGGAAAAAGGGTATTTATCATTAGTATTACATGCACATTTACCATTTGTGCGACATCCAGAGCATGAAGACTTTATGGAAGAGAACTGGCTTTATGAAGCCATTACAGAGACATACATACCATTAATCAATCATTTTGAGGATTTGGATCGCGATGGGGTAGAGTATAGGCTTACTATGTCCTTAACTCCACCATTGATCTCTATGTTAGCAGATCCACTATTACAAGACCGTTATGTTAGACATATTGATAAATCGATTGAATTAGCTCAAAAAGAGGTGGAGCGTACTAAAGATAATCCTGATTTTAATAAGACGGCAAGATTTTACTTAGAGAGATTTGAAAAGGCTAGAGAGACCTTTGTACATAGATATAATAAGAATTTGGTCAATGCTTTTAAGAAGTTTCAAGATTTAGGATATTTAGAGATTATTACTTGTGGTGCTACTCATGGTTACTTACCATTGATGCAACAATATCCTGAAGCAGTAAGAGCACAGATTGAAGTAGCAGTAGAGACTCATAAGAAGCATTTAGGAAGAGAACCTAGAGGAATCTGGTTACCAGAGTGTGCTTATTATCCAGGTGTAGATAAGGTTTTAAAAGAATTTAAGATTAGATTCTTTATTGTAGATACTCATGGGGTATTACATGCTACACCTCGCCCTAAATATGGAGTCTTTTCGTCTATCTATACTCGTTCGGGAGTTGCTGCTTTTGCACGAGATCAAGAGTCTTCTCGTCAAGTTTGGAGTTCTAAGATAGGTTATCCAGGAGATTATAATTATAGAGAATTCTATCGTGATATTGGATTTGAATTACCTTTAGATTATATAGGACCATATATTCATCCTGATGGAATTAGAATGGATACAGGAATTAAGTATCATAAGATTACTGGATCAGAGTGTGGCTTAGATGCTAAACAGCCTTATGACCCATATGCAGCAAGGGATAAAGCTGCCGATCATGCAGGTAATTTCTTATTTAACAGAACTAAGCAGATTGAGTATTTAGATGAATTAATGGACAGAAAGCCTATTATCTTATCACCATATGATGCCGAACTATTTGGACATTGGTGGTATGAAGGACCAGATTTTATTAACTTCTTAATCAGAAAGGCTTATTATGATCAAGATGTAGTTAAGATGATATCCCCAATAGATTATTTAGAGGAGTATCCAAGTAATCAAGTCTGCCAACCACCAATGTGTAGCTGGGGTGCTAAAGGATACAATGATGTCTGGCTAGATGATAGCAATGACTGGATTTATCGCCATCTACACCATGCTGCAGAGAAGATGATTGAGTTGGCAACAGAGATTCATTATCCAGATGATTTGACAAGAAGGGCATTAAATCAGGCTGCTAGAGAGCTGTTATTAGCTCAAAGTAGTGACTGGGCATTTATTATGATGACTGGAACCACTGTTGAATATGCTGTTAATAGAACAAAAGCTCATATTAGTAGATTTTTAGACTTATATAATCAAATAAAATCGGGTAATATAAATGAAGATTTCTTAGGTGAAACCGAATGGAAAGACAATATATTCCCAGATATTGATTATAAAGTCTATAGTAGAAGACATCAACCTAGGATAGAAGGAAAAGGTGAAGATATCGTAATATCTAGCTAGCCTAATAAATTTTAATAGGTATAGCAAATATAACAGTTAGAGGTGGTATGGATGCAATTCTATGGTAGTTTATCAGTTAAACCAGAATTACCAGCAGAGATTGAAGGTTTAGAACGTATCTCTAAAAATTTATGGTGGTGTTGGAATCCACAAGCAGAAGACTTATTTAGAAGGATTGATTTTAAATTATGGAAAAAGGTCAATAAAAATCCTGTAAAGTTTATCTCTAAAATAAGTTATAAAACTTTGCAAAAAATTGCTGAAGATGACAACTTTTTAACAGACTATAACAAAGTCATAGAATCCTTTGATAATTATTTAAATCGTCAAGATACTTGGTTTAATCGTAATTTTGATCAATTAGCAGAAGGACGAGTAATTGCTTATTTTTCTGCTGAGTTTGGGTTTCATGAGTCCCTACCAATTTATTCGGGAGGGTTAGGGGTTCTTGCTGGGGATCATTGTAAATCTGCCAGTGATTTGGGATTACCCTTTGTTGGAGTAGGTTTGCTTTATCGTAATGGATACTTCCAACAAAAAATCAATAATGAAGGATGGCAGAAGGCAGTCTATCCAGAGCTAGACTTTGATTTATTAGCAGCAAATCCAGTTAAAGATGATTCTGGAGATGACTTAATTCTCTCCATTAAATTAGAACAGAGAGATGTTTACTTTAAAGTTTGGGAAGTAAAGGTTGGAAGGATCAGTGTTTATTTATTAGACACTGATTTAGAAGCTAATACTGAAGGTGATAGAAAGCTGACTTCTAGGTTATATGGTGGAGGTTCTGAAACTAGAATCTCCCAAGAAATTCTTTTAGGTATTGGAGGAACTAGAGCTTTATATAAGATGGGATATAAGCCAGCGGTTTGGCATATGAATGAAGGTCATTCTGTTTATCTAGGTTTAGAAAGGATTAGAAATTTAATCAAAGACAATGATATGGACTTCTATCAAGCTATGGAGAAGGTTGCTGCTAATACTGTCTTTACTACTCATACACCTGTTCCTGCAGGTAATGAAGTATTTACTTTTGCTTTAAAGGATAAGTATTTCTCTAATTACTGGCAAGAAGTAGGGCTAAGCAGAGAAGAGTTTATGAGATTAGGAATGATTCATGAGTATGATGAAGGGTTTGGATTGACTGTATTAGCTCTAAGATTATCCCGTTTCCATAATGGAGTGAGTGCTTTACACGGGGATGTATCTAGTAATATGTGGAAGGATTTATGGCCGTCTGTGCCTGTCGATGAGAATCCAATTACTTATATTACCAATGGGGTTCATACTTTGACTTGGTTAGCTCCAGAGTTGAAGGAGTTATTTGACAAGTATCTTCCAGCAAATTGGCGGGACAGGATTGAAGATAAGCAAGTATGGGCAAAGGTTAAGGAGATTCCTAATCAGGAGTTTTGGGAAGTTCATAGAGCATTAAAATCTAGGATGATAGACTTTGCTCGCCAGAAGGATTTAGCTAGAAAAAAGAGATATAGTGGTTTAGCTGAACTGGATGAAGGTCTATTAGATAAAGATACCTTAACTATTGGATTTGCTCGTAGATTTGCAACTTATAAGCGGGCAACTTTAATCTTAAAAGATTTAAAAAGACTAAAAGAGATCTGTAATAACCATGGCAAAGAGGTTCAGTTTGTCTTTGCAGGAAAGGCCCATCCAGCTGATATTCCTGGTCAAGAGTTGATTAAAGAGCTACACAATATCTCTGAAAGTGAAGAATTTAAAGGAAAGTTTATTATTTTGGAAAACTATGATATGAACTTAGCACGATACTTAGTTCAAGGTGTAGATGTTTGGTTAAACAATCCAAGAAGACCTCTAGAGGCGAGTGGAACCAGTGGACAGAAGGTAGCTGCTAATGGTGGTTTGAACTTTAGTGTTTTAGATGGATGGTGGTGTGAAGGTTATAATGGTAAAAATGGTTGGGGAATTGGTTATAAGTCTGAATATAGTAATCGTGAAGAGCAAGATTTAATCGATAGTAAGTCCTTATATGATACGTTAGAGCAAGAGATTGTACCATTATATTATAATACTGATGATAATGGTATTGCCCATGGATGGATTGAATATATGAAAGAAACTATAGCCAGTAATGCCCCTAAATATAGTACCGACCGTATGGTACAAGAATATACCAAGAGATTATATATCCCTGCTATTAAGCGGGGAATAGACTTTGAAGATAATAAAGAAGCTATTGATTTAGCGAAATGGAAGTATATCTTAAAGAGTAATTGGGATAAGATAGAGATTAATTCTGCTAATGAAGGTGTTCAAGGTAAATTTAATATTACCGATGAGCTTGAACTAACTGCTCAAGTCAAGCTAGGTGATTTGATACCTGAAGATGTAAGGGTAGAGGTCTATTTAGTTGATAAGCAGAATCAAAATTCTTCTAAGGTGGTACCTATGGAGTTAAAGCCGATAGGAGAAGATAATAATTATACTTATAGTGTTAAGATTAAATTTGAAGAGACTGGAGAGTATAATTATACCTTTAGGGTTGTTCCAAATCCAGATAAATTAGCTAATAAGCATGAGATAGGTTTGATTAAATGGATTTAATTTAGTTAAGAAAAGCGTTGGAATTTTCCAACGCTTTTCTATTTCTATTATGAGATTCTTATCAGTGTTTATATGCATTGTAAAAATAGAATAGGCACTAATAATTATAAATCAAGCTATAATTTAAAGAAATGAATCTTAATGAGGTGTTTAACTATGAATAGACAGGCATTATTTGAGGATATAGATAAAATTTATAATATATTATTAGTAGATTATCAACAAGAGTTCAAAGATAGATTAAAGAATAAAGAATTTGAGAAGATTATTGATCAATATCAGAGGGCAGATAAAGTTGAAACTAAGCAGGAGAGAAGAGATTGGAATAATGATTTCTGTATTAAAGTAACCTACTTATCTATTATTAAGCTATTAATCTTAAAGTTTATTCAAGCTAAGAACTTGATTAGGGAGTTTGATTTAGCAGATTACTCTTTAAAGACCATCTCTAAGGTAGTTTTTGATAACTTTACTGGAGCCTTTGATTTTGATTCTAAATGGGAGCTATTAAGTCGCAATAAGCAGATGATTGATAGTGTAGCTGGAATTTTAAATAAATATAACTTTGGAGATTTAAACACTAAGCTCTTAGGAGAGGTCTATCAACATTTAGTATCACATATGTCTAAAAGAAAGACTGGTCAGGTTTATACCCCTGAGAGTATTATTACCTTTATCTTAAAAAATACCTTAGATAATTATGATATTATTAAAAATCCTTATCTGAAAGTATTGGATCCTTCTTGTGGGAGCGGTTATTTTTTACTAGAGGCTTATGATATCTTATATGATAAGTATAGCAGTAATTTGGAGAAGCTAAAGGAGCTTTACCCTAAAAAAAATTGGAGTGTAAATAAGATACATCAGCATATTTTAGAGAATAACCTATACGGTATTGATTTAGATAGTTTTGCGGTACAATTGACTATAGTCTCTTTACTCTTTAAGGGAGTTGATAGTCATTTACCTGTAAGAAATATAAATATTGCCGCTGGAGATTTTTTAAGGGAAGAATTTAAGGATAAATTTGATCTTATCATTGGGAATCCACCTTATGTAGGTCATAAAGAACTTAAGAGAGAGTATAAAGAATGGTTGAAGGATAATTATTCAGTTTATGCTGACAAGGCCGATCTCTCTTATTGTTTTTTAGAGAAGGGGGTAAAGTCTCTTAGTAAGGATGGAGAGTTAATGATGATAACTTCTCGTTATTTCTTAGAGTCACCTACTGGAGAGAAGTTAAGAGCTTATCTTCAAAAAGCGGTTAATCTCTTATTTATCTTAGATTTCTATGGTCTCCAACTTTTTGATAGTGCTATTGTAGATTCTATTATTATTAAACTATCTCTTCAAGCTAAAAATGATGATATGCTAGAAGTTATTAGGCTTAATAATAAAGCACAGAACTTCAAAGGCAAAGATATAATCGAAGAGATATCTAATCAAGTAAAGCAAGAGTATTATCAGAGATTTATTATTAAACAGTCAGAATTGAATTTTGAGGGCTGGAGACTTTTATCGAAAGAAGAGCAGTTAATTTGTAATAAGCTTGAAGAGCAAGGGGGATATACTTTAGGGGATATCTGTAAGAGTTTTCAAGGGATTATTACTGGGTATGATAAAGCCTTTGTGCTATCAAAGGATAAGGCTAGAGCAGAAGCGATAGAGCATGAGTTATTACGACCTTGGATTAAGAACCGTCATATTGGTCTTTACTCAATAAAAGAAGGAGACAAGGATTTAATCTATAGTGATTTGATAAGTTCTTCTGAGGATTTTCCACACGCGATTGCTTATTTAAGGCAGTTTAAAAAGCGGCTTAGTAAGAGACGGGAGTGTAGGAGGGGTTTAAAAGAGTGGTATCAATTACAATGGGGCAGAAGCCAAGGAATATTTGATAATAGAAAGATAGTCTACCCTTATAAGGCTGCTAAGAATCGCTTTGCTATTGATGATGGTGGTAATTATTGTAGTGCTGATGTTTATTTGTTGCTATTAAAAGAAGAGTTTAAAGCTAAGTTGACCTTAGAGTTTTTGGTAGGTCTGCTAAATTCTAAAGTGTATAATTTTTATTTTAAGAGCTTTGCTAAGAAGATGAGTTATGAATTATACGATTATTATCCTAATACTGTCTTACAATTGAAGATAAAGGTTGATAGACATTTAGAAGAGATTGATTGCTTGGTAAGGCAGATTAGGGCTTTAAAGGAAGAGATTAAAACTTTATCCTTCGTATCTTATTTAGAGAAAGCGGATTATAGTAATAAAGAGGAGTTATATCAAGGTTATTTAGAGTTTATTGAAAATTTAGCTAAAAAAGAATCGGCTCTGAGAGATTTACAATCAATCTTAGATTATCTAGTTTATGATATCTATAACTTAAATCTAGAAGAGATAGAGTTAATCTCTAATAAATTGAGAGAAGGTGAGTATGGAAGGCTAGAAGAGAAATACCTAGTTAAGATAGAGAGTGGAGATTACAATCAAGTAATTGCTAATAGGTCTAGTTTGGCAGTTGCTTTGAGTAAAGTTATAACACCAAAAGATTTACTTAGATTACACTATCAGCAAGAGTATAGTTTAGAGCAGATTTCTCAGCAGTTAGGTTGTGAATATCAAACCTTAGTTCTCTTAAGAAGGGATTATGCTCAAAAGAATCAAGTTGGATATAGATATTATAGTCATAAGCTATTAAAAGAGATAGTAGGAGAGTATATAGCAGAAAGGGTTAAGGAGATATTGAAGAAGGAAGATGCATACTTGAGTTTGGAAGAGCTTTATCAAAGGTTGATAACAAATGAGAGAAACACTGTGTTGCTAGATGCTGTTGATGAAAAGAGAGATAATTATCTAATTCTTAAGGATATAATCTTTGCTAGAAAATATACCTGGAATAAGTATCTAACTAGAAAGGAAAAAGGCTTGGAGTTGAAGTTGCCCTTTATTAATTATGAGGGATATATCTTGGGATTAACCTCTTGGGATGAGCAACATCTGATTTATTTTGAAAAAAACTAGTAATAAGAGATGAATAAAAGGTGAAAATAATTTTGTTCTTGTACTTATCACTTGTTATCCATCTCTACTTGTTTTCAGTGTTATCCTACATAAATAGAAGGAGGAGTTTCGATCTTATGGCGACCTATCTCATGACCGCTAGCAGTGATAACACCTTCTACAGTCTCATCACTAAATTGACCAGTCTGTACTAAATCACTGATATTAAATAAGGCAGTGGTCTCATCGGTATAGTGGTTATTAATCTGTTCAGCTTGAACACCTGCTCCACTGACTGGAGCACCTTCTTTATTTACTCCAAAAAAACGAAGGTCCTGTTCGGAAAATTGAGGATCATTGAATTTAATCATCAGATGCCCTGGAGAAATTTCAGCATCTGCTTTAATTTGAAAGTTTTCTTCATTTCTATTTCCGTAGTTCCCTTCCATATTGTTAATATTCCCTCCTTGGCTAATATCTGTATTTTTTTATTTATCTCTTTCTAAGGATTAGATGTAATAAAGATAAGAGAGGCTGAAAGATAGTTATAACTTTGACTTTATTATTATAGCCTAAATATAGTTCTATATACAGTAAAGTTTTATTAGTATTATGCATTCTGCTAATTAAATCTCACAGTAAATGATGTTAATTTATTTATTAATTCTAAATTATCAACTTAAAAAGTGTCTGAATATCTATTAATTGGATTATTTTGTCTAAAACACAAAACCCCTAGTATTATTTTATATTTTAGAATAAGTTCTAATTGCAGAAATTTCTATTCATAAAATGAGATTATTTGCTGATAATAATATTAGAAGAGAGGAATTATTATATTATTTTATCTAAGGGGGGAAGAGATGCTTAGTTTATTACTAAGAACAACCTTTATATATTTTTTAACCTTAGGTGCCTTGAGGTTGATGGGGAAAAGAGAGGTTGGAGAATTAACCCCTTTTGATTTGGTAGTATCACTAATGATAGCAGAACTAGGGGTAATTGTAATAGAAGAGAGAAACACTAAGTTAATTGATGCAATCGTTCCACTGCTTACCTTGGCTTCAATTGAATTAATCGTATCCTATTTATCTCTAAAGAGTAGTATCATCAGAAGATTAATTAATGGAACACCTAGTATCCTAATTAGAAATGGTAAGATTGATGAGCAGGAGATGAGAAAATCCCGCTATAGTATCCATGATCTTCTAATGCAACTTCATGAAAATAGTATCTTTAATCCATCAGATGTGGAGTTTGCAATTTTGGAGACCTCTGGAGATTTAACAGTAATTCCTAAATCTCAGCATAGGGGTTTAACTCCTGATGACTTAGGGATAAGTACTGACTATGAAGGTGTTCCTACCTTATTGATAACTGATGGAGAGGTTAATCAGAATGGATTGGCTGATGTTAATTTAGATGAGACATGGTTATTAAAAGAATTAGAGAAAAGAGGCATTAAGGGCTTTAAAGATGTTATGTTAGCAGTTTTAGAAACCGATGGGAATCTATATCTTTCTGTTAGATAGGTACTAATTGCCAATGGTCATTAATTAATACTTAGTATTTTCCAAAGATTAATGGATATAATTTATTTAAAGTTGTGGTAGATTAATAATAATATATAATTAAAGGAGGGAGCAAAATGGTTAAAGGTCCTAAAGATAAAAATAATAAACAATTAGAAGATATTGAAGATAAGCAAGAAGCAGAGGTATTTTCAATAGAGGATACAGAAGAGATAAATCCTGATGATTTTGATTCACCAGAAGAGTTAGAAAAGCTTAATAAAAATCAAGGAACTTTATCCCAAGTTAAAGACACTGAAGAATTAAATCCTGATGACTTTGATTTAGAGGAAGATTTAGAGAAATCAAAAAAGAATCAATAAAATTTATCCTAAATCAAAGACACTAAAGAGTCAAGGCCTGATAGTTTATAATCTTTTCTAAAAAGATAGAGGCAAGAGCTTCAGCTCTTGCTTTTAAAATTTTAAAATAAGAACAGAGGTGTTATTATGGCAAAGATTAAATGTAATGTAGAGAGCTGTGCCTATAATGCTAAAAAAATATGTAGTTTAGAAGAAATTCTAGTTACTTGTGATGATAATGGAGAATTTAGTAGGTATGCTGAAGGAACAAAATGTGCAAGTTTCGCAAGAGAATGATTATTAAGCTGGCGTGATGCCAGCTTTTTTTAGCAGGATTTTTAGTATTTATAATGAAATAGATACTATAAAGAGGGCTTTAAGCTAAATAATTTGTAGTTTGGGAGTGATGAGTATGTCTGCAGCAGATAGAAGAAGGATGCTTTTAGATAAATTAAGGAAAGCAAGTGGACCGATAATCGGTTCTGATTTGGCAGATGACTTTGGGGTAAGTCGCCAAGTAATTGTTCAAGATATTGCATTATTAAGAGCACAGGGTGAAGAGATATTGGCTACAGCAAGGGGATATATGGTTTCTCAAGATAGTAATATGGTAGAAAAGACGATGGCTTGTAAGCATCAGCCTGAAGATATAGAAGAGGAGTTGTTGACCATAATCAAATATGGGGGGAGAATAAAGGATGTAGTTGTTGAACACTCTATTTACGGTGAAATTAAGGGGATATTAATGATACAAAACCGCAAGGATTTAGAGGAATTTATGCAAAATTATAAGAAAGAAGATGTTAAACCACTATCAACCTTGACTGAAGGAGTACACTTACATACTATTGAAGCTTTAAATAAAGAAGTATTGGAATTGATTGAAGATAAGTTAAAAGAGAAGGGGTTTTTATTACAAAGTTAAGGTGAAATGGAAGGGAGTTGATAATAATTAGTGTAAAAGAGGAGAAAACCATTCCCTTTTTAATTACTATTTCTTATTTAGCCTCTTTTTTATTGATTAGATTGATGGTATTAATTGCAGGTTCTGCAGAGAGTAAATTTGCTCAGGTAGCCAAAGAGGGATTGAGTCCTAATACAACTTTTTATATAGGAAGGAATATAATCTTATTTGGTCATCATATCCATCATTTTTATTTTGGGATACTATTAATTGCTATTGCAGGTTGGATTGCTATAGTTCGCTCATCAATCTTAAATAGAAGGCATGCCGCAATAATTTATGGGATGGGATTAGGACTCTTTATGGATGAGATTGGACTACTGTTGACCTGGGGGAATTACTACTCAGGATTAACCTATTTATTGAGTCTATTTTTAATAGGTCTATTTTTAAATATAATCTTCTTTCCTTATTTCTGGTCAGAGGTTAGAAAGAATCTTGTAGAATCAAATGTAACTTCGATTATTTGGAATACTTTATTAAGTTATACTAATTTTATAAAGGTGGCGGATAAAGTGAGTGAAAAGACTGGAAAGACTGAACGGGCCAGTTTAATCTTTACTGGTCTGATGTATTTATTTGTAGGGATATTGATCTTATTATACCCGCAATTTGTCTATTACTGGGTTGCTGGTATCTTCTTAATTCAAGGGGTATCCTCTTTGGTTGGTGCTTGGCAGAAGAGTGAAGATAAAGAATAAGGATTAGCTCTAGGGCTAATCCTTATTCTTTATTAAAATAGTTTATGTTATTAAAGGTTGAGGGTTAATGGGAATATTGCGACAGTTTTTTAAATGAATAACGAAGAATTAAAAGGTCTTAAAGTAGGGTCTGGTCGCGACCAGACCCTACAAAAAGATTAATATTTATAAAATAATGAAAGTGTCGCACTTTCTATATATTATATCAATTCTTCAAATCATAAGTCGCTGTTTTCCAATTGATTCAATTAATTTACAATAAGTTCCTTTGAAATTCTACATCTCTCTAGGTATAATGATATTCGTTCGTTGGAAAATTACAAAAAATGATCAATGATGATAATCTAGTTCTATTTATAAAAAGAAAATAATCAGGAGGTGTAGTAAAATGAAGAAGAATATTGCTATAGTATTAGCTTTAGCGATCTTATCAATGGGTATATTCACGGCAGTAGGTGAAGCGGCGGCTTTAGGTCATAGATTATTACACTTTGGTGCTAGGGGTAATGATGTGAAGACATTACAGAAAGAATTGGCTAAGGAAGGTTATTTCACAGTTGAAGCCACTGGTTACTTTGGTCCTATAACCGAAAAAGCTGTTATTAATTTCCAAAAGGATAACAGAATTAGGATTGATGGTATGGCTGGGTATGAGACTATTAATGAGTTAAAGGATGGAAATGAGTATAAGAATATGGCAACTGTTAATAATTATTCTAAGTATAGAGTTAATGTAACTAAAGAAGAGTTAAACCTATTAGCAAGAGCTGTTTACTCTGAAGCAAGAGGTGAAAGCTATGAAGGTCAGGTTGCTGTAGCATCTGTTATCTTAAATAGAGTAGCAGATCCAAGGTTCCCAAATACGATTAAAGGAGTTATCTTTGAACCTTGGGCCTTTACAGCAGTTCATGATGGTCAATTCTGGTTAACACCAGACCCAAAGGTGATGGATGCTGTTTATGATGCTCTAAAAGGATGGGATCCAACTAAAGGAGCAGTCTTTTACTATAATCCAGCGAAGGTAACATCTTACTGGATTTATACTAGAGAGATTATCACAAAAATCGGAAAACATTACTTTGCTAAGTAATAAAAATAGCCCTCATCTGAGGGCTATTTTTTACATATTCCATTCTCAATTCTAAAAACTCTCACATTATCTCTATATAAGTACATATTTAAATTTCATTCTAAAATTGGATGAACTAGTATAATGTTGAAATCACACTCGATATAGTTTCTCAATATCAATATAATTACTACAGATTGATGATAATTGTATTAATAAGCTGAAATTGCAGAAAAAACAATAGTTCTAAAAAGAAGGAAAAAATTATTTTTTGGAGAAATAATGAGAATAGTTAGAGAGTGATGAGAAGGAGGTAGAGTATGGGGGATAGCAATTTTGTTTCTCTTGATGAATCAGAAGATATAGCTGCTGTAGAGGGGAGCGAGAGCGGCTTAGATAGATTATCAGAAGGGGATACTGATAAAATTGAAAAGGATTATATTCATCTTCAAGGTAGGGTCTCTTATGGTGGGAAGAGTAAGGTACATGTACTATTTATTGTAATCATAGGTGTAGAAAGTAGGAAGTTGATAAACTTTGAAGCTACAGTTAGTAATAGAGATGATATTTTATATGTGCCAACTGACAATAAGGGGTTTTTAAGAATTATATCCAAAACTTCTGAAGAGGAGAAGAAGAAAGGAAGAATGATTCGGGCTAAGCTTAAGGAGCAGCTGGCAGAAGAGGATATTATAGAATTTATTAATCTCTTTGGAGCAGATGAGATTGAGGAGATTAATGATAGATTTAAAGCTCGGTTAGGGGATATAGTAAAAGAACATGTAGAAACATCTTTATTTATGGAATTAAAGGATTATGAGGAGTTAAAGGAGAGGTATCCTCATTTATTTTATGATGATAATCAAGATGAGGAAGTGGATGAAGGTGAAATTATAATTGATTGCCTTCCTCAGATATCTGCTGTTCATGGAAAGAGAATAGGAGAATTGGAGAAAGGTGATATAATTTTAGTTAGGTTATCTGAGCTTGATTATCGTAATTTTTCTGAAAAGTTATCTGATATGATTGTTGATCAAGATAAATTAGAGGTAAGAATAGAAGAGATTTATTTTGATGATAAGAAGAAGATATATTACTTACTGCTAGATTTAGGAGAGGATATCAAAGGTAGGTTGATTGTTGAGTCGGAATCAGAATTAAAATTAGCAGTACCAAAGCTTAGGGCTAAAGAGATTGCTAAGCAGAGCTCATATAAATCTACTAATAGTCAAGGATTAATCTTATATAGTTTTGTATTCATATCTATTTTGGCTATAATAACTATCGTTTTATTTTATTATATTTAATGATTTATCAAGAATGAATTGCTAAAGTGAATAAATGGTGATCTTATTCTAAAGTATCCTAACTCACTCTACTTATTTATTAATACAGAGTTTATTAATAATTTTAAAAAGCTAGGAGGAATTATTCCTCCTAGCTTCGTTTATAAATATGGGTTTTTAAAATAGATGTCATATAACTTTTTTGATTCTATTACTCATTAGTAGTTGTTGTATCAACAGTTACTTCTTCTAAGATGATATTTTCTGGTAGTGGGGTGACTTGTTCTGCGATTACATCAACAGTAATATTATTAGTTTGTTGATACATTGCTTCATTATTAGTATTTAAGACTTCATCGGGATTTCCATCTTGGTTTAAGTCTTCTCCAGTAACTACTTTAGCTGTAATAGTATAAGTTCCTTTTTCAAGTCCTCTTAATAGGAAGGAACCAGCTGGTTTGTCATTTTCATCAATAATTTCATCATTATTTGTATCCATAGCTTCAGCAGTAGCTACTGTTGAAGCAACTTTTGTTTCACCATTCCAAGCCTCTATTAGAACATCATAACCAGTAATAGCTTGACCAGTAGTATCTACTACCCTTCCTTGGATATCACCAGAGATAACTTGGTCTATAATCTTGATAGCAGTAGGTCTTAAGATTATCTTACCACTATTTCCTGCGCTATGCATAATCTTACTTACATCAGCATCTAATAATAATCTAGTGATCTTCCCATCTTCAATAGTAAAGTCATGATTAATCTTTAAACCAGTTTGAGTTCCACTTGGAATAGTCAAAGTACGAACTGTATCATCTTTAAAGACAACCTCTGAATTTTGAGAAGCAAGAATCAATCTAATTTGATTATAGTGTCCAGCTACTAACATTTCTTGTCCTAATAATTCTTGGTCAAAGCGTAATGTCAATAGATCAAAGGTTGCTTCGCCACCATTGTCAGAAAAATCGTTGATTGTTTCCCAGACCTCTTGACCATCATCTAAACGGCTGACTTGTACTTCAGAAAGGGTTACATTGACTTTTGCTACATTGTTGACAGGTGCATCAGCTAAGGATAAGGCTAATTCACCACTTCCACCACTAAGGGTAGTGCTACTATCTCCATCACTACATCCTGTGATTGCTAAAGATAATGCTAATAATGCGATTAAAAGAAATGATCTTTTCTTTGTCATATCTATCTCCTCCTTAATTTAATAAATCTAATTGTGTATAGGTTAGTTGACTAATTCTTAATTAAATTATAATATACTCTTAGATAAATTAATGTAAGCTGTCATACTAAAAATAAATTCCAAAAATATAATTTATTATCTTTCAATGGGATTATTGGGACACTTTTTAGTTGATGGTTAGGTAGTTAGGGAACCTGCCCACCTATTTAGTTAAAACCCTAAATTATCGTAATATATCTAAATTGTATCAGTTCTAATACCAATACAATTCTTTACTATATTAATTCGAGCTAATAGGTGATTATCTTCTTTGTAGTTATAGGCTAACTTCTTAAATATTGCTAAAGTTAAGATTAGATGGAATTAAATCGCCCTTCTCTAAGAAATTGTCTAATTATCTTTAGTGAAACTTCTGTCTCATGGTGTATATCCTTGATATTTGAGCCTGGATTATCCCAGAGATAATCTCTTATCTTTTGGAAGTTTTCTCTCTCTTCTTCTATACAGTCAGGACATAGACTCTGTCCATTATTAACAAAGATATGGTTGCATTTCTTACAATTTTTAAGCTTCATCTCTAACCCCATAGTTATCACCCCTTTAAATCAGCAGATTTATAATTTTAATTATCTTTCAATAATATTATCATATATTTTAAAGTGGATTAATGTAATGAGTCATACATAATAGAGAATTTAATTGCAATCAAAAGTGGGATAATATAAAATAAGTGACGGGTAACGAGTCACAAGCAATAAAATTAATTAGAAGATTAAATATTAATTTAAATTATGGGGGTATTAATATAAATGTATGATTATAGATTAAATCAAATAGAGTTATTATCACCAGTGGGGAATTGGAATAGTCTATATGCAGCAGTACAGAATGGGTGCGATGCTGTTTATTTGGGAGGTAAGAGCTTTAATGCTCGCAAGAGTGCTGATAATTTTACTCTAGATGAGTTAAAAGACGTTTTTGCTTATGCCCATATTCGTGGGGTTGAGGTTTATGTGACTGTCAATACTCTTTATAAGGATAGTGAGGTTAAGGGGGTATTGGAGTTTATCGAAAATATTTATCAGTATGGAGTAGATGGAGTAATTCTACAGGATCTAGGAACTGCTAAGTTAGTGAAAGGTAACTTTCCTAACTTAGAGCTTCATGCTAGTACTCAGATGACTATACATAATGTAGAGGGTGCAAAGTATCTAGAAGAGTTAGGTTTCTCGCGGGCGGTGATGGCTAGAGAGTTGTCAATTGCTGAGGTTAAGGAGATAGCCAAGAATACTAATTTAGAGATAGAAGCCTTTGTGCATGGAGCTTTGTGTATCTCTTATTCAGGACAATGTCTGATGAGTAGTTTAATTGGAGGACGAAGTGGTAATCGTGGTCGTTGTGCCCAGCCTTGCCGTCTTCCGTATAGTCTGGTAGATTTAGAGAATGGAGAGGTGGTTAAGAAGGAGCATGAGAAGAAGTATCTACTTAGCCCTAAGGATATCAATACCTTGGAGATTATACCTGAGTTGATTGAGGCAGGGATTACTTCTTTTAAGATTGAGGGCAGGATGAAGCGACCAGAATATACTGCTTTGGTAACAGAAAAATATCGGAAGTATATTGATGGATACTTTGAAAAGCGAGCTTATCAAGTCTTAACTAAAGATCAAGAAGAGATAGAGCAAATCTTCAACCGTGGTGGCTTTATTCCTGGCTATTATTTAGGTAAGGATAATTTAGATTTAATCAGCCATCAACGTCCTAAGAACTGGGGTGTCAAGGTAGGAGAGGTGCTTGCTTATAATCAACAGACTAAGGAATGTAAAATTAAATTATCTAAAAACCTTAGTGAAGGTGATGGAATTGAGGTCTGGGTTGATGGTGGTAAAAATACAGGGATGGTACTTTCAGATTATCAGCAAATTAGCAAGGATATTATCTCTGTGGAGATTAGAGGAAAAATCAAAGAAGGTAATCCAGTTTATCGGACTTCACAGAAGGAGTTGTTGGAAAGATTACAAGAGAGTTATGTATTGCCTGATACTATCAAGAAGGTTGAGATTTTTGGACAAGTATCAGCTAAGCTAGGTAGACCGATGGAAATAAGCCTATGGGATTCAGCAGGTCATTATGTCTCGGCTCAAAGTGATTTTATTCCTGAAGAGGCTCAAAAGCGGGCAATTAGTGATGATGATTTTGAGGAACAATTAAGTAAGCTGGGAAATACACCTTATGAATTAGAAAGCCTAGAGTTGGATATTGATGATAATCTCTTCATTCCTATTTCTAAAATCAATGAGTTACGCCGTGATGGAGTAGAGAAGTTAGATTATCAGCGGAGTCAGCAGTTTATCGAGACTCCTAGGAATGATAGAATCAAAGATGAGACTTTGAGCTTAGAGAGTTCGAAGCTTGGAGATAAGAAGGACTTAGCTGTATATCTAAAATCCCTAGATTATATCGAAGAGGTCTTAGAGTTAGGAGTAGATAGGGTCTATTGTGATAGTCGAGGCTTGCAGATAGAGAAGATAATTGATAAGTTTAAAGGTTATCAGAGCCAGTTGTTTGTGAAGTTACCTCAAATCTCCCGTTCAGCAGAGATGAAGAGGGTCAAAAAAGAGATTGAAGAGTTAGAGCAGTCAGAGGTTAGTGGTTATCTAGTCCCACAATTGGGAGTAGCGGAGCTGTTAACAGATAGTGAAAAGCTATTAATTGCTGACTATCCACTAAATACCTTCAATTCTTATACTGTTAAGCATTGGCAGGAAGAAGGTTATCAGAGCTTAGTCCTTTCGCCAGAGCTGAATCTACAGGAGATTAAAGAGATAGCCAAGTATAATAATATTGACAAAGAGCTGATCGTCTATGGACACTTACCGATGATGATAACTGAGTATTGTCCAATTGGGAGTGTGAAGAATGATTTCTCTTTTGATAAAAAGTGTCAAGGTGAGTGTAGCAATAGGAGCTATGGTCTCTTAGACCGGAAGGGGATGGTAGCTCCAATCGAGGCTGACCGTAGTAGCTGCACGACGATTATTTACAATAGTCAGCCACTATATCTAATAGATTATCTAGCTGAGATTAGTTTAGCTGGTTGTCAAAGCTATCGTCTGGACTTTATTTTGGAGGAGAAGGATGAGGTGCTTGAGATAATTAAAGCTTATCAAGCTAAGTTACAGGGTGAGGATGTGGATTTGAGTGAGTTGAGCTTTAGGTTTAAGAAGAAGGGATATACTACTGGTCATTTTTATCGGGGGGTGGAGTAAGACGGTTGACAGTTGACAGTTAAAAGAATATTAGAAGCGAGAGAGTCGGGGTGAGTGCCTCGGCTTTTTTAATTACTACTGAGCATTGTTACATAGATTATTAAAGATAAATTAATAGTAATTAACTATGATTGTTTCAGTTACGGATATTTTCTAGAACTTTTAGAAGTAATTTGCAGGATTTTAGCAAATATAGTAGTAATACAATGGTATATAATTCTTTTGATGCATATAAAAGACATGAATTGGTTATAAATTTTATAAAAGGAGATTTAAATTGTGAAAGGAGCTAATTTATGTCTATAGTATTAAATAAAGATGGAGATTATCTAATAGTTAGTTTTAAGTATTCTGAGAAAAGGGTAGAAAGAATAAGACAAGTGAGAGGACGGAGGTGGGATGGGGAAAATAAGGTTTGGAGAGTTCCTTATTCATTAGATAATATAAAGAAGATAAAAGAGATATTTATAGATGAAAAGGTTGTCTTAAATTTTCAATATTTTAGTGAAAATGAAGTTATAATTGAAAAGTTTATAGAATATCTAGAATTAAAAGGATATGGTAAAAAAACTGAGAGTGTATATTTAAGTCATATTAAACAATTTACTAATTTTATTGACAAGAGTCTTAAAAAGGTTAGAGCAGAAGATATAAAAAGATATCTATTATATTTGTTAAATGAACGGGAACTCTCTCATTCTTTTGTTAATCAAGCTGTGAGTGCTATAAAATTTTTGATTATAAAGGTACTTAAGAAAGATAATATTATAGTTGATTTACCTAGACCTAAAAAAGAGAAAAAGTTACCTAAAGTGCTGAGTGAGAAAGAGGTAATTAGAATATTAAAATCACTGAATAATGAAAAGCATAAAACAATCTTATATTTGGTTTATTCTGCTGGTCTAAGAGTAGGCGAGGTCATTAAATTAAAATGTGAAGATATTGATAGTGATAGAATGTTAATTAAAGTTAGGCAAGGAAAGGGGAAGAAGGATAGGTATACTACTCTTTCACAACTTGCTTTAGAGCAAGTTAGGAAATATTATAAATTGTACAAGCCTAAAAAATGGTTATTTCCTGGAGCTAAGTCAAATACTCATTTGACAATAAGAACTGTGCAAAGAATTTTTAAGAAGGCTTGTTCTAAGGCAGAGATAAAGAAGAAAGTATCTGTTCATGATTTAAGACACTCTTTTGCTACACATTTATTAGAAAGGGGGACAGACCTTCGCTATATTCAAGAGTTGCTTGGGCATAAGAGTTCTAGAACCACAGAAGTTTATACACATGTTAGTAAAAAGAGTATCAGTAAGATTGAAAGTCCGTTAGATAAGATATGAATTGTTGGAAGTGATTAGGATTGAATATATAAGGGGTATTAACGACACCAACGTCGTTAATACCCCAAGATATAGAGTATTAACGACACTAGTGTCGTTAATACAAGAGTTATATTAAATGCTTCGCATAGAAAAGTACAAGAATGGGAATACTATTAAATCACTTGAACAAT
>NZ_PVNB01000040.1 GCF_003001995.1 Orenia metallireducens | reverse complement strand
AGTATTGACTATATGACTCCTAATGAATATGAAAAACAATTATTAGCTGCTTAATTTGTTCAATTTTTTGTGTCCAAGATATTGACTTAAGTCCACTATGGGATATTATGGTGAGTATACTTTTTAAAAGTTAGCAAAGTTATTAGGTTTCGCCTAATGGCGAGTTACGTTTTTCCTTGATGAAAAAGTAACCAAACCTACAGATTCATAGAACCTTCCGTGGCTCTACAGGGAATATAGAACAATTCCCTTTCGCACAAGACCAGTAAAAACAGCCCAATCAAGAAAAAAATGTACCTACGAGTCTATAGACCAAGACTCTTCGTGGCAGAGCCCACTCACTACGCAATCGATATCTATTGAGATTGAGAAATATAAAAGTTCTACTTCTAAGATTTCATAATTCCTATTATTGTTTAAGAATATTTGCTTCGTTCAAACATTAATTTTTTTCGAATTAAAACCTTTTTATTGTTAACTAAAATAGAAAGTATTGCAATATTTATATTTGATATATATTTTCAATTATAACAATAAATAAGAACTATTATTTAAAAAGGTGGAAAAGATATGGATTATTCAGAACAGCAATTAGCTATATTATCAGCTCAACAGAGTAATATCTTAGCAATCACTTCAGTATGTAATGTAAGATGTTTATTCTGTAGCCATCAAGGAAATCCTAGTAATGTCAGGACCTTCTCCTCAGGTCATCGCTCTTTTGAGGAGATAGAAGAGATAATTGAGTTTATAGATAAGAATAAGAAGATTGTAATAGGTGAATCTATTACCCGTATCTGTGAAGGGGAACCTTTTACCCATCCCCAGATTATAGCAATATTAAAGCTATTGAGAAGGAAATTTCCTAAGACTTTAATCCAAATTACTACAAATGGTAGTAGATTGACTGAAAACAATTTAAAATTATTAGAAAGCTTAAAACCTATAGAACTCAACTTATCCTTAAATAGTAGTAGCTTAAGTGGAAGAGAAGAGTTGATGAAGGATCGGTGTGGTGAGGTTGTTTTAGCTGCTATTCAAAGGTTAAAGGAGTTAGAGATTACTTATCATGGAAGTATTGTGGCTATGCCCCATATCACAGGATGGGGTGATTTAGAAGAGAGCATCGAGTATCTTGATAGCTATGATGCACAGACTATCAGGGTCTTCTTGCCTGGTTATACTAAATTTAGTCCAGAAAGTATGAAATTTGACTTAAGCTTATGGGAAGAGCTAAGGAAGTTTATTCAAGAGTGTCGGCAGAAGTATCAGACAGCAATTACCTTAGACCCAGTGAGAATAGAGAGTTTGGATGCAGTTGTAATTGGGGTGATTAAAGACTCACCTGCTTTTAAGTCAGGAATTAAGATTGGGGATATTATAATTAAAGTAGATGACAAAGGGGTCTTCTCTAGAGTAGATGCTTTTGATCAAATTACTAAGAAGTGTAATCCAACAGTTGTAATCAATAGAGGCGGGGTTATAAAAGAAGTTCCAATTACAAAATTAGCTAATCAGAAATCTGGTTTAGTATTTGATTATGATCTATCTCCAGTTACATTAGAAGAGATGGAAAGGGTTATTCATAATTATAGAGCAGATAAAGCTTTGTTATTAATCTCCCAACTAGCAGAAGTTAGAATGAAATTAGGAGTTGAGCTGTTAAGGGAGAAGAAGCCTAATTTAGAGATAGAGATATTGGCTGTAGAGAATAAATTTTTTGGTGGTTCTATTTTGACTGCAGGGTTGTTGGTAGTTGAGGATTTTAGAACTGCTTTACAGGAATATAAAGATAGATTGGCAGAGATAGATCTGATATTATTGCCAAAGATAGCATTTAATTATTGGGGCTTAGATTTGTTAGATGAAAATTATTATCAATTAGTAGAAGAATTTGGAATAGAGGTTGAAATAATATAATACTAGAGTTTATAGACTAGACTGCTCCTTAGAGCGATAAAGAAATTGAAATTTACACATAAAATTAACACCAATGTAATTAATTGTTAAATTAATAATGTTATGCTGATAGTTGAAATCCTAAAGAGGGTATAAATCAGAAAATACTTATTATCTACTCTCTTAAAAAGAGGAGGAATTTTAATGTTCAGTAAGAGGTTGATTTCTTTATCATTGGTGTTATTTTTAGTATTGGCTGTAGTATTTGCTACAACTCAAAAAATAGGAGCATGGTGGATTTCTGATAAAAAGGAGGAGCAAAAATTAGTTGATGATAATACTCATAAAAGTCCAAAAGAGCAGTTAGCTTTGGCTCTTGATAGTATTTCTGCTTGGGGTAGTCCTTTACCCTATACTGTTTTACGTAGTGATTTGATGGATAGTCAAAATCCTGGACAAAACTTTGAAATTCGCAATGGTGGTTTTGGTTCAGCAATGGCAGCTCATCCATTAGTTGCAAATCAATTTTATGCATTGACTGATCGTGGTCCAAATGCTAAATTTACAGGTGCTTATGGAAAAGGTAAAAAGTTTCCTACTCCAGATTATGTCCCTCGGATTGGACTTTTTGAACTTAGAGCAGATGGGACAGTAAAGCTGGTCAAGACTATACTACTAAGACGTCCAGATGGAAGACCTATATCTGGATTACCTAATCAGTCTGATTTTGGAGGAACTGGTGAGACACCTTATCATGGTGATGGTAGTCCTTTACTTAAAGATGGTAGCAAGCTTTTTAATAACAACTCTGATAGCCCTGGCTACAATCCCTTCAAGCTTGATAACTATGGATTAGATGGAGAAGGATTGGTGGCATTGTCTGATGGTACTTTTTGGGTCAGTGATGAATATGGTCCTCATATTGTTCATTTTGACCAATCTGGAAAGGAAATTGGTCGAATTAATCCCTTCAAAAATGATCAACGAGATATCTATAATCTACCCCAAGAGTTTGCTAATCGAAGACCTAATCGTGGTATGGAAGGTCTTGCTATTACTCCTGATGAAAAGACCTTAGTTGGAATAATGCAGTCTACTATGTATAATCCTAACTCTAAGGTTAAGAACTTAGATGTAGTCAGAATTGTGACTATCAATTTGGAGAATGGTAAGCTTGCTCAGTACCTCTACCGACAAGAGAAGACTCAAAATGCTAATTCTGAAATTACTGCTCTTAGTAATAATTCTTTTTTAGTGATTGAAAGAGATGGAGCTTTTTATAATCAGAATCCTCAGGCTATGAAGCGAGTATATCAAATTGATCTGTCAACTGGAACAAATTTAGAGAAGATTAAAAATGATAATAAGTTTAATCAAGATAAAAAACTTGGCTTATTGATTCATGGTAAAACTATTGAGCAGACAGTCCTTGATGGCGGATGGCAAGCTTTAGCAGCTGTGAATATTACACCAGTTAGCAAAAAAATTATTGTTGATATGGTTGATAAAGTTGGCTATCCTCATGATAAGATGGAAGGCTTGTGGGTTATCAATAATCATACACTTGGAATTTTAAATGATGATGACTTTGCACTTTGGTCAACTAAAGGCAAGATGCACCAGAAGTATTTAAAGGATAATATGATTGATAGAAATACTTTATACATAGTTGATGTTGATCTAAATTCAAACTAATAATAAGCTCTTGGCAAATTTGCCAAGAGCTTATTATTAGTTTCTTAGTTAGAGGATTTGCTTTTTAATCTATAAAAATTTAATTTAGAGGAGAAAATACTACGTAAGTAGAAGATTACATACAAATAGATATAAGCAAGGCTAATGATTGGTATACACTAGTTTAGGGTGCTTATTGGCTAAAGTATAGATATAATAAGGAGGAAGTTGAAAATATGAAAGTAGTTGTTATTGGTGCAGGTATGGTAGGAAGTGCAGTAATTGGTGAATTATTAGCTCATGGTGGGATTTCAGAGATTTATCTATTGGATTTAGACCGTGATAAAGCAGAAGGAGAAATTTTAGACTATTCCCATACAACATCTTATAATTATAATCCAAGTGCTAATCTCAAAATTGGTGACTATCACCACTGTAAAGATGCTGATTTAATCATTATGACAGCAGGACCTAGTATCAAAAAGGGTGAAACTAGAATAGATTTAGCAGGAAAGAATGCTGAGGTTATGAGAGGTATAATGAAGAATATCACTAGATATACTAAGGATGCTATTATTATTCCTGTCACTAACCCAGTAGATATAGTTACTTATGTGGCAGCAGCAGAGTTTGATTACCCCCGTAATAAGATTATTGGTACAGGGACTATAGTAGATAGTGCTCGCTTAATGAGGATTATTGGAAATAAGTATAATTTAGATCCTAAGAATGTATTTGCTTATATGTTAGGGGAGCATGGTACGACTTCTTTTGCTGCGTGGAGTATCTCTAATATCTGTGGTTATACTCTTGAGGACTTTATTAAGGTAAGAGGTTTTCATATTAATTTAGATAAAGATGATATAGAAGAAGATACTAAAAAGATTGGTATGGAAGTTTGGAGGAAGAAAGGGTATACAAATCATGGTATAGCTGCTGGAGTTGGTAGAATAGTTAAAGCTATATCTTTAGATGAAAAGTCTATTCTGCCAGTATCTGTACTCTTAAAAGGGGAGTATGGAATTGAAGGAGTTGCTTTAAGTGTACCTTGTATAGTCTCCGAAAAAGGAGTAGAAAAGTTATTAGAATTTCCTTTGGCTAAAGAAGAGATGGAGAAATTAGAATCATCAGCTAAATCATTACAAGAGGTGATTAGACAGATATAGTTTTAGTCTAAAGTTAAGCTTAAGGCAAGAATAACCCTTTCTTTTAAGAAAGGGTTATTCTTGCCCATATTTGAGCTTAAACTGACTGTTTAATTAGTTAATGCTTGAATAGGTGCAGGAATTCTTCCACCACGGTGAACAAATTTATCAGCTTTAAATTTGCTTACCTTCATAATTGGAGCTTCTCCCAATAATCCACCAAAGACAACTTCATCACCGACAGTCTTATTAGGTGCTGGAATAATTCTTACAGCTGTAGTCTTCTTGTTAATCATACCGATAGCCATCTCATCAGCGGTAATTGCTGCAATTGTTTCTGCAGTTGTATCTCCAGGCACTGCAATCATATCAAGTCCTACTGAACATACACAGGTCATAGCTTCTAATTTTTCTAAAGTTAAAGCTCCTATCTTAGTTGCTTCAATCATTCCCTGATCTTCACTGACAGGGATAAAAGCACCACTAAGTCCACCTACTGAAGAAGATGCCATTGATCCTCCTTTTTTGACAGCATCATTTAATAAAGCAAGTGCTGCTGTAGTTCCATGAGTACCACAGTACTCTAAGCCCATACCCTCTAAGATATTAGCAACACTATCACCGATAGCTGGTGTTGGGGCTAAAGAAAGGTCAACGATTCCAAAGGGAACTCCTAACATCTCTGAAGCAGTCTGTCCAACTAGCTCTCCCATTCTAGTGATTTTGAAGGCAGTTCTCTTGATTGTATCTGCAAGTTCATTGAAGTTAGCATCAGGAATCTTCTCTACTACATTCTTTACTACTCCTGGACCACTTACTCCGATATTAATAACAGTTTCAGGCTCTCCAGTTCCATGGAAGGCACCTGCCATAAATGGATTATCCTCAGGTACGTTACAGAAGACAACAAGCTTTGCTGCTCCAAGTCCATCTTTATCTGCTGTTAATTCGGCACACTTTTTGATAACTTGTCCCATCTCTAAAACTGCATCCATATTGATTCCAGCTTTAGTAGTAGCAACATTAACAGATGAACATACTCGATCAGTAGTTGCTAAAGCTTGAGGGATAGATTTAATTAGATTTCTCTCACCACTTGTATATCCCTTATGTACCAATGCTGAGAATCCACCGATAAAGTCTACTCCAACTTCTTTAGCAGCCTTGTCCAAGGTTTGAGCAATACTTGTATAATCTGTCTCTTTGCAAGCATTAGCAACAATTGAGATTGGAGTAACTGAGATTCTCTTATTTATAATTGGAACACCAAATTGTTTTTCAATTTTATTAGCTACTTCAACTAAATCTTTAGCTTTAGTAGTTATCTTCTCATAAATTTGTTTATTTAGAACTTCAATATCTGGGTGAGCACAATCACGTAGGCTGATTCCCATAGTTATTGTTCTGATATCAAAATTTTCTGATTCGATCATTTTTACAGTCTCTAGGATTTCTCCAGTATTAAATAGCATCACTTCTCACCTCCTCGTTTAGATACGATGCATATAACGGAATACTTTCTCATGTTGTAACATGATTTTAACCTCTAAGTCATTACCGATTGCTTCTAACTCTTCGTTTAGATTTTCAAATCCATTAGTTAAGTCACTAACTTCAACTAACATAATCATAGTAAATAAATCATCTAATAATGTCTGGCTAATATCGATAATATTAGCATTATGTTCAGCCAAAGTAGCAGTTACTTTAGCAACAATACCAACTTTATCACTACCCAAAACTGTGACTACTGCTCTTTCTTGTGAATTATTATTATTCAAATTTATTCCCTCCTCTGCATAAATATTAGATTAATCTATATATTATAGTATTTGTTTTATAATGTCAATTAATTTATACTTAGTGACGATTAATGAGTAATTATATAGAAATAGATCATAGAGAATAGATAAGTAGATAGTAATTTGTGCTAATATAAAAATTGACTCAATATACCCATTAACTACCGCTAAAATCTAATTATAAGATTTGCTATTTAAATATCTATATTTAATACTTAATTTATAATTTCTAAGTATAAGTTAGAGTTGCTTGGAGATAATAACCTAACGTAATTATTGAGTAAACAAGTAATATCATCTAAGAATAAATTAAATAGTTCTTTTATGAGATATAGGGATTTAATTTAAGCTAATCAGATTAAATCCTAAAAAATAAATAGAAAAAAATCAAATTTGGACTTGATTTTATGGGAAAACTTAGTTATTATTAATTATGTAATGATTAGCACTCAAACTCAGTGAGTGCTAATAACAAAAAGTCATTCTATATTTAAATTACATACAAAGGGAGGGTTTTCAATGAATATTAAGCCGTTAGGCGACAGAGTAGTAATTAAAGCTGTAGAGAAAGAAGAAGTGACTAAGAGTGGTATTGTATTACCAGATAGTGCAAAAGAAAAACCTCAGCAAGGTGAGGTAGTAGCAGTAGGTGCTGGCAAAAAGTCAGAGAATGGAGAGGTTATTGCTCCAGAGGTTAAAGCTGGTGATATTGTTATTTATGGTAAGTTTGCTGGTACAGAGATTAAGCATGAAGGTCAAGAGTACCTAATCTTAAGTGAAAAAGATATTTTAGCTGTAATTCAGTAATTAGTAATGAGTAACTAATTGTAAATTAGAAAATAATTTTAAGGAAGGTGACTACATAATGGCAAAGGAATTAAGATTTGGTGAAGAAGCACGCCGTAAATTAGAAACAGGTGTCAATAAATTAGCTGATGCTGTGAAGGTAACTTTAGGACCAAAGGGGCGTAATGTTGTATTAGAGCAAGGTTTTGGTGCTCCATTAATCACTAATGACGGTGTTACAATTGCTAAGGAGATTGAATTAGAGGATTCTTATGAAAATATGGGTGCTCAGGTAGTTAAAGAAGTTGCTACAAATACAAATGATGTAGCAGGAGACGGAACAACTACTGCTACTGTATTGGCACAAGCTATTGTAAATGAAGGGATGAAGAATGTAGCTGCTGGTGCTAATCCAATGATTTTAAGAAAGGGAATTCAGAAAGCGGTTGAAGCTGCTGTTGCTAAGATTCAAGAGATCAGCAAGCCAATTGAAGATAGAGATTCTATTGCTCAAGTAGCTGCTATCTCTGCTGCTGATGAAGAGATTGGTGAATTAATTGCTAAAGCTATGGAAGAGGTAGGAAAGGATGGAGTTATCTCTGTTGAAGAGTCTAAAACTATGGGAACTGACCTTGAAGTAGTAGAAGGTATGCAATTTGATAGAGGTTACTTATCTCCATATATGGCAACAGACCAAGATCAAATGGTTGCTGATTTAGAAGACCCATATATCTTATTAACTGATCAAAAAATCAGTTCTATTAAAGATATGTTACCAGTATTAGAGCAGATTGCTCAACAGAATAAACCATTATTAATCGTTGCTGAAGATGTTGATGGTGAAGCTTTAGCTACATTAGTAGTTAATAGTTTAAGAGGAACTTTTGAATGTGTAGCTGTTAAAGCTCCAGGATTTGGTGATAGAAGAAAAGCTATGTTAGAGGATCTTGCTACTTTAACTGGTGCTCAAGTAATCACTGAAGACTTAGGTCTAAGCTTAGAAAACGTCGATGTTACTATGTTAGGTAGTGCTAATAAAGTAAAGGTTACTAAAGATGATACTACTATTGTTGATGGCGCTGGAGAGCAAGCTAATATTGAGCAGAGAGTTGCTCAAATCCGTCAACAGATTGAGAATACAAACTCTGATTTTGATCGTGAAAAATTAGAAGAGAGATTAGCCAAGTTAGCTGGTGGAGTTGCAGTAATTAAAGTTGGTGCTGCTACAGAAACTGAACTTAAAGAGAGAAAACTAAGAATTGAAGATGCCTTAAATGCTACTCGTGCTGCTGTTGAAGAAGGTATTGTAGCAGGTGGAGGAACTGCATTAATTGATGTATTATCTTCATTAGATGACTTAGATTTAGTAGGTGATGAAGCTACTGGTGTTGATATCATCAGAAGAGCATTAGAAGCTCCTGTAAGATTAATTGCTGATAATGCTGGATATGAAGGTGCTGTAATTGCTGAAAAGGTTAAAGAGAAAGAGGTTGGAATTGGATTTGATGCCTATAAAGGTGAATTTGTAGATATGGTTAAGGCTGGAATCGTTGATCCGGCTAAAGTAACTCGTTCTGCATTACAAAATGCTGCTAGTGCTGCTGCTATCTTATTAACTACTGAAACTGTAGTGATAGAGAAGAAAGATGATGATAATGCTGGTGGCGGAATGCCAGGTGGAATGGGTGGAATGCCAGGAATGGGCGGAATGCCAGGAATGATGTAATTTTAGAATAAAGAATACTTTAGAGACCTCTACTTTCGGGTAGGGGTTTCTTGTTTATATAAGAATAATTTGACAGAATATTAATGTAGATATATAATTTAATCAAGCAAACCGAATGAACATTCAATTGTAAAAATAAGATTATAGGAAATATCTATTGCTTTAATAAATATTTTTTTATATTGTATAGAATGAATATTCGATCTATAGAAGGAGGATTTTACTATGTCTAAAAGAGAGAAGGTCTTAGATACAGCTGTAAAAATGATCATAGAAAATGGTATTCAAAATACTTCTATGGGTAAAATCTCCAAGAATTCAGGAGTAGCTGTAGGTACTATTTATCATTACTTTGAAAGTAAGGAGGATTTGATTACAGAGATTTATCGTAATTTGAAAATAAAGATGCTAGAGAGAGTAATAGAAAATTCTCAACCAATGGATGATTTATATGATTACTTTAAGAGTAGTATTAAGCTCTTAATTAAATATGCTGAAGAAAATCCTATTGAATTTGAATTTATGGAGAGACATCATATGTCTCCAGTAATTGATGCAAAAGTTAAAGAGGAGATAGAAAATAGATACAAAAAGGGAGTCAAAAAGATCTTTAAGATGTTAGATGAAGAAGGTTTACTCAAAGAAGATATATCTCTTGAACTGATTATCCAATATTTTCAGAGTTCTGTAATGGGATTAGTCAGGTCATATATTAATGGAGAGATTAAAATGACCGAAAAGGAGATTGAGCAATTAATACAGATGATTTGGGATGGAATTACAAAGTAATGGTTATAGAGAAAATATAGCTTTTTAAAGATATGCTCTCTAAATAATAGAGGAAGTATCTTTTAAAGAGCTATTTATAAATTATATTAAGGGGGGGCAAAGATTATGTTATATCGAGAAGTGCCTAAGATTGGAGATAAGCTTTCTGTACTGGGGTATGGGGCTATGAGGCTACCGACAAAGATGGTAGGAGTTGATGAAGAGAAAGCTAAGCAGCAGATGCATTCAGCAATTGATCGTGGTGTTAATTATATTGATACAGCTTATCCTTATCATAATGGAAAGAGTGAAGAGATTGTAGGAAGAATTTTGGCTGAAAATAATTATCGTGAAAAGGTTAAATTGGCAACAAAGCTTCCTCATTGGAAGACTGACTCTAAAGAAGAGATGCACAAAATATTAGATGAACAGCTAGAGAAATTGCAGACAGACTATATTGATTATTATTTAGTTCATAATTTGAATGGTGATAGTTGGGAAAAAGCTAAAAAGAATGGTGTAATTGAGTTTTTAGATGAGGCTTTGAAAAGTGGCAAGATTATTAATGCTGGATTCTCTTATCATGGAGTTGCTGAAGATTTTAAGCAGGTTATAGATGATTATGATTGGATTTTCTGTCAGATTCAATATAATTTTCTTGATACCGATAATCAAGCTGGTACAGTCGGAATGAAATATGCAGCTGCTAAGGATATAGCTGTAATAGTAATGGAACCATTGCGTGGAGGAAACCTTGCTGTAGAACCTCCAAAGGAGATAAAAAAATTATGGAGTAGATCTGAAGTAGAAAGGAGACCAGTAGAATGGTCTTTAAGATGGATACTTAATCATCCAGAGATTACTTTAGTCTTATCAGGAATGAATGTAGATGCCCATATTGATGAGAATATAAGAATTGCATCAGCAGCAGAGCCTAATTCATTAACAGATAAAGAGTTGGAGCTAGTGAACCAAGTAGCAGATACTTATCGAGAGATTATGAAGGTTGGCTGTACAAGTTGCCAATATTGTATGCCTTGCCCTGCTGGCGTTGATATTCCATCCTGTTTTGAAAAATATAACTCTTATCATATGTTTAATGATAAAAGGGCTCGGCTTCAATATTTAGGATTTAATGGTGGACTATTTTCTTCTAAAATTTCTTTGGCTTCACAATGTGTTGATTGTGGGCAATGTGTAACAAAATGCCCTCAGAATATTAATATTCCAGAAGAATTAAAGGGAGTAGAGAAGGATTTAGAAGGGATATTAGGTAAACCGATAATTTGGATAGCTAAGAAAATTATGTGATAATATTTGATTAATAGTTCAAACAGAAATAAAAAATATAGTTGCAGGTGGAATGGAAGGAATGGTCTAGTCTTACTTTACTAGATTATATCTAAAATATTTAAATTAATGAAGAAGGTCTAGGGTTTTGGAGACCTTTTTTATTTTACTATAGCTGCATAATAGAAATATTTTTAATAAACTATTGACTTAGAGTGAACTCTAATGTGTATAATATAATTAGAACTAAGTATCTGGAGGGAAATTAATGGAATATACAATTAGACAGGTGGCTGAAATGGTTGATTTGACGACCTATACACTTAGATATTATGAAAAAGAAGGTTTATTACCATTTATTGAACGCAATGAACATGGTAATCGCATCTTTAAAGATAATGATATTGAATGGGTGCAGTTGGTCTGCTGTCTGCGAGATACAGGTATGCCTATTGCTGAGATAAAGGATTATGTTGATCTTTGTAGAGTTGGTGATGAAACGACTGAACAGCGAAGACAGATAATACTTGAGCATAAGCTGAAAGTAGAGCAGAAGATAGAGAAGATGAAGCAATCCTTAGTTAAAATTAATAAGAAGTTAAAGTGCTATAATAACCTTACTATAAAGGAAGAGACAGATGTCTGTAATCCAAATTATAAGATAAATGATTGAAGAAGTAAGTTATTTGATTTTATAGAGATTAACCTGTTAGTTTATATTTCTATTTAAATTCTTACTAGATATCGTATGCTTAGTTTTTGCTAAAAGGTACTATTATAAAATTACTAAAGTAATTCATGAAGCTTTTAAGTTAGTGGCTAATTTAGATGGTGTTGCCAGTGTAAAGAGGTTTGAATTATATTAAGTGATGTTTAATCCATTAGAGAAGTTCTTATTAAATAGAAAAAGGGTGATTAATAAAGATGATATATAAGGAATATGGTAAAACAGGTAAGAAATTATCGGCGTTAGGTTTTGGTGGAATGAGATTTGATACAAAAAATAGAAGTATTGAAGAGAATGCTCAGATTGTAAGAAGAGCATCTGAGCTGGGAATTAATTATTTTGATACTGCTCCAGATTACTGTGATGATAAGAGTGAGCTTATTTATGGAGAAGCCTTTAAAGATATGCCCAATGATTTTTATGTCTCTACTAAGAGTATGGTGACAAAGGATCCAACGGCTGATGATCTTCGTAAGCGAGTTGAGACTTCATTGAAGCGGATGAACGTTGATAAGATTGATTTTTTACATATGTGGTGTATTTTAGACTTAGATATGTATAGAAAGGTAATAAAAAAAGGTGGACCTTATGAAGGGGCTTTAAAATTAAAAGAGGAAGGATTGATTGACCATCTAGTCTTCTCTACCCATGCCAATGGTGATGAGATTGTCCAGATAATCAATGATGACCTCTTTGAAGGGATATTACTAGGTTATAATGCTAGTAATTTTGCCTATCGTGAGAAAGGACTTAAAGCAGCTTATGAGAAGGGATTAGGAGTAGTAACCATGAATCCATTAGGTGGAGGGGTAATACCTCAGAATCCAGATTTCTATTCTTTTATTAAACAGAACCCAGAAGATAGTGTGGCTCAAGGAGCATTGAAGTTTAATATGGCTCATAAAGAGATTACTGTTACTTTAGCAGGAATTAATAATATTAAAGAACTAGAAGAGAATATAGCAGCGGCTAATTCTCTTGAGGAGATTAGTGATCAAAAGATTGAAGAGATCAAGTCCCATTTAAAAGAAGGCTTAGATAAGCTCTGTACAGGTTGTGGTTATTGTCTGGGCTGTCCTGTTGATATATATATTCCAGCTTATATGATGGCTTATAATGAGATGATTATAAATGATGATAAAGACATTCTTGGTGACAAAGTAAATGAAAGAAGAAATTGGGGACCACTGAAGAGTAGACCGGAGAGTAGAGCAGAAAATTGCATCGAGTGTGGATTGTGTGAAGATCAATGTACTCAACATCTACCGATTATTGATCGCTTAAAAGAGTGTGCTCCTGTAGAGAAGTAATAGCTGATAACGTGTATACTCTGTTGACTAACTTTATTGCTATGAAAATTGATACAATATAGAGATATTACGACACTTTTTTATTAACTACTTCTTCAGGGCTAAAAACCAGCCCTTTGTGATAAATCCGCTGCTGGCTTCTAGCCTTTAGCTTTTAAGGTCTTAGCTAATAACCAGTAGCTATAAGCTAGTAGCAAAACTGTCGCAATATACCCATATAATCTTAGATTTAAATTATAGATTAACGTAAGATAGAGCTTATTGATGTTTATATTAAAGGAGTGAGAATAATGACTTTAGAAGAGAAATATACCAAGTTAAAAGAGATTATTAAGAATTTAGACAGTGTGGCTATAGCATTTTCGGGAGGAGTAGATAGTACCTTTTTAAGTAAGGTTGCTTATGATGTTTTAGGGGAGAAGGCTCTTGCAGTTACTGCTAGATCCTCAACCTACCCAGAAAGAGAGTTTAAAGAGGCCAAAGAGTTAGCAGAGCAAATCGGGATTAAACAGGTAGTTATTGTATCAGAAGAGACAGATATTGATGGTTTTGCTAAGAATCCACCTAATAGATGTTATTATTGTAAGCATGAATTATTTACTAAAGTAGAGGAAGTAGCTAAAGAGCATGGGATTAAGTATGTGCTTGATGGGTCTAATTTAGATGATGTTGGAGATTTTCGACCTGGGATGAAGGCGGCAGCAGATTTAGAGGTAGTCAGTCCTTTAAAGGATGCGGAGTTTACTAAAGATGATATTAGAGCAGTATCTAAAGAATTAGGGCTTCCAACTTGGGATAAGCCAGCCTTTGCTTGTCTATCCTCTAGATTTCCTTATGGTGAAGAGATAAATGAGAGCAAACTATCTATGGTTGAACAGGCAGAAGATTATCTAAGAGATTTAGATCTCAAACAGTTAAGGGTTAGACATCATGGTGAGATTGCTAGAATCGAAGTTGCACCAGAGGAGAGAGAGAAATTCTTCAGCTTAGATAAAATGGATGAAATCGCTAATAAATTAAAAGAGATTGGCTTTACCTATGTGACTTTAGATTTAGCTGGTTATAGAACAGGCAGTATGAATGAGGTATTGAGTAAAGAAGAAATGGTTATTGATTAAAGAATAAAGGAGGTACTAATAATTGAAGAAAGAAGATATTAAATCAATTTTAGAAGGGATAAAAGATGGCAATTTATCGATAGATAATGCTATGACTAAATTGAATGATTTACCCTTTGAAGATTTGGGATATGCCAAGATAGATCATCATCGGGGTCTGAGAAATGGTTATCCTGAAGTGATCTATTGTGAAGGAAAGTCGGTAGAGCATATTAAAGGAATAGTAGCTAAGATGTTAGAGAGAAATAATAATGTTCTTGCTACTAGAGCCAATGAAGAGATTTATGAAGGCTTAAAAGAGATTACTGAAGATTTGGAGTATTATAGTGCTGCACGAATTATTGTAGTCAAGCAGCGAGAGATAGAAAAGACTAAAAGTAAGATATTGGTGGTAACAGGTGGAACTTCGGATATACCAGTAGCTGAGGAAGCAGCAATTACAGCAGAGGTAATGGGCAATAGTGTAGAACGACTCTATGATGTAGGAGTAGCTGGAATCCATAGACTCTTATCTAATCGTAATAAGTTAAATGAAGCCAGTGTAATTATAACTGTAGCTGGTATGGAAGGTGCCTTAGCAAGTGTAGTAGGAGGATTGGTCGATAAGCCAGTCATAGCTGTACCGACAAGTGTTGGCTATGGTGCTCACTTTAATGGTTTAGCCACTTTATTAGCCATGTTAAATAGCTGTGCTAGTGGAATTGGGGTAGTAAATATCGATAATGGTTTTGGGGCAGCTTATCTAGCTAGTAGTATTAATCAACAGCTAGAAAGAGCAGTAAAAGGCAGTCAAGAGTGAAGAGTGGAGTGGGAAAATTCGTTTGGGTATTTTCCCCTCACGGAGAGTCCAACGGACTCGTAGGAAGAGTGAAGAGGTTTGATAATAATTATTGTTTTACTCGTCACTCGTTACTGAACTTAAAGGGGGCTAGTTATGAGTAAGATACTATACTTTGATTGTTTATCAGGAATTAGTGGAGATATGACTATTGGAGCTTTACTGGATTTAGGTATAGATCAAGAGCTATTTTTAGAAGAGTTAAATAAAATAGGTATAGATGGTTATGAATTAGAGATTAAAAAGGGACAGAAAAATGGAATTACAGGAACTGATTTTGATGTTATTATAAAAAATCACCATCACCATAATCATTCAGAAAGCAACCATCGTGAACACAACCACCAGCATCAACATTCAGATAATCATACTCATGAACATAGTCATCACCATCATCATGAGCATAGAAATCTTGCTGATATAGAGGAGATAATAGATGATAGTGGATTGAAAGCTAGTGTCAAAGACTTAAGTAAGAGTATCTTTAGGCTAGTAGCCAAAGCAGAGGCAAAGATACATAACAAGAGTATAGTAGAGGTACATTTTCATGAGGTGGGTGCTATTGATTCGATTGTAGATATAGTTGGGGTAGCTATCTGTATAGATTTATTGGAGGTAGATGAGATTTATTCTTCTCCCCTGCATTTAGGTACAGGTTTTGTAAAGTGTGCCCATGGAAATATCCCAGTACCTGCTCCAGCAACCTTAGAGATATTAGAAGGTGTTCCTGTTTACTCTAAAGGGATAGAGAGTGAACTGGTTACTCCAACAGGAGCTGCTATTATTAAGACTTTGGCTAAAGAGTTTAAGCCACTTCCAGAGATTAATATTGAGAAGGTGGGCTATGGTTTAGGAAAGAAGGATTTAGAGGTTACAAATGTACTAAGAGTGGTTTTAGGTAAAAAAAAAGTGAAGAGAATTTAGTAATATTAGAGACTAATATCGATGATATGAATCCAGAGATTTATTCTCATCTATTTCCTTTAGTCTTTAAAGAAGGTGCTTTGGACTTCTACCTAACCAATATCATTATGAAAAAGAACCGTCCAGGAATTAAGCTAAGTCTGTTGTGCCACAAGAAGAATGTGAAGAAGTTTGAAGAGATTTTATTTAGAGAGACTACTACCCTAGGAATTAGAAAATATAATCTAGACCGTGAAAAGTTAACTAGAAAGTTTGTTAAAGTTGATAGCCAATTTGGTGAAGTAACTATGAAGGTTGCTTATCAGAATGGTGAAGTGCTGAAATATGCTCCAGAATATGATGAGTGCCAGAGGATAGCTACAGAATACAATCTCCCAATTAAAGAAGTCTACCAAATAATAATAGATAGTTATAGAAGTAGTCACAAGAAGGTTTGATTTACCCTATGGAGCATAGGCTAAAATTGTTTAGCTAGCCAAGTTAAATCAAGAAGTTTTAGATTATAATAGCATAGGGAGGATGATTTATTGTGGAAAAGAGAGTTTTAGGTAGAACTGGTTTGGAGGTTAGTCTGCTGGGATTTGGTGGCTTTCATTTGTTAGAGATTCCTACTGAGAAAGCAAGAAGTCTCTTAAATTATTACTTAGATCAAGGTGGAAATTATATTGAGACAGCTGCCGATTATGGAGATGGTGAGTCAGAAAGAAAGATAGGTGGGGTTATTGCCCAAAGGCGAGATGAGCTAGTATTGGCCACCAAAACCAGTTCCAGAGATAAAGCCGGAGCTAAGGCTGATATAGAAAGAAGTATGAAGAATTTACAGACTGATTATTTAGACTTGATTTTTATGCATGCTGTAGGAACTAAAGAGGATTTAGATAAGATATTAAGTTCTGGTGGTGCTATGGAAGCTGTTAGAGAATTGCAAGAGGCAGGAAAGATCGGTTATGTGGCTATCTCTATGCATGGGCAACCAGATACTTTGATTGAAGCTATTAGAACCGATGAGTTTGATGTAGTGATGGCTACTTTAAATTATTTTGACCGTTTTAACTTCCCGAAATTAGAAGGTGAGTTAATTCCTTTAGCCCAAGAGAAGAATGTAGGGTTGATCTGCATGAAGCCAATTGCTGATGGCTTCTTATGGCGTTCTGCCAAGCAAGCCTTTAGATATTCCTTCTCTTTACCAGTTTCTATGGTAGTTACAGGGATGAATAGTGAAGAGATGGTTAAGCTAGATATTGATTTTGCTAATAACTTCGTAGCAATGACTAAAGATGAGAAAGAAAAGCTATTTAAAGATGCCTCAGAGCTAGGAGATTATATTTGTCGTCAATGTGGTAGTTGTGATGATGTTTGTCCTGAAGGAATTAATATTCGAGAAATCTTTAAGTTAGAAGGTTATTATGATCGTCAAATGCGTGATGGCAAGCCACGTAATCCAGCAGATTTTGCTTTACGTGATAGATTAAGATTCTGGTTTGGTAATCAGGAGATGGCTAGAGATTTATATAAGAAGCTAGAGGTTAAAGCTAATCACTGTACTGAATGTGAAAAATGTCTAGATGCCTGTCCTTATGATCTACCAATGATTGATAAATTGAAGATGTGTCATTATAAACTAGGAGATGATAATAGCCTATTTTAATTAAAGAAGTGTTGGAGAATATTCTCCAACACTTCTTTAATTATTGATTTTTTAAACTTTGAGCAGGAGAAAAATATTAACTGTCTAAATAATACTTAGTAACACTAATCTTATTTTTGTGCTACTAAATATTAACTAGTTGTAATATAATTTAGATATGAGGTGAAGTATGTCGGAGTTAGTACGTTTCGGGGTCTCTATTGAGGAAAAATTATTAGAAAAATTCGATAATATGATAGAAGAAAGTTATAATAATCGCTCTGAGGCTATTAGAGATTTGATTAGAGAGAAGCTTATTGAGAAAAGATGTAAAGAGATTAAAGAAGAGGTGGTAGGGTCATTAACTTTAATTTATAACCATCATCAGAGGGGATTGATCGATAAGATGGTAGAGTTGCAGCATGATTATCATCACCTATTTAAGTCCAACCTTCATCTTCATCTGTCCCATGATTATTGTTTAGAGGTGATTATAGTAGAGGGAAAGCTTGAGGAGATTGAGGATATATCCAATAAATTGATTGCTTTAAAAGGGATTAAGCATGGAAAGTTAACACTTAGTACAATTGAATAGATTTTATAGATAAGGAGAGGGTGAAATGCATATACCAGATGGTTTTTTAGATTTAAAGACCTGTATAGGAACTTATTTAGGTACAGCTGGAGCTTTGAAGTTTAGTTTAGATAAGTTGAAGAATAATTTTGCTGAGGAGAAGATTCCTCTATTAGGTCTGCTAGGAGCATTTATTTTTGCAGCACAGATGATTAATCTGCCAATTGCTGCTGGTACTTCGGGTCATTTATTAGGTGGGGTATTGGCGATGCTGGTGGTTGGTCCTTGGGCTGCAACTATAGTAATTACTGCTATCTTAGTGATTCAGGCTATCTTCTTTATGGATGGTGGGATTACTGTATTAGGGGCCAATATCTTTAATATGGCTGTGGTTCAAGTCTTTGCGGGGTATGGGCTTTATATTGTCTTGCAGAGGATAACTAAATCTGCTAAGATGAGTGTATTTTTAGCAGCATTTTTGGCAACTGTAATCTCAGCGGGTGTTGCAGCATTGGAATTGGCTATCTCTGGAACTATTGCTTTGGATTTAGTCTTACCTGCTATGATAGGATGGCATCTTTTGGTAGGTTTGATTGAAGGGGTAATTACTGTCCTAATAGTAAGTTATTTAGAACGGGTTATTCCCAATCGATTAGAGCTGTTAAATTATAGGGTAGGTGATTGTGGTGTTCACTAAGAAAGTGTTCTTGTGGATTCTTGGAGTTATCTTATTATTAGCTTTCTTTAATTCGTTTTTAGCTTCCTCCCATCCTGATGGCTTAGAAAGGGTGGCAGAGGATTTAGGTTTTATTGATTATTCTAAAGATAGCTTTTCTATATTCTCTGATTATCAGCTACCGATAGGTGATGGATTAGTGGCAACAGGATTAGCAGGACTTTTAGGTGTAGGGCTTACATATATGTTTTTAACTTTACTTGCTAAAGTGATTATAAATCAGAAGGTAGTCAAGCAAGATGAGAATTAAGGCTAAGAATAGATTGCTTAGCTATTTAATAGGAGTCATACTAGTTTTACAAATTAGTAGTTTAGGATTATTAATTGGATTATTTACTGCAATGATTATGATAGCTTTTTGTAATAAATCATTCAAGAAGGTATGGCAGAGGTTCTATTTTGCTATACCTTTTTTTCTAACCATTATAGTTTTAGGATTCTTTCATGAGCATGGTTGGCAATTTGCTATTCATTTGAGTTTAAAATTCTTAATAATCATTATATTCAATATTAATCTGTTAGGTAATTTTAATGAAAATGACTTGATTTTAGCGATGAAAGAGTTGAAGATTCCTAACTTGCTGATAGTCACAATCTTCTTCATCTTTAGATATCATAAAACCTTTAAGATAGAGATGAATAAATTTATTCTAGCCCGTAAACTACGAGGAAGAAGAGTAGAGAAGAAATTCTCTATAAAAGAGTACTCTGTACTGGCAGAAAGCATTGGGGCTGGAGTAGTTCGCTCTATTGATAAGAGTGATAAAGTTTATCAAGCAATGAAGCTAAGAGGGCTAAATGCTGAAACGTTGATTACAGGGGAAGAGGAATAATTATAAATATTCAGATCTATAGTTAAATTTGAATGTGGTGTAATATCCCCAGTAAGTTCAACTTTAAAGTTACAAAAATATAATATCTTAGGAGGAAATCTGTGAAAAGAGATAAAGAAGTAATCTTAGAAGTGAATAAATTGAACTTCTCTTATGAGGATAAGCCATTTTTAAAGGATATTTCCTTCTATATTAATAAGAATCAGCCTACTATATTTCTAGGAGCAAATGGTGCTGGGAAATCAACCTTATTCTTTAATCTGTTAAGAGTTTATTCTTCAGACAGTGGAGAGGTTCTTTTTAAAGGAGAGGATTTATCTAAGATAGATGAAAGGATTGTTCGACAGAAGATGGCTTATCTCTTTCAAAATCCTGATGACCAGGTCTTTGCTCCAACAGTAGAAGAGGATATTCTATTTGGACCTAGGCAATTTGGGTTATCTGTAGATGAAATTCAAAATAAGTTAGCAGAACTGGTGAATTTATTAAAGATAGAAGACCTTTTAAAGAAAAATCCCCATCATTTAAGTTATGGAGAGAAGAGAAGAGTTGCCTTGGCTGGAGTTTTAATAATGGAGCCTGAAATAATCTTTTTAGATGAACCTTTAGCTTTTTTAGATCCCTTAGGAACGCAAACTTTGATTCAAATACTGGATAGGCTTATTGCAGAAGGTAAGACGATAGTTATAGCTACCCATGATTTGAATTTTGCGGCTGAATGGGGAGAGAGATTTATAATTTTAGATGATGGTGAAGTGGCTGCTCAAGGAGGAAGAGAAGTGTTAAAAGGTGGTATTGAATCTTTTGATAATGCTATACCTATAGTGGCTCAATTATTTAAAGGTTTGGTAGCAGATGAAGAGCTGCTTGTTAGTGTTGAAGAGGGGCGTGAATTATTAAAAAAATTAATAAAATAACTTCGATTAGTTTAAAAGAGTATAATTTTAGTAAAACTATTTTTAATCTTGACAAGAGATTCAATGTAACTTATACTACAAGGTGTGAAGCTAACAATGTAATAATAAATTTTATTTTAATTTCGTATAATTTCGGGAATAAGGCTCGATAGTTTCTACCGACTAGCCGTAAATTAGTCGACTACGAGATATAGTTATATTGGTATATAATATTGATTATGATAATATCAATCTATCACTATATCTCAAGTTGTAATCTTTATTTTTAGATTATAATTTGGGATTTTTACTTATATAGTCAACTTTATAGTATTATATTAATAAAATTTTAGGAGGGAATTTAATGAGCCAGAATAGAAATCATGAATTGATTTTGGTATTAGATTTTGGGGCACAGTATAGTAAACTGATTGCTCGCAGGGTCAGAGAATGTAATGTTTATTCTGAGGTTTTACCTTATAATGTTTCAGTAGATAGGATTAAGGAGTTAAACCCAAAAGGGATTATCTTCTCAGGCGGACCAGCTAGTGTATATGTAGAGGATGCTCCTTATGTAGATGAGGAGATATTTGAATTAGGTGTACCGATTTTTGGAATATGTTATGGGATGCAAATCATGTGCCATACTTTACCAGGAGGAAAGGTAGAGAGAGCGGAGAGTCGTGAGTATGGTCGTGCTATGATGAATGTAAAGAATAAAATGGATATCTTTACTGATTTAGGTGAAGAGCTTGAGTGTTGGATGAGCCATGGAGATAGAGTAACACAAGTACCTAAAGGTTTTGAGATAATCGGTTATACAGAGAACTCTCCAGCAGCAGCTGTAGGGAATCAAGATAAAGGATTTTATGGGGTTCAATTCCACCCAGAGGTAGTACATACTCCAAGAGGAACGGAGATAATCAATAATTTCTTGTACAATGTATGTAAGTGCCAAGGGGATTGGACAACCACTAATTATATTGAAGAAACTGTTGCGGAGATCAAGGAAAGAGTAGGAGATGCTCAAGTTATCTGTGGACTATCTGGTGGGGTAGATTCTTCAGTTGCTGCAGCTTTGGTTCATAAAGCAATTGGAGATCAATTGACCTGTATCTTTGTAGACCATGGTTTACTAAGAAAGGATGAAGGGCAAGAAGTAGAAGAGACCTTTACTAAAGAGTTTGATATGAATCTAGTCTATGTCAATGCTCAAGAGAGGTTCTTATCTAAGCTAGCAGGAGTGGCAGATCCAGAAGAGAAGCGCAAAATTATCGGTAATGAGTTCATTAGATTATTTGAAGAAGAGGCAACTAAGGTTGGTAATGCTAAGTATTTGGTACAAGGAACTATCTACTCTGATGTAATTGAAAGTGGAGGTAGTGAAGGTGCTTCTACAATTAAAAGTCACCATAATGTAGGTGGATTACCAGAAGATATGGAATTCAAACTAATTGAACCATTACGAGAGCTATTTAAAGATGAGGTACGTGAAGTAGGTTCAGAGCTAGGATTACCTGATGAGATCGTTTGGAGACAACCCTTCCCAGGTCCAGGTTTAGGAATTAGAGTTTTAGGAGAAGTAACAGAAGATAAGCTAGAGATTTTAAAAGAGGCAGATTATATCTATAGGGATGAGATTAAAAAGGCTGGTTTAGGTAGAGAGATTTGGCAGTATTTTGCTGTACTACCTCCGATGCGTAGTGTAGGTGTGATGGGAGATGGACGTACTTACTGTTATACAATCGGTTTAAGAGCTGTTAAGAGTAAGGATGCAATGACTGCTGATTGGGCTAGAATTCCTTATGAGGTATTAGAGAAGATATCTACTAGAATTACCAATGAAGTTCCACAAGTAAATAGAGTAGTTTATGATATTACTTCCAAACCACCTGCAACCATAGAGTGGGAATAAAAAATGAGCCGAGAGGCTCATTTTTTATTCCACGAAGAGTTTTTTTGATTTTAAAAAAACTCGAAGGGGCTTGATTAAAGCCGAGAGGCTCATTTTTTATTCCACGAAGAGTTTTTTTGATTTTAAAAAAACTCGAAGGGGCTTGATTAAAGCCGAGAGGCTCATTTTTTATTCCACGAAGAGTTTTTTTGATTTTAAAAAAACTCGAAGGGGCTTGATTAAAGCCGAGAGGCTCATTTTTTATTCCACGAAGAGTTTTTTTGATTTTAAAAAAACTCGAAGGGGCTTGATTAAAGCCGAGAGGCTCATTTTTTTATTTCATGAAGAGGTTGATTTATACCCCTGTAGCTAAGAATTTTGAGCGGTTGGATTAAAACCGAAAAACTTATTGCTCATTTATGAAATATATAAATTTTTTTAAAATGGTATAGTTTAAATTTTAATTATCACTAGATTAATGATATTTTTGAAGGTAATTGACAATAACGTATAGAATTATTAATATTGTTAATTGGGGTTATTTATTTTGGTTGGGGCTATTTATTTTTATTAATTTATCTTAGGATAAAGGGAGGCTTAATCTATGAACTTAATCAAGAGAACATCGTTAAAGAAGAAGTTAGTAGCTATGATTATCGTTAGTATAATGTTATTATTGGGGGCAACTTTAACTGTAGTAAAAGTTGTAGTCACTGATAAAGCCAAAGATGTAGCAGTTGTTAAGGTGAAGACGGATTTAGCCACAGGATATGATATTATTGAACAGAAATTCCCAGGTGATTGGCACCTTGAAGGTGACAAGCTCTACAAAGGTGAGGTGTTAATGAATAATAATTTTGCCATTGTAGATCATATAGGCCAATTGACCAATGATACCGTAACTATCTTTGCTAAGAATAAAAGAATAGCTACCAATGTCAAAAAAGATGGTAAAAGAGCAGTGGGAACCTTAGTCTCTGAGGAAGTAGAAAGAAAAGTATTAGAGGAAGGTAGAGATTATTATGGAGAGGCTAATGTAGTAGGTCATCTTTATCAAACAGGTTATACTCCTATTAAAAACGCTCAAGGGGAGATTATCGGAATTTGGTATGTAGGAGCTTCTAAAGAGTTTGTCAATCAGATGATCTCTGAGGTCTTTAATAGAGTATTATTATTTACTTCACTTATCTCTTTATTAATTATAATATCTTTTTATTTTATCGCAGTTAAATTATCTAAGCCGATGGTAGAAGCAGCAGAATTTGCTAATCAGATTGCTGAAGGTAATTTAGAGCTAGAAAATTTAGAAGTAAAATCTGAAGATGAAGTAGGACAATTAAGAACTGCACTTAATAATATGCTTAAGAATTTAAAAGATATGGTTATTAATATCAGTGAATCTGTTGAGAACTTAACGGCTTCTAGTGAGGAATTGTCAGCAGCAGGGGATCAGATGGGTGAAGGTGCAGATCAGGTTACTAAGTCAGTTATAGAGATAGCTACTGGTGCTGAGGATAATTCTTGTGAGATTGAGAAGATATCCAATAGTATGGGAGAATTAAATCTGGAAATTGAAAGTATTGAAAACAAGACCAAGGATATGACCGAGATTTCTGATAATGTTTTAGAGGATGTAAAGTTAGGTAATCAAGCAATTGATCATTCTATCGAAATGATTAATAGGATGAAGGTCAGTGCTCAAGATGTGTCTGGGATTATATTTGCTTTAGGTGAGAACTCTAAGGAGATTGATGAGATAGTGAATCTAATTGGTAGTATAGCAGAGCAGACTAATCTATTGGCTCTAAATGCAGCCATTGAAGCAGCAAGGGCTGGAGAGCATGGGCGTGGTTTTGCAGTTGTAGCTGATGAGATTAGAGAATTGGCTGAGGAATCATCAGTAGCTACTAGTAATATAGCTAAGTTGATTAGTAATATTCAAAATCAAGTAGATAAAGCTGTTGAACAGATGAAAAATAGTGAAGGTGTAGTCAGTGATAGTGTTGAATCTATTGAAGATACTGGTAATAGGTTTAAGGATATTAAGGAGATTGCACTACAATTAAGTCAGGTTATCCAGAGTGTAACTTCTCATATAGATAGTATGAATCATAAGAGTCATGATATTAAAAGTGCTATTGATAATATAGCATCAGTAACTGAGGAATTTGCAGCTAATACTGAACAGGTCTCTGCTTCTAGTCAACAGCAGTCTGCTATTACCGAGGAGATTGTTAGTTCTTCACAGGAGTTAGCGATTATGTCTACGGATTTATCAAAGGTAATAGATAAATTTAAATTATAATTAGAAAGAAGAGAAGTTCATATATTATAATCAAATTTAATTATAAGCCATATAGATAAATCCCCTAATTAATCTTTTATGATAGCCATTAAATTATTTGGATAGATTAAAAGAGATGATTAATTGAAGGGCTAGATGATTCTATATGGCTTTTTCTATTTCAGCATATATTATAAATTTAGAAAGAGCTATACTAGCAGATAGCACCTTTTTAAGAAAATAATCACACAAAATAGTTAAACACGAACAAAATAAATCACTAGCGTTGCATCTAGATATTTCAATAAAATACCTGTTGTAAAAAGAAAACTCCTCTGATTAAATGGATAAGTACTGCCCAGTACAAAAATC
>NZ_PVNB01000039.1 GCF_003001995.1 Orenia metallireducens | reverse complement strand
TAGTTTTTATTGACTATGATTATTATCTCTAGGATTTAGGTGTCTGACTTTGTTATTTTTAGGTAAATGTTTTATCTGATTTTTGTAAAGTGGTGTAAATTTAATAAGCAGATAATAATATCAAAATTAAGAAGATAACAAATACATAATTATCATCAAACCGACCATAATCCCCCATTCATCATCCCTCCTTCTTTTGAATTAATATATACTATACAAAAGAAGTAATAAATAGGAATGTTAGTCTGTACTCTAATTAAATTTACTTAATGTCCTCTTAGCAATCCAAGAGCCTAATGGTAATAAGATTAACAATTGAATTACAGGCAATAAACCGATATTAGTTGCAGGAAATAAAGGCATATCAGTACTATACCCCCAACGATTAGTATATAAAGCATGGACTTCAAAAAAGAAACTTACAAATAAAGCATATAAAATACTTATCACAATCTCTTTTCTCTCCCACTGCTTCATAATCCAATTCTTATCCTTATTTACAAAAACTAATAATAGAAATAATACAAGAGCAATATTAACATCACCAATAGTGGCACTAATCATTAAACCTGTATGCTCAAAGGAACTTTGCCCCTCCATCGTATAAAAAATACCACATTGTAAATATTGCCAAATCCCATGCAAAACTAGTTATACAATTGCTACTATAACTAGTTTTTTAACTAATTTTTTCATATCTTCCTCCTTCTATAAATTAATCAACCTTCATATATCAATTATATAAAGATATAATTAATACCTTTGTTCATATGTTCTAAAATAGGCTATAACTTTTTATAATTAATATACAACTTCTAACTAATTTAAGGAGAGAGAATTAACTCCTTAACCACATCCAATAATAAATCCTCCTCCTTAATAACTTCTAAACCCGCCTTCTTTATATTTTCCATAGTTTTACGATTAATATTGGCTCCCCAAGTTAATAAACTAACCCAATTAATACTATCCATAAAATATCCTAAAGGCTCTTTTTCACTACGCATATGCTCTAGCATTATAATCCTACCATCATCTTTACAGACTCTTTTCAGTTCCTTTAAACCCTGTACTGGATCAGGTACAGAACAGAAAACACAACTAGTTACGATTATATCGAAATAATCATCTGAAAAATCTAATTTTTGAATATCCATCTCTCTTAGCTCTACTTGAACCTTTAATTTTTCTGTTCTCTTTTTAGCCTCTACTAACATCCTCTCACTAAAGTCTATTCCATAAGCTTCAATTCTTTCAGGATAATATGACATATTCTTTCCAGTACCAACCCCTGCTTCTAATAATTTAACATTTTCTTTTCCTTTAGCTAACTCTTTAACTTGTTGCCATAGTTTCTGACGCCAATCACCCATTCTTCCTTTTTCCATTATTGACTCTAACCTATCATAAATTGGTGCAATCCGATTATATCTATATTTGATTTTTTCTGTTCTTTTAGTCATAATTTATCCCCCTTCTAACATTATTATTGAATATCCTTTTAAGTACTAAATTTCATCTTTAGATTTAATAAAAATAAAATACTTAGATAAGAGCTATTATAGCATAAAATTTAAAAAGTTATCATTTCCAAGTGTAAAAGGGATACTTTATTTATACATACAGTTTTTAATCAATACAAGGTTATTCTAAAATTATACTTGACAAAACATATAGGTTTTATTATAATTTACCATAGAAATGAAAATTGTTATCATTATCACTTGTTAGAAAGGGGGAGTATTAGTATAACAACTAATTAATCTAATAGTGATTAATTTATTAGTCAAAAAGTTGTAGCAATTATTGTAGACAAAGAATACTCTTATTTTCTATATAAGAATATTTTAGGAATGGAGATTGTTAATAGTATATAGTATTAAGATTAAGTAGTACCAATAAATATCCAATAGATAATACTAAAATTTAAAATTATATTATAAGGAGTGGTTACTTTGAAAAAATCATTATTTATTTTGGCTTTAGCTGTATTAGTAGGAACAGTTTCATCAACACCTGCATCGGCAGGATTCTTTGATTTCTTATTTGGAAAGGACAATGGTGAGGTTAACCTTTATACAAATAGACATTATGATACTGATGCAGAGTTATTAAAGCAATTCGAAGAAAAGACAGGTATTAAGGTAAATGTTTTAAAAGGTGGTTCTGATGAGTTAATCGAAAGAATTAATAGAGAAGGCGAAAGCACAAATGCTGATCTATTAATTACTGCTGATGCTGGTAGATTACATAGAGCAAAAGCAGCAGGATTATTACAAACAATAGATAGTGAAACAGTATTAAATAATATTCCAGCAAACTTAAGAGATGAAGATAACCAATGGACTGCTTTAACTGTTAGAGGAAGAGTTGTAGTATATGCTAGAAACAGAGTAAATCCTTTAGAAATCAATACATATGAAGATTTAACTGCTGCTAAATGGAATGATAAAATCTTAGTAAGATCTTCATCAAACATCTATAACCAATCATTACTTGCATCATTAATCGCTACAGAAGGTGAAGAATATGCTAGAGCATGGGCAGAAGGTGTCTTAAATAACATGGCTAGAACTCCTAAAGGTAATGATAGAGCCCAAGCAACAGCAGTTGCAGCAGGAACTGGTGATTTAGCGATTATGAATACTTACTATATCGGAAAGATGTTAAACTCTTCTAACCCAGAAGAAGTAAAAGTAGGAAAGCAAGTTGGAGTACGTTTCTTAGATGAAACACACATTAACGTAAGTGGAATCGGACTTACTAAGCATGCTAAGAATAAAGATAATGCTATTAAGTTAATCGAATTTTTAACAGATGCTCAGGCCCAAGAATTCTTTGCAGAGGCTAACTATGAGTATCCTGCAAACCCAAGTGTAGAAGCCTCAGCTCTATTGAAGTCATGGGGAGAATTTGAAACTCAAGATATCAACTTAACTAAATTAGGAGAATTCAACCAAAAAGCAGTTGAAATCTTCAATGAAATAGGATGGCAATAAAGATTTTTAAAGGACAGCCAAAGGCTGTCCTTTTTTACTAAAAGGTAGGTGAATATAAATTGTTAAAGAGGAGAAATTTAGAATCTCAGTTTAATATCTGGTCAATTTCAAGCTTTATTATTATCATGTTTGTTTTAATTCCAAATGCTAATATTTTATTAAATATCTTTGAACCAGCAAATGAAAATTGGAATCATATTAAAGAATACTTATTACAAGACTATATAATAAATTCAACTATTCTAGTTCTCTTTACAGGGATCTTTTCTATTTTAATCGGTTTAATACCAGCCTGGTTAATAACTCAATATGAATTCCCTTTTCGTAATTTCTTTAAATGGGCATTAATCTTACCCTTAGCAATTCCTCCTTATATTGGTGCTTATACTTATAATGGTTTATTAAATTATACAGGAGTTATCCAGACCTCATTAAGGAATTATTTGGGGATTAATGTGAACCCGACTTATTTTGATATTATGAATATAAAAGGTGCAATTTTTATTTATACTATCTTTCTATTCCCTTATGTCTTTATCATTACTAGATCATTTCTAGCCAAGCAGAGTGCTTCTTTAGTAGAGGCTTCAAGGACATTAGGTAGAAGCTCTTTTGAGACTTTTAGGTATGTTGTCTTACCGATATCTAGAACAGCTATTGTAGCAGGGACTAGTTTAGTGGTGTTAGAGGTATTAAATGATTATGGTGTAGTTAAATATTTCGGAATTACAACCTTCAGTACAGCTATCTTTAAGACTTGGTTTGGTATGGGAGATTTGAATTCAGCAGTAAGGTTATCTGCTTTATTGATGGTCTTTGTCTCTGGGTTTTTATTAATAGAAAAGTTTTCACGGGGAGCTAAGAGGTTTAGTTATAGTACTACTAAGATTAGACCCCTTTCTAGAATTAAATTATCAGGGGTAAAAGCTTTTCTTGTATCTACTTTCTGTTCATTAATCTTTGCTATTGGATTTTTGATACCTACACTACAGCTACTTCATTGGAGTTGGTTGAGTTATGCAAAAATTCTGAATATAGATTTCTTTATATTCTCTTTTAACTCTATATTTGTAGCATTATTTGCTTCAATATTAATTATAATTATATCAATAATTGTAGCTAATACTGTAAGAATTAGTGATAGCATCTTCTCTAAAATATATTCAAAGGTAGCGATATTGGGTTATTCAATCCCAGGGGCAGTTATAGCAGTAGGTATTCTATTATTCTTCTTAGGATTAGATAGGCTTATATACTCTGGGAGGCTAGTCTTAACTTCAACTATTCTAATGCTTATCTTTGCTTACATTATTAGATTCTTGGCTATTGGTTATAATTCTGTGGAGTCTGGTTTCGATAAAGTAGGTAAGAGTTTCTTTGAGGCTTCCCGTACTTTAGGTGTAGGAATCACTAAGACCTTCTTTAAGGTTGATTTACCAATGATTAAACCAGCTGTAATTAGTGGTTTTTTATTGGTCTTAATTGAAGTTCTTAAGGAGTTACCACTAACTTTAATCTTAAGACCTTTTAATTTTGATACTTTGGCTACCAAGGCCTTTGAATATGCAAGTGATGAGATGATACATGAAGCAGCTATCTCATCTATAATCATAATCCTTATCTGTGGTTTAGCTATATACGGGATTCACAAGCTTAGTGCTAGAAAGGGGAGTAAAAATGTTAATTGAAATTAAAGATTTAAATTTTAAATATAAGAATTCTAAGGTTGATACTTTAAAAGATTTTAGTTTTACTGTAGATAAAGGGGAGATAGTCTGCTTATTAGGAGAGAGTGGAAGCGGCAAGAGTACAGTTTTACGATTAATTTCAGGGCTTGAAGAGCCAAATGCTGGACTGATTAAGATTAATGGTGAGACAATAGTCGATGATAATACCTTTGTCCCCCCTGAAAAACGGGAGATAGGCATGGTATTTCAGGATTATGCTTTATTTCCTCATATGTCAATAGCTCAGAATATACTATTTGGAGTAAAGAATAAGAGTAAAGAATATAAAGAAGCAAAACTAGAAGAGTTATTAAAACTGGTTGGTTTAGAAGAATTAAGAAATAGATATCCTTATCAAATCAGTGGTGGACAGCAACAAAGGGTGGCCTTAGCAAGATCATTGGCAATAGAACCCTCATTGATATTAATGGATGAACCTTTTAGTAATCTTGATGCCAGTTTACAATCTAGAATCAGAGAAGAACTAAAGAGTATCATTAAAAAGACTGGAATCACCTCAATCTTTGTCTCCCATGATAAAGATGATGCTATTAGTATAGCCGATAAGATAGTTGTTTTAAAAGATGGAGAGATTGTTCAACAGGGTGCAAGCAATGATATAATTACTAATCCATCTTCTAAATATGTAGCAGGATTATTTACATAAATTAATTTAGATAATAAAAGAGTAGCAGAAGCTACTCTTTTAGATTAAAACATAAGTTGATTATTCATAATAGTATCATCTAAAAACTATTAACAATGTATTAAATTGAGATATAGGAGACTAACGTTTTACTGAAATTTAGAGCAAACACTTTTGCTATTAATATACTCTAAATGCAAAGATATTTATCCCTGCAAATAATATTTTAAAGTTCTAAATAACACTCTTAGCTAAATCTTCTTAAGCAATAGCTCTCTTAATTTTAATTGGAAAGAAAGCAGGGGTCTTTTTCATATACTCTTCATACTCTTCTCCAAATTCCTCTAACACAACAGCTTCCTCTCTTTTAGCTAATTTGTAATAAGAAATAAGTAGTACTGGTAACATAATTAAGGTCGATAAAGTAGGCCATTGAATCATCATCCCAATTGTTAGCATAAAGATTCCTAGATACTGAGGGTGACGGACATAACGATAAATTCCAGTAGTCACTAGTTCACCTTTAGCCCGATGAATCTGCCACCAACCTATTCCCATAATTACTATCCCTAAACCAAAGATAAAACTTCCTATTTGACATACTATCAGTGCCTTCTCTACCCCCACTCCAAAACTGGCTAATAAATGACCACTCTCATGTCCAAAGGGGTTTAAGACTGGCATCTTGACACCAAAGACTGAAGTTAGTAAGTAGATTGTTAAAGGAAACCCATACATTTCAGTAAATAAGGCTACAAAAAAAGCACTAACTACTCCCATGCTCCTCCATTCATACTTCTTTTTGGGGCGAATAAAACTGAAAATAAAGAATAATACCCATAACACATTGATTATTACTACAGACCATAATCCATAATCATAGTTCATTAACATCACTCCTCTTTTAATTTTTGAACTCTTAACTTTAAAAGCTATAAGGTAATTTAAAAGGTAATAATTTATCTAAAATTTTAGTTAATAAAGTAAGCTTATTGCTCATCATAAAGATACCAAAGGTTATTAGAATCAAAGCCATAACTAATTGAATATCTCTACGATACCTTCCAAACTTTTTAATCATAGAAATAACCTTATTAAAGGATAATCCCACCAAAAGATACGGAACTCCTAACCCTATTGAGAAAAAGAACATCACTACAGCACCATTAATCTCTGTTGTACCTGTTAACATCAAAACAGAATAAAAGGTAGGGGCAATACAATGAGAACAGACTATCGCAAAAAAGATACCTACTAAAAAGGTACTGAGATACTTATAGCCTTGAGGAACAGACCTAACATCGACCTTATTACTAAAGTCAAGCTTATGTAAAAAATTTAGTTTAATTAGACCAGCAGTCTTTAGTCCTAAAAGTATAATAAATATTCCTCCAACTATATTCAAGTATCTAATATTATCCTTAAAAACATGTCCTACTTCACTAACTATCCCACCAATTAAAGTAAATACCAGAGTAAATCCTAAAATAAAAACTAAGGTACTAATTACAATATGAGCTTTCATCTTCTTCTGTATAGTTGCCGATTGTAAATCTTCTAAAGATAACCCCGTAATTAAGGTAAAATAAACTGTAATCATCGGAATAATACAAGGTGATAAAAAAGAAAAAAAGCCAATAATAAAAGAGACTAAATATATACTTTCCACTAAAATCCCTCCTCAAAATACCATACAGGGGTATTATTATAATAAGTATATGTTTAGCCTCTTAGAAGATATTCTTAAAACTATCAAAATTTTATTTAGTAAATTTAAAAATAACATCCATCAATTCACTAATAACCTCATCACCTTCTTCTCCTACATCTACTGCATCCTTAACACAACCATGGGTATGGGACTCTAAGATACTCATCCCTACCTTATTTAAAGCACCTTTAACTGCAGCAATTTGAGTTAAGACCTCGACACAATACTTTTCATCATCTATCATATTTTGAATGCCTCTAATTTGACCTTCAACTCGCTTTAATCTAGTAATTAAATCCTTCTTATTTCCACAATATGATGACATAATTATTACCTCCTTTTTTATTCTCAGTTATTACTTATTTTTAATGGCAACTATGACTGTCACTATCATCTTCATCATTCTTGTGACCCATCATCCCTTTCATCATAAAGATGTGCATCACTGGACAGAGTAAGAATAATAGCCAGCTCCAAGAACTCCCTTCTCCTCCTTGCGAAGTACCTACAAACCAAAATGCTCCAAACATCACTAAACAGCAAAGCAACATCATCAATCCATGTCCACCATGGGATTTCTTTTTATCCATCTTAAATCACTCCTCTTTTTTAAATGAGAATTTAAGAATTTCATTCTCACTTCTCTATTTTCCATTCTTTTATTAGTGGCAAGAAAAATCATCATCATTGCTATCCTTCTGTTCAAAAGCACCTACCTTCTTACCAATCAGATAAAATACTCCTACTATAACTCCTACCAAAATTAACCCCGCTAAAATTTCCACTATCCATCCCTCCTTCTTTCATTTCAGCCTAACTATCAACCAAGCAACTAATGCATAAAAGATTACTCCCATTCCAAAAGTCAAATTAAAACCAAATTTCATTGATAAGATTAGACTAAAAACAGAACCAATTACTATTCCTACACCATTAATCCCCCACATATAAGGAATTAAAGAGTTTAATTCTTGATTCTTTAATTTATCAAGCATAGTAGGAAAAGGAAGACCCATTAAAAATCCTAGAGGTAAAAGCAATATGATAACAACAATTATTTTAAGTCCTATTGTTTCAATTCCAGTCCAGTATAATAACTTATTAATTAATAATAGTTCAACTATACTGACTCCTATTAAATAGTAGATAGGATTTTTAATTTTTAACATCTCTTTTTTAGAGTAAAGCAGATTAGCTATTCCAGCACCTACTAGTAAAGATGCTATTACCGTAACAAAGGAATTAATAGGATGTTCTAAGTATAAGGTTAATTTCTGAATTAAAGTTATCTCTACTATAATAAAAGCCATACCTAGTAAAGCAAAAATTGAGATTAACTCAACAAAATTATCTTCTTCACTCTTGAATGCACCTAGATTAAATAAAACTAGAAGTAGAACCAATCCTCCAGTTAATATCAATAACAAAGTACTAGGAATACCTTGTTCAAAATTATAAAAGAAAGGTTGGTTATCACTAGTAGCCTCAATATTAGCTGGAATTTGATTAGTTAAATCATCTAAAGTCCATTTCCCTTCCTTCATCTTCTTCAAAGAATCATCTTCAAATATTCCAGGTAAATGGAGAGGCTGAAGATCATATACAACCATTGATTTATAGATATCTTTAACTTCTTTTTTACTAAATCCTGATGGTTTGACTAACATTACAGGATATTTTAATCCATGATTCTTCATTGGTTTAAAGCCAATAATAATAGTATCAGATATTTTACTATAAGGTATTTTAGTCTCATAAGAGTATTCAATTACAGTACTTAACATCTTTAACATATCATACTGAGAATGAAAACGGAAACTAACAATTCCTTCTAGAGTTAGCTTACTAAAATAATCTCCTAAAGCCTCTTTAGTATAGATATAGTTCTCTGCTAAAGCATTAGAGATACCACTTCCTATATTGGTCATTACTAAGGAGAGATAGATTTGATCAAACTTATTATTGCTTTTTCTAATTACATTTCTACCATCACCAATAATAGTCTTAACCTGTGGATGATTATAAATATCACCGCTAAACTCCTTTAATTCTTCTGTTGCTAAAACTGTACTCTCATTTATCTCTATAGCTGTAATCTCACCTACCCCAGCTATCAAAGCATACAGAATCTCCTCTCCCCCTCCAGGACCAATTAAGGCTATCTTTTGAGGTTTACCTACCTCCATCGGAAAATAACCAATATCCTCTTTTAAATAATCTAACTTACTATAATCTCCATCAAAACCAATCATAAAAGAAAAAGAGGCACCATCCATCCCTACTAGTAACCTATTAGTATCTTCCTTTAAAGGATATACATCGGTTCTACTAAATTCATCCCATCTTGTAAAGAGACTCCTTTCTTTTACATCAAAAGAGCTATTAAATCCAATATGAGGACTAGTTTTAAAACTGTTAAAGTTATTCTCGTAAAGTGAAGTTAATTGACCAAAGTTAAAGACTATAAAAATAATAATCACTGAAGAGAAAACTAATATTAGCTTATTCTCTTTAAAGGGTAGCATCATCAATAAAACAACTAAAATAAAGCTAACAATTATTGTTTGAATTAACCCTAAAAACTTCATTAATAAGACTGCAAGAATAAGCCCTAATACTCCTCCTAATAAATCTACAAAATAGCTCTGATGAGGGTCATCTTGTAATTTAAAAAGGTAAGAAATAATTGCCCCTCCTATAATAAAAGGAATTATCGCTAATAGAATATAAAAAACTGGATTTCCTAGGTAGGGTGCTAAGATAATTACTGAAATAACTCCTACATAAGATAAGATATAAATCCAACTGAAATGTTTTAAAGAATATTTATTATTTTTACTTAGAAAATAACTAAGTATCCCACCAAATCCTAGTCCTAAAATAGAAAAAGAAATTACCAAATAAGCAAAATGATTCGGTAAAATTACTGAGAATATTCTACTAACAAGTAACTCATAACTAAACAAAGTTAATGAAACTAGGAACAATATTGCTAATAAGCTTTTAGATCTTTTCATTACTCAACCTCCATACCTATCAATAATCGAGCATTACAGAGAAATCTTAAACTCCCACTTTATATCATAACCTTCTTTTTCAATAATCTTCTTTAGCTATTAATTCTATTAAATTATCATCATAAGTAATTAAGATTTTTTTACAATCTAAATATACTTTAGCAGATTTAACAGCAGCTAACTTTCTTAATTCATCTTCAATAATCTTTTTGCATACTTTTCCACATGAATTACTAATAGATAAGTTAACCTCTTTCATACTTATACACTTCTTTTATACTCTCTAATAGCATCTAACTCACACTTTTTTACACTTGCTACAAGCTGAATGGCGTTCAATCCTTACTATAACTGACTTCCCCTTATTAACAACTACTTCACCTATCTCTTCCACAACAATACCTCCTTTAATATGGTAAGCACCATACCTTTGTAGGGTATCTAAAAATTATTTCAAAAGAGGTTGACTTAGCAACCCCTCTTAAGCTAATAATTATATTTACTCTATTCCTATAACCTCATCCAGCCTCTGCAACAACTGCCTCAAACTTGCTATCTTCTACCTCATGAGCTAACTCAACAAATACCTTCTAGCTCTTTTTTAACATGATTAGCACAATGTCCACAAGTCATTCCTTCAATTTTAATTGTTCTGTCCATTAATATTACCTGGCTTATAAAATCCTATATCAAGGCTTCCTATTTAAACCAGGCTTTTCACCTTCCTCTCATTTTTTATTTTATATAAGGGAGAATTCCATAAATTTATGAAATCAAATTTAACTACTTAAGCCTTATTATAGCTTGGTTCTATATCTTGCTTCTTCAATCTTAATGAATTATAAACAACATTTAAAGAACTTGTTGCCATAGTTGCTGCTCCAATTAAAGGATGTAATAATCCAATCACAGCCATTGGAATGAAGATAGCATTATAGATCCATGCCCAGAAATAATTTTCTCTAATCTTTCTAAAGATAGCTTTAGATAATTTAACAGCTGATATGATCGCACTTAATTCTCCTCTTACTAAAGTAACATCAGCAGCTTCAATAGCAATATCTGTACCTGTACCAATTGCAATTCCTACATTGGCTTGTTTTAATGCAGGGGCATCATTAATCCCATCTCCTACCATAGCTACTGTACCATATTTCTCTTGTAATCTTATAACTTCTTCTACCTTTCCATCTGGTAATACCTCTGCAATCACATGGCTGATTCCTACCTTTTTACCAATAGCAGCAGCTGTTCTTTTATTATCTCCTGTAATCATCGCTGTTTTAATACCCATATTTTCTAAAGCTGCTATAGCTTGTGCAGAATCTTCTTTTATAGGATCTGCTACAGCCACAATCCCTAATAATTGACCTTCTTTGGCAAGCATCATAGCTGTTTTTGCTTCTTCTTCTAATCTGATTAACTCTTCTTCATAGGATTCATAGGCAATGTTATTTTTTTTCATTAATTTTCTATTTCCTACAAATACTTCTTCTCCATCTATTTTTCCTACTACTCCCATCCCTACAATTGCATTAAAATCTATTACTTCTCCTAAATTAATCTCTTCATCCTTTGCTTTCTCTACAATAGCATGGGCTAGAGGGTGTTCTGATCCTTTTTCTATTGTACCAGCATAGTAAAGAAATTCCTTCTCCTCAACACCATCGATCATGACCAAGTCAGTTACTTCTGGTTTACCCTTTGTAATAGTTCCTGTTTTGTCAAAAGCAATAGTTGTCACTTCCTTGAAGGTCTGTATTGCTTCACCATTTCTAATTAAGATTCCCTTCTCTGCTCCCATACCACTACCTACCATTAAAGCAGTTGGTGTTCCTAAACCTAAAGCACAAGGGCAAGATATAACTAAAACAGCAGTAGATGTAATAAAGGCTAAGGTAAGGGGATTAAGATCAGGGTTTACCCATGGTAAGAAGGTTGCCCCCCATTCTATAATCCTTAAATGAAACTCAGGAAACAGAATAAAAGAAATAAAAGTTAAAACTGTTATAATCATTATTGCTGGTACAAAATATCCTGTAACACGATCGGCAAACTCTTGGATTGGTACTTTAGAACCCTGACATTCCTCCATCATTTTAACAACTTGAGATAAGAAAGTATCTTTTCCTACTTTTGTTACCTTAACCTTTAATAGACCTTGTTTATTGATAGTTGCACCAATTATCTCATCACCTTTTTGGCGTTTTACAGGCATAGACTCTCCTGTAGCCATAGATTCATCTAGTAAACCATTACCATCAATAACAATCCCATCAGTAGGTACTTTTTCTCCAGGTCGTATCACCATAATATCTCCTGTCTGTAAATCCTTAACAGGAATTTCTATTTCTTCTCCATCAACAATAATCTTTGCTGTTTTGGCTCCCATCTGTAGTAGCTTTTTAATAGCTTGAGAAGCTTTCCCTTTAGCTCGAACTTCTAAATATTTTCCAACCAAGTGGAAAGTCATAATAGTCGTAGCCATTTCAATAAAGGCTTGTATTGGAAGGAAAAGTCCCATCAAACCAATTAAATAAGGTGGTAAAGAACCCAGTGTTACTAAAACATCCATATTAGGACTTTTATTTTTAAGTGCTTTCCAACTTCCAACATGGACATGCCATCCTGTTCCAAATACAATTGGAAATCCAAGAACTGCAATAATTGGTAAATAACCTGGAATAGGTCTAACAAACATGTGAATCATCATAATACCCATGATAACACTTGACAGAGTAACAGATATTTTCATGATTCTTGCAGAATTCTTAATTTTGATTTCATCTTCATCTACACCATTATCTTCATCCTCTTCTAAGTTCAATTCATATCCTAGATCAGAGACTTTTTTCTGCATATCTATTAATCTAATTTTTTTAGGATCGTATTCAATACTTACCTTCTCTACTGCAAAGTTAACATTTGCTGCTTTGACGCCTTCCATTTCACCTAATGTTTTTTCTACTTTGTTGGCACAAGATGTACAACTCATTCCTTTAATTTTTAGGGTAATTTTTTCGGTGTTTTTTTCCTCATCTAATATTGCTTGATAACCTGCATCCTCTACCCCTTTTAAAATGGATTCTACATCAATTTTACTATCATCATACTTTACCTGTCCCTTTTCAGTAGCTATATTTATATTTGCATCAATAATGCCATCTAAGGAATTTAATTTTTTTTGGATGGTATTAGCACAACTACTACAAGACATTCCTACAATCTTTAAAGACAGTTTCTGTAAAGCTTTTGCTTCTGACATATTTATCCCTCCTTCAGATCTATTGCTTGCTTTTATTTATAACTAGTTAATACCCATACCCCCTATGGGTATTAACTAGTTATATTATACTCCTTTAGAATAGATCTGTCAAGAAATTTTATCAACTTATTAGGTGTTTTTAGCAAAATCTATAATAGAAATTAAACAAATAAAAATTAAAAAGATTATCTCCAAAGCATTTCCAAATTTATAATAAAAACTTTCTTTTTGTTCTAATAAAGACAACTCATAATTAAAACTCATTGTTTCAAACAACTTCGTTTTAGTTAATACTTTTCCTTTACTATTAACAATTCCGCTAATCCCCGTATTAGCTATCTTAACTACTGGAACTTGATACTCTACTGCTCTAAAAATTGCTGACTGTAATATTTGTACTGGAGCACTACTCTTACCAAACCAAGCCTCGTTAGAGATATTAATTATTATATCTTCTTGATTATATAATTTTCTTACAAAATCAGAGTCTAAAATTTCAGAACAGATAGGTGAAATCCAGTTAAAACCATTTAACTCAAAATTAGATAATTCTTTCCCCTTATCTAGATCATTCATATTCTTTTTAATTATATTAGGAATAAATTGAGGAAAAGGCATATATTCACCAAACGGAACTAATTTATGTTTACTATAACTATCTATAATCTTTCTTTGCTTTCCAAATAAAAAGGAACTATTATAAATTTCATCTCCTTTTTTAGTAAATCCACCAATAAATAAAGGTGTATCTTTAGGTAGATAAAAAGGAAACCCTTCATCTTTAGAATAACTTCTTAAAATAGCTGTCTCAGGCCAAATCAGTAAATCTAAATCATCCTTATTTAGCTCTTTAGTTGATAAATTTAAAATCTTTTTAGTAATATTATTTTGCATTTTAGAATCCATCTTTATATTCTGAGCAATATTTGGTTGTATCACTCCAAGTTTTACCGTTTTTTTAGTAATAACTTCTTGTTGTAAGGAAAATATTCCATATGAAAAAATTCCACTAAATATCAACACTGCTATTAATAAATAAGTTAATCTTCTATCTCTAATACTTAAATAAAGCAAAACATTTACTAATACCACTAAAAAAGAAATCAAATATACTCCGCCATAGGAAGCAAATTGAATCAATTCTGTCTTAAAACTTTGTGAATAACCTAAAAAGCCAAATAGATATCCAAAAGAAAATTTACTTCTCAAGATTTCAATACCTGTCCACAAAATAGGAAAGGAAATCAATAAGGGTATCTTTAACCTATCTATCCACAACTCTAATAGAGCAGCAAATAATCCAAAATAGATTGCTATTAATGCTAAAGCCAATATAGTAATAATATAAGAAAGCCATATAGGAAATCCACTAAAATTTAATAAAGGATAAACTAACCATCTGCCACTAACTATTAACATAGCTAATCCAAAGCTCCATCCTAATTTAAACGAACTACTTTTTCTCTTATCTAAAACATAGATTAGCGGAATTAATCCTATCCAACTCAATAAATATAAATCAGGATATTCTAAAGATGAACCTATTAACATTCCTGAAAAAACAACAAATAAATAGTTCATAGTACCCCTCTTCCTCTAAAAATTCCATCAACATAAGAAATTACAGCCATTACAATAGTATATAACTAATAATGCTCTGTACAGAGCATTATTTTTAGTAAAAACTATAATACGTTAAAACAGAAAAAATCATTCCAACTAAGATTATTAAATTATCTATCAATTTCCTCTTTGGAGTTACCCTTAATTGTTGAGGGCTATCGCCTTTTTCATTCTTAATAAACCTCATAATTACTCCAGCAATTACAATGATTATCAAACTGGTCAAATGAGCTACAGTAAAAGGTTTAAAGACTATTGGATTGCTTCTAAAGAACTCCACAATTCCTCGATTAATAGAAAAGCCAATAATGTACAATAAGAATAGTTCTCCATTATATTTAACTTTATCACGACGATTCCACAGAATTGCAAAAAGAATATAATTTAAGATAATCTCATAGGCTTGAGCAGGATGAAGAAGCTGACCACTAATTTTAACCCCCCAAGGGTATACCTTGTCCATAGCTACTCCAAAGACATCACAACCAATCCGTCCAATTGCCTGTCCTAAGATTATCGCTGGAGCAAAAGCATCAGCTACCTTCCAAAAGGATAACTCCTTCTTATTAAGATATAATCCAGCAACTAAAATCGCTCCAAATAAGCCTCCTTGAATCGATAATCCACCTTGTTGAATCATAATAATCTCACTGGGATTCTTTAAATAATAAGCAGGATTAAAGATTAATACATAATAAAGCCTTGCTCCAACTATAGCTGCTATAATGCTATAAAGTGCTAAATTAAAGACCTCATCCTGGTCTAAGTTCTTTCTTTTAGCTTCTTGATTTAAAATATAAAACCCAGCTGCTATTCCTAAAGCAATAAATGTTCCAAATAGACTGATAGAAAAGGGTCCTAGTCTAAATAATATCGTTTTCATATAATCGCTCCCTACTATAACTTATTTTTAAATAGATATTTTTACTAAAATCAAGCACTATCTTCTGGTTTATAAGTATGAACCTTAATAAAATCTTCAGCACAATTTTCACTACAGAAATAATATTTTTTACTGTTAACTACTCTAGTAATTGCAGTATTCTTTTCAATATGCATCCCACAAATAGGGTCATAGACCATCTCTATTACTTCACTATCATTACTTTCTGTACTACTATTAATATGCTGATCATGATTATGCTCTTTGGTAGAGCTATGGCTACTATGGCCTCCACCACAACATCCTCCACCTTTACGCATCATCCAAAACATAAATCCAAAAAAGATTATATATCCTATAGTTCCCACAAAATCAACTCCTTTTTATTTAAAATAGAGCCTAGTCAATACTAGGCTCATTATATTTAGTTAAAGACAATCTCATGAGGTTCATTGCCAACACTAAATTCCTTAATCTTAGTAAATTTCTTAGCATCAAAAACTACTACTTGATTATCCCTAACATCGCTGATATATATAAATTCTCCTGTTGGATTAATTGAGATATGGTTGGCATGGCCGTTGATTCTTAATTCCTTTATCACCTTATAATCACTCATATCTAAAATAGTAATGGTGTTACTTCCACGATTAGTCAACCAGATATACTTATTATCAGGTGAAACAATAATTCCGTGAGTACCTTCATCTATTTTTTTAGTTAACTTAGTCTCCCAAGTTCCAGTCTCAACTACTGTCATCGTACCTCCATTAAAGTTAGCTGTATAGAGATATTTATTATCTAAGGAAGGGATTGCTTCATTAGGACCATCTCCAACCTTAACCTTATTTTCAACCTTTTGAGTTATTGTATTAATTACTGTAACTTCATCACGATCTACATTACTAACATAAGCATATTTACCATCTGGGCTAAAGTTAATATGCCCTGCTCCATTGGTAACAATTTTCTTAATTACTTGATTATATTCTGTATCAATTACTAAAACATCGCCACTACTACCTTTACTTCCACCAGCTAAATATACGAATTTATTATCAGGACTAATATCTATTCCATGCACTGGACTATCTACATAAATCTTCTTAAGCAATTTACCTTCTGGCAAAGAGAAGACATAAAGATTCCCATCCTTATAATCACCTACATAGAGTTGATTATGTAGAGTATCAACTGCTAACCCATGAGAAGACTGACTAGCTACCTTAATTGTATTTATAACTTGATGCTTCTTAGTATCTACTATCGATACTGTCCCACTACTAGCATTAGCAATATAGGCATAATCCTCATTATTCTTAGACTCTAATTTCCACTTTAAAGTATGATCAACATCCCTAATACCTTTAAAAGTTATTTCTATAAATTTAGTCGAGTTATTAAACAGATCTTGCTGATCACTAACCTTAATCTTTCCTGCAGGATGATGACTAGATCTTCTTTCCCACTCCCATTTAATATTCTTTGAACTTATTTCTCCTAAATTGGTTCTGACATCAATAATCTTATCAAAATCTAAACCTAATAAATCGCCACTATGAGTAGTTAAATAGACTTGAAACTCTACAGTATCATTATTCAACTGCTTAGGATTAAAGACTGTATCAATCCAAACCCCTTCACCACTAGAACTACGACTCCATTCTCGAGGATCAAATTCTTCATCAGCCATTACTATACTAGAACTAACTACTATTAAAGCTAATAATATTAACATAGATACTTTAATCTTCTTCACTTTATCAACTCCTTATTTGATTAAAAACTTGAAATTAGAGTGGAATTTCTACTCTAATTTATTAATTGTTAGTTTCATTATTCATATTCTCTTTTTCTACAGTATGATTAGACATATTACTATCTTCAGTTAAACTGTGACCATGATCCTGATCTTTCATATCACCTTTCATCATGCCTTGACTATTTCCACACATCTGCTTCATCATAGCCATCATATTGCCATTCATCATTCCTTGACCATTTCCATGCATCTGTTTCATCATAGTCATCATATTGCCACCCATCATTCCTTGACCATTTCCATGCATCTGCTTTATCATAGCACCTAATTTTTCAGCTGGAACTAATTTTTTTAATTCTAAATATCTTGCAGTCTTTAAATCAAAAATCTTATTGTCTAACTCTTTAATCTCTGTTCTTAACTTAATAATATCTTTATCCTTAGCCTCTTGGTCGCTATATAACTTCTTTAATTCTCTATTCTTAACTCTTAATTGGTCTTGAACCTCGTCAATCTTTTCATAATACTCTGCCTGTAAATCATTAACCTTTTCCAAAACCTCTTGTGATAAATCCAAATTACTTTGATGAGTAGCACCTTGCTCACCATGAGCTAAAGCCAAAGGTGTTACTGTTAATAATAATCCCATAATAAAAGATAAACTTAATAATTTTTTCATAATTATCTTCCTCCTATTTTTTTATTGATAAAGCAAAAAATTTACTAATACAAGCCTTGCTTTTTACTTCACTTCCTTATTATGTTATATACAATACGCCCGTAGGGTATTATATGGATAAAAAAATAGTTTAATTCTTTAATACTTCTTTTCTTTCTCTAAACTCTTCTTTAGTGATTAAACCTTGAGCAAACTGCTCCTTTAACAAAGCCATCGCATTATCTTCTCTTTTAGATTTTGGAATTAACAGTCTAATTATAAGATAGATTAGTCCTATAAATACTCCTAAGTGTAATAACATTATTCCTATTGATTGCCAACCATTAAGACCATAACCATATAGTCCTGCGCAAAGATCTGACCAGATCAGATTCACCTCCTCCCAACTACATTATTTGCTAAAAATAAGTATATTCATATCGTTTTACCCGTGATTAATTTAAATAAAAAAACTCTTACTTATAAATATACCATTAAAATTTATATTTAACAAATGGAAATTTTAATTAGCAGAGCAATTCAAACTCCTCTGCTAACTAAAAATCAAACCTACTTTCTTAGCTCCTCTTTAATCTCTTGTAACTCTTCCTTACTAATCTCGCCTTTAGCATAGCGCTGTCTAGCTATCTCAATTGGATCCTCTTTAAAGCTTCTTCCACCATTTCTATCTATAGAATCATTAGAATTTCTAACAAAATAGATTACTGCAACAATTATTACTATCCAAAATAATCCCATCATTAACATTCCACCTCCAAAGAAGTTTCCCATACCATAACCATTTCCAAAACCAAAGCCATGCATCATTGCTACCACTCCTAATATAACTAGATTATATATAATTCATTATTAATACCTCTAACCTCCTTATCAGATTAATATAATTATTATCGTCTTATTGGCTAGAGGTATATTCAATGTTTATCATTAACTATTAAATTTTAATTGATAATTACCATCCTCTCATACCATTACCATGCATCATATGACCGCCACCCATCATACCACGACCACCCATATGACCTCTAAATCCTCTTCCACCCATCATGCCAAATCCATTCATCATACCAAAACCCATCATTCCGTAATCTTCCATACTTTCTAATTGTTCAGCAGTTAAAGCATCTCTCATCTCTAGTTGCATCTCTGTCATTAAAGTAAACATCTTATCTCTTAAAGAGTTGACTTTTTTTTGAGCTGAAATAATATCATCACGGTCAGCATCTTTATCAAAGTATAAATCTCTTAAATCATCATTCTTATCTCTCATGTCATCCATTAAATCCTCGATTTGATCATAGTATTTATCTTGAAGATCTTCTAATTGCTCCTCTTGTGCATTTGATAAGTTCAATTCATCATTAAAGTTACTATTTTTATAATTGTTTCTATGTCCTTGACTAAAACCACCACCATGGGCAAAGGCATAAACTGAAACTCCTAATACCATTGTCATCACTAATACAAAGCTTAAAATTCTTCTCATATTTATCTCCTCCTTTTAAATTCAGTAACTAGCAATCAATTTTTACTTGTTACTCTTAACTGTTAATCATATTATAAGAGCTAAATATTAAGAAAGTATTAAGAAAGTATCAAAATATTTTAAAGGTTTAAATATATGTTATCAAAAAAGAAAAAAGGTAGACTAATTTTAGCCTACCCCTTAGTAAAATATTTTGGTTAAGCTTGTGCCATATTACGGCACTCAGTAGCACATTCACGACAAACCTGAGCACAAGTTTGACAGTGGTTATCTTCAAACATCTCACATTCAGTTGCACAAGCATCACAAATTTCAGCACATAATTCACAAATTTGACTAGCAAATTGGCTATTTCCTGCCATATACTTAGCAGAAATAGAGCAAATTTCAATACAGTCCTTCAATGTCTCCATACATTTTACTCTATTATTCACATCAGGTTCATGTAAACAAGCATCTAAACAGAATTCACACTCCACCATACACTTATTACAAATATCGATACATTTTTGGTATCTGTCCATATGAGTTTGCATTGCAGTTGTCATATATATTCCTCCTTAATTTATTATATACTATTGATTAAGAGTGATATAAAAACTTACTATACCATCAATATTATTTGATAGAATTACATTATTTATGTTAAAGTTTTAGAGGAAAATAATTCTGACTCCCTGCAATAAAAATTTAATTATAAATTTCTAGCCTATAATAACAATAAACCCCTTAAATTTTATATATTTAGTTAGCTAATCTTCAACAAAAACACTTATAGCTATTATTAATAAATTTTATCGTCGATGATGCTCTTCAGCATCTTCTTTAGTTTCATGAACTGCACTACGAGGATGTTCAGGCGGAGCATAAATAGAGTATAATTTAAGTGGTCTACGACCTGTATTGATTAGATTATGCCATTTTCCAGCAGGAATAAATATTGCATCGTCACCATAGACTTTTGCTTTAAAATCTAACTGATCTCTTCTATCCCCAATCATAGTAATTCCTTGCCCTTGCTCAATGCGTATGAATTGGTCCACATCAGGGTGAATTTCTAAACCTATGTCATCACCAGGTTTGATACTCATCAAAGTAAGTTGCAAATATTCTCCTGTCCATAAAGCGAGACGGAAATAATTATTTTGTTTAGTAGCCTCTTCAATATTAACCACAAAGGGACAAGGACCATAGTCCTTTAACTTAGTAACTTGTTTCGGATGCCTTGGATTAATTATATAACCATCTTTCACATTACTCATTCCTTTCTTAGGCTTTTGTGATATTATATGTTATATCTTTAGAATAGGTTCTTAAATTGCAGCAAACTAATATTAGCATAAAATATAAATCACATTTAATAGAAAATATTATAATAACACCAGAAAAAAAGGGTGCATTTATAACACACCCTTTTAACCTAAATAAAAACCCATATTTATGATATAGAAGTCAAAAAATCATTCTCCAATATAAGTGTTGATAATATCTCGCTCAATAGACCCACCTCTTGTAAGATGTACTTCTTTTAATAGTTCTCCATCTTCAGATTCTGGATTGACAAGATTTAAATTATCGATATAACCTTCTGGAGTTACCTCTAACAAGAAATATCCTCCTAATTTTAATGATTCTCTAGGCTCTTCCCAGATAACATTACCTTCACTATCTGTGCTTCCTATCAATTTTACCTCATCAATAAATTCTATTTCACCTTCGGGAGCTTCAGGGTCAATATAGTCCTCCCAAGTAATATCAATAACCTCTTTATCAATCTCTCTTGCTAAAATAAAGGTAATATCTTGTGGTTGACCTTCAAGAGGACCACCAAGAATCTCTAAATTAACTCTAACATTCTCTTTTGAAACTGTTGGTACTGGACTACCTACTTTGAAGTTTGTCATTAAAGTTTGTTCATCAGCTTTAGGATAATCTGGATCTGTGCTCATATAGACAAAATACTCTTTACTGTAGTTCTGTGTTGTTTCAAACTCCGTTACCTCATAAAGATTAAACTCTATGCTATCATTATTGATAATTACTGTATCATCACCACTACTAAGAGAACGATTACTTCCGCTCTGCTCTACCTTAATATAATATAAAATCTCTTCATCATCATCTAATTCTAGAAATTCAACTAAATTCTCAACATTGATAGTCACTTCTTCTGGGCTATCATATACCTCTTGAGTTGCATAAATCAGTTCTAATTCTGGGATTGAGGATACAGATACTTGACAATATGCTTCATAACCTCCGTCTATTGTTGTAACAGTAATTACTGCAATACCAGGATTAACAGCCTTTACTATACCATCTGTAACGGTGGCTGCCTCTTCATTAGATGAACTCCAAATTACCTCTTTAGTCGTTGCACCACCTGGATGAATAGTTTCTGTTAATATTAAAGTCTCTGCAACTAGTAGAGATGCTTGGTTTATATCTAAGCTCACCGCTGTTACAGGTACTGCTTGAGAATCTTCAACATTAATAGTCAATGTGATAGATTGTTCGGTTTGCTCAACATTCCCAGTTAAAGTATAAGCAGTGATGTCACCTTCTAGCGGGACTTCAAAAACTCCTTCCAGCTCTTCATCGGCAAAACTCCAAGTTACTGCTAAGTCGACAAGATTATCATTGCTTAATTCCGCTCTAACAATTTCAGGAAGAACTATAACCTCACCCCTTAAAGCAGTAATTGGGGTAGGCTCTAATATTTGTTCGATTGAAACTACTTCAACCTCAGCACTATCAGTCTCTTGACCATCTTCAGTTGTTACAATAATAGTAGCATTACCAGTAGAGACTGCTGTTACTAAGCCATCATCACTTACAGTAGCTATATTTTCATCTGAAGATTCCCAAGAAATATTCTGATTGCTGGCATTTGGTGGTTGAATTGTAGCACTTAATTCTTCACTACTACCAACAATTAATTCTAACTCTTCTTGATTTAAAATTACACCTTCAACAGGAATAACAGCTGCTTGATACTCTAAGGTCTCTGTGACATATTTTTGATTTCCTGTTAATCTAATCTTTTTAATTGGTATTTCAAATCCTGGAACTGGCTCACCCCTTAAGATAACATCACCACTAGGCTCAGTTATAAATATAGCTATTCCATCTATTGTTTCTACTACTACATCTACTTCTTCCCTAGTTAAAATAACATCTACTTCCTCAGGATGCTCAACCCCTTCTGGCCATTGTACAGCTACCTCAAGAGTAACCATTCCCGGAGTACCACCAGAATCTGTTTTACTAAACCCTACAATATAATCAGTTTGATAAACTCTAACTTCTGGTTCAATATCTATCTCATTCTCTTGTTCCACCTTAATTTTAACATATCCATCTTTCACCTCTTGCAAAACCCCTGTAATACTTATTCGCTCTGTAGTTGATTCACTAATAAACAACTTAATTTCCTCATCTATCAGTTTCTCTAATTCATCGTTAAAGGGAACTTCGGTTTCATCCCCATCACCACATTCTGAATCTTCTTCAGTTGCCGGAATGAATTCTATAATTTCACTAAGCCTATAAACTCCCATTCTTTCAGTATCACTATCTTCGTGTTCATTTTGAAGAGCTAGTTTAATAATTCCATCCTTTACTTCCCGCAGTATTCCTGTAATATTAGGTGGGCGTCCTGCAGGGGGAGAAAGTACTGTTAAGATTTGAATTCTTTGATTAATAAGCTCCATTAACTCTTCTTCTAACACTTCAACTGGTTGGTCAGCATAACATTTTAATAACTTGTTCTTTAATTTTTCAAGAAATAAATAATAATGGCAGCATGGTGAGTGTTTACTTTGTAAAATTATAAATTTAGTATATAACTTATTAATATAACTAAAAGCCCTCTCAATATCTCCATTTTTAGCATGATTAATCGCTTTTTCAATACAACATAGTAATATATTCCTATCCTCATTTTTTGCTAATTTATTTTTTATTTGCGAGCTAATTTCCCTCAGATTATTAATTAAATGATTATATTTCACAAAATTCACCTCCTTTGCAGTATATTTTATGTTTTATATTGGTTTTTGTTATAATTATTCCTAATATAACTATAAATTATTTATTAAACTTTTTGTATGAATCTACTCATAACCAATATAAGTATCTTTCATTTTCTACCTTCTAATGGTCTTCTTTATGAAAGCAAAATATTAAGAAAAAGCAATAAGACCAAATAAGAAAATAACAAAACTGTAATAACCTTATATCAATTTAAATATTACTTATCAATTAGATATATTTATAATAAAAATAGCAACTCATATCCTCTTAATATATAAAGATATAGATACATTAACATACTAAAAGAAAGGTATTGTAAAAGCAGCACAACCACCTGCTATCACAATCCCTAAGACCAACGCCCAGTTCCAGTCCTTCCAAGCAAGATAGCTACAACCTGTTAGCACAGGACCCCGTATCTATCTTGCTTTCCACTCCTTACACTCGGCTAAAAGCATCTCCCTCCAGCAACCCCATTGTTTCCCTCATTCCCTTCCCCCAAACCCCCTAACCCTTTAACTCCCTTCCCGGACAGGCTTGACAAAGCACTTCGCCAATAAGGTTGCATTAAAATGGGGGACAGGGAAGATTGAGGGACACGATTTGAGGCGATGAGAAATGACGCATCAGTTTCTCATCTGTCCTCAGGTTGCTTCCGGGAGATAAAACATTAAAAACCCAAAACCATATCCATAGCTCGATAGTATCTCGTAATCCTGCTAAAAAGCTCTCCATTCCATTACGAGCTATCTAGCAGCCCCCTCCAATTTAAACAGACCAAGGTCGGGGGATTGAGCATCATGACTATGACTTAATATCTCTGTAATAAAATAGATATAAACTAGTATAAAGTAATTAGTAACTATCTGCTATATAACCGTCATAGCCATCATGCTTGGGTCTCTCTAAGACCATTTCCCCCATCACACCATCCTGCTAATTATATGCTTCCAGTCGGAAACATCAAGGACTACTCATACTTGCGTTCCTCCTTGACCTTTTCTCCTTACAGCATTAAAGAAATTGTTGGTGTGTGAGGATAATATGCTTGGAAATAACTTATGTAATACACCTATTATTCTTCATCATAATTTTGCATTATTTATTGAAACTCTGCATATTTTTAGCATAAAACAGGCATACTAGTAATATATAAATAACTTAATTAAGGCGGTGATTTTGTGCAGAAACATCAACAATTATCATTAGATATTCCTCCCACAGAATCAGACTATATTAATAGAATCAACTCTATGATGAAGGATTTAGACAAAGAAATCAGACAATATCCAGCTGGATCCTTAGAGAGAATTCCATTCTTCTTTGAAAAAAGAAGATTATTACGAATCAAACAAAGAATAGAGCGAGAAGGAATTTATAATTAATTCCACCTCGCTCCATTTATATCTTTCATCATATTATTCCCTTATCACTATTTAATCTTTTAATAATTTTAATTGTCAATTCTACATTGTAAATTGTTAATTGCTTTTCTTATCCCTTACTCTTAGAGAATCCCAAATCTAACCTCTCATTAATCTCCTCTAATGACCAACCCATCTGCTTAAACTTATAAGCTGCCTCTACCTTCTCGTTTAGATTCTCCTGTAAAGCCTTAACCATACTGGTATCAGCTTTAATCTCTACATTATCACCAAACTCTCTAGCTAAGCCTTTATTAAGAGTATCCAAGACATCCTTTAGATAAGGAATAATTCCATCCAACCAGAATATCTTTCTAGCTGTCTCAATATTAGATAAAGTAGCCTTATCATAAATTCCCACCATTGGAGGAGGAACCTGAAAGATAGAACAGATATCCTCTCTAGTCATCTTCCTAGATTCGATAAAATCCATCTCAGTAGGACTTAAACTCATAGGAATATACTCAACTTCATTCCCCAAAACCCAAGGACCACGACCTTTAGCACTATACTGCTCCCTTACATGCTCCTTAGCCTCTTTATACTGTGCTCCAGTCAAATCATGCTTAAAAGCAAAGACCCCATCAGTAACTGCTCGATTCTGCATTGTAACCTTATTCCATTTTACTGCCTCTACATCAGTATCAACAATCATAGCCGCAGCCTGTAAAGGACTCATCCCCCAATAAGGATTAGCAGGGTCGGTAAACATATCATGAATTATATCCTTAGCCTCTAACCTCTCTATTCTATCTCCAATATTATACTCATAATGACTAATAAACTTAGCCTGATCTGGAACAGGATTGACCTTATCTGGATTAAGAGGAAATAACTCTACTGGCAATCCTCCCTTACTCTCCAACCTAACTATTTGAATAATCGAATTCCCTCCAAGATATAAATGAGCAGCCATCCGCTCCATAATATCCTGCATACTATAAAAAGGATGAGGGTCATCCAACAGCACCTGCAAGGGATGCTCTGGATTATAATCCCCATCCTCATAAACCTTCAAAGGTACGCTAGCCACCGCCTTCATAATCCGATAAACACAAGAGTAAACATAAGTCGATACCTTAAACCCCTCATTAATCGCCCTTTCAGTATTCCAGTCTTTAAATTGCGGCTTACCACTTCTATAGCTAGGCATCAATTTAGGACGATTAGCATTAGCCTCCACCTGTAATCCCTTCGCTACCTTCTTAAAGATATTCACTTTCATCATCTCCTAACCTTCTTTATCCTCTAAAGATAGAACATATAGCCCATCAAGCACAATCTTAAAAATAAACCTATATCCTACCAATCCCAATAGTAATAATCCACCACTCAACTTCCATATCCAATTACCGAATAAATCAACTAAAGACCAAGTAACAAATATCCAACCACTTATCCAAGCTAAGCAGAGCCAAATTTCTTTAATATACTTCTTGATCATCTTATATAGTCACCTCAATTTAATCTATATTTAGTGTGCTAAATAAAAAAGCATATCCCTTAAATGAGATATGCCACAACCAAATATTAAATTTTAATAAAAATCATCCTATTTAAATAATTCTTTAATCCCCATTAAAGGAATTCCAATTATAAAATAATACATTATACAAACAGATACAATTAATATAAAAACGTTCATAATAGCTAAAAATATTCTATGTTTTTTATTAGTTGCTCTATTATCATAGTTCCTAAACCGTGAATGCATTATCCCACCATTAAAAAAAGCTATCAAATTTTCTATACTATAAGGTATACCACTAAATACTAAACCTACTAATATTAAACCCTGGATAATCCAACCTAATACCCCCCATATAGTCTCTCCTTCTGTAAAAAATGATATAATCCCTAATATTATTACTTCTATAGATACAAATATAGCTAAAGCGATATATATTTTCTTCAATTTATTATAGATGTTTTTATATTTTTTCTTCATCTTATCTTCCTTCCTCTTAATAATTGTATAATCACTATCGTCTTTTTTCTTAACTATATTATTTTTCAATATATCTTTCATATCACCTGCATTTTTAGTTCCAAAACTACTTTATAAGATCATATAAGATGATCTACTCTAAAATAATCTTAGCTTCCTTTAAAAAAATTTTTTCACTATCCTCTAAACACGCCCTATCCTCAACTCAAACCCCTCATTAACCATCTCAGCTAATCCAGTAGTAGCATCTGGACCATCATCATTTCTATTTCTACCCTCCTTCTGATAACTATTCATCGCTTCATAATACTTAGACCACCTATACTTCCAATCCTCAGGAAAATAAATATGCTTCATCACATAACTACTATTAGCTATTATCCTTGCTTTCTTATTCTTACTCTGATGAAACCATTGAATATCAATATTCCTTGTCCTATAATCATCCCATAATATTCTTTCAATATTTCTAGCAAAACCACACCCACCATTATTACTCTCAATCTTACAGTAATTAACCTGATTTCTTACTAATAACTCAGCAGTTTGAGACTCTGTAACCTCCATTCCTTCTTTAGTATAAAGAATATCAATTACATAAACTTTACCTTCATACTCTATCCCCACAATCGCACATAAATAATCATTACCCTCATCAGCTGTATCAACATAACAGATAATCCTTTCATAATTCTCAGGCAATTCATCATAGCTTTGAAAATACTT
>NZ_PVNB01000038.1 GCF_003001995.1 Orenia metallireducens | reverse complement strand
TAAAAAGGTCGATGATTGGGTTATCTTATCTGAGGATAAAGAGATTAGGGTCGAGGTTATAAATCAAGAGGCGGTTTCAGATATTGAAATTAGAGTAAGTGACGATAAATTAGCTGGTTATCTAAAGGTTATTCAAAAGGCAGGCCATCAATTTGAGCCGAAATTAATTGAATCTAATCCCAAAGAATATATGGTTGTAGCCGAGAAGATTACAGATATTAAGCCTTCTAAAGTGGAGTTAGATGATATCTATAATAAGCTAGCAGAACTAAAGATTAGCTATGGCTTAAAACACAATAACATACAAAAAGCTTTAAAAGAACCTAATCAAGAAGTTTTAATTGCTGAAGGTAAAGAGGTTGTTGCAAGTAAGGATAGTGAAATTAACTATCTTTTTAATGATAGGCAAGAAGCAGTAGATGATTCTAAGGATAAGGTCGATTACTTTACCATTAATCAGGTCTACTCGGTGCAAAGAGGAGAATTAATAGCTACTAAAGAGCCCAAAATGCTAGGGGAAGCTGGCTATACTATCTTTAATGAAAAAATAGAGGTTAAGCCTCCTAAAGATATAGAATGGTTAATAGATGAAGAGAGTGTAGAGATAATAAATGATAAAGCAATAGCTCTTAAGGAAGGACGTCCTACTATAGATAAAGGCAAACTTAGTGTATTGGAGATATTTGAGGTCAGTGGTGATGTCGATATGTCCGTTGGTAATATCGATTTTCATGGTGATGTGATAGTAGGTAGAGATGTCTGTGATAACTTCAAGATTAGAGCTACAGGTAAGATTATAGTAGGTAATAATGTTAGTAATGCCTATTTGGAGTCAGAGCAAGGGGTAGAGGTTAAAGGGAACATCATTGGTAGTGAAATTATTGTAGGTAAGTTATCTGTTTATTATAAGAAAGCCCATGAGCACTTAAGCAAGTTATTAGAGAGAATTCAGCTGCTAGATTTAGCCTTAAAGGAGCTAGTCTCTAATCAAGCCTTTAAGACTGAAGATATTAAACTCAAAGGCTATAAGGCAGTTATTCAGATTCTAATCAGTAGTAAATTCACTGACCTTTATGACATATTGAAAAATTTTGATAAGTTAAATCAAGATATAGACCAAGATGAACTATTTGAAGAGCTTAAATTATTAAGTGCTAAGCTAAAGAAGCTCTTTAATCTGACAGGTATCTGCTATATCAACACCTTAAGTGAGCTAAATGAATTAAAAGAGTTAATCAGTCTAGCTACTAATATCTTAGCTTCTATTAAGGTTACTAAGCCTGAGATCACAGCTAAGTATGTACAAAATTCTACGTTAACAGCTAGTGGAGATATCTCTATTTTAGGTGAAGGGGTTTATAATTCTCAATTAAGCTCTGATGCTAAGGTAGAGATAAGTGGCAACCCTGGTTTCTTTAGAGGTGGTAAGATTAAAGCCGGAGAAGATATAAGGGTAAAGGAGCTAGGTAGTTCATCAGGTAGCCAAGTTGAAGTAATTATACCAGAGGACAAGAAGGTAATAGCAGACAAGCTATTTATAAATGTCTCAATAAGGATAGGCGATAAAAAGTATAAATCCCAAAAAGATTTGGATAGAGTATCTGCCCATCTAAATGATTCAGGTAAGCTAATCTTATTTTAATTTGATAGGAGCAAGTAAATAGCATCTAAATATATGCTCAAAAGTTTATAGAAATAGAAAAATATACTTATAGTCCTAACATATTATAAGTATGTTGCTATTGACTTGCTTTCAAGCGTAAGTGAGTGTTTTGTTACGAAAGTACATTGCACAATGCCTTCGTGTCTTTTGGACACTTTGTAATAAAAGGCGTTCACTACGATTATATAGAAAGTTAAAAACTTACCCTTGGATGTATCCTTCAGTCTGAGGCTCTAAGAGTATGGCTGGATGACCGACTTCTAGTTAGGTGAAGTCAAACACTCAAATACATGAACTCTATATTGTCATTCGCAAGAAGGAAAATTCCCAAAAGGAGAATTGTCAGAGATGACTAAAAATTATGCTTTTGTTATTGATAAAAATGGTAAAAGCTTAGCACCAACCAATATTAATAAAGCATGGATATTGATACGTAAGAAAAAAGCTACTTTAGCCAACAAATATCCTATGCTAATTCAGTTAAATTATGAAGTTGAAGAAGATAAGCAAGAATGTCAATTTATTTGTGGAATAGATGATGGAAGCAATCATGTAGGTATTGCCATAGTACAGAAATGTAAAACAAGAAATAAAGCTGTATTCAAAGGTACTATTGAGCAAAGAAAAGATGTAAAGGGATTAATAGATACAAGACGTGGATATAGAAGGTATAAAAGAAGTCATAAAAGATATCGTCAACCTAGATTCGATAATAGAAGTTCATCTACAAGAAAAGGCAGAGTTGCCCCTAGTATATTACAAAAGAAAGAAGCTATTATTAGAGTTATAAACAAATTAAAAAAATGGATTAATATAACTGAATTTCATTTAGAAGATGTAGCGATAGATATAAGAGCTTTGACAGAAGGAAAGAAACTTTATAAATGGCAATATCAAAAGTCTAATAGATTAGATGAGAATATAAGAAAAGCTGTTATCCTCAGAGATAAGTGTAAATGTATGGAATGTGCTAAATCCAACTGTATGTTAGAAGTTCATCATATCGTGCCAAAAAGGTTACAAGGTGCTAATAGTCTAAGTAACTTAATTACATTATGTAGTAAGTGCCACGATAAAACAAAAGGTATTGAAGAAAAATATATTGAACATTATCAGAAAATGATTGATGGGAATAATGTGAGGTTTGATTATGCACAACACGTTATGCAGGGCAAAACTTGGCTTAGAAAGGAACTAAGTAAATTAGGAAAACTTATTCTAAGTACTGGTGGAGATACTGCAAATAAGCGAATAGATTGGAATATTGAAAAAAGTCATAGTAACGATGCTATTGTGGTTGCTGATTTAAAGGTTAATAATGATGAATGCGATATAAAAGATTGGATAATTAAGCCTATGAGAAGAAAGTCTAAAACTAAAGTAGAAGAATTAAAGGGTTTTAGACATAGGGATTTAGTTAAATATACTAAACGTAATGGAGAAAGTTATATTGCCTATATAACAGCATTATATCCTAATAAAAAGCAATGTAATATGACTACAATAGAAGGAAAAGTTTTAAAAAGGTATGGAGTTAAACCTTTGAAATTATTATGGAGGTTTAATAAGATATATTGGTTTTAAAAAAGTGTATAAGATATACCTTTAAACATATTTTAGTATATTTCAAAGAGGAGGTAACTAAGATGAACATTGAGATAGAGAAGAGAGAGGATATAGCCATTATCAATATGCACGGGGAGTTAGATATGTCTACAGTCGATGATTTAGTAGCTAAAACTAAAGAGTTGACTACTAGCTATAGTAATATTATCTTTAACTTTGCAGGCATAGAGTTTGTTGATTCAACTGGAATCGGTAATATTATTAAGATATTTAAAGATAATAACAGTGATAATTATCTAATTACTAATTTAAGTTCTGATGTTGAAGAGATCTTTTATATTTTAAATTTAAAAGAATTATTAGGTGAAAAGAGATTTACCAAAAGTCTAGAAGAGGCCCTTAATTTACTACAGGATAAACAAGAAGATAACTAATTATCTTAAATGTAAGTGTTTAAGCAAGCTTAGCGGGATAAAACCACTAAGCTTGCTTTTTTATTTAATATTTATTAGCAAAACAAGAATAACTAAACTTGAAAGAGGAGTTTTAGCTGCTATCTATAATTAATATAATACACAACACAAAGTATAACACAAGGTATAACACAAAACACAACACAACAAATAACACACAGCATAATTTAAAAGGGGGTTTAAAACTTGCATAAAATAGCTATTTATAATAATAAAGGTGGTGTAGGTAAGAGTACTATTGCTGTTCATTTGGCTGATGCTTTAAGAAGAATTGATTTAAAGGTATTGTTAGTGGATTTGGACTCTCAAAATGATTGTAGCTTATTTTTAGGCTTGAAAGAGGAGCCAGAGAATACTTTCTTTAATTTAATTGATTACCGTTATCCTGCTAACTTATCGGAGTGTGTAACAGAGGTTAGAGAAAATCTAGACCTATTGACCAATAGAAATTATGAGTTAATTGAGAAGGACTTACATAGGGCTACTAGAATTGATAACTTCTTGGACAAAGCTCTCAAAGACGCTGCAAAAACTTATGATTATCTAATTATTGATTGTAGTCCTAGTCGCAGTATCATAAATAGTGCTATCTTATTTTATGTAGATAGTATCATTGTCCCTACTCAATTAGAGGTTGCTAGTATTAGAGGTTTTAGTGATATCTATAATTATCTTAATGATTTGGAGATTGATACAGCTAAGATTAAATTGGTTGTACCTAATATGTTCGATGCTAGAACCAAGGAATCTCAAGATAATTTAAAGGAGCTGGAATCTATCTTTGAAGAGGATATCTTAACTGAACCGATTAATCGAAGGACTAAGATAACTGAAGCAAGTAAGGCAGGAGAGACTATCTTTGAGTATGATACCGATACTCAATTGGAGCAATTTTATAATTTAGTAGAGAGGGTGGTTAAGCTTGGCTAGTACAAAAAATCCATTTGCAGATTTAAAGAAACAGGTTAAGAAATCAAAGGAGACTAAAGAAGAGTCTACTAAAAGTAGTTTTTTAGTGAAGGAAGAGGAGATTGAAAAGAAAGATAATCAGAACACAACTGCTAACACAAAACACAACACAAGAACAGCTATAAATAGTGATAAAGTAAAGGCTGATCAAAAGAGCTCAATTGTAATTTTTGAGAAGAAATCTGATGAGAAGGTAAGAAGGAATTTTTATGTCAATAAAGGCTTGGACAAGGAGTTAAATAAATTAGCTAAAAAGACTGGTAACTCAAAATCGGAACTGGTAGATATCGCAATTGAGTTTTTGATCAATAATTATAGGACAAAATAAAAAATCTAGGATCTTCACCCTAGACCTAAGTACCCTTAATATCTAAAAAATCAAGAGTAGAGCATAACATAAAACACAACACAAAGCATAACACAACTTAAAACACAATCTATAACACAATAACCTCTTTAGCTTAAAGTAAACTTGGCTGATAGTAATGCACAACTAGTGTTTAGTAGCAGTAAAGAGCTTGACTATCTGAAATTTTAGACCTTAAAACAAGAAAAAACTCAGTGGCTAGCCACTGAGTTTTTTATATTACTACTCTACAATTGCCTCTACTGGACATTCGCTAGCACAAGCACCACAATCGATACATGCATCAGCATCGATTTTAAATTGAGTATCACCTTCAGAAATAGCTTCCACAGGATAAGTGCTTTCACATACACCACAAGAAGTACACGCATCAGTAATTGAATAAGCCATTTTATACACCTAGGATATACTAGTACATCTGAATAAATTAACATTATAATGTAATTTATTTCAACAACCTAACATAGTGGAGGTATAAATAATAACTATGTAGTGTGAACTGTTTTGCATTTTTTAGTTATTTAAAACAAAAATTTGACAGATGGCCTCTATCCAACTATAATTAATGATATTATTAACACCAACTTAACACAACTGAGTTAGTTTTATGATTGACCTAATAACAGATGAAAAGAATTTTTAGCTCTCAATATTTAATTATAAGTCTATCAGATTACAAGGGAGGATAAGTACTAATGAAAAGATTGATAATTTCAGTTTTGCTATTAGTAATGATGATAATGGCAGGCTGTCAAGGGAGTGAAACTACTAGCAGTAGTGAGCCAGTAACGATTAGAGTCATGGCTGCTGCCAGTTTGACCGAGGTCTTTAATGATTTAAAAGCTGCTTTTGAAGAAAAATATGATGATGTTAAATTAGAGATTAATTATGCTGGAAGTCAGGCCTTATACAGTCAGATTAAATCGGGAGTGAGTGCAGACATCTTTGCTTCGGCCAATATCAAATATATGAATCAATTAGATCAGGCTGATATGGTGGCTGATCCTACTATCTTTGCCCGTAACAAGCTAGTTATCGTTGCTTCTAAGGAGTCTGCAGTCGAGATTAATGGGATTAAAGATTTATTACAGAATGGCATCAGTCTAGTAATTGCTGATAAGTCAGTGCCAGTGGGTAGGTATACAGTCCAGATGCTAGAAAAACAGAGTAGGAATCCTCAGCTACCTTCTGATTATCAGGAGAAGTTCTTGGCTGCTATAGTCTCTAAGGAGTTGGATGTTAAGAGTGTATTAGCTAAGGTAGAGTTAGGTGAGGCTGATGCTGGAGTGGTCTATCAAACCGATGCCAATGCTAGTAATCAGGATAAGGTCAAGGTGGTTGATATCAAGGATCAATATAATGTTATTGCTACCTATCCAATTTCACCATTAAAAGATATTAGCTCAGCCCATCAAGCGGCTGCTGCTAAGTTCTTAGATTATCTTTATTCAGATAAGGGAGGAGATATCTTAGAAGGGCGTGGCTTTATTAAAGTGAGTCGAGATTAAAGTTAGTTCTTTTCAAAAAATAAACTTTACTCAAGCTTTTTATTGAATATATAGTTAAGACTCTACCATCTAGGTAGAGTCTTTTTTTGAAGTTTTTTAGAAATTAAATATTAAGTTTACACTTTATAAAGATAAATATCTCTTCAGCCATTTTAATAGCCTCTAGAACTGTAGATTTATCTGGTTGAGGCCATTCTGTAGGATACCTAAATTCTACTGCATAAGGTGTTAATTCTTCTGCATAATCGATAAACTGATTAAAATCTCTATCTATATTAGCAGCTATCATTATTAGTCTTCTTAAATCATGAGTTTTACTAAAAGATTTAGTTTTATAAATTATAAATGCTTTTAAAGCTTTTTCTGCTGTTTGTTGAGTGTGATAGATAGCAGTATCTAATAAGTCAGCTTCATTGAGAGTTTTAGCAGATTTTAAATCATGTTCAGCCTTTTTCAACCATGCTTCTATACTAGCACTCATAAAGTTTCTTCCCTTCTTTGACAATATGGTTACAGAAGCTAAACTCATCTTCGAGTAACTTCTGATACTCTTCTTGGGTATAAACTATAAGATCAGTTGGGGTCATGATTCCTCTTAAGGATTTATACCCCTTAACTACTCTCTTATGAGGATTTTGTTCAGATTCTTTAAGTACAACCATTATATCTAAATCACTATCTTCATTAGGAGTTCCCCAAGCATACGAACCAAAAAGATATATTGATTTAATATTAGGATGATAAGCTATAAGCAGACGATTAACAATAAGAGATATCTCATCTGATGTAATTAAGCTATCAGCTTTAACTTCCATAGTAATCCTCCTTTGCTTTACTTATATCTTATTATACCATTTTATGCTCAAAGCATTAAGCTCAAATCAAAGAAGTTGACTAATTGAAATTTTTACTATATAATTAGGACAAGTTTACTTCATTTTTGAACAAATACATACAAAAAACTAAAAACACCGTGCTACCAACACGGAGTTTTTAAAGTAAGGTTTCCTAAAAAAAAACGATTAGAGCCCGTTTTGGAAACTTAAGTATCAAATTTGTATCTATATGATACCATATAGATACGGATTTTGTCAAGGAGTTAGTTCTTGTTAAAAAGTGACAAAGGATATTTAAGTTTAGGAAACCTGCTCAAACTACTTGGGGAGGTTGTTTTTTATGCCAATTATTGCAAAACTACAAGAAGAGATTAAAACTATAAAGACTCAACAGCAATTGATTAATTTTCAAAGTAGACTAACTGCTTTAAGAGAGAAGGATCAGCTCAACTCTCAGGCTGCTAAAGAATTATCGGTAGCGGCAAGGGATTATTTTGAATTTATCGAGGATTATCATAGAACTGAGAATGAAGATCAGCAATTAGAAAGTGAGCTTCAGGACTCTAAAATTATAGATTATAGCCAATATAGTGATGTAGAGCTGATAGAGGATGGAGCCTTTATGCCCTTTTTGCAGTATCAATTTGCGATACAGTGGAATTATCAGATGACTCAGACGATGTTCAATGTCTATTATGCAATCTGCTACCATGCTAACAGTATTGGAGAGGTAGAGGGCTTAGCTACCATGGAGATAGCAGAGTTTATCGGTCATAGCTCGGACTCTAAGGTAGTCAAAGCCATTGCTAAGCTAGAACAGCAACAGTTAATCACTGTTAATCGTGATGAAGTAATCAACTCTTATCTAATTACAGGCTATAAGCAGTCCTTTGTTAAAAGTGCTAAAGGGGCTTATAATATGCCTTTGGAGATGTTTAGAAAGCTACAGAGCTATAACCTTAAGCATTATAGATTAGTCTGGTATCTAGTAGCCCATAAGCACCATATGCCTAACAATACAGCAAAGAGTGGGATTAAGCAAGCTACCTTAAAGAATATCACCAATTCCGTCAGCTTTAAGGAGCTTCGTCAACTGATTGCCGATTTGGCAGGGGTGATCTTTGAGGCTGTAGATAATTTCTGGACTAAGATTAAGCGGGTATTAATGAAAACCCTTAGACTGACCTTTAACTTTATCCAATTAGGGATTGGAATTAGCGAAGATACTGTTGAAGAGGTGGAGAGTCATCATCTATATGAGAGAATCAAGTCTATTCTAGTCAATATGAGTATTGATAGTACTAAGAAAAATATCAAGCAGGTAATTAAGAAGGTGGAAGAGGTCTCTGAATTTGTGTTTAATGAAGTTGAAAACTTATCTAGATTACCTCATATCTTTTCAAAATATAATACAGTTAACTGTTTATTGAAGCTTTTGGAGAGTAAAGCTCAGGCTTTAAGATAATTTAAGCACTCTAAACATAGGATATAGAGAACAACCAAGGGGGTAGTCTGTCCTTTTGGTTGATAATTATAGATTTAGGGATAACCATAGCTATTTTTAACTATGGTTATCCTTTTTTTAGTACAAATATAAATTTATAACTACAAAATCACCTATGTAACTGCTAGATGAAGTTAATATTTTTAATTAGAGCTGTAAACTTATACTTAATATTTATTTTCTCTTTAAAATCTTTTTATGTAAGAGCAAGCAGTGACTAAAGCTGTGTTGACTAAGGTTAGCTTCCTATCAATTCAATTAAAATTGGTCAGTAGCTATTTAACAGTAGTAAGCTATTAATTAAATTTGGATTTAAAATTAAAGAATTAGTTTAGCAGATTAAATTTATATCTTAATATTTACCACTTATTATATAATTTAATAATAAATTAATTTATTGACATCAGACAAAATATTAATTATAATAAGGGTGTAAATTGATATTTTTGGATATTAATTTATATTATTCTATTTTTAATATAAGTTTATAATTAAAATAAGTCTAGTTAACTTTATTTTTTGATACAACTTGTACGGATAACCGATTAAACGGATATCCGCTTAAGTTTTAGGTGATTGGATATAAGATTATAAGATTATAATAAGAGTCCACAACAAACTGAGGAATCCTTGTTTCTTAGCTTGAGTGTGGATTTTGTCTTTTTTGTTTCTAAATTTATCTTCAACAGAGAGGAGAGGATAACAGATAAGATTGAGATTAATTAACAAATAATAAAACAGGGGAGGAAGATAATTTGAATACTTATGACAATAAAATTAACATATTTGTGGTGATCTTTAGCTTGACCTTGGTTCTATGTCTGTTGAGTAGTATAACAATGGCGGCAGATATGAAGGTGAAAATGGAGCATTGGGGTGAGACTCAAGGTGAGCAGGTTTATCTTTATACAGTAACTAATAGTAGTGGAATGAAGCTTAAGGTTACTAATTATGGAGGTAGAATAACTGCACTTGAAGTACCCGATAGAAGAGGAAAGTTAGTTGATGTAGTTTTAGGATTTGATAGCTTAGAAGATTACTTAAATAAGCCTAGTAATTTTGGAGCAGCTATTGGTAGATACGGAAATAGAATTGCTGATGGAAGCTTTACTTTAGGTGATAAAACTTATCATATTGCCCAAAACAATGGTGATAATCATTTACATGGAGGATTTATAGGCTTTGATCAACGGGTATGGAATATTAAAGTTGTTGAAAAATCTAACGAGGTATCTTTTGTCCTAACTTATTTAAGTAAGGATGGAGAGGAAGGATATCCAGGAAATTTAGATATTAAAATGACTTATACCTTGACAGAGGATAATGCTCTACAGATAGATTATCAAGCTAATACAGATAAGACTACTATTGTTAACTTAACCAATCATTCATACTTCAATCTTAATGGAGCAAATAGCTCTGCTATGAATCATAAATTAATGATAAATGCAGATTACTATACTCCTATAGATGAAGAATGGATACCAACAGGAGCTATCGAGCCAGTAGCTAATACTCCAATGGATTTTAGGGAAGCAACTAGAGTTGGTAAAAGGTCTAATCAAAATTTCTGGCAGTTAAATAATGGTGCAGGATATGATCATAATTATGTACTTAATACTGCAGGAGACTTAAATCAAGTGGCAGCTACCTTGTATGAGCCAGCTACAGGTATTTTGATGAGAATGTATACTGAAGAGCCAGGGGTACAATTGTATGCAGGTAATTTTCTTGATGGTTCTATAACAGGTAAGTATGGAAGAGTGTACAAAAAGCATTATGCTATCTGTTTAGAAAGCCAACATTTCCCTAACTCACCTAATGTCCCGTATTTTCCTTCCACAGTATTAAAACCAGAAGAAACATATAGTACTACAACTATTTATGAATTTACCACTAAATAAACCGCTTTAAACTTTTAAGAGGATATTTGTAATAAAAAAGAGTCTGGCTAAATTTAGCCAGACTCTTTTTTATTATGGAGTAAAATTTTATTATTGTAAAGTTTTATATAGTCATAAATAACTAAGTTTTATATGACCATATAAAACTCCTTCTAACTCTGAAAATTATTATATACTCTTGCTAGATTAGTTATTTTTAACATAAATTAAACCTTAATTTAATAATTTTGCAACAAAAGTATATTAGTATATTAGACAGAAGAGCTCTAGACGTCTATATCTCTTCTGTCTTGTTGATTTTTATCATTGGGATAACAGCTTAATTTAAAGATCTTATTTATTAAACTAGAAAGAGGTGCAGTAATGAACCATATTTATCAGAAGAAACTCAATCAATTTATCAAATATCTACTTATCTTTATAGCTATTCTTTGGACAGTGTTTCCTATATATTGGATGCTTAACAGCTCTTTTAAGACGAGGGTAGAACAGTTCTCTATTCCTCCAACCTTCTTTCCAAAGAATTTTACCTTTGAGAACTATACAGCATTATTTACTGAACTTAATTTTCAAAGTATGCTAGCAAATAGTCTAGTCATCTCCCTAGTTTCAACTGCTGTTGCTATCACTATAGGTGCTTTAGCTGCTTATAGTCTCTCTAGATTTGACTTTAATGCTAAACCTTTTGTTTTAGGATGGATTTTAATTACTAGAATCTTTCCACCTGTTACCTTTGTAATACCTTTTTATACAATCATGAATCAAATTGGTTTATTAAATACGAGAACAGCTCTCATACTATCTTACATAGTCTTTAACCTACCTTTCTCTATCTGGATGCTAATCAATTTCTTTAATGAAATTCCTGTCGAGATTGAAGAAAGTGCTTTAGTTGATGGTGCTAACCAATTTGAAATCTTTTATAAGATTGCGTTACCCTTAACAGCACCTGGGATAGCTGCAACAGCAATCTTTAATGTGGTAATGTCCTGGAATGAGTTCTTATATTCCTTAATTTTTGTACAGACCCCAGACTTACTGACTCTGCCTGTAGGCTTAGCAGGGCTAGTAACTGAATATAAAATCTTGTGGGGACCAATGAGTGCGGGAGGGGTGATATCTGTAATACCAATCATTATCTTTGTATTGTTTATGGAGAAGCATTTGATTAAGGGATTGACATTGGGATCGGTAAAAGGATAAAAATATTATAAGCTTTTAAGGAGGATTTTAATGTTAAAAAAAGAGATTAGTTTATCTTTAGTAGTGATGTTAATAATAGGAGTTGTATTTACGCTAACAGCTCAGACAGATGCTTGGTGGATCTTTGGTGGGGATCAACAAGAGGAAGTTAAGGAGATTATTGTAGCAGCTCGGACTGGGTCAATGGCCAAGTCTTTAGAAGAACTTAGTAAGGAGTATCAGCAGGAGAGTGGAACTAAGGTCGTAATCACAGCTTTACCTTATAGCTCCTTATATGAGAAGGTAAGTATGGATATTAGAAGTAGATCTGGAGCCTTTGATGTGATTATGATGGATGATCCTTGGATGCCTGAGTTTGGTCAAAAAGGCTTTCTAACTCCCTTAGATCAGTACTTTCCTGAAGGTCCTGATCAAGATTTTATTGATAAGTCAATAGCTTTATGTAAGTACCCTTATGCTAAGGGTAAGTTGGTAGCTTTACCACTAGTAGGTAATGTACAATTATTCTTCTATCGTAAGGATTTAATTGAAAAATATCAGTTAGCCAAGCCTAAGAGCTGGGATGATGTCTTAACAGCTGCTGAGGTGATAACTAAAAAAGAGCAAGGTACATATGGATATACCATTAGAGGGCAGCGAGGAAACCCTGTTGTTTCTAACTATTTACCACTCTTTTGGGGTTATGGGGCTAAAGTCTTTGATGATAAGATGAATCCTCAAGTAAATTCAGCTGAGGCCAAAGCAGCCCTTAAAGCTTATTTAAAACTAAAAGATCTAGGTCCTAAAGGGGTAGAGGCTTATAATAGTGATCAAATCGCTACTGCTTTAACTCAAGGTAGAACAGCGATGACCGTTGCTTGGCCTTCTTGGGTCTCTATGGTTGATGACCCTAGTAAGTCCAAGGTGGTAGGAAAGGTTGACTTTGCTGTAATGCCAACTACGGACAAGGCCGATTCTGCCGCTATGATTGGTAACTGGCTATTGGGTATCCCAGCTTCATCTGAGCATAAAAAAGAGGCTGCCAAGTTTTTAAAGTGGGTTACTAGCAAAAAAAGTCAGAAGAAGATGGCTTTAGTAGGTGGAGGTGTACCAACTAGAGTAAGCCTCTATCAAGATCAAGAATTGGTTGAGAAATATCGTCAATTTCCTACTCAATTAAAGTCTTTACAACATTCAGTGGCCAGACCTCGGACTCCATTATGGAATAAAATCGAGGATCAATGGGGCTTATATCTATCTAAAATAATCTCCAAAGAACTAGATATTGATACAGGATTGGAGAAAGCAAATCAAGCAATAGCTAAGATCATTAAAGAGAATAATTAAAGAATTGAGGGGGGCTTTAGTCTCCCTTTTAATAATCAAGGAGAGGATGTAGCTTAATGCTAAGAGATAATAAGATGCCTTATCTATTTTTACTACCAACAGTTATTGTCCTATTATTGTTAACAGTTTACCCTTTATTTTACGCAATTAGCATCAGCTTTCAGAAGGTTGATTCTTTTAACGGTATCCATGATTTTGTGGGGTTTAAGCATTATATTAACTTAGTTAAGGATATTAATTTCTGGGTAGCCTTAAAGAATACAGTAGTTTTTGTGCTTATAGCCGTAGTTTTAGAGACCTTAGTAGGTTTTGCTTTGGCACTGCTTTTTAATACTAAGATAATAGGTAGAAAGATCTTAAGATCTATTATTTTAATTCCCATGTTATTACCACCAATTACAGTAGCTTTAACCTGGAAGATGATGTATGCCTACGATTATGGAATTATTAATAATATCTTAAGTCACTTTGGCATAGCCCCAGTAGAGTGGTTAAGCTCGGCTAAATTGGCTCTCTTTTCAATTATTATAACCGATGTTTGGCAGTGGACTCCCTTTGTCTTTCTAGTCTTATTGGCCAATTTACAGGCATTACCTATAGAGATCTATGAGAGTGCCAAGGTAGATGGAGCTTCTGCTTTAAAGAGGCTAGTCTATATTACCTTACCTTTATTGAAGCCAGGGATTATCTTAGTTATCTTATTAAGAACTATCGATACCTTTAGAATCTTTGATAAGATCTATGTTTTAACAGGTGGAGGACCAGGTAACTCTACAGAAACTTTGACCTTTTATATCTATCAGCACGGCTTTAAATACTTTGATATAGGCTTTTCAGCTGCAACATCGATAGTAATGGTGGTCTTAATCTTAGTAATCTCTAACTCTTATATTCGTCAGGTCTTATAAATAGCTTAAACTAGTGGGTTAAATTGGGACATTTCAAAACTCAAAAGGAGGATTTTTATAATGAAGAAATCTTTATTAAAAAAGGTGGCGATGGTTACAGTCTTACTAGCTTTAATCTCAACAGCAGTTATGATCTTGCAAGGCAGCTGTTATGCTGAGTATGTAGAGCAGACCTATAATGTGGAAAGCTGGATGGAAGATATAGCCGATGAGATTGCTAATAGAGAGCTACGGGATTTAGTGATTCCTGGGACCCATGATTCAGGCTCACGAGAACTTGATGGCTGGTTGTTAGCAGATTTTACTCAGACACAAAACCATACTATTAAAAGTCAGCTAGAACATGGTATTAGATACTTTGATTTTCGTGCTACCTATACTAGTGATGGTAAAGGGTGGATCTTTTCTCATGGAGGCTTTGATATGATGGATAGAATCTTTCCTGCCTTAGATAATATCAAAACCTTCTTAGATAATCATCCAAAAGAGCTAGTTATTATTGATTTTCAACACTTTCCAGAATGGGATGATGAGGATGACCAAGCCCATATTACAGAACTTAAGGATAAGATGATGAATACCTTAGGAGCTTATATGGTACCAGAGAATTGGGGAGTACATACGAAAGTATATCAACTCTGGAATTCTAATCAGCGAGTTATTATACTTATGGATCATGAAACAATGTATAGTGAGTTCTCAGCTACAGAGCAAGAGTATATCTGGAATAGAGCCAATGCTATTAGGTCCTATTGGGCTAATGAAGGTGATGAAGAGGCTTTAATTGAAGAGCTAGATAGTGAAGTACAGACAATGAAGAGTGGCTATCAGAGTCAGACTGCAGAGTACTATGATAAATTCCATGTCTTGCAGGCTCAAACTACAGCAAGTAGTCAACTAGATTCATTATGGGATGGGGCAAATGACTCAAATCCTGCTCTACTTCCTTTATTATTAGGTCAAGATATAGGTTTAGAGACCAGTGATTGGACTACAGCACCTTTAAATATTATTATTATGGACTTTGCTATCGACACTACTGATTTGGTTGAAGTCTGTAAAACTAAGAATTTAGATGTTGGCAATTACTCTGGAAGCTATGAAGGGGTTTATTTATACCAAAATAGCAGTTATGGTGGCTACTACATTAGATTGACTGAAAATACTCCAGCAGTAAGTGATCAATATATTGTCGATGAAGATGGTTATGATGATCATATCTCTATGAACGATCAGATCAGCTCTATCTTGATTGTTGGTGATTATCAAGTCCAAATCTTTGAAGATGATAATTATGGTGGAACATCACAGTGGATCTCAACTAGTACTCCTTATTTAGCAGATGATTGGAATGATAGAATCTCCTCAGTTAAGGTATATAAAAATGAATAATAGAAATTTGGTTAGTTTAGATAGCTAGATTAGGAGGCGATAAATTGAGTAATTATCAGTTAGTAATAGATTTTTTAAGGGTGGGCTTTGGAGAGTGTAGCTGTCTTCGCTTAGTTGGTGAAGATAGCACCTTTACTATCTTAGTTGATGGTGGTGATAATGATGATAAAATCTATCAGCAAAATCCTAAAAGAATTAGAGTTAGTGAGTATTTAAAAGAGGAAGGAATTGAGCAGATAGATTTATTGGTTTTAACCCACTTTCATCGTGACCATATAGGAGGAATTGTTGAAATTATTGGTCAAGTAGAGATTAAGGAGGCTTGGCTTAATTATAACTTTAAAGCCAAGCAGCTAAATCAAGTTTTAAAGCTCAAGCAAGACTCTACCATGGGGCAATCTTTACTACTTTATCAGAAGATATTGCAAGGGCTAACACAGCAAGAGACTAAGGTAACTGTAGTTAATCAAGATATTAGCTTAAAGATTAAAGACTTAGAGATTAAAGCCTTAGCCCCTAGTAAGGAGATTTTAGATAAACTGGATTCAGATATGAGCTATCTCTTTAAATCAGCTAATTCTAATGAGCTTCAAGCTAAACTATTAGAAATTGATCGTTATTTAAACTCAGCAAGTATTCCTCTAAAGCTTAGCTTTGGAGAAAGGAGTCTACTGTTAACAGCAGATCTCCCTCTAGCTAATTGGGACGATTTTAAGGATCAAAATTTAACAGCTGATCTATTAACAGCCCCTCATCATGGTGACTTAGCTGCCATCTCTTTAGATCTGCTAGAGTCAATTAAACCAGCGTACTTTATTATCTGTGCTGATAATGAAGGAACCTATGGCTTACCTAATGAAGGGATTGAAGAGCTAATCAAGGATTATAATCAGAACATTAAGATCTGCTATACAGAAAATCCAGATTTAAAACGGGCTAATGATAGTCACTTACTTCGCTTCTTAATCACAGCTGAAGGGGAGATAGCTAATAAATTAATATAAGGTGGGATTGGATTGGACATTGATAGTGTGTTAGAGAAGGTAATAAGTTGGGTTAAAGAGGTTGGCAAGCTACAATTACAGAGATTAGAGACTAACTTAAATATCAGTACAAAATCTGGAGAGTTTGACTTAGTAACAGAGGTTGATCAGCTCTCTGAAGAGATACTGATCGGGCATATACTTAATGAATTCCCAAATCACTCAATCTTATCAGAGGAGAATGGGGCATTAAAACATCATTCAAAGTTTCAATGGATTATTGATCCATTAGATGGAACGACCAATTATATTCATGGCTTTCCTATCTTCTCTATCTCTGTTGCCTTGAAGTACTGTGATGAATTGATTATGGGAGTTATCTATGTTCCTCGCTTAGATGAGCTATATGTTGCCTTAAAAGGCAGGGGGGCTTATTTAAATTATCAAAGAATTGAGGTATCGACTAGCACTTCTTTAGAATCTTCCTTATTAAGTACAGGCTTCCCCTATAATCGTGGGATTACTTCTAATAATAACCTCAATTTCTTTAATCAGCTAGTACCAAAGATTAGAGGGATTAGAAGAACAGGAAGTGCTGCTTATGATTTATGTAATGTAGCTACAGGGCGTTTTGATGGCTATTGGGAGTTGAGTTTAAACTCTTGGGATATAGCTGCTGGTAAGCTATTGGTAGAAGAGGCTAAAGGCAAGGTTATCAGTCTAAAAGTTGGTGAGGATAGCTTATTAGTTGCTGCTAATCAGATGATCTGTGATTTATTATTAACAGAGTTTGAAGCTGATCTTTTAAAATCTTGAAGTTGACAGTTGGGAGTGGGATGATGAAACCAAGTTACTTAAGTATTAAAGAAGAGCTTGAAGAGATGGTTAGAGCTGGTGAGCTAAGGATTGGAGAGAAACTGCCTGCCGAGGCTAAGATGGCAGAGCATTTTGGGGTTAGCAGGGAGACCTTCCGTTCTGCTGTTAAATTACTGGTAGAGGAGGGCAAGCTTCTAGTCAAACATGGGGTTGGAACCTTTGTGACCAATCCTTTACCAAGTATCTCCTCTAGCTTAGAGAGGTTACAGAGTGTAGGCTCAATGATTAAATTGGCAGGCTTAGAGGAGGGGGAGCAGCAGGTTAAGGTAAGTACTAAGAGGTGTAATAAGAGCTGGGCTAAGTTATTGGATCTAGCAGAAGGCGATTTAGTTACTGTAATTAAACGGATTAGAACAGCTAATAATGAGCCTGTCTTCTTCTCATTAAATATATTACCCCAATATCTAGTGGGTGAGGCTTTTAAAGTTAAAGAGTTTTCTGGTTCATTATTTGAGTTTTTAAACAAGGAGTGTAATATCGATATTTTACTGGCTGACACCGAACTAGTAGTACCTTTAGCAGATGATGAGTATGCCCAAAAGATTATTGTTGAACCAGAGACCACAGTGTTATTAATGAAGCAGCTACATTATGATGAGACTAATCGCCCAATTCTCTACTCCTTAGACTACTGGCGTAATGATATCTTTAGTTTCTGGATCAGAAGAAGACGCCAGCAATAAACTAAACTGAATCTATCTACTAATTAAAGTAGCTAAGAGCTTATTAAGCTTTTAGCTGCTTTTTTTTGAGTTTAAAGATTAACAACAACTAAATTTCTAATCAGCAGAATTTATCAGCTTTACACTGTAAATAATGAGTAAAGTGAGAAAACCCTGTTGTAGTTGTTTTAATAGTTTTAAATAGTTTTAAAGGTTTTCCGGGGTGGACAACCCCTTGTAGTTATGGGATTTGTTGCTATTAAAAACTACATTTTGAGTGTTAAATGCTACATTTTGAGTGTTAAACACTTCTTTTTAGGTGCTAAAAACTACATTTCGAGTGTCAAAAACTACTTTTTTAGTGTTAAATACTTCTTGATTGTTTGTTTGTAGTATTATATTATTGAAAAAAGGAGATGATTTAATTGGAACACAAAAACAAACTAATTGTTAAAGAGAATCATCTAATTGAAGGTTTTGTAGAAATGACCAAAAATGAATATAAGTTTATACTTTATTTAATCTCTAAAATAAAAAAAGATGAGGAAGATTTTAGAAAACAAAAAGTGACAGTTAAAGAGTTTGCAGAAGTCTTAGGCTATAAAGGAGAAGGCTTATATCAATATATGCAAGAGTTTGAAGATTCACTGATTAAAAAGCATATTAGAATAGAGAATAATGAAGGAGATAGGGTCAAAATAAATTGGTTGAGTTATATTAGATATTTTAATGATGCTGGAACTTTAGAAATAGCCTTCAATAGTGATTTAGTACCTTATCTATTAAATTTGGATACTAGATTTACTAAATATCTTTTAAGTAATATAATTGGATTAAATAGTATTTATAGTATCAGAATCTATGAGCTATTAAAGCAATATGAACGAATTAAAAATCGAGTAATAGAGTTAGATGATTTAAGAAAAATGTTAGGTATAGCTGATGACCAATATAAACGTTATAATAACTTTAAGCAAAGAGTACTATTAAAAGCTAAAGAAGAGTTAGCTGAAAATAAAGATACAGATATTTACTTTGATTTTGAAGAGATTAAGACAGGTAGAAAGGTAACGGCGATTAAATTTATTATTAAGAAGAAACAACTTCCACCAGAAGAGTTAGAATTTCAAGAATATGCTACAGAAAAGAACCACTCTCCAGAAGTTTTAGAATTATTTAGACTTTTGCCTCCCAAGGAACAGATCGAGGCTCATAAGAGAAACTTAGATAGATTATTAAGAGAACATAGTTTTGAATACTTGAAGGCTGACATTGAGTATGCTAAACAGGCTCAGCCTGATAATTTTATGGGCTTTTTAAAGGCTTCCTGTGCAGGTGGACATTATGCTAGTGTTGAGCTAGAGAAGCAGCAACGTAAAAAAGAGCTGGCAAGATACCGGGAGCAAGAGCAGAAGAAAAAAGAAGAGTTAGAGCAGAAGATTAAAAAGAAAGCCCAGCAAAAAGCTAAGAAGAATTATGAAAAGCTATCGGAAAAGGAGATAGACAGCTATGCAGAGGGCTATGAGAGTCTACCAAAGATGCTTAAGGAGAAGGTTTCTAAAAAGGAGTTTGTGCTAGGAGCTATTGAGGAAGAGCTTGAGAAAGAACTTAGAGAGTTATTAAGTGGATTTAATTAAAGAAGTTAGAGCAATAAGGTTTAATCAATTATTTAAGTTTAAAAGGATATAAGATAATAGGAGGGCAATTATGTTAGCAAAATTAAAGAAGATTAAAGAGGATAAGTTAAATAACTGTTTAGAAGATATCATCTTAGAAAAGATTGCTGATTTATTAGAGAGTGATGAGTTTAGTAATATCTGTATCTGTGAGCATTGCTTATTAGATATAGCTTCTTATACTTTAAATCAGATTCCAGCTAAATATGTTACCAGTGATAGAGGAAATGTACTAGCTCGTTTAGCTGATTTTGAAGAACAAGCTCAGATTGATTTAGATTTAGTAGTAATTAAGTCGATTAAAAAGGTGGCTAAAAACCCTTACCATAGTTAGATTTTAGCTCATACAATAAAAACACCGTGTCTTAATACGGTGTTTTTATTGTTTTATATGCTTTTGTTCAAAAATCATTCTATTTAACAATAATATTCTTATCCATCACAGCTTCATCAATTCCAATATAATTTAAGGTTAGACTTGGAGAGGAGTGATTAAAAAGGTCCTGTAATAAGGCTAAATCCCTATTCTTTAGATAATGATGATAAGCAAAGGTCTTTCTTAAAGTATGGGTTCCAACATCATTGATTCTCAACTCCTTAGCAGCCTTTTTCAGTACCCGATAAGCTTGTACCCTACTAATTGGTTGATTATGCCCCTTTTGGCTTTGAAAGAGGTGCTGCCAGTCCTTCATATTGATGATGTACTTATCTATCTCTTTTCTTAATTGAGGATTAATCAAATATTTCTTCTCTTTACCACTTTTGTCTTCATTAATAATAATATGGTCTTTATCCTTAACATCACTGACCTTTAAATTCAAGATATCAGATATTCTCAATCCTGTATTAATCCCAATTACAAATAAGAGATAATCACGATAGCTACTTTTAAATAGCTTACTTTTCATCTCTTCTATCTTATCCTGATCTTTAATTGCTTCTACTCTATTCATCTAAATCCCCCAATTGTTAATTTTAGCGACCATCCTCTTTTAAAGCTTTTCTAACATTATAATACGTTTATAGTACTATTGCAATGATATATACATATACTGCCAAGTGACCTCCTTAACCAACCTCTGTCCGACTTTTAGGAAAGTTGTCCTCGTTTATGTCCTCTAAAAAGAAGGGATTTGTCTAAAGCAAGTAGAAGTAGTTAATTGGAAATATATTACAATCAATAAAGGGGGTGTTAAATTTGTCCGACGAATATACCTTTACCACCAGTCAAGCAGCTGAAATTCTTGAGGTCTCTGAAAGGACTGTCCGTAGGCGTTGTAACAATGGAGATTTAGATGCTATCAAAAAGAATGTAAATGGGATTGAGCAATGGTTTATCAATCAAGGTGAGTTCTCCCAGATAGCTCAAGCTATTGAAGAAGTAATTGAGGTAGCCAATGTAAAAGAGCCTATCAATCTTTCTCAGCTAAAAAGAGCCTTCCAACAGGCACTAGAAGTCAATAATCAGGAGCTTAAAGAGGTCGTTTTGCAACAAAATCAAGTATTGGCTCATAAGCTAATCAACATGGAAGAGGAGCTTAAGATCGAATTAAATAAGATCAATTCAACTCAAATAAGCCACTTTAACCAAGTTGAAAAGAGAGATCGAGAGTTGATGTTAAAGATTAGAGAGCTACAAGAAAAGAAGGATAAGCCTCTATTAAAGAGGTTAAAAGAGGTTTTTTCCTAGAACGTCTACTATCAGCTAAAAAGCCAAAGTTAAAGAATTAATTCTTTAACTTTGGCTTTTTAATAATCTTTAAATTTCAAATTTATCAATCTCTATCGACCATTGCTGCTATTACCTCTTCATTGCTGATATAAGTATAAATCTGAGTTGTAGAGATATCATCATGGCCTAAAGCCTCTTGAACTATCCTCAAATTCTTGATCTCTTTATAAAGAGTGGTTGCAAAGCTATGCCTTAAACTATGAGGAGTTACTTTTCTCTGTAGATATTCTTTTCCATTTTTATTAACTCTGAGTGTAGTTTCTTGGATTTGAGCCTTTTTAGCATAGGTATATACCATCTCTCTAATATCCCTAGGGTTTAACTTATTTCCCTTTAAGGTAGTAAATACTAATTGCTCTTGATTGACCACCTCTCTTTTCTCTAACTCTAATTCTTGTCTGTTCTTCCAATCCTTTAAAAGCTTTAAGCTTCTTTGGGGTACTCCTAAAATCCGATCTTTCCCACCTTTACCCTCAATTACAGTTAAAATATTTCCATTGATATCTCTCCATTTGAGATTAATAGTTTCTGCTAACCTTAAGCCAGTATCTAACATGAGAGCAATCATAGCTTTATTTCTCTGAGCTGTCGGATAGCGGGTATTGAAGATATTTAGCAGCTGATTCTGCTCATCTTTAGTTAGAACATAGGGTAACTTTTTTCTGTTTCTCATTAAACTCTCCTCCAAAGCTATTATTCTAAGAAATAGTTTATTTATTATCTTTTAATAGTTCTTTTATCTGCTCTATCTCTTGGTTTTTTCTTTTAACAAGTTCTATCAATTTTTTTAACTTTTTTGGCAAACTAAAAATCAAATAAAAAATTCCTATAATCAAAACTAAATTTAAAGTTTGAAAGAAGATTGTAGTTAACAATTTTATTACACCCCCGATAATGTATAGAATAGGTGCTTATTCACCAGCAATTTCATTATATTCCTCGTTGTTAAGTTTTTCAATTATTTTCGGTGCTTATTCACCAAAAATAATTGAAATTGACCCTTATATATATAGAAAAAGACTCCTAGCTAGGAGTCTTTTTCTATATATATATTTGATTTATTATATTCTCTTCTCAACTAATTTTTATTATTTTGAGATAGATCATAAAATTCTAAATCTTCCTCAACAACTTTGGTAAAATCAATAAAAGAATCAATCATATTCTTTAACATAATCTATCACCTCTCTTGATATTGATATTAATTATCGTTATCAATATTATACAGGTTAACTCCTCTTCTGTCAAGAAAAACCTTTTAAAAAATATATTTCTTAGAGATTATAGCAAATATCTTCATTTGAAATGATGAAAATAAAACCTTAACTTCTAATTTAAAGTCAGTGAAATAGTAAAGAGGTAGCTAGAAAATTCTAGCTACCTCCTTGTTTATTCAACTAAAAAACTTATTATCTATTCTTAAAAATAATTAATCTTCATAGCTTCTTTTACTTCAGCAAGAGTATTGGCTGCTATTGCTCTTGCTTTTTCTGATCCTTTTCTTAAGATATTCATTACTTCTTTAGGATCTTTGCTATACTCTTCTCTACGCTCTCTAATTGGTTTTAAGAAGTCTTGTAAAACTAGATTGAGCCGCCTTTTTACCTTAACATCTCCAAGTCCACCTCTACGATAATGGGCTTTTAACTGCTCAACCTCTTCTTGCTCTGGATCAAAGAGATCAAGATAGATAAAGACTGGATTTCCTTCAACTTGACCTGGATCTTCAACTCTAAGATGGTTAGGGTCAGTAAACATTCCCATTACCTTTTCTTGGATCACTTCAGATGAATCAGCTAAGGAGATAGCATTGCCTAAAGATTTACTCATCTTGTTTTGACCATCAGTTCCTACTAATCTAGCAGCTTTAGAGACTAATGCTTGCGGTTCTACTAAAACCGGTTCATAGATTCTATTAAACCTTCTGACAATCTCTACAGTCTGCTCTAAAAGTGGTAATTGATCTTCACCAACAGGAACTAAATTAGCTTTAAAGGCAGTTATATCTGCTGCCTGACTGACAGGATAGGTTAGAAAGCCAGCTGGAATACTCTCTTTAAAGGCTTTTTGCTCTATTTCATTCTTAACTGTAGGATTTCTCTTTAAGCGATTTACTGTTACTAGATTCAGATAATACATATTAAGTTCAGCTAGCTCTGGTACTAATGATTGGATGAAAATGGTACTAATCTTGGGATCAATACCTACAGCTAGATAATCTAAGACCACCTCTAAGATATTTTTACGGACTTTTAGTGGATTGTCCGCATTATCCGTTAGAGCTTGAGTATCTGCAATCATAACAAATTGTTTATAATCATTCTGTAATTTAACACGATTTTCTAAAGAACCGACATAATGTCCTAAATGTAGTTGTCCCGTGGGGCGGTCACCAGTAAGAATAATCTTATTATCATTCATATGAACTCTCCTTTAAGTTTTAGTTAAATATCAAGATTTATTCTATTAACTACTGGTATCCTCCATATCAATGAAGCAAGAGTTTCTTTACGATTATGCTTCACCTAATATCACTCCTTAAATAATATTTAATCTATATTACCATATATACATTTAGATGTAAAGTAAGATAAAATTGTAGTTCTGTACTATATATAACACGAAAAAGAATTTAAATTTCTTTAGCCACGAATCGCACTAATTTACACGAATAAGTTCAAAAAATTTATTCATTAAATTAATTTTTTACTCTTTGATTGGTTTTAATTTGTGGCTAAAAATTATTCTTGTTTACTCTTTTACTTTTAAAATTGCTAATATAAAATCTTTATAGATTTACATATATCCTAAAAAAATTAAGATCATTTCTCTTTTTTAAAACATCATCTCAGTCAATTCCCTTAATTCCTCTTCAAGCTCCTCCTCCAAGGCTCCAATCACAAAATCCTCTCTTGTAATTCTCTCCTTTAACATCTTTGGTAAGCTCTCATACTTACTCCCATACTCCTCTAACTCTTGTTCAGAGAGCTTACTATACCTCTCTCTAGCCTTCTCTTCTGCTTTTTGCTTAATCTTTTTCTCTAGCTCCTGCTTTCTCTGCTCTTCTGCCTCCCTCTGTCTAGCTAAATCCTCTTTACGTTCTTTCTTCTCCACCTCAGCAGTAGAGTAATGCCCCCGTTGACAAGAACTTTTTAAAAAGCCCAAAAAATTCTTTACTTCAAACTGCTTAGCATACTCGATATCAGCCTTTAAGTAGTCATAGCTATGTTCTTTAAGTAACTTTGATAACTCTCGCTTATGAGCCTCTACCTGCTCCTTTGGAGGTAAGAGCTGAAATAACTCCAAAACCTCTGGGGAGTAACTCTCTTTAGGGAACTCTTTAAACTCTAGTTCTCTTTCTGGAAGTTCTTTCTTGTGAATAATAAATTTAATTCCTGTTACTTTTCTGCCAGTTTTTATCTCTTCAAAATCAACTTCTAAATCTGTCTTTTGATTGATCTCATCTTGAGCTTGAAGTAATATTCTTCTTTTAAAATCAGCATAAAGTTTATATTTATCTTTAACATCTAATATCTCTCTTAAATCTGTTATTGTAATTTTTCTTTCTTTTATTCGCTCATACTGCTTTAATAACTCATAAATCCGAATCGAATAAAAACTCTTTAATTCTAGAATATTCTCTAAATAATACTTAGTAAAGTTATTTTTCAACTGTAAAAAATAAGGTTTTAGTTTTGGATCATAACTTAAAGTTATTGTACTATTAATGTTGTCATATACACAACTACTCAAAAATGTAGTTATCAATTCCCTTTTATCAGGTTGATGAATTTCAATTTCTCTTGTAATCAACTTTCTAATGGATTCTTTTAATGCTACATAATTATTTTCACCTAAACCCAGTTCCTCCAATAAATCTCTACTTCTAAAAGTATGTTCTTTAAAATCTTCATCATTCTTCTCTATCAAACAGGTTAATTTTGCAATTATCTTTGCCTCTGTACTTGTCATATTATATTTACTTTCAATCACTTTATTGTGCTTTACAATCAAGTCATTAGCCATTGAAACACCTCCTTTTTTATTATATCTAATCCAACATGACTTATCAAAAAAAACGTCATATTAAACATTAAATTAGCCATAATATACATTAAAAATGGCATATTAAACATTAAAAGTGTAATAGTTAACATTAAAAATATCATATTAAACACTAAATCTGTCATATTTAATGTCAACAAAGCCTATAACCACAAGGGTTTGTCCACCTCGGAAAACTTTTAAAACTATTTAAAACTATTAAAACAACTACAACAGGATTTTCTCGCTATCTCATCATTTGAAGTATCCTCTTTAACTACTCTACTTAATTTAAATTTTTTTTTGTTGTTAAATCTTTGCTAAGAAGAACTTATTAAAAAGTATCTTGACCTCTAGCTTAATCAACCTAGAACTAAAGCAGGTATTAAAGGATAATTATAATATTTTATAGAATTATATCTAATAAATAGAATTATAATAAAGATTATATGACCGATTAGATACTTTATACTATATCAGGAGGTGGACAATGGTAGATCAATCAAAGAATCAGCTAAAAGAGAATACCTTAGCCATTAATCAGTCTTATGAGCTTGGTGGAGATGGCGTAATCATAATAGCTATTGACTCTAAGGAGATTATAAAGATAAATAAAAAGGCACTAGACTTACTAGAATATAAAGATCAACAGCTAATAGGTACTGATATTAGTAGTCTCGGTATCAAAGGGTTGGATAAAGATAGTCAGCAGATTGAATCTCAAGGTACTAAGCAGAAATATAAATTTATAGGTGAATACCTGCAGAAAAATGGTGATATTTTATATTTAGAAGTCAATGTCCAAAGGGTAGATAATAATTATATTATCTACAGAATTCATAAGATTAGTGAAGAATGTAATTATTGTTATCAGAAGATAAAGCAGAATTATTTACAGAAACAATATCAATATATTCATGAAGAAAGTAACCTCTCTAATATCTTAGCACATATGAAAGACTCGAAAAGTCTTAACGATTTTTGCCAACAGTTATTAAAAATATTATTACTTAGAACAGATTTGAAGTATGGATTTATATTATTAAAAGATATATTTAATAATAAAGGATATATAAAAAATGAAACTAATTATAAGTTAAGTAATAAAAGTTATCTGCTAATTAAAAAATTAATAGATAATAATAGTCCCTCTATTAAAGAAAGTCTAAATAGAATTTTAGATGAGGAATTTTCAGAAAGTTCCTTTAATTATTTTATAGAGGTTTTGGAAGATGAAGGTAAGATTTTAGGTATTATTGTAGTTATGGATGCTAAAGAAAACTATAAAGAATTTATTCAGGAAGTGCTTAAATCTTTCTCTATCTTTTTAACAGATGGGATAACTAAAATTAAAATTTTACAAAAAGAAGTAGAAAAGAACACATTAAATAAAGAGATTGAGATTGCTTCTAAAATCCAGAACTCATTTATCCCTAAACAGACACCTCAGCATGATCAATTAGAGCTATCGATCTATTATAACCCTGCCAAAGAGGTTGGTGGAGATTACTTTGCTTTCAAACAGAAGCAAGATAAATTAAATATCTTTATCTCTGATGTAATGGGTAAAGGGATTCCTGCAGCGATAATAGTTGCTACAATTCATAGTGCTTTTAATATTTTAAATAGATTAGAAGATAATCCTTCCAAGATTTTAGAGCATATCAATAATAATCTCTACCATGATTTAAAGAATAGACCCACCTTTGTTTCAGCATTTTATGGCTCCTTTGATTTTAAGGAAAGTAACTTTATTTACAGTAATGCCGCCCATAATCAACCACTACTCTGGTCTAATCAACTCCAGAAAATTATCACCCTAGATAAGCGAGGGATTTTATGTGGTATTCAAAAGGACTACATCTATGATAGTTATCAAGTCAAGTTAAGCCATGGTGATATTCTGTTGTTTTATACTGATGGCTTAATAGATATTCAAAATAGAGCAAATAATAGATTTACAGTAAGTCGATTAGAGCAGCTGTTAATTGAGAATAACCAATTATCGGCTGAAGATATCAAAGAGAAGCTAGTAGAAGAGATCTATAATTTTTCAAAGGGAACTCCCTTTCCTGATGATATTAGTTTGATTATCTGTAAATTTTTAGGGGGTGATAAGTAGTGTCAGATCTAGATAATAATCACTCTATAGATTGTAAAAAGATAATCAGTGGAGAATTCTTAGCTAAAAGACCTTCAAAACCCCTTAAGGTTCAATTAGAGAAGGTAGATAATAAATCGCTATTCTCTGGAGTTATAGAATTAGTAAGCCCAATTGGAATAGTTCTAAGAAGTAGTGTACCCTTAGGTAAATATAAGCTAAAGGTATTTAATAACTTGGAGATAATAGTCAAGACAGTTAATTTAAAAGAAAGTGCTCCTTATCAATCCTTTGATATTATCAAGGTTATCAGAGAGAAAGAAGAGAGGAAGAAGTTAAGTAAGGAGGATTTTGAATTACTAACTTATTCTTCTAAAGAGTTGATAGCTAAATTAACAGAGGATCTACCTAAAGGAAATAAGGAATTGATCAGAGAACAGCTACAGCTAGAAGTAGAGAAGTCAGAATTATTAGATGAGTTAGAAGTAGCCGATGTCTTTAAGTATAGTCAAGGGAAGATAAAGAATCTAACAGGCTTTGGCTCTATAACCTTATCAGATGATTATCTAAGCAGCTTCATCAAAAGATCTATCAAGGATAAGCGATATACTAGAGAGACAATTATAGATGAATCAGGAGAAAGGATCTATGATTTACATGCTCTACCTATGAACTGTAAATCCGGTGGTATGATTGCAATTGATGTCACAGATATAATCAATACAGAAAAGAAGAACAAGACTAGAGAGCTAGAGATTTATCGTGATGTGATTGAAGCAGCAACCAATGGCAAGTTTAAATTAATCTTTAAAGAAGAAGAGATTAATAATGAGCTAGAGAAAGGTAATAAATTATTTACTATAAGTCTCCAAGAGGCTAAGGATATTAAAGCTAGTAGAGCTAGATTTAAAGAAGAACTTAAGAGATTTAACCTTACTGCTAAAGAGAAGCTCCATTTAACCCTAGCTTTATCAGAGGTCACTACAAATGCTTTAAAGCATGGTGGAACAGGTGAGCTTGTAGTCAAAAATTATGATAATAATTTAAGAATTATAACTAGTGACCAAGGTAAAGGGATCGATTTTAAAGAGTTACCAAAGGCTGCGTTAATGAAGAATTATTCTAAATCAAATAGCTTCTCTTTAGGACAAGGTTTTTCAGTCATGTTTATGGCAAGTGATCGTTTATTATTAAAGACTGACTGTAAGGGAACAATAGTGATTTTAGAGAAGGGATTAACCAAAGGAGGTGCAGTAGATGAATAAAGAGCGTTCTGTGACCGTTAAGGGGGAAAGTATTAACAAGACCATAAAAAAAGGACTCTTCTTGTTAGGTTGTAGTAAAGAAGATGTAGAGGTTGAAGTCTTAGAAGAGGGTAGAAAGGGCTTTTTAGGCTTTGGTAGAAGACTATTTAAAGTAAGATTAAGCCTTCTTGAAAGTCTTGAAAGCAAAGATAAGCCAAAAGAGTCATCTCTAGATAGTGAGCAAGAGAGTATAGAAAAGAAGTTAATTGAGCTTAAAGATAATCAGCTTATTCTAAGTCAACAGATTGAAGATAGATATCCAGTTGTCAAAGCAGAGGCTGGGATTAAATTATATGTTGATGATAAAAAGGTCGATGATTGGGTTATCTTATCTGAGGATAAAGAGATTAGGGTCGAGGTTATAAATCAAGAGGCGGTTTCAGATATTGAAATTAGAG
>NZ_PVNB01000037.1 GCF_003001995.1 Orenia metallireducens | reverse complement strand
AAACACCCTGTCACTGTTGGTTTCACACACCGATACGACCAAAACAGCATAGGTAAGACTTTCACTTACTATCTCTATAATTTACAAGACACACAAAAGAAAATGACCGGATTTAATCCGGTCATTTTGATAGTTAATTTATTAGTAGGCTTGTACTTGTGATGACGATGGGAAAATCCACCATGTAAAACTATCATCATTACTATAAGCTGTTATATCTCTATAATATAATTGAGTAGTACTGCTATCGGTACGAGCAATACACTCATCTCCACCGGTTACTGTGACACCATCAAGATAGATTGTAGCTGTAAAGGTTGTCCCCCCACACTGACGAATCAGTTTACCAAAGTTACTAGCTGTAAAACCTTGGACTGTGAAAGTAGAAGCAGCATTTATCTGGAATACCTTATCACTAGCATTATAGGCTGCACCACCAGAAATAACTACATTACCACTTTCTTTAACAGTTAACGCATCTTCTCCAACATCTTCCCAGACTACATTCATCACAGTTACATCACCATAAGTATGCACACCATCACAACCTGGTGCACCAATACGAACATTCTTCAAAGTTGCTCCATCTTCTAATCTAAATATAGGATCTTGGTCTTCAGCTTGACTACCATCACCCATACCTTGAGCAACTATAGTAGCTCCTCCACCATCATAAGTTTCTCCAGCTTCAACCACAATTGTTTCAGTAATAGTAATTGTTCCACCACCATTACTAGAAGCTGGTTGTATTGCAAACAATTGATTATCTGCAGTATAATTATCCCATTGGATAACATTAGCACCATCATCAGTAGAGAGATCAAGAACATCTAATACCTTTCCACTCAATCTACTAGTAATAGTGTAATATCCACTGACAGTTTCCTCGATTTTCCACTGTTGTCCTTCTCCACCCCAATATTCCCATTGATCTATATTAGCTCCACTTGCAGTAGACATCTCATAAACATCCAATGCCTTGCCACTGTATTTATTAATTATACTATAGTAACCATTTCCTAAATCGATTATCTGCCATTGCTGATTATCTCCACCCCAATAGTCCCATTGATTTATATTCGCACCGTTCTCTGTTGAAAAATTATAGACCTCTAACCCTTTACCACTATGCCTAGCAATAATACTATAATAATTATCCGAATCAAAAGCATCCACCGACTTAGCAAAACCAACACTGAATAACAAAGTGAACAGAACCAAGAACATAAACGCAAAACTTAACACTCTTTTCTGGGTTAAACTTTTACTCATTGTACTATTTCCTCCTTAATTAATTTGTTTGGATCTCATCCAAATTAAGAGCTGAGGAATTATTTTGAATAATATCTGCCACAAGAATAGTGTCAATCGATTCAATACCATCAGCAGAACATAAGGAAGATAACTAGTATAGATGAATGTCAAAAATATTATTTTTAAAATTTTAGAAGTGTCAGTAGTATAGGATATCGTTTTCCACTAATCCAGTCTAAAGTGCTCGATAATAAATTACTGTAATCACCATATAAATCGAAGTATAGCTATTATCACTGTAAGTAGCTCAAGCTACAACTTCTTAATTTGGTAATAAGATCTTTATAACATTATCTTAACATATTATACATATATTGTAAATGTTTTTTGAATTTTTTGATTTTTTATTCTTTTAAGATTGATCGATAAGTAAACTGTTTTACAAATCAACAAAAAAAGGACGCAATCTCTGCGCCCTTAACCTTATACTTAAACTCAGTCTTAAAACTTTAATCTTACTTATTAACTCTCTCCATATACTCTCCGGTACTTGTATCAATCTTTAGAATATCACCTTTGTTAACAAATAATGGAACAGTAACCTCTACTCCAGTCTCTACAGTTACATCCTTAGTTCCACCAGAGACAGTATTTCCTTTAACAGCAGGTGGCGATTGAATTACCTCTAGCTCTACTGCATCTGGTACAGCTATACCAATTGGATTGTTCTGATACATTTGAACTTGGATATCGCTATTCTCTTTGATGTATTTATAAGAGTCACCAATCTGGTCTTTAGTCAAAGTAAGCTGTACATAGCTCTCTTTATCCATAAAGACAAAGTCATCACCACTTCTATATAGGTATTGATACTCTCTTGTATCAACATAAGCTTGGTTAACCTTCTCCCCAGCTCTAAAACGTTTATTGATGATTCTTCCAGACTCTATCTCTCTAAGCTTAGTCTGCAAAAAAGCTCCACCTTTACCTGGTTTAACATGATCATAGCCCATAATAGAGTATAACTTGCCATCAATTTCAATAGTCATTCCTGGCTTAAAATCACTTGTAGAAATCATTATGTATCCCCCTTCTAATTCAGTAATTGGTGATTAGTTAAGAAGAATTCTTTACTGCTTACTACTTACTATTCACTTCTCACCACCTATATATCTGCTTTTTAATTGTACATTGTCAATTCTCAATTGTCAATTCTCAATTACTATTAGCTCTTTTGGTGATTTAGTCAATATCTCACAACCATCTTCTGTTACTACTACAATATCCTCAATTCTGACTCCACCCCAGTTAGGCAGATAGATTCCTGGTTCTACTGTTACTACCATTCCAGCTTCTAAGACAGTATCCCCCTTTGGCGATAGTCTTGGTCCTTCATGAATTTCTAAGCCTACAGCATGACCCAGTCCATGACCAAAGTAATCACCAAAACCTGCTTCAGTGATAATATCACGTGCAATCTGATCTACTTCCTTGCCAGTCATTCCAGCTTTAATTGCTTTGATTGACTCTAATTGTGCTTTGAGAACTGTCTCATAAATTTCCTTATGTTTATTGCTAGGTTCAGCACCTACTATTACGGTTCTAGTCATATCTGAATGATAGCCCTCATAGACACAACCAAAGTCCATAGTTACAAAGTCTCCTGCTGCTATTCTTTTATCACTAGCTACTCCATGGGGTAAGGCTGAACGCTCTCCAGATGCAACGATAAAATCAAAGGCATTATCACTAGCCCCTGCTCTTTTCATAAAAAACTCTAACTCTAAAGCAACATCACGCTCAATAACACCCACCTTGAGAAAATCTCTAATCATAGTAAAGGCATCATCGGCAATCTCTACAGCCTTCCTAATCTTTTTGATCTCCTCAGCACTCTTGACCATCCTTAATTTCTTGACTAGACTCTCAGTAGGTTTTAACTCTACATCTAGCTTCTCTTTAAAATTTAAGTATGTATTATAATTCTCATAAGTAGCTTCAAATCCCAGAGTCTCTACCTTTAGTTCCGTAAGTAACTCATTAATTTTATCAAGCTTAGAGTTCTTAAACTCAACTACTCTATAATCTGGAGCTTGCTGTTTTGCTTGTTGAGTATAACGAAAATCTGTGATTAAAATCGCTTCCTCTTGACTGACTAGCACAGTCCCAGCAGTTCCAGTAAATCCAGTCATATATCTGCGATTTTCAGGTGTATTAATTAATAATGCATCCAATTTTGCTTGTTTTAATTCTGTTTGTAATTTAGAGATTCTTTCTTTCATTCTATCACCTCCTAATTATAAATTGTACATTGTTAATTGTTAATTGTTAATTAATCTTATCACTTGTTCTAAAGCCAAGATATAACTACTTGCTCCAAAGCCTGCAATCTGCCCTGTTACTACGGGAGAGATAACTGACTTATGCCTAAATTCCTCTCTTTTATAGATATTACTTAAGTGTACCTCAATAATGGGAATATCTAGCATTGCCAAAGCATCACGAATAGCTATACTATAATGGGTATATGCCGCAGGATTGATAATAATTGCATCTACATCTTGGTGAAAAGCCTTCTGAATAACATCAATAATTTTACCTTCACTATTTGACTGAATAATCTTTAGCTCTACACTCTTCTTAGCTGCAATATCCCGCAAGCTACTATTTATATCACTTAGAGTCTTCAAGCCATAGACATTAGGCTCTCTAACCCCTAATAAATTCAAATTAGGTCCATGAATTACTAAAACCATCGCTACCCTCTCAACTCCTCTAATACTTCTCTAATTATATTATGTGGCAAATCAGACTTAATTACTACTCGACCTATCTCTTCTAATAAAACAAATCTGATTACTCCATCTTGAACTTTTTTATCCTTTGCCAAAGACTTCAAAATATCATCATTATCTAACTCAGTAAAAGATACAGGCAGACCAAAATCTTTCAATATATTCTCTTGTCTTGTTACATCAGCTAAATCTAACATTCCTAACTTATTAGCCAACTTAGCTGCTGCTAGAATTCCAATAGCTACTGCTTCACCATGGACATATCTCTGATAATGAGTTATAGCCTCTAAAGCATGACCAATAGTATGACCATAATTTAAGATAGCTCTAACTCCCATCTCCCTCTCATCTTGGGCAACAACTTCTGCTTTGATTTCACAAGATCTCTTGACTGCATAAATCATTGCTTCAGGCTTTAAGTTTAAGATATCTTCCCTATTATCCTCAAAAAATCGAAAGAACTCTTCATCCCAAATCATTCCATGCTTAATTACCTCTACTAAACCTGCCTTTAACTGCCGCTCTTCTAAAGTCTTTAAAACCTTAACATCAGCTACTACTAGCTTAGGCTGATAGAAAGCACCAATCAGATTCTTCCCTTGGGGATGATTAACAGCAACCTTTCCTCCTACACTACTATCAACCTGTGATAAGACTGTGGTAGGAATCTGTACAAAATTGACTCCTCTCATATAGGTAGAGGCGATAAACCCTGCTATGTCTCCAACTACACCTCCACCTAATGCTACTATTGTAGAGCTTCTATCTAAATTAGCCTCTACTGCTTGGTCATAGAGTTCTCTAGCAGTATCCAAGGATTTGTACTTTTCACCATCACCAATTTTAGCAATACTAACCCCAAAGCCTGCATCTTTAATAGCCTGCTCAACTTCTCTACCATATAAACTATCTACCAACTCATTAGTGATAATTAAGACCTTAGAACCAAGTTTAAGTTCCTTGAGATATTCTCCAACATTAGCTAATATATCATAACCTATCTTAATATCATAACTTCTCTCTCCTAAATCTACTCTAAGCTGTTCCATACTATCCTCCTTTTAAGTTCAGTGACGGGTGACCAGTAACGAGTAATGAGTAAAACAATAATTATTATCAAACACTCTTCACTCTTCACTCTTCACTGCTTTTAATATCTGTTCAACCACTTCTTCTGCTGATAATTGATCTGTATCGATCTGGTACTCAGTACAATTATACTTATCTGCTCGTTCAGCTAACATGCTCTTAATCTTAGCCAAAGGGTCTGCCACCTCTAAGAGTGGACGCCCCCCTTCATCTTTAACCCGCTGGAATATAGTTTCAGCAGTAGCTCTCAATAGAACTACTATCCCATTACTCTTTAAATTATCAATATTCTCTTCTCGTAGTACAACTCCACCACCAGTTGAGATAACCTGCTTATCACCTTGAGAGATATTTAAGGTAACCTTGCTCTCAACATCTCTAAAGTACTCTTCACCCTCTTCAGCAAAGATGTCTGGTATAGATCTTCCCTCAACTTTAACTATCTCTTCATCAATATCTACCAAACAATAATCTAAGATTTCAGCCAAAAGCTTAGCTACTGTAGTTTTTCCCGTTCCCATAAATCCAATCAATGCTATATTCATGGTCTTATCTCTCCTTTACCATAGCGAGATAATTTTCATAATTTGCTTTAATCTCTTCCATACTATCTCCGCCAAACTTCTCCAAGAAGGTTTTAGCCAATTCAAAGGCAACCACTGCCTCGCCGACTACACTAGCTGCTGGTACAGCAGTAACATCAGAACGTTCTACACTGGCTTTAAACTTCTCTTTTGTCTCTAAATCTACCGATGATAATGGTTGATATAATGTAGGAATCGGCTTCATAGCCGCTCTTAAGATGATCGGTTCACCATTGGTCATTCCACCTTCAATTCCTCCTGCATTATTGGTAGTACGATAAAATTTATCATCATAAAAGATTTCATCATGTACCTTAGATCCCCAGCGCTTACCTGCTTCCATACCTAAACCGACTTCTACACCTTTGATTGCTTGAATACTCATCAGTGCCATAGTCAAGCGGGCATCTAATTTTCGATCCCATTGTACATGGCTGCCTAAACCAACTGGTAAATTAGTAGTTCTAATCTCAAAGATTCCTCCCAAAGAGTCTCCTGCCTCTTTACAACGATCAATCTCCTTAATCATCTCTTTAGTAGTCTCTTCATCTACACACCTTAAAGGAGAACCTTCACTCTTAACCTTAAGCTCCTCTAATTCCATATCTAACTTCTTATCTAAAGCTACAGTACCAACTTGTAAGACATGACCAGCTACTTCAATTCCAAAGTTTTTAAGAAAGGTCTTAGCAATAGCACCAACGGCTACTCTCATAGCAGTCTCTCTAGCACTAGCTCTTTCTAGAATATTGCGAATATCCTCATGATTATACTTTAAACTTCCAGCTAAATCAGCATGACCTGGACGGGGCTTGGTAACCTTTGGCTTAACATGCTTAATCTTAGTCTCTTTTTTTATCACTAACTCTTCTTGACTATATCCACTATCACCAAAGGGATCCATAACCTCTTCCCAGTTAATCCAATCTCTATTCTCTATCTGTAAGGTAATAGGGCTTCCTAAAGTCTTTCCACCTCTAATCCCTGACAAGACATTGGCCTGATCAGTCTCAATTTTCATCCTGCCACCACGGCCATAACCACCTTGTCTTCTAGCCAACTCTCTATCAATATCCTCTTTGCTTATCTCCAAATTCGCTGGGATACCTTCCAATATTGTTGTAATCGCTTTACCATGGGACTCTCCTGCTGTTAAATAACGCATCTTCATCTACTCCTCCTTCTCTACTGCTCATATCTAGTAATTTGTTCTTTAACATTCTTGATTATCGACTATAATTCCTGTTTTATTAGAGATATTTTTTATATTATCTTAATTATTGGATAAATTAATACTATTATTGATAAAATATTTCACACTTATGGTTAAATCAGTCATCTAATAATATTTTCTGATGTGAGTAGGATTAATACAATATAGAGATATTGAGATACTTTCAAAATTAAGAAATGTTTTTAAACCAAAGAAAATTGCTGTTTGAACGAAGCAAAAATTGAACTAGAATTTAGAGTTTAATCAAGTTTTAATTAAAGAATCTGATTAATAATACTATTTAGTATTCTGATTGCTGAGTGAGTTTAATTTTCTTCTTGATTGGATTTATCACGAAGGGTTCTAAGAATGAACCCGTAGGTTTGGTTACTTTTTCATCAAGGAAAAACGTAACTCGCCGTTTAGGCGAAACCTGAACTAAAATAAAGCAGAAGTTCTTGAGTAAAACTTGAAACTAAGATATTGCTAGAAAAATAAAAAAGAAAAAGTGTCGCAATATACCAATTAGCTCTCATTGGATCAAATCAAGAAAATATCTATTTTCCATAAATAAAACTGGAGATTTATCCCCAGTTCTATCATCATTAAATTCTATATTTGACTATATCTAATCTATATTCTATCTTATCTCTTAATAATATAATTCCTTTATTCTCTATCTTCTTTATCATAAAATCTTCTAGCCTTTCACCCTCTCTAAGCAGATAAATCCTATCCTCTACCTTCACTACAGCCAGAGAAGATTTACCCTTTTTAGTAATCCCTAATAAGGCAAAAGGAGAATTACTTGAATTGAGTTGATGTATATTATTCTTTCTGTTATCTTTGATCTGATTATTGTAGCTAAACTCTAGCTTACTATTAGTTGATTTAGCAAAGGGAGACTCTCTTTTGCTATTCTTAAGTCCATATTGCTTACTTCCCTTAGGATCCTTAGTCTCTCTTATCTGATTGACTATTTTTCTGCTAGTATTATTCTTCTCTTCTGTCTTAGTTATAGTAACTGGCTGCTTACTATCCTTTACTAATAAGATTCTTGTCCATAAGAAGATGGCTACTATTACTAAAATTATTGATAAGACTAACTTTATCTTCTGCTTAATAATCCACTCTCTTTTCTTCCTGCTAAGTTTACTATTCACTTCTATTTTAGTTCACTCCTTTAAGGAATAAATATATAATAGTGTCTTAATCTTCAAACTATTACTCTTATCTTTGATGATAGAGAGATTCTCTACTGTCAGCAGCCTATCCATGGCTTCTAATTGGGAGAAGAAAGCTATTAGCCGCTGATAGTCTGCTGAAAATAATAAGTTAATTGGAGCCTTAATATAATTATCTTCCATTATAAAATCTTGAGGTGATAGGTTAGTCAAATTAATTTGATTATCAGCAATCAATACTTCTAAATCTTTTAAGAATTTAGTCAATCCCAGCTCAGAAGGTACAGTAGCGTCTAACCTTAGCTTCTCTTTAAATACTTCATCTCTCATAACTCTCTGCTTTTTGGGATTAAGAGCCAGCTGCCTTAATCGTTCAATATTATCTTCTTTATGCTTAACAGCCAACTTCAATTCTCTAGCCTTGACCCTACTTAATTGAATATTAAAGCAGTAGATTAAAGAAGATAGTACGATAGCTAAAATTAATGGGGCTAATGATTCTAATCTCTTTCTTCTTATATTATCACTCATAAATCCAGCCTCCCCTCTATCCCAAAAACCACCTTATTTTCTCTAACCTCACTATATTTAAGACTAATTTCAGCAAAGTAAGGGTACTCTTCCATCTGATTGACTGTCTTAATAACCTTGCCATTATTAATGCTTTCAGCATTGATCTGTAAGTGTTGATTCTGATTAATTATAAAATTATTTAAAACTACATCTTCAGGGATTAAGCGATTAAGATCTATAAGAAGTTGGTGGTAACTGATATCTTGGGATAATCTATTGATTAACTCTTTCTTATCTTTAAGTTTTGCTCTCTGCTCATCTAATAATCGCTTCTCTGCCATTACAGGTTTTAGAGAATCCAATCTATTATTAAGAACTATCATCTCCTCTTGATAAGTCAGGATACTCTTATAGTTATAAAGGGTAAAACCAAGCATAATAGCTAATATAAACAAAGAAATGACAATATTCCTTCTTTTTTCCTTCTGATATTTAATTTTTGAACGATATTCTAATGGAATTAAATTCATAGTTTATTTGCCCCACCTTTATATAATTTTAGAATTTGCTTTAAAGATAAAACTATATGTAAATATTACAATTCAATCACTTTAACTCTATAAATCTTGTTATCTCCCTCTTAATTTCTTTATCCTCAATACTTACTTCTAATCTCACTTTAAAATTATGTGAAGTTACTTTGATTTTATTCTCTAAATTAGAGTAGATAACATCCCCAATTCCATCAACACTCTTAATATCAATTTTATTAGCAAAGGGTCTACTTGACTTGATATTATCAAATAAAGTATCACCAATATTACTTAAGGATTTTAAGACCGAACTAGAGGCAGTATTTATATTTATCCTTCCATCTGATCTAACAGTAACATCATCCTTTATATTCTCGTAAGTCTTACTCTCAGATTCACCACCAGCATTACCTATTCCACTGACTTGAGATAACTCTTCTATAGTATTAAAGTCCCTTTTAGCAATAATATCCTCTGCTATACTCTCTCCTATTTCATCTAAGGAGGCTAACATCTCTTTACTAGCTATATTGATATTAACCTTACTGCTCTCGTCGACTATCTCTAGTATTTTATATTTAACTGTTAGCTTATGATTGCTACTATCTATTATTTCTAGAGACTTCTCATTATTACATAAAAGTTGTAAATTTGCCTGACTAATATACTCCAACTTATCTAAACCATTATAAGCCTCGCTAACTCCTAGATCAACTATCCCCTCTATTAGGTAATAATCGCTTATACTCTCTTGATAGTTCTTAGCAATCATAAATTCAGTTATAGTCAGCCTTAATACCGCTGGAAAGAGAAGAGCAAAGATCGTTAAAATTATTAAAACAAGAAATAAAGCATATCCATCCTCTTTGACCATCATAATTATCACCCAGTTCAAATATTATAATTGTTCAGCTCTAATCTTGATTGCTGTTTTTAATAACTCTTCTTTGCCCTTATCTTCAATCTTTAAAGTAATATATAAGAGGTTACCTACACGCCTTAAATCAAAAGAATTGACCTTATTACTGATAATATTGTAGTCATAATCTAAGCAGAGACCACCTCCTGCTCTATAATAAATTACTCTCTTCTCTCCTTTTTGATCTATATAGGCAATTTTAGAAGCAGGATTATTGTTAAACGTCTTTATAAATTTAGCCTGTTGTAGATTAGTAACTACCATATTCAAACTTATCCTCAATTCCTGCTCTAAAACAGACTCTAGCTTATTAAACCTCCAAGTATTATAAATATTCTCCTTGACTAAATATAATGAAGACGTTACCATCCCTAGAATTACTATAACAAACATCAGCTCTATCAGTGTATATCCCCTCTCATCTCTTAACCTTATCATCTTTTCCTCCTAAACATCCCTTATAAAAGTAATTAATTCAGCTCTAAGGGTCTCTTTAAAATAAACCTTTACTATAATCTCTTTAACCTCTGTTTCAATACTATCAACCTCAACTAAATACTTATAATTAGTAAAGCCACCTTCTCCTATCTCAGCTAAAGCTCTACTATTAATATCTCCAAAAACCTTAGCTCTCTCCTCTTCTAGCTTTAATCTGGCTAAATTAGTAGCTATAGTTAACTGCTTAGCCTCGATTATCTTAGTGCTATTATCAATCAGCAGCTTGGTTAAAGGAAGTAATATCATCGTTAAAATTGAGAGAGCTACCAAGAGTTCAATCATCGTAAACCCAGCTTCATCATTAAGATTATAATCCACAAATCATCACCTACTCTACATTCAATTCTCCTGCATTTGAAGAAAATATTATCTTCTTAGTACCATAGCCTAACTTCACTAGCTCTACACTCCCATTCCCTCCATCAATATTACCAAGAGTTTTGAAGAAGACTGCTGTTTGACCAGTACTTTTACCATCACTATAATAAAAACTTATCTTACCTAGCTTGACCTTACTCTCCTTTAAGTCTACCTCTTTAATTATCTGCTTAACAGCCTCATCCTTAATAATCTGATATTTATTGTCAGCTTGATAGAATACAACTCCATATTTAACCTTTTTAATAATAGCTTGCTGCCTTGCCCACTGTAAGTCCATAACTAATTTGTTAGTAGCAGTAGCTAACTCCAAATATTCAAGATAAGCCTTGAACTTTGGAAAGGATAGTGAGGCTAGAATCCCAATAATTGCAATCACCATCATTACTTCCACCAAGGTAAAACCATCTTCTTGCTTTAACATATGCAGATTACCTTACTTTCTTTTTATCTTGTAATTATTACCATCATTGATAGATTATCATCTCCATTAATTGTTAGATTATACCTTGTTAAGTTAAATTTTACATAATTAAATTTTAGACTATAGCCTATTGCGACGTTTTGGGTGTTAGGTGGGTAGGTGGTTGGCTGACTATACTTTTAATAGCAAAATACCTTATGTATAAAAAAAGTAGTGACTATTAATAGTCACTACTTCTTAAAATCTAGTTTCAACGCCTATAAATACACCTTGAGTCAGACGGTCAATATCTGTGATATTATAGCTATCGAGGATATTGTTACTGTCTTGAGTATCTAGGTTCACACTAAAAGCTTTATTTTTAAGATTCTCTTGTTTGATTCTATAGCCAACTTTAGCAGTTAAATCTTCTGCTAAGGCAAAGGTCAATCCAGTTTCTAAAGAATAATTACTATTGATTTCATAGTCAGTTAAGCTATTACCTTCAAACTCACTGTTATCCTCTAATAATGGTGAAGATACAGTATAATCACCAGCTAAACCATACTCCCCATCTATAAAGAATCCAATTCTATCAGTTAAATCCCTTTCTAGACCAAATAATAGGTTTGCACTCTTGTTTTCAATAGTGAATAATTCTTGGTTAAAGAAGTCAGTTTTAAAGTTGGAGTAAATACCCCCAACACCAACATAAAGCTTAGTATCTGGGATAATATTAAAGTCCTTCTTTAAAGCTAAACCGATATTTTGAAAATCTGAATCGATATAATTATTATATCCACCAAAGGAATAATCAGCTTCTAAAGCCAGCTCATCAGTAAATCTAAAGGAACCACGCACCTGCTTTGCTTCCATATTCTGCTCTAGGTTGTCATTATACTTATAATTTAACTTCATATAATCAAACCCCATACCGATTTGGTCATTAGCAAAGACTGTTGCAGTATTTAATACTATGACTAAGGCTACGACTATTACTGCGATTCTTTTCATCATTTCCCTCCTCCTATGTAGGTTTTCTTCCCTGTTCACTATTAATTTTACCGTAAATGATTCTCAAATTAAAGAAGTAAATATTAGTAATAAACTGGATAATTTAATAACAATATAGATACTTAAATTATTATTAAATACCAAGCTGATTAAGGTTTATCACCTTAACTTTAACCTTTTCTTAATAAAGTCTTAATAAGTCCTTAACCTAAATTTGGAATAATATAAAATAGAGTCTTCTATATAAGCTTATAAAATTTAGAGGATTTATCAACTTTATGAGGGGAGACTACCTACAATAAAATTTAGAATAGTTGATAGAGACTAAAAATCAATAAGAAGGAGTGTTGAATTATGAAGATTAATTGCAAAAAATTATTAATGATATCATTAATAATTTTAGGTCTAATCACATTAGTAGGATGTAGTGATAACGATGATAGTACTGATAGCAGCAGCTATTCAGTCTCTGGTGAGATTATCGATTCTGAAGATACTGGAGTAGAAGGTGTTATCTTGAATTTCAGCAATGCTGATGGTACTGCTAAAACCAATCAAAATGGACAATGGAGTAAGTCAGGTCTTAAAGATAATAATTTAATAACACCTGCTAAAGATAACTATTGGTTTAATCCTGAAAGTAGAACAGTATCCAAAGAGTCAGGTGATATTAATTTTATAGCCAATAAAGAGCCTGATTTAAATAACCTTACACCTAACCCTAAACAGGCTACTTTTACAGGTGTTACTACTGAAAATGAAGATAGTATTTTAATCCATCCCAATGCAGCCTCTGCTGCAAAATGTTATGAACCTGAATACATAGCTATCTCTGCTGATTCTAAGACTGCTTGGGTTACTTTACAGGAGAATAATGCAGTAGCAGTCGTTGATATTGAAAGTCAAGAGATAATCAAAGTTGTAGGCTTAGGATTTAAAGATCATGGTCAAGCTGGAAATGGACTTGATGCCAGTCATAAAGATGAGCAGATCAATATTACAACTTACCAAAATCTATATGGAATCTATCAACCTGATTCAATCGCCTATTTTAATATTGATGGAGTAGATTATATCTTTACAGCCAATGAAGGAGAAGACTTATGGGTTGGTGATACTGATGATGAATTAGATGCAGAGGATGTAGCTATGGACTCAAGTGTAACAAACGCAAGTGATTTTTCCGATAAAGAGAAGGTAGGTAAGCTAGGCATCTATAAATATCTTGGAGACGATGATAATGACGGCAACCATGAAAATTTATATGCCTTTGGTGCTAGATCATTCTCAATCTGGGATAAAGATGCAGAGCAAGTATATGATAGTGGAGATCAAATTGAACAGAAAGTTGCAGAATATGTTGACAATGATTATACGAAGTTTAACCTAGATAACAATGATGAAGAGATGAAAGCTGAAAAAGAAAGTGATAACAGTGGTCCTTCGCCTGAAGGTATCGATGTAGGAAGGGTTGGAACTAAAGTTTTTGCCTTTATTGGTCTTGAAAAGATCGGGGGAGTTATGGTTTATGATGTAAGCAACCCACACTCTCCAGCCTATATGAGCTATAATAATGATACCAGAGATCTGGAAGCAACTGAAACTCAGATGAAAAATAATAATGCTGGCGATTTAGGACCTGAAGGAATCAAATTCGTATCAGCAAATCACTCTCCAATAGATAAACCCCTTTTATTGGTCTCCTACGAAATCTCTGGGACTGTAGTTATTTTTGAAGTAAATACAGATGGTACTTTAGATTTAAGTGGTAGATATACTACAGGCTCAGAGTTTGATGAAGGTGGAGCAGAGATAGTAAATTATGATTATAAGACTCAAAAGTTACTTTTAGTCAATGGGGATAAAAAATCATTAGATATTGTAGATATCTCAAATTTAACCGCAGGAAGTGTGGACAATTATACAGAAAATGATGATTCAAGAATTAGAATCAGTGACCTCGCAGATCAATTGAATGGATTTAGTGCAGATGATGTAACCTGTGTTGCTGTTCATCCTGCTGGAGGATTAGCTGCTATCGCTGTTCCTGCAGAAAATCCAGCCACTAATAGAGGTAAAGTATTGTTCTTTGATACTGAAAATGAAAAACTGATTACAGATATTGAAGTAGGCTATCTACCTGATATGCTAACCTTTACTCCCGATGGCAGCAAAGTATTGGTAGCTAATGAAGGAGAGCCTGAATATCAAGAGGTTGATGGTGAAGAGGTAAGTGGATACTATAATCAAACTCCAGCTAATGATCCTGAAGGTTCAATTTCAATTATTAGCTTATATTAAGACTTTATTTGCCCCTTATCTAAGAATCTTATAAATATATATTATTTAGAAGAACATTTCCAACAGGAAGTGTTCTTCTCCTTTTAAATATATTGTATTGATAAAAGAGTGGTAATTCAAAAATTATAATCCTACCTTCAATTATAAATAAGATAAATTTTATTAATCATCTGCTCTAACTCCCTAATCATAGCCTCCCTTTGATGATAAAAGCTCTGGGCTTCTTTAATATCTATCATAGAAAAGGAAATCTCCTCACTAGGCTTCATCTGGGCCAAAGTAGCTATATCAACTGAAATCACATTAGCAATCTTAGTATAACCACCAGTAGTCTGATGATCAACCATCATTATTATCGGTTGTCCATCACCAGGTATTTGAATTGCTCCAAGTGATATCCCTTCAGAGATTATATCTGAAGATTGCTGATGAGAAATTCTAGCTCCTTCCAACCTATAGCCCATTCTATCTGATTGAGTTGAAATCAGATATTTACTATTAAAGAACTTATCGATCTCACTTTGAGAGAAACGATTAAACTGGGGACCTTTGACTACTCTAATTTGAGATTTATCCTTATATTCAGGAAGATACTCAGTGGGTACTTTAATAATTCCAGAAAAATCTCCTTTATTAGTATCTACTATCTTTAAAGAATCACCAGACTTTAAGCTTCTTCCCAGATAGCCACCTAGTTGACCTCGCAAATAAGTAGAAGAACTCCCCATTACCTCTTCAACCTCTATTCCCCCTGAAACTGACAAATAAGCTCTACACCCCTGTTGAGCTCCTTTAAAGGTCAATCTATCTCCAGAATTAATCTTTACTGAAGACCATGAATAGATTCTCTTACCGTTTATTTCAGCACCCAATTCACCACCAGTAATTGCAATCCGAAAGCTATCCTCAAAAATAATTTCTGGACCTAAAAGTGTAAGCTCTAAAGCTGGAGCACTTCGTTCATTGCCTACTAATAAATTAGCAATTTGAAAGGCATAGGAGTCCATTGCTCCTGCTACTGGCATCCCATAACGTTGATATCCATAGCGCCCTTGGTCTTGGACAGTGGTCAATAGACCTGGCTTATTAACTATCAAACTCCCCATTTGAAACCTCCTTTCTTCTCAATCCATTCAAATTTTTCTGGTCTAATTGGTATGAATCTAAGATAGGCTCCTGCCTCTAATAAAAAGGGAACTTTCCGGTGAGGATCAAATAATTTTATAGGAGTCCTAGCTATTATCTGCCAGCCTCCAGGACTACTGATTGGATAAATTCCAGTCTGCTGCTCAGCAATCCCTATGCTTCCAGCAGGAACCTTCTTTCTAGGCTTCTTCAACCTTGGTGTAGCAATCTTCTTTGACATTCCACCTAAATAAGGAAAGCCTGGCGTAAATCCCAACATATAAATCAAATAATCCCTACTACTATGTATCTTGATTACTTCTTCAGTACTCAAATTATTATACTTAGCTACTGCTTCTAAATCTGGACCATATTCTCCACCATACATAACTGGGATTTCAATTATTTTAGTAGAAGGTGTAGAGAAAGTATCCATTCTATCTTCTAATTCTTTTAATTTAGCTACTAAATCATCATAATCCATAGTCAATGGGTCATAAACTATCATTAGCTTAGTATAGCTAGGGATATACTCTATTACACCTGCTATTGCTTCTTTTTCTAACAGGTGTAGCATTACCTGAATCTCTTGATTAATCTCTTTTTTTATCTCATCTCCAAATTTGACGAGTATTGAGTTATCACTGGCAGGAAAATACTCTAACTGCTCTCTCATAAAATCAACTCCCTTCTATAAAAATGGTGCTACTTCTATATCATTCTCATCTAAAGTCTGATTAATCTGCTCCACTAAAGCTAACGCAGCTTCAGTATCTCCATGAACACAGATAGTATCTGCCTTAATTTCAATTTCTTCACCTGTAATTGTTTCAACCTTATTCTCTACTATCATCTTTAAGACCCGCTTAGCTATTACATTACCATCTTCAATTACTGCTCCCACTTCTCTTCTAGAAAGTAGCTTCCCATCGCTGGTATAAGCCCTATCTGCAAAGACCTCATTAGCTGTTCTTAAACCTACATCCTCAGCAGCTTTAATTAGCTCAGAATTGGCCAATCCTACTAGAACCAACTCACTGTTAAGGTTATAAATAGCCTCTGCTATAGCCCTAGCCAAATTATAATCACTAGCTGCCATATTATATAAGGCACCATGTGGCTTAACATGCTGTAACTTCCCACCTAAGGTCTTTACAAATCCATCTAAGGCAGCAACTTGATAAATTAGATAGGCTCGTACTTCCTCTAAACTAACCTCCATCCTTCTTCTCCCAAAGCCCATTAAGTCAGGTAGTCCTGGATGGGCTCCAATTGCTACTCCTTCCTCTAAAGCAAATTTGACCGTCTTTTCCATCACCACTGGGTCGCCAGCATGAAAGCCACAGGCAATATTAGCTGAACTGATTCTTTTAATAACTTCATAATCATTTCCACAACTATATCTACCATAGGATTCTCCTAAATCACTATTTAAATCAACCTTTCTCATCTCACATCTCCCTTTTCAAGCTCTATTAACTGCTATTATATCTTTAGCAGTTAAAGATTTCAATTTTTATCTACTTTAAGCTATTAAAAATATAAAAGGATTTAGACCTAGGTCTAAATCCTTTTATATTCCACATCCATCACACTCAGAACACTTCTTCAATAATATCTTAAAACATCTTGGACAACGAATTACCGATTTATCCTTGACTTCATACCCACATTCCGAGCAGACTCTTATCTTTTTATCTGTATTACATTTCACTTTTTGATCACCTCTTATTTTAGAATTTAAATATGTCGGTATATAATGATAATGCGACACTTTTGAATTTACAATTAAAAAGATTTTAGGGTTTTTAAGCCGAAAAAAATTTCTGTTTGAACGAAGCAAAAATTGAGCTAGGATTTAGAGTATCATGAAATTTTGATTTAGAGAGTCTAATAAGTGATAATACTCATTATTTTGATTGCTGAGTGAGTTGAATTTTTTCTAGACTTTTTGGTGACTTTTGCGGCAATGGCAAAAAACACTCGGGAAAAAAGCTGATAAGCTTTCCCGAAAAATATTTTAATAATTTTACTCACTTTTTAAAGTGAAAAATGTAGCTATACACTCATTAATTCTCACTTATAAACCTATATTAATAAAAAAAGTGTGAGCACTGAGCTAACTCTAAGTAGTCTACTCACACCCACACTCTCACTTACACTCTATTAAAATAACGACAATATTTTAGCTACAATACCACCTGTCACAAAGGCTGTAATCCAGCTACCAAACCAGATATAAATACTCTCTTTCCAGCTTCTCTCTTTAATCATAATCAACATTGCTGCAATACATGGTACAAATAATGTAATTGTAATCAAAGCTACTGTAGTCTGAGCCGGTGTCATTGCCAAGTCAGTTAAGCCAGCTGCACCAAAGTCACGACGAACAATTCCCATAATAAATGCTGTAGCAGTTTCTTTAGGTAGCTCTAACCATCCTACAGTTATTGGTGCTACTGCATTTTGAATAGCCTCTAAAATTCCAAAATCTTGCATTAAAGTAATTGCTACTGCACCAACTGCAAAAATAGGTCCTGCCTCTTTAATGAACGATTTGGACTTAATAAAGGTCTTTTGCATAACATTACTCAATCTTGGCAGACGAAGTGGTGGTAAATCGATCAATAAATCTGTAGATTCACCAGGTAATATCTTGTTTAAGAAGGTTCCTGCTAGCACATAAACTGCAAAGATAGCTGCCACATAGACAATAAAGAACTTAGCACCTAATGGAGCAATCAATCCTGCAATAACCCCTAGCTGTGCAGAACAAGGAATTGCTAATCCTAATAAGAAGACTGCAATAATCCGCTCACGCTTAGAACCTAACAATCTAGTGGTAATGGTAGCCATAGTTACACAACCAAAGCCTAATAACATCGGGATTACCGCTCTACCATTCAATCCTAAAGATGTCAACATTCTATCAACTAAAGCTGCAATCCTTGGCAAATATCCCGAATCCTCTAAGATAGCCAAGAAGAAATAAAAACCAACAACTAGTGGAAGTAATAAACCAAAGGTATAAGTAATAGCCATCGTCAATAGTCCAAACTCTCCCACCAACAACTGACTGGTCAATGAACCAGGCTCAACTATATTATGGATAACTCCTCTAATAAAAGGCTCATAAGTATTAATAAAGATAGTCTCTTCTGTAATTCCAACAATTGTTTGAGCAATAAATACTCCAACAAACTGATATAAGGCATATAGAGCCAATAATAACATCGGAATTCCTGTTATTGGTCTTAGCATCAATCTCCCTATAGTGGTTCTCAAACTCGTTCCTTCATTTGTTTCAGTAACTACCTTATCAACAATCTCATTTACTCGCTCACGACGGTCTCTATAGATAGTCTCTCTATACTCCAAAGGTTCAGTACTATACTTTTCTGCTACATGTGGATCCCCCTCTAAGATCAATAGTGACTCTGATCTACTAGCCCCTTTAAACTTCACATCTTCTAGCTCATCTTCTAACTTTAAGCTACTATTTCCTACCTTAGCAGTCCAGACAGCCTCTTTTACTTCACTTAATCCATCACCTCTAATGGCAGTCGTTGGAATCACTGGTACTCCTAGCTTTTGGCTTAAAGTATCAACATTTATCTCCAACCCACTCTTTTGAGCCTCATCCATCATATTCAAGGCTACCAATACTGGGATACCCATATCGATAATCTGTTGAGTTAAGAACAGATCCCGTTCTAAATGAACTGCATCAACGATATTTACTACTACATCTGCTGAAGCAATTACATCTCTAGCTACAATCTCTTCATCATTAAAGGAAGATACTCCATAAACACCTGGGGTATCGATAACTACATCATCCTTATACTTTCCAGAACTAATATCCAAAGTAGTCCCTGGATAATTAGATACATCGACATAAATTCCCGTAAAAGAATTAAAGAAGATCGATTTTCCTACATTCGGATTTCCTGCTAATACGATCTTTTTGGCACCTTCTGGTATATCGATCTGGTGGCTTATATTACAACAATCCATTATATAGCTTCCTCCCGTTACTTAACAATTATTTTTATATTTACGACTTACTATTAAATTTAAAATCAACTCTGGGTTCTTTGAACCCTTCGTGTTACAGAAATAAAATTTCTACTCTTTAAAGAAAATTTTATAATTACGAAAAGTTTTTTTAAACTCGTAGGTGAAAATGACCAAAATAAATGTCATTTTTATTCTCTACTTTACTCTAATCTTTTGTGCTAACCTTCTTCCAACTGCAATCTCTTGTAAATTTCTCTTTAAGATCACTGGACCTCCTGGTATTTTCTCTGCACAAACTACACTAGAACCTTCCGAAATTCCAAATCTCATTGCTTGAGCTCTAATCATCTCATCAGGAATCAAATCAATTTGGAACTTATCTCCACGTTTAACATCAGCTAAAGTCATCTTAATATCCCCCTTTTAATTAAATACTTATTCTTAATATATTGATAACTAAAATAAAAATCATTATCATGTGTTCAAATTAAAGTACCTCTAAAGGTACTACATAACCATTATACTACTGCTACAGAGTAGTTAATATGAGAATAATCACAAAGCAGAATAAAAATCATTCTCATTTGTACTAATAATATTATAATAAATCCTATTCTAGAAGTCAATGATTATCATTAATAACATTTTATTGAAAATAAAATTCATTCTCAGTGACTCTTGGGAATATATGTCGATTCCCATATTATTAAACTATTACTCTGACCATAAATTATGCATTGATCTATTCTTTAATTTAGGATAATAATCTATACTTCAAATTTTTCTATTAAACTCTGTAATTTTTGAGCCATAATAGCTAAATTCTCTGATGATGTTGTAACTTCAGCTGACATATTGCTTACCTCTTGAGAAATATTCACTATATCATCACTATTTTCAGATAAAGTCTGTGTAGAAGCTGCTGTCTGTTCTAAATGAACCACAGTCTCTTCACTAGCTTCTTGAATCTCTTTAAATACCTCTCCTGCCTTTTGAGCAACAGTTTCTCCCTTTTCTACCTTACTCTCAACTCTTTTAATAGCTTCTAAACCAATAGCTGATTTATCTTGAGTCTCTTTCACTAATTTAGCTATATCCTCTGTCGCCTGTGAAGTCTCTTCTGCTAACTCTCTAATCTCTTCAGCTACCACAGCAAAGCCCTGTCCATTCTCTCCTGCCCTAGCTGCTTCAATTGCAGCATTTAAAGCTAATAAGTTTGTCTGTTTAGCTATATTAGTAATTAGTCCAACTATTTGGGCAATTTCCCTAGAGTTATTATCTAATTTACTGATTGCCTTGACAGTCTCCCTAACTTCTTGACTAATCTCCTGTAAGCTACTTACTGTCTTTTTAATATCCTTATTACCTACTTCAGTCTTAACACTAGACTCTTCTGCAAAGCTAGTAACCTCTTCAGTGCTAGCTGCAATCTCTTGAATACTGGCAGACATTTGCTCAATTAATTGATTGTTAGAATCAATAGTAGCATCACCCTCTTGTGCAGAAGCATGCAATTCTTCACTATATGTAGATAAGCTCTTAACTATCTCCAATAACTCCCTTATCATCTCTTTTAAGTTATTATACATATTATTCAGAGAATCAGCCAATTCTCCCACTTCATCCTTAGATTTAATATGTAACTCTTTTAGATTTAAATTCTTATGAGCAATCTGGTCTGCAAATTCTACCGCCTTTGCCAAAGGAGCAGTAATATTTTTACTAGTAAATAAGGCAAGAACTGTAGCAATAACTATTGCTGAAATAATTAAGATCATTATTGTTAAGTCAATAGATTTCTTTCTCTGTTGAACTAAAAGCATATTTTTTGTGGTCTCTTTATTTAAAAAATCTTGATATTCTTTGAATAAACCCTGTAGTTGAGTTAGATATTTACTAGTCTTATTCTTATAAATTTCTATTGCAACTTTATTAGCATCAGAGGTAGCCGTAGAGAGCACATCATATTGATCGGTTATTTCTGAAGCTGAGTGATGTAGATTGCTATGAGCCTCTTCTATCTTTGCCAATATCTCTTTAATTTCTCGAGGAAGCTTTTGATAATCATCAGATTCCATAAAGCTATAATACCATTTTCCAAAACTACACTCAGTATGATCTAACTCACCTTCAAACTCCTTACCAAAAATAAAAACATTCTTCAACTCAGCAACCCATTCTAGATGATCAATTTCTTTCTCTTTAATAAACATAAGTCCTTCTGTTAATTTATCATTTTCACTAGTAATCTCCCTTATTTCCTGAGATAAATAAAAATAACTTGACCCCATTATAACCATTAGAGTTATTACTATCCCAAAACTGATTAATAATTTATTTCTAATCTTTAGTTTCATTGATATCACTCCTTTTACTAAAATTCTAATTTTATTTATCCATATTAGATACTATTACTAATTATACCTGAAGGAATAATTTCCTTGTATAATTGCTAAGATTAACTTAAATTTAACATTCTAAATATATATTATTATTAATAGCAATAATTTTTTATTATAAAAAAAGTAATCCGATATATCGGATTACTTCAAAGTTTTATAGGTCTAATCCTGCCTGCTCTAATGCTTGCTTTAAAGCAGCATTATAGGCATCAGTACTAACAGTAGCACCAGAGACTATATCTATATCTGTAGATTGTTGTTGAACTGCTACCTTAGGAAAATCATTATATAACTTTTTAGCAGGATAGTAGGGATATCTAAAACCCTTATCTCCTGCTAATTCTTCTTTTTTCTCATCATGAGCCGGAATAATCTCTACCTTTTTAATCATCTTTTTATCAACTGCCACCTCTAATAAGACATAGCCATGATCCTCATAATCCTTGGCAATCCCATAATATAAGTTCTCATTATACCCTCCAGAAGCTATGGCTAAAGCTATATTTGTAGCCTCTCTATATTGATTATAGCTCTTTGTTGCTCCAGAGATTAGATCAACCTCTGTAGATTGCTTAGCTATCACCTCTTGAGGAAATTGTCTAAAGAATTTTATTGCCTCTTTACTAGGATAATTCTCGCCTTTTATAGGATTGATAATCTCCACTTGATCAATTCTCCCTTGGGCTATCGTTACTTCGATAACTACATCACCATGCTTATCTGGGACATAGCCGATATAGCTACCATCACGATAGTTACTAGCCGCTACTAATGGACTACTCATCAATCCTAATACTAAGGCTAAAATCAAAAATATATTTGATAATCTCTTCATTTTAATAACCTCCTTTACAAGTAAGTATGAGTCTAAAACTAAGCCTAAGTAAAACACTTATCTTAATACCTTAACTTACTTATACTTATACTTAATCTTAAGCTATTACTTATTACTCTCCAACTTCTTCCCATGCTCTAAAATAATCTGTCTTTGTGCCAACTGACCAACTTTAGGATCATGGGTTACCATCAAGATACTGTGTCCTTGCCTATGTAGCTCCTCAAATAAATCTACTACTATCTGTTCATTCTCTTTATCTAGATTACCAGTAGGTTCATCGGCTAAAATCAGTTTAGGATAGTTAATCAATGCTCTAGCAATACAGACTCTTTGTTGCTCCCCTCCAGATAACTCTTTAGGAAGGTGATTTGCCCGATGCCCTAAACCTACTCGCTCTAAAGCCTTTAATGCTTCCTCTTCATCAGCCATACTATGATAATATTGAGCTACCATTACATTCTCTACAGCAGTCAGATAAGGGACTAAATGAAATTGTTGAAAGACCAATCCAATCTTCTCTCTTCTAACTTTTGTAAGCTCTTTCTTATTCAGCTTAGAGATATCAATTCCATCTATCTTAACTACTCCCTTACTAGGAGTATCCATACAGCCAATCAGATTTAACATAGTACTCTTTCCAGAACCAGAAGGTCCCATAATAGAGACCCATTCACCATGCTTTATCTCTAAACTCACATCGTCTAATGCCCGTACATCACCATCATAAATCTTTGATACATTCTCTAATGTAATTAAACCCATCTTTAACACCTCACTATTTATAAATATAATTTGGAGTTAGGAAATAGATGGTTAGGGGTTAGTAAAACCTAACTACCTAACTATCTAACTACCTATTCACCTTTCAATGTAACTGCTGGATCAATATCTACCACTCTACTTACTGGTAAAGTAGATGCTATACAGGAGACTACAATCGATAAGATAAAGGAAGAGGTCATCACCATACTCCTAAAGGAGATAGCTGAGTCAAAGACACTCTTACCAATCAACTGTGCTCCTACAAATCCTAAACCATAACCTACTAAACCACCGATTCCACCTAAGATAATCGCTTCTGTCAGAAATTCGATGATTACATCCTGATTCTCAGCACCTAAAGCCTTCTTTAAGGCAATCTCCTCTTTACGTTCAGCTACTATTGTCATCATCGTTGTCGATACACACAATAAAGTAGAGAGTAAGATTACCATTACTACTAAATACATTAATGATTTAATCTTATCTAAGACCTTACCTTCAGAACTAGCAATCTTTTGAATGGTCTCTAGCTCTACCCCAGATAACTTCTGATTTATCTTAGCTGCCTTCTCTTTTAAATCTTCCCCTTTGCTTATTACACTAAGGTATGCTGTATTAAGCTGTCCTTCTTTAGCCAATAATCTTTCAACTACCCCTAGATTCAAGAAGATACGATTATCTGCATCATCACCAGTCTCTACTATAGCAGTTACTAAAAACTCTTCACTGCCCCAAGTGTTCTCTGTAGCCAGCTTCAGCTTATCACCGATATCATAGCCCAACTTCTCAGCCACATCTCGTCCAATTACTACTTCATCCTTTATATCATGATTTATAGATAGTTCACCTTCAATCTGCCAATAGGGATTGATCTTATCAATTTGATCAAACCAAGTTCCTACCAAAACAACAGGCTTGTTGCTTTTAAAGACAGAAACCTGTGATTCTACCTCAGCTATCCCGTAGAGATTAGGGCGATAACCGACTAGCTCTTCTTGACTAAACTCTGCAATCACTCTCTCTAATTCATTTAAAGAAAGGTTTTGAGCTTGATCTGAATTAGGTTTTAAAGCCAGATTTGCTCCATAAGTCCTCAGTTCTTTACTCATCTTGATATTGATATCATAATAAACACTAAATAGAGCTGAGATTACTCCAATTCCAACCACTATAGCAAAAAATACAATAGCAACCCTTGATTTTCTCTCTTTTAATGCTTGAGATATCATTCTCAAGAACATCTTCCACTTTTTCATAAGATCACTTCCTCTAACCGTGTAATACTTCAGCAGGTTCTAATTTTAGTGCAATCCTCAATGGAGAAATACTACCACACAAGGCTACTACACTTGCCAATAATAAAATAAAGGGCATTACTATCAATTTAACAGCAATAGCCATCCCAAAGACCTGTTGACCAATCAATCCTGCAAAGCCTATACCTAACAAATAGCCTAATCCGCCACCAACAATACCAACCACTACAATCTCAATCACAAATAATGCTATCACTGCAAAATCACTAGCACCAATCGCCTTCAATAATCCAATCTCCTTCTTACGTTCTAGCACCTTAGTAGTCATAATACTAGAAATACCCAGTCCAGAACTAATTAGTGCAGCTATAGTTACTAATAACATTAATAGCTGAATCTTATTTAATACCTTCCCTTCAGACTCTGAAATCTGGCGAACCTGCTTGGCTACGACTCCAGGGATTGCCTCTTCTATCTGGAAGGTTATAGAACTAACATAAGCTGTACAATACCAAGTCTCAAACTCTTCAGCACTCAAGGCCTCTGGGTCTGCTTGAGCCTTTCTTGCTAGATCATTGACTGGTGTAGTCAAGGCACTAACCTCTATCTTATCTACCTTATCCTCTAACCCAATTACTTCCTGTAAAAAATCTAAGGGTAAATAAATCTGCCGTTCTGCCTCATCACCACTATCGATAATTCCAGCAACTTTGACTCCACTGTTAACTATCTCTGCTCCATTAGCAAAGTCTAGATTAATAGTGTCACCTACCTGTAAATCAAACTTATTAGCTAATTTTTCACCAATCATTGCTTGATTCTTATTCTGACCATCTTTAATCCAACTTCCATCTATCTTCCACCAAGATTTAATCTCCTTGACTCCAAACCTGAACTTCTCTCCTGTAGGTATCCTAATCTCGTCATCAAACCAAGTACCTATTACCGGTATCTGTTCTCCATCAACCCTTGCACTAGCCTTTAGATATGGGGCTAAGTTTACTATATTGTGGCGCCAAAAGATTACCTTTATTGCCGCAACATCCTCCTCAGCAATATAATCCTTATCAACTCCATGGGCATTGAAATCAACACCATCAATTTCTACTGGCAAAGACTCTGATTCTGGAACTACAACTATATTGGAACCATAAGATTTCAACTCTTGATTCATCTTATCACCAACATCCAAGGATACACTCAACATCGCTGTAGCCAAGGATGCTCCAAAGGTTATAGCTAAAATAGCCAATAATTTAGATTTAATCCCTCTAGTAAAAGAACTTTTTAACATTCTGATTAACATAATTTACACCTCCTACTTTGCAAAGAAATCCTCTCTTTCTAATAAATCTTCAAGCTTAATTCTAATACTATCATGATCAACTCCATAAGGTAGCGGAATCGGATTACATCCTCCTGGGAAGTTGATTGTCATCTTATTCATCACTACATCACAGCGCTTACAGACCACCTCATCATCACGTTGATAATATCCTGCCACTCCACAGATTTCACAGGCATCATAGACTACACCATAAGCATCATCTGTCTTCTTGATTAAGAAGAATTTAATTAATGTACCCCTTTCTGTCTGATAAGAATAACGGTGTATCTCTCCATCCTCTAAATCTGCTTTAGAAATTATAAATTGACCATCCTCTAGCTGAATTGCTATAGCAGGAACGAGCTCTATCTCCTGATTAGCATAGATATAATTTACTCCTAGTAAGGCTATACATAATAATAATACCCCTATCCCAGTCTTAGCCCAAAAAACTTTATTCTTAAGCTCTGCTTTAATCTTTCGTGCTTCAGCAGAATTTAGCTCTTTAAGCTCTGGTAATCCTTCCTTCTTAAATAGGTTGATAAGTAATGAAATAACTATTACTCCTACTAAAATATAGAAAAATCTCTCGATATTATTATAAAATGGAGCCAATTTAGAAATCATCTTTGGAGTAGCTATAATAATACCCTTAACTATAAATCCATAAAATGCTAGAATACTTAAGCGTACTAAATTAATCAAATAAATTAAAACTATTAAATTACGACTACCTACTACTGTAAATTTCTTATGAGATTTAATCAAGGTAAAGGCAAAAGCTATACCTAAGATAATCCCTAAAACCCCACCAAAATACTGTAATAATAAAGCAGTATTAATCCCAGTTGTCAACATCTCACTCTCTGCCATCTTTTTTGGAAATAAGAATAATCTTGTTTCAAACTTTACTCCTAAGTATAAAGTAAATAAGAAGACCATAATCTCTGAGAATAAAGAACTCTCTATCTGTAATTTATCGCTGTTAGCAGAATTTCTTCTATATTTGTTACTTTGATAACAGACCCACCCAATCATCACTATAGTTAGCACAAATCCAGTAAAGGACAAGAAGATTTCAATCTCCTTAGCAATCCTAAGATGATTTAGTGAATAAACCAATAAAGCACTGAATAGCAAAGCTAAAGATAATCCACCATAACCATAATTAGCTAATCTCTTCCTCTCAATCTTATAGATAAAGCCAAATAATAATCCACTTAAAATTGCTAACTCTAAACTATCCCTTAGGGTCAAGACCAAAATTTCTAACATAATTAACACTCCCTTCATAAACGACTAAATCCCCAGGTTTAATTTCCAAAACCTGGGGCTAGTCTATTATAGTTGATTAAATGTTTCCTGTATAAGTGAAGTCCCACTCAACTTTGATAGGCTTCTTCCAGAATCTCTTATCTACACCTGTCTCTTTATCAACATGCTGTAAGAAATCTTGCTTAGCTGGTGAATGGATAATGTAAGTAAGTTTATAGTTACCAATCCCCATCATCTTAACATTAGCACCATAGTGAGGTCCATCACTAGCTACCATTGGCATGAAAGTACCTTCTTGTACTTCACCAGTCTCTACATTCTCTAATCTATAATCTACTGTCAAATATGGAACCCATGCTCCAAAAGGAATACCATATGGATTACCTAATAGTGCAGCGATATCTGCTTCGATATGAAGGTCAGATTTATTTACAGCCAAACCAGCCTTGTCACTTGGTTCCATCGGCACTGATTGGAAGTATACTGCTGCAATCTGCATATGATTAACTTCCTTTGCTTCTCCAATTGGATACTCTGTAAATGCATATGTATTAACTGCTACACTTGCTAATAAAGCCATTACCATCACAAAAGTCAACATAGATTTTCTTAATTTCATCTTAACCCCTCCAAAATTTTAATTTATAATTTATTTAAGCTACTTGCTCATTGCCCTTAAAGGAATAGATTAATCCAATAATTGCTGCTATAACTAATAGTACTTGCAAGCTTAAGGTCTGCCAGGTTGGATAAACTCCTAACCAAGTTATAGTTGGTAATCCATCAATTCTGGTCGCCCCTAGAATAGAAGCTTCTTGTAATTCTCTCATTCCCTGACCTGCAAATACAAAGGCAAGATAATAAAGCAATCCACTAGTTACTATGAAGAACGGTTTAAGTGGTAGCTTCATACTTCCTTTCTTCACTATCATATAGATAATTGCCAAAGCCACACAACCTACTAAGAATCCTAAGCCAATCATACCATAAGCACTCTTATCAGTCTTAGCAAATAATGCTTGGTAGAAGAGAACTGTCTCTGCCCCCTCACGATAAACTGCTAAAAATACTGCTGACCATAAAGCCCAACTGTTTCCTGTAGCTAAAGAGTCTTTAACCTTACCTTGGATATACTCTTCCCACTTCTTAGCCTCTACCTTACTGATTAACCAGAAACTAACTGAGAATAGTACTACCATTGCTAGTAACATCGTAATTCCTTCTAATAACTCTTGACCTAATCCACTAATATGGAACACATACTTGAATAAAAATGCTGTCAAAACGCTTGCTACTAAAGCCACGATTGTACTATTGTATACCGTCTTAGCCTTATCTTCATTACCAGACTTGATTAAATAGGCTAGGATAGCACTAATAACCAAGATTGCTTCAAAGCCTTCTCTGACAATAATCATAAAGGAGTAAATAAATTTAGCCAAAGGACTGTCATTTTCTCTAGGTGCCAGCTCATTTAAGCTTGTAGCATAGAGATCTAACTCTTTTAGTAGCATGTCTGCCAAGGCTTGCACCTCCTGTTGACTAGCTCCCTTATCCATCAACTTCTTAATCTGACTGAACATATACTCCACCTTGAAAGCATTCTGTCCACCTATGTAACGTTGAATTGCCTGCTCCATCTCTTCTCCTTCAAAAGGAATAAAGTAAGCATCGGTAATGCTCTTTTTAGCCCCTTCTACATCACCTTTTTTGTAAAGTTCAAGCCCTTTATTAATCCTAATTTCAATATCCTCTGTAACATCATGCCAAGTAGCTGCATAGGTATCAGCAGTGAAGTTCACTATTAATACAGATAGCATAAAGAAGATTAATAATAACCTGTTAAATCTATTATTCATTATCTTCCCCCTTTTCTTCAATATTGAATTTAATTTTGAAATTCATTATCAATACAAGATAAAAAAATATACTTTCCTTTAATCTTATTCAAGATGATCTGAGTTATGTATAATGAAACCCGTTATCAACATTTAACATTATAGTTAACTAATCTTATTTTGTCAAGGATTTAATTAAATTAGTTTATTTAACTAAATTTCAAAAATAGAGTTTTCCAATAAAAATTCTCGGTTTTAATTCAAAAAACCACAAGTATCTAACTTCTTATAGATACAAGACCACGATCGACGGCAGAACAAAACTGGCACGTTACAAGACTTAGCCTTACATTTAACATTCTCACAGAGATTATGGCTGATAAAATCGGTCATAACCAAGACCATATCTGCATCTGTACTCAATTGAAATTTATAAGAATTTCTACCAGTAACATGTTCTATCTCCTTAAAGCCTAATTTACTTAGTCTATCTGGGATATTCCCTAGCCTATCGCCTCCTACAATCACAATCGACATAAGACTCCTCCTCTCCTTGTTAAATGATATCGATTATCATTTATACTTATTATATCTTAACCTCTAGAGTCTTGGTGTGAGATATCTCACAAAGACCTTTAAAAAAATTATTCCCTTCAATTGTTAAAATAAGAATGATTCTCATTATATGTTATTATAATAAATCAACTATTTTTTGTCAAGAGCATAATTGAATTCTATATATTTTCTATAATTAATCTGTGTTGTAGTAGTATGAAAAGTAATACAATAGAGAGATTGCGAGATTATTTATATTAAGACTTAATTGCCAAAAAAATTATATTAATAAGAGGTGATTTCTAATTAGAAATCACCTCTTATTAACTAATCTATGTTATTCTTATTTGCAGCACCTTTAACTGCAACAATTATTATTATCTGACTTACTATTACCTGAACCACTGCAAGGACAACCTATACATTTGGCTCCTTTTTTCTTTTCAATAATAATTTTTACAATTGCAGCACATACTATCGCCAGTATAACTAAACTTACAATTAAATTTGTCATAGTTACACCTCCTAAGCACTTAAGGCTAGCTCAGCCTCTGCTTTTTTCTCACCTTTTTTCATGAGGTGTACAACATAGGCAATCATTGCTGCTACAACAATTAAGCCTGCTGCGAAACCATTACCTAAAGCACCTGTTGTGATAAGGGTTCCTAGTTGATAAGTAATGAAAGCAACAGTATAACCCATACCAAATTGAAAGGCAATACCACTCCATAGCCACTTCTTGTCCTCCATTTCAGAGTTCATTGCTCCAATAGCAGCAAAACATGGTGGAGTAAAGAGATTAAACATTAAATATGCTAAGGCAGCTACTGAAGTTAAGCCCATAACACTAGCAACATTTGATCCATCAGCTACTAATGCAAGTTCTTCCGTGTCAATAAAGTTAGTTATTCCGTATACAACTGCTAGTGTACCAACTACATTCTCTTTTGCTATAAAACCAGTAATTGCTGCTGCCGCTAATTGCCATGTTCCAAAACCTAATGGTACTAATAACAGAGCAAAGGGTGATGCAATACTTGCCAAAATACTTGTATTTTCTGCACCTTCAGCAACAACTTGGAATTGCCAGTTAAATGTTTGCATAATTTGAACTGCAGCATTACATAAAAGAATAATTGTACCAGCCTTGACTACAAATGCTTTACCTCTAGAAAGCATGGATATAGTGGCTCTTTTGATGCTTGGGAATCTATATTCAGGTAATTCCATAATAAAGAATGATCTGGCATGTTTCTCACCAGTGATTCTTTGTACAACTAGAGCTCCTAGAATGATAATTGCAATACCTACAAAGTACATTGTTGTTCCTACCCATGCTGCATCATTAAAGAATGCACCGGCAAATAATGCGATAACAGGTAATTTGGCTCCACATGGCATAAAAGGTGTTAACATAGCAGTTGTTCTTCTCTGTCGTTCATTTTTAATCGTTCTTGTTGCCATAACACCTGGAATAGCACACCCTGTACCAATAACCATAGGAATAATTGATTTCCCTGATAAACCAACCTTTTTAAAGAAACGATCCATAACAACAGCAACACGAGCCATATAACCACAATCCTCAAGTAATGCTAATAAGAAGAACAATATCATGATAAGTGGCAAGAAACCAACAACAGCTCCAACACCACCAATAATACCATCTAATAGTATTGAACTAAGAACTGGTGATACTCCTTCACCTAGTAAACCTTCTACACCAACATATAACATATCAATCCAGCCAACAAAGGTATCTGCCAACAGTGGTCCTAAATGGGTTTGGGAAATTGAGAAAACAGCCCACATAACTACTGCAAAAATAGGAATACCTAACCATTTATGAGCTAAAATTCTATCAGCAGCATCCTGCTTAGTCTGAATATTACTACTTACTTTCCTATCTTCTACCTTTGAAACGATTCCTTTTACAAACTCATATCGTTTTTTATCAGAAGCCTCAACTGATTTTTTATCTGTCATATCTACACCCGTACTATCAAAGGGTGCTCTTTGACCATTATCACTTACCTCACATGCTGTAGAGATAAGTTCTTCTAAACCATTATTACTTCCTTTCGTTGCTACTGTTTCAACTACAGGACATCCTAATTGCTTAGATAACTGCTTAATATCTATTGTTGTCCCTTTTTTCTTGGTTAAATCACTTTTATTTAAAGCAACTACAACTGGTATTCCTAGTTCTAAAAGCTGAGTTGTGAAAAATAAACTTCTACTTAAATTGGTTGCATCAACGATATTAATAATAACATCTGGATTTTCATTCTTTACAAAACCACTTGTAATATTCTCTTCAGAAGTGAATGGAGACATTGAGTATGCCCCTGGAAGATCTACTGCTGTAATTTGTACAGCTTGCTTGTTAAGGCTCTTCTTGATTTCTCCTTCTTTTTTCTCAATCGTAACACCTGCCCAGTTACCAACATGTGCAATTTCACCTGTTATTGCATTAAATAAAGTTGTTTTTCCACTATTGGGATTTCCCGTAAGCGCCACTTTAATACTTCTTTGATTACTCATTTATGCTTCCCTCCATATTTTTATCATTTATTAGCTTTAGCTAACTTTATTAATATAAAATCACACAATTATAGCTTCAGCTAAATCTTTATCAATGCTATATCTTGCATCCTTCACAGTAATAACATAATTCTCAGCAAGTACAGATATCACAGTCACAGCTTCTCCTTCGTAACAGCCTAGTGTAAATAAGAATTTCTTAAGTTCTTCATCATTAGTTTTAATATCTTTTATAGTATATTCTCTATTAATACTCGCCTTTGCTAGATTTGTCACCGAATCACCCAATTCTCCTGCCATATTTGAAACTTCATCCATAAATTTACTACTCATAATATTATCCAAATTTTACACCTCCAAAAGTGTATTAGTTTTCACTATTTATCTATATTAAATCAAAATTTACTTTTCCCATTAATTATGTAAAAGATATAATTATATCAATTTTTAATAAAGTTTAAAATCATTATCACTCACAAATATTACCTCTTAATATCAGATTCCAATCTACTTCTTCTGCTATGTTAAAAACTATAATTAATTCGATCGTGCTATAAACTCAATCGTCGATTTTGATAGTCGTTTTCATCAATAGCTAAAAAAATTTATGCTCCCAGCCCCCATAAATATAATTTGACCCTTTTATAAATGATATTCAATATCGTTCATTCTTATTACATACTTATTTTTCTATTTCCGATATAAACTTAAAACTTATTCACCTAGTTTCACGAGAACGATTATCATTATTTGTTATTATAGTATATCAAGTATTGATTGTCAATACTTTAATCTAATTGAGTTTTATATCTAATTTGGAAAATATAGTTTTCCGATATGATTTATTGGTATTAAATTTGATGAAGATTATATTAATTTTGAAAAGATATTCTAAAATAATATAGAATTATTTAAGAATACGGTATCTGCCCAGATAGAAAATAAATAGACATAAAAGGCAACCCAATCAAGGATTGCCTTTTTCCTTACTATAAGTAATTTTATTATTTTAAGTAATTTAATGGAGATTTATTCTAATTTTTTAAAGGATATATTCAGAAGATGGTTAATTGTTTAAAGGTAGTATTAACGACACCAACGTCGTTAATACCCCAGTATATAGAAGATTAACGACACTAGTGTCGTTAATACAAGAGTTATATTAAATGCTTCGCATAGAAAAGTACAAGAATGGGAATACTATTAAATCACTTGAACAAT
>NZ_PVNB01000036.1 GCF_003001995.1 Orenia metallireducens | reverse complement strand
CCTACAGCCATATCATAAGCATTGATTCTAATTGCTGAAATAGATGCAACAACCTCAGGTAATGAAGTAGCAGCCGCCACTAAAATTGTCCCCATAAAGGTCTTATCTAGACCACTTAAAGTGGCAATCTTATCACCTGAATAAGATAAAAAGATACCTGCAATTACAATTATTATAGCTGAGATACTAAAACCTATAATTGCTTCTTTTAATGAAGTCTCTAAATCAACTAAGCCCTCTTCTTCCTCCTCTTCAAGTTGGTGTTTCTTTTCATATCTAAAGATCAATCTAGTACCCACTAAATATGTAGCTAAGATAGCCAAACTACCTAATCCAACTCCCAAAAATTCAAGGTTTAAATCAGTTAAATAATTTGCCAAAATAAATAAAGTAGCTAAACCTGATAATAAAATTCCCAATAAAGCCGATAAAATATGTTTAGAATGAACCTTTAACATAAAAGGTCCTGCCCCATGAAGCAAGTCTACTAAAGCTAAAATCATTAAATTAAAGGTATTACTACCAAAGACATTACCAATAGCAATATCAGGAGCACCAATAATTGAAGCTGTAGAGCTTGTAACAACCTCTGGTAAAGAAGTAGCACCAGCTACTAAGATACTCCCAACCAAGGCTTGCCCTAACCCTGTTTTAATAGCTATCACATCACCATAATCTGATAATTTAGTTCCTGCTAAAATAATTGCAACTGCTGAAATTAAAAATATACTCCATAATTGTAACAAATAAATCCCTCCATTTTTAATTAAACTATTTAACTAATGAGATTAATAGACTTTGGACACATTATTAAATAGATTATTAATTGTCCCCAAATTAAAACTTAAATAGAATCATCTCAGACCAATACTTATTGGTCTGAGATGATTCTATACTTTTTGATTTAATTTTTCAAAAAATATCTTTGAATCTTCTAAAAGAGAACCTTTAGCTTTATTTTCATAAGCCCTTTGTAGGTTAAACCTTAGCTTATTTAACATCTCTTGTCCTACTTTAGCATGGTATTTAATTGAAAACTCTTCTTCACACTTTTCACAAACTATATATCTAACACCTTTAAAAATACTAGTAATTATAATCCCAGTTGAACCACACTTAGGACAGTACATCCTACCACCCCTTAGCTAAATTAAATTTCTTAACAATAATCTAAGAACTAAAATAATATTAGTTAACAGCATAATTTAACTTTTAATTACCTTTTTATTTCATCATAGAACTAACACTGCTATAACTTAATTTATTTCTTTTAAAGTATCTAAAAACTTGCCAATACATCTTTATTCTAGCATAAAAACCTTTAATCAATCCCATCTTGTCCTCTTTAATACGATGACTTAACTCTGGTAAGATTACCTTTTTAATCTTCCAACCTTGCTCAAGAGCAACTTTAGTTAATGCCATTTCAGCTCCAAATTTAGCATCACTTAAATCATCACACTCTTTAATTAATTCCTTTTTTAAAGCTCTTTGTCCAGTCAAATAGGGCGTCAACCTTTGGGCAAAATCAGTATGCCCCCTGCCATTATCAAAAAGACCACAGCTCATATCTACTCCTTCTTTAAAAACAGGTTCAACTAATCTTTTGATGTGATCTACTTGTAAGTTAATCAAATCTCCATCTAAAAATACTATAACATCACCTTTAACATTATTAACTCCTATCTCCATAGCAGCACCTTTACCATAATTTCTAGGTAGGGCAATGGTTTTAACCTCACACTCTAAAGCATACTCTACAGTATTATCTGTTGAACCATCACTCACTACAACTATCTCTTCAAATATATTCGATTTTTTTGCTATATGAATTACTCCTTTGATCGTTTTTTCCTCATTATAAGCTGGAATTACTAATCCAATTTTCATTATTGCCCCCCTATTCACATAAAATATCCTCCTAGTTAACTAGGAGGATACTAGTTTCTATTTAAAATTAGTAGGTAACTCCTTTAAAATAATAGTAATTGGTTTTAATTCGCCACTATTACCCTTCATTACTAATAATTTTAGTTCGTTTCCAATCCCCACTTTTTTAATGATTCTACTTAAATCACTCATTTCCTTTATCTTTTGGTGATTAGCCTCGATAATAATATCATTATTACTCAATCCTGCCTTCTCAGCTGGACTATCTATGATTACTCTAGCAATAATAACTCCATTCTCTACTGGTAAATTATAATAGTTAACTAACTCCTTATTAAGTTCAGTTCCATAAATACCAAGCCATGGTCTCTTTACCTTACCATATTTAATTAAATCCTCAGTGATCTCTTTAGCTTTGTTGATTGGAATAGAAAATCCAATCCCTTGAGCATCATTGATAATAGCAGTATTAATTCCTATAACCTCACCTTGACTGTTCAATAAAGGTCCTCCACTATTACCAGGGTTAATAGAAGCATCAGTCTGGATTAACCCCTCTAATAATCCACTATTATTACCAAGATTTATAGTTCTATTTAAAGCACTGACTACCCCTGTCGTAACAGTATTACTAAACTCTACGTCAAAGGGACTACCAATAGCAATGGCAAGTTGTCCTGCTTTCAGTTGATTAGAATCTCCTAGTTTAGCCACTGGAAGGTCTTTAGCATCAACCTTGATTACTGCTAAATCATTTCTAGGATCTCTACCTATCAGTCTAGCCTCTACCTTTCTACCATCTGATAATAAGACCTTAATCTCATCAGCATTATCAATTACATGATTATTAGTTAAAATATACCCTTTTTTATCAAATATAAACCCAGAACCAAGACCTTTTCGCTCTTTTGGAAAAGGATAGTATCTATGTTCTTCGACCTCTGTAATCTCTTTGGTTACTATACTTACTACACTAGGACCTACCTCTTTGACCACTCTCTTAATTGCCTCTTCTTTAGGTATAACTAACTCTTCTATTACCTCTTTTTGAGTCTCTTTAGAGTTCCAAGTAGCTTCTACCGATGATTGAGATAATAGAGAATTTCCTATTAAAAAGCCTAGAATTAATATTAAAGCATAGGTTAATACTTTTCCTCTTCTTCTCATTATCATTAAAAGCTCCCTCCTTTGTATTTCATTAAAGATTATAGCAGATATCTTTGACAAAAATATGACGGATGCTATAATTAAATAAGAGAGAGGGCTGACATATGTCAGCCCTCTCTCTTATTTAAAATTTATTTTAAATTAGTATTCTCCACCTAAAAGTAATAAGATTAAAATCAAGAAGATTACAAAGACATAGCTTCCACCTTCAGCTCTATTACCATAATCACCCACTAAAATCCCTCCTTTCTGATATAATCACTATATATTATGTAACTATTCCAGATTGTGTTAATTTAATTTTTTCTGCTTTCATCACAATTTCGACAAAAAAGGATGTTATAGTAAATATTGAAGAGGGGCTTTACTTATCTTTAAATTTTTTAACCTCCATTAATTATTTATATATTAGCACCTTATTAGTCAGGTGATTATTAACATAAGAGGATAAGAATACGATAATTTAATAATCCATAATTATTTTAACAAAGAGAATCCAGATCTGGATTCTCTTTTCCTTTGCTAGTATCTTTCTTTGAATTCATTAGCTTTAAAGATACTGAAGGTTTATTAGGTTATCTTAAACTTAAATATAGCTGATCATCCATACTCTCCACAAAAGCATAAATTACTTTTCTAATATCCTTTATTCCTTCTTCTTCTAATTTGTCTTTTAACCATTTCTGATTTTTATTAACTAACCTTAGATTCTTCTTTTGTACAATTCCATCAATAATTAAAGCTATTGGTATTCCTTCATCCTCTGCTTTAATATTTAGATCTGCCAAAGTAACAGGGCGGGCTGAGCTGACTGGTATTATACTGATATTTCCAGTAGGCTCTAAAATAGCATAATTAACCTCACTAAGCTTAGAGTAACCATTGTTTCTTAAGATAGCTAATAATTGAATCAAAGAGATATGCTCTTTTTCCAGATTATCTTCAACAATCTTACCTGCTTTGATTAAAATAGTAGGCTCACCTAATAACAGTTTATTCATCTTCTGATTTAAAGTTAGCTTGGCAAAGATAACATAAAAGAATACTAAAGCTATTAAACTAATAATACTTGGCATCACTTTTGTACTAATCAAAGGCTCAGCAGCAATAGTTCCTAAAGTAATAATTGCTATTAAGTCATAAGGAGTTAACTGTACAATACTAGACTTGCCCATAAAACGGGTTAAAGCAATACTTAGGATAAACATTATAAAAACCTTTAGAATTATCTCCATTTAGTATTCTCCTCTAAAAATTTTAGTAATATAGCCTTAGTTTGTTCTAAAAAGTTAAATAATATCATCGTCCACTCCAAATGATTATCTAATTTGAATTTTTATCATATTTCTGTCACAATTTCCCCTTATAATCTATAAATAAGAGATTAGCTTAATATTAATACTTGATACTATAGAAAAGGAGAGGCAACTTATTTGTGCAAGAGATTCTAGCAACTCAGATACAGATAATGAAAGAGTAAAAAGGCTATTTCTGACTTATCTTATCAAACAGGTCAAGGCAAATAATACTTATCAGTTAAAGGATTTATAAGGAGGGATTCTAATGAAAGTTGATATCCTTAATTTAAGCAGCAAATTAGAAGTTAGTCCTACCTCTCAGACTAAGAATTATCCTACGTTTAGTCAAAGCTTAAAGAACTCCTTAGCTAAAGTAAATCACTTACAACACCAGTCTAATCAGGCAGATATTGATTTAGCCTTAGGTAGGGCAGAAAATATTCATAATGTGATGATTGCTGCTGCAAAAGCTAAAATATCTTTAGAGTTAACAACAGCAATTACCACTAGATGTATAGATGCTTATCAAGAGATTATGAGCATGCAAATTTAAGTACTAAGATTCTTAAAAACAAGAAATATCAATATATAAAAACAAAAACTACCTAAGTTAACTTAGGTAGTTTTGATTATCAAACTTAACATGTAATTGCTAAATTCATTATCTAAAAAATCAATGTTGAGCTTGTTCCTTAATCCTTTTTATCTCCTCTCTTGACAACTCAGTAACCTCTACTATATCATCTATATCCATATTCTTTTTTAATAACTTCTTAGCAACTTTCACCATACCTTCAGAAATTCCTTCTGACTTACCTACTTGATAAAGATTAGTCAGCTCTTTAGCCATCAGCTAATCCTCCAGCAATATAATATTAATGTTGAGTTCTTTCTTTAATTAATTTTATCTGTTCTTCTGATAATTCAGTAACTTCCATTATATCATCTATATCCATTTTCTTTTCTAATAGCTTTTTAGCTACTTCTAATTTTCCTTCCATCTTACCTTCTATTTTTCCCTCTAATTTGCCTTCTGACTTACCCACTTGATAAAGATTAGTCAACTCTTTAGTCATAATCTCATCGCCTCCGATAGTTTCTTTAATATCATCTCTAAATCTTAATTCTAAGTCATTAGGTAAAAACAAGATTCCATCTAGGAACTCAAAAATATTTTTAATCTTTTTCTTACTATAACCTCGATCTAATAATAATTTAAATAACTTCTTCTTAAACTCATACCTTAAATCATCTTTTCTTTTACTCTTTAACGTATATAATCCCGCTAAAATTACCATTGCAAAAGGATTATCTAACTTTAATAATTCTGCTTCCTCTTGTTCCAAAATCTTATAACTATTATATTCATAATTTAACTTTGTTCCATGAAATTCATAATCAAAACTACTTGGCTTATAATCTGCTGTATCCTCAGTAAAGATAGCTAAAGCCACAATCTTTCTATCATACTTATCATAAATCCGATAAAAATATTTAAACATTCTATCACTAAAATCAGCTTCATAATATCCTTGTACCTCTAAATGAACTAAAATCCAATTCTCTCTACCATCTTTTAAGTAAACCTTAACCAATCTATCAGCCATCTTCTTGCCCTTTAAAGTCTTATCCATTATCTTGGCTAACTCATTATCTAAAAACTCATAACCTTGACTAAAATCAATCTCCTGATATAGCTTAGGCATAAAAAACTCTAAAAAGTCCTCAAATAACTCTTCAATAATCTCTTTCCATAATAAGTCGGGCGTCTCTCGTACCATTTACAATTCCCCTCCAACATCATTAACTATAATCCTATTATATCATATAAAGACTATAGATAAAGAAAATAAAAATAACACCAATAATATGCTCATATAGCTAAAAGCCACCAGCTTCAAGCTGATAGCTTCTAATTGAATTTAATCATAATGTTTATCCAAATACTCACTTACTGCATCCCTAATTACTTCTGCCATCTTCTTATTTTCATCTAGTGCTATCTGTTTTATCTCTTTATGGTCTTTCTTATATAAATAAGCTGTTGTCTTAACTAAGCTTAAAGGGTCATCATTTCCCTTTACTGAATAATCATATTCCTTAGCCATCCTTAAACACTCCCTAGTATTATAATTATAATATTTATATCAATATTATAACTTCTACACTTCATAACGTCAATAGATTCATCTGATACTTTTAGCAAAAAAGCACAGGATTATAATAAATCCTGTGCCTTGCTCTCAAAATATCCTCCATTTTTTAAACTTAACATTCTATCATTATAGCCTATAATTAGATGGTCTAATAACTCTATTCCTATTATCTCCCCTACTTCTGCTAACCTTTGAGTTGTTTTGATATCATCTTTAGATGGCTTAATATTTCCACTTGGGTGGTTATGGGCTACTATAATAGCTGCTGCATTATTTATAATTGCTCTTTTAAATACTTCTCTTGGGTGAACTATAGAACTGTTTAAATTTCCATGTGATACAAGATGGCTACCTATTACATAATTTTTACTATCTAAAGCTAGCATTATAAATTGTTCTTCTGCTATATTCTCTAAATCGTATAACTCATTAATAATATCCCTTGCGTGTTGTGGATTTCTGATTTTGGTACTCTGATTAATTTTAATAGCCTTTCTAACTGCTTTTAATTCTATCATATTAATTGAAGATGTATTCTCTTCTTGCTCCTGTGGCTCTTCCTTCTTGACTTCCTGCTTCTCTATTGGAAACTTAATCACCTTGGCTACTTCCTTGACCTCTTTAGATTCTTTATTATTAAGATTATTAAATAAGTTTAGTTGATCCATTGCTTTAATTCCTCCTAGAATATTTTTAGTGCAGGTTTTAGGAGAACCTGCAAACCTCTTTACTATCTATTAACCTTTACAGCTACCCTATTTACTCTATCTATTACCCAACCGTCATGCCCTGCTTCTCTGCCTATATACTCATAATCTAAGTAATTTTCTACCTTGTCTAATTCTTCTTTACTTAATCCTAGCCAGTTAAATTCGTACACTAATTCCAAGCCTAATTCCCTTTCATTACTGACCTCATACAAAATAAAATAGTCTTCATCTTCCAAAATTACTTCCTTAAACTCTTCTTTAGTGCTGACACAATCAGCCAATAAGGATATTACCTCTTTATCAAGTCCACTCTCTTCTACTAACTCCATAAATTCATTGACTTCATAAGGGCTAGCCCACTCCCCAAAATACTCATATAATAAGCCACAACAATCATTATAATCTGCTATGTGATACTCTTCATCATTATAAGGAGTGTTTAGCACTTCCTTAATGGCTTCTTTAATCCTTTCGGTAGTAGTTGGTAGCTCCACCCACTTAAAACGTAACTCTCCCCTGTTATAAGCTCCTAGATTCTGTATTGCGATAGCGTTTTCCATTAGTTTGATTCCTCCTAGATTATTTTTTGTTTGAAGTCTTGACGTCAATAAATAAAGTAAAAAAATAATTTTTAAATCTTATATCCATATTATATCTTTTTGACTTCTTGACGTCAATAGAAAATATTTCTTATAGATTTTTTGAGAATGTATAGATATATAATTAACTAATAAAAGTCTGGATTTAAATCCAGACTTTTATCTTTAATCAGAAAACACCTTATCCCCTCCTAAAAGTAACTATAATAATAAACATTAATATAGTTATCCTCTATTAGAGTACCACCAAAAGAAACTACTCTATCATTTTTTAAATCATAACCACCAACTACAAAGACTATATCCCAATACCCTTGTGTTATTAAAGGCTTAGCTGTTCTAAATCTAACTGTATAACTCTCTTGGGGGCTTAAAGTTATTATCCCTGCTCTAATCTCACCCTGTGCTGTATTAGTAGGTACAGAGCTAACAGAATCAAAATATCCTACCACTGGTTCAAACTCTGTATATCCTAAGCCAAATTGGGCTATATCAAAAAAAGAATAGACTCTATGATTTACCCTACTGGTAGCACCATAACAATAAAAGCTTCCACTATGCTCACTATTGTTCACAATCGTTAGTTCTAAGATGAATTGAGGACTTGAATCAAATCTAAGGTTATATCCAACACTCACATTATAAATCCTCCTATTCTTTGATTATACAGTTCCGATAAATTCAAGATTACTAAGTTCACCAGTTGGAGGTACATACATCTCAAATATATCTTCTACAATCAAAGTATCCTGTAAATTTTCAAAAGCTCCCGTCTCTGCATTATAAATCCCAGTTTGAAAACCAAGGTCAAAAAATCCAACTTGATTAATCACCTCAGTATCAAAGCGAATTGTAACCGACTGTCCCGCCTCTACATTAATTATTCCAGCAAGACCACCATTACTAAATCCTGCATTTACTATGGAATCAAAATCAGCCGCTAAAGCCAATAACGGATAAGAAACATCAGCAATATCAATATCTGTTATTGAGCTAACAGCCCCTTCAACAATCCCAGTAACCCCTTGCACATAAAAAGTTCCTACCCTATCACCTGTATTGGTCAAAGTAATTTGAATCCTGATTGCATTAGGGATTGGTGGGTCAAACACACTAAGCTCTGAAATAGGCATTCTAAAACCTCCTTCACTTTATTATTCTGGTCTATGGACTATCGCATCACCAATAATTGCTCTAGCACCATTACTAGGCTGAGCTACTGCACTTCCTTGAAATAAGAATAATGCTCCTACTCCAACCCCTAATAGAATCAAAGGGATAAAAGCACCCTTAGAATTACTTTTAGCCATCTTAGCACCTCCCTATTAAATTAGGGGCAACTATATATAGCTGCCCCCATCTATCAATCTCCTAATAGCTCTTTAGGTAATAAACCTTTCTTTTTTATACTATTTTTTGCTCTCATATAGCCATCATAACCTGCTTCTGCTAAGGCAAAGTCTAAAGCTTCTACTCCTTTAACATTACCTAATTCATAGTCTTCATAGACTTTACAGAGTGTTTGCTTTCTTTCATTAATACATAGCTCACGAAGAATAACTTGACATATAGGGCATTTACTCATTTTTAAGACCTTCTTCTTTCATTTTTTGACTAACACAAGCATTCATAGCCTGAACCCTTTCCATACCTTCTAATTCTTCTGTACTCAAAGCACACTCTCTACTTGCCTGTGCTAGTTTATCAGTATATTGCTTTAAATGTTTAGGTATTTCACCTTTTTTATATGGTGTATTTCTAATGATAATCTGCTTTTCTTTACCCATCTTATCACCTAATATTCTATTATTCTGCTACACGTGGTAATTGTCGTTGCCCTCTACCTCTACCACCTAGTCGATTAGATACACAAGCATTCATTGCTCTAACTCTATCAGAGCCTCTAAGACCTTCTGTCTCTCTAGCACAAGCTCTGGCAGCTCTAGCTAAATCATCAGTATAACCTCTAAGATGTTCTGGAACTTTCCCCTTAGGAAAACTTGCCCTCTTAATTGAAATCTGGTCTTTAGCCCAAGGAACTGACTTATAAGCAATAGCATTATTCAACTCATTTAAAGGAATCCCAGCCACAATTATCATCTCCTTAAATTTTATTTATAATTAAACCATTATCAAACAATGGTTAATTATCTTCCTATTATAAATGGTAAACTAATAGTCCCAAGCAAAGGTAATAAACTACCTAAACCAACTCTTCTTTGCCCTTGATTTGGTGCTGGCAATGGAGTTTGAGGAGCTACATCATCTAAGCCTTGAACAACTGGCTTTTCAAAGATAACTTGAATCGCTAATTCACTATCTTGAGGTGAGAATCCAGAACCATTTATTGCCCCTACTATAGCATAAGTACCAGCATTTAATTGAAAGCTTCTTTCTACTTCAAAGAAGTTATAATCTGGCTGATGTAAATAAGATACATCTGTACCTGTTCTAATTACCTCTGAATCTTCAACCCCTCTATAAACACCATTAAAATTACCAATTAGCTCAGTCCCAATCACATCAGTAATCACATACAAAGGAGTATAACTCTTATATGCTCCAACAGTACCACTTACTCTATAAGTAACCTCTTGGGGATAAAGTAAATGAAAGAATCTAACTCCTTGATTAAAGCCAACTAACTGCATAGTTTGGCTAGTCAATTCTGTTTCTGTTGGCTCAGTTATTGTGCCTGTTAAAACTGGCGATAATGCTTCTCTATCTATTAATTGTTGGCGAATATTATTTAATATCTCTTCCATATCATTAGTAGCTTGGTCTGGATAATAAGCCTGTTGCCTTCCAATATCGTATATAAACCCTAAAATATCCTGAGCTATACTACTTTGTTGCTGCTGTGCTGTTGATGTGATTCCACTACCTACTGCTATATCTTCTTGACCTTCTGAATATATAGCTTCTAATGGGACACTTGAGACCTGATTAAACATTGCTGAAGGCATATCTATTCACCCCCTTTTTGCCTAATCCTTGAATAGATATCTGCTGATAAACTAGCAGCTGTTTCAAGGTCAGAAGAAGAGTTAATCCCATTTAAGACCTGTTGCCTCAACCTTCTTACTTTAGGTAAGGCTTCTCTAACTATTTCTTGCTCATCTACAGGTGAATTTTGAATCTTTTCTGGTGTCCAATCAAACCTTTCCAACATTACTAATTCTTCTCCTGAAGAATCCAATCTAGTAATTACCTCTGGATGGGCTACTCCATCTTCTCTAGCAAACCTTAAGGCTTCATTTAACATTCCTTTGACTGCTAGAAGATGTGCTCTAGCACAAGCAATACAGCTAGTATCTACTGACATCTCAGGGGCATAATTTGAGTAAGGTTCTTCCACCTCTTCTGTATCTTCGATTACTTTATCATTAAGATTATCTAAAGTTATATTGTTAGTAGTAGTTAGTTTTGAAATTTCTTCTGCTTCATGATCAATCGCTTCTTTAATCTCATCAAGCTTTTTTATAGCTTCCCTTATTATATCCCTATGTTTAGTTGCTCTATTTCTTGTTAGAATTGATTTACCAATCAGATTTATTCCTTGTAATAATAACAACTGACTCAACCTTGCCAATCTATTCACCTCCCATAGTAAGCAAGAAACCAATACCTACTAAAGCTATAGTTCCAACTACTATTGCATTTCCTCTTCTTCTCATTCTTAGTTCTTGACAGATAAATAAATCAGCTCTAGTATTCTTCAAACCGACAAGTAACTGAAAAATATCCTCATATTCCTGATAATTAATTCTAACAGGAACAACTTCATCACAATCAAGTCCTAAATAAGTATAGGTTTCACAACCTGCAATACTCTCACCAGTTATCTGGAATAATTCATAATCAGGTAGCCTGCCAAAATCATTTCTAAATTGAAGCATTGCATTTAATAATAATTGGGCTGTCTGTTCTCCATATTCACCATCTACAGTTATTGCTTCTATATCATCTTGGGCTACTCTCTGATTTAATGCTTCTTGTAAGCTCTCTATAAACTCTCCTTCATAAGCTATTAGATTAGGTGGTATTCTTACAGGAAGTGCAGGACAAATAGCCATTTAACCACCTCTTAAAAATCTTCTTATTGCTAAAAATATACCTTCGGCAGCATACTTTTGATAATTAAAACTCATCATCTTCTCTTCCCATCTAGGATTAGTTAAAAAGTTACATTCACATAAAACAGAAACCATATCAGTACTATTTAAAACTGCTAGATTATCTCTTAATTTAGCCCCTCTATTTTCAGTCTGCAATTTAATTGCTAGATACTCACTCATTATAATAGCTAACCTTTCTGATCCAGCTCTATTAGGTGGATATAAAACCTCTGTACCAACTACAGCAGGTTCATCTGTTGCATTGTTATGAATTGAAACGAAAATATCTGCATTAAATCTATTAGCTTCTAGTCCTCTTTCCACATTAGCTACAAATTGATCATTAGAACTTCTACTCATTTTAACTATTGCCCCAGCCTGAACTAATAAATAATACAATTCCCAAGCAATCTCAATATTTATCTCCTTCTCAAAAACATTATCCTCAGGAGCAAAGATACCATGATAACCTGTAGTCCCTAAATTATCTCCACCATGACCTGCATCAACAAAGATTTTATAACCATCTAACCGCCCAAAGACCCTTGGACTAATATAAAAAGCCATACTATCAAACCACCTTAAACAGTTGTTCTATTTCCAGGATTCTTACGATTATTAGTACCATTATCTTGAAAGTTAGCTGTCTCTCCACCTTCTATTAAATCATTATTAGTTACAAAATTATTAGCAGTATTAACACTTAAAAAGATTCCATATTGTACTGTTCCTGCTGATACTGCTTTATTAGTTTGAACATTACAAAATTCAGTTATAGAACCTGTACTACCTACAAAGTTGAAGTTGTTATAAGTTGTAGCTGCTGATACTGAATTGTGCCTTGCATGATTAGATATAATATTACAGTGATCTATGTTAGTAAAACTAAAGCCATGCTGACCATTATCTAATACTTGATTAGAAGTTATATCTGAACTTGAAGCCCCTGTAACATTCATTCCACTTAAACTATTACCTTCCATTAAATTAGCTGTTACAGTCGAAAAATTGACATTACTTAAAGCCATACCATTACTAACATTATTAATTAAGGTACTATCTGATATAACAGTCTTATCACAATCTAATAGCAATAGACCATTATCTCCATTATTTCTAGAAATATTATCTGTTAAATTTCCATTATCAGAAAACAGGATTGCAATACCAGTCTGAGCATTATTTATACATAAAGAACTACGGACAAAATAAGGTGCAGTCAAACTTTCAATGTAAATACCGCCGCCACCATTATTAAAACAGGCAGTAGAATTAACAGTACAACCATCTGAATTAACTATACTAACTCCATTATCACCATTGTCAGTACACCGACAATCATTAATAGTTATATTATTTCCACCATCAACATCTATCCCTCTATTATTAGCATTGATAACTTTACAATCCCTACAGGTTAAACCATCTATATTATAAAATTTCATGCCATTCATTACACCTGAACTTTGATTAGCCCTATTCATATCTATATTTAATTCTCTAATAGTTATATTAGTATTAACTGCTGATAAGTCACCATTCTGTAAAGCATTTATATCAACATTAAAGTTATCAGCTATAGTAATTAAAGTAGAATTAGAGCTTCCTTCTAATTTAACATTGTCTTTGAGCTTGATTGGACCCGAAATAATATAAGTCCCTTCAAGTAATTTTATTTCACCACCATTAGGAGATAATTGATTGATAGCTTGATTAATTACCACTTCTGCATTTACACTTCCTTGAGGGACTTTAAAGTCTGCTCTATCTGCATTTTTAGAGTCTGGAGCAGAAACTACAAAAGTAACTGGCACACTAAAGCTAACATTTCTTAAGAGACTAGGTATTCTTGCCATTAATTATCCCCCCTTAAAGTGTAATCGCACCAATATTAACTACTTTAAGCCTTGCCCCATCAAAATCTGAACCTGTCCGAAATCCATAACTCTGTATATTAGTTGATATAGTATCTCCTTGCCTTAAATAAATTGCAGTAGAGAAACTGACTTTCATACTATTTACATCAATTCCACCAGAATAATTACTTAACCATTCCTCAGTTGTCATTGTAGCACCAAAGCTAGGATTTATATTTAATCTTAAACCCTCTGTACTTCCGTTATCTAACTGTGCATAAAAATCAACACTTAAAACAACTTGATAAATCCCATTAGCAGGAATAGTTATTAAACTTGGATTTGCTGGATTCCACATATCAGAAGTATCATAAACTTCTGTGTCATAAGCTATGGTATGGGTAGTACCTCCTATATTATCAACACTAACTGTAGAAACCACTTCAAGATAATGTACTTCTTCTGTAGCTCCCCTTAAACTTGGAATTACAGGCATGATAATTTCCTCCTACTAAGTAAGACCTTTTAATTTTGCTGTTACATTACTAGAATTTGAACCAGTAATTCTGATTGCTTTCCAAGCAAAATTAATCTCATAGATATTAGTACCAGCAGTAGAAAAGACTAAAGGACTCTCTTCAGGCTCATAAAAATCACTTCCCTCTGGTGCAAATTCTAGACTAATATCAATAGCACCAGTAGTCCGCAGATATAAACTTGTATTTCTCCATTGATATTCCTCACTAGCAGTAAAGGCTTTTCCTGCTGAAATATCCTCATTATCTGCTAAAGTGTAGTTAGGACTAGCACCTAAAATCTCTGTTAAAGCTACATCTAGATTAAGAATGTTTTGAGTTATATCAGCACCAGTCAGATATTGATTCCCCCACTTAACTATATCTACAAAGGAAGCACCTGCATTAGCATTAAGAATTGCTAGTTTAACATCCTCAGGTGGAGTGTAAGCAGCTATGGGAGCAGTTACATCAATATAGGTATTTCCGTTACCTGCTATTTCATAAACAGCCCCTGCCCTTTCACCAGTTATAAATTGTAGTAAGTAACCATTAAATTGGTCTGGTTGAAAATATCTATCTTTCAGCCTAAATCTAGTTGTTGTAGAACCACTACCAGTAGTAGCAGTATCTATTACATTTCTAGTCCAACCTGATAAGACCTTAGCAAAATCATTAAAAGCCATTCCATTACTCATTGGAATCCACCTCTACTATCTTGCAAGCTCCATAATCAGCATTTTTATCATAGCTACTAATCATAGGTAAAATACAACCAATGTTATTAAAATTTACTTTAAGATTTCTATTTCCTTCATTATCAACTTCTAAGATAGTTCCATGAGCTTGGCATTTATATCGTTTCATTATAAACCACCAACCCTAGTTGCAAAATCTCTAATAGCATCAAATTGACCTGTAAAGAGTGGATTTAATACCTGGTCAAAAAATGATTTATCTATACTTAATAACTCTGCATCCTCTGTAAATTCAGCAGCATAAGCACCGTTATTAATGATTGTATGTTTGATTTCATTTTGAACATAAGGAAAGTAGATAGAATCTACTGAAATATCCCTTGTTAGTGGTACTTGATTATAGACTGTATGGACTCCATCTATTGTTAAGGATACTTTTAAATCCTTATCATGAATGTCCGTATAGATTCGGTCAGTAGCTATATATTTAAGGACTCTGCCTTCTGGTGGGGTTATTATTTGAGTTGTGGTTGTACCTAGTGGAGCTGAAACTACAATTCGCTTAAAACTGGTTCTAATATAACCTCTATTTTGGGCTGAGATAACAGCTTTTAAGAGTAAATCTTCATCAATAGGCAGATTAAAAATACCTAAATTTCTTATATCCTCTAAAGTTCCATTAGGCATTAGAAAACACCACCTAAGACCTGATTTACAAACTCTTGACTAAATTCTGACCTATCAACTAAATTCCATCTTACTTTAAGAATATCATTGAGCCTTATTCTAAGTAAATTAACTCTGATATCAGCATTTGATAAAGAATTATTAGCAATTGCTCTAAGCCTTAACTCTCTTGTTGCTGGAATCCACATCTTAATCTCTTTATTTAAATCATTGATAACACTAGGCAATAATGTAATATAACCATTATCATCATCACGATCTATTATAATTCTAAAATTATCGGCTATAGTAAAGGGAGTAGCTCCTACTGAGGTTAAAATTAAGGCTTCATTACTTCTAACTGTAATATCTTCAAATACAGCACCATTACCTGTTGTTGGTACTGAGCTAATACGTGAGCTGACAGTATAGGAATCTATAATACTATACTCTCTTTCAAACTTATAATCATAAGGTAGAGGAATATTACCCATCTCTAATCTATCTCTAATCTCTAACTCTTCATTGATTCTTTCCTCTTCTGAGCTTAGATTTATACCATATTTAAGTTTATCAGCTACAGTTAACTTATCTACCAATACACTAAAATAAGTCCTAAAATCGGCTTTAGTAGTCCCTGTAGCGGTATTATAAAGGCGATAAGTAAGATTATCTGTAGCAGAGATACTAAAGTCCATAGTCTCATTATCAACAGCACCAGCTCTTCTTTCTAATGAAAAATCATCACCAGTTACTGTATATCTAATATCTGAATCTCTATCTAAATATAAATCCCTTAATTGTAATAATCTGTCCTTACCAAATCTTCTTAAATCTAAGGGAATTGGACTTGCTTCACTACTCGGAGATATATCTCTAATTTCAGTTGCAGGTAATATCTCTGGAAAGTATCTAACTGTTCTAATATCAGCCACACTAATTGTCATAATCTATGCTCCTTTCTTAATAATCACCTAGCTAGAAAGAATCTAGCTAGATAATTATCTATTCTCTTATTCTGGAAGTAATTTGCCACCCTCTAAGACACCTCTGACAATAATTAAGTTTTGGTCTGTAATAGCATCTCCTAATTGAAAGGTAGTCTCAGAATTTAGCCATGCTTCACCAGCACTAGGAGCAGAATCTACAATAGTCTTACTTACAGGTGTAACATCAGTACCACCTGAGTAAGACCCTACATCTACTACAATCACACTATCAAGTTCAATAAAATTAACTGGTAGATCAATATCAGTTGTAGCAGCAGTAGCAGTTGGATATAGTGTATATTCAACCATTAATCTTCACCCCCAAATTAATTAAATCTTTCCTCCTAAATCAATCTCAGTACCTAATAAAGCTACAGTTACACCATCAGTAGGAATTGATGTCCCATTATCCTGCATCTTAACCACACCTTTTTCTCTATAAACAATCAAATCATTAATAGAGAATTGAGGAATTGGTAAATACAAAGGTAAGTCAGCAGGAAATTCAGGAGTACCTTTACCAAACAGAATAGGATTTAAATTTTCAGTTACAGTAAATCTATCGGCTGGTCTTTCTTCCCCATCTAAATCAAACCAAATATATCTTAGGTTAGTATGTGATCTTGCTCCAAGACCCCTTGCTACAAATAATTTATTCTCTACATCATAACCAAACCTTAAATCTTTATTGTTATCCTCTACATTCTGTAAATCAAATCTAAATTCATAAGGAGTATTAGCAGTAGTTGCACTAGAGTTAGTTGCAAATCTTAAAAATGGATTGATTGAAGGCTTATCTTGGTCAACTCCACCAGGTAATAAGCTCCAATTATTAATACTAATTTCAGTTTCAGGAAAGGGTACACTAATATCTCTTCCTGTTCTAGTATCCCTAATTGTAAAATTACCTGGCATAGTTCGAGAAGGAAACCTCTGTAACATAGCCGAGTCATACTTATAACCCCAAACTCTAACCCGATAATCTGCTGTTACATTAGAGCTTCCTGCCTTAGTGATAATTGTTATCTTATTACCAGCTTTAAAGGTTGTATTACTCAAAGCAGGTACAGGATCACGTAAAGAATCAACTATATTCTTCCCAAAGAATATAAACTCTGTATTACTATCATTCATCAAAGTATGTCGACGAACTGGATTAGTAGCTCTATCATCTCTTCCCGACATATTGACTAAATTTTGTGTGCTTTTACCATCAATGACTAAATAAACACTATCTAAATCTTCTGTTGTTCCACCAGATACAGGGCTTACAATTTCCACGTAAGCTATCTCTGCTACTTCATCAGCATCAAGCTCACCATTTCCAGTAGCAGCCGCAGGTTGATATAATGTACCTGCATTTTGTGTGCCTGTATGAAGAAAATCAGCAAGTATGCTTAATTCAGCTAAAGCCATATATTTCACCCCTTTTCTATTTTCTAAATTTATAATTCAACTATATTATTAGAACTAGAAGACCTTCTTCTACTTTGATTAGATACTGTTCTATTTGGTGTTCTTTTTACTCTAACAGGATTATTAACTCTCACAACATTTGCTGCTCCACCACTTTGGGTCTGTCCACCAGCAGGATTATTTCCTATTAATCCTCCTAATAATCCCATTTCAACCAACTTACCACCTGTCCAACCTAAAGAACCACCAGCTAAACCATCACCAAAACTCTCCATCATTCTTCCTTGACTAAACATTGAAGTAGCTATCCCAGCTGCTGCTACACCAGCACCAAGTAAGATTGGCATAGTACCTCCTAGAGCTTGTTGCCCTCCTAATCTATTCTCCATAACCTCTAATAATAAACCAGAACCAGCAGATGTACCTAAGAAAACTGCATTTTCAGTAGGTGTTCTAGGCATAAATCAAACCTCCTTAAAGTTTTTATTCTTACTCAGGGTTTAGTAAATACCCGCCCCTTTAATATATCTATATTATTAGTCATTAGGATTAAATTCCCTAATTGTCAATAAAATTTGAGGAATTACTATCACCCCTGCTATAATCCAGAGGGCATTAGGGACTCCTAAAGTACTATTCTCAGTTATTCCTGTTAGCAGGTTATTAAAAAAAGATTGTTTCTCTTCTTCTATCTCTCTAACTTCTCCCACACCAGACTCATTATATTTATAGACTTGTATGTCATCTACTAACCAGTCAGCAATAGGATTATTTAGTTCAATTATCCCCAAAGAATGAACATCTTTAGAAGCTAATAACTTTTCAAGACCTGCTCCAAAATCTTCAACAGAAGTCTTAGCCCGCCATCTAATAATCAATGAATTTTCTTCAAAAGAAACATAAGGAATATTTTGCTCCCATCGCTGAAGATTAGAATAAATTCTTTCAATCTTATCATTTAACTTATTAGCTACTGAACCAAATAATAAAGCTATATATTTCTGCTCAGCAGGAAGCCGAGGATAATTAATAGCTCCATAATAGGTAGGGACTAAATTAATTAACTGTAATTCTACTGGCTCTCCTCTTTCAAATCTGTTTACAATAATTTCAGAAATTTGCTCAATGGTTATCCCACTAATAACAAGTTGTCTATTATCAAAGACAGCCATAGTTCACCACCTTTCTATTAATAAAAGAAACCACCTGAATATTAGATTCTAGTGGTTTCTTAGTTGATTTATATATGAAATTTGAAATTATATGTTATTTGATTTAGTACCTGTATTATTATGATGAATTAAAATAAATCCCCAACTCTTACTATTAGTATATTACTCCCTCTGGTTAATAATTCCTGAACAAACTCTTTATCTAAGTCAATAATTCTTTTATATTTAGGATATTGTTTAAGCTTTAAAATAATATCCTTAACTGCTCTATTTTGAACAACAGGCAAATAGTTGACTATCATCTGTTTATACTGCTCTGGTATCTTTCTAATTTGATTAGCAGAGACTTGCTGATTGATTTCAGGTACTATATCTTTTCTGGTCCTAATAATAGATTTAAGCTTTTCTATATCTTGCTGCTCTAACCAAGTTATGATTGAATTGCTAACATAATTAATTGAAATATTATAAACTGTTTCTTCTAAAATACCTGTTTGCTTACTCATGTTGAGCTACCTCTTCTTCTGTCTCTTCAAATAAAACTACTCCACACTCACAGACATTAGGGGCATTATCAAAAGTATATGACCTGCCACATTGGCGACATATTAAGTTATTATTAACAACACCACTTGAACCACTCATATTCTGCTTATTAAAAGACTCTTCTTGCTTAGAAGATTGATTACTCTCTTGACTATTATTACTTGCTACTGCCTGTGCTACAGCAGGTAAGACCTGTTGTAAGCTGCCTATAAATACATCCCACTTCTGCAACTTCTTCTCTTCTAATTCCCTTTCTCTTTGTGCTTCTTCCCTTCTCCAATTATCTTCAAGTTCAATCTTCTTTAATTCAATTTGGTGTTTTAAATCTAATTTATTCTTATCTATATTATTACCACCAAAAATCTCTTGTAAAGCATTTAACCGTTCCTTATTATACATTATCTGCTCAAAAGGGTCTGGATATTGAGTATTTAATTTTTCATCAATGGCTTCATTAAGTAACTTCTGAGTAGCAGTTTTAATTGGGTCATTCTTTGATTTAGTATTAGAATTAGAACCATTTTTAACTTCCTTAATTTCATTCTTTAATTCAACGACTAAATCTTTAAAAGAGTCCATCTGCTGTTTTTGATTCTCCATTTGCATTTCAAACATCTTCATCATCATATTCATTTCTTGAGATTTATTTTGTTGATTGACTTTAAGGGCTTTTTCCTCACTTTCTAACCTTCTTTGCCGCTCTTTATCTAAAAGTTGTTGCATAGTCTTAGTTTGCTCTTGATTCACTCCTATTAGCTCAGATAAGGGCAGACCAGCTTCACTTAATTGCTTAAATACATCACCTTGATTATCGTTCCCCTGTAGCTTAACTAAGGCTTCTATTTGATTTTTAACCTTAGTAGATTCAGTTATCTCTTCTAGCACTTTGTCCAGCTTAGAGGAAAAATTATTATCCTGGCTTACATCTCGCTTTCCTTCCATCATAGCACTAATAGCAGCTCCCATATCTGCAATATCCCGATCAAAGATTTTATCTCTATCACTTTTAGCCATCATTCAACCTCCTCTTGATTAGCTGATTGTTGCATAATAGACTTAGCTAATTGGTCACCCCAAGGCAACATTGAATTAGTTACTAATCTAAAGAAGATTGATAAATGCAGAATATATTTACTAAAAGTCTCTTTATCATCTTTAGGATACTTTTTAGGCATCATCCCCATTACTTGAACAAAAGACTCATAAACATAAGGATGAATCTTTACATTGGTCTGTAAAACCTCACCAGTAATAGTTTCAGCATATCGTTTAGGTTCTTCTTTACTAAACTCTTCTTTTTTAACCTTCTCACTTTCACCCTTTTGATTGACTTTGTTCCTACTTTTTCTTTTTCCTTTAGTTCTTCCAGCTTCTAACCATCCTTTATCCTGTGCTGCTTTTTGAGTATCTACCGATTCTCCAATATCATTATTGATTATCTTAGCTATACCATGCTCACCATCGGTTCTTATATGCTTAAACCAATCTAACCAATCACCCTCTACTCCACATATACATAAAAACTTAATCTTAGCTTCTGACAAATAACTTCCCTCCCTTAATACGATAACTATACGTTAGCTATACGTTCTTAAATACGATAATTATACGTTAAAATATACGTCATATTATACGTTATTCAAATAAAACATAATCTATAATACATTAAGAACATATAAACCAATTAATTATCCTTTTAGAAAGAGAATTACCATCTTCTATTCAAATATAACCTAAAAACAACCCTACCCCTCTCTTATAAAGAATATATATGATTTCCTCCACCATTATCTTAAACTAAAACTAACTCATTCCTCTCCTAACAATAATAATTACCATAGACATATAAGACATAGTCAATTATGAACAACTCTTCTCCTCAAAAACAAAACCTTGTAACCCATCTAAAAAAGAATAAAGATAGCATAAAGTCTATATAGGGATTTTGCACCCCCCCCATTTTATTATTTTTTAGGGTGGTGAATTAGCTACTGAATTTGCAAAATTGGCTATCTCCTCTTGAGTTTTAAGTTCCAATAATTCTATTATAGAATACTTACTTCTCAAAGCCTTCACAATGGATTCTAAGACCTCTAAATTGATCATGTGAGGTTTAGCCTTTTTAAGTAACTCTTTAGCTCTATCAAGGATTATGTACTTATGATGATAATGAGCAGAATTATCTAACTGTAAACCAAGATTCTTTAAAATTTTAATAATCTCCGACCAGATCTTCTTTAAGCTACTAGGACTAACTCCAACTAACTGAGCCATCTCTTTGGAAGAAGGAAGGACTTGCACCCCCTTTCTAATCAACTCTAGAGCTTCCTTAACTACTCGCTGAATCATCACTTGCTTAGGTGTATAAATCCCTTTTTTAGCTTTAGGATTAATTTTAATCCCTTCTTTACAGACTGCAAAAAGACTATAATCTGGCTTCACCTCTTGCCCTGTAATGTCGCTGACTAATTGAGCTACTATTTTACTGCTTAAGCCTTTATCACCACGATAAGCCGATTTCAGAACTCCTATAACCTTACTCTTTCTCTCTTTAGGGCAACACTTCTTATTTTGCTTTAACAGTACTTTAATAGCTTCTTCTTGGCTTAAACCATCATACTTACAAGCTAAAGCAATAGCATACTGGGCATAGTTACGATAACCTTCTGATACCCCTTGTAATAAGACCTGAATTTGAGGATGTTCTAGTAATTTGATATCCGTATTAATTTTAATATACTCTTTTTGGTTATTATTCTCATAGCTTCTCTTTAGAATATTAGCTACCCAACTGTCCTCTAATGTCCACCTTCTGTCCTGTACATCCAATACTTCTACTAACTGTCCAGTCTTTTGATTATAAGAGTAAGGTAAACGAGCATAGGTGCTAATATCGGTACTTTTAGTTGTATCTAACTCCCAATCAGGCAGTTGTTCCTGTAACAACTCTACTAAGGCACTCATTACGTTATAATGCCAACTTAGTAACTCTCCATTATTAACTGTTTCCTTCCGATTATCATAAACCCATAAAGGATCAATTAACCAATGGACTTGTAAATGGACATCTGGATTGGTTGAAGTATGTATTAAAGCTGTAGGTTTGGGTATTCCTAAGTCTTGTAGTGCTTGATATAATACTTCTTTAGCTTGATCTGGATCTGTAATTCCATTTGTACCATCAATATCAATGAATAAATCTTGAATCCAAGTACATTTATGAGCATGTTTTCTACTACCACCACTACGGTCATAGTTATTTCCTAAGAAGATATTAGGAGTAAAGTAATTATCAGTCTCTTCAGCAATATAAATCTTGTCTAAATCACTTAAATCTCTTGGCATTTCAGAAAAATCAAGAGCAGCAAAATCAGGATGATTTTTATAGTTATGTCCAAAAACCATTGAAAAGCCTTGAACATTAAATGCTTCTCTACTTTTCTTATCTTTATGGAACTTTTTCTGCTTAGGAATAAATAATTTTATAAATTCTCTAACTTTATCAGATAATGACATGATAATTACTTTCCTCCCTTCTGAAATTGATTATTTTTTGTTTTGGACAAGGAATAATTGTTTTAATCTAGAATATATATATTAGAGCTTGAAAATAAAAAAAGGACTCATAACAGATAGAGTCATTAACTTACTCTACCTCTTACAAGTCCTCTTGTATTCCAATAATTACATTTGACAAGCTTATGCTTTTTAGAGTATAATATTGTCATAAAAAACGTAATATATCGGCGAGATAAAGTGGTTCCAGCACTCTATCTGAAGGTTAATCGGTGGTTCCAGCATCGATTACCCGTCGATTTATTATATATGCCCTACAGGGCATTTTTTTATTTTTTGTCTTAACCTACTAATTCAACAAATAATTATTTAATCCTTTTTTATTTTATATTTTTATTTATAAGGACATCTGTCCACCCTCATCAAAGCTAGTAGCTATAAGGGGGGACAAATGTCCTTATTTACATATTATCAAGCTGACTTAATAAAGAATCCATTGTCTGTGCAGCTTGTTGTGATGTCTCTTCTGGAATAGTCTCCTTCTTATCTTGTGGAGTACTGTTAACTAATTGCTTAATCTTACTTAAGATATCCTCTTTTTCATCTTTAATTTCATTCTGATGTTGATAGGCTATTTCTATCAAATCACGAATAAAATCTGATTTATTTCCTTCATAATTATTCCATTCTTCCTCTACCCACTTTAGCTGTTCCTCACCTAAAGTCCGATTAGATAACTTAACATCAACTCTTAATTTAAAATCACTCATACTCACACCTACTCATTATTTTTTCTATTATAAATATCTTGTCCTCTTAATAGATATCCTAATACATTAGCAGTTTGAGTATTAGACAGTAACTCTACATTAATATCATTAAAAGCAGGATTAATATAAGGTTTAAGCTTTTCACTTGCCCCACCAATGATTAAAATCTTATCTACTAATCCTATAAAATCTCTCCATTTATTACGAGTTTCAAAGGCTATATTATTAGCTGTATTCTCTGAATACTCTTCTACTAATGATGTAATTCCAATTTCTTTTTGATTATATCTGACAGAATCTTGACCTTTAATTACTGCTTCTCTAACTAAATTCTCTTCAAGATTAAGTTTATTACTAACTGATCTAAATACATTAGACATTCCTATATTGATACTATAAGGAGAACCTTCAATAATTCTATTATTATTATAAGCAAAGATATCTGTTGTTCTTCCTCCAATATCTAAAATACCTAATCTGCCTTTTAAACTCTCCTGACCTTCCTCAGTATTCATATAGTACATTAAAGCCCCTAAACCTTGTGGCATTACAATTACATTTTTAAATTCATATCTGATAGTAACAATATTACCTTCTTGATTGGTAATTTGACCTTCAAAAGAATCAGTAAACCTCTTAGTCATAGCTTCTTTATGTTCTTGATAATGTTGGATAGGTAAGCCAATTACTAAGGTATCAATAACTATTTGGTCAGTATTAGGATGTAATACTGATAGTCCAGCCAATAATTTAGCTAATTCACTAGGCTCATTATATTTATCAACGTCATAGTTTGTCCCACCAGTTTCTAATTGAGTAATTACATACTCACCAATCATAAAGTTATAGTAATTATCATCTTGATCCTTTACTTTAATCAGCATAGCTTCTTTAGAGATTGGTTCATTCATTCCAATAGATTTATCGTTAGCTAAGCCCCCTACTGATTCTTTAGCCAATGAGGGATAAATTAACGGTTCCTGATTATTTTCCTGCATTATATTAGTGATTAATTTGCATGAATCGTAACCAGAATCATAACCAGCATACTTAATATTGATTGATTTCATACTCTCATTACCTCCTATGATTTATGTATTACAACCTTAGTATATCATGGTAAGATTGAGTTGTAAACAAAAATATCCGATATTGTCCGATAAAAACGAAATCGATTTGGTAGATTATCGGGCGGTATCGGATTGATAATTTTAAGTAGCTTATTAAATAAAATAATATTACAAAAAGGTGGTTAGGAATATTCCTAACCACCTTCTAATTGATTTTCTAAGACTAATAATATATTACTATCTTATATTTATAAACCTTTGTTCCACCCCTTAAATAAATCAGTTAATGTCATTTAATAGTTTATTTATCTTCTTATACCAACTTTTCGTATGAATAATTCTTTCTTTGTGAAGGTCATTATTAAGTATTTGCCCCTTAGTAAGCTTAGAAATAAACTCCCAATCATTTTCAAGAACATAAGTTGCATTATTTGTATATATGCTTTCAAGCACATAAAGACTCTTATCAATAAAACCATGAATAATATAACCATTAAATCCACCATTTCCAATAGCTGTGAAATCTGGCTCAAACTTATTTATCTCCTCTAAACGCTTCTTTACTACATCTTTATTTGTTCCTTTCGCACGATTTATAAAATTCTTTATTTGGATTTTCCTTTTTTTCCATGGCATTTTCCCCTTAGGAAGTACTTCCCAATTGAGCTTAATTACCTCAGGAATCTTTATAACTTGATTTTTATTATTTAACACCCTACACTCTCCGAAAATTTCCAGAAATAAATTAACTACGTGTACTATTATATCCTTGTTCTCTTGATTAAAAGTAATTTCTGGTGAAATAATTATTAATTTTTTATCTTTTTCTATTACTGTTAATTCCACAGATTGAGGAGGTATAAATGTTCGGGGATATCTTTCATATGCTTTATCAGTAGAATCAGTAACTTCAACAGTTTTACCTCGCCCAGCCCACTGCTTATATGTCCATTCTATCATTCTATAACAAGTTTCCTTTTCTTGATCCCTATGAATTTCATAATCACCATTAGCATTTCTATTAGAGACAGCTCCTACAGTTTTAGGTAAAATTGTATCTCCTGCCTTTATTGGAGTTTTAAATCCGATTTCTACTACTCTATCTTTGAACCGTTCTAAATTATCTATAGCAATTCTAATAACTTCACCTTCGTCAATATAGCTCAACTTTGACAAATTGATTATTCTTGTTTGCTTTATTAACACATCTATCACTCCTTAAAATGATAACTAAGCTTCTAACTGTTTGAATTCAAACAGTTAGAAGCTTAGTTAATTAATCTAATATCTAACTATATCACAACTATTAATCACCAATTACTTTCTTTATAACTTTGTAATAAAGACGTTCTAAATAAATTTTTTCATCAAAGTCTGCTGTAATTTCACTAACTTTATCAAAAGCTTTAATTAAATTCATTGAATTAGGAATTAGTTCTTGGTCATATAGTTCTTCAAATTTTTTCTTTGTTTCAGAGCTAAGTTTGGTTCTCCTTGTTGTAATTTGTCCCATTAGAAACTGTAGTGTATCCTCCGTTAATCTCATACTTTTTATATTGGAAATATAATCTAACATAGAATTTTTATATCCCTCTAGCTCAAAAATATCCTCTATTTTAGATTCTAAATTCTCCACTTTCAAATTATGCATTACTGAGAATAATGAATCTTTAATATCTGGTAATACTTTAAACTCAGCTCCATCATCCACTATTCTATACCTTAAGGCAAATTCTACCTTACCTTTTTTTATCTCACTATTTGAAACTACTGCACTAAAATATACATCCCCTAAACCATCAACCTGTATAGGGTTTTCTTGTTCAAGAAATAATATCATAGCAGAATCACTTATATGAGCTTTATCAAGAATGAAGAACAAATCACTATCTGTTGCATACTTATGCAATGCTAATAAGTATATATACATAACAATATTATTATCATATCTTTTATACTTCATCGAAGTATTAGCTCTTAAAAGCACATCATCATTATATTCTATCAATCTGTATCTTTTTTCAATATCAGTCGACCTACTAAACAAACCATCTATAACATCTTTCAATATATCACGATAATCATTTTGCTTACAGTAATTATATAAGCCACCCATTTTAAATAACTCATTCAGCAGATCATAACTAAAACCATAAACACCTGAAGCTGATATATCATGTTCAGGAAAATAAAGCCTTATTTCTTTATTCTCTTCAAGTCCTATATACTCAACATTTTCTAACTTCTCTATAATATCATATTTATTTACTTTATTATTAATCTCATAAAAAGCAGATAATAATTCACTTATTCCTTTTATCCTTATATTATCTTCTTCATGTCCAAATTTACTAATATCATAACATTCATATACCTTTTTATCTAACTCTCTTTCTCCAATCAAATTTTTTAATTCTTTAAGTTTTATAGGAGTATCAGAATTACTCCTATCTAGTTTTTTACTATTCATATGTTCAGCAATATTTAAATTCCTCATTATTTGTACCTCCTAGAGATTTTATTAATTTTATCCTATTATAATTAGTTAATAGGAATCTTAAAAGCCTTCTTACCATAATTCTTAGCATAATAAGTAGTACCATTAATAGTCATTGAAGCTCTATAAATATACTGTTTCTTATTATCCTTATCTTTCTTATTAGAAGGCATATTTCATCCTCCAGTCTCTAGCAGGGGATTGCTAAACTATAAAATTTATGTTAAAATAAATTGAATGCTTACAAAAATTTTATAGTTTTAGGAACCTGCTAGTGTTCCTTATCTATGTGAACCAAGAGATAGTGCCACCTATCCCTTGGTTATTTTATTTTTGAATAGGATCATTTAAGTTAATAATTAATATTTCGTTATCTTTATCCCACTTAGCTATATATTTTTTAGCACTATCCTCAATAATGTCTTCATCTAATAATTTGCTCTTAATAAACCTAATAAAATCTTTGCTTGTAATTCTGACATTCCCCTGACGTTCTCTACTTATAAACTTTATAACTCCATCTTCTTCTTCTTGCAGAGGTTTAATTCCTAAAATATTATTCTCAGAGTCAATTCCTATTTTTATATATATTGGTTTTCCAAGAACATCTATAGCTCCACTCGAAAAATTAATACCATAATTGGCTATAGAAATCACAGGTGCTCCTGTATCTGGGTCATACCATTGGAATTGCATATTCTATTCACCCCTCTCCTTTTTTTGATATTATTTTATCTATAATAATGTTAACATAAAACGTACCCTTTTTCAAGTTATCTGTAAAATATTTTTCTGTTTGGTTGGTTTATTTACTTTTCATTCGTCGCACCTGTGTTTTTGTTTTGTTCTGTAATATAATAGTTGTTTGTTTTATAACTAAAACTTTATTCTTTTAATAAACTAAATAATTATTCATTGTTTTCTTCAATATATTAGTTTTTAATTATAATCAAGTTATTTATTCTTAAAATTAATCCATTTTTGAGAGCTAAACATTCCTAAAGACGCACATTACAATAAATACCAAATAGCTAACTGTTACAAATTTAAAGTAAATACTCTACAAATACACAACATTTAATTTATAAAAAATAATATCATCTATTTACCCCAAGTATATTTAGCAATATTTCAATAATCGAATAAATAAATATATCTCAATGTTGAAAAATTGATTTTTATTACTCTTTAAATAATGAAAACATCTCTAACTAATATAATTTAAATCAGCAGTATTTTTTATAGAAATAGAATAAATAAAAACATATTAAATGTTACACAATTCAATTAATATAATATCAAAAATCAAACAAAATTAAAACAAAGCCATCTTATAAGACAGCTCTGTTTTAAAACAATTTATAATTTGAAATATTTTATTTAAATCAAATTCCCAATATTTCTTATAAGATTCCTTAATTCCAGAAGGTGGTGAATCTTCATTATAGTAATATAAGTTTACTTTAATCTCTTTATCTTCATAAGAGTATGTATATCCTTGATGGCTATTTAAATATCACTAATAATATCTATCTTAATATCTTTTTTAATATTTACTAAATTCATCTTGAAATAATCTCACTTTTTCTATAAACCAAATAAATGCTTCTTCCCATTTTTCCTTATTATCAAGTATAAATTCTTTAGTTAGCTTTATTCTACTTGCTTTTTTCTCTGGAAGCTCATACCATTCTAGCTTAGAACCAATATTATTTTCAATGCTTTCTTTATGCTCTAGATAACGAAAGAAGGTCTCTTTAGAATCAGAAATATAAATCTCACATGCAATCTCATCTCTTTGAGTATTAACTGTTAATGAAATATGAGCATCTGAAGAACCAAAACTTACATCATACCAATGCTGAGGATATGGATTCCTAAAGTTTATAGTAGAATTGATATCTTTAGAATATTCTTTTAGACTGGTCCAAAACTCTAATTGTAACTTTTTAGTCTCTGTCAATTTAGTAGTTTCAATAGTATTCTTAACCTCTTTATACCAATCATTTGGTTTAGCTATCACATTAATCTTAGGAGCATAATTAGAATCATCAATCTGCCATAATTCAATTTGAATTAAAAAGAAACTTAATTCTCCATCGGTATGTTCATTAAGCCATGAAATAGCCTGTTGATGTTCTTCTAAAGCTTCTTTTACGATCCATATAACAATATTAGCTTCTAACCCTGAAGCATAGGTTATCAACTTTCCAAGATGGTCATGGTCAGTCTTTTCTAGTTGGTTTTCAATAATTATTTTTCTACCTGTATTAGCTTCTTCTGCTAACATATCAACTTTAAATCTACCTACACTTGCTTCAGTTTCTAACAAAGAAATTTCTACCCCAACTTCATCACTTAATAATTCAAGATTATTAGATTTTGACAACCATGTTGTAAAGTCATATGCTTCATGAGTCCAATATTCTCTTAAATCAATTTTCTTTAGCCTTGATAAACCCATATTTACTAACCAACCTCCATTAACTTATTACAATATTAGGTATTTAATATTTCTTTGTTAATTAGCAATTATTCAAATTTCTTTTCTAAATATTGCAGATATTCTTTTATTTTTTTGTACTCAATTTTCTTCATATAGTTTTCCATGTATTTATAATCTGGTTCTCCTGCTTCATTAGTGGGTAGAAGAATCTTTTCTCTTTTCAATCTTTTATCACTAATCTCTCTATTAAAACTATACTTTTCACCTAATCGAGATAATATCTGAGAAATAAACAGATATGAATATTTATTTAAATCATTATTCTTTAAATGAGTAACATGATCACTTGCAACTACCTCAAAGGGTTGATAAAAACAAGAGCCAACACTACCACTATTGGCAAGCGTTAAGCAATTAGAAAAGATTCTTACATCCTCATCATTACTTACATAATCATCAATTCCATTATTTTCAGCAGTTGATGATATATAAGGCATCTTGCCTGGGATATGGTCAGCTTTTTTAAGTCTCTTACCCCTTTGTAGTTTTGGAAATATATCAGGTACATCAAATTCTTTCCATTCTTTTTCTGATAGAGATTTTACTCCTAAATAACTTTTAAGTTTATCAAGTCTTTTTGAAATATAATTCTTATACCTTTTAATTAAGACTTGTTCTTTTGCTTTCATATAGTTTTCCATAAATTCATAGTCTGGTTGTCTATTATCAGAAATAGGAAGAAGGATCTTACTACGTTTAAGCCTTGTTAAAGTTGCACCATTTCCTCCCCAATTAAATTTTTTCATTTGTATTTTCAAAAGTTTAATAATAAATTGAGCATTATATTTATTTAAATTAGGATTACTTAGTATTTGAATATTTTGTCCTGTATAAAACGATTTATTTTGATAGAATACTGTCTGAGTATCTAAACCTATTGTAATTACATTACTTTTATCTTTCTTATATTTTTCCTCTTGCTCACCAATAAATAAATCACAACCATTATTAAGTTCAGTTCGAGTTATATATGGTATAGTTCCGTTTTTCCTAATTAATTTATTTTTATCTATACCACTACTTGTTGAATTAATACTAAAAACATCTGTAAGAAAAAACTCTTCCCAATTTCTATCATTAAGCTCCGTTTTCATCTTCATCATCCTCTACAAATAAATAGCCTCTACTATGGGTAATCATATCAAATTCAAAAGAAAGATAATCTGCCATAACCTTTTCAAAATCTTCTTCTTTTGGAATTTCATCATTAAAATAATAAAAAGAGTGTAACCATTCATCGGTATCTTTAATTTGAGTTTTAACCATAAATTTACTTTCAGCAGGAGCATCATGTAACCAGCAATCTAAAAGGTGAGCTTTTCTTTCTTTAGCTCTTTCCGTTTCCACTAGACCTATATGCTTATTAATTTCAAATCCATCATCCTCAAAATTAATGAATTTACAATATTTCTTCTTAGAATGAGATTTATGTGCAGTAAACACAGCAATACAAGGGTTTGTTCCTACCCCATAAAAAGTCTCTTTATTCAGGGTAATCACCCCTTCTAAAGTATGCTCTTTCAAAATTTGTTTTTTAGCTTGTCTATCCTCTTTTCTCTTTCCAATCATCGTTGATTGGGGAACAATCACAACACATCTTCCCTCTTCAGCCATTCCATCTAATAAATGCTTTATAAAGTGAATCTCTGATAGATGAGCAGTATCCTTTCCTTTGGCTTGAGAATATGGTGGATTCATAAAGCCTATAGTATAATTATCTTTTTGTAAATCTTTAATAGAACGTTTTAAAAAGTCATCACAAATTAAATTACTCTTTCCATCACCTCTTAAAATCATATTAGTAGTAGCGATAGAGAACATATCTTCTCTAACTTCTATACCAAATATCTGATCTTTCTTTATTTTATCCTCATCTTCAGGATTGGCTTGTTTTAACATCTTATGCATTGCTGCAATTAAGAAAGCTCCAGTACCACAACATGGGTCAAAAACAATATCATTTGGTTTTATTTCTACTAAATCACAGAACAATTCTGTTATATGACTTGGAGTTAAAACAACTCCTAATGATTGTCCATCTCCACCACTATAACGAATAAATTCTCCATAAAATCTACCTAATACGTCTTCAACAGTATTATTAGTAATAGAAGAAAGAATATTTTTTTCTAAGAATTCTGCAAAAAATTTCAATGGTGTCTTAGCTAACCGATTATCAATTTGATTAAGAATAGGTCTATCTTTAATAATATTAAATTGGTTAAGAATCCTCTCTTTTTTAGTTTCTGGTTGAACTTTTACCCTCTTCATATGAGTAGAAAGAGCATTAAAGATCTTTTCGCCATCAGTTTCAATCTCATCTCCCGTTAAATCATTAGTAGAAAAAGATTTCTCACTCAATGCCAATAAAATGGCTGAAACAACAAGTGGCTTTTCAGAATCTCCTAATTGCCCATAATTACGAAGGTGTTCATGAAGTATTCCAGATTTTTTTAATATATCTTCTAATTCTAAAGTTTCAACAGGAGTTTGACCACAAACTTGTTCTTTATAATATTTAACTATATTCTCTTCTGAAAAATTCTCAAAGTTTTCAACTTCTTTTAATAATTTATAGTCTTCTTCATCAACAAAAATAGGTCTGATTTTATGATGTTTTTCATCACCAGAGCAACCAAAAGCAAATACCTTTTTAAATTCAGTTTTTTCTACTATCTGCTGTGCATAATGTAAAGCTCCATTTTCAGCATAATTAATTATGGCTTCTGTTTCCATAATTAATTTATCAGATTCTTCATCTTCATATAAAGCTTGTTTATCTAAATCAGCTTTGTCTTCAATTACGATTATAAATTCATTTGATTTACCTACAAATTCAGGAAAACCCACATTACCAGTTCCTTTTTTAGATGCCGTCTTCAAAGCATCTTTAACCTCTTTAATATCACTCCCATTAGGAGTATAATTAATTTTCGTATTATCAAGCAATTTGGCAATAAACAAATCAGTCACTTTTTCATTCACCATTATTTTTTATCCTCCTCTTAATTCACCTTTTAATAAAAATCACTTACATAATTACTTCTTAAAAATAATCTAAACTATCAGTAACTTTCTTCAAATCCTCATCTCTTGGTTCTAAATAGATTTGAGTAGTCGTAACTGCTGAATGTCCTAATATCTTTGCTACATCATTGATATTATGTTTCTCAATCATATCTCTAGCTGCTGTATGTCTGAGAGTATGTATAGTAGCATCTTCAATTTTGGCTTCTTTAAATAGTTTATCTATGTTACTTCGTAAAGTATCATAAGCAATCCTTTGATTTCTATTACTTAAAAACATAGCTTCTTGATTATCAAGTCTAGTAGCTAGATAATTTCTAAGAGCATTGACTGTTCCTTGTGGAATTGGTACTCTTCTATATTTATTACCCTTACCCTTAACTAAGAGTATTCCAGACTTCTCCTTAAAGTCTAAGCAATTTAAACTAATTAACTCCCCAACTCTTAACCCACCAGTCATTAAAATAGCCATAATTGCTCTATCTCTAGAATTACATTCTCGATTGATTACTTCTAACAAGGATCTTTTCTGTTCTTCAGTTAAGGATTTTGGACTATTCTCCTGTTGATCTAGAAAATTAATATCTTTAGCAGGATTATTCTTAATATAGTCTTTACCCACACACATTCTAAAGAAGACCTTTAAAGAAGCCACTTTTCGATTAATGGTACTCGGAGAATAATTCAATTCTTCCTGTAAATACTCCTTATAATCTATAATATCCTGCTTATGAATCATAGCAGGTCTAAAATGGTCAAATTTATTTATTTCAGTCCACCATTGATAAAAAGTCTTTAAATCTTGAAGATAGCTCTTAATTGTATTTTTAGACTTTTCCTGTAACTTTAAATATTCCTTAAATATCTGAGATATCTCTTTAATATCTAAATTAGCCTGATTTTTAAAATTAAGAACCTCCATAGCTACCTCCTTTCCAGCTATTCTTTACTTATCCTTTATATTTATTCTGTGATTATGTCCTTGTTTCCTGCCTATTAACCTCAATTTTACCCTAAAATAAATAGAAAAACCACAGATAACTTTACTTATCTGGGGTTTTTGTAGTTATAAGTCTTAAGAATAAGGAAACTACCTTAGTCGTAAATCTCTTTATTCTTACTTTACTTTTATTAAATTTTCAAACCACGCTATTAGCAATAAAATAATAGGAATTACCATTTGAAAAATTACGTGCATATACTTTATTTTCCTTAAAGTTTGATTATCAAGCCTTGCTATCCAATGATGGAAAGGCACCCCTGTAAAGGGGGCATATAATAAAATCAATAATAATAAAGCAAATAAGATAGTTATTAACGATTTTCTAACTTTAAAGGTATCCGTTACTAAAGATATACTGGCATATAAGAAGAGTACCATCTTATAAAAGCCACTAGATAACAAGAATATTATAACCACTGCATCAGTATTCTTGATAAAACCAACATCAATCATTTGACTTAAAGCCATATTAGCAATATTTATACTTGCCGCCAATTTAGCCCCTAAAACTGCTACCATTACAGCAATTGAAAAGCTTAAAACTAAACCTGCTAAAGTCATACCAAGTAAAGAAAACTTCAATATACTCTTTTTAGATTTTACCATTCTCCATAACCCTAAAAATATAACCATATCACCAAAGGGAAAGATCATCAATTCAGGAACAGCCACCTCCCATAAAGGTTTAAACCCTCCTGCTAGTACTGGTTCTAATCTTTTAAAATCTACTGCACCAGAAAAAAATAGCATTATATATATAACTATTAAAAAGATTATAAATAATACTGTCACAATTTCGGAAACCCTAGCCATTACCTCAAAACCTTTTAAGATCATATAAACCATATTAAACATAAGTAATATAAACAATACTACCATCGAAGACCTTTGTAAAAGGTATATTTGAATAAATTCAATATGGAGGTTAAAATTTAAAATTATAATATATATGAAGTACATTACATATAAAATTATTAAAATAATCCCTAGTTTTTTGCCTAATAAACTTATAATAATATCAGATAAGCTGCTCTCAGGAAATAATGACTGTAACTTAGCATAGATAAAAACCAATAAATAACTAAAGAACATCGCTAACAAAATTGCTAACCAAGCATCCTCCTTAGCTCGATCTACTCCTAAAGAATACAGCCCTGCATTACCTATTATAAAGATAAATGTTAAAGAAAACAGCTCCCATTTTCCTACATAATTCATTTAAGTTCACCTATTATCTTTTATCCATATTATCTACAAAGACAAGGATATATATTATAGTTTTATAATAAAATAACCCCCAAGTTAAATTAACCTGAGGTTTAGTTATTTAAAATTAATGCTGAGCTTGCTCCTTAATTCTTTTTATCTCCTCTTTTGATAACTCAGTAACCTCTACTATATCATCTATATTCATCTTCTTTTTTAATAACTTTTTAGCTGTTTCTAATATAGCTTCTGATTTACCAACTTGATAAAGATTAGTCAACTCTTTAGTCATAACCTCATCACCTCCAATAGTTTCTTTGATATCATCTCTAAAACTTAATTCTAAGTAATTAGGTAAAAGTAGTATTATATCTAAAAACTCAAAGATGTTAAATTAACCTATGCTGTTTTTATTGTAGAACTTATTCAATTATTAGCCTTTAAGCCCTTAAGTCCTAATATTCTTAATAATATTAATCCTCCTAAAATAATAGGTAAATAAAAGGTAAGACTTCTCCACACAATAGCTAATAGACCGAGTAAACTCTTAGGAACAAAACTAGCAAAGAAAGAAGCAAAACCTAATTCAGCTACTCCACTTCCCCCTGGTGTTGGAATATAAGGTAAGATTAAATAAAATATTGTCTGCATTACAAAAGATCTTAAAAAGAAAGGTTTAGCTCCTAATCCCAATAATATTACTGGAGCTATTGTAAAGAATAATCCCCAGAAAATAATAGTACACAAACCTGCCCAAATTAAACTACTCCGTTTATACTTAGTTAATTGCCACAAGCTATTATGAAATTCTTCCATTTCCTGATAGAATTTATCTACTAAACCTTTAGTCTTATCATTTTTCAATAACGAATTCAAAACTCTAATTTTTGTCATTTTTTTAGTAAGATATTTAATATTATCTGGTTGCCAAATAAAATAGATAATAATAACTGAAATTAACAGTACCAATAAAATAGCTAAATTTAAAATCTCAATTGAAATTATTCCAGGCTTAATTAAACTTTTGAATCTTAAAAATAAGATTGGTGCTAAAATTCCAAAGAAAAGAAGTCTTAACACAAACTGAATAATAATTATAGTTGACGATTTACCTAATGAAATACCCTTACGATGCAATAATAAAACTTGAACAGGACCTCCTCCTGAAGCAAAAGGAGTTACATTAGAAACAAAAGCTCCTACTAAAAAAATATCAAAACCTGCTTTTAAAGATAGCTTCTCCTCTAAAGCATTAGCTATTAATTTAGTTCGTAATCCTCCTACAAACCACATCAAAAAACAAATAATTACTGCTAAAACTAAGTAATAAATGTTAACAGCCATTAACTTATCTATTGTATTTTCATCCATTGTTAATATAATTAATAAAATTGAAGCTAGAATACTGACTCCTAATGAAAATTTCAAGCCTGTTTTAACTTTTGATTTATTAAAGCCTTCATTCATAAATTAATCCTCCCTAAACATTAATTCCTAGCTGAAACAATAAATAAGCTCCAAATAAGTAGATAGCAGTAATAGTGATAGAATCCCAACCAATAGTTAAGAAGGTCTTTTTAGAACGATAAAAGAGACCAATGACAGCAATGGCACTCAAGATTAGACCAAGTATAGCCGTTAAAGTATGAGTCAAAGAAACAGCCTTTAAAACACTTCCTCCTCGATAAGCAATATCACTGACAATAATAATTACCATATTAAAGATATTACTGCCAAAGACATTACCTACAGCCATATCATAAGCATTGATTCTAATTGCTGAAATAGATGCAACAACCTCAGGTAATGAAGTAGCAGCCGCCACTAAAATTGTCCCCAT
>NZ_PVNB01000035.1 GCF_003001995.1 Orenia metallireducens | reverse complement strand
TCTGAAACCCAGACCTTATTTCTTTCTTTTACATCAAATTCTCGATTCAGGATATTCTCATTTACAGGCAAATTATGATTAGAGTTAGTTGTAGCTTTAAATTTACGTTTTTGGATTGCTTTTAAACCAAGTTCTTTCATTAGTCTTTCTACTCGTTTTTTATTACATCTAAATGCCTTCGTTTCTAAGTTTTCTATAAACCCTAGGGCTACCATAGGTACCTTACTTTGCCAGTATATTTCAGCTATTTTAAGCTTTAATTTATCATTTTCCTCTTTTCTTTTGTTTGGTTTTCTTTTTAACCATTTATAATATCCTGACCGAGATACTTCTAAAACTTTGCACAATATGTTCTTCTAGATTCAGTCATTTTTATTCCCCCTTGAATGATTATATTATATACCTTAACTTACTGTCTCACAAACAGTGGGAAGGTCAAATAGTTTATTCTATAGAGATCAATTATTGAATAAATATCATATTAAAAGTAGTTTTTAGAATGATTTTAAAAATTACAATTTAATAGAAATAAGTTGAATAAATTGGAGGTTTATGGAACAATGTTAAAGAAATATTTGGGTCTTTTTTTATTAATATCAGGTATTTTTTCTATATTGTCAGGTTTTATATTTATGATTCAGAATATTGATAAATACAAGATAACTATAGAATATATATCTGTTTTAATAAATACTTTAATTTTAGGGATTCCACTTATAATATATAGTATGAAATTTATAGGTATTAAGAACTGGAAGAGTAATGGAGGAACTATTATTCTTATAATTGGTGGACTATATTTAATCTGCTTATTATTAACCCTATTATGTATTAAAGATATTCCAGAAAATTTACTTTTAACTCAAGGTGGAATTACTTTGGTGTTATTAATATACGGGATATTCTTAAAGAAGAATTCAACTTTAGATTAAAGAATAGTTTTATGACATATTTAGTATTTGAGAAGAGTATTATACGTTTACTAAAGAGAGACTAATTAAATTTTTTATTTAAAGTAATAGTCACTTAAAACTATACTATCGTATAAATTTGAAGATAAAACGTTGAAAAGTTTGTACTATAGTATAGTCAGAAGTGGAAATAGTGCAAAAATTTGTACTATAGTACAGTGTACAAATTAAAACATCTATGGTAATATATAGATACAGTGCTTCTCAAGAGGTAAAAAATAACTACATAATTGAGGAAAGGGTGAAGAATTGATGAGAGAATTGAATGAACAAGAGTTAATGATGGTTGATGGAGGGTGGATTCCTTTTGCAGGAATGCAGATGAGATTTTCTGGCTTAATTTTAAAAGTTCATCGTGACAGATATAAAGATGTATCTTGCTAAAAATTTGGCTTAATATAATAACTAAAAGAAACACAATAATTGTGTTTCTTTTAGTTATTATATTTATTTTTTAAATAACTGATATAAAGGAAGGGGTAAATATGAAGTTGAATTTGATAATTATAATAATATTGATGATTTTAGTTGATATTATTTTTATGTATTTTTATCCACACTCGTATAAGAAATATTTTAGAAGATTCAAAAATTATTTAAAAAACATTTTTAAATAATGGACTTATGTTAATATCTTGGATAAAAAATTTGAACAAATTAATAATTCAACTTATTATCAATAAAGGGAAGCTTGAAAATCAAAAAATTATATTTGTTTTTAGTTTGATAGGAAGAATAGGAATTTTTAGTTATATGTGTTTTTGGAAAATAATATATAATTTTTTATTAAAGAAAAAATTATATAATCTAGCATTATAATCATTTGAAAACTAGGTGACTGACAAGGTGGTATAAATGAAAAAAACACTAAACAAACTCAAGAGAAAATTTAAAAAGTACTATTGTATCAAACAGCATGATTTAACTGATTGCGGTGCAGCTTGTTTAGCAACAATCTCCAAGCAATATGGATTGAAGATACCAATTACCCAGATTAGAGAAGTGGCAGGTACAGATAAGAAAGGAACTAATGCTTTAGGGATGATTAAAGCAGCTAAAGAATTGGGTTTTTCAGCTAAAGGGGTCAAAGCAGAGCCTGAGCATTTAGATGAAGATTTTCCTTTGCCAGCTATAGCTCATGTAATTATTGATGGTACGTTGATGCATTATGTAGTGATTCATGAAGTTGGTGAGAATGAGATAATAATAGCTGATCCTGGTAGAGGATTGGTCACTTATAAACGTGAGGAATTTTATGAGATTTGGACTGGAGTCTTAATCTTATTGACACCAACAGAAAAATTTGAGAAAGGTGATGAAACTACCGGTTTATTTGCCAGATTTTTTGGGTTGATAACTCCCCACAAGCGGTTACTAGTGGAAATTTTCATATCTTCAATCTTATATACTTTAATGGGACTTATAGGTGCATTTTATTTTAAATATTTGATTGATACTGTATTATCTGATGGATTGACTAAGACCCTACATATTGTTTCAACGGGAGTAGTAATTTTAACTCTATTTAAGATTGGGATGAGTGCATTTCGTAGTCATTTACTTTTATATTTAAGTCAGAAGATAGATTTAGCTTTGATATTAAATTATTACCAGCATGTATTAGAGTTACCTATGTCTTTTTTTGATACTCGTAAAGTTGGGGAGATATTATCCCGTTTGAATGATGCTTCAAAGATTAGAAGTGCCATCTCAGGTGCTGCAATTTCAGTAATGTTGGATACTTTGATGGTAATTGTAGGTGGAATTATACTCTATATACAAAGTTCTACACTCTTTTGGGTATCAGCAGTAATTATTCCCTTTTATATAGTTGTAGTTTGGAGTTTTAATAGTCCCTTTCAAAAAATTCATCGTAAAGAGATGGAACAGGCAGCAGACCTACAATCATATCTAGTAGAATCAGTCTCTGGAATAGCTACAATCAAGGCTTTTAATGGTGAAGATGAAGCCAATTTAGAGACAGAAAGTCGATTTATCAAATTTGTCAGATCAATCTTTAAGGTTACTTGGATGAGAAATCTCCAATCTTCTTTACAGATGGCACTTACTTCTGTTAGTGAGTTGGTAATTCTCTGGGTTGGGGGTTTACAGGTAATCAAAGGTAATATTAGTGTAGGGCAATTGATTACCTTTAATGCTTTATTGGCGTATTTTTACGACCCGATTCAACGGTTAATTAATCTACAACCCCAACTTCAAGAAGCTTTTGTAGCTTCTGACCGTTTAGGTGAAATTTTAGATTTAGATATTGAAAAAGAGAATGAACTCAAGAAGATAAGTCCCGAGAAGTTAATAGGAAAGATTGAAATTAAGGATATGGATTTTCGTTATGGTACTAGAAAAAAGGTATTAGAGGAGATTAATATAGATGTTAAGCCAGGTGAAAAGATAGCTCTTGTTGGTGAGAGTGGTTCTGGAAAGACTACTTTGGCTAAACTGTTATTAAAGTATTATATTCCACAAGAAGGTGAAATTTTAATTGATAATTATAATCTTAAAGATATTAATCTAGAGAGTTTAAGAAGAAATATTGGTTATGTTCCTCAGGATGTCTTCTTATTTAGTGGTACTTTAAGAGAGAATATTGCTTTTGGCTTAAAAAATATTACTATGGATGAGATAGTAGATGCAGCCAAGAAAGCTCAGGCTCATAATTTTATCAATGAACTTCCTTTAAGGTATGAGACATTAGTGGGTGAGCGAGGAACAAACTTATCAGGGGGGCAACGCCAAAGAATTGCAATTGCTAGGGCGATATTAAAGCAACCTGATATCCTAGTTTTAGATGAAGCCACTAGTAATCTTGATACGGCTACTGAGAAAGCGATTCATCATACTATTGAAGAGTTAAGTAAAGGAATTACTACTGTTATTATTGCCCATCGTTTAAGTACAATTATGCAGTGTGATAAAATAGTAGTTTTAGAGAAAGGGAAGATATTAGAACAAGGTAGTCATGATGAGCTAATCAAAGCAGAAGGAAAGTATTATCAATTGTGGGCAGGACAAACTCTAGGGAAGATTAAAGTAGGTGAGGCAGTATCATGAGAGCTGAGATAATTAATTTTGAGGATTTGTCAGATAGTAGAGAGATGTTAGAAGCTAAAGAGCCTAATTTTATAGTGACTTTTATTTATTTAGTTCTGGCTATTGTAGTAGTAGCTTTGGTATGGATGTGGTTTGGTGAGATTGATATAGTAGTAAAGGCAACAGGTGTAGTTAGACCAATTCAGAATGTGAGTTTGATACGAAATGTTAATGGTGGTAAGATTAAAGAGATTAATTTTCAAGAAGGGGAGAAGGTTAACAAGGGTGAACTATTGTACGTTATAGATACAGCATCTCTTGATTTACAAAAAGAGACTGACACAAAAGAAATTATAAAATTAGAAGGCGAAAAATCATCTTTGCTCAAATTAGAAAAAAGTATTAAAGAGAATAAAGCTTTTATGGATAAAGATAATTTAAAGTATTATAATCGTTATTTAGTCTATAAATCTAAATTGCAACAGTTGAAATTAAATTATCAAAAAGCTAAAAATAGGTATATAAGAGAGAAGAGTTTAAGTGATCATTCAACTACTAAAAGTACATTAGAGGAATTAAAGTCAGAGTATGACTATGCTGAGCTAAGTATGAAAAGCTATAGAAGTGAGATACTAGTTGATTTAAAAGATGGTATTGAATCTACAGAAGATAAGCTGATTCAACTAAAACAGCAATTAGAGAATGTTAAGGAAAGTATTGAATTAAGTCAAGTAAGAGCACCAATTACTGGAAAGGTGCAAGTTTTAGAAAAATTTAATAAGAATGATTATATACCAGCAGGAACGGAAGTATTACGTATTATTCCAGGTGAAGGTACTAATTTAAAGATGGAGATTACAGTTAGAAATAAAGATATAAGTCAGTTAGAAGCTGGACAAAAGGTAAAATATCGATTTTTATCGTTACCATATAAAGAGTATGGTACTTTAACTGGAAAACTGACCAAGATATCTAGTGATGCTACTATTGGTCAGCAAAATAATGCTTCTTTGCCTTATAATGTTGAAGCAACAATTGGAGGAACTAAACTTTATGATAAAAAAGGACAAGCAGAATTTATTAAGACAGGAATGTTAAGTGAAGTAAGGGTTGTAGTACGTCGCAAGAAAATACTTTATATTGTACTAGAAAAACTAGATTTTATTTCCTAATTAACTTCAAAGGGCTTGAGTCTTCAAGCCCTTTGAGATTTATTACATAATGATTAGTTCGTATAGGGGATGGTTTTTAATGAGATTATTTATTAATAAAATTAATATTTTAGGAATGATACTTATCTTATGTTTATTTATATCATGTCCATTATTTGCAAAAGAGATAGATAAACTTACCTTAGCTGAGAGTATTGAATTGGCTTTGGAAAATAATTTAGATTTAGAAATATCTAAAGTAAACTTAGATAACTCTAAATTAGATTATACTAAAAATAAAAGTAATAACTTAATAGTTCAATCATATTATAAAAAATTAGAAAATAAATTTAATTTATCAAAAGCTAAAAATGATTATAGACAGAATAAGAATCAATTAATTATTGAGGTTGTTAATGATTATTTGAAGTTGCTTGAGAATAAGTCGGACATAATAGCTAAAGAGAAAGATGTTGAATTTGAAAAAAGAGTATTAGATGATATGAGATTACAAGTTAAAAGAGGTTATAAAGGATATCTAGATTTGTTAAAACAGCAAACGGAATATAATGATGCAGTATTTGATCTAAAGAAAGTTAAAGACGAGTATCAATTGCTTTTACAAGAATTTAAAGAGAAGTTGTTATTAGATGATCAAAAAAAGATTCGATTACAGCAAATAAATGTAACTGACATATATAATATAACTAAAAAAGAAGCATTGAATATTGCATTTGAGAATAGTTTATCTTTAAAATTAAAGAAAGAAGAAATAGAGTTAGCTGAAAAATCATTAAGGAAAGCAAAAGTTGCTGAAACTGCTAAGTTAGACTTAAAAAAAATAAAAAACAGTAAATATTTAACTGAGCTAAATTATAAGAAAGAAAAGAGAGAGCTTGAAACTTTAATAAAAAAAGAATATACTCTCTTTCAACAAACTATTGAAACTATAGAATTAACTAAATTATATCTTAAGCAGATTAAACAGAACTACAATATCATTAAAGAGCAACAGCAAGTAGGCTTAAAAAGTCCAAATGAGCTCTTATCGGCTGAAGTTAAATTATTAGAAGCTAAGTATAATAATCAAGCTGCTATAACTAAGTATTATTTAAAATTATTAAACTTAAAGAAAGATATGGGGTTAGAGATTGGGGTGTCACTTGATGATATTATTCACAAATAAGTCTATTAAACTCTACTACATAACAATATTATTAATTTTAATGATTAGCCCCAGAGTATTCTCTAAAGAAATAACCCTACAGGAAGCAGTAAATTGGGGATTAAAAAATAATCCATCTCTTCAAGAATTGGAGTATAATCTAACTAAAACAGAGCGAGAACTTGCTAAAATTAAGGCAGGATTTGCCTGGCAAGTTGATTTTTCGGGAAGCACATTATATCAACAAGATACTGATCTTGTTTTGAATCAATTTGGGTTTACAGAAGAAACGAAAGAGAAAGGTAAAAACTTAAAAATAGGATTACAAGGTACTAAACTCTTTTCTTCGGGACTGACCTTAGAAAATAATATAATTTTAAATGATAAACTAAGTTCTATTAAATCTGAAAATTTGGAGGATAAAGTCGATTATAATTTGAAAGTTACTCAACCTATCTATCCTATTAATCCTGTAGAGTTGGAACAAGAGTATAAAAAATCTTATAATGAATTCCTTAAAATAAAGAATAATCTTGAATGGCAACAGGGAATCAAAAAGATTGATTGGCTTGAAGGGTACTTAAATATATTAAGGCTTAAAGAAAGTTTGGACATAGCTAAGGAGAATTATGACTTTAGTAAAGATTACTTAAATAAAATTCTAAAGAAACAATCTATAAAAGAAGCAGGTGAGCAACAAGTTTTAATTGCTAAAATTGATTTGAAGAAAGCAGAATTTAATCTTGCTCAAAATAACAATAAATTTATAGAGGAGCAACAGGAATGGTTAGAAGAATTGGGATTATCTAGGGACTCCCAAATAGTTTTATCAGAAGATGCAAAGTATCTGAATAATAATAAAGAAAAAATATATTTATTAAAAGTAGATCAATATAGTAAAGGTAATCTTATTGAAAGAATTAAAAATTGCAATCCTAAAGTGAATTCTAATAAATTAGAATTAGATTTAACTAAAAAAGAATTTAAATGGGAAAAGAATAAGAATAGAGCTAAGTTAAATTTAGTTGCTAATTATAATCGTTTAGAAGAAGAATGGAGTATAGGAGTTAATTTAACTCAAAATTTATTCGATGGAGGGAAGGAAGAATTAATTAATTTAGATTATAAAGATGATTTAGATAAATTAGAGAATGATTTTCAAAATCTAATGAAGAGTTTAACCTTAAAACTTGATAAATTTATTAATAAATTAGAGGAAGCTAGAGTTAATTTTCAGGAGAAAAAACTAACTTTAGATAAAGCTAAATTAGAAAAGAGATTATTACAAAAGCAATTGCAAGATGGGGTAATTACAGCAAGGGAATTTAAACAAAAGAATATAGAATTAGAAGAGGCCTTAGTAGATTTCAAATCAGCTAAAGACCAGATTATTATTAGTAAGCTAAGATTATTTTATTTTGTGGGGATGATTAAGCTATAAATTATTATAAATATATCTATCCAACTGTAGAATGAAGAAATAGAATAGTACTTAGATACTTTGATTATGGTTCACACGTAGAGTCATCTTTTCAGACTTGCAGGAAGTTAGGTTTGATCTAACCTAACCATCGAGCCGCTTATCCATCTAATCCCCAAGATATCACAATATACCCATTAATTTTAGTTTTAAATTCTCACACTTATAATAGAAACTATTTTAAATAATAATTCCCACATTAATATAGGAATTATTATTTTTTTGCTCATTATAGGAATTATGCCTTTTAAGGATAAAATCTGATATATAAATTAAGAAGTTTATACACAACCTGATCTTAGTCTAAAAAAAGAGTGATAATACCAATTTTCTTTTAAAATAAAGCTAGATAAATGTATATAAATAGCACTTAAATAATAAAGGGTTTTTTGTTAAAAAATAGAATTTAATTATATGAGGTGGAGGATTATGAGAGAAAAAAAAGAAATAAATAATAAAACTTTAGAATCGCTTGGTAAATGTTTGAAATTAGGTTTAAAAAAAGATTTGTCTTCTCCTAGGATTAGGTTAGAAGAAAATAAGCTTAGAGAAGAATTAAATAAAAAAAAGTTGCTTATTAGTATTTTTAGAGAAAGTATTAATGAGATAAATGATTGTGTTGATCAAAATCATATTTTCTTATTAATTAATTCGCAAGGGTTTCTATTAGATGTAATAAGTAAGAAATTAGAAGATAATTGTTTTTTAAAAGCAGGTATATCATTTGCTGAAGATAGTATTGGAACTAATGCTATTTCATTGGCTATGAATTTAAAAGAGGAGATTTATTTAATATCAGAGGAGCATTATTGTAATTTCTTTAAAGAATGGAATTGTTTTGCTCTACCTATTTGGATAGAAGGTGATATAGTAGGATATATAGATATATCAGTAATAGATTCTCAAATGAAAGATTTACAAAAAGGTTTAATAGCTTTTGGTTTGTTATTAAGAGAAAATATAATTCAGAAATATAAACTTAATAAAGAGTTTAAATTATTAGATGGAGTATTAAGAGTGACTAAAGTACAGAAAGAAATTTTAAAAATGACTATTAATGGTTATACCGAACAAGATATAGCAGAGAAATTGTGTTGTAGCAATAGTGCAGTTAAATATCATAAAAAGAAGATTAAAAATTCGCTAAATACTGATAATATATTTAAGGCAATTATTAAAGCGATTAAGACAGGGATTATTTCTGTAGAAGAATTTCAATTATAGCTTTAAATTACTTTTTGATAAGTTACTCCTTGAGATGAGTAGATAATACTATATAATTAGAAAAGATTATTAGTTTTAAATGTTCACTTAAAACTATACTATAGTATAAAAGTTCATATAAGACCCCAAAAATTTTGTACTATAGTATAGTCAGAAGTGGAAATCAGGTAAAAAATTATACTATTGTACAGTTTACAAATAAGAAAAAACATGTTAAAATATGGTTAAATACTTCTCAGGAGGTAAAAAATAATTTATTGAGGAAGGTGAATATTTGATGAAAGAATTGAATGAGCAAGAGTTAATGATGATTGATGGAGGAAGCTGGTGGACGCACTTTAGGGATAAAGTGGAAGATACTGTGAGTGATGGAGCTGCAATTTATGCAGGTAAAATAATATTAAATGCTGCAGGTGTACCAATACCATAAATATTTTAACTATATACGGTATTAAAGATTTAATATTTTTGTTAGTCACGGGTTTTAACCTATAGGTTCTATAAAACGCCACAGGTTAAAACCTGTGGCTAACAATTTTTTCACTAGATAAAATTAGATAGTGAAATTAATTTCACTTAGTCTAGTTATTTAAGAAAGGTAGTGTATTTATGAAGAGAGTATTTATTATACTATTAATAGTTTTATTCAATAGTAGTCTAGTATTTGCAAGTGATAATTTAAATTCAACTGATGATTCGGTGTTTAGGCAATATAATATCAGTCAATATAATATTAATTTTAATAAACTGAATAATTATTTACGTGATAATGATTTTAAATCATTAGGTGATATGGTCATTTTTAGAGGGAGTTCTCTTATAGACAGATATGAAGATACTAACCCTGCTAATGTTAGATATGCAGGATTTGCTTTTTGTGGAATTACTGATTCTAAGGCTAGTAATGGCCAAGAGGCTTTTTTTAATCTATTTGGATTGGGTGGAATTAGAGAACAGGGAATTTATATAGGTGATAAGACTGGTGTATTTTTTGATTTAGGCTTCGGTGGAGGAAGAGCTTATTTAAGATTAGACCATAAAAATAACGTAGATAATTTTGAAGATATTGTTGAGAATCCCCAAAGTACTACTATGAGCAAATATTTTGTTTTTGCTGAGCCAGGAATTACTATTAAGAGAAAGATAAAGAAAGATTGGGTGTTAAGTTTATCAGCCAGTTATTTTTGTACTTATGATCTCTTTGGTGATGATTGGCATTATGGTGGTGGCAAGGTTAAGGGGCCTTTAAAGAATCTTACTGCATCTTCTATAGGTTTAGGAATCAGCCATAAGTTTTAAAGGATAATTTTTTAGTATTATTAAAGATATATTTATAGCCTGTTTGTGTTTAAGTTCTTTTAATTTTTTTATTATTGGGACTTAACATAAATGGGCTTTTATTATGAGAAGATGTTCTATTTATAATTATGATTTATTGAACTGAGATATAATTATCAAGCTGATTGAAGGAGTTTTAATATAGGCAGAGAAGATGATTTATGTATTATTGTTAAATTACTTTAGAGTAGGATATTTAACTTTAAATTCAAATTATAAACAGAGTTTAATAAGATTTAATTATAGGTGAGCTTAATAAATCCATTCTAAAGGGAGGGAGCTAAATGGGGATTATCAATATTATTATAACCACCATAATAGCTAGTTTAGCAGTTGTCTTTACTTTGAAGGCTGATAATTGGGGAGCTAGAATAGTTATTGCTGTAGTTGTTGGTCTATTAGGAGCGATTTTAAATATTGCTGCCAAGCAGATAATAGGAGAAGTCTGGGGGACAGCAGGCTTAGTGGGAAGAGATTTAAGTAAGTTTTTTATTAGTATACCAGTAATAGTTGCTTTTGTAGTTGGGCTTATTTTGTTGTATTTGTCAAAAAATAAATAGGTTATCTTCAGACAATTTTAAATATATATTTATTAAGGGTTAATAATTTAATTAGCTCTTTTTTTTATAACTTTTTTAGACTTATCTCACTTTAATATTAGCAAGTTTTTCTGTGGAAATTGAGCAAATAATAATTATCTAAACTAAAGTATAATAAAATATATTATTAACTAGTGTTTAGGAGGATAAGTTTTTAAATGCTTAATAATCAAGTAGTAAAGGTTTTAATCTTAATCTTGTCATATTTTTTACTAGAAAAAGAAGATAAAAAAACTAACAATAAAGTAGAAGAGGCTAAGGTAGTTGAACATGTTGATGGAGATACATGCTATGTTCGATTGCTCAATGGTAGAAAGGAAGCAGTAAGATTTATTGGTGTCAATGCTCCAGAACTAGATCAGCCTTATGGGAAAGAGGCTTCTGAGTATACTGAAACTCAATTATTAAATAAAAAAGTTTATTTAGAAAAGGATGTCAGCCAAAGGGATAGATATAGTAGGCTATTACGGTATATCTGGCTCAATCCTATTAAGGAAGTAACTGAGAAAGAGATCAGAGCTAATATGTTCAATGCTATTTTGTTATTAGAAGGATATGCCCAAGTAGATATATATCCCCCTGATATAAAGTATTCTGAATATTTTAGGAAATTTGAAAAAGAGGCTAAGGAGAATAATAAGGGTTTATGGAGAGAAAATAAAGAGATAGAGTTAATTGAGTTAACTGAGGTTGTAAAATGTGGGGATTATGCTAAAATAACTATAAAAGCTATACCAGAGGTCAAATACAATATTGCAGTTTATTATAAATCAGGAATGAGTAGGGCAGTAGGTTTAAAGGAAAAAATAGCAGATGATAGTGGTCAAGTTAGTTGGGAGTGGAAAGTTGGCTGCAAAACAAGTAAAGGAATATACCCAATTATAATTACAGGTAATGAAGAAGAATATAAGGTTGAATTAATTGTTACTAAATAGATAGTTTAAAGTTTATTATTTTTTGTTAAAAGAGAATAATATTTAACAGAATTTAAATTAGGTGTTTAGTAGTTAAGAATATTGATATTAGATATTAACTAAATTTGAGTCTAAAGTTGGGTGATTGTAAATAGAGGGGGGATATTTTGAAGTTAGGTCTAGATTTCTATCAAAGAAATGGAGTAAGTGTAGCTTGTGATTTGCTTGGTAAGCTCTTGGTAAGAGAGATAGATGGTCAGCAGATAATTGCTAAGATAGTAGAGACAGAAGCCTATATAGGTCCTGAAGATAAAGGGTGCCATGCCTATCAGAACAAGAGAACCAAAAGGACAGAGGTAATGTTTGGAAGAGCAGGTTGTGCCTATGTTTATCTGATTTATGGAATCCATAATTGTTTGAATATAGTTACTGCTAGTGAAGGGAAGCCAGAAGCAGTCTTAATTAGAGCTGTAGAGCCGATTGATGGTCTAGATATTGTTAGAGAGTATAGAGAAATTAAGAGTAGGAAGATAGAGGATTTGACTAATGGTCCAGGGAAGCTATGTCAAGCCTTGGATATAGATAGAAGGTTGAATGGATATGATTTGGTTGATGGTGATAAGCTTTATATTTTAGACTCTGATGAGAGGGTAGAGGTAGTAAAGGGTAAGCGAATCAATATAGATTATGCAGAAGAATATAAGGACAAGCTATGGCGTTTTTATATCAAGGGAAATTCTTTTGTATCAAGATAAGCTATTTTAACTATTATCTCTAAAAAGAAAAGAGATAGGGTATAATAAAGTTTCTATTTCATGAGTAGTTAATAGGTTTCCGATCATGAGGTGAAAATTAATGGGTATATTGCGACAGTTTAGTAATCAGTGACGAGTGACGAGAAACGAGCAAAAATCTCCTCTCGTCACTTGTTACTCATCCTTCGGGTTCTTTGAACCCTTCGTAATGGAAAAATCCCTGATTGGATTTTTCCTATCCACTCGTTATTGTTGTAATATCTCTATACAAGATCCTATTTAAATTTCATTAATAATAAGTTAAGGTCAACATAACTAATATAACTTATTCAATCTCATCTATCTCATCTATTATAGTAATATTTTTAACTTCTAGTAAATTGACTGTATATGATTTTTCTAAATTATTTCCTAGCTCATCTTTAAAGACTCTAACAATTGGTCTTAGAGGAAAGCTGTTATTTTGCTCTTTTACAACAGCTATTGCTCCAGTACTCAATCTGACTGAGGTTCCATTGGGATAAAGAGGAACCTTTTGAATAAATGTATTGAGAATATTGATATCGAAATGGCTATTGGCATTGGCGATTAAGAAATCAATAGTTTTATTTGTAGACCATTTTTTTCTATAGCATCTGTCACTAGTAAGAGCATCAAAGACATCAGTTAGTGCTACTATTTTAGCAAACTCATGAATCTCATCTCCAACCAATCCTTTTGGATATCCAGATCCATCAACCTTCTCGTGATGGGATAAGATTACAATTCTTGACAGAGGGCTAATCTTATAATGATTTTTCATGCTATTATATCCTAAATTAGGATGTTCTTTGATAGCCTTAAATTCAGAGTTATTGAGCTTAGTTGTTTTATTTAAGATATCTTTGGGAATGGTTATTTTGCCTATATCATGTAAGATAGCTCCAACTCCTAATTTAATCAATTGGGCTTTATTGTAATTGAGTAATTTTCCAATCAGTAATGATAAGGCTGCAACATTTACAGAATGGTCAAAGGTATATGAATCATAACTCTTTATATCTATTAGGCTTGTTAATACCTCCTGATTATTTAATATTTCCCAAGTTAGCTCTTCAATAAATTTATTAATTTGATTGATATTAATATGCTGATCTGTGGAGATGTCTCTAAAGACTTTTCTAATCATATTCTTACCTTTTAATTTAGTTTCTTCAGTGATTAAAGTACTGATTGTTATATCTTCTGATATCTTATCTTCTATGTAGACACTATTTATACCAAGTTCTAATAATCTTTTTTTATATTTATATAAATTTTTGCAATTAGTATTTAATAGTATGTTTTTTTGATGATAGATAGGTTTAGCTAATTTCATCTTAGAATTTATATCTTTGGTTCTAACTAGTCTCATTTTTCCGCTCCTTATAAAAATTAAGTTATTTATAGTTATAGTATAATTACTTTTATTAGTTTGACATTATTAACTAGTGGATAGGTACTTTATTATATAATTAACCTATGCAATAAATTGATTATAATTAACTCACCAATTTATGTCAAATGATATTTTTATAAATTTTTCAATAAATCCCGATAATTATCAGGGTTTATCAAAAGATTTATTGATTATTATATTAAAATATATCTAATCTTTAATATTTATTATCAGTTGGAAGATAGTTGTTTAACTGTGCTTTTTAGATAAGTAAATTTTTGTAGAGAAACTAGGATCTAAATCTAATGAGACTTATTTTTATAATATAATTATTTAATAATATTGATTTTTTCTATAATAATTTGATATATTTATGTATATGGTTTAAACTATAATCTAGTAAAGTGGCTGGAATTATAATAAAGGAGGATATAATGAAGAAGATAGATTTACATATGCATAGCAATTATAGTGATGATGCAGATTTTACTCCTCAGGAGTTGATAGCTATGGCTATAGATAAAGACTTAGCAGCTATCTCTATTACTGATCATAATTTAACTGATGCAATTGCAGAGGCATTAGAGCTAACTAAAGATAATAATTTAGAGATCATTCCTGGAATTGAGTTTGATACAAATTATGGTGATAATATTTTACATATTTTAGGATACTATATAGATTACAACTCTCCTAAGATAGAAGAGTTATTAGGAGGGCTAGAAGAGGCTAAAAAAGAACAATTCTATGGGAGAATTGAGCGATTACAGGAGTTGGGTTTTAATATTACTGAGCAAGAGGTATTAGAAGCATCAGATAATGATAGACCTTTGGGAGGATTTATTGCTGAAGTTCTATTAGCAAAGGATGAAAGTAGAAAAAATCCAGATTTAGAGACTTATTATACTGGTGAAAAGAGTGACCAACCTTACTTCAACTTTTATTTAGACTTCTTTAGAGCAGGACAGCCTGCTGATATTCCTTGTTGGAAGCCTTCAGCAAAGGAGACTATCAAGTTAATTAAGGATATAGGTGGTGTAGCTGTCTTGGCCCATCCAGGAGCTACATTGAGTCCTAAAGATGAAGAGGTGATAGATGATTTAATTAAAGCAGGCTTACAGGGGATTGAATCCTATAGTACTTATCATAATGAAGAAGAGATAAAGAAGTGGGTAGCTTTAGCTAAGAAGAAAGGTCTACTAATAACTGCTGGAAGTGACTTCCATGGTCATTTAAAGCCTAAAATAGAGCTTGGAGAAGTAGCAGGAAATGATTATAATATTATAGAGCAATTAAGAGAGTTAAGGGGGAGTAATAGATGACACAAGATTATATTATCAGAGCAATGACAACAAATAAGGAGCTTAGAGCTGTAGCAGTTAGATCTACTGATGCAGTTAATCATGCTCAGCAGGCACATCAGACTACACCTGTGGCAACAGCAGCCCTAGGAAGAGCTTTAACTGGAGGATTGATAGTTGGAAATCTAGTTAAATCAGGGATGGAGATCAGTTTAGATATTATGGGGGATGGACCTTTAAAGAGAATTATTGTTAATGCCAATTATAAGGGTGAGGTTAGGGGATATGTAAGTAACCCTAATATTGATTTTATCAAGAATGAAGCAGGAAAGCTAGATGTAGCTCAGGCTGTAGGTAAAGGATATTTGACTATTAAGAAGGATTTAGGGATAAAAGAACCTTATACAGGGAGTGTACCATTGATCTCTGGTGAGATTGCTGAAGATTTGACCTATTATTTCACTAAATCTGAACAGACACCTTCAGCAGTAGGCTTAGGCGTTCTAGTCGACACCGATTTATCGGTTAAAGCAGCAGGTGGATTCTTAGTTCAGCTACTACCTGATGCCAGTGAAGAGACTATAAGTAGGTTAGAAGAGAACTTAGCAGAGATAAAGTCAATCAGTGCTTTAATAGAGAAAGGCTTAACACCAGAGGAGATCTTAGAGAAGCTATTAGATGGTTTTGAATTTAGAGTTTTGGAGCAAGCTGATGTTAAGTTCAAGTGTAAATGTAATCGAGATCGAATTGCTGCTTTAGCAACTAGCTTAGGTGAGGATGAGATTAGAGATATTTTAGAAGAGCAAGGGAAGGTTGAAATACGTTGTCACTTCTGTAATCAGTCTTATCAGTTTGATGAAGAGAATATAGAGGAAATCTTAGCCAAATCTAAAGAGGATAATTAAGACTTTTCTTGAAATTAATATTAAGAAAGTTAATTGTAGAGGGGAGGGGTATTATTCCTCTCTATTTTTATATGGAGTGCCTATTAATGGGGATATTGCGACACTTTAGTAATTAGTGACGAATGATGGGTAACGGATAACGAGTAAGAAGCTCTTCTTATCACTCGTTACTGTCGTAATATCACTCTACTATCTTAATTTATATATTAGAACAGTATATTCAATATAATCATTTATAATTATGTTAAGAAAGGAGGAAAAATATGTTGAAAAATTCAAAGCTAAAGACGATAATAAGTCTCTTAGGCTCTTTGTTGGTGCTCTTAGGAGTGGTATTGTTTATTCCAATTATTGTGAGCACAATTTATCGAGATGGTCTGCTTAAAGCTTATCTGATTCCGGCTATATTCTCTTTGCTGATGGGATTAGCAACTAGGTTTAAAGCCCGTGAAGATGATATCTCTCCTTCTACAGGGATGTTGGTCTGTGCTTTAGGGTGGATTGTAATCTCTATGATAGGAGCAATTCCTTTTTATTTAGCTTTAGATTACTCTTATATAGATACCCTATTTGAGACGGTAAGTGGCTTTACTACTACTGGAATTACAGTCTTTTCAGGACTAAGCCAAATGCCTAAGTCTATTCTATTTTGGCGCTGCTTAATTCAATGGTTTGGTGGTCTTGGTTTCTTGACCTTCTTTCTTGTAGTTACTTTCCGTGGACAATCTGGCTTGTTCCAGTTATTTACAGCTGAAAGCCATAAGATAAATATGTCTCGCCCAGTACCAAATATCTTTAAGACAATTAAAATTTTATGGGGGATTTATATAGGTTTTACTGTAATAGAGGTACTTATCTTGAAGGTATTAGGCTTAAACTTTTTTGATGCTCTAACCCATTCCTTTACTACTTTGTCAACTGGAGGTTTCTCCAATTATGATCAGAGTATAGCTTATTTTAAGCAGGCTGGTTATACTTATTATCAGGCTATAGAGTATATTATCATTTTATTTATGACACTGGGTGGAATTAATTTCTTGGTACATTATAAGGTATTGACTGGAAAGATAAGTGAGCTCTGGGAAGGGATTGAGATGAAGTATTTCTGGGGGATAATTGCTGGAATAAGCTCTTTAATTATCTTAGATCACTATATCCAATTTCCTTTTGCTTTTGTGAAGTTGGAAGAGGTAATTCGTAAGACCTTATTCCAAGTAGTATCAGTTATAACCACAACAGGCTATGCTACTGAAGATATCAATTCAGTCTTCTTTCCTGCTTTGGCAAAGCAGCTGTTATTGATTTTAATGTTGCTTGGAGGTTGTGTTGGTTCAACCTCTGGTGGTATTAAATTAATTAGAGTAGCAATTTTAAATAAGCTATTTAAGCGGGAGATAAAGAAGGTCTATTATCCTGAACGTGCTGTTTTGCCAGTTGTAGTAGATAAGAATGTAATACCAGATAGTGAAATCTTTAGAATTGTAGCACTTGTTTTTGGGTGGCTGCTATTGATTTTAATTGGTGGAGCAATTACAGCCATCTTTTCAGATTTAGAGCCTTGGAATGCTTTTTCTGGTATTTTCTCAGCCTTAGGTAATATTGGACCTTTTTATTTCAGTGTAGCTAAGATGCAGGGTTTATCAGATGGGATAAAGATTACATATATTATTGCTATGTTAGCAGGAAGATTAGAGATATTACCAATTTTTGTGATATTTAATAAAGGAGCTTGGAGGGATTAGATATGTATATTGTGATTGCTGGTGCAGGTGTAGTTGGTAGAAATTTGACTAGAAGATTAACTGAGAACCATGATGTAGTGGTAATCGATTTAGATAGAGAGATGTGTGAGCGGGTTTACTCCCAGTATGGTGCTGTCAGTATCTGTGGGAATGCTACAAATATCAATGTCCTTAAGGAGGCTGGGATTAAACGCTGTGATATTGCCGTTGGGGTTATGAGAAATGATGCTGATAATTTGGCTTTTGCACTACTAGCTAAGAATTATAATGCAAAGCAGATAATGGTTAGAATGAGAGACCCTGAGTATAAGAGCGCGTACAAATTGGCAGGAGCCACTAGCATTGCTGGTGTTATGGACTTATTGGTAGAAGAGTTTGTTCTTGATATTGAACAGCCAGATATTAGAAAGGTCTATTCTCTAAGTGGTGGTAAAGCTGAGATATCTGTTTTAACAATACCAAAGGGCTCTTGGTGTGATGGTAGGAGTATCTCTGAAATTGTTAAAGCTAAGGGGTTTCCAGAGCATATCCTAATTTCGGGGATTTTTGATCAACAGGAGGATAGACTGATTATTCCCCATGGAAATACCAAGGTCAAGGAATTAAGCCAGTTATTCTTAGTAGGAACATCAGAGAACATCACCCAAGCTGCTAAAGTCTTGCTTAAATAATAGGTTCTAGTGTAAATAGTGATAGAGTAGAGAGTTATTGCAACATTTTAAGTCTAAGATTAAGATTGAGTCAAATATAAAACACTGTTTTAATGATTTAATTAGACTTAATCTCAAAGTGTTGCAATATAGCTTTAGCAGATAATATATCTTAAGCCTTAATTAGCCTCTTATTTCTAACATTTAGTAGGGGATTAAAGGATAATCACTATATTTAACAAAAAGTTAACATAATTGTTGAATAAAGTTTACTTATTTAACGTAACATTAAAGTAGCTTATTGCCGATATAATCTTTGCTAAAAAGGGGGCTTATAACTATGAAGGTAGATATCTATTATTATTCTAGAACGGGAAATTGTGAACAGGTAGCTGAAAGGCTATCTGATAGGATAGATTCAAACTTATATCGTATTGCTGATAAAGGAGAAGGTTTTAAAGGATTAGTTGGTTGGTTTAAAGGTGGATATTATGCCTTTAGGGATAAAGAATCTGATATCAACTTTCACCAAGGTGATAGTGAGATTATCTGTCTAATCACCCCTGTATGGGCAGGCAAGATACCTCCAGCAGTACGCCGTTTTGTTAATCAGTTTAACTTTAATGGAAAAGAGGTATACTTATTAGCCACAATGGGAGGAAGTGAAGGGCAGGTCTTTGAAGTCTTAGAAAGGATGTTAGCTAAATCAGGTACTAAGATTATTGGTAGAACTGCTATTAAAGCTAATGATATTACTACCTGTAATGTTTATTTAGACCAGTTATGTAGTCAGCTTTAAATTAATTTAGAGAGGAATTAACACCAATCAGAGATTAAAAATTAATTTAATGAATAACTTTTGAAATTATTTGTGTGAATTCGTGTGATTTGTGGCAAAAAATTATTCTTTTTTGTTCTTTTGCTTTTAAAATTTAAAATATGAAATCTTCATCGTTATATAGCAATTTTTGATATATTATTAATTATTATTAGATTTGCTTGTAAAATGATTCTATTGTTAAAATCTAAATTGTTGAATAAACTAAAAATATGGTAAATAAAAAATAAGACTATAGAAGATTCTATAGTCTTATTTTTTATTTAAAGGATAGAGGATAATTATCTAGAATCAATATAATATTATATTGATTCTAGTCGGTTTATGAATAAATTATTTTGGAGTGATATAGAGAATGATTAAAGTAATATTATTTGATTTAGGTGGAGTGGTTACAGAGACCAAATTTGATGATGTACTGATTAAATATGGTAGTGAGTATGGCTGGAATTTAGCTCAACTGCGTGATAAGATATTTGGAGAGGAGTATTTCTTATTATTAAAGGGACAGTTGACGCTAGATGAGTTTATTGTTTATCTTGCTAAGTCTGTAGATAATGTAATGATTGAAGATTTAAGAAGATTTGTCGATGAATATTATCATGCTGAGCTTGTTAGAGAAGAAGTTAGAGAGATAATCTTGAAATTAAAAGGGAATCTCAAGGTGGCTTTGATTACCAATGATATTGGGCGATTGTATTATAAATTAGTAGAATTGGATTTACTGGGATTATTTGATGAAGTTATTAACTCCTATCAAGTAGGATTTTGTAAGCCTGATATAGAAATCTATAAATATGCACTAAAGAAGTTTAAAGTTGAAGGTAAAGAGTGCCTTTATATAGATAATAATGATAGGAGTTTAGAATCTGCAAAAGAATTAGGTATTAAAGTCATAAAGTTTAAAGATACTCTGAAATTGGAAGAAGAGTTGAAGAACTTAGAGCTGTTTTAAGGGTTTAGTAATAATATGAAATCGTTTTTTAGAAGTTAGGGAAGAGTAAAGATCTTATTAGATTTATAACATTAAATCTAATTATAAAAGAGAGGCAGGTGACAAAGGTCAACTTATAAAAGAGAAGAATAGCTATAAAAGCAGATGTTGATTGGAATTATTTAGTGATAGCTAGATTTAAATATAAGTTGACTAAAGCAAATGAAAAGAGTTTTAATATTCTTTTTATCATTGTTATTGGCATTTTCGTTAGTGGCTTGTAAATCTGAAAGTAGTACTTCAAAAGCCACAGTAAGTAATAATCCTAGCCTTAGTAATCTTGATTTACTCCAAGAGTTTGATAAATTTAAAAATAAGATAGATAATATATCAAGTATTAGCAAGAAAGAAAAGGAGATTGATAAGCTGATAAAGAGAATTGGAGTAGGGAATTTTCCTCTAATTCAAGATAATAATATTATCTTTCTCTATAGGGCAGAGTCTAAAGAGAAGGATATAGCCTTTATAAGTGATTTAAGCAACTGGAAAAAGATAAAATTGGAGCAATTAGCTGATACGAGTTTGTATTATCTTCACCTTAAGGCTCCAGCAGGTTCACGCTTTGATTATAAATTTATGGTAGATAGAGAGCTAAAAAATGACCCACTTAATAATAATACTATAATAAATGGTGTTTTTGGACTTAATAGTCAAGTGATTATGCCCAAATATCATAGTCAGGGATATTGGAAAGGTGATTTAGAGATAAAGAAGGGTCATCTCAATAAAAAAATAATTGGAGAGATAGAGGTATCTATCTACTTACCAGCAGATTATGAAGAAAACCCTAGCAAGGGATACCCAGTACTATATTTTCTAGGTGGCGATAAGTATTTAAAATATGGAGATATTACTAATACCCTTGATAAGATGACTGCTAAAAATAAGATCGATCAAGTCATTGGAGTTTTTATCGATTCTAAAGATTTATCCTCTGAAGATGAAATAACTAGTCATCTTATTAAAAGAATAATTGCTTATGTTGATGGAGAATATTCTACTCTAGCTGATGCAAATAAGAGGGTATTGATAGGATATGATATCTTTGCAGAATTAGCCCTGGATACTATCTTAGATGATAATGGGATAGTTACTAGTTATCTTGGTCAATCCCCTTTATTATCTGAACAGAGTATTAAACTATTAACAGATAATCCACAAGAGAATATCCGTTTTTATCTACATTGGGGTAAATTTGCTAATGAACAGCAGCAGATTAATAACTTTAAAATGATTAAAAGGTTGAAGGAAGCTGGTTATCAATATAAAGCTGAAATCAATTTAGATGGTAATGATTGGGGCAATTGGAGGGAGAATATTGCTCAAGGTTTAGAATACATCTTATCTGATAAACACTCTGCTAATGGGGTTGATAGCTTGGCAATTAAGGAGGACTTTGCTGGGCAATATCCCAATTATTTTGAAATAGAAAATAATGAAAGTATAGTAACTGAGCAAGGTGATGGAAGTTATCAAATTACTTTTAAAGATAGTAGCTTTGTTAAGCTTAGCCACTATCAATTCAGTAGTTTTAACTTTGAAAGTAAATTAGAGTTACTAAGTGATGCTCCCTTTGCTTTAGTATTCTCTGGAGAGCAAAAATATACTCTAATGATTGATAGTCAACAGAGATTAATTACTATCTTTGGTGATGGTGGTGAAGAGTTATACCATAAAGGGATTGGTGATTTAATACCAATGAAGAGCATTAAACTTATAGCTAAAGATAATAAACTGAATATATATCTAAATAATAAGGGGATAGCTAAGGTTGACTTTAGTACAGAGACAGGTAAGTATTTATCTATCTTGGGAATAAAAGGAACTAAAGTAAGGCTTAATAATCTATCTATCGAGGAAGAATTTTAAGAGCAACTGATTTAAATCAGTTGCTCTTTCTTATCTCTATCAGTTTTTTGGGTATATTAGCAGTATAGATATATTCAGCTTGGAATTGTCCTTGATAGTCTTCAAAGGGGATAGCAACTGCAATCTCTCTGACCTTATCCCAAAATTCTTCTGGTACAGAGTAATCTTCATTTAATTGCAAGATGCTATCAGCAATAAGGTGTGGAAAAGCATATAATTTATTTAAGTTTAGTTTATTGATATTTATTTCTATATGGATATCTTGGTTAACTGGTTCACCCCAGAAGTAGATTCCTAGAGGTCTTTGAACTTTATCATCGATAAAATTAGTGATATCTCTGGGGTTTTTAGCATTCTTTAACCCCTCTTGTTTGATTGTCTCTATAGCCTCTGTGATTGCTACTGGATTATCCTCATTAATAAAGTGGTATAATCTATCGGGAATATATTCTGGCTTTGGCAACTGATAATATAGACTTTCAAACTCTAAAAGCTTCTCTTCCTGTTCTATGAGTGATAAAGGTCTTTTTTTGATTTTAAGCATTTTACTTCCTCCCTTAATTAAAATTTTATCCAAAATCAAGTGAAAATATTTAAAGAGAAGGTGAGTTTGATTTTGAAGTGATAGTTAATGGGTATATTGCGACACTTTAGCTACTAGTTTCTAGCCTTTGGCTATTAGCTAAGAACTTATAAAGCTAGAGGCTAGTAGCCAGTAGCTAGTGGCTATTAAAAAGTGTCGTATTATCTATCTATAACACTATATTCAGATTTTAGAGCTAAATATTTAAGTTATCCCCTTGAGGATATTTGAATCTTAGTATAAGATAATAGTTGTATTATGCTGCTTTAAGTTTATTTAACGGATCTTTGTTAATTCTTAGATATAGATTGGGAGTGAAGTAATGGAGAAGAAGGAGAAGATAATTGGAATTATGGGTGGTACCTTCGACCCAATTCATAATGGACATTTATTGACAGCAGAGTGTGCAGCCTATCAATATAATCTAGATGAGGTGATCTTTGTGCCATCAGGTAATCCACCACATAAGGTAGAGAAGAGAATTACCGATGCTGAAGATAGGTATTTGATGTGTATGTTAGCGATTATGAGTAATCCTAAGTTTAGAGTCTCTAGAATGGAGATTGATAGGGTCGGCTTGTCTTATACAATAGATACAGTTAGGGAGTTTAAAAGTCTATATCCAGAAGCTAAAATTTACTTTATTACTGGTTCTGATGCAATTTTAGAGATATTTACTTGGAAGGATCCTGAAGAGTTGTTGCAAGAGGCTGAGTTTATTGCTGCCACAAGACCTGGCTATTGTTTGTCAGAGTTGGGGCAGGGTATTTATGATTCTCATCTTAACAGTATACATCCATTAGAGATTCCTGGTTTAGCAATCTCTTCAACAGATATTAGAGAGAGAATAATTCAAGGGAGACCAATTAAATATCAATTGCCAGAGACAGTAGAGATGTATATTAAAAAGCATAATTTATATAAATAGTGGATAGGAAAAATTCGATTGGGGATTTTTCCTTCACGAACAGTCTACAGGATTCGTGGTAAGAGTGACGAGCAATGAGTAAAATATTTAAATTTTTTAGTACTATCCAAACTTGCTTAGTCATAATTTGGGTTTGATGCCACTTATAATCGCAAAAATTGTGGAATAGCTATTAATTTTACTGGTGAATCTATAAATTAATTGAAAAAAATTATATTTATGTTATGATAAAGGAGAACGCTAAAAATAATAACAGTTGGTTTTTAAGTTGATATATAGCTTAGTAGACTTCATGAACACTATTTATTTCAGGTAATTTCATAATAAAGATAGGTTTGAGATTTTATATGTCTTTATAATAAAGCTACATATAGAGGGGTATTCTTATAAGAACTCTATGAGATTGAATGCTAATACATAAATTCAGTGTGTTAGCAGTATAAGTGTATAGTGTAGTTGGCTATTTAGTTTTCCTTAATGAATTTAGCTGAGATAATTGGGCTTAATGATGATTAAGATAGTTACTGAAAAATTATTATTTATGCAACTATTTATTATCAGATGCACATATTATATATATATCATAAGGAAGCTGACTAACAGAAAAGGAAGTGTAATAATTATATGGAAACAAAGAGATTTGATGAATTAAACTTATCTGAGGAGATAAGAAAAGCAGTTGAGGATATGGGGTTTGAAGAGGCTACTCCAATTCAGACACAGTCTATTCCTCATATATTATCTGGAAGAGATGTAATTGGGCAAGCTCAAACTGGTACAGGTAAGACTGCTGCTTTTGGAATTCCTGCTTTAGAGAATGTTGATGAGAATGATAAGAGTGTCCAATCACTTATTTTATGTCCTACAAGAGAATTAGCTATTCAAGTAGCTGAAGAGTTAAAGAGGCTTGCAAAGTATAAAAGGCAGGTCAAGATTGTACCGATATATGGTGGACAGTCTATTAATCGTCAGATTAAAGCTCTGAAAAAAGGTGTGCAGATTGTAATTGGAACACCTGGACGAGTGATGGATCATATGAGACGCCGTACTTTAAAATTAGATAATTTAAAGATGATTATCTTAGATGAAGCCGATGAAATGTTAAATATGGGATTTAGAGATGACATCGAGACAATTCTAGAAGGTATCGAAGGGGAGAGACAGACAATCTTCTTCTCTGCTACTATGCCTAAACCTATCTTAGATTTAAGAAAGAAGTATCAAAAGAATCCTCAACTAGTTAAGGTGGTACATAAGAAATTAACTGTGCCAAATATAGAACAAGGATACTTTGAAGTTAAGAAGAGAAATAAGTTAGAAATTACAACACGTTTAATTGATATTTATAGTCCTAAACTCTCTATAATCTTTTGTAATACTAGAAGACAAGTTGATGAACTTGTAATCCAGTTACAAGCTCGTGGTTACTTTGTAGACGGATTACATGGTGGACTTAATCAACCACAGAGAGATAGAGTTATGAGCAAATTTAAAGGTGGTACTGTAGAAATCTTAGTAGCCACTGACGTAGCAGCAAGAGGTATTGATATCGATGATATAGAGTTGGTATTCAATTATGATCTTCCTCAAGATGAGGAGTACTATGTTCATAGAATCGGTAGAACAGGTCGTGCTGGTAGAACAGGTCGTGCCTTTACTTTCGTGTCAGGTAAAGAGATTTATAAGTTAAAGAGAATTGAAAAGTATACAAAGACTAGAATCGAGAGAATGCATGTACCATCAGCTAGTGATGTAGAAGAGATTAAGATGAAGTTACTTTTAGAGGATGTTTTTGGTATTTTAGAGGGCGAAAAGCTATCTAAAGAGATTAAGATGATTGAAAATTTAATTGAGGAAGAGTATACTTCAATTGATGTAGCAGCAGCTTTATTAAAGTTATTAATTGAAAATGATAATAATAAAGAAGAAGCAGAAGTTGAAGACTTTGGTGATACTGGTGCTGAGCCTGGAATGGTTAGGTTATTTATCAATATCGGTAAGAAGCAGAAGATTAGCCCTGCTGACATTCTAGGAGCAATTGCTGGAGAGACTAGTATCTCTGGAGATTTGGTTGGATTGATTGATATCTTTGATGGATTTACCTTTGTAGAGGTGCCAAGAGAATATGCTGGTGAAGTTATCAATGTTATGAAGAACAATACTATCAAAGGTAAGACGATAGATATAGAACCAGCTAATCCAAGATAAAGTTCAGTAATGAGTAACTAGTGACGAGTAGAGATTTTAAAATATTATATAAATACCTAATAAGAAGTTGCCAATTGGCAACTTCTTATTATAATATCAATTATATAAATTTAGGTTATTGAATAATTATTGAGTTTGTTTTGGTTTTTTTGGAAAAGTAAGCGGTATATGGTATCAAATAGAAATTTATTATAAATTATAAAATTTAGATGATAGCAGAAAAAATTAATAAGTAGTATTAGCGTTTTTCCTGCTTGTAATGATTTTTTGCCTACTTTTTTATCTATGGAAAAAAGGTAGGTCGCCATTAGGCGAAACCTGATTTAAAAATTTATGGTTAAGGATATAAATATGAGTATTAGATTTTAAATATCCAAGAAGGCAAAATTAAAAAGTGTTATCTTTGTAAGGAGGGAAGAACAATTGACTGAAAATCAAGCAATAGAAAAGCTATCAACAATGATTGGTGAGAAGCGATTAAAGCATACCCTAGGAGTACGGGACACTGCTATTGACCTTGCTAAAAAGTATGATGTTGATGTTGAGAAAGCAAGGTGGGCAGGGTTATTACATGATTGTGCTAAGAGAATATCCAATAATCTCCTATTGCAAAGAGCAGAGGAGTTTGGTATAGTGATAGATGATATTTATAAAAGAGTTCCTACTTTATTGCATGCTCCTATAGGTGCTGAGATTGCCAAAAGGGAGTTTGGGATTGATGATGTAGATATTTTAAATGCAATCTCTTTGCATACTTTAGGCCATAAAGATATGACTACTTTAGATAAGATTATATTCTTAGCAGATTATATTGAGCCCAATAGGGACTGTGAAGCAATTAATCAGTTAAGAGAGTCTATAAAAGATAAGTCATTAGATGAAGCTGTAAGATTGGCTTGTGAGAATACACTTAAATATAATTTAGAAGAGGGTAGAGTTATTCATCCTCAGAGTGTTGAGTTGAGGAATTCATTGATTAGTAATTGATAGCTAGTGAGTGCTAAGTAATCTAAAATTGATTATTCTATTGAACTTCTCCTCATTGCTCGTTATGCATCACTGATTACTGCCCTCAAAATTAGAGAGGAAGTGGGATTATGTCCCTAAAAAATAAGGTGACAAAATTTGTTCTGTTGGCTGTAGTCATCTGTTTGGTAGTTGTAGGGGCAGGTCTATTAACTTTTAGTTTTATGTTAAGTAAATCTACTAATATAGAAGAGTCTAATGAGAATAATTCAATTCCTATAGCAAAGGAGAGTCAATTAGATGATAAGCTTAATATTCTCCTTTTAGGTTCTGACTCAAAATATAAAGGTCATACTCGGGCAGATACTATCATGGTTGCTAGTATCGATTTAACAGAGCAGAAGGTAGGAATTATCTCTATTCCTAGAGATACAAGGGTAAAGTTGGCTGATCGTAATAGTTATAATAAGATCAATGCTGCTTACTCTTATGATGGGGTAGAGTTGACTCAAAGGAGTATAGAAAATTTATTACAGATTGAGATTGACCATTATTTAGAGGTGGATTATCAGGGCTTTATCGATATGGTCAATACTTTAGGAGGTATTGAATTAGAGATAGAGAAGGATCTTCATTATGTAGATCAGGCTGATAATCTCTATATTGATTTGAAAGCTGGGAAGACTAAGTTATCTGGTGAAGATGCCCTATCTTATGTACGCTTTAGACATGATGCTTTAGGTGATTTAGGTAGAATTCAAAGGCAACAGAAGTTCTTAAAGGCAGCATTAGATAAAATTTTAGATGTTAAGACTCTATTTAAAGTTCCAGAGTTGGTTAAAGATTTTAGCCAGAATGTTAAGACCAACTTGGGTTTGAGTAAGATGTTAAAGTTAGCATCTTTTATCCCTAATTTCAGTTTAGAAGAGATTGAGATGGCAATGTTGCCAGGAGAGCCTAAATATATTGATGGAGTTAGCTATTGGCTACCCCATAAAGAGGAGACTAGAGTATTAGTCAATACTTTAATCAGAGATAAATCTTATTTGAATCATAAAGAGTTACAATTGGTTATTCTAAATGGTAATGGTCAGCAAGGTGTAGCCAATGATTTTGCTGATTTACTAGAGCAGCAGGGTTATTCTATTAAGAGAATAGGAAATGCTGATCGTTTTGATTATTCTCAGACTACAATTGTTGCTCCTCAAAATCAATTAGCTAATCTAGAGGATTTATCTAATTATCTCAAGAGTCAATTAGTTGTAGGAGAAGAATCAGAGATTAAGATAATTATCGGTCAGGATATAGACCATATTAGAGCAAAACAAGGAATTGTTAGTTAAATATAGAATAAATACTTTAATAAAAGGATATTATATAGATTTATTAGGAGGTCATATAGTGAAGGAAATCAACACAGAAGAGTTAGCAAAAAAGGTTGCTGAAGCTGCAGATGATAAGAAGGCAGAAGATATTAAGGTTTTAGATATGAGAGGAGTCTCTATCTTAGCAGATTACTTTATTATCTGTAGTGGAGCAGCCGATACCCAAGTTAGAGCTATTATCAATTCCGTTGAAGATGTCCTTGAAGAGGAAGGCATCTATGTTAAAAATAAAGAAGGTATCGATGAAGGAAGATGGGCTGTTTTAGATTATGCCGATGTGATTGTTCATGTCTTCCATAAAAATGAAAGAGAACATTATCAATTAGAGAAGTTATGGGGAGATGCTACTGAGGTTAATTGGCAGAATTAAGTTTAAATCTAAGTCTAAGTTTAATGTCTACTTAGACTTAAGCTTAGACTCATACTTGATTTTAGACTCAGTTCTAACAATATTTTCCCTTGACAAAAATTATTGATTAATCTATAATAATTGTAGTTAAATATTGCTTTATGGCATAGAAGAGGAGTAGTAGGTGTAAACTGAACTCGCCTCGGAGCTATATAGGTGAAGTAGTAGTAGTCTATACGGTTGACAACCGTTATCTTGTTCTATAAAGTGGGTATGTATATGGTTTTGGGGATATAGCTCAGTTGGGAGAGCGCTACACTGGCAGTGTAGAGGTCACCGGTTCGAGCCCGGTTATCTCCACCAATCTTTAATATACCAAATAGGGTGGTACCGCGAGAAACTCTCGTCCCTACTAAAGAGCTTATCTTTATTAGGGGTGAGGGTTTTTTGTGTATTAATATAAAATCACATTGTATAGCTGATATTATCAAGTACATAATATAAATTTTTTAACTATCAGGTATTAATCATTATTAACTAAAAACAGGAGGTTAAGTTGATGAAAGGAAGATATGATTACAAAAATGTTGAGCCAAAATGGCAACAGAGTTGGGAAGATACTCAACTATATAAGAGTGAAGTTATTAATGCGCCTAAATATTATGTTTTAGAGATGTTTCCTTATCCATCTGGGAATTTACATATGGGGCATGTCAGAAATTACTCTTTAGGTGATGTCTTTGCCCGCTATAAAAGAATGGAAGGGTATAATGTCTTACATCCAATGGGCTGGGATTCCTTTGGGTTGCCTGCTGAGAATGCAGCAATCAAGCATGGTATTCATCCTAATAGTTGGACTTGGGATAATATCGCTAATATGAGAAAGCAGTTTAAGATGCTAGGCTTAAGCTATGATTGGGATAGAGAGGTAGCTACTTGCCATCCTGATTATTATAAATGGACTCAATGGTTATTCTTAGAATTATATAAGAAAGGTCTGGCTTATAAGCAGAAGGCTAATGTTAACTGGTGCCCAAGCTGTCAAACAGTCCTTGCTAATGAGCAGGTAGTTAATGGAGAGTGTGAGCGTTGTGATAGCGAGGTAATAGATAAGGATTTAGAGCAATGGTTCTTCAAGATTACTGATTATGCAGAGGAGCTATTAAATGATCATAAATTATTAAAAAATTGGCCAGACCGAGTTAAGACGATGCAGAATAACTGGATTGGTCGCAGTGAAGGGGCTCAAATTAAATTCAAGATAAAGGATAGTGATGAACAGATAGAGGTCTTTACTACTCGCCCTGATACTATCTTTGGTGCTACATATATGGTATTGGCTCCTGAGCATCCATTGGTTAAGAAGCTAGTAGTTGGTACTGATAAAGAAGAGGAAGTTATGAGTTTTATTGCTAAAATGAAGGAGCAAGATGAAGAAGAGAGAACTGGTTCTGATGCAGAAAAGTTAGGTGTAGATACAGGAATTAAAGCTATCAATCCGCTAACTGATGAAGAGATTCCAGTTATGATTGCCAATTATGTACTAATGGGATATGGAACTGGTGCTATTATGGCAGTACCTGCCCATGACCAACGTGACTTTGAATTTGCTAAGAAGTATGATTTAGAAATTAAGGTTGTAGTGCAAGGGGAAAAAGAGTTAAAGGGAGCAGACTTGACTGAAGCCTATACAGAGAAAGGAAAGGTTGTTAACTCTGATTTCTTAAATGGATTGAGCTTTAAAGAGGCTTTTACTAAGATTGTTGCTCACTTAGAAGCAGAGGGTATTGGTAAAAAAGAGGTTAATTATCGTTTAAGAGATTGGTTAATCTCTCGCCAAAGATATTGGGGTACTCCAATTCCAATGATTTATTGTGATGATTGTGGGGTTGTACCAGTACCAGAGAAGGATTTACCAGTTGAATTACCTACTAATGTAAAGTTTACAGGGCAAGGTCAATCACCACTAGCCAATGTAGAGGAATTTGTTAATACTACTTGTCCTAAGTGTGGTAAAGCTGCTAAACGTGAAGTAGATACAATGGATACCTTTGTTGACTCTTCTTGGTACTATATGAGATATACTTGTCCAGAGTTAGCTGATAAGATTGTTGATAAGGATAGAGCTAATTACTGGATGAATGTTGACCAGTATATTGGTGGAATTGAACATGCAATCTTACATTTACTTTATGCAAGATTCTTTATGAAATTTATGAGTGACCAAGGATTGGTTGATTATAAAGAGCCTTTTGACAACCTATTGACTCAAGGGATGGTCTTATTAGATGGTGCTAAGATGTCAAAGTCTAAGGGGAATATCGTTGATCCTATGGAGATCTTGGAGAATCATGGTGCTGATGTAGCTAGGTTATTTATTCTATTTGCTGCTCCACCAGAGAGAGATTTAGATTGGAGTGACGAGGGAGTAGAAGGTGCTGAACGATTCTTAAATCGTGTCTGGAGATTGGTATCTGAGCATATTAATGACTTAAAAGTAGCTACTGGTGACTATTCATTAAATAATAAGCTGGAAAAAGAGCTACACCGTCAGTTACATGTAGCGATTAGGAGTGTAACTGTAGATGTTGCAGAGCGTCAACAGTTCAATACTGCTATCAGTTCAATTATGGAATTGGTTAATGCTGCTTATAAGTATTTAAATGAAATTGATAGTGAAGAGGTAAATTATTCATTATATAGAGAGGTTGTAGAGACTGTTATCCTATTATTAGCTCCTTTTGCACCACATATGACTGAGGAGTTATGGTCAGAGCTAGGATATCAGGAGAGTGTTCATCTACAAAGTTGGCCAGAGTATGATGAAGAGGCTACTAAGAAGGATGAAATTACAATAGTTGTCCAGGTTAATGGTAAGGTAAGGGATAAGGTAGAAGTTGCAGCTGATATTGACCCTGAAGAGTTAAAGAGAATTGTTAAGGAACAAGATAAGGTACAAGAGTATCTTGAAGGCAAGACTATTATCAAGGAGATTGTTGTTCCTAAGAGATTGGTCAATATTGTTGTCAAGTAGAATGATTATTAAAGCTTGCACCTGCTAGGTGTAAGCTTTTTAGTATTTTTATGAAAGTGTATAAGGAGAGAATAAGATGAGGAATCAATCACAAGGAAGTTATGAATATGCTAATATGGTTTTAATTGATGAGTTATTGGAGTTTTTTAGTTCAAAGGGCTATGCTGAGAAGATACGACCAGTGCTTAATAATTTTATTAAAAGGCTTGGTTATGTCTTTTTAGAAGAGCTATCTAGAGCAGAGCATGATTTCTTTCTGACTACGGCTTTATTTGATTATCCTATAAGAGATAATAAGACGGTTATCCAACTTTTCAAGCAGGAGAAGTCTACTCTATCTATAGAGGAGGAAGAGATTTTAGAGGAGTTATTGAATTTATCCTTGGGTATTTATCAAGTAGTAGATATTGATGATAATTATGCTTATTTACTTTATGATTTTTATACTAAAAAAAGATTAGTATTATCTTTAGAAACCTTAGATAAAGACTATGATGATATTATTCAGGTGGGCAATATTATGATTGCTAGATTGGCTAAGATAGGAGAGGAATGTCAGCCAGTAGGTCCTTTTAATATCTTGCCTGGTGATGCTAGAGAATTAATTATAGAAGAGGTTAATAATAGAATTAGTAACTATCGAGAGTCTTTAGAAGGAGAATTTAGCGAAGAGGAGTTACTAAAGAAGTTCTTCAAAAGTAATGGTTTGGAGATCTTTTATCTGCTAAATGATATAGAGAACTCAATAGAGGAGGACTTATTGAACTTCCCAGAGGAGGAATACTATCCTAATAAATTATATGAAGCAACCTACAAGGTACAGTCTAAGAATTTGGTGATAAATAAGTTATCATCCCACCCCAATATAGAATATGACTCTTCAGAAGGTGGACTTGACTTTTTAGTTTGGATTTCAGAAGAGCCAATTGATGGTGAAGGTTATGATTATAGGATTTATGGTAGATTCATAATTGATGATAAGAAGATGTTATTCCATTCAGATATTTTAGAAAAATTTGAAGAAGGTAAAGAGATAATTAAGAATATGTTGAGCTTTTCGGTTATTTATGATAAAGAACGAATTTTGAATATAGATAAAGATAATGATATTCCTTTTGAGATGTTAGAGAATATTTTGGAGAGTTTACCAATAGACTTTGATGATAGCTTAGAAGGTGATAATATTTTTGAGCTTTTAAGTAGTTTTAAAGGAAGGCAACAGCTTAACTTATTTTTAGAGTTGTTACAGATTCATGTTGAGGGGCTTGGCGAGGATTCTCAGGAACTAGAAGCGATTTTGAGACTACAAAATTTAATAGACCTATATAAGCAAGAGGAGGATTTTGAGGCTCAAGATGGTGTAGAGAGATTATTAGTAGAGACTATGGATGATTTTTATGATATAAATGAAGTTAATGAAGCTCTGTTGTTATGGAGAGATTATAAGAAGTCTGTAGAGATGATAAGGGGTAGAGATAAGAGTTGGGCAGGTGCTGTTGAGTATATTATCAGTGACCTTAGAGGATATGATTTTACTCAAGAGGAGGTTGCTCAAAAGTATGATGTTAGTAGTGTTACTATCTCTAAAAAGTATCGAGAGATAGCTGATACTTTACGGTTGTTTGAGTTATAGGATTTAATTATAAATATGATGTTTTATATTTATATTGTGACACTTTTTTATTAGACAATTAGGGATTGGGTGGTTAGGTAGTTGGATTTTCCTAACCCCTACCCGCCTACCTCCTAAAGGTCTATTTTTTATTTTAATTCTCACTTTAAATTCTCACTTTAAATTCATACATTTATATTTTTAAGGGCAGCCATCAAAGGGTTGCTCTTTTTTTATAGTATAACTGGTATAAAAATATATTAAAAGTTAACAATAAGCAATCAGGAGGTGAAGAGATGCTCAGGATTCGTAAGAGAGAAGATTATATCTTATTGCTGCTGATTGTTGCGATTATTCTGGCTACTCTGTTATTATTCTTCAAAAATAATGATTTTAACACTGAAGATGCTATTCAAATTGAAAGAAGTTCTGCCAAAGAAGAAGTGCTTAGTCAGGTAGAAAGGATAGAGGGTAAAGTTAACTATCAGAAAGAGGAATCTAAAAGAGCTGATATTTTGATAGTACAGCTAGGTGGAGCTGTACAAAATCCAGGTGTCTATAAATGCCAAGTAGGAGAGAGAATCTATCAATTATTAAAAAAGGCAGGAGGAGTTAGTGCAGAGGCTAACTTAGATAGTGTCAATTTAGTTGATGAGGTCAAGGATGGTCAGAAGGTTATCATACCAGCTAATAAAGCCATTGAAGAAACTTCTCACTTGCTATCTCCTCAGGCTACTAATAAGGTAAATATCAATACTGCTAGTAAAGAGAGATTAGAACAACTAAAAGGGGTAGGACCTTCGACAGCTGAAAAGATTATTGAATATAGAAAACAGCAGGGGGGCTTTAGTAGTGTAGAAGAATTAACTAATGTTCCTGGAATAGGGCCTAAGACTTTGGAAAAGCTCAAAAGTCAGATTGCTTATTAAAGTCCGTCGTCCTTTAGTAGAGATTTTTATTTTATTGGTACTGGGGTTGATTGTAGCAAGTTATCTCCCAATAGATTTTACTTATCTAAATCTATTAGAGGGAGTAGTTATTATTTTAGTATTAATAGCGAGTTATCTTTGGAAACAAAAATCATCAAAGGTTAGGGCTATAGTTTATTTTATAATCTTCTTATTGGGATTTGTTTATCTACAGTCTGTAGAATTAAACTGGGAGAATGATAAATTAGGAGCAGTAATAGGCGATAAGGTTAAATTAGTAGCTAAGGTTCTAAAAGCAAGTGATAAAGGCTATAGCAAGGAGTATCTCCTTACTGATATTAGGATTACTGATAGGGGTATTTATAGCGATAAAGAGATACTATTGTCGGCTTATAAGATAGACCCTAAGTTAGGATATGGGGATATCATCGAGCTAGATACTAGACTAGAGCTGGCTGATGCTCAACATAACCCAGGGGGATTCTCTTATCGCAATTATTTAAAGCAACAAGGTATTTATGGAGTTGCAAAGGTTAATAGTTATGAAGAGCTTAGAGTGGTAGCTAATAGGGCTAACTTTATCATGAGGAGTCTATTCAAGTTAAGAGAGGAGATTAAATCTTTAATTCAGAGGTATTTTTATCAACCATATAATTATATCTTAGAAGCATTACTCTTAGGTGATAAGTCACTATTACCTGATAGAATAGAGGATAATTTCAGAAGACTTGGTTTAAGTCACTTATTAGTTATCTCGGGATTTCATATTGGTCTGCTAAGTTATCTACTCTATCTAATTGGAAAAAGGCTAAATTTTTCTAAAAGGTTGAATCTAATATTTAACCTTATTTTTTTAAGCTCTTACTTAATTATTACAGGTTGTCAATTACCTAGCTTGCGGGCTGTACTACTTATCTTTTTAGTATTATTAGGAAATTATCTGGAGAGAAGAATAGATATGTATAATCTATTAGCTGGTGTGGGAATTATTATTCTCTTGATCAACCCCTTTAGCCTCTTCACAGTCAGTTTTCAGCTTTCCTTTGGGGCAGTGGTGGCGATTAGCTTTTTGACTCCTGTTATCTCTAGTTATCTGCCAATCAAGAATGATAAATTGAATAATTTGATTTCAGGCTCTTTAGCAGCACAACTAGGACTATTGCCGTTATTGAGCTATTATTTTTATGAAATTTCTTTATTGAGTGTATTGAGCAATCTACTGATTATGCCTTTAATTAGCTTAGTTTTATGGATAGGTGTCTTTTTTGTTTTAGCTGCTCTAATGAGGGTAGTTATTATTGCCAAATTATTGGCTATTATAATTAAAGTGATATTATGTCTGGTTTTAAAGATAGTTAACTTGATAGCAGATACCTTTATTACTACTTTATTAGTAGGAAAGCCAACTATACTTACTATAGTTCTTTACTACCTTATTATTTATTCTTTAGTTAAAGTTTTAAAGCCTAGACTAATCCCTTACAGTAAGAATTATAAATTACATAGTAAAGTTATTATTTTGACTACGATTTTGTTATTGATTATACAATTAGGCTTTGGTGATCTTAATGGTCTGAATATAATCTTCTTATCTGTTGGAAGTGCTGATGGAATCTATCTAGAGACTCCATCCCATCAGAAAATTTTAATAGATGGTGGAAAAGATGGGAAAGAGATTAGAGAATATTTGAGGTCTAGAGGTATTAGGAGGCTAGATATGGCCTTTATCTCCCATTTTCATGCTGATCATGTAGGTGGAATCATCGAATTGATTAAGGAATTTAAGGTGGATAGAATATTCTATCCGCCAATTCTAGAAGAAGATGAATTATCAAGAGAGTTCTTCAAGTTAGCAGAAGATAAGGAAATAAAGGTCACTAAATTATGTAGAGGAGATAATATCAGAGTTTCCCAAGTTAACTTTAAAGTTTTGGCTCCTAGTTTGCCACTAGTTAGTGAGAGTCCAGCCAATAATAACTCTTTAGTGTTAAGATTAATTTATAAAAACTTTAAAGTGCTATTCACTGGTGATTTGGAAATAGAAGGAGAAGAGAGATTACTAGCTAGTAGTGCTAATCTTAGTAGTACAATTTTAAAGGTGGGACACCATGGGAGTAATACTTCAAGCTCTATAGGCTTTATTGATAAAATCAATCCAGCTTTAGCTGTTATTTCAGTTGGAAAGAATAATTATGGACATCCGAGCAGAGAGGTAGTCAATAGGTTTAAGGCAAGAGGGATAAAGGTGTTAAGAACAGATTATTCTGGAGCAGTTACCCTTTGGACAGATGGGCATAGCTATAGATATGAGGAATTTTTGTTAAATCAATAGAAGGTAGATTGCTATGTAGATCAAATTGAAGTTTTTAGTGAAGAATGACGAGTAATAATCTTATCTCTTTACTCGTCACTCATTACTAATTACTGCCTTTAAGGTCTAATAAACATTTGTGTCCAATAAGTTGTTCCATTTGCATCTTTAGCTAAACCAACACCAATTTCAGTGAACTTTTCACTTAGAATGTTTTTGCGGTGTCCAGGAGAGTTCATCCAGCTATTCATTACTGCTTGAGCTGTCTTTTGTCCTTTGGCAATATTCTCACCAGCAGCAGTAAATTGTACTCCAAACTGATCTAACATCTCAAAAGGAGAACCATAAGTTGGAGATTGATGGCTGAAGTAGTTTTTATCACGCATATCTTCTGATTTACGCCTTGCAATACTAGAGACTTGGGAATTATGTTTATAGGGCTGTAATCCCTGTTTTTGTCTCTCTACATTTACTAATTTAACTACTTCTTGTTCAAGAGCACTGATACTTGCATCTGCTACTGGAGCTTGATCTTGTTGAGGAGTCTCTTGTTGTGGTGTATCTTCAGGCATATCCATATCTTCCTGAGGTGTTTGTGGTTGTTCCATATTGTTATTGTCCATTTCAGGTTCTTGAGCTTCTGGTCTTCTATATCTAGTCAGTCTTTCTCTTAAATCTTGTAATCTAGCTCTGTTAGGATTAGGTATATAAACCTTATCTCCAGGATAAATCATATCAGGATCTTCAAAATGTTTATTCATATTGAGAGTATCCATAAAGTTAGCTTGATATTTTTGAGATATTGACCAGATAGTATCACCTTTTTGTACGGTATATACATTTCTATTTTGAGCAGTTACAGGATTAGTATTTAAAAATAATCCACTGACTAGAATACCCATCAAAATAATATATTTTATTCTTTTCATTAGAGATTTCTTCCTTTCAATTTTATTTTTTATAAAATTAAATGAGCGATGATAGCATCGCTCATTTGCTATATTTAGTTGTATGAGTTTAAAGAGTCATCAATTATTGACCAGCTAATTGGTCTTCATAAGCTTGAATCATCTTTTTAACCATTTGACCACCAACACTACCACATTCACGAGAAGTGATGTTACCCCAGTATCCAGATTTATACTCATTGGAGATATTTAACTCAGTAGCAGCTTCTTGTTTAAATTTATCTAAAGCTTGCATAGCCATTGGATTTAAAACTCTATTACTGTTATTACGAATACTCATAACTTATCAGCTCCTTTTAATAGTATAGTTATTGATGTGATTTAGTAGTGTGATTATCCTTGAGGAACGAAGTTACCAGCTTTAGCAGCTAGATTGTAATTATTGTTGTTATCATTAGTAGTAGCATTTTGGATAGCAGAAGTATTAGTAGCTCCAGCACCATTAGCCAATTGGTCTTCATAAGCTTGGATCATCTTTTTAACCATTTGACCACCAACACTACCACATTCACGAGAAGTGATGTTACCCCAATATCCAGATTTATACTCATTGGAAATATTCAACTCAGTAGCAGCTTCTAATTTGAATTTATCTAAAGCTTGCATAGCCATTGGATTTAAAACTCTATTACTGTTATTACGAATACTCATAACTTATCAGCTCCTTTTAATTAGTTTGTTGTAATTTTGATTTTGGTAAATCTATTGGAGTATAAAATTGGTGATTATTGACCAGCTAATTGATCTTCATAAGCTTGGATCATCTTTTTAACCATCTGTCCACCAACACTACCACATTCGCGAGAAGTGATGTTACCCCAGTATCCAGATTTATACTCGTTAGAAACATTTAATTCTTGAGCAGCTTCTAATTTGAACTTGTCCAAAGCTTGAACAGCCATTGGATTTAAAACTCTGTTACTGTTATTTCGAATGCTCATCTTTGTCACCTCCTTTTTAACTTTGTACTCTTATTGTGTGTTCTTTGTTTTGATGATATACTAGCAATTTTTATCTAAAAAACAAAATAATAATAAAAATTATATATAGATAGTAAAAAAGAACTATTAGCCACAACTTAAGACTAATAACACATAAATAAAGAGAAGCAGAACAAGATAAATACTTATTTAATGACTTAAAACAAGAAATTTAAAGTATATTATATTAATTTATAAATTAATAGTACATTTATTATGGAACACCACTTTACAAAAATCAGATAAAACATTTACCTAAAAATAACAAAGTCAGACACCTAAATCCTAGAGATAATAATCATAGTCAATAAAAACTA
>NZ_PVNB01000034.1 GCF_003001995.1 Orenia metallireducens | reverse complement strand
ACAATTCCTTATGGAGTAATTGAAAAGATGTCAAATCATCCATTAACTGATAAAGGAATCGAAAGCTTCTTAGCAGATTGGGAAAAAGCACAAGGATAATTAAAATAGTGTGAGTGACTAGTGTGGGTGTGAGTTAAGGAAAAAAGAAATTGATAAAAATACTCACCCTCACACCGACACTTACACTAAATTATAAGGAGGGCAATTATGTTAAAGCAAATAGCTAATACAGTTAGAGGTTTATCGGCTGATGCAGTGCAAGCAGCAAACTCTGGTCATCCTGGGTTACCTTTAGGATGTGCAGATATAGGAGCTTTACTTTACCAAGAGGTGATGAAGCACAATCCAGCTAATCCAACTTGGGCAGACCGTGACCGTTTTGTTTTATCTGCAGGGCATGGATCAGCTTTGATTTATTCTTTATTACACATTTCTGGTTATGATTTATCCTTAGAGGATTTAAAGAACTTTAGACAATTTGGTTCTAAGACTCCAGGACATCCTGAATATGAAGATGTACCAGGTGTAGATACAACTACTGGACCTTTAGGGCAAGGTTTTGCTAATGCAGTGGGAATGGCAGTAGCAGAGCGAATGATGGCTGAAAAATACAATACCGATGAATTTTCAATCGTAGATCATTATACATATACTTTACTAGGTGATGGGTGTATGATGGAAGGTATTACTTCAGAGGCAGCATCTTTAGCAGGGCATTTAGGCTTAGGAAGATTAATTGCTATTTATGATGATAATGAAATCTCAATTGGTGGTAGTACTGACATTACTTTCACTGAGAATGTTCCAGCTAGATTTAAATCTTATGATTGGCACGTGATTGATGCTGTAGATGGACATGATATCGATGCTTTAAGAGCAGCAATTGAAGAAGGTAAGAAAGTAACAGATAAGCCAACTTTGATCGTAGCTCACACTAAGATTGCTTGCGGTGCACCTACTAAAGAAGGAACAAGTGCAGCTCATGGTGCTCCATTAGGTGATGAAGAGATTCAAGGATTAAAAGAGAATATAGGTTTACCTGCTGACCAGAAATTCTACGTGTCAGAGGAGGTAGCAGAAGCTAGAGCAAAAAGAGCTGAAGAGTTAGCAAAGCTAGAAGAAGAGTGGAAAGCTACTTTTGCTAAGTGGGCAGAAGCTAACCCAGAGTTAAAAGCAGAGTGGGATCAAGCTCAAAACTTAGAATTGCCTGCTAACTTTAAAGAAGTAATCTCTAACTTTGAGATAGAGGCTCCAATTGCTACTAGAAGTTCTTCTGGGGCTACTTTACAAAAAGTTGCTGACGAGGTACCTTACTTAGTTGGTGGTTCTGCAGATTTAGCACCATCTAATAAGACTTATTTAGATAAATATGCTGAGATACAAAAGGATAATTATAATGGTCGTAACTTCCGTTTTGGTGTAAGAGAGCATGCGATGGGTGCTATTGCAAATGGTATCTCACTACATGGTGGATTAAGACCCTTTGTTTCAACCTTCCATGTATTCTCAGATTACTTAAGACCTGCAATTAGAATGGCAGCTTTAATGAAGCAGCCAGTAGTTTATGTCTTTACTCATGATTCAATCTATGTTGGTGAAGATGGACCAACCCATCAACCAATTGAGCATACAGAAGCTTTAAGATTAATTCCTAACTTACAAGTATTTAGACCAGCTGATGAAGAAGAGGTCAAAGCAGCTTGGGTTGCAGCAATGGAAAAAACTGATGGACCTACAGTGTTAGTCTTAACTAGACAGAACTTACCTCACCTTGATAAGGTAGGAGGAATTGAGGGATTCTACAAAGGTGGATATGTGGTTAAGGATGCTGACAATGCTGATGTAACTTTAATTGCTTGCGGTAGTGAGGTTTCTTTAGCAGTAGAAACAGCAGAATTATTAGCTAAAGAAGGTAAAGAGGCTAAAATTGTTTCTGTACCTGAAAGAAGTAACTTTGCAGCTTCTGGAACAGAGTATGTTGAAGAAGTTTTAGGAGATACTGAATTAAGAGTAGCAATGGAAGTAGGGGTTGCTCAAGGTTGGTATCAATTCTTAAGACCTCAAGATATGACAATTAGCATGGAAACCTTTGGTGCTAGTGGTCCTGGTGAGCAAGTAGCTAAGCACTTTGGTTTCACAGCTGAAGATGTAGCAGAAAAAATCTTAGCTAAGTTATAAAAATAAGGTTTAGTACAATATAGTAATTCTGATAAGAATCCATATACTTTAAAGCAGAGTATTATGGATTCTTATTTTGTAGAAAAAATGATGTAATAAAAGGATATTAGGACACTTTTATCTCAGTGTACAGTGTACGGTTGACAGTTAAAGGGCTTTAAAGATTTTTATACCGAAGAAAATTATTGTTTGAACGAAGCAAAAATTGAATTAAAATTTAAAGTTAATCAAAATCTTAACTAGAGAGAGTCTAATATTAATAATAATTAAGACTGTGATTGCTGAGAGAGTTTAATTTTCTTCTAGACTTTTTGGTGACTTTTAGGGCAATGCTAAAAGTTACTCGGGAAAAAGCTGATAAGCTTTCCCGAAAAATATTTTAATGATTTTGCTTACTTTTTAAAGTATAGAGTATCTTGATATATCTATTAAGCAATAAAAATCATGTAGCTAAGGAGATGATCAGATGGAGATAACAAAAAAGAGCTTTGGTAAATTAGCAACTGGTGAAGAAGTAATCGAATATATCTTAAAGAATGAAAAATTACAGGTTAATGTACTTAACTATGGAGGGATTATTACAAAGATCTATGCTCCAGACAAAAATGGTAAGATGGAGAATGTGGTATTAGGTTATGATAATTTAGAGGACTATCTAACTAAGTCACCTTACTTTGGAGCTATTATCGGTAGACATGCTGGCAGAATAAGCAATGCAGAATTTAAGCTTAATGGAGAGGTCTATCAATTAGCTGCCAATGAAAATGAAAATAACCTACATGGTGGAACTGGTCTTGATAAGCGGATTTGGGAGGTAACAGAGCTAGAAAATGGACTAGAGCTAAGTTATTTCAGTCCTCATTTGGAAGAAGGCTTTCCAGCAGATGTAGAATTTGTAGTTAGATATTTATTAGTAGGTGATACCTTAGAAATAGAGTATCAAGCTAGACCAGATAGAGAGACTATTATTAACTTAACAAATCATAGCTATTTCAATCTATCAGGAGAGGCTAAGACTGATATTTTAAATCATGAATTGATGATAAAATCTGAGAAATTTTTAGTCTTAGATGAACAGTCAATGCCTACAGGAGAGATTAGAGAGGTAGAGGGAACTCCTTTTGATTTTAGAGAATTTAAAGAAGTAGGTCAAGAGATTGCAGCAGATTATCAACAGCTTAAATTTACAGGTGGTTATGACCATCCTTATGTTTTAGAAGAAGGAGAAAACTCTGTAACATTAAAGGATAAAGAGTCAGGAAGAGTATTAAGTGTTTCGACAGATCAACCAGTATTAGTCTTTTATGCTGGAAATCAGATAAAAAGAGAGGATCAAGGAGTATTAAATAGTGGTCAAGAAGCCAGAAAGCATTTAGCTCTCTGCTTAGAGACTCAAGATTACCCAGATGCAATTAATGTTGATAGCTTAGCGACTAAGACCTATACACCAGAGAAGATTTATACGGCAAAGAGTATTTATAGTTTTTATATTGATTAATCTTATATTATCTTTGAGTAAGTAAAAGAAACAGTAGAGATAAAGGTAGTTTATAAGTAATAATACTTAGTTAAAGAATCTATAAATCCCACTAGTTTTATAAATAAGATAAGTAAGTTTATTTTATTTTTTAGAAAAGATATTTTAAGAAAATAATCTTCATATTTGTAATTACTTGACAGGGGGTATTATATAGAGTTATAATTAATCTTAACCGGTTAGAATATAATTAATTATTATATAAATAGATAGTATTCATTATAATTTAAAATAGTTTATAAGATTAGGGGGATTAATAAATGGCTACTATGAAAGATGTTGCAAAGCTTGCAGGTGTTTCAGTTGCTACAGTTTCTGCTGTTATCAATACTGACTCAGGTGTTAATGTCAGTGATAAGTTGACCAAAAGAGTTGAACTGGCTATAAAAGAGTTAAATTATAGACCTAATAGGATAGCGAGGGCTCTTTCTAGAAAGGAGACAAATACTCTGGCTCATCTGGTTCCATCTATTGACAATAATTTCTTTTCTCAAATAGCCAAGAGTGTTGAAGATATGGCTTTTGAAAGAGGATATAGTGTTTATTTGTGTAATACAGAAAGCAAGACTGATAGAGTAGAGTTATATATGAAGAACTTATTAGAGAACAGAGTTGATGGAATTATTACTACTTTAACTTGGGAGATTACTGAAAGTGATTTTATTGAAACAATAAATTCTGAAGGTATCGCTGTAGTTGGATTGGCTGGAGGTAGAATAATAGATGAGATTGATACTGTTACAATAAATGATGTAGATGGAGGAGTTATTGCCACTAAACATCTAATTGATGCAGGACATATGCATATCGGTTTTATTGGGGTTGAAGATAGTAAGACAACTGAAGACAGGCTTATTGGTTATAAAAAGGCTTTAGAGGAATTTCAAATAGATATAAATGAAGACTATATAGAATTAGGAAGTGAATTTTCTAGGGGAGAAGGATTTAGGCTTACTGAAAAATTAATCAAGAGAAGTCCTGAATTAACGGCTATTTTTGTGTATAATGATGTAATGGGGACAGGAGTTATAGATAAGTTGAATGAGCTTAAGATGAGTATACCAGAAGATATAGCCATTATTGGTTTTGATGACAGTGTAGCTACTTATGTTAGACCGAATCTGACTACTATGGCTTTACCTAAAGAGGAGATGTCTAAACTTGCTATAGATATGTTATTTGATAGAATCAAGGGCTCTAAAGAAGCACCACAGCATAAGAGTGTGTTACCCAAGCTAGTTAAAAGGGAATCTACTTGAGCTGATTACTAGAATAGATAATAGCATTATACCGTCTGTAGTTGATAATTGGTTTTGTTATCAACCCCTTTCTATTTTTGCTGTATTTAAGCTTTTCTAACTAATTTTGTGGTAACGCTACCACAAAATTAGTTAAGAGTTTTATTAGCCTAAAAATATAATTTTAAGGTGTAATTACTAGTATAAGTGAGTTATCCCCTTTTAAATACTTTTAATCATCAATAAAATTAGTTTTATTGATTGACATTAATGAAGATTAGGTATATAATTAAGGTAACAAACATCTTCTAATCGGTTAGAAATATTTTTTTAGAGGTAATCTAAACGGTTAGAAATATTTTTTAACCTTTTTCTAAACGGTTAGAAAAGAGGCGTTATAATTTTTGGTTATTGTGAAGTAGTATCCTATAATTTTTAGAAGATAATAAAAACTACTTAGTATAAGCGGTGAATTTTGTAATTATTATAAGAAGATAAAAACTCAAATAAATTATTCTTTAAAACTATAAGCTGAAATAAGAAATGATAATTTGTTGAGATATCATAAGTTATTACATTAAATTACTGTGTTTAAGATTAAATCACCCTCTTTTGAGCTAACTGTGGAAAAAGGTACTTAAATAAGTTATAATATAATCAGAAAATATAAGTTTATAAGTCTATAATAATACCCGCAAATATTATCTAATTTATAATTAGATAATATTTTGAAATGGGTATTTTTGTTTATCGAGATTTTAATACAAAGGAGGAATATAATGTTTAAATTCAGAAGTACTATATTAATTTTAATGCTGGTTTTAGTAGTAACTCTAGTAGGTTGTAGTGGAAGTGACCAATCTGCTAATAACGAGAAGGTAGAGACATCTAAAACAGCAGAAAAGACTCAAGATAAAGCTGATAATTCTACTGGTCAAGGAGCAACAGGAGCACCTGTTAAAGTTGGCAAATATGGTGAAGCTCCAATGTTACATGCTAAAGTGGAAGCAGGTGAATTACCACCTGTAGATGAAAGATTACCAGAAGAGCCTATGGTAGTTGATCCAGAAGATGAGGTCGGTTTATATGGGGGTACTCTTCAGTTAACACAGTTTAACACTGATAGTTTAGGTATTCCTGGACAGCTTAATTCAGAGGCTCCACTTACACACAATAAAGACTTAGATCATCTAGAAACTATCGGAAACTTCGTTAAAGATTGGAAGTTTACTGATGGTGGTAAGAAATTAACTCTTTATTTACGTAAAGGGGTGAAATGGTCAGATGGAGAACCATTGACTGTTCATGATTTTGTATTCTGGTTTGAAGATGTTATGCAGAATAAGGAGATCAGTCCTATATTCCCAGCTTGGTTAGCTCCAGGTGGAGAGCCTATGAAAGTAAGTGCTTTAGATGATTATACTTTAGAGTTTAATTTCAAAATTCCTTATTATGGATTTATTGATTGGATAAATGGTTATTGGTATCGAGGTATGGACTTCTTTATACCAGCTCACTATTTAAAGCAATATCATGTTAAATATAACCCTGATGTAGTTGAAATGGCTGAGAAAGAAGGATATGGTTCATGGGTTCAATTATTTAATGAACAAAACTCAGCAATCTTTACTGATCCTAAGCCTGTTGGAAGACCAAGACTTTCTGCTTGGGTAGTAAAAGAGATAACTACCACTGGTAGAGTATATGAGCGTAACCCTTATTATTGGAAGGTTGACTCAGAAGGTAACCAATTGCCTTATATTGATAAGATCAAAACAATTATTACACCAGATGCAGAAACACGTAAGTTAAAGATACTTTCTGGAAATATCGATTATGCAAGTGCTTTCCTTTCTTTAAAGGATTATCCTACTTTCAAGGCTAATGAAGAATCTGGAGGATATGATGCTTGGATAGGAAAATCAATTTGGGCAAATAGAGTTACTCTTGGAGTTCAACATCAATATCAAGATGATCCAGTTATGGCTAAGATCTTAGCGAATAAGAAGTTCCGCCAAGCTCTTTCTATAGCAATTAATAGAGAAGAGATCAACGAATTGGTATTCTTAGGTCAGGGAACTCCTCGACAGTTAGCTTATACACCTGGTACTGTACCGGTATATAAAGAGGAATGGGCTCAATCTTATGCTCAATATGATCCAGAAACAGCTAAGCAATGGTTAGATGAGATTGGATTAAAGGATAATGATGGTGACGGATATAGAGAAAGACCTGATGGAGAGATATTAATCCTTAATCTAACAGCGAATTCCAGTAGATCTGTAGCAGTTGAAACTTCTCAATTAGCTCGTGATTATTGGGAAAATATAGGTATTAAAGTTAACCTTAAAACACTAGAAGAAGGATCTTTATGGCAACAACTAGGAAATGGTAAGAGTCAAATCTTGACTCAGTTTATGACAGGTTCTAGACCACCTTGGGATCAATATAACCCTGCTATCCAGACACATTATGAATGGGGTAACTGGTTTAATTATTATAACCCATTTGATGGAACAGTTAGAGATATTCCTGAAGGTGCAGATGCTACTAAACCACCTCAATATGCAATTGATTGGTATACTTGGGGACAAATGATTCCTCATGTTAACGAAGAAAAACAGAAAGAACTTTTAACTAAGATTGGAGATATGGTTGCTGAGCAAGTGCCATCAATTGGAACTGTTGGTATGGCTGGACACGTAGGAATCTCTAATAAAGGACTTGGTAATGTACGTAGAGTTGGAGATAACCCTTCTGTAGCAGCAACTAAGAATGCTTATGTTGAGCAATTCTACTGGAAAGATGCAGCAAGAAGAAATCAATAAGCTACAAAAAAGTTGATTAAGAAAATATAATTTCAGAAATCATATTCATTCGACATCTGTCGGATGAATGTGATTTTTAGAAAATGATAGGGAGGAGATTTCATTGTTAAACTATATAATCAGAAGATGTCTAATGGCAATTCCGTTATTGATTGCAATCTCTATTGTTACTTTTATAGTAATTAAGTTACCACCTGGAAGTTATTTAGAGACTTATATAGCAGAACAGCAAAGATTAGGTGGGGAAGTAACACAAGATAGAGTTGAGGCTATTAAGCAGCGTTATGGCTTAGGTCAACCAACTTATGTTCAATACTTTAAATGGATTAGTGGTTTTCCCCGTGGAGATTTTGGAATGTCCTTTAAAGCTCAGCAACCAGTTGCAAAGATAATTAAAGAGAGAATAGGGTTTACAATCTTACTTTCTTTAGCAACTGTTTTATTTACTTGGAGTTTAGCCGTTCCGATAGGTATTTATTCAGCAGTACGCCAATATTCTGTCTTTGACTATGTCTTTACCTTTATTGGTTTTATAGGGGTAGCAATACCTAATTTCTTATTGGCATTATTCTTAATGTTTATAGGTGTTAAATTTTTCGGAGCAGATCTTAGTGGTCTTTTTTCAATGGAATACATGGGAGAACCTTGGAGCTTCGGTAAATTTATCGATATGTTAAAGCATCTTTGGGTACCCGTTGTTGTAGTAGGAACAGGAGGTATGGCTGGACTTATCCGTATTATGAGAGGGCAGATGCTAGATGAATTACGTAAAGCTTATGTTCAAACAGCAAGAGCAAAAGGTTTATCTGAATATATTGTTATTGTAAAGCATGTGGCTAGAATAGCTATCAATCCCTTTGTTAGTACAATCGGATGGATGTTACCAGGGCTTATTTCTGGAGGAACCCTTGCTGGAATTGTATTGGGATTACCAACTCTTGGTCCAAAGCTTCTTGATGCACTTAAAACTCAGGATATGTATTTAGCAGGTACAATTATGATGCTATTGAGTTCCTTAACCATTATCGGAACTTTAATTTCAGATATTCTATTAGCGATAGTTGATCCTCGAATCCGTTATGAATAGGAGGTTGTAGTATATGGAAAATGAAAGTAATATTAAAATAAATGAAGATGTTTCAGTAGATAATACTGATCTTGAGCGTAAGAAGCCAGCTTCGCAATTTGAACTTATCTGGCGTGACTTTAAAAAGCATAAGGTTGCAATGTTTTCAATGGGATTTTTAATCTTATTGTATCTATCTGCGATATTTGCTGGCTTTCTTTCAACTTATGATCCTAATCAACGTTTTACTGAGTACACAAATGTTGCTCCACAACGAATCCATATTATAGGAGAAGATGGTTTACAAAAACCCTTTGTTTATGGGCTTAAAGGCGAGCGTGACCCATTAACTTTAGCTAAGATTTATAAAATAGATGAAAGTAAAAAACATTCAGTGAAATTTTTTACTAAAGGACATCCTTATAAATTATTAGGACTATTTAAAACTAATATTCATCTTTTAGGTGTTGATGAAGGTGCTATGTTCTTATTTGGAACTGATGGTTTAGGAAGAGATTTGTTCTCTCGTACTTTATATGGTGCTAGGATCTCCTTATCAGTTGGTTTTGTTGGGGTTGCTATTACTCTTGCTTTAGGACTTATGATTGGAGGTATATCAGGTTATTTTGGAGGGACAATTGATAATATCATACAGCGAATAATTGAATTTATAATGTCTATTCCACCAATTCCTTTCTGGTTAGCTTTATCAGCAGCACTTCCTCCAGATTGGTCGGTACTTCAAACTTATTTTGCTATTACATTAATTCTATCGATTATAGGATGGACAGGTTTGGCTCGTACAATCAGAGGACAGGTTTTTGCTCTTAAAGAAGAGGATTTTGTTAAAGCTGCTCACTCTTTTGGAGCCAAAGGAGGTACAATTATTTTTAGGCATCTATTGCCAAATTGTATGAGCTTTATTCTGGTAAATGTTACTATGGCAATACCTGCAATGATTTTAGGTGAAACAACTTTAAGTTTCCTAGGTCTTGGTCTTCGTCCACCTGCTATCAGTTGGGGAGTATTGTTGATGGATGCTCAGAATATAAGAGCTTTAGCTGACTATCCTTGGCTCTTTATACCAGCAGGCTTTATAATAGTTACAGTTTTAGCATTTAACTTTGTAGGAGATGGGGTAAGAGATGCAGCAGATCCTTATCATTAAACCTTGTGTAGAAAGTGAGGGGAGTTAGAATTATGGATAAAAAGAAGATATTAGAGGTTAAAAACCTAAGAACCTATTTTTATACCCATGAAGGTGTAGTTAAGGCCGTTGATGATGTTGATTTTGAAATCTATGAAGGTGAGACCCTAGGAGTAGTTGGAGAGAGTGGTTGTGGTAAGAGTATGACATCTAAATCAATTATGAACCTAGTTCCTAAGCCAAAGGGCAAGCTTGAACCTGGAAGTAGCATTAAGTATTATGGTTTAGATGAGGTTGTTGACATTACTTCACTTTCTCCGCGTAGTAAAGAGATGAGAAGTCTGCGTGGAAATGAGATGGCGATGATCTTCCAAGAGCCGATGACATCATTGAATCCAGTTTATACAATTGGTTCTCAAATTATAGAGGCTGTTCGTTTACATCAAGGTGTAAGCAAGGAAGAGGCTAGAGAGATAGCTATTGAAATGATTAGAAAGGTGGGGATTCCTGCTCCAGAGAAGCGGGTTGATGAATATCCCTTTGAATTAAGTGGTGGAATGCGTCAAAGAGCAATGATTGCAATGGCGTTATCTTGTAATCCGAAGTTCTTAATTGCTGATGAGCCAACTACAGCCTTAGATGTAACTGTAGAAGCTCAGATTCTTGATTTGATGCAAGACTTACAGGATGAATTTAATACTGCCATTATGTTTATTACCCATGACCTTGATGTAATTGGTGAGATTGCTGATAGGGTAATGGTTATGTATACAGGAAAGGTAGTAGAGACAGCAAGTGTAGATGAAATTTTTTATAATCCTAAGCATCCTTATACTAAGGGGTTATTGAGTTCTATACCAAAGATAGGAAATAAAGAAGAGTTAGTTCCAATCGAAGGTACTGTTCCTAATCTTACTGAGCTCCCTAAGGGGTGCTATTTTGCTCCTCGTTGTCCACACGCGATGGATATTTGTAGAGAGAAGATGCCTCCAACATTTGACATAAATGAAGAGCATTCAGTAAAATGTTGGCTTTCTGAAAAGGAAGGGGGTAGTATGAATGAAGAATAATGATATAATACTCGAAGTTGAAAATCTAAAGAAGTACTTTCCTATTAAGAAAGGTCTTTTGAAGAAGGTTGTGGGGAATGTAAAAGCAGTAGATGGTGTAAGCTTTAGTGTTAAAAGAGGAGAAACAATTGGAATAGTAGGAGAGAGTGGTTGTGGGAAATCTACAACTGGTGCCTGCCTTTTGAAATTGACTACTCCTACTGCTGGTAGTGTGAAGTATTACAAAGCTGATGGTGAAGTAATCGATATTCTAACAGCAGATGATGCTACCTTAAATGAGCTTAGAAGAGATATTCAGATGATTTTTCAGGATCCAAGTTCTTCCCTTAATCCTAGAATGTCAGTTCGTGATATAGTTGCTGAGCCTTTACGGGTCCAAAAGATTGGTACTAAAGCAGAAAGAACTGAAAGGGTAAGGCAATTATTAAGAAGAGTAGGATTAAGCGATTATCAAATGAATCGTTACCCTCATGAGTTTAGTGGTGGTCAGAAACAGAGAATTGGAATTGCTCGTGCTCTTGCACTAAATCCTAAGATTATCGTCTGTGATGAACCGGTTTCAGCTTTAGATGTTTCGGTTCAAGCTCAGGTTCTAAATTTATTATCTGATTTGCAGAAAGAGCTAGGGTTGACTTATCTATTTATAGCTCACAACTTGGGTGTAGTAGAACATATTAGTGATAGAGTTATAGTTATGTACCTTGGCAAGATTGTGGAGATTGCTAAATCAGATGATCTTTATCAAAAACCTCTTCACCCTTATACTGAGGCATTATTAGGTTCTATACCTGAGGGAGATCCTAGATCTAAGAAGAAGAGGGTTAGACTAGAAGGATCAGTACCAGACCCATCTAATCCGCCAAAGGGATGTAATTTGGCTCCTAGATGTCCATATGCTTATGATATTTGTAGAAATGAAGAACCTCCATTGAGGAAAATGGATGAAGATTCTGAACATTATGTTGCATGCCATTTTGCTAAAGAGTTGAGGTTGTACGGATATGATGACCTTATCAAGAAGATGGAAGATGATGATAAGGTGGATGATAATAAGAAAGATGAAGATAATAAATAAAAATTCTAATAAATTTTATTAAAAGTTGGAAGGTGGTTATTGATTATGAATAAAGCATTTTTAAATTTAGATGTTAAAAAAGGAAAGATTAATAAGAATATTTATGGTCACTTTGCAGAACATTTAGGAAGATGTGTTTATAAAGGAATCTGGGTTGGTGAAGATTCTGATATTCCAAATACTAGAGGGATTAGAAATGATGTAGTTGAGGCTTTAAAAAATATCGATATTCCTGTTCTTAGATGGCCAGGAGGATGCTTTGCTAGTGAATATCATTGGAAAGATGGGATTGGACCAAGAGAAGACCGTCCTAAGGTAATCAATACTTTATGGGGCGGAGTAGTAGAGAACAATCACTTTGGAACCCATGAATTCTTTGACTTATGTGATCAACTTGAAACAGAACCATATATCTGCGGTAACGTAGCTAGTGGTACTGTACAAGAGATGCAGCAATGGGTAGAATATATGACCTTTGATGGTAAATCACCTATGGCTGATTGGAGAAAAGAGAATGGAAGAGAAGAGCCTTGGGATTTAACTTATTTTGGTATCGGTAATGAGAACTGGGGATGGGGAGGATTTATGCGCCCTGAGTATTATGCTGATCTGTACCGTCGTTACCAAACCTTTGCTCGTGATTATGGTGATAATAAGCTTTATAAGATTGCTGGTGGAGCAAATATCGATGACTATAATTGGACTGAGGTTTTAATGAGAGAAGCTAAGGACTTCATGAGTGGTTTAAGCTTACACTACTATGTTCATCCAGGTGGTTGGGAGAACAAAAAGAAAGCTACAGGATATGAAGAGGATGAATGGTTTGAAACTATGCAAAAGACATTATACATGAATGAATTGATCGAGAGACATACTACAATCATGGATAAGTATGATCCTGAAAAGAAAGTAGCTTTAATTGTAGATGAGTGGGGTGGATGGTACCAAGTTGAAGAGGGAACAAACCCAGGATTCTTATATCAACAAAATACAATCCGCGATGCTTTAATCGCTGGTGTAACTTTCAATATATTCCATGATCATTGTGATCGAGTACAGATGGCGAATATTGCCCAAACAGTTAATGTACTACAAGCTATGATCTTAACTGATGAAGAGCAGATGATCTTAACTCCAACTTATCATGTCTTTGAAATGAATAAAGTTCATCAAGATGCTACTTTATTAGCTTTAGATTTAGAATGTGAAGACTATGAGTATGGTGAAGAGAAGATACCAGCAGTTAGTATAACTGCTTCTAGAGATGCTGAAGGGAATGTCAATATTACTCTTTGTAACTTAAATCCTAATAAAGATATTAAGGTTGATATTAACTTGATTGCAGCTGAACTTAATCTATCTAATGTAAGTGGAAGAGTGTTAACTGCAGATACAATAGATGCTCATAATACTTTTGAAAATCCAGAAGTAGTTAAACCTGCTGAATTTACAAATGCGAAGTTAACTGATTGTGGAGTTGAAGCTGTATTACCTTCAAAATCAGTAGTTTTATTGACATTATCTTAATTAAATAAATCAGATTAATCTGATTTGATAGATTTCTTAACCGATTAGAATAAGTTCTATAATATTTTAATAAGGTTCTAATCGGTTAGAAAACATTCCAATATTTGAAAATATATAGCAGTTTCTACAGGTTTTATATAAGTTATAAATAGATTTTAAATAATTTTGCGAATATTATGAATTTAAAAGAAATCTTTCTTAATTATTTGAGTTAGTTTTTAACTTTCAATTTGTTTCATTACAGATTAAAGACAATTAAATAAGGTATAACACTATAAACCTATAAGCCTATTATCAATATCATTAGCTCTTAAATGATTATATGAAATAGGCTTTTTTTAATAAGGGAGGTAATTTATGTGAAAAAAAGATTAAATATAGATTTATTATCCATATTACTATGTCTATTATCATTCTCTATTGCTTTTTCCATAAATGTAGAAGCTATGTCATCAGCTCCAGTAGAAACAGAAGCTGGAGGAGGATTAATAGCTCACTTTACTTTTGATGGTAATTTAGAGGATAAAACTAATAATTTCGTAGAAGGGAAAGTTACTGGAGATCGTATTGATAATAGCGGTGGCTCAATTACTTATGATGATGGAATTAAAGGTCAAGCTGCTGTATTTGATGGTCAATCAGGTCTTCGTTTAGCAGATGGATTGATTAGAGATAATAGCTATAGTGTATCTATCTGGCTAAATCCAAAGGAGATTACAGATTATACGACTACCTTTTTTGGAGCAGTACCAGCAGATGATGCATCAAGCCAATGGATTAGTCTAGTACCACAAGGACCAGCAGGACGTACAATGATCTGGTCTGGGGAGAATTGGTATGATGCAGCAACTAATCTAACAATTCCAACAGAGCAATGGACTCATGTAGCCTTCACAGTAGATAATGGTAAAATGAAGGTCTATTTAAATGGTCAAGAGCAATTTGCAGGAAAAGATTTTCCTGATCTCTTTACTAACAAAGAAGCTGTCTTTGCTTTAGGAGTTAACTATTGGGATAAACCTTTTGAAGGGATGATAGATGACTTACGTATTTATGATGAAGCTATTTCAGCAGATAAGATAGCTAAGCTTGCTGAAGGAGCAGCTGAGTTAGAAGTACCAGATGAGGTTATAGTACCAATAGATCCTAATAGTGTATCTGTCCATGATCCGATGATAATCGAAGAAGATGGTACCTACTATATCTTCGGTTCTCATTTGGGTGCAGCTAAGTCTGAGGATTTAATTAGTTGGACAGCAATAGGGAATGGTTTTACTCCAGATAATCCTATTATTCCTAATCCAACTAAAGAACTAAAAGAGGCTTTAGAATGGCCAGATCCAGAGGATGCTGTAAGTACTTGGGCTAAAAGTCCTATCAAGCTCAATGGCAAATATTATCTATATTTTAGCTCTAGTGCTTGGGGTGCAACAAGATCAGCTATCGGGTTAGCTGTTGCTGATGATATTGAAGGACCTTATAAATATGATAGGATGATAATTAAGTCCTATAATGAAGGAGAAATAAACGTAGAGGGAGTTTCTCATGATCCTAATATTCATCCAAATGCAATTGATCCTCATGTCTTCTTCGATGCTGAAGGTAAGCTATGGATGCTTTATGGATCTTATGCAGGTGGAATCTTTATGCTAGAAATGGATCCTGAAACTGGATATCCAAAATCAGATAATACTTATGGTAAGAGAATCACAGGTGGAAATCATAATCCTATGGAAGGATCTTATATTCTTTATAATCCAAAGACTGAATACTATTATCTATTCCTTTCCTTTGGTACCTTAGCTCCAGATGGTGGATATAATATCCGAGTGGCTCGTTCTAAGAATCCAGATGGACCATACTTCGATCCTCAAGGAAATGATATGGCAGATCTTATAAATGTGGATGGAAGTAATTGGGCTAATGCTGAGCCTTATGGGGCAAAAATGATTGGTAACTTTGCCTTTGTTGAGTCAAAGCTAGGTTATCTTTCTCCTGGACATAACTCAGCTTATTATGATGAAGAGACTGGCAAGATGTATGTTATCTTCCACACCCGTTACCCAGGTCAAGGTGGAATCCATCAGGTTAGAGTCCATCAAATGTTAATTAACTCTAAAGGATGGCCTGTAATTACTCCACAGAGCTATAAAGGAGAAACTGTTGCTAAATACTCTAAAGAAGAGGTAACAGGAATCTATCAATATGTAAATCATGGACACGATATCCAAGCAACCTTTGGAAATCCTGGTGGAGATATAAATCTATCAGAGAATATCAAATTGGCTGCAGATGGAACTATCTCTGGAGCAGTTGCAGGGACTTGGCAGCTGACAGGTGATTATACAGTTGATCTAACTATTGACGGTGCAACTTACCATGGAGTCTTCTTAAAGCAATGGGATAGAGGACTTAAAAAGAATGTAATGACCTTCAGTGCTTTATCTAATGAAGGTATCTCTATTTGGGGAACTGAGGCTGTAGGTGATATATCCTCTGAAGATGAAACAGCCAAAAATGATGTTAGTGAGGATATTAATGTAGATATAGAGGGTGGCTTAATAGCACACTATACATTTAATGAGAGTTTAGAAGATACAATTGGTAGCTTTGCAGCAGGTAATGTTGTTGGAAATACTATTGATGCTAAAGGTAGTGGTACAATTACTTACAGTGATGGTGTAATTGATCACGCTGCTGTATTTGATGGTAAATCAGGTATTCGTTTACCAGATGGATTGATTACTGATAATAGCTATAGTGTTTCACTCTGGTTAAATCCTAAAGAGATTAAACAGTATGTGACGACTTTCTTTGGTGCTCAAACTCAGGAGCAATGGATCAGTATTGTACCAAATGGTCCTACAGGAGATACTATGCTGTGGTCTGGAACAAAGTGGTATGATGCTGCTGCTGGTATGCAGATTGATACTGATAAATGGAGTCATGTAGCAATTACTGTAAAGAATGGTGAAGCTAAGGTTTATATAAATGGTAGCCAGGAATTCTCTGGTAGAGGTTTTCCTAAGGTCTTTAGTGGAGATGATACCAAATTTGCTTTAGCTGTTAACTGGTGGGATGCTCCATTTAAAGGTATGATCGATGATTTACGTATCTATGACAAGGCTATCTCTAAAAATACTGTTAAAGAGCTTGCTAAAGGTTTATAGAGATAATTTTTGCTAGGTGTTAATTTAGGGAGGTTATTATTAAACTATCTTTATAATAACCTCCTAAATATTTTTATTACTAAACTATCTAAAAGGAGGAGTTAATGTGAGAAAGAAAATAAATCTGATCTTGTCATTTCTATTATTATTAACAGTTGTATCTTCTACAGTTGTATTTGCTATGTCAGCTAAGCCAGTAGAAGAAACTGAGTATATAGAACCAGTTGCTAATGAAGATGGTTTAGTAGCATATTATACCTTTGACAAAAATTTAAAAGATGCAACCAGTAATTTTGGAGAGGGTGAAGTTGTTGGTAAGCTTGTTACTAGTAACGATAGCGGTTCAATTACTTATAGTAAAGGTATGAGAAACCAAGCTGCTGTATTTGATGGTAAATCAGGTGTTCGCTTGCCTAAAGGATTGATTACAGATAATAGTTATAGTGTATCCATGTGGTTGAATCCTAGAGCAATTACAGATTTTACAACAACCTTTTTTGGTGGTATAAATGAAGAAGAGACTGGTAGACAAAAGTGGATTAGTCTTCAACCAAAAGGTCCAGTAGGTAGGACAATGCTTTGGTCTGGGAATGATCCATGGTATGATGCCGATACTCCTTTAACAATACCTAAAAAGCAATGGACTCATGTAGCCTTTACAGTAGATAATGGCAAGGTAAAGGTATATCTAAATGGGAAAGAGTTATTTGCAGGAAGAGATTTTCCTGATATCTTTACTGATGAAGATTCTGTTTTTGCTCTAGCGGTTAACTATTGGGATACTCCTTTTAAAGGAATGATCGATGAATTACGTATTTATGATGTGGTTATAGATGAGAATAGAATAGCAGAGCTTGCTAAAGGAGCTGCTGAGTTAGAAGCACCAGATATGATTAAAGTACCATTAGACCCTAATGGTGTATCGGTTCATGACCCTTCAGTAATCAAGGCTGATGGTACTTATTGGGTCTTTGGTTCTCATTTAGCTTCTGCTTATTCTAAGGATTTAATTAACTGGAAACAGTATAGTGATCATGTCCACAATGGTAATCCACTGATTCCAAATGTGACAGAAGAGATGAGTGAAGGGCTTGAATGGGCACAGACTGACACTTTCTGGGCACCTGATGTAATTCAGTTAGAAGATGGAAAGTATTACATGTACTATAATATGTGCAAAGGTGATTCTCCAAGATCAGCTCTTGGTCTAGCTGTATCAGATAAGATAGAAGGTCCTTATCAGGATAAAGGCATCTTCTTAAAATCTGGAATGTGGGGAGAAGCAGGTGCAGATGGTGAAATTTATGATGCTACTATCCATCCAAATACTGTTGACCCTGATGTCTTCTATGATAAGGAAGGGAAGCTGCGGATGGTTTATGGTTCTTACTCAGGAGGAATCTTTATTTTAGAACTTGACCCAACAACAGGTAAGCCTTATGCTGATCAAGGTTATGGTAAGAAGCTATTAGGAGGAAATCACAGTAGAATTGAAGCACCTTATATATTATATAGCCCAGAAGCAGATTATTATTATCTGTTCTTAAGCTATGGTGGACTAGGTGCTGATGGTGGTTATAATATTAGAATAGCCCGTTCTAAGAATCCTGATGGACCTTACTATGATGCGAAAGGCCAAGATATGATCGATTCTCATGGCTCAAGGGGTACCTTCTTTGATGATGCTGCTATCTCACCTTATGGTGTTAAGTTAATGGGTAACTTTGTATTCCACCATCAACTGGGAGAACTAGCAAAGCACGAGTTAGGGTATGTATCACCTGGTCATAATAGTGCTTATTATGATCAAGAAAGCGGAAAACATTACATTCTCTTCCACACTAGATTTCCAGGTCAAGGTGAAGGTCATCAACTTAGAGTACATCAGATGTTTATAAATAGTGAAGGTTGGCTTGTAGTTGCGCCTCATAGATATAGAGAAGAGACTATTGGAGAATATACTGTAGAGGATGTTATTGGTCAATATGAACTTGTTAATCATGGTAAAGATATCACAGCAGATATAAAAGAATCTGTTATTATTAAGCTTAATGAGGATGGTACCATTTCTGGCGAGGTTGATGGTTACTGGGAACTTAGTGAAGGTTATAATGTTAAATTAACAGTAGATGGTTCAACTTATAATGGTGTATTCTTAGAACAGTGGGATGATGGTTTGGAAGAAGATGTAATGACTTTTAGTGCCTTATCTCAAGGTGGAGTTTCAATTTGGGGAAGCCATCTAGATGAATAATTTATCTATATAGATAAATTATTCATCAAAGGAATAGTGATAATATTTTTCGTGGATAAGCGATTTTTAGGGGGGATTGTGACACTTTTGCTCTTAAAAAGTGAGCAAAATTATTAAAACATTTTTCGGGAAAGCTTATTAGCTTTTTTCCCGAGTTACTTTTAGCATTGCCCTAAAAGTAACCAAAAGGTCTAGAAAAGAATTAAAACTCACTACGCAATCAAAATTTATTGAAATTAAGAGATATAGTACTTCTAATTCATAGATTATGCTGTAACTATAATTACTTGATAATAATTGCTTCGTTCAAACAATAATTCTTTTCGCTTTTAAAGACCTTAATTCTCAATCGTACACTGTAAACTGTACACTGAGATAAAAATGTCACAATATCCTTCTATAGTGGTATTTTTAAATTTCGACCTAAAGCTGGATGACTATAAATTAAGAGGTATTATTACTATCCTGATGGAGGGGTTTGATGAATTTTTCAAAAGACAAGTCTTTGATTCTTGTTTTATTACTAGTGATTGTTAACATTTTAGGGGCTTGTAGCAGTGGTGGTAGTGGTGGTGATGAAGCAGATGTAATATTAGGTACAAATAATTTAACAGTGAGTATCCAAAATGATAAAGGTCATTTGATAGTAGCTGATATCATTATTAAAAAAGATGGGAAAACAATTGCTAGTAAAAGTGCTTCGGTGGCTGAATTTAAATTAGCAGAAGGTACTTATGAAGTCGTTGCTACAGTTGGAGCTGAAGAAGAGAATAATAGTGTTATCATGGGTGATACAGATCAGAAAATAACTTTTGATACATTTGCATCTAATTCTGAGATTGATAGCTTAGTAGCCCATTTTAATTTTGAGGCTAGTTTAGCAGATATAACTGATAATTTTACAGCAGGTACAGAAATTGGTTCATCAATTGGTGAAAGTGGTGGAAGTATCACTTATAGTAAGGGGATCAATGGGCAGGCTGCAGTATTTGATGGTAAGTCTGGTGTTCGTTTGCCAGATAAGCTAATTACTGATAATAGTTATAGTGTCTCTGTTTGGTTGAAACCAGACCAGATTAGAGACTTAGCAACAACTTTCTTTGGAGCTATTCCGGCAGATAAGGAATCAAGTCAATGGGTTAGTCTAGTACCAAAAGGTCCAACAGAAGCTCATACAATGCTCTGGTCTGGAGAGAATTGGTATAATGCCTATACCCCTTTAATAATTCCTGTAAATCAATGGAGCCATGTAGCCTTTACAGTAGATAATGGCACGGTAAAGGTCTATCTAAATGGGGAAGAAATGTTTGTAGGTAGAGATTTTCCTGATGTATTTACTGGTGAAGATTCTATCTTTAGTTTGGGAGTTAATTATTGGAATGATCCCTTTAAAGGGATGATAGATGACTTACGTATCTATGATGCAGCTATATCTGCTGATAAGATAGCTAAGCTGGCTGAAGGGACTTCTAAATTAGAAGTATCAAATAATATTGTAGTACCTATTGACTCTAATGGTGTGTCAGTTCATGACCCTTCAGTAATTAAAGCTGATAGTACTTATTGGGTCTTTGGTTCTCATTTAGCTTCTGCTTATTCTAAGGATTTAATTAACTGGGAGCAGTATAGTGATCATGTCCATGATAATAACCCTTTGATTCCAAATGTGACAGAAGAGTTAAGTGAAGGGCTTGACTGGGCACAGACTGAGACTCTTTGGGCACCTGACGTGATTCAGCTCGAAGATGGTAGGTATTATATGTACTATAATATGTGTGAAGGTGGCTCTCCAAGGTCTGCTCTTGGTCTAGCTGTAGCTGATAATGTAGAAGGGCCTTATCAGGATAAAGGTATCTTTTTAAAATCTGGAATGTGGGATGAAACTAGTGAGGATGGGACTATTTATGATGCTACTATCCATCCAAATACTGTTGACCCTGATGTTTTCTTTGATAAGGAAGGGAAGCTGTGGATGGTCTATGGCTCTTACTCAGGTGGAATCTTTATTTTAGAGCTTGATCCAGCAACAGGTAAGCCTCATGCTGACCAAGGCTATGGTAAGAAGTTATTAGGAGGAAATCATAGTAGGATTGAAGCTCCTTATGTACTCTATAGTCCAGAGTCAGATTATTATTATCTATTCCTAAGCTATGGTGGTCTTGCTGCAGATGGTGGTTATAATATTAGAGTTGCTCGTTCTAAAAATCCTGATGGCCCTTATTATGATGCCAAGGGTCAAGAGATGATTGATGCTCATGGACCAGCTGGTACTTCATTTGATGATGAGGCTATTGAACCTTATGGTATTAAACTGATGGGGAATTTTGTATTTCTTAAAGAAGAGATGGAGCCAGCAACAGATCATTTGGGGTATGTATCGCCAGGTCATAATAGTGCTTATTATAATCAGGAAAGTGGAAAGCACTATATTTTCTTCCACACTAGATTCCCAGGTCAAGGTGAAGCACACCAAGTTAGGGTTCATCAGATGTTCATAAATAGTGACGGTTGGCCTGTAGTGGCTCCTCACAGATATGCAGAAGAGACTATCGAAGAATATTCTGTAGAGGATATAGCTGGTAGATATAAGTTTATTAAGCATGGTAAAGATATTACAGCTGATATAAAGTATTCTATTATTATCGAGCTTAATGAGGATGGAACAATCTTTGGAAATGCTAGTGGTAGCTGGGAACTTAATGGAGACCATGATGTTAAGTTGACAATAGATGGCGTAACTTATAATGGTGTTTTCTTGCGACAATGGGATGAAGCAAATAAGCAGAATGTAATGACCTTTACTGCGTTATCTGCAGAGGGAGTTTCAATCTGGGGAAGTCAGATTGTAGAGTAAACTAATGAACAATATTAATTGTTGAATTGATTATAAAGGTTAATGAATTTAGGGGGATTATTATGAGATTATTTTTCTAAAATAACCTCTTGAATTTTACTATAATAAAATTTAAAGTATTGAAAGGGAGGAAGAAATATGAGAAAAAGATTGAAGTCTATACTATCACTTGTAGTACCGATGATGTTATTGTTAGCAATTGTATCATCTACAAATGTACTTGCTATGTCATCTGAGCCAGTAGAAGAGCCAGGTGATTATAAAGAACCTGTTGCTAATGAGGATGGTTTGATTGCTCATTATACTTTTAATGAAAGTTTAGTAGATGAACTTGATAATTTTGGAGAAGCTAAGATTGTTGGTAAGCGGATTGATGCTAAGCGTGGTGGCTCAATTACCTATGGTGAAGGGATGAGAGGTCAAGCTGCTATATTTGATGGTAAGTCAGGTCTTCGCTTATCAAAGGGATTGATTACAGATAACAGTTATAGTGTATCCTTTTGGTTAAAGCCTGAAGAGATCACAGCCTTTACAACAACTTTTTTTGCTGGTTCAGTTGATGAGTCAGATAAACAGAAATGGATCAGTTTTGTACCATCAGGGCCAGGTGAAGAGACTATGCTTTGGTCTGGAAATGACCCTTGGTATGATGGTAGTACTTATATGAAGATAGCCAAACAAGAATGGGTCCATGTAGCTTTTACAGTAGACAATGGTAAGCTTAACATTTATCTTAATGGACAAGAGAGATTTTCTGATGCAGGTTTCCCTGATATCTTTACTGATGAAGATAGTGTCTTTGCACTAGGAGTTAACTATTGGGATACTCCTTTTAAGGGTATGATTGATGATTTACGTATCTATAATCAAGCTATCTCAGCAGATAAAGTAAAAGAGCTTGCTGATGGAGCTAAGGAGATAGTTATCAAAGGACCACAATTTAGAAATGTAGCAGTCCATGACCCAATGATGGTTAAGGAGAATGGGACTTATTATGTCTTTGGTTCTCATTTAGGTGTTGCTAAATCTAAGGATTTAATGAAGTGGGAAGCTGTAGGTAATGGTTGGAGTAACAGTAATCCTGTTGTACCTAATGTAGAAAAAGAATTTAAAGAGGCTTTAGAGTGGCCAGAGCCAGATGCTGAAACTACTTGGGCTAAAAGTATACTAAAGCTTAATGGTAAGTACTATATGTACTTTAGTACAGCTCATTGGGAGTCTCCTAGATCAGCTATTGCCTTAGCTATTGCTGATGATATAGAAGGACCTTATAAGTATCAAGGTATGTTAATTAAGAAGTATGAGAATGGAGAGTACAGTGAAGAGGCAGGAGAGAAGTATGATAATTCTATCCATCCTGGTGTAATTGATCCTCATGTCTTCTTTGATGCTGACGGTAAGTTATGGATGGACTATGGTTCTTATTCTGGAGGAATGTATATCTTAGAGATGGATCCTAAGACTGGTTATCCTAAGCCAGGGCAAGGGTATGGTAAGAGGCTTGCTGGTGGAAATCATATGCCAATGGAAGGACCTCAAATTCAATATAGTGAAGAGACAGGATATTATTATCTATTCGTTTCCTTTGGAACTCTAGCTTCTGATGGAGGATATAATATTAGAGTAATGCGTTCTAAAAACCCTGATGGACCTTATACAGATCCACAAGGAAATGATATGGTTGACTTTATCAAAAAGGGTATTGATGGACGTAACTGGAGAAATGCTGAGCCTTATGGGGCTAAATTAGTTGGTAACTTCAAATTTGTTGAATCAGATCTAGGTTATCTATCTCCTGGACATAATGCAGCTTATTATGATGAAGAGCTTGATAAAATGTTTATTATCTTCCATACTCGTTTTCCAGAAATGGGAGAGATGCATAGCTTAAGAGTACATCAGCTTCTAATGAACTCTAAAGGATGGCCAGTAATTGTTCCTCACCGTTATGCTGGAGAGACTGTAGAAGCATATTCAAAGGAAGAAGTCTTAGGTGTATATCAATATATTAATCATCAGAACGATATTCAATCAACCTTTGGAGTTTCAGGTGGAGATATCCATCTATCAGAGAATATCAAGCTTAATGCTGATGGTACTATCTCTGGAGCAGTTGAAGGAACTTGGGAGAAGGTTGGTGACTATCAAGTTAATATAACTATTGATGGTGACACTTACTACGGAGTCTTCTTAAAGCAGTGGGATGATGGATTAAAAGAGTATGTAATGACCTTTAGTGCTTTATCTGATGAAGGAATCTCTATTTGGGGAAGTCAACTTCCAGGTGATGTAAAGGTTAAAGCAAAAGAAGAAGTAGTAGCCAAGGAACCTGTTGCTGATGAGGATGGTTTAGTAGCTCATTATACCTTTGATGAGAATTTAGAGGATACAACTGGTAATTTTGAGCAAGGTAAAGTGATTGGTAATAAAATCACTGCTAAAAATGGGGGATCAATAGACTATAGTGAAGGTATCAAAGGAGAAGCTGCTGTCTTTAATGGTAAATCTGGTATTCGTTTAGCAGATGGTCTAATTAGAGACAATAATTATAGTGTAGCTTTCTGGTTAAATCCTAAGAAGATTACTCAATTTACGACAACCTTCTTTGGAGCTCAGGCAGCTAATCAATGGTTCAGCTTTGTACCTAATGGTCCTGCTGAAGAGACTATGCTCTGGTCTGGAGAAGATTGGTATGATGCTGTTACAGGTATGACTATTGATGCAAAGAAATGGAGCCATATCGCTATTACTGTTGATGAAGGTGATATTAAGGTATATGTAAATGGAGAGCAGAGGTTTGCAGGTCAAGATTTCCCTAATGTCTTTACTAATGCAAAAACTCTATTTACTTTAGGAGTTAACTGGTGGGATACTCCATTTAAAGGAATGATAGATGATTTACGTATCTACAATAAGTCTCTATCTGCTGAGAAAGTAAACAGCTTAGTGAAGTAATAATAGAAGTATAAGAGTATAATAATACCCATGATTAGCATCTTATTTAGATTAATGGATGACGAAAGTGGGTATTGTTATATTTTAAGGGATTAATAATATAGAAAGAAGGTGTGTAAGTTTGCACAAGTTGAAGGTGGATTTAAGCGAAGATACTGGAGAGATCAGATATGGAGGAATTGGTTTTTTATATGGCTTAGGTGATAAAGGTATCCCAAATTATAATACTTTAGCTCCTTTAAAGATTCAGGTTGCTGCCCAAAAAGCACCTGAAGGTCTACAACATCCTAATGGTGATGCTCTAGAGATAGCAGATATCTATAAAAAATCTGGTGGTAAACAGATTCAAATCTATATGCAGGATGTTTACCCTAAGTGGCCTTATGATGAGGCGGACATTGAAGATTATTTAGAGAAGGTAGAGCTTATTGCTAAAAAGGTAGCTGCTAACTCAAATCGTGAAATCTTTGCCTATGTTCCTTTTAATGAGCCTGATGCTATCTGGTATAACATACATAACAAGAAAGAAGATTTCTTTAATGATTGGAAGCTTGTCTATCAAAGAATTCGTTCCATTGATAAGGAGGCTTTAATTGCTGGTCCCAATAACTCCTATTATGATGAAGGCTTCTATGCTGATTTTATGGCTTTTGCTCAGGGCAATGATTGTTTGCCTGATGTGGTGACTTGGCATGAATTGGATAATCATTTTTATTCAGAGTGGTATGATCATTATAACTCTTATCGTAAGATTGAAGATACCTTAGGAATTGCACCAAGAGAGATTGCTATTAATGAGTATGGAACCTTTATGGATCTGTCGGTACCAGGTCAATTGATTCAATGGTTGGCTCGTTTTGAAGATACTAAGGTCGATGCTTGCTTAGCTTATTGGCATGATGCAGGCTCTTTAGATGATCTAGTGGTCGAGAATAATAAAGTTACTGGTGCTTGGTGGTTATACAAGTGGTATAGTGATATGACAGGTCATACAGTCAAGGTAACTCCCCCTAATAGGAATAAGGCAGGTTTGCAAGGTATAGCTACTTTAGATAGTGAAAAAGAGGAAGCTAGGCTATTATTAGGTGGGGTAAATGGTGATATTGATATAGTTATTGATGGATTTGAGGATATAGACTCTTTTGATAATGATGTATATATTGAGATTTTATCTGCTGAGTGGACAGGTCAAAAAGGTGCATCTATTGGACCAAGTTTTGAGTTAGCAGGAGATTATAAGATAGTAGATGGTAAAGTTGCTATAAAAGTGCCTAAGGTGGAGATATCATCAGCCTATCAGCTAATAATAACTGCTGATAGAGATAATAAAAGTACTGACTATCAGAAGTCATGGAAGCAGAGTTATCAAGCAGAGGAAGGGAAAATAACTAATGCCAGTATCTTTGCCGGAGGCTATTTTGATGGTAATAATCTCTATAATCCTACGGACAATTATAACTCTAAAGGTCATCGGGTAGGTGATATTAGAAGAGATAGTAGTAGAGTTGAATTTAGTGTTGAGGTTCCTCATACAGGAAATTATCTAATGGATATCTTCTATGGTAATGGGCATGGAGATATAGCTGAACAGTTAGTGCAGGTTGATGATAGACAGTGGAGTAAGGTGGTGTATCCTCCAACTATTGCTTGGAAATATGAAGCTAGAAAATCTGTTGAACTCTATTTAGAGAAAGGTAATCATACTATTACCTTTGCTAAGGCTGATAAAGCTATGAGTAGAGCTAAGCTATCAGTGGATTTGGATAAGATTGATCTAACTTATCTGGGCTTAGATGCTGATACAAATTCTGCTAGAATAGCTTATCTAGAGAGATTTACTTTTGATGAAGGTGACAACTCCTTTGTTATCAGTGTTCAAGCTGATGCTTACTATACTATAGAATTAGACTATGGTGCTAGCTCAAATAATAGTGAAGCTATAACTTTAAAAGTTAATGATTTAGAAATAACTAATCTGTCTTCTAAAGATAATAAGTATCTAACTATATTCCTCCAAGCTGGAATTAATCTAGTTTCCTTTGCAGATAAGCAGCTTGCTATTGAAGCGATTAAATTGCATAGCCAAGAAGCTATTGCGAGCTTTGAAGCTGAATCTAATATTAATACTTTATCTGGAACAGCAGTAATCAAAGAGAGCCGATATGCCTCAGGTGGCAAATATGTAAGTGGAATTGGAGCAGGAGCAGAGAATAAGCTTATCTTCAATCAAATCAAGGTTACTGAAGCTGGAAACTATAAGCTGCTGATACACTATGCCAATGCCCAAAAGTTAGGTGGTCATATGTATAATGTCGATATAGTAGATCGAGCAGCAGAAATCAATGTAAATGGAGAGAAGACACAGAAGGTCTATTTCCGCAATACCTTTACGTGGAACAATTATTGTACAGTTGTGATTGATATAAGGCTAAAAGCTGGAGAGAATACAATAACCTTCGCTAATGAGACTAGCTTGGCACCTGCTATCGATAAGGTTGAAATATATAAAATTTATTGTTAAGTATATATTTTTAATGGGGTGTGCTAGTTTAATCTTGATATAAATGGTGTGCTTTTATGGGGATATTGCGACACTTTGAGTGTTAGGCGGATAGGTGGTTGGAGGGTTAGGTTTGACCTAACTATCTATCTCCAAACTACCTAACTTCAAATAATTGGGAGAGTGGATTATGAGAAAAAAGTTATTGATAATGTTCCTTCTTACTATACTAATTACTAGTATGAGTTTAAATGCATCAGCATTCTGGTTTTTTGATGACCTTTTTGGTGGTGGAGATAAAGAAGAATCTAAAGCTGTCAATCAAGAGATGATATTATGGTACAAATTTGATGAGAAAACAGGTGAGACTGTTAAAGATTCATCGGGAAATGGTAATGATGGTATTGCAAAAGGTGATAATAGTTGGTCTGCGGGGAATATAGATGGTGCCATAACTTTAAATGGAAGAGATGCTTATGTTCAACTACCTGATGATATCTTGACAGGTATTAAGGATATCACTATCTCTACTTGGATTAAACAGGAGCAAGTAAGACCTTGGCAGAGAATTTTTGACTTTGGTATAGGCACAGATGCGTATATGTTCTTAACGCCTAACTCTTCATTACAAGATGCGCGCTTTGCCTTAACAGCAGGTGGAGGAAATAGAAATGAAGAGGTTGTGATTAAGAGTAGTCCTATCAATGAACTAGGAGAGTGGAAGCATCTTGTAGCTGTATTAGCTGGGGATCAAGGAATAATCTATGAAGATGGAAAGAAAGTAGCTACAGGAAAGATTACTGTCAATCCAACTGATTTAGGCACAACTACAGCAAACTATATCGGGAAGTCACAATATGATCTAGATCCTTATTTCTCTGGAGAGATAGATGACTTTCGTATTTATAATCGTGCCTTAAGTCAAGCAGAGATAGTAGCTTTAAGAGAAGAGGCCTTCAGTGCCGAGGATGCTGTAGAGAAGGATAAGGCAAAGCTTGATTTAGGAAAGTTAGATGCTATAACCCATAATCTAAAGTTACCAGTAGCAGGTGATAGTGGAACAGAGATTAGCTGGACTTCAAGCAATTCTGAAATAATAGCAACAGATGGAAGGGTAACTCGTCCTCAAGCAGGAGCAGGGGATATAAATGTATCATTACAGGCGACAATTAGCAAAAAAGGTGTAAATGCTATTAAAGAGTTTATGGTAACAGTTTTAGAAACTGGTCATACACCTTATACTTTAGAAGTTGATGTTGACCAAGAGGGAGTCGAGATTAGTCCTATCTTATATGGAGCATTCTTTGAGGATATAAACTATGGAGCTGATGGAGGATTATATGCTGAGCAGATTAAAAATCGTTCCCTTGAATACGACAAAAGCCTAGAAGGGTGGTCTTTAGTTACTAAGGGTTCAGGTAAAGGAAAATTATCAGTAGATGATAATGAACCATTGAATGAAAATAATCAACACTATCTTGAATTGAATATCAAAGAATCTGGTGATGGTGTTGGTATTAGCAATGCAGGTTATTGGGGGATTTTAGTTGAAGAAGGTAAAGAATATAACTTCTCAATGTATGCTCATGCTAATGATAATTTTAATGGTACAATTAATGTTAGTCTTGAAGATAAAGCTGGAACTATTTATGGACAGACTCAGATTAAAAATATCTCTAAAGATGATTGGAAAAAGTATACTGCTAGAATTAAGGCAGACAAGAGTATTGAATCTGCTAAATTGGTAGTTACCGCCTCTGATACAGGAACTGTTTTCATGGATATGGTCTCTCTCTTCCCAGAGGATACTTGGAAAAATAGAGAGAATGGATTAAGACCAGATTTAGTTAAGATGCTTGATGAAATAAATCCAAGCTTCTTCCGGTTCCCTGGCGGATGTATAGTTGAAGGAATTGATTTAGATAATGCTTATCATTGGAAGGAAACAATTGGTGACCTTGCAGAAAGAAAGGTTAAGTATAATTTATGGGGATATTATCAATCTAATGGTTTAGGCTATCATGAATACTTCCAATTAAGCGAGGATTTAGGTGCAGAACCCCTGCCAATCTTGCCTGCTGGATTATCTTGTCAAGCTCGAGGAGCAGAATTGGAGGATATGGATGAGATTGAGCATTGGATTCAAGATGCTTTAGATTTAATCGAATATGCTAATGGTCCAGTAACCAGTAAGTGGGGGGCTAAAAGGGCTGAAAATGGTCATCCTGAACCCTTTAACTTAAAATATTTAGGAGTTGGAAATGAAAACTGGGGACCTGAATATTATGAGAGATATGAGAAGTTCCATGAGGTTCTTAAGGCTAAGTATCCAGAAATAAAGTTGATAACTTCTAGTGGACCAATGGCTTTTGATTATAATTATGCTCGAGCATGGGATTGGTTAAAGACTCAACCTGCTGACATTGTAGATGAGCATATGTACATGCCACCAGAGTGGTTTTTAGATAATGCTGATCGATATGACAGTTATGATCGCAGTATGCCACAGGTGTTTGTAGGTGAATATGCTGCCCATGGAGCTGGTAGAAGAAACAACCTTGAGGCTGCTATAGCAGAAGCAGCTTTTATGACTGGTCTGGAAAGAAATTCAGATGTGGTAGTGATGGCTGCTTATGCACCATTATTTAATAATGTTAATGGTACTCAATGGGCTCCTGATTTAATCTGGTTCAATAAATCAGATGTCTTTGGTACACCTAGCTATTATGTACAGAAGATATTTAGTCAGAATGTAGGTGATATTACTTTAGCTACAAATCTAAGTGAATATAAAGAAGAGAGTGAAGATATTACAGGTTTAATTGGACTTGGTAGCTGGGAAACTAAAGTAGAATTTGATCAGATCGAAATTACTAGTGATGGTAAAGTGTTATTTAGTGATGATTTTAATAGTAATGATGCTAATTGGAAAGTATTTGATGGAGATTGGAAGGTAGAAGATGGTCTTTATAAGCAGACTAGTCGTAAGTCTAATACTGCTTCCTATGCTGGTAATACTAATTGGACTAACTATACCTTAAAATTGAAAGCTCGTAAGATAAGTGGAAATGAAGGTGTGATTGTTTACTTTGGAATTAAGGATGAGAATAATTATTATCGACTTAATTTGGGAGGCTGGGGTAATAGTCATAGTGCCTTAGAAAAGGTGTCTAAGGGTAGAGGTGAGATCATCGGTAAGAGCTCTATGAAGACCATTGAAAAGAAGAAATGGTATGATATTAGAATTGAATTAGCTGGTAATAGAATCCGTACCTACTTAGATGGTGAGCTGATCCATGACATCATTGATGACGTCAATTCTGGTCCTCTTTATTATGTCAGCAGTCAGGATAAGGAGACTGGTGATATTATCCTAAAGGTAGTTAATAGTTCAGATAGAATATTAACTACTAAGATAGTATTAAAAGGAGCTGAAGATATCATCGGTACTGCTACTGCTACTATCTTGACTTCTGATAAGCCAACAGATGAGAACTCCTTTGAAAATCCTAAAAAGGTCTCACCTATTACTGTAGAGTTGACAGGTGTAGCTAGAAGCTTTGAGTATAATTTTGATAAAAATTCAGTTACAGTCTTACGGATTAAGACCAAGTAAAGTGTGATTTATAGACAAACAATCTTAGAATAAAATTCAAATATGATTTTATATAGAGATATTGCGACACTTTTTTTATTAGGTAGACAGGTGGGTAGGTGGTTAGGAACTGCTTAACTACCTAAATTTCTAACTCCTAACCACCAAAGAAAAAGTGTCGCAATATACTCATTAATTTTCACTTTAGACTTTGATATATAGTAAAAGTGGTTCTTAGATATTATTTAATAAAATTTCTCCATATAATCTTTTATTTATGCTTGACATTATAAAACTATTAGTATATAATTTTTATATAAGTTAGTAAGTTGTTCTAATCGGTTAGAAAATTTGTTTTTAGTGGGTGAATTTGAACCAAAAATTTTTCTGCTCATTCTAAACGGTTAGAAAAAAGTAAAATATAACTAATATAAGGAAGCTGATTTTAGGCTAGAAGGATTTTGATATTTCTCTACAAGGGGGTGAAGATAAGTTACTTGTTCAATTACAATGGCATAATAAGGATAATAAGATTATAAGTTTATAATACCCATATTTTAATTTGACGAGCTATCTGTGTCAAGAAATGGGTATTTTGTTATGTTAATAAGGATAAAATTACTTCTTAGTGATGGTTTTCCTTATAAGGACATCTTTTAAAATTTTTTTAAGATATTTCTAATCGATTAGAAATATCCTTTGAGTCCATAAGCTTAGCAAAATGTCGATTTATTCTGAAATTTCTTAATATTCATTATTTAATGGAATCAAATGTATTATTATGAAGTTCTTTAAATGGGGTAAGTAAGGAATTTCATTCTTAAATCTATTATAAAAGGAGAGATTATAGTGAAAAAAACTATATTATTGTTGGCGCTAATCTTAACATTATCAACATTATTATCAACAGGAGCTATGGCAGCTGTCCATGGTACCTTTAGAACAGCTGCAGAATCAGTGAATAGAGAATGGAGCAATGGAGATAAGCTTGGTTTTATAAACTGGATTAACTTTGATGGGTTCTTTAAAGGAGATGATTGGGGGAACTTTCAATTAGGTGTTAAATCATGGAAGATGCATGTATATGAAGCTACAGCAGCTGGTAGTAACGATGATGGTTTAATCTATGGTGATGGGGATTTATCGGGAAATCATGGTGGAGAGACAGGTTTTGAATTTAGACCAGGTTATCAGAAGAATACTGCTTGGGGAACTTATGGTGGACAACTAATCTTCTCTCAAGGAAGAGGTTTCGAAACTGTTAATTATGATAGTTGGGATACAATTAAGCCAGAAGTTAATATGACCTATAATCTAAGTAATAAATCAAGAATATTTACCAGAGCATTATATGAGTATGCACAGAGAGACAAGATAGACTATGTAAATGATTGGGCTGAAATTGAAGCTCAATATAAATATGATATAGCAGGAGGAACTCTTGGAGTAGGTATATTTATAGGAGAAGGTTTTGAAGAAGAAAATTTCGAAGGACTTGATGATCGCGATGAAATTAGAGGATTATTAAACTATGCTAAATACTTCCCTCAAACAAAGATCTTCATGAATTCTTATTCTGAAGTAAGACGTTGGGATAATGCTGCAGGAGACTATGCAAACCAAGCTAAGCTTGGAGTATTTATTAATAGACCAGTAAGCAAGAATTTTATTTGGGAAGCAGAGGCTAATGTATTCCACGAGTTTGATGTTAATGATGGATTTAATGGTAAAGCATATCAAGAATTATTCTTTATGACAGCTCTAAGATATAATTTCTGGTAAAATTCATTGGATGTATAGTTATTAGATGATAGCTTATATAACTAAGCTGCTGAGGGAAAAAGGTAATAACTTAAGGTGAAATGATTCTTTCGGTAGGTAAAGAAATAGTTAACGCTATTTTAAGAAGATAAACTAATTTGAGATAAAATATTAAAGGAGGAAGAGATATGTCTTTGAAAAAATTAACTTTATTCGCTTTATTACTTACATTTTCTTTAGTGCTAGGAGCATGCAGTGATGATGGGGTAGTTTCTAAAGATGAGTATAAAATATATGGAGAAGTTACAGCAGAAAATCTAGATGGTGTTCAGGAACCGGTATCTGGTGTAACCATTTCTATCTCAGGGGATACAAATGGTACAGTGTCAACAGCTGCTGGTAAGTGGTCAGCGGTTGTTAAAGGTGATGTTACTATACAAGCATCTAAATATGGTTATCGTTTTGATGGTGATCCACTTACAGCTACTGAATCTGTAAATAATTTAGATTTTGAAGGAACTCTTTATATGCCAGTAGTTGACCGAGCTCCAGGTGCAATTTCTGAGGAAGGTAAAGATGTTAAACTAAGCTACAGAAATGGTTATACTATTTACTATACAGTTGCTGAAACTGTTGCTGCTGATGATGATACTCCTAATGATAATGATGCTGATGATATAATAGCAGAGAATAATGTATATTCAGCACCAATTAAGGTTGTCCCTGGTCAAACAATAAAAGCTGTAGCTGTTAAAGATGATGATAATACAATTGTAACTGATGTTCTTGTTGCTAAATATACTAAGATTACTTTAGTAGCTAAATATACATTTGATGATGAGACTGCAACAGATTCTTCAGAAAATGGAAATGATGGAACCTTAGAAGGTGGAGTTTCTATAGTTGATGGAGTAAATGGTAACGCAGTAGAGCTTGATGGAAATAATGGTTTTGTGGATCTTCCTGATGGAATTCTTAATGGAGTTGGTGACTTTACTATTGCAACTTGGATAAACGTTCATAAATTAAAAGACTGGTCTAGAATATTTGACTTTGGTAAACCTGAAGCATCTAGTCTATTTATGGCTGCTAATGAGCCTTCAACATATGTTGATCTTTCTGGAAGTAAGGTAGATGCAGTTGGTGCTCCATATATTGTAGCTGATGGTGAGTGGCAACATGTAGCCTTAACTCGTTCTGGGAAATCACTTGTTATGTATATTAATGGTAAGGAACGTGTTAGAAATGACAATGCAACTGATAAGGTGTTTGGAGAGACTACTGGTAACTATATCGGAAAATCCAATTTTGCAGCTGATACGAACTTAAGTGCACAGTTTGATGAATTTGTAATTTATAAGGGAGCTTTATCTGCTGATGGAATTAATGAGTTATATAACGGCACATACTAGGCTTCTAGTAAATAATAAATAATAAGTTTCAAGAGGTTGTTTTGTTAACTTTAACAAACAACCTCTTGATTATATATTTGGTAGCTAACTTTAATTGGAGGGAGCTTATAGCAGAGCTATGCTTTGAATAACATAATAATTTTTTACTATTTAAATTATAGTTGAGGTTACTTGTTGTTGTTAATGATTATCTAATTATTTTTTGATATTTACAGTGATGACAAATCTTATTGTTTCTAGAATGCTTAGGGATAGATTTTCAGGAGGATTTGTTCTATACTTATTTACAAAACTCTATTTGAGGGTTCTTTTCTTGTTGTTTATTGGTATTATTTTAATAAAATGTATTACATTTCACATAACTACTATAGCAAGATCATTGGAAATGGGGGGCTTAATACTGATTGTTATCGGTCTAATGAGGTAGTAGCAGTTTTTATATTTATCATTTAAAGGATTGGATTATCTAGGAATTATAACTTAATTTTTTATCTTAAATAGCGACCAATTCTCGATGGTTAGGGGGATGGGACTTATGTTGGAGAATTTAAAGACTAAGTTAAAAAACTTGAATTTGAAATGGAAGATATCATTGATTATTATCTGTATAATAGTATTTGTCATGTTCTTAGTTACTTTTACGATTAAAGAGTATACTGAAGGGGTGATCTTAGAGCAGGTTAATAAGCAGATTACTACTATCAATTATTATCAGAAGAGCAATATTACTGACTTTATAGCAAGGTTAGATAAGGTGATGATGCCTTTATTAAAGGATGATATGGTTAGCATTTTTGTCAAGATGGCTGATGGTTTTAAAGATAAGGATTTATCAGAGGATGCTAAGCTAATGACAGATACTGGTCAGCTTACCTTTAAGGGGTTCTTATTTAATGATTCCTTTGTATATAAGACAGGTAAGCAGCTCAAAGCAGCCTTAGAACAGATTGAATATTCAAAATGGGCTTATTTGACAAGTAAAGAAGGTATAGTTATTGCTGATTCTAGAATAGATTCATTAAGTGATAGGAAGCTAGCTAGAAAATATATTGGTAGAAGCTTAGCTGCTGATCAATATAAAAATTTGGATTTTGGTGACTTAAAGTATATTGAAGAAGAGCCTTTATTATTACTAAATCTCCCAATGTATAGGAGTGATTCGCAAGAAGAGATAATAGGTTATTTGGTAATAGGTATTACCCTTGATTTATTTGCCAATAACTTAGAGACTTCATTAGGTGATTATGGTAATGCATCTTTAATTAATAAAGATGGGGTTATTTTAAAAGATCAAAATGAAGAACTCTTAACTAATAAGATAAAAAATAAATGGTATTTAAGCCAGATGGATAAAGGGGTATTATCTAAAGCTCAAATTGTGAAGCATAACTATCAGATCATAAATAAGATTGATGGGGCTAATCTATATTTAGCCAGTACAATTCCTATAGAGAAGATTAATTCCTCTGCTAGAAGAATTAGAAATGTAATCATCCTTATCTCAATAATAGGAACTCTCTTATCAGTAGGTATAGCTATTGCTTGTGCTAAATACATCACTACTCCAATTACCCAAGCTATGGATTTTGCTAAGAAGATCTCTTCGGGCAATTTAAATATAGCTGATTTGGAGATTAAATCAAGTGATGAAATTGGTAATTTATTTGCTAATCTTAATAATATGAGGCGTAATTTAAGTAATATGGTAGGTGATTTATTAGAAGCAATAGATGATATATCAGCTTATAGTCAAGAGTTATCAGCCTCTGCTGAAGAGAGCAGTGCAACTATAGAGAATACAAACTATGCTCTAGAAGAGATGGCAGCTAGTATTAAACAACTTTCAGCAAGTAGCCATAGTATGACTGAGTTGGCTAAAGAAGCTGACTTAGAGGCTGAAGTTGGTGATGGCAATATAGAGAAGATAAATGATAATATGGAAGAGATTAATCAAGAGGTTGTTAAGGCAGTGAAGACGATTAATAGTTTAAATGATAACTCTAAGAAGATTGGTCAGATAATAGGGCTAATTACTAATGTTGCAGAACAGACAAATTTACTTGCTCTAAATGCAGCAATAGAGGCAGCTAGGGCTGGCGAGCATGGTCGAGGATTTGCGGTAGTTGCAGATGAGATTAGAAGCCTTGCTGAGGAGACTTCTCAAGCAACAAATAAGATTGCTAGTATAATTACAGAGACTCAGAATAAATCTGATGTTGGTTTAGAAGCTATTAAGAAGGTAGAAGTTAAGACTGCAGAAGGGAAGAAAATAGTTCAGGATACAGGTCAGGTTTTTGAGCAAATTAGAGCTTCCATAGAGAATACTTCCATGCAAATTACTGAAACTGATTCGGTAGTACAGCTATTAAAAGAAAATAGTAGTGAGTTAATAATTAGTTCAGAGAATATAGACTCTATGTCTAAAGAAGTGGCTAGTTCTTCTCAAAATATGGCTAGTATGTCTAATCGCCTACAGACATTGGTTGAAGATTTTAATATATAAAGAAGATAAGTCGATTATATGTATAATGTACATTTATTGATTATAAAGGATTATAGCTAATTAGAGCACTATTTAAGTTTAATTATTTTACTCTAGTTATATTAGTAGATACACTCTCATTTCTAGCAATTACTATTCCATAGAAATCATTAAATAATCTAGTGCTTTACTAAGAGTTATTTAGGAGATTTTAATTGGAATTATTATTGAAAGGGGGTGAGAGACATCAAGGTCATAGGAGCTCCATAAAATTTAAGGCATCACCTTATCTTTTTGAGTTATGATCTTTAGGCAGATAGTATACTACTAATATTAATGGAGGTTAGCTAAATGATTAAATGTACAGGTAAGAAGCACTATGTTTTATTGGCGATGACCATGTTGTTAATGATGGCAATTTCTTCTGTGGCTTTGGCAGCTGATTGGAGCTTAGCTGGAGATATTGGAGCTCATGATCCTGCTTTGACAAAAGAGGGCAATACATGGTGGCTGTTTCACACAGGTACAGGTATACCAGTAAAGTATTCAGGTGATGGTGTTAACTGGACACAAGGAATTCCTATTTTCAGCTCAGATCTTAGCTGGTGGGCAAATTATGCTCCAAATTATGATCCTGATAACTCTGTATGGGCACCTGATATAGAGTATTATAATGGTAGATGGTGGCTATATTATTCTGTTTCGGAGTTTGGAACTAGAAATTCAGCTATTGGTCTGGTTTCAGCTAGCAGTATAGCTACAGGTGATTGGCGAGAAGACGGAATGGTTATTTCTTCTTCTCAAAGTGGAACATCATACAATGCTATAGATCCAAATCTGATCATTGACAGTTCTAATAATCCATGGTTGGTCTTTGGATCTTGGTCTGATGGGATTCATATCACAAGAGTTGATAAGAATACTATGAAGCCTACAGGAACAATCTATTCTATCGCTAGTAGGTATGTTGGTAGTACTCCTGCTGGTTTAGAAGGGGCAAACATTACTTATCATGATGGTTATTATTACTTATTTGCTTCAATTGATAAGTGTTGTAAAGGTGTTGAGAGTGATTATAAGATAGTCTATGGGCGTTCTAGCAACATAACTGGACCTTATATTGATAGAAATGGAATTGATATGAGAGATGGTGGTGGAACAGTCCTTACTGCCAGTGATAGTAGATATAAGGGGCATGGGGGGCAAGATGTCTATAATAATTTATTAGTTCATCATGCTTATGATGCCAATAATAATGGTGCTCCTGTACTTAGAATCAAGAATTTATATTGGAGCAATGGCTGGCCTACTCTAAATGATGGTTATAAAAAAGGCTTCTATAAATTACAGAATAGAAATAGTGGGAAATATCTTGAAGTAGCTTCTGCAGATATAGCAGATGGAGCTAATATACAGCAATGGGGAGATACAGGTCATGCTACTCAAGAATGGATGCTCTATCCAATTGGCGGTGGATATTATAGATTACAGAATAGAAATAGCTTAAAATATCTTGAAGTAGCTAATGCAGATACAGCAGATGGGGCTAATATACAGCAATGGGAGAATACTGCCCATGCTACTCAAGAATGGCAATTAGTTAATGTTGGAAATGGATATTACAAGTTAATTAATAGAAATAGTGGTAAGGCTATTGAGGTATATAACTTATCTACTGAAGATGGTGGAAATGTTGCTCAGTGGACAGATCTTGGAGGAACTAATCAGCAGTGGAAATTGATTTGGGTTAGCTATTAAGCTAATTATAACAAATAGTTGACAATTAATCCCTTAGATAGAAATATATATTTCTATCTAAGGGATTATAAAATCATTTTTATTAATTTACTTCTATCCAACATGTATTATCCTATAGTTTTCTAATCTTAATCTAGGATAATGATCTTGTTGGGATTTTTCATGTTTAATTTTAGGCTGTTATAATTATATAGATAATAGATAGAAAATCGATATTTAGGAGGTAGGTGGGTAGAGGTTAGGAAAATCGAACTACCTAACTAGCCAACCACTAACTATCTATCTAATAAGAAAGTGTAGCAACATCCCATTGAGTTTTACTTTAGTTTTAGACATTTATACTATGGAATAATATTAAGTTTTAATTATAAATAAAAATTTGATATCTCCCTATAAGAAGAGACTATTTGGATTATAATCTAGTTAAAAATCACTAAATAAAAAAGCCTTAATATAGAGATATAATCAAATAGTTAATATAATATTTAATAAAAAGGAGTAATATAAGAGATGGAAAAGAGAAAGAATTTATATCAACTTGCAGGACCTATTTTTATTGAAATTCTATTATTTATGCTATTAGGGGTAGCAGATATCTTTATGTTAAGTCAGTTTGATGACAGAGCTGCTGGAGCTGTAGGGGCATCTAATCAGATTATTGGGAATTTGAATATAATATTTGCTATAATCTCTGCAGGTACGGCAGTATTAGTAGCTCAAAATGTTGGAGCTAGACAGAAAGAAGAGGTAGAGAAGGTAAGTGCTGTATCCCTTGTTGTTAATCTTTTGCTAGGGATAGTTATTAGTATTGCTATGGTAGCTTTTGGAGATGTAATATTAATTAAAATGGGAGTTACAGCAGATTTGATAAAGTATGCCTCTGAGTATATGAAGATAGTAGGAGGTGCTTTGTTCTTCCAAGCTATATTAAATACGCTAACAGCTATATTAAGAAGCCATGGTTATACTACAGAATGTATGATGATAACAGTAGTAATGAATATTTTAAATATCTTTGGAGATGCAGTCTTTATATTTGGATTGTTTGGGCTACCGGTTTTAGGGGTTAAAGGGGTAGCAATTGCAACTACTTTCAGTAGAATATGTGCAACTATTGCTGCTTTCACGTTATTATTAAAGAAGGTACTTTCAATTAAGATGTTTACACATTTGAATGAGAAACCTGTAAAAGTGCTTAAAAGATTGGTTAAGGTAGGTTTTCCAGCAGCAATGGAGAATATGTCCTATAGTTTATCCCAGACGGTACTGATGAGAATTATTCTAGTCAATTTGGGAGAAGTGGCTTATATTACGAGAACCTATGTCTGGACAATAGTCTCTTTTGCAATGTTATTTTCATTGGCTATAGGTCAAGCAAACCAGATTATGATTGGGCAACTAGTAGGAGCTAATAAGATAGAAGAGGCCTATCATACTGGTTTTAAGAATTTCAGAATTGCTATGATCTTTTCAGTAATAGGTGGGATTATTCTATTCTTCTTTGGAAAATCATTTATGTCCTTTTATACTGATAACCCTGAAATTATCATGTTGGGAGCAACAACCTTGATGGTAGATGCCTTTTTAGAGCCTGGTCGAAACTTCAACATTGTCTTAATCAATGGTTTAAGGGGGGCTGGAGATGTAATCTTTCCTGTAGTTATGGCAATCATCTCTATGTGGATAGTTGCAGTTGGTGGAGGGTACTTCTTTGGTGTGGTTTTAGGCTATGGTCTTCCTGGAATGTGGGCGACTTTCATGCTAGATGAATGGATTAGAGGGGTCTGTATGCTATTTAGATGGAATAGTAGAAAGTGGGCAGAGAAGTCACTGGTTGGCTAGTATCAAGCAATCAATTTTATTGTGATATAAGATAAATTCAAAATAATAATACAAGGAAGTGATAAGATGAACTTATTTGATATGCCTTTAAATGAACTTAAATCTTATAAGCCGCAGTTGACTAAGGAGGATGATTTTGAAGAGTTTTGGCAAAGAAGTATTGAAGAATCAGAAGATCAGCCCCTCAACCCAAGCTTAAAACAAGTAGATTACCCTGTTGAAGAAGTAGAGGTTTATGATTTGTTTTTTGATGGTTTCAAGAACTCAAGGATTTATGGGAGATATATTCTGCCTAGAGCTGCAGATAAGAATAATAAAGTTCCTGTAATAGTAATGTATCACGGTTATAACTGGAATAATTTGGTGATTAGTGATGTATTACATTATTCATTGATGGGCTATGGAGTGCTATTAATGGATGTTAGAGGTCAAGATATTAACAGTCCTGATCATAATTTCTATGATAATGGTGGGGCAGCTGGCTGGATGACTAAAGGAATTCTCAATCCAGATAATTATTATTATCGTTATGTTTATATGGATTCTGTTAGGGCTATAGATTTTTTGATGACTAGAGAAGAGGTAGATCATGAAAGAATTATTGTTGAAGGTGGTAGTCAAGGAGGAGGGTTGGCTATTGCTGTAGGTGCTCTTTCAGCTAAGATTAAAGCTGTAATGGCTGATATACCCTATTTATCTAACTTTAGACGTGCTATAGAACTTTATAATGAAGGTCCTTATGAAGAGATATATCATTACTTTAAATTACATGATAGTTTACATCGAACTGAAGATCAAGTCTATAGGACTTTAAGTTATTTTGATGGAATGAATTTAGCCAGTAGAATTAGGGCTGATGTATTATTAAGTGTAGGATTAGAAGATGGTATCTGTCCACCTTCAACTGCTTTTGCTCTTTATAATCATCTGGATACTAATAAAGAAATTAAAGTTTATCCTGAATATGGTCATGGTGGCTTTAGCCAACAGAAGGAAGAAAAGATATTATTTTTAAAGAAGATCTTTTAATAATAGAGTTAGGTTTACATATTTTATCAAAACAAACAATTGAATCTATTACCTTGAAAAGTAATTCTGGGAAAATAAAATAACTATGAATTTTCATAGTTATTTTTATATTTGAGTATTTTAAAAGGTGCGATTTTTTGATGATAATGAGGTTTAATGGTTATATTGCGATACTTTAGCTACTAGTTTCTGGCCTCTCCTACGAGTTTAAAAATCATAAACCCTCCGTGATAAATCTGCTATTAGCTAAGAACTTATAAAACTAGAGGCTAGTTGGTTAGTGTCATGACATCGTTAACTTTTTCTAATGCTTAAGTTTTGTTCCATGACATCGTTAACTTGTTAGAGCTACTTTTATTCCATGACATC
>NZ_PVNB01000033.1 GCF_003001995.1 Orenia metallireducens | reverse complement strand
GAGATAAAACCAGCATTAGAGGAAGCAATCAATAGTCCTCAACCTTACCTACTAGACTTTATTATAGAAGAGGAAGAGAATGTATTTCCGATGGTACCACCAGGTGGTAGCTTAGATAATATGGTCTTAAAGGAGGAGGTATAATGAAGCATACAGTTTCAGTGTTAGTAGCTAATGAGTCTGGAGTCTTAGCTAGAATAGCTAGTTTATTTAGTAGAAGAGGTTTTAATATTGAAAGCTTATCTGTTGGTAAGACAGATAATGATGAGATATCTAGGATAACTTTAGTTGTTGAAGGAAATGATAGGGTCTTAGAGCAGTTGACTAAACAATTAAATAAGTTGATTGTTGTCCATAAGATCAGTGATTTGACTAAAGAATCAGTTGTTAGTAGAGGATTGGCTTTAATTAAGGTCAAAGCTACTGCAACAACTCGATCTGAGATTATGCAGATTGTAGATATCTTTAGGGGAAAGATTGTAGATGTAGCTTCTAATTCAATTATGGTTGAAATCACTGGTAATGAAGATAAGATTACAGCAATTGAAGAGTTATTAAGACCTTTTGGAATTAAAGAGCTAGTTAGAACTGGTAAGATAGCAATGGCGAGAGGGAAAAAATAGAGTACAGTGTACAGTTGATGGTGGTTTACACGGAAAGTCTTGCTCTTTAGACTTGTAGAGACAGTTAAATTTCAAAGTCTTTAAAGATATATGGTGTTTAAATTTTAGCTGTTTACTGTATACTAAGAAATTTTAATTTAGCAATATATATTCATAATATAAAAATATATATAGGTTGTCAGTTTACTTTGTGTAGTTCTCTTATTGTTATAACTGTACACTGTACACTGTCAACTGTAAACTAAAAAATCGAGGAGATGAGTAAAATGGTAAAAATGTATTATAATGAAGATGCTGATTTAAAGGTTTTAGAAGGAAAGAAGATTGCGGTTGTAGGTTATGGTAGTCAAGGTCATGCACAAGCTCAAAATATGAGAGATGCAGGATTAGATGTTATCGTAGCTGAATTAGAAGGAACTTCAAATTATGAGCAAGCAGTTAAAGATGGTTTTGAGCCTAAGAGTGCTGCTGAAGCTGCTAAAGAAGCAGATGTAATCCAAATCTTACTTCCAGATGAAGTACAGAAGAAGGTATATTATAGTGATGTTGAACCAAATTTAGAAGCAGGTAATGCTTTAGTATTCTCACATGGATTTAATATTCATTATGGACAAATCGTTCCACCTGCTGATATAGATGTATATATGGTAGCTCCTAAAGGACCAGGACACTTAGTAAGAAGAGTTTATACTGAAGGTTTTGGTGTACCAGCATTGATTGCTATCTATCAAGATGCTACTGGTAATGCTAAGGACTTTGCATTGGCTCATGCTAAGGGTGTAGGTGGTACTAGAGCAGGTGTAATCGAAACTACTTTTAAAGAAGAGACTGAAACAGATTTATTCGGTGAGCAAGCAGTATTATGTGGTGGAACTACTGAGCTAGTTAGAGCTGGTTTTGAAACTCTAGTAGATGCTGGTTACCAACCAGAGATTGCTTACTTTGAATGTTTACATGAGCTTAAGCTAATCGTTGATTTAATGTATGAAGGTGGTATTGCTACAATGAGAGATTCTATCTCTGATACTGCTGAATATGGAGATTTAGTCGCTGGAAAGCAGGTTATCAATGATAAATCAAGAGAGGCTATGAAGAAATTACTTACTGATATTCAAGAGGGAGAATTTGCTAAGCAATGGCTACTTGAGAATCAAGTTGGTCGTCCAGGATATAATAGAAAGAAAGCTATCGATGAGGATCATTTAATTGAGAAGGTTGGAGCAGAGTTAAGATCTAAAATGAATTATCTTGACTAAGAGCAAATAATAGCTACTTGTTGCTAGCTATTAGCTATTGGCTAGAAATTGAACAGCCAGAAGCTAGTAGCTAGTAGCTATAAGCTAAAATAGTGAGGTGAGTTTTATGGCTATTAAAATCTTTGATACTACTTTGCGTGATGGTGAGCAGTCACCTGGAGTCAGTTTGAGTGTTAAGGAGAAGTTGGAGATTGCTAAGCAGCTTGCAAAGCTAGAAGTAGATGTGATTGAAGCTGGATTCCCTATTGCTTCAGAAGGAGACTTTAAGGGAGTTCAGAAGATAGCCCAAGAAGTTAAGGGTCCAGTAATTGCTGGGTTGGCTAGAGCTACTAAACAAGATATTGATAGGGCAGGGGAAGCACTTAAAGATGCAAAAAAACCAAGAATTCATACATTTATTGCTACTTCACCTGTTCATATGAAGTATAAATTGAAAAAATCACCCCAAGAGGTGTTAGAGAGTGCTGTTGAAGCTGTAAAGTATGCTAAGACTTATACTAATGATGTAGAGTTTTCAGCAGAGGATGCTTTTAGAAGTGATAAGGACTTTTTATGCGAAGTCTTTGAAGCAGTGATTGCTGCTGGAGCAACTACAATTAACGTTCCTGATACAGTAGGTTATGCTACTCCTTTAGAATTTGGTGGACTTATAAAATATATTAAAGATAATGTGCCTAATATTAATCAGGCTGTGATTAGTGTTCATTGCCATAATGATTTAGGTTTGGCAGTTGCTAACTCACTAGCAGCCATTGAGAATGGAGCTAAGCAGGTTGAATGTGCTGTAAATGGAATCGGTGAAAGAGCAGGTAATACTGCATTAGAAGAGATTGCTTTAGCACTGAATACTCGTTATGATTATTTTGCTAAACAGAGTAATTTAAACTTAAAAGAGATTGCTCGTACCAGTAGATTGGTCAGCCATTTAACTGGTATGGAGATTCAACCTAATAAAGCTATTGTTGGTAAGAATGCCTTTGCCCATGAGTCAGGTATTCACCAAGATGGTGTAATCAAAGAGAGAACCACTTATGAGATCATGGATGCAACAACTATTGGATTAGAGGAGAATAAAATTGTTCTTGGAAAGCATTCAGGGCGCCATGCCTTTCGACAGAAGTTAGAAGAATTGGGCTATGAATTGAGTCAGGAAGAATTAAATTCTGCCTTCAAAAGATTCAAAAATTTAGCAGATAAGAAGAAAGAGATTACTGGTTTTGATTTAGAAGCTATTATGGAAGATGAAATCAGCCAAGTTGATGAAGTATATCAGATAAACCTCTTACAGGTAACAAGTAGCCCAGGTTTAGCAACAGCTACTGTGCAGATGGAGAAGGATACAAAGAAGATCAATGAGAGTGCTTGTTCTGAAGGTGGACCTATCGATGCTATTTATGAGGCGATGAATCGAATAACAGGTCTAAAGTGTAAGCTGGCTGATTATCAGATAGATTCAGTAACTAGTGGCAAGGATGCTTTAGGTGAGGTAATTGTTAAGTTAGAGCATCAAGATAAGATTTATGTTGGTAGAGGTATTAGTACAGATATAATTGAAGCTAGTGCTAGAGCTTATAATAATGCGATGAATAGGATATTAAATACAGTAACGAGTGACAAGTGATGGGTAACGAGTAGTAAAAAAGTTAGGTTTTGAACTTAACTCGTTACTCATTACTCTTTACTAAAATTGAGGAGGCGAGAAGTTATGGGAATGACAATGGTAGAGAAGATATTAGCAGCTCATGCTGGTAAAGATAAAGTAAGACCAGGAGAATTGGTAAATGCAAAATTAGATTTGGTTTTAGGAAATGATGTAACTACTCCAGTAGCAGTAAAGGAGTTCAAGAAGATAGGTATCGAGAATGTTTTTGATAAAGAGAGAATAGCGATTGTACCGGATCATTTTGTTCCTAATAAAGATATCAATTCAGCAGAACAGGTTAAGATGATTAGAGAGTTTGCTGAGGAAAAAGAGATTAAGAACTTCTTTGAATTAGGAGAGATGGGAATTGAACACTGTTTATTACCTGAAAAAGGTTTAGTTGTTCCTGGAGATATTGTTATTGGTGCAGATTCACATACATGTACTTATGGTGCTTTAGGTGCTTTAGCTACAGGAATTGGAAGTACTGATATGGCAGCAGGTATGGCTACAGGTGAAGCATGGTTTAAGGTTCCAGAGACTATCAAGTTTGTTTATAAAGGTGAACTACAAAAGTGGGTTAGCGGTAAGGATTTGATTCTTTATACAATTGGTGATATTGGTGTAGATGGTGCTTTATATAAAGCTATGGAATTTACAGGGCCAGTAATTGAAAACTTGTCTATGGATAATAGATTTACTATGTCCAATATGGCTATCGAAGCTGGTGGAAAGTGTGGATTGATCGAAGCAGACGAGATTACTTTAGAGTATGTTAAAGGTAGAGCTCAACGTGAGTGGACAGTATATAAGAGTGATGAAGATGCAGAGTATTCTCAAGTCATCGAGTATGATGTTACAAATATTGAACCTCAAGTAGCATTCCCTCATTTGCCTGAGAATACAAGAGGAATCAGTGAAGTAGGAGATATTAAGATTGACCAGTCTGTTATCGGTTCTTGTACTAATGGAAGAATTGAAGATTTAAGAGTTGCTGCAGAGATCTTAAAAGGTAAGAAGAAGGCTAAACATGTAAGATTAATCATCTTCCCTGGTACTCAAGAGATTTATAAGCAAGCAATGAAAGAAGGGTTAATTGAAATCTTTATTGATGCTGGTGCAGCGGTAAGTACTCCGACTTGTGGACCTTGTCTAGGAGGACATATGGGTATCTTAGCTAAAGGTGAAAGATCAATTGCTACAACTAATCGTAACTTTGTTGGTCGTATGGGTCATCCAGAAAGTGAAGTTTACTTATCAAATCCAGCAGTAGCAGCAGCTTCTGCAATTGCAGGTAAGATTGTTAGTCCAGAAGAAGTTCTTTAAAAAGCAGTGAGTAGTGACGAGTGATGAGTAACGAGACACAGACACTCGCACTGACAAAATAAAAATTTATTGAAGTATCAGAGGAGGAAAGTAGAATTATGGAGATTAAAGGTAAAGTATGGAAGTATGGTAATGACGTAGATACAGATGTAATTATTCCAGCTAGATATTTAAATACATCAGATCCTAAGAAATTGGCTGAACATTGTATGGAGGATATTGATGATACTTTTGCTGCTAATGTAGAGCAAGGTGATATCATTGTAGCTGAGGATAATTTTGGTTGTGGAAGCTCCCGTGAGCATGCTCCAATCTCAATTAAAGCAGCAGGAGTATCAGCAGTAATTGCTAACTCTTTTGCTCGTATCTTCTTTAGAAATGCAATCAACATTGGTCTTCCTATCTTAGAATGTCCAGAAGCAGTGGTTGGAATTGATAAGGGAGATGAAGTAGAGATAGATGTGGATTCTGGAGTAATCAAGAATATAACTAAAGGAACTGAGTTTCAAGCTGAACCATTCCCAGCATTTATGCAAGAGATTATTGATGCAGGTGGATTAGTAAATTACGTAAAAGCAAAGGCAAATTAATAATTTGTAGGGGTTGGTCGCGACCAGCCCGTACATTTGTATTCAGATATAAGAAAGTTTAAAAAGTATAGAGAAGGAGAGCAGATAATGAGTAAAAAGAGGATAGCTGTAATCGGTGGAGATGGAATTGGACCAGAGGTAACTAAGCAGGGTGTTAAGGTGTTGGAAAAATTAAGTCAAATTACAGATTTAGATTTTGAGTTTGAAAATTTCAATATAGGTGCTGACCATTATTTAGAGACTGGTGAGTTAGTAACTGATGAGGTTAAGGCTGACTTAACAAGTTTTGATGCTATCTATTTAGGAGCTGTAGGAGACCCTAGAGTTAAGCCTGGTGTTTTAGAGCATGGAATCTTATTGGACTTACGTTTCTCTTTAGATCAATATATCAACCTTCGTCCAATTAAATTATTAGATTCTAAATTTACTCCATTAAAGGGTAAAGGACCTAAAGATATCGATATGATGATCGTTCGTGAGAACACAGAAGGTCTTTATGCTGGAGTAGGCGGCTTCTTTAAGAAAGGAACTAAGGACGAAGTAGCTACTCAAGAGATGATTAATACTTATAAAGGTGTAGAGCGAGTTATCCGTTATGCTTATGAGTATGCCCAAAAGCGCAATAAAGAGAATAAATTGACTTTATGTGATAAGAGTAATGTATTAACTTATTCTCACGACTTATGGCAGAGAGTATTCAAAGAGGTTGGAGAGAAATATCCTAAGGTAAATCAACACCATATGTTAGTTGATGCTATGACTATGAAGATGGTTAGAAATCCAGAAATCTTTGATGTAGTAGTTACTTGCAACATGTTTGGAGATATTATCACTGACTTAGGTGCAGAGATTCAAGGTGGAATGGGAATGGCTGTATCAGGTAATATCAATCCAGAGGGTGTATCTATGTTTGAGCCAGTTCACGGTTCTGCTCCAGATATTGCAGGTCAAAACAAGGCTAATCCATTAGCAGCATTATTAGCAGCAGCAATGATGGTTGAGGTTCTAGGAAATCCTAAAGAGGCTCAAATGATTCAAAAAGCAATCGACTTATCATTAGCAGAGAACCAAACTACTGTTGATATGGGTGGAAAATTAACTACTGACGGAGTAGGGGATTACATCTGTAGTGTTTTAGGATAGGAGGTGTATATTAATGGTAAAGATTTATGATACTACCTTGCGTGACGGAAGTCAAAGAGAGGGTATCTCCTATTCTACAGAAGATAAATTAAATATTACTAAGAAATTAGATGAATTAGGTATCGATTATATAGAAGGTGGTTGGCCTGGTTCCAACCCTAAAGATATTGAGTATTTCAATAAAGTACAGGAGTTAAAGCTTGAGAATGCTAAGATATCTGCTTTTGGTAGTACCCGCAGAGCCAATATTAAAGCAGAGGAAGATAAGAATTTAAATGCTATCTTGGCTTCTGGAGTCAAAGTTGCTACAATCTTTGGAAAGACATGGGACTTACATGTTACTCAAGCTCTGAAGACCACTTTAGAAGAGAATCTTAATATGATTGAGAGCTCTGTGGCTTATTTGAAGAGTAAAGGTTTAGAGGTCAACTTTGATGCTGAGCACTTTTTTGATGGTTATGAGGTTAATCCTGAATATGCTATTAAGGTCTTATTGGCTGCTCAAAAGGGTGGAGCAGACACTCTAGTTTTATGTGATACTAATGGTGGTACAATGCCTTTTAAGATTAAAAAGATCATAGCTAAGGTTAAAGAAGAGATTAGTGTGCCATTAGGAGTTCATGCTCATAATGATGCTGAATTGGCAGTGGCTAACTCTTTGATTGCTTATGAGGCAGGTGCAGTACAGATTCAGGGAACGATTAATGGTTATGGAGAAAGGTGCGGCAATGCCAATTTATCTTCAATTATGCCGAATTTGAAATTAAAGTATAATGAAGAGTTTATAACTGATGAACAATTAGCCAAGATTACAGAGGTTTCTCGTTATGTTAGTGAAGTAGCTAATTTAAACCCTCCTAGCCATAAACCTTATGTTGGTGATAGTGCTTTTGCCCATAAGGGAGGAATCCATGTCAGTGCTATCTTAAGAGATTCTAAGACCTATGAACATATTCGACCAGAGTTAGTAGGAAATAAGCAGCGAGTTCTTGTTTCTGAACTATCTGGTAAGAGCAATCTAGTCTATAAAGCCCAAGAGCTTGGTATTAATATCGAAGAAGAGAGTACAGATTTAAGGGCTGTTTTAGATAAGATTAAAGATTTAGAGCACCAAGGCTATCATTTTGAAGGTGCTGAAGCCTCTTTTGAACTATTAGTAGAGAAGGCGACAGGAAGATATACAAAGCTCTTTGAATTAGAAGGGGTTAGAATTATTACCGAAAAATCTGAGGATAAAAGCCCTTTATCAGAGGCTACTATTAAGGTAAAGGTTAATGGTGAGAGAGTCCATACAGCAGCAGAGGGTGATGGACCAGTTAATGCTCTTGATGGTGCTTTGCGTAAGGCTCTCATTAGTTTCTATCCTGAGCTTAAAGATATCCACTTAATAGACTACAAGGTTAGAGTCTTAGAAGGTAATGAAGGAACTTCCGCTAAGGTTAGGGTATTGATTGAATCTACCGATGGTCACCAGACTTGGGGTACTGTCGGTGCTTCAACCAATATTATCGAAGCCAGTTGGCAGGCTTTAGTGGACAGTATAGAGTATGGGATTAAATTAAAGAAAGTCGATTAGAGCTGAGATTATAATTTAGTAGAAGACTATCACACACGAAAGGTTTACATTTTTGGTAAACCTGTAGGGATATGGGATTAAAAGCAAATATTATTATAACTAAAAATAAAATTATAAAAAAGCTAGATATATTTTAAAATATATCTAGCTTTTTTATAATTTTATTACATTTATCAATAATTTTAATTAATATTTTGAATAATTTGTAAATTGAGCTTTATATAATCAAAAAATACAACTTCATGCAGGAAAATGAATGCGTAGTATATAATACTTATAATGATATATATTTACAAATTAAATCATTTTAATTCAAAAAGGGGGTAAAAATGAAGATATGGCATAAGGTCGTGTTTGGTATTGTTTTGGTTTTATTACTTAGCCTACTACCAGGGTGTTCATCAGGTAGTGATGGTGGAATAACGAAAGAAGAATACACTCTAACTATTAGCGTAGAAGGTGCTGGTTCAGTCGTTCCATCTGCAGGTACTCATACATATCATAAGGGGGAAACAGTGACTCTAACTGCCGAGACTGAGGAAGGGTATATAGTAGAGTGGAAAGGGGCCAGCCCTATTGAAAACAATTCATTTAAAGCTAAAGTTCTAATGGACAAGGATAGGGGAGTAACAGTTATCTTTAATAAATCACATCAGGAGGTTGTAAATAGTGAAAGTGAATTATTAGAGGCAATTAATGATGAGAGTGTTAATACTATTATTTTAGGTAGTGATATTAAGGTCTCATCAGATATTACTCTTACTAGAATAGCTGATTTAAATCTTAATTCTAAAACATTAACTGCTAATCTTTCAATTGGCACTAGTGAAGCTCCAATTGAGGGTTTTGGAAGATTAGTTATTAGTGAAGGAACTATTGATGGTGATTTAACCGTAAATGCTCCAGAGGCTGAAATAGATAATAAAGCTGCTATTACAGGAAGAACGATAATTGAAGATGTATCATCTAACTCATTTTACAATTCTGGTATTCTAAGTGATGTAAGTATTGAAGATAAAACAGGGTGTTCCTTTAATAATAGACCTGGGAGTAAAGTATCTTCAATTACTATAGAAGCTGATGCTATTAATATTATTATAGAAAATGATGGTAGTACACTTGAAGATATTACAGTTAAGGCAGAAGGAACGAAGGTAAAGAATAAGAATAACACCATAATTAAAGGAAAAGTAATTATAGAAGGGGGCGATACTGAATTAGAGAATGAAGATAGTCAAATTAATGAAGTAAATGTAGATGCTAAAAATATAAAAGTAAGAAATAACCAAAATACCGAAGTTACTAAAGTTAATGTGGGTGAGAGTGCTAAAGATACCAGTATAGAGAATAGTGGAAGTATAGAAGAGGTAGTAGTAAATGATAAAGTTAAAGATTCAACAACTGTAATTAATGAAGGGAATGGAGATGTAACAGGTAGTTGTGATGTAGAAGAGCTAAAGATAATAGGAAGATTAGAGGTAGAAAGATTGATTGGTGAATCTACTCCATTACCTACTTTAGAGAATGAAGGTAAGCAAATAGACTGGATTGAGGCTTATCAGCTAAACTCTGATGGAAGTCGAGAAAAGATTGCTGGTTGGGAAGTACCTGAAAGCAAAAAGGTGAGTAGAGATCAAGTTGGTACTGTAGTTTATATAGGTCAAATATCATTAAATGAAAACGTTACTAAGACCCTTGAGTTTAAACTTATAACTTTAGAAGGGGTGAGTATTCCTGGTTTAGAACTGGAAGACGGACCAGCAAAAGTAAGTAATATAACTGCTACAGTTAGTAGTAGAGATGTAGAGTTGGTTTGGACTGAGGTTGAAGATGTAGTATACTACTTTGTTTATAGGAGTAATGGGACAAGCTATAAGACTGCTAAACGCGTAAATGTTGTTGATGAAAGATCATATCAAGATAAGAGCTTAGAAAAGGGTACTTATTACTATTGGATTGAGGCTTATAATAGTAATGGTTTGGCAAGTGAAATTTCTGATAGGGTAGAAGTAAATATTAATTAAGATAAGAAAGGGTGAGTTAATGACTAATATAATTAGAAATCAAAAATTAATAGTAATATCGTTGGTACTTTTAGTAAGTTTAGGATTACTTACTGGATGTAGTAGTAGTGGTGATACCCCTAAGGTTGGAGAAGAAGCTATGGTAGAAATAGGTCTTAGTTCAGCAAGTTTAACTCAAAATATTGGTGAAGAGATTAATGTTAGTAAATATGTGATTAAGGTAAAACAAGATGAGAAGGTAATAGATACACAAGAATTGACTTCTCTTGATGATAAAGCTAGTTTCAAGCTAAGCCCAGGTGATTATACTGTAGTAGGTGAAGCTATTGAAGTAATTGGGGAACAAGAATATGTAGCTTATAAAGGAAGTGAAGATTTAAGTTTAGGTGCAGGAGAAGTAGTTAAGAACAAGAAGATTCTGCTCAGTTTAGCTACTGGAGAAGTAGAGGTAAAGGTTAGTACTGAGTTTGGATGGAATCCTGCAGATGTAGATACTGAAATTGTATTAGAATATCCACGTAGAAGTGAAAGGCATGCTGAAAAGATTGAGTGGACAGATGGAGAAGGAACTATTAAACTGGAAGATGTTTCTGCTCGAAGATGGGATGTCATATTTAATATAGGTGATAAGAGTATTAAACAAGAAGGGGTATATGTATTACCTGATCGTGTTAATGAGTTTAGTTTTCTTTTAAAGGATACAGATACTGGGATTGACATTGAACTACAGAATGGTCCTGGAAAAGTAGAGAATTTAGAAGCGATATTAGATAATGGAACTGTAAATTTAACTTGGGATTCCTTAGGTGAAGCGGATTTCTATTTGGTTTATAAAAGTGATGAACCCAATTATGCTACTGCTAAAAGAATTGCGGATGTAGATGAAAACTCATATACAGATAGATTATTAATTAGTGGAACTTATTATTATTGGGTAGAGGCTTATGATAGAGATACTGTAGGTGGAGAAACTTCTGAATATGCAGAGATTGCAATAGATGAATCTGATATTAGTGCTATAAGTGTAATCAATGCTCAGTTAGATAAAATGGAGACAGCTTATCTTAATGAAGATTCTTCTTTATTGAGGGAAATTATTAGTGATTATACAACAGTGGGACCATTGACTGCAAATAAAGATACCTTCTTACGTAATAGAGAAAAAGAATGGAAATATGTAGATTGGGATACATTTAATTGGAATAATACAAGAGTTGTAGTGAATGATGATAATAAAGCAAAAGTAGAAGCTGATAATTTCTCTGCTAGTGGGATAGATTCTACTGGAGAAGTGGTAAAAATGGTTGGGATGGCAAGTGCTAAGTTAGAATTGATAAATGGGAATTGGTACATTAGTGAGCTAGACCTACCTGATAATATTAATGATACAGAAATAATAGGTAACATAGTATATGCAGATGACTATGGGAAGTTGAATTTATTAAATAATGATGGAACTAAAGTATTAGAAGATAATCCAGATATGTTCTTTGATAGATTTTATTATTTAGGAGAAAATAAGGTTTCTTATAGGGGAGTAAATTGGAAAACCAAAGATAATAGTGTAAATATAATTAATATTGCTGATTTTGCTAAAAGTAAGGTAGTTAATTTAAATGGGAATTATATGGATTATGCTATCTCTCCTAATCTTGATAATATTAGCTATTATGTTGCAGAAGAGAATACAGATGGTTCTATTAAGACGACAATGTATTTAAATGATATATCTGGAGATAGTCCAATAAAATTAAAAGAGTCTAATACTCCATATGAATCTCTAACTTGGGGATCAGATGGAAAGATATATTATCAAATAAAAACCAGTACTAATGATGCTGGAGGTAATGAAAGTATTTCTAGTAGTAGAATTTATATGGCAAACGCTGATGGTAGCAACCAACAACCTTTAACTAATGAGAATCAAGTTGCTTTCTGGCCAGGTATATCGCTAGATGGTGAAAAATTAGCTTACGTTGAACAGGTGGAGGGAAGGAGAAAACTGAAGCTACGGGATATGAATGATAAACAGTCAATTGAATTATGTGATGCAGATGCTAAAGAAATTTCTTGGTGGTGGACATCAGATAGTCAGACACTATTTTATGCTTACGTTTCAGAGGGAATGGGTTATATGTACTCCGTTGATAGAGATGGACAAAATAATAATAAATTATTAGAAACTCCTGCTAATAATTTGGGTGAATATAGAAATTCTCTTAAATTATCACCAGATGAAAGCAAAGTATCATGTAATTTTATTAATGCTGATGGAGTAAGTCAACTTTATGTATATGATTTTGATCAAAATACAGTTAAAAAGATTTTTGAAGGTATGAATAGTTATGTCTGGTATGCAGACAATGATAAGCTTTTGGCTACTAAGCAAGGGGTTATCTATCTTGTAGATGTAGAAGGAAATATTAGTGAATTGCTAGATAGTAAATCCTCTTATATCAGTGAGGTACTTTGGATAGATTAAGAATATTAGAGAGCAGGCATTTTATTATGTCTGTTCTTTTTTTATAATTATCATTTAAGGTGATATGATTATTATTAGATTTAATTATTTGATGAGTCTCTCGATCTAAATAAAGTATTTAGATAGATTATTTTTGAGTTTTTAGATAAATGTTGATCTAAAGGTTTTTTACCTTTAATTATAGAGAAAATTATTGTAAAATTATAGTAGTGATACTTTAAATGATTTCTAGCTATAATATTTAGTAGTATGGCTTATGGATCTTAATCTATTAAATAGGAGTGAAATAAATGCTGGAAGAGGTAGTTAAATTCGATTGGAAGCTGTTTGTTTATAGAGTCTATCAAAAAGCAAGGACAGTAGATATATTCGTTAATGCTATGAGTTTGGTTTACACAACTTTATTATCACTTGTTCCATTATTAATCTTCTCTTTTTATATAATGACCTTATTTAATATCTTTGGTGGAATGGATAGGATAATCAATGCTTTAAAAGAGATTATTTTAGAGAATTTAGCTACTGGGACTGGTGAAATTGTAATTAGATATTTAGAAGATTATGTTACTAATGTAGATATTACTCAGCTAGGAGTTATCAGTTTCTTCTCTTTGGTAATAGTAATAGTCTTTATGTTAGCTAGAATTGAAATGACCTTCAATAAGATCTGGGGAGTAGAGGAGCATCGCGACATCTTTAAGCGGTTTGTTGCCTTTTGGACTTTTGTTACTCTGGGAACTTTTTTAATCACACTTTCTTTGAGTCTGACCATCTCTGTTATCAGTTCTTATCTTAGTTCTGATTTGATTGAGGTCTCTACTGGTAATACATATATCTTTCGATTTATTTCAATTGTTTCATATTTTTTAATCTTTATTGTAGGCTATTATTTAATTCCTAATACAGATGTAGAGCCTTTAGCTGCTATTGTGGGTGGTTCGATCAGTGGCTTCTTATTCAATTTAGCTAAAAATCTCTATAAGCTTTATACCAAGCATGCGGTTGGCTATAATCAGATTTATGGTTCCTTATCAGTGATTCCTCTCTTCTTATTTTGGTTATATATAATTTGGATGATTACATTATTAGGGGCAGTTATCTGTTATGTCTTTCAAAATAGATCTAATCTGCACCACTTTAATGCTCTACAAGATATCACAATTGGTATTCAAAATATAATCCCCATTGCAATCTTAGTCGTAATTTGTAAGGAGTTTATGGATAGGAAGTCAACGGGGATAACCTTTGCAGGTCTGGCTAATAAGATCAATATTCCTGTAGAAATAATTGAAGATAACATCAAAGGCCTAATGGCAGAGAATTTAATTACTATTACTAAGGAGAATAGATATATTCCAATAACTACTCTGCAAAGGATATCCTTATGGGAGATATGTGAACAGCTACTCTTTAAACAAGAGGTATCTATTAAAGAGATATTTGCCGATGAAGAGGTTTGTGGGGTATATGCTGCTGTAAAGGATGAATTAAGAAAGCATTTAGATAGTTTAACAATTACTGATTTATTAGATGAAGAATGTTAAGTTCAAGGATAAGTCTAAGTTTGAGTAAAATCTTTTAGACCTATACTTAAACTCAGATTTAAATAAAATAAAAGTAGGTGAATAAAATGAAGTTGATTAGATTTAAAGCAGAAGATGAGATTAAATATGGTATTTTAGAGGAAAATAAGGTAAAAGAGATTAAAGGGGATATCTTTGAAGATTATCAAGTAGTTGATAAAAGTTATCAACTACTTGATCTGGAACTATTAGCTCCTTGTGAGCCTAGCAAAATAATATGTGTAGGTTTAAATTATAAGGATCATGCTGAAGAAATGGGAGAAGAGCTACCTGAAGAGCCAGTTATCTTCATGAAACCAGCAACTGCTGTAAGCAATCCTAATCAAAAGGTTAAATATCCTAAAATGAGTAAACAAGTTGACTATGAAGCAGAATTGGCTATTGTTATTAAAGATGAGATTAAAGATTTAAGGCCAGCAGAGGTTGAAGAACATATTTTAGGATATACTTGCTTTAATGATATTACCGCCAGAGATCTACAAAGTAGAGATGGTCAGTGGATTAGAGCCAAGTCCTTTGATGGATTTGCTCCTTTAGGACCAGTAATAGCTACTGAGTTAGCTGCAAATAACCTAGGGATTCAGTTGATTCATAATGGAGAGATTAAACAAGATTCTAATACCAATCAAATGATATTTTCCCTTAAGGAATTAGTTAGCTTTATCTCTCAAGTAATGACTTTAAAACCAGGTGATGTAATAGCTACTGGGACTCCTCCAGGGGTAGGAAGTGTAGAGATAGGTGATAAATTAGAAGTAAAGATTGAAGGAATAGGAAGCTTAATCAATGAAATTAGTGAATAAAGAAGAGCAAAGTTATTATTTGATCTAATAGCAAATAATAGTTAAAAGACTAATGATTATTAAAATGGATATGCTAGTAATGGGGGAGGTAAAAGGTGGATTTTGATATTATAATCCTTCTTGATGTTATAGTTACAATTTTAGTTTCTTATAAATTCTTTACTTTAATTAAAGAAACACGGGCTATTCAGCTTTTAAATGGTATATTAGTATTATTTTTGATTCGATTTGCCAGTAAATTTTTGGGTCTTAAAATCTTTAATTCCTTGTTAGACCAGATAAAGACATTGGTTTTAATTGCTATTCCTGTTGTCTTTCAGCCTGAGTTACGTAGGGCTTTGGAGCAGATTGGTAGAGGAAAGGTTCTTAATTACTTAACAAGAAAAGATAAATTCAAGACCTATATTGATAAATTAGTAGCAACGGTAATGAGGCTAAGTCGTGATAAGATAGGGGCATTAATTGTATTAAAAAGAAGTACAGGATTACGTGATATAATCGATACAGGGGTTGAATTAGATGCTAAATTGTCCCCAGAATTGTTGGTTAATATCTTTATGCCTAAAAGCCCTTTGCATGATGGTGCTGTAATCATAGACAAAGACAGGGTAATAGCAGCAAATTGTCTTCTGCCCTTGACTAAAAATCAGAGGTTAAGGCAGAGTCTAGGTACAAGGCATAGAGCTGCTATAGGAATAACTGAGGAGACTGATGCTTTTGTGATAATAGTTTCAGAAGAGACAGGAATGGTCTCTACCACTTATGAAGGAAAGATTAAATATGGTTTAGATGAATTTGCATTGAAAGAGAAGCTATTCACAAAATTTGAAGAGTTAGATATTAGTTAATAATTATGAATCTAAATTCAGTGGTACTAAAATTATATATTATGAATTATCTTGATTGGTTGCTAAGATATTTATGAAACAGTCCTGCAATTAAATTTAATTGTAGGACTGTATTATATTATCCACTGAAATTATAGAATAAAGTCTTGAGATTATAGTAATTAATATTCAATTTTGATAAAATTAAAGGAGGAGATACTTTTTTAATAGAAATTATATGATAATTATTAGAGAGAAGAGGAGGGAAATACATAATGAATAGTTATGATGAGCAGATTAGTCAAAGTCTTGAGGCAATAGATCAGCTTCATCAGGGATATAATGATTTAGCAAAAGCCTTAGAGATAATCAATAAAAGCTCTAACAAAACTTATGGCCTATCTTTGAGGTTTGTTCCTAAAAAAGGGATATACTTTATAGAAGAGGGGTGGCTTAAACCTTTAGATTCACTACCTTCGATAGATGATATTATTGAGTTGAAGTTTATTGATAAGGTGGAAGAAAAGATTAAGCTAAAGATAACCTATAAAAGTGGAGAAGTCTTTATTATTGACTAGACAACTTTTAGATTGATAAATAATCAAAATTTGAAAAGCCCAGTCTATTTGGACTGGTTTTTTTATTTTTAGTGATCATTAAATAAATAATAAGTAATCTTTTGGTTTAGTCTATATTTATAAATTATTAAATAATAAGCAAGTTGAAGTTATAGATTAAAATTAAATTTATATCTATCTAATCAATTTTAAGCAAGATGATATTAAAGGTTGTCATTAGCAAATGTGGACATCCTTTTAAATATTAATAGCTTAACTGAACTTAATATAAGCTATTAATTTCTATCATTAGTCTGCTTATATTTTAATACTTACTTAAGATTAGGTATATCAAGGCAGATAATAATCTTATAATAAATTTGTGTTGAGTAAATTAAAACTACTAACTATATAAACCTAGTGAATTTTAATCAATTTATGTCATTAATCTATCTTTCTATATTAAATAATGTCACTAGCATATATGGACATAATGTTAAATTGAATTCCTTGTCTCTAATATACCATGGTGGTATGATGTAAGTAAGTTGAACAAGCTAATAAGATAATAAGTGAATAAGAAAATAACAATATAAGATCAAAAGAATTTGAGTATTGTTTGACAGGAAATCTATAAATTTAACTTGGGGAGGAATATTAAATGAGACAAAGAATTCAAAAATTCGGACGTTTTCTTAGTGGAATGGTAATGCCAAATATAGGTGCATTTATTGCTTGGGGATTTATTACTGCTTTATTTATTCCAACAGGTTGGTTACCAAATGAAAATCTAAGTTCTATGGTTGGACCAATGATTACTTATTTATTACCTTTATTGATTGGTTATACTGGAGGTAAGATGGTTGCTGATGCTAGAGGTGGAGTAGTAGGTGCAGTTGCAACGATGGGAGTTATCGTAGGTGCAGATATACCTATGTTCTTAGGTGCAATGGTTATGGGACCTCTTGGTGGTTTAGTAATTAAGAAATTTGATGGGATGATAGATGGAAAAGTTAAATCTGGTTTTGAAATGTTAGTTAATAACTTTTCTGCTGGTATTATTGGAATGGCATTAGCTATAATAGCTTATTTAGGAATTGGACCGGTAGTTTTATCTTTAAATAAGGTACTAGCAACTGGAGTACAGACAATAGTTAATGCTGGATTATTGCCTTTGGCTTCATTATTTATTGAACCAGCTAAGATACTATTCCTAAATAATGCAATTAACCATGGGGTATTAAGTCCACTTGGTGTGAATGAAGTTAAAGAATTAGGTCAATCTATCTTCTTCTTATTAGAAACAAATCCTGGACCTGGTCTTGGTATTCTATTAGCTTATATGCTTGCTGGAAAAGGAAATGCTAAACAGTCTGCACCTGGAGCAGCAATCATTCATTTCTTTGGAGGAATTCATGAAATTTACTTCCCTTATGTTTTAATGAAACCTTCTTTACTTCTAGCAGTAATTGCTGGTGGAGCAACTGGAGTATTTACCTTTGTTATAACTGGTGCTGGGTTAGTTGCTAGTCCATCTCCAGGAAGTATAATTGCATTATTAGCGATGACTCCTAAAGGTAACTTCTTTGGAGTGATAGCAGGTGTTATTTCAGCAACAGCAGTATCCTTCTTGGTTGCTTCTGCTCTTTTAAAGGCATCAGCAAATAATGTCAATGATGACTTAGAAAGTGCTACTAAACAGATGAAAGAAATGAAAGGAAAGAAAGTAGCTATTCCTGCTAGCAATATTGGTACAGTAAATAAGATTATTGTGGCTTGTGATGCAGGTATGGGATCTAGTGCAATGGCAGCTTCACAGGTTAGAAATAAGGTTCAAAAGGCAGGGCTAGATATAAAAGTAGATAACTCTGCAGTAGATGAAATTCCTCAAGATGTCGATATTGTAATTGTTCATAAGGAGTTATTGGATAGAGCTAAAAAATCTGCTCCTGGCAAAGAGTATATTCCAATTGAGACCTTCTTAAATAATCCAGTTTATGATGAACTTGTAGAGAGATTAAAAGCTGAAAAATCAGAAGTAGTCTAATAAATTTATGGAAGAATTGAAGGGGATTATATATTTAAAGTAATGAGTTAGTGCCAGCTCATTACTTTACCCTCTTTTTTCTCTATAAGTATAAAAAGGGGAGATGCTATGAGGTTAAATAATCTATCTTCTAGACAGAAAAGAATTATTGCTATTTTAATAGAGGCATCTAATGTTGTTACTATCAAAGAACTAGCAGATGAAATAGGTGTTAGTAAAAGAACTATTAATAGAGAGCTATCGAGTTTAAGAGAGGCTTTAAAAGAGTTTGATTTGACTTTACAATCAAAACCAGGGGTTGGACTATTTATAGAAGGCAAGGAAGAGCTTTTAGAAAGAGCTCAGAAGGGTTTAAAAGAGGTATCAGAAAAGAAGGACTTAACTCCACAAGAAAGATACATTTATATTATTGAGGAATTTCTGTTATCAGATCGTTTTCAAAAATTAACTGCTCTTGCTTATAAGCTAGCAGTAACTGAAGCAACTATTAGTTATGACTTAAATAAAGTTGCTAAGTGGTTTGAGAAAAGAGGACTCTCTTTGGTTAGAAAACAGGGGGTAGGTGTTTATTTAAAGGGTTCAGAAGCATCCTTTAGAAGAGCTGTAATCGATTTTTTATATGATAACATGGAAAAAGAAGATATTTTAACCTTAATTCGTAATAACCTAAATAATAAGCGGGCTAATAAAGAGACGATAGCGGCAAGGGTTAGAGAAAAGATATTAGACTTTATGAATATGAATACGCTTTCTGAGTTAGAAAAAGCAGTTGATGAAATTTTAAAAGAAACTAAATTTAATATGGTAAACACTTCATATATAGGATTGATAATTCATCTATCTTTAGCTATTAATAGGCTAGAAGCTGGAGAGAAGATATATATTAATAAAGATAAATTAGATAGATTAAAGTTGAGCAAGGAGTATGAGATTGCAAAGAATTTATCTGCTAAATTAGAAGAAGTATTTGATTTGATAATTCCAATAGAAGAAACTGCCTATATAGCTATGCATTTAAAGGGTGCTAAATTAATGAATAAACTTGAATTTAATGGAGACCCCTTAGCTGTTGAAAAGCTTGAGGTTATCAAATTGGCTCGTATATTAGTCAAAGAAGTAGAGCAGGAATTAAGAGTAACAATTTCAGATGATGTCACTTTAATATCAGGATTAGTAACTCATCTAGAACCTGCAATTTCTAGAATTAAAATGGGAATGGAAATTAGAAATCCTATCTTAACTGATTTAAAGAAGGAATATAGTGATATCTTCTCTGCTACTAAGAAAGCAGCCAATAAGCTAGCAGAGATAATAGAAGCAAATATACCTGATTCAGAGATTGGATTTCTTACAATGCATATTGCTGCCGCAGTAGAAAATGCAAATAGATATAAAGCTAAAGTCTTACTGGTATGCTCTAGTGGAATTGGTAGCTCTAAAATTTTAGCTACTAGATTGAAAAAAACGATTGAAAATTTAGAGATAATTGATGAAGTATCTGCCTTCTCTTTAGAAGATAATAGAATAGATGAAGAAGATATCGACCTTATAATCTCAACTATTCCTATCGATAATTATCAGGATAAATTAGTTGTAGTATCTCCTATCTTATTGCCAGAAGAGGTTCAAAGAATTAAAAGAAAGATAAGAGAGGTTGAGATGGTTAACTTAGAAAGAGATACAGAAAGAGAAGTAAAGAAAGAAGATAGAATAGAAGATGAATTAGAGGTTATGGCCAAGATATCTAATGATATTATCAGTATTTTAAAGAATGTAAAGGTTAAAAAGATAGCTATTAAAGACTATGACCAGATTATTAGAGAGGTGAGTAAGGAAGATTTTATCCCTCTAAATAGCGATTCTAAAGTAGTATATGATGCTTTAAAAGCTCGTGAAAAGAAGGGCTCAACGATAATTCCAGAGATGAAACTTACTTTATTACATGCTAGAACAGATGGGATTGAAAAACCTTTTATAGGACTGGTCATGCTAGATGAAGCAGTTTCATTATCGGGACCTAATAATTTAGAGCAAGAGATCGATAGGATTATTGTGTTGTTAGCCCCAAAGGAGCTTATTGCTGAAGAGATTCAATTAATCAGTAGCTTTAGTGCCTCAATAATTGAAAATAAAGACTTTCATAATGTAATTAGGGAAGGGAATAAGGAAGAATTGATAGATTATTTAAGAAAAGTGATGGAAGATTATTATAGAACCCTATTTAAATAAGTTAATAAGGAGGAGATAATTATGTTTGGGTTATTTAAGAAAAAGAATGATAATAATGTAAAAGAAGAGAGTGCAATCTTAAGTAAAGAGGCTATTGTTTTAGGAGCAGAGAGTGTTGATAAAGATAAAGCAATAGAGATGGCAGGTCAACTGTTAGTAGATGGAGGATATGTAAGCTCAGATTATATAACAGGAATGAAAGAGAGAGAGGAGAAGGTAACGACTTATATAGGTAATGGGGTAGCTATACCTCATGGTACAAGTGAAGCTAAAGATCATATAGCCAAGTCAGGTATCTCTTTTATTCAATTTCCAGAGGGTGTTGATTTTGGTGCTGGAGAGTTATGCTATTTAGTTATTGGGATTGCAGGCAAGGGAGATGACCATATACAGATTCTTCAGAATTTAGCAACTATCTGTCAAGAGGAAGAAGAAGTACAAAAATTAATCGATACTGATGATAAAGACTTTATTCTTAATACACTTGTTTAGGGAGGGATAATCATGAAAAAGGCAGTACATTTTGGGGCTGGAAATATAGGGAGAGGTTTTATTGGTCTATTACTGGGCTTATCAGACTATGAAGTAGTTTTTGTTGATGTAAATGAGGAGATTCTAGCTGCACTGAATAAGAATAACAGATATAAGGTATTAGAAGTAGGTGGAGCAGAAGAGAAAGAGTATACAGTAAATAATGTTAGAGGGATTAATGGCAAGGAGATTTCAACAGTTGCTAAAGAGATAGCAGATGCAGATATAGTTACAGCAGCAGTAGGACCAAATAATCTAAAGTTTATTGCGCCTGCAATTGCAGAAGGTCTTAAGATAAGATTAGAGAAGGCTAGACCTACAGAGCTTAATATTATAGCTTGTGAGAATGCTGTAAAGGCTTCAACAGAATTAAAGGATTATGTGTATCAGAATTTGGATGAGAATTTACAAGAAAAAGCAGACTTATATATCGGATTTCCAGATTCAGCAGTCGATAGAATAGTACCTCCACAAGAGATCACTGAATCTTTAGAAGTTAAAGTAGAACCTTTTAAGGAATGGATTGTTGACCAGACCCAATTCAAAGGTGAAATACCAGAGATTGAAGGAATGAATTTAACTGACAATTTAGTAGCTTTTGTTGAGCGTAAAATCTTTACTCTCAATACAGGGCACTGTGGAACAGCTTATATGGGATATTATAAAGGTTATCAATATATTCACGAGGCGATTAAAGATGAAGAAATCTACAAGACAATCAAAGAAGCTTTAATGGAATCTGGTAGTAGCTTAATTGAGTTTTATGGTTTTGATGAAGATACTCATAAAAGTTATATTAATAAAATCTTAAAGAGATTTGAAAATCCAGCTTTAATGGACTCTGTAACAAGAGTAGGGCGTGATCCTTTAAGAAAATTAGGTGCAAAGGATAGACTAGTTAAGCCTGCCTCAAGAGCAGTTGAAATGGGTAAATTCCCTACTAACTTAGCAAAGTGTATTGCCTTAGGATTTTTATTTGATGTAGATGGCGATGAAGCGGCTCAAAAGATTCAAGATAAGATTGAAAAAGAAGGAATTGAGCGTACTTTAGAAGCGGTTACAGGTCTTGCTCCTGAAGGTGATTTAGGTCAAGAAGTATTAAAGCAATATAAAGAGTTACTGGATAATTTATAAACTATCTTTAGAGATAGTAAATTTTTAAGTAGGTGATGGTTAACCCATCCCTATTTTTAATTTATTTTTGTTTATATAATAGATAAGTTGGGAATAATTTATATAAACTTAACAGTTTTTATACTCACAATCTCTTCATTACAAGGTATAATAAAGAAAAATTTTAAAATTTGAAACTATTAATATTGATTTAGTTGAAATTAATTATTCTATAACATATAATAAAAAAGGACTAGCTGATTAAGCTGGTCACATTTGATGAGTTAAAGAATATAATAAGCTAGAAGGAGGTGAAAAAGTGGGAGAGTTGTTTGGAACTGATGGTGTTCGTGGTGAAGCAAATATCTTTTTAACAGCTGAGATGGCTTTTAAGATTGGTAAAGCAGGTGCTTACTATTTATCACAAAAGAAGACAAATCCTAAGATATTGATTGGAAAAGATACTAGAATTTCTGGTGATATGTTAGAAGCGGCATTGATAGCTGGAATAACTTCTTTAGGTATAGATGTAGTCAAGGTTGGAGTAGTGCCTACACCAGTTGTGGCATATCTTACTAAACATAAGGATGTTACAGCAGGTATTATGATCTCTGCTTCCCATAATCCTGTTCAAGATAATGGAATTAAATTCTTTAATGGTAATGGATTCAAGTTATCTGATCAGCAAGAAGATGATATTGAAGAGATCATCTTAAATTCTTTAGATAAACTGCCAGTACCAGCAGGAGATAAGGTAGGTAAGGTTGAGTTTATCCATCATAGCTTAGATGAATATATAGATTATATTAAGAAAACTGTTGATGGTGATTTTTCTGGACTGAAAGTAGTAGTAGATGCTGCTAATGGAGCTGCTTATGAGTTAGCACCTAGATTATTAGCAGAGTTGGGTGCAGAGGTTATTGCTCTTAATAATAAGCCAACAGGATTAAATATTAATGTGGATTGTGGTTCTACTCATCCTGAAATCCTTCAGCAGGCTGTCTTAGATAACAAGGCTGATTTAGGAATTGCCCATGATGGTGATGCTGATAGAGTAATTGCTGTTGATGACAAAGGTGAACTGGTTGATGGAGATTATATTTTAGCAATCTGTGGTCGTCAGCTAATAAAAGAAGGCAAATTAGCAGATAATACAATAGTAGCTACAAAATATAGTAACTTAGGCTTACAACAAGCTATGAATGAGGTAGATGCCAAAGTTTCAGTTGTAGGAAATGGTGACCGTTATGTTTTAGCTGAAATGTTAGATAAGAGTTATATCTTAGGTGGAGAGAAGTCAGGGCATATTATCTTCTTAGATTATAACACTACTGGTGATGGTGTGTTAACTGCTTTACAATTAATTAATGTAGTTAAGAAAAGAGGCAAGACTCTATCTCAACTACGCCAAGAGATGACTGAATTCCCTCAGTTATTAGTCAATGTAAAAGTGACTAATAAAGATTGGGAAGATAGTTCTGCAATTAATGAGGCTATTGCAGAGGTAGAAGCAGCTTTGGCTGGTGAAGGTAGAATCTTTGTTAGAGCTTCTGGAACTGAACCTGTAGTTAGAGTAATGGTTGAAGGTAAAGATGAGGCTCAAATAGAAGAGCTAGTCAATAAGGTAGCTAGTGTTGTAGAGGCAGAGTTGAATTAGTTTAAGTTTGAGTTTAAGATCAAAGAGGTACTTTCCTTATCCTTAGGCTTGAACTTAACCTTAATCTTATAATTATAGCGCCCGAACTTACAATTAGAACTTAATAAAGAGTAAATAATAAAGAATATCGGATGTTCTTTATTAACTATTATTTATTCTTTGGTCAATTGTAAGTTGACGAGGAGAGGGATTATCGAACTTTCGGCGGATACCCTCAGGCTAGAGCTATTAGCCTAAAACTAAATTCTTAAAAGTTAGGAGCAATCCTAATTACAAAGGAATTTAAGAATAGCTAGTTTGAACTTTGAAATTTAAATATACTGGAGGTAATCTATATGTGTGGAATTGTCGGTTATATTGGAAAGCAAGAGGCTACTCCTATCTTGGTAGAAGGATTAAAGAAGTTGGAGTATCGTGGCTATGATTCAGCAGGTATTGCGTTATATAATGAGGGAAATACTGATATCTTTAAAATAGTCGGTAAATTAGATAACTTAAAAGGTTTAACTGATAAAGAAGAGCCTAAGGGGAGTATTGGAATCGGTCATACCCGTTGGGCAACTCATGGTAAACCATCTACTCCTAATTCTCATCCCCATACTAGTGCTAACGGAAAGTTCACAGTAGTTCATAATGGAATCATTGAGAATTATATGAAGTTGAAGGAAGAATTAAAGGGTAAAGGTTATGAATTTAAGTCAGAAACTGATACTGAGGTAATCCCTAATTTAATTCAGGAAAATTATGATGGTGATCTAGAAGAAGCAGTTAGAAAGACAATTGCCAGATTAGAAGGTGCTTATGCCTTAGTAATCTTATCTTCTGAGGAGCCTGATAAATTAATTACTGTACGAGAAGATAGTCCTTTAATTATAGGTTTAGGAGAAGAAGAGTACTTTATTGGTTCTGATATTCCAGCTATTTTAAAGCACACTGATGAAGTTTATATCTTAGATGATGGTGAAATGGCTGTAATTACTCGTGCTGGAGTAGAGTTATCTACTGTAACAGGTGATCAAGTAGATAAAGATGTATTTAAGGTTGATTGGGATCCTGGTATGGCAGAGAAATCAGGGTTTGACCACTTTATGTTAAAAGAGATTCATGAGCAGCCAGAGACTTTAAGAAGATGTACTGCTGGTAGGCTAACAGAGACAGATATAGAGTTAGCTAATTTCAACTTAACAGCTCAAGACATTAACTCCTATAATAAGATTTATATTGTAGCTTGTGGAACTGCCTATAATTCTGGGTTGGTTGGAAAGTATGCCATTGAGAAACTAGCAAAGATTCCAGTAGAGATTGATGTTGCTTCTGAGTTTAGATATAGAGATCCATTAGTAGATGAAAGCACTCTAGTAATTGTTGTTAGTCAATCAGGCGAGACAGCAGATACTTTAGCAGCTTTAAGAGAAGCTCAAGATAAAGGTGCTAAGGTAGTGGCTATTTGTAATGTCGTTGGTAGTACAATTGCCCGTGAAGCCGATGATGTTATTTATCTGCAAGCTGGACCAGAGATTGCAGTTGCTTCTACTAAAGCTTACATTGGAATGCTAATGTCCTTTTATATGTTAGCTATCTATTTTGCTAGAGCTAAGAAGACATTAAGTGATATAGATAGTAAGAGGTTAATTGATGGACTTAAGGCTCTACCTAATCAGGTACAGGACATTATCAATAATAGTGAAGAAGATATTAAAGAATTATCTAAAGGATATGCAGACCATGAGCATGCCTTCTTTATTGGAAGAAGTATCGATTATGCTGTAGCTGTAGAAGGTCAATTAAAATTAAAAGAGGTTTCTTATCTCCATTCAGAAGCCTATCCAGCTGGTGAGTTAAAGCATGGAACCTTAGCTTTAATTGAAGAAGGGATTCCAGTAATCGCTTTAGCGACTCAGAAGTCGGTAATTGATAAGACTTTAAGTAATATTAAAGAGGTTAAAGCTAGAGGTGGAGTTGTAACGGGAATTATTATTGAAGGTGAAGAGGAAATTGAAGATTTAGATTATAGAATTGAAATACCTAAGGCAGATGAGTTATTGACTGCTATCCTGTCAGTAGTACCAACTCAGCTATTAGCGTATTATGTAGCTGTAGAGCGCGGTTGTGATGTTGACCAACCACGTAACTTAGCTAAGAGTGTAACGGTAGAATAAATATAAAACCCTTGAAGAATTATATAATTCTTCAAGGGTTTTATATTTATTAGTTAATGTGTTTTGTTTGCAAACTATAAAGATAACATGTGAAATTTTTGCTTATCTATTTATTGAATGATTTTAAAGAAACAAGTTGGTTCATAGTTAAAAAATCAATCCATTTATTTAACCTTTATATCGACTGTTTCATCATCAACCTGATAACCATCAGTTACTACAAATTTTATTTCATAATCTCCTGTTTGATTATATCTTGGAACCCAGCTGAATTCTTGATTAACTGGATCAAAGGTAGCGCCATCAGGAAGGTTAAGGGCATAATAGTCTATATCATTGTCTTCCTCATCTTCTGCATAGATTTTAAAGCTGATTTTTTCACCTGGATGAATTTTTTTATCTTTTATATCTTTAAGATCAGGACCTTCATTTTCTCCTTCAGTTGGGTCATAGTCATCATCAACTTCTAGATCTAATTTATCAGCAATATCATCCCAACGGACTAGTTTATGATTTGAATAATCTGTTCCATCATTGCTATGGTCATGTGCAATAAATAGGCCTTTTGGGAATAAATCACCTAAATCAACGTTTGTCACATCACAGCCATCAGTTTCAGTAGTCTTATCAATTTCATCGGTTGCTTCTATTGAGAAGGTACCTATATATTCATTATTTTTTCTGTTGTATATTTGGTAAGTGCTATTTCCTTGACTAGAGCAGATAAGATAGCCTTTTTCCTTATCATTACAATAATACAGTGTAACACCTTCAACATCAGCGGTTAGATGTCCTCCAGCTGATGAATCTGTAGAATCAACCATAGTTCGCTTATCACCATCTTTAGGTTCAGCTCCATATCGCCAAAGGCCTACTTCTTCTTCTCCAATATAGAAGGCTCCAAGTTCATCATCTGCAACACAACCCTCCACCTGACTTCCTACATTAAATTCACGTACCATATTTCCATTTATGTAGCCACTTTCTCCATTAAGTTCCCATTGCTGAACTGTGCCATCTTTCCAGTTAACAAAGAAGTAAAATTTATCTGTCTTAGAACTATGATACATAGCACCACCATATGGTTTGCGTTTGTATAAAGGAATATCACCTAAAGACTTTAATTGTCTAGTAACAGGATTTACTGTATAGAAACTAAGGCATTGATTATTCTCATTAACCACACCAATTAGGGCAATTACTCTATTTCCCAGAGTAAAATTATATCTAATATCAAGATTATTCATGTCACTTTCAACTTCAGTGTATTGCCTTTCAGTTCCGTCTAGATTCCATACATAAAGCCCTCCGTGTTTGTCATCACCAATTATTAAACTAAGTTCTTCATCCTCTGGGTGAATCCATATGCAAGTATCATCTGCTGTATCGCCAAAATTATGAGCAGATTCTGTTTCTAAAGTAGGATAGACTGTGACAACATTATCATTAGCATTTACCTTTGAAACAAATATACTTACTGTCATTAACAAAGCCACAACAACAATATAACCTTTCATTTTTTTCAATACACTACTCTTCATAAAAACATCTCCTTTTTTATTTTTATAATAACATATATTTCAATATTAACATGTGTTTTCAAAATATACCAATATATTTTTGATTTTTAAATATGGTATAGATGCTAAAATTATAATATTTAATTGAACTAATTCCAATCTGTAATAATTTGGTTATATAAAGTTTCTCTTAATGGATTCATTGGTTAACTAATCTAAATAAATATTTTGATTTTGCTAAAATAAATTTCAATAAAAAAGAGGAAAATTATAAAAATTAATAGAAATTAACATTAAACTATAAATTAATAGAAAGGATTGATAGAATGAAAAGATATTTAGTTATCATTGGTCTAATATTAATTATAATAAGTATAGCCAAAGTGGAAGCTAAAGGTCTGATAAATATCGAGAAGAGACTAGAGTTTAAAGAGGGGCAGTGGTTAAACTCTTATCCTGTAGAGTGGGATTATCAGGCTGAACTAGAATATCTAAATAATAAGAAGAATAAAGGGTTAGCAACAGTTCTTGCCACTATTCCATCCTTAGGTCACTACTATGCAGGCGATTGGGATAGAGGGAGAAAGTTTTTATATGCAGAGGTGATTGAGGTTATAATAATGATGTTAAGCTTTGATGATGACTTTGATTATAAAGATCCATCTAGAAAAGAGATTATTGGAATGATCTCTTCAATGGCATTTGTGGGAACGAAATCATGGGAGTTGTTAGATGCTTATCGAAGTGTTGAAATTAGCAATGCGAAGCTCAAAGATAATATCTCTTTAAGGCTACAGAGAGGAGAATTAAAGGCAACTGCTGAATATAAATTTTAAAAGTTATCAATAATCCCTTGAATTTAAATTCAGGAGATTATTTTTTTTAGGATATCAAATAATAACTGTGGTTCTATATAAACAAAGATAATTGACTACAATCTAATCTAAATATCAATTAAATTTTGATCAGAGCAAGGAGAAATAGGAAATTTGTAGAAGTTATTTATAGAAGAAGATAATAGATAAGGAGCTAGATGATGAAGGGGATAGGGATTGATATTATCGAGATTGAACGGATTAAAGATGCTATTTTAAGTAAAACTAGATTTAAGAATAGATTCTTTACAGAGGGTGAGATCGCTTATTGTGAGTTACATAAATCTCCTTGGGCTCATTATGCTGGTCGCTTTGCAGCTAAGGAAGCTATAGTTAAGGCTTTAGGGACAGGCTTTAGAGGCTTTAAATGGCAGGATATAGAGATAGTTAAAGATGAATTAGGAAAGCCTAAAGTTGTATTGCACAATCAAGCCAATAAACTTGCTCAAGAAGAGGGAATAACAGAGGTTATGATTAGTATCTCTCACAGTAGAGATTATGCAGTTGCAAATGCAGTAGCGATATGACTTCTAATGTACAATGAGTAATTTACAATTGACAATTAAAATCATAACAGATCAAATTCATAAGATACTTAATATTTTGATTAAATTCATTTTAAGAACTTAATCTTTTAACTGTATATTGTAAATTATCAATTGCTTTTAATTGGGGGTGAATTCAAATGAAGGTAGTAACAGGGGCTGAGATGAAAGAGATCGATAGATATACTATTGAAGAGGTTGGTATCTCTGGTCTAGTTCTGATGGAGAATGCAGGTAGAGAGGTTGCTCAAGCTGCTGTAGAACTGTTAGATGATTTAAAGGGTAGCATGGTAATCGTCTTAGCAGGTAGAGGAAACAATGGTGGAGATGGTTTTGTTGTCAGTAGATTATTGATAGAGCAGGGGTTTGAAGTCAAGACTATTCTGTTAGGCAAGAAAGAAGACATAAGTGGAGATGCTAAGGTAAATTTAGAGATTTTAGGTAAGTTAGAGGCTAAAGTCTGGGAGATAAGTAGTAAAGAAGAGGTGCTAGAGCTAAAGCTGCTATTAGATAAGGCGGATTTAATAGTAGATGCTCTCTTGGGTACAGGAATTAAAGGAGAGTTGAGAGGGTTATATCCTGAGGTGATTACTTTGGTCAATAACTCACCTACTGCTGTAATTGCAGTGGATATTCCTTCAGGTATAGAAGCAGATACAGGAAGAGTGGTAGATACAGCTATTGAAGCTGATGAAACTATCACCTTTGCTCTACCAAAGATAGGGAATATACTCTATCCAGGAGCAGATTTTGTGGGGGATTTAAAGGTAGTGGATATCGGAATTCCTCAGATGGTGATTACTAAGCAAGAGTTTAAGATAGACTTAATCACCTCTAAGTTGGTCAATTATCTCCTGCCTATTAGAGCAGCCGATAGTCATAAGGGAAGCTATGGGAAATTATTATTGGTAGCTGGGTCAACTGGTATGACTGGGGCGGCAACCTTGGCTACTCAGGCAAGCTTAAAAATAGGTGCTGGTCTAGTGACTCTAGGAGTTCCAAGGAGTTTAAATCCTATCCTAGAGATTAAGCTGACAGAAGCGATGACCTATCCTTTAGGTGAGAGTAAAGAAGGGATTTTATCAAGGGAGTCTGTAATTGAGATTAAAAAGCTACTAAATGATAGAGATGTATTGGCAATTGGACCTGGCTTGACTGCTAATGATGAGATTGGTTATATTGTTAATCATCTTCTGGAAAAGACAGACAAGCCTGTGGTGGTTGATGCTGATGGGTTAAATGTTATTTATGATTTAAACATTTTAAAAGGGAGAACTGCTCCTACAGTTTTAACCCCTCATCCAGGGGAGCTGTCTAGACTGATTAATCAGCCTATAGAAGCAATCAGAGTTAATTCTATTGAGATAGCTAAGGATTTTGCCAGGGAATATAATGTTATCTTGGTTTTGAAGGGAGCTAGAACTATTATAGCTACTCCTCAGGGAGAGATTTATGTGAATTCTACTGGTAATTCTGGTATGGCTACTGGTGGTAGTGGAGATGTCTTGACAGGTTTAATCTCTGGGTTACTTGCTCAAGGTATTGATGGAAGATCTGCTACTATTATAGGTGTATATCTGCATGGTTTGGCTGCTGACTTGGCAGCAGAGGAGTTAACAGAGTATTCTTTATTGCCAAGTGATATTATAGATTATTTACCACAAGCTTTAAGAACAGTAATGAGTGACGAGTAATTGGTAAAGAGTAAAGAGCTTAAGAAATTAAGTTACTAAAAGCTGTGTAGGTTTTATTTGTAATTTTGGCTTTAGTACTCTTAAGTTTTTTACTCGTTACTTGTCACTTGTTACACGTCACTGATTACTAAATTCAAGGAGGGGTTATAATGCTAGCTAAAGATATCATGACTAAAGAAGTGGTTTCAGTAAAACCTGAACAGACTGTAAAAGAGGTAGCTAAAATATTAACAGATAATAAAATCAGTGGAGTACCAGTAGTTGAAGATGGTAAGCTAATAGGGATTGTTAGTGAGGGTGATTTAATAACTCGAGATAAGAAGCTACAATTTCCTAACTATGTTTATTTCTTGGATAGTGTCTTCTATTTAGATAGTTTAGAGAAGTTTGAGAAGGACTTTAAGAAGATGGTTGGAGTTGAAGTTAAGGATATCATGACAGAAGATGTCATAACTGTTAGCCCTGATACTGAGGTAGAGGAGATAGCTACTATCTTAACTGAAGATGGGGTCAATCGTGTTCCTGTAGTTGAAGATGGTAAATTGGTTGGTATTGTTAGCCGTGGAGATATTGTTAAATGTATTAGTGAAGGGTTACTAGATTAAGTTTAAGTCTGAGTTTAAGTATAAAAAATTAAATAGATGTAGAGTATATTTTGATAGATTTTTGACGATTATAAACTTTTTTGCTATACTCATTAATGTAAATACACCCATATGGGTGTATTTTCTTATGAAGGGAGTGTAGAGTTTATAATATGCTTAATTTAGTTATTAGAGATTTGGTTAGAGGTACGGGACCTGGTGATATAGTAGGGGCTTTTATTAATGAGGCCAAAATAGAGTCTAGTCAGATTGGGAAGATTGATTTTCAAGATAATATTGCTTTGGTAGAGATAAATGATAGTATTGCTGAAAAAGTAGCAAAGGTGATGGATAATAATAAGATAGCAGGTAAAGAAGTTAGGGTTGAGATCGATAATGATTTTAAAGAGAGATTAGAATATATAGATGATTATGTCAATAATTATAGATATTTAGTACAATTAGAACGCAAAGAAGAGATGAGAATTCAAGAGCTAGAGATCAAGAATTTAACTGGAAAGCAAAGGGAGAATAAGGGACGAGCTATCTTACATTTAAGGGGTAGAGATCAAGGACAAGGATTTGCTGGAAAGTCCTTAGTTAAGTTTATTAGACAGAGAAGGGGAGAGGTATTGCCTGATACTCAGATTGGTGTGGGAGATTTAGTAATGATTAGTAAAGCAAATCCTTTGGCTAAAGATAATCCTACAGGAACGGTAGTAGAGATGACTAATTATTCTATTACTGTAGTTTTTGACAAGAGACCACCCAAATTTATTTACAGTAAGGGTTTGAGATTAGATTTGTATGTAAATGATATTACCTTTCAAAGAATGTTAGCGGCTTTGGGTAGGTTAAAATCTGCTCAAGGTAGGCTGGCAGAGTTGAGGGATAAGATATTAGGATTAAAAGATATAGAATTTGGGGAAGATATATCTATTAATCTTAAAAATAAACTCTTAAACTCATCACAACAAGAAGCAGTAAAGGCTGCTTTAGCAGCCAAAGATTTATTTTTAGTCCATGGACCTCCAGGAACGGGAAAGACGGTAACTGCCATTGAGATTTTGGAGCAGAGTATTGAGCAAGATAAGAGTATCTTGGGCACAGCAGATTCCAATACAGCTGTAGATAATCTGGTAGAGCGATTGGTCAAAAGGGGTAGAAAGGTATTAAGGATTGGACATCCTGCTAGGGTGACACCACTTTTAAGGGAGCATACCCTTGATTATTTAATTAACGAACATCCTAAATATCAACAGGCTAAGCAAATTAGAGAAGAAGCCTATCAGCTTCTAGAAGACCAGAAGAAGTATACCCATCCTAGCGGTAGATGGAGAAGAGGGATGAGCAATAGTCAAATTAAGTCTTTGGCAGAAGATGGTCGTGGTAGTAGAGGAATTCCTGCTAAGAGGGTTAAAGAGATGGGTGAATGGTTAAAACTACAGGATAAGATTGACAGTTTATTCACAAGAGTTGATAGCTTAGAAGAGGAAGCAGTTAAAGAGTTAATTGATGACGCTGAGGTAGTCTGTACAACTAACTCTACAGCAGGCTCTGAAGTTCTAGCAGCAGAGACCTTTGATTTATTATTAGTAGATGAAGCTACCCAAGCTACAGAGCCTTCTACCTTGATTCCCTTAGTTAAAGTAGATAAGGCTATCTTAGTTGGTGATCATAAGCAGCTACCTCCAACTATATTAAATCAAAAGGCTGAAAGTTCAGGTCTAGCAAGATCCTTATTTGAAAGGTTATTAGATGTTCATGGCTCTGAGATTAAGAGTATGCTAAATACCCAGTATAGAATGAATGAGCAGATAATGAACTTTGCTAGCCAGAAGTTCTATAATGGTAATTTACTAGTGGCTTCTGAGGTCAAAGATATCAGTCTTAAAGATTTAAATATCAATAGCTTTGCAGGAAATTCTCCAGCCGAGCAGGCTTTTAATCGTCAAGAAGGGATCATATTCTTCGATACTCAAGGGATGGAAGCCCCTGAACGCTCTAAACAGGATTCTAAGTCTATCTATAATAGAATCGAAGCAGAATTGAGTGTAGAGATTATCAAACATGGTATCAGTGCTGGGCTTAATTCTAATCAAATTGCTTTAATTTCTCCTTATAAAGCCCAAGTTGCTTTGATTAAGAGGTTACTTAAAGGTGAAGAGATTGAGATAAATACTGTAGATGGCTTTCAAGGTAGAGAGAAGGAGGTGATTATCTTATCATTAGTCAGAAGTAATCGCCAAGGTAATATTGGCTTCTTAAAGGATCTTAGAAGGTTAAATGTCTCTATTACTAGAGCAAAAAGAAGGTTGATTGTTATTGGCGATGCTGCTACTATAGCCAATAATTCAACTTATAGTAATTTAATAGAATATGTTAAATCTAATGGATATTACTACAAATTATAAAGGGTATTTGGAATAAATTACATGTCTGCACTAACTAATAAATTTTCCACTCTATTGACATCTGGCATATAAAAATATATAATTACTTTAGTGGCTTTTTGTATAGTTATAACTTATTATGAGGTGATAAAATACTATGGGTCAAAGCCAATTCCTAAAAAGAAGAGTTTATAGTAAGGTAGAAGATAGAGAAAAATTAAAAGAGAGATTGAAAAGAGGCTATTGCCAAATGGCAGAGATAAACTTGAAATTGGCCCAAGAGGGATTACCAGCAGATAGAGAGGCTTATCAATATTTTTAGAATATATAGAGACGTTAACAACGTCTCTTTTTATTCATTAAAATGTATAAATTACGGAAAAATGTAAAAACTAGGGTATAGATTATTTTTTTATCCCTGTTCAATCATAAACTTATACACGTTATAAAACTATTAAACATATATTAATGTAAGTTTGAGCTACAACTTGGAGGTGTTCTTTTTGACTACTAATTTAAAGAAGGTTATGATCAGTCTGCCAAATAATTTATTACAAGAAATCGATGGCTTCATTAAAGAGGATAATCAAGATCGTAGTCAATTTATTAGTGATGCTATGGAAGTCTATGTTAATCAACTGCGTAGCAGTAAATTTCGAGATGAGATGAAACAGGGATATTTAGAGATGGCCAAAATAAATCTTTGTATAGCAACAGAATGCTTTATGGTTGAGAATAACACCTTTTTTAATTATGAGGCTAGATTAGCGGAGTGTGATTAAATTGACAATTAAACGAGGTGATGTTTACTATGCAGATTTGAACCCTGTTGTTGGTTCAGAGCAAGGGGGGATTAGACCTGTATTGGTAATACAAAATGATATCGGAAACAAGTATAGTCCTACAGTAATTATTGCAGCAATTACTTCTAAAATCGATAAAGCAAAACTTCCTACTCATGTAGAGATTGATTCAACAACCTCTAGTTTAGATAGGGATTCAGTTATTTTACTTGAACAGATTAGGACTATAGATAAGAAACGTTTAAAAAGACATGTAACTCATCTCGGTGATAAGATAGTAGAGGAAGTAAATAAGGCATTAGAGATTAGCATTGGTCTAGTTGAATTATAAATTTAACCCTGTAGCTAAGTAATTTAAATTACTTAGCTAAAATTATTTTTTGTTATCTTTATCTTCCTTGATTAATATATATGTAGTAGCCAATGGCTAGTAGCTATTAGCTAATTTGAATTAAGGAAGTGAGATTATGGATGAGATTATCAAGTTTATTGAAGGTATAGAAGAGCAATTGATTACAATCAGAAGGGATATTCATCAATATCCTGAAATGGGTTTTGAAGAGTATAGAACCTCTCAAAAGATATTTGATTTTTTAAAGAAGCTAGATTTAGAGGTTAAGAGAATAGCTACCACGGGAGTAGTTGCTTTATTAGATTGTGGAGAAGGACCAGTGATTGCTTTAAGGGCTGATATTGATGCTTTACCGATTGAAGAGAAGACTAAGGTTAGTTATAAGTCCAAGGTTACAGGGGTAATGCATGCCTGTGGACATGATGGACATACTGCAATACTCTTGGGTGTAGCCAAGGTATTGAGCAAGTTTAGAGATAGGTTAAAGGGAAAGGTGAAATTTATCTTTCAACCAGCAGAAGAAGGACCAGGAGGGGCTTTACCTTTAATTGAGGCAGGAGTTTTAGAAGAACCACAGGTTGATAACATCTTTGGACTACATGTAGAGGAGTCACTTCCTACTGGGACTATAGGGGTACAACCTAAGGTAGGGTCGGCAGCAGCAGATGAGATTGATCTACTAATTAAAGGAAAGGGCGGACATGCAGCAGCACCACACCAAGGGGTAGATGCAATTATAACTGCCAGTCAAGTAGTAACAGCCTTACAGACTGTTGTTAGTAGGCAGATTAATCCACAAAAATCAGCAGTAATTAGTTTAGGAACTATTAATGGTGGATATAAGAGAAATGTCATTGCTGATGAAGTTGAGATAACAGGAACAGTACGGACAACTGACCCTGACTTAAGGAAGATGATGCCTGAAATGATAGAACAGATTATTAGAGGTATTACTTTAAGTCAGAGGTCTGATTATAATCTTGATTATAGATTTGGTTATCCAGTTCTAATCAATTCGACAGAATTAGTACATGAACTCAAAGATGCTATAGGAGCAATCCCCTATGTTGATGAGATTAAGTATATCTCCCAATCTTCTATGGGGGCAGAGGATTTTGCTTATTACTTACAGCAAGTACCTGGTATTTTCTTTAGATTGGGGGCAGCAGACCCTAGTGAAGATTATTATCCTGGTCATCATCCTAAATTTAATTTTGATGAAAGAGCATTAAAGATAGGAGTGGCACTTTTTGTCTATATTACTTTAAATAGAATAGAGGAGTAATGCTACTATTTATAGAATATATCAAGTAAGATAAATTACTTTGCTTATTATAACTTTGTGATTTTAAGCTGTAATTTAATGATTTCTTTATATTGATAATTTCAGTATCAGGTGCTTAGATAGTTAGGGAGGTAGATTAAACTTAACTTTCTAAAACAAATAAGTTTTTAGAATATATTTATTGTCTGCTTAAACTTATTCTTAGATTGAGTCTAAGTTGCTAAAGGAGATTAGCGTTTATAATGAAAAAAACATAGTAGATATAGTTAAATATTGTTGATAAAGATGATTAATACAGCAATTTAGTAGCTAGTGGCAGGTCAATAGTAAAATTACTTACTATTGACTTGTCACTAGTTGTTTCTCACTGTCTTAACATAGTAATTTGGAAGGAGGAGATTATGAAGTTGAAGAGATATTTGTTGGCTTTTATTTTAATGATAATGGTAGTTCTGTCTACTCCAATTAAAGCAGAAGAGATATCTGCTAAAGATTTATTAGCAGATGTAGTCTCTCAGTTAGAGCAAGTAAAAGACTTTAAAGGGACAATTGTATCTAAATTATATGTAGGTGAAGAAGTAATAGGTTATCGAACCCAAGTGATGAAATCTGAAACTAGGTCAATGAGTCATAATTTAAGTGATTATAGTCAATTAGCAGCAGAAGAGAATAGGTTATTAAACTCTATTCCATGGATTTATTTACCTCCAGATTATAATACTTTAAAGAACTCCCTACCTTTAAAGGGGCAATTAGACTACCAAGAACCTTTATCTGACTTAAGAGATTTATATAATATAGAGTTATTAGGTGAATCTATTGATGGTAAGCGAGAAGTTTATATTATCCAGTTGGAGAATATGCTCACTCTGCAAAGAGTATTTATTGATAAGGAGTATAAGACTATCTCTAAGGTCGAAATCTTTAATGGAGCTAATATTAGGTTAGCAACTATTACTTATGAAGATATTACTCTATTTGATTCTAGCATCTGGCTACCAGTAAAGATGGTGGTCAATGATGGTGGAGGAAAGCTATTAATGGAAGTTATCTATCAGAATTGGGATGTTAATATTGGTTTGACCGAATTTGATTTTGCTAAAGGCTTTGATACAGATTATCAGACTAAAATCAAACAGCTTAAAGAGAAGTTAGAAGAGCAACGGAATAATGATAAGCTATATTGGTTATTAAGTGATTTATATGTCAAGGATGGCAATTTGACAGAAGCTGTCAATAGTCTACAGAATGCTATTAGAATAAAAGATAGTATAGAGTATAGAAAGAAGCTTGTAGAGATATATCAGATGCAAGGAAGATATAGAGAGGCCTTAGGTGAGATTAGAGTAGCATTACAATCAGTTTATAATGATGCAGAGCTAAATTATCTATTGGGAGAGGTACAGCTACAGTTAGGTAGAATCAACAATGCTCGTTATTCTTTAGAGAAAGCAATTGATTTAGAACCTAAGAACACTCTTTATCTAGAAAAGCTTTTTTGGGTTTATAGTAATTTAGCCGATGAATATGGTAAGTATATGTTAGATCGTGCTGAAGGTGTAGCAGAGAAATTAGTAAAATTAGAACCTAAGAATAAGAACTATAGAACCTATTTAGCTGATATCTACCTGGAAAAAGGTGAAGAATTTAAAGCTTATCAGTCTTATTCTAAATCAGTTGAGTTAGCACCTGAGGATACTTGGGTTTATATTAAATTAGCTCAATTTTATGATAAGGTAGGTAAAAGTAACAAGGCAGAAGAATTATATGAATATATCGTTTGTTTAGATGATTCCTTAGAAAATCAAAGGCGTTTAGCTGACTTTTATTTTAAGATAGGAAAATATGAGCTGGCTTTAGAGGAGTATCAGGCATTACAAAATAGAAGTGCAGGTAATTTAAATTTAAGATTTAAGGTAGCAGAAAGCTATTTAGCTATTGGTGATAATGAAAAAGGGCTAAGCATATTTACTAAGATTTTAGAAGAGAATAACTTTGGAGAGTTCTATTTGCAGATTGGAGAGATAGTTAAGAAGTATAACCTTGATGCAGCAATTGATATTTACCATTCTGCATTACAACAAGAGGGATTATTAACAGAAGAAGAGGTAGGTGAGATTCACAGACGTTTAGGGTATATCTATTTTGAAGAAGAAGGTCAGAAGGAATTAAATAAGTTAGACCAGCTATTGGAGATTGATTCTCAAGCAAAAATTTATCAACTGTTGGGTAAGTATAAGTTTTCAGCTGGTGATTTAGATCAGGCTATCTCTTATTTTAAACTAGCACTTAATCGGCAGGATAATCTAGAGAATCATTATAATTTAGCTATAGCCTATTTAATAGTTAATCACATTGATTTGGCTAAAGCAGAAGCAGAGCAGATAATAACCGCTGGAGAAGAGGCACTAGGAAGAGAGCTATTGGAATTGATTGATAGGATAGGTGATTTGGAGCAAGACTACAAAGATATCTATGTACCAGGAAGGATTAACCGAATCAAAGGTGATAGGTTACGTCAGCAAGGTAGATTAACTGAAGCCTTAGTGAAGTATAGAGAATCTATCTATGAGAATTATGATTATAAGCTGTCATACTTTTATGTAGGTCTTATCAGTGGAATTAGAGAGGATAATCTACAACTGGAGATGGCTAAATCTGTCTTAGAAGGTGAAGAACTCAGACTATTACAGGATTTATTAGTTCATATAGAAGAGATTAATCAATTTTAGATTTTTAACTACTAGCTATTAATAGCTAGTAGTTAATTTTTTTTTGATAAATTTATATTAATTCTACTTGTAGTTAAGGCTTAAATGATGATATTATCTAAGTGGTACTTTAGTATAATTAAATAAGCTAGCTTTTATTAGGATAGACTAGAGAAAAGTGAAGGAAAAAAAACATATGTGGAGAATGAAGTTATTATAAAGTTACTATCTATTAAAGAAATAGAGGAGATTTTAGATAGTTTTGAAGATTTACTGGATAACAATATAATGAGTTAATTATAATATAATAAATAAAGAGGTGGAATTTAATAATGATTAAAATCAATACTAGCAATCCCGAGGAGACTTTCAAGGTAGGAGAAGAATTAGGAAAGAAATTAGCACCTGGAGATATTGTTTGCTTACAAGGAGACTTAGGAGCTGGTAAGACCAGTTTAGCCAAAGGAATTTGTGCAGGATTAGGGGTTAAAGCTGATATTACTAGTCCAACTTATACTATTGTTAATGAATACAGAGGCAAGTATAAGGTCAATCATATGGATCTTTATCGTATTCGCCAAGAGGATGAGTTATTTGATTTAGGCTTTGAAGAGTACTTATATGGGGATGGTGTGACTATTATTGAATGGCCTGATAAATCAGGGGCATTGATGCCTGACCAATATCTAGATATTAATTTGAGGGGAGAAGGAACTGATAGAGAGATTCGGATTATTCCCCAAGCAAATAAATTCATTGGATTAATGGCGGAGTTGAAAAAAGATGTTGACCTTAGCAATTGATAGTTCTACAAATGCAGGAAGCGTGGCTTTGATTTCTGAAGATGGTTTGATAGGTGAGGAGTTATTGAATTTAACTAATACTCACTCTCAGCGATTGATGCCCCAACTGGTTAGCTTACTAGAGAACTCTAGTTATGAACCTCAAGACTTAGAAGGAATTGGTGTAGGGTTAGGACCAGGTTCTTTTACTGGAATCAGAATTGGTCTAACTACAGCTAAGACTATGGCTCAGGCATTGCAGATACCTATGATAGGTGTATCTACTTTAGAGGCTATAGCTTATAATCTAAAATATACTTCTGCTTATCTATGTCCAATGATAGATGGCCGCAGGGATAGGGTCTTTACTGCCTTATATAAAGGCAAGGGCGAGGAGAACTTAGAAGCAGAAAGTCAAGAGTCTTTAATTGCGATTGATGATCTACTAAAAGAGCTGGCTGATATAGATGAAGTTATTTACTTTATTGGAGAGGTAGCTACCAAATATAAGGATAAGATTATTAAAGAGATTAAGCAGCCTAAATTTGTAAGTTCTAGTTTTAATTTACCTAAGGCTTCAATTATAGGTGAGCTATCCTTAAAGAAACTTCTTGAAGGTAAGGAAGATAATTTATTTGCTTTGACGCCTAATTATCTTAAGCGTTCACAAGCAGAGATTCAATGGGAGAAGAAGCATAATAATTGAGAGGATGTAGTTGGAGTTGAATAATATAGAGACTAGACCAATGCTACTTGCTGATATCCAAGAGGTATTGGTGATTGAAGAAGAGTCCTTTGGTAGTCCATGGTCTAAAAATGCTTTTATTAGTGAGTTGAAGAATCAATATGCTTATTATCTAGTGGCTAGTATAGGTGATAAGGTAGTGGGTTATATAGGAGCATGGCTAATCTTTGATGAGGCTCATATTACTACTTTAGCTGTTGCTAAAGAGTATAGAAGGCAAGGAATAGCCACCTTGATATTAGAGGAGCTATTTAAGGATGTTAGGGAGAATCAGATTAATAAAGCCACTCTGGAGGTCAGGGTTTCTAATCAGAGAGCCCGTAAATTATATCTTCAAGAAGGCTTTGTAGAGGTGGGGGTACGTAAGAATTATTATAGTGATAATAAAGAAGATGCGGTGATTATGTGGAAACAGCTTTAAAAGCAATGTACAATTTACAGTTTACAATTAACAATTAAAAGATAAAATTTATTAATTCTTTAATTGTACATTGTACATTGATAATTGTAAACTGAATTATTTGGGAGTTGAAGAAGTAATGAAGGAAGAATTTTTAATATTAGCAATTGAGAGTTCTTGTGATGAAACATCGGCAGCAGTAATTAAAGATGGTAAAGAGGTATTATCAAATGTGGTAGCCTCTCAGATCGATTTACATCGGAAGTTTGGTGGAGTTGTCCCTGAAATAGCTTCTCGCAAACATGTAGAGCTGATTAATCCAGTAATTGAGGATGCTTTAGAAGAAGCAGGAGTAGATTATGAGGACTTGTCTTTAGTAGCGGTTACTTATGGACCAGGCTTGGTTGGAGGGTTATTGGTTGGGATTGCAGCAGCTAAAGCCATAGCTTATGCCTATAATCTACCTTTAGTTGGGATCAATCATATTGAAGGGCATATTTATTCTAATTTCATCTCCCACCCAGAGATAGAACCACCACTAGTCTGTTTAACAGTATCAGGAGGACATACCGATTTATTATATTTTGAAGAGCTAGGTGCTTATCAGATTTTGGGTAGAACTAAAGATGATGCTGCTGGAGAGGCCTTTGACAAGGTAGCTCGAGTAATGGAGATTGGTTATCCAGGGGGACCAGCTATTGATAAATTGGCTAAAGAGGGAGATAGTCAAGCAATTGATTTACCCCGTCCATTAATTTATGATGATAATTATGACTTCAGCTTTAGTGGTTTAAAGACAGCTGTTTTAAACTACATAAATCAGAAGAAGCAGAAGGGAGAAGAGATTCCCAAGGCTGATTTAGCAGCAAGCTTCCAGCAGGCGGTAGTAGATGTCTTAACTGCTAAAGTAGTTAAGGCTGCTCAAGATAAGAAAGTTAAGAGGGTTTTATTATCAGGTGGTGTTTCTGCTAACAGCCATTTAAGAAGAGAGCTAGAAGAGAAGTTAGATGAACTAGAGATTAAGCTATACTATCCTCAGCCAAGGTTATGTACCGATAATGCAGCAATGATTGGAACAGCTGGCTATTTTAAATACCAATTGACTGGGGAGATAGCACCATATTCATTAAATGCAAATCCTAATCTTAAGTTAGGTTAAGAAAATCCTCCTGAGTTTCAGGGGGATTTTCTTACATGATTTATATTAATAATATTTATATTTTAGATTATTACACTATGATGCTAGTATAAAATCATGGACACACTTTAGTGAACATATTACAATATAACTAAGAAAGGGTGTGTCCATATGAGTTATACAGAGGATTTTAAACAAACGATAGTTGAACTTTATCAATCAGGTAATAAATCTAAATCAGAGCTTGCTCGCGAATATGGTGTTTCTAGAACTTCTATAAA
>NZ_PVNB01000032.1 GCF_003001995.1 Orenia metallireducens | reverse complement strand
TAGTTTTTATTGACTATGATTATTATCTCTAGGATTTAGGTGTCTGACTTTGTTATTTTTAGGTAAATGTTTTATCTGATTTTTGTAAAGTGGTGTATTAGTTACTTGCTACCTATTATTACATTTTTCAATTATTTATCTTTAAATAAATATTTTCATTAAAAAAGCAGAGTTTCTATACTCTGCTTTAATCATTCTGAATAATGGAACATCACCAGCTTAATCTTCTTGATAAAATAGATAGTTAGAGATGTAAAGGTTAAAAATCCTAAAAATAATAGTAATCCACTGGACATTTTAGCAAAATGGTCCCAATAGCCGATAGTATAATGGACTCTATTGGCTAGAGAGGTAACCGGGGTAACTAAATTAGAAGAGATAGCTTCTAAAGGCTCAAATAAAAAGTAAGTAACAAGACTAGCTGTTATTCCATGAAAGACTCTGGCCCAAAGGTAAGGTTTCATTCGCAGATCAGTACCATTGATCATAGTAGCAACCTGGGCATGAACTGATAGTCCACTCCAAGCAATAATACCACTAGTGATGATTATCTTCTGGCTTAATGGGGCCATAGTCTGACTAGCCAAATGTGAACCATTGGTTATTTCAAATAATCCACTGATAATAGGTAAGACAAGGGATTGATCAAAACCAAAGGGTTTTAAGACAAATACTATTCCAGCAGTTATCAATTTAGTAAATCCAACTAAAGCTAAAACTCTTGTTAAGACTGAGAACAAGATAATATATCCTCCAATTAATAGTAAAGTATTAAGAGACTCTTTAGTGGCATCTCCAATCAGTTGTCCTAAACTTCTACCATCCTTTCTTCTGGCTTGATATAGCTCACTGAAAGCTCTAGTAAAGATATTTCCTTCGGTATTGGTGTTACGTACTACATCTTGATTATTCTCTTTGGGATTATAGAATCTTAAACCTATACCAACAATTAAACAGGAGATATAATGGGCCAATGCTAAAGTAGTACCTAGCTTAGCATTGCCAAACATCCCTACAGCTACAGCACTATGAACAATATGATATAAAAATCTATTCCCTTTTAGTTTATTTTAGCAATTAATGATTATGATAAGAGTTTAGAGGATTGATTAATATAGAATATCAATAGTCATTAAGTAATATACAAATTGATTTATAAAAGGGATTTTTTATTAGATGATGAATTAATAAGTATAATTTAATGAATTTTTATAATTATTAATGGAAGGAGTAGTTACATATATGCAAAAGAAGAAAGTAATATTGCTATTAATAAGCTTAGTTATGTTATTAACTAGCTGTAGTAGTTCAGGAGGAAGTGGAAGTAAAGACCAGAGCAATGCCAAACCTATAATCAATGAAGTAATGGGATTTCTAGAAGAAATTGATTTGGGTGAAAGTTTAAGTTTGGAGATTATAGCGACAGATGCGGATAATGACAAATTATCTTATGCTTTTGTTATTGCAAAAGGTGAGGGGGATATTGTTGCTAATGGTAATAAAGCAAAGGTTACTCCTAGTCAAGTAGGAGAATTAGCAGTTAAGATTATGGTTGAAGATGGCAAGGATAATACTATTAAAACTGTGACAACCAATGTCAATGCACCCCCTTTTGATATTGAATTAAATGGAACTGTTAAAGAAGCTATGGTAGGGGATAATATTGAAATAGAAGTACTAAGTGACACAAATAATTTATCTTATGAATATTATGTTGTTAAAGGAGAAGGAGAAATTACTTCAAATGATAATAAAGCTATAATTACTCCGAAATCTATTGGAGATTTAGAAGTTAAGGTTGTTGCTAGTAATGGTAGTGGAGAAGCGAGCAAGAGTTTTGTTATGAAAGTATTTGGAGAAGTGAATGTTGTAGGAAATATAGGATTTGAATTGCCAAACATGGAAAGATTAGAAAATCCAAAAACTCAATATTCAGCAGGAAAGTTCAATTATCCTTTCCCACTAGTTCAGATTGGGGTAGATAATTTAAGAGAATATAATCAATATATGCTTGATAATTTAGAAACTATCAGAGTAGGAGTCATAGATTCTGGTGTTAATTATGAACACCCTTATCTTTCTAAAGTAAATGTAGAGTTATCTAAAAAATTTAGGCAAGATTATTATGGAGACGAGGATATATTAGATATGAATTATCATGGAACTGCAATGACAGGATTGATTGGTGCTGATTTTAACAGTGATAATAATTTTGTTGGAGTAGCTCCAAATGTTGAATTAGTAGCTTTAAAAACTAGCGATACAAGTTATGATACAGCAAATGCTTTAGATTTTGTAGTTGATAATAATATTGATATTGTTAATATGAGTTTTATACATGTTTATTTTAATGAACAACTTCAAAATTCAGTTCAAAATGCTTCTGTAAATGGAGTAATTATGAACTCTGCTATTGGTAATCAAGGGGTCAATGACGCTGGCTATCCTGCTAAATATGATGAAACTTTTGCAATTGGAGGTATTGATAGATTTTATAATTATGCTGATACAAACTATTGTGATAAAGTTGATTTTGTTGTAGCAGGTAGTTCTTATCTTTCTACTCACCATGATTTAAGAGAAGGCGAACTATATACAATTACAGGCGAAAGCAGTGGGGCTACTGCAATTTTCACTGGAATAACTGCTTTAATCAAAGGAAAATATCCTAATATATCTCAAAGTGAAATGAAAGAGCTATTAAAGAGATATTCTTTTGATTTAGGAACTAAAGGTTATGACGAACAATTTGGTTGGGGTATGCCACACTTATATACTCTAATGAATAAAGTCTTGGATAAAGAGGTTAAAGTCTTTGTAGCTAAAAAAGATAATAACAACCTCGAAGTATTAGGAAATCCAAAAAATTATAGTTTAAGTGTTTTCACAAACCTATCTAATCAAATTAATTATGAATTTAATTTTGTATCCGACGCCCCAAATCATAGTGTATTCGCTTGGATTGACGTAAACGAAGACGGTCAAATTAATGCGGGAGATTATTTAGGAGAAAGTAGTAACGGAGATTTAAAGATAGATGTAACAAAACAAGATTATAATTTAATGTAATTGAAATATAATTCTAACTTTGCCCCCTTTACCTTAATAGGTAAGGGGTCGATTCTTTATATATATATAAACTGATAAAGATGTTATATTAGTAATTTTAAAATCAAAAGAGCAAACAATAATAATTTTTTGCCACGAATCGCACTAATCTTAACGAATTATTTCAAAATCATTTCAAATATTAAATTAGTTTTTGATTTTATTCGTATTTCATTCGTGCTAATTCGTGGCTAAAGGAATTTAAATTCTTTTTCGTGTTTTATATAGGGTTTGAATTTTATTCATTCATGTAGAATTGTGGCTAAATAAGATTTTAATCTCCTATTTAATTATAGTTAATCATTTCGACTTAAAGACTACTCTCATTATATCTTCTCTTTTAGATATCTGTATTTCACTGATAATGGATAATAGGGCATTCTTCTTCTGATTTAAGTCAATTGATTCATCTTCAATGGTCTTTATAACTTCTTTTAATTCTTCTATAAATGATTGATAGTCTACTTCTTGATTATTGATCTTTTCTTCCAATATCTCTACTCTTTCTTTGACTTCTTTTTGTTCATCTTGTAATTTTTCTTTATATCTTCCTAACTGATTTAAATCAATTATTCCTGCTTGATAGGCTTCCATCTGTTTGTCGAATTGTTCATCAAAGCTTTCATATATAGTTTGTAGTCTTAGATATTCTTCTGTTAAATCATCATTTTTAACTTGTTTTATGTCTAATGTCTTTAGGTCTACCTGCATATTAATAATTTTTCTAAGAAATTGTAACAATTCATCTTCAACTTCATCCATCTTATGTAGATTAGAATAGCAGTTAGCTAATCTAACATGATTAGAACATCTTAACTTGCGATAAGTTCTTTCTTCTCCAGTGCTAGTAATATATTTTTGGGTTAGTTGTGATAAAGAACCACCGCATTCTGCACAACTAACCAATCCTTTTAACAAATAATCCTTACTATTTCGTCTTCTTGATCTTTTATTCTTATCCAATAGTTCTTGGACTAAGTCAAAATCCTTTATTTTAATTATAGGAGGATGATTGTCTTCAATTATTTGTTCATTCCAATGAAATTCTCCCAAATAAGCCTTATTATTGAGAACTCTCTTAACAGTATTGGCCCTCCAAGTAAGTTTCTGATCTTTATGTTTTCCTTCATTGCCTATAGCTTTAGATTTTTTAGTAAGAGCTACTTCTCCAAATAGTTTCTTTCCATTTTTACGAAGATCAACACCTATACTTCTTAAGCTTCCGCCCTTGATATATTCTTGATAAATGTATCTAACTACCTCTGCTTCTGGCTCATATATATCAAATTTTCCAGTATCATCATTGATACTATAGCCGTAAGGGGGTTCCCCTAAGGCACCTCCAGAGCTGGCCTTTTCATTCATTCCTTTCATAACTTCTTTTGATAAATTAGCTGAGTAGAATTCAGCTACTACTTCCATAATTCCTTCCATCATTCTACCTTGAGGACCATCGCCAAATTGTTCTGTAATAGAAATTACATCAATGCCACATTCTTTTCTTAATAATGATTTATATATTATAGAATCTTCACGATTTCTAGCAAATCTATCGGTTTTGTGTATTAGAATTGCTTCGAAAGGCTTAGGATTCTGCTTAGCAGTTGCAATCATATTTTGAAATTCTGGCCTATCAGCAGTTCGAGCACTCTCTCCACGGTCGATGAACTCGTGACTGACTATAAAATTATTATCTATGGCGTATTTTTTTAGTAATTTAATTTGGGCTTGAATAGACATTCCTTCTTCAGCTTGCTCTCGAGAAGAAACTCTAACATAGATTGCTACATTTTTCAATTCAATCACTCCCTTAATCATAATTATATTTCAATTAATCTGATAATGAAAGATTAAATAGCTAAAATAAAAAAATTTAAAAAAATTCCTAAAATGAGTTGCGGTTTATATCCAATGTGATTATACTATACCCGATTAATTAATTGAGAAAATAAAATAAACATATGACAAGTTCTTATTGGCATAAGAATGTTAATAGAACACCATGAGGGATGGTGATTACTTATGAAAGTAGTCGGTTGTTTTAAACAGGAAGATGGTACTTTAACTCCAGATATGACTGCAGAAGAGATATGTGAAGCTTATCCAGAAAAAACTCAAAAGTTAGCTTTTAAGTATATTAAAAATTTGCTAGAAAGAGCTTACAATATTGAAATTAACTTGAAAGCAGAGCTTAAATAAGAGGCTTATTATTAATTTGAAATCTAATTTGATATCAACCTTTGTTGCATAAGCAGAGGTTGATAATTTCATTCTCGTATATTATCAATAGAAAATTACTATATTTTATAAATGACGAAGGAGAGGTTTAATGGAAAAAACAATTAATAGTGAAGTAATTAAGTTGATTGATTATAAAGATTTAGTTAAGTTTGAAGAAAACAACAAGGAAGTTTATAGAGTGAATAAGATATACATAGATATGATGAAAGACTTTATTAGCGGGATACTATTGGGTCAAATAGTGTATTGGTATCTGCCTAATAAGAAGGGTAGAAGTAAATTGAGAGCTAAGAATAAGAAAGGTGAATACTGTATTGCCAAAACTATTGCTCAATGGTGTGATGAATTACGGATAAGTCACAGACAATTTTTGCGCGTTAGAAAAAATTTAGAAGATAAGAATTTAATTTCAACAGCACAAGGAATGTTTGCAGGTAAAAAGTGTCTTAATCTTGTTTTAAATATAAATGTTTTAATTAGCGAATTAAGCAAGCATTTTAAAGAAAATAATATTATACTAGATACACAAAAAGAAGAAGAAAAGCAATTAGACCAACCTTGGCAAAATGACAAGGTTAAACACCTACAAAGAGAGCTAAATGAGGGAAAAAAGGTTACAAATAGCCTCCAAAACCCTGATATTATGGGATGTTGTCAAAATGACAAGGTCGATGTTGGCAAAACGTCACGTTCCATTACAGAGATTACTACAGAGAATACAAATACCCTTAAAGACAATAAGGGGAAGTCGCGTTTGCTTAATTGTAATTCTAATTCTTATAAGAAAAAGGGAGTTTTTAAAAGTAATTCTTCTGCTTATACAAAAAACGCTCCTACCCCAAGTATAAAAAATAAGGGGATAACTACTCCTTCTTCAAATTCAAAGGACAAGCAGTTAGTTGACCCTTTATTTAATAATGAAATTGAGGAGGTTAATTATATGCGAGATGGAGATACATCTGCTATTGGTGATGTCTTAGATCAAACTATGTCTCAAATACAAAGTAGCACAGTAGAAAACACATCTGCTTCCACTGTCCAAGAAGATACTCCTGTTAGTAACAAGCATGTTAAAGAAAGTGAGTCTACCAAAACAAAAGATAAATCTGCTAAGGATATGCCAGAACGTTATGGTGAGTTAACCGTTGATGAATTGATAGATATATTTGCTTTAGAGATAAGAGGTGTGTATAAGAATTTATATGATCCTTCTGCAACACTTTATCAAGGTAACGATGAAGGTTTGACTATTGAAGACATTAGCTTTGCAGAATATTGTTTTAAAATTTATAATGACCCAAAGAATAAATTATATCAAAATAAAAGTTTACACGATTTATATCTTACAGAGCAGGAAAATTATAAGCAGTTAGTTAATAAATACAAAAATATTGAAAAAATAGAGGGATATTCATCTGCTGATGTAAAAGAAACTAGTATAATCCTTGAAAAAGAGCAAGTTGAAGAGGTTATTCTTGGCAAAAAAGAAAAAACAGAAGATTTAGAAGATAATGTTTCAGGAAATGAAGTTTTTGAAGATAATAATATTCAAGATTCCCTTGTTGACGAGGTAGTAACAGGTTATATTGAAATTATAGGCAACAAGAGCCTTACTAAACAAGATATCAGAGCAATTAAAGACCGCTTAGATGAAGGCCTCTCTACACAACAACTACTAAGAGCTATTATAGTTATGAGTAGTGATGCTTTCTTAGCAGAATACACTAAAGTTAAAGAACACCACTTAGTTCCTGCTGTAATTTTAACAAGTAAGCGACGTGTAAAAAGTTTATTAGGCTGGACAAGCACTGAACATAAGACTAAGTTTTGGCAACGATTCGCCATAGATTTCTTTAACAAGTTTAGAATGCATATTGGCGGTAATAAGTATGGCACTAAGATTAATAAATTGATTTTTGACTGCTTAGAGAATAATATGCACACAGAAGTTATCTACTTTGCCCTTAATGAGACTAAAGATCAACAACCTGTTCAGTATTTTGTTAGTATCTTAGAAGACTGGTATAGCAAAGGTGTTAAGACCATTGAAGATGCTAAAAGAGTAATTAAAGAACATCACCAAAAACGTCAACTAAAAGATTTTAATATCTGTTCTAACCCTAATTTAGATTGTTTAAATAAAACTTGCTCTAAGAAGGATAGTTGCCCTATCTATAAGGCTTGTGCTTACTTTAAACGCGTTAGTGGTGTAAACCTTAGAACTATCTCCTTTACTAGAAAGCATAAGTTAGAATTAGTTTTTAATCACTTTAGCTTAGACGAACTTAAAAAAGCTTTTGATAACTACACTAACTCTTATCAGTTTGCTAACGGAAGCAGAGAGTTAGAACAGGTTATTAGGACTATTGAGAATACTGAAAAATGGTTTAACTTTGTACCTAAGCAAAGGGTTGTAAATATGAATGAGTATCGAAAAAGACAACAAAGACTAATGAAAAAATTTGAAATTGAGCCTACTTTATCTTATGAGAAGATGAAGGCTGAAATGGAAAAGGAAGGGGGTTAATATTACTATTAGGAAGATCATTTGTTAAAATATCTTATAAAATAATTATAAATTTTATTGAAAATAAGTATAAAATTATGAATAATACTGTCTTCATAACAAGATTGATAATATTTATAATCATATATAAACAGGACAGGTTAATTGTTGGTATAACACTGTACTAAAGAGAAAGTAAAACTACAGATATCAAGGTGAATTCAGCTTAATATCTATTAGGCTCTTTTTTTATTATTTAGTATTGACAATATCTCTTATTTGATGCTTGCTTTCTACCATTTGGCATAACTCTTTATAGTATAGCAAGCGTTCCCCTCACACTTACTAAACTTATCTATTGGTAGAGGTTGATTTTTATCTGTATCTATAGATAGTTTCTGCATTTCTTTCATATTTGCTTGTATATTAGTGCTGATTGCTTTTATCTTTTGAGGTGTGATTGGTTCTTGGCAGGCTCTTCCTTCTTTTAAATATTCAATTTTAACTATTATCTGTTTGTCTGTTTGATAATTTTGAGTGTAATAATAAGCATAAGTATATAACGCTTCTTTCTCAATAAGAGCAATAAAGTTTTGATCAATTACCTGCTAAGATTAAATTACTTTATAAGTTTATTGAATACTCTTAATAGGGGTATTGGCTTTAGAATATATGTTTAAGAAATAATAACTTTATTAACAACTGGTTATTAGATTAATTGATTAGTAATTAGATAATCAAATCCTAAGTACTGATATAATTAAAAAAATAAAGGTGTTTTTGAATTTATAGTTAAATTTATACAAGGAAATATTTTATGGGAGGAAATTATGAGAAAGATACTTATATTATTAATTTTGATGATTGCAATTATAGCAACAGGTTGTGGTGGTGGAAGTTCATCATCTGAGAGCAACCATAAACCAGCTATTAAATCATTAACTGATTTTAGTGAGTTAGCAGTAGGTGAAAGTAAAAAAATAACTGTAGAAGCTGTTGATAAGGATGGAGATGCGTTAACCTTTAAATGGAATGCTAATCAAGGTAGTATTGAAGGTAATGGTAAAAGTGTAACCTATACTGCCCCTAGTACTGCAGGAGTGGATAATGTTAGTTTATTGGTGAATGACGGGAAAGAAACTGTAAGTACAAGTTTTCAAATTAAAATCATTGATAAATTGATTAGGTCATTAAATATTGCTAAAAATAATTTGATGACAGAAGAAAAGACTACCTTAACTGCTGATTTAGGAGAGGCAAGTGAGATTAGCTGGACGGCAGAGCAAGGAAATATTGAAGGGAGCGGTAAGGAAGTAACCTATATAGCTCCTAGTACAGAAGTTAATGACATTATCACCTTAACTGTTAAAGATAGTGATGGTAATGAGGAAAGTGAAAGTATTGATGTAAGTATTAAAGCGCCATATATGAATATTAACCTTGGTGATAGTAATAATTATTTATTTGTTAGTGAAGAAGCTAAGTTAATTGTAAGTGTTGATAGTAATCAAAATATTAATTCTATTGAATGGAATAGTAGTAATGGTACAATCACAGGAGAGGGGCAAGAAGTAGCTTATAAAGCACCTAACAGCACTGGGATAGATACTATTAGTGTTAAAGTAATAGGAGATTATACTAGCAAAGCAGGTAGTATAGAAATCAATATTATAAATAGAGCTTCCTTAACTGCTGATAGTGGTAAATTAGTTAGTGGCCAAAACTTGAATTTAAATGTTACAAATATTGATAATGAATTTGTAACAGACACAAAATTAACTGCTGAATATGGAAAAATTAATAATGAAGTTTATACAGCGCCAGATCATCCTTGCCAAGATACTATTACTTTAACTGTTAATTATGTAGATGGTAAAAGCGAAAATGTATCATTAAATATAGAAGTAGAAAAGCTAATTACTGCTAGTGGAATGGTTTCATTACATGTTCCTAAACATACTTGGGATGATATTAATGGATATGATTATAATCCATATTTCCCTGATGCAATGACTAACAGGTTATTAAATGGATACCTCTGGCATCATGTGGCCACTGGATTAAATTTGGTCTATGAATATAATCCAAGCTTAATTGAAGGATTAGCTCCTGTAAAAGTAGCTGTAATTGATAGCGGAGTAGATATAGATCATCCACAACTAGTTGACAGATTAATAGAAGGAAAAAATTATGTTACTGACGCTGATACTTTAGAATATGATCCTAATAACTGGGAGGATAATAATGGACACGGCACACATGTAGCAGGATTAATTGGAGCAGAACGTGGTGATAATGGAGTAATCGGAATAGCTCCTAATGTAGAGATAATGCCGTTAAAGGTTAGTGATAATGGGTTAACAGGAGGGCCAATTGTAGTTCAAGCAATTAGAGAAGCTATTTTGCAAAATGTGAATATTGTTAATATCAGTATAGGACTTTTAGATACCGAACATTTAAAAGACGCAATTCAAGACACCTATACACATAATATTGTTACTACTGCTAGTAGTGGAAATAGTTCAGCAAGTTCTTTAGATTTCCCTGCTGGTTATCCAGAGACTTTAGGAGTAGGTGGAGTTACTATTGACTTAACTAAGCTTAATATGTCCCATTGGGGGGAAGGATTAGATTTTGTAGCCCCTGCCTTTGGAATAGTTTCTACGTGGAACGATGGAGAAGATTACAGTTTAGAGGGGACTTCACAAGCGTCTCCAATTATTGCAGGGTTATCAGCTTTAGTATTGGGTAAACATCCAAGTTATAGCCCTGATCAAGTTAAAGCGGAGTTAAAGAAATATAGCTTTGATTTAAATACTGAAGGTTGGGATGAATATACAGGTTATGGATTACCTAATGCTTATCATATCCTAAGTGAAAAATCCGTTGAAGATATAATAGTATTTGTAGGTAAACGTCAAGGAGATAAGGTAGAGCGTTTAAGTGAAGAATATAATGTAACTGTAGATCATCCTACTAACTTATCAGATAAAGGTGAGTTTGCTATTACTGAAACAATTGCTACTAATGATTACTCTATCTTTGCTTGGTTAGATATTAATGATAATGGAACTATTGATTTAGGTGATTATCTAGGTGAATATGATAGTGGTAATATTGAGTTAAGTCCACTTGAAAAGGACTATATATAGTCTAGAAGCTATATTTTAATATATAGACTGTGAGGACTATATAAATTTAATTTTAAGCCATTAGCAGATAAAATCTGTTGATGGTTTTTTATCTATAAGAATAAAAATCAATGTTGTCAAAATGACAACATGCAGACCTAAAAATTGATTAAATTGGCTAAAAAACAGTCAAAAAACCACTGCAAACCCTTGTCACTATAAGATGATGTCAAAATGACAAGGTCGATGTTGTCAAAACGTCACGTTCCATTACAGAGACTACTACAGAGAATACAAACCCTTTTAAAGACAATAGGGGAAACTTCGCTTTTGCTTAATAGTGAGTTTATTTCTTATACGAAAGATAGAGTTGATAAATTAAATTATCTGCTTATATAAGACAAGCTTCATTTCCCAGTTATAATAAAGTGCTATTTATCTTCAATTTAAGAGATAAGATCAGCAGTTAAGTTAGACAGTTTGTTTCAGAGTAATTGCAATTTTGTCTTACAATTATATTATTACATTCTTATTATGGTATATAGATACCCCTCAAAAAGACAAGAATGTACCTTAAATTGTTCTGATCCCTCTTTTGGTATAAAACCATTAACCAAGAAGATAAGCTTCTTAAAGAGGTGTTTCTGCAACCATTAACTATGACAGGAATATACTAACTTTGTCAATATATCAGCTAAGGCTTAAAATTTATAAATCTTAGAGTTGATAGTCTGTTGAGAAGATAGCAATAAATTTAAACTATAACTTTTTAAAAGATAAGTTCTCAGTTAAGCTAAAGACTTATTTTAAGAAAATAGTTAACATTGTAGCGATTAAAAACTAGAATTTAAGATAATACCTCAAAACCACCTATAACCCCTTGATACTATGGGGTGTTGTCAAAACGTTATGTTGTGCTCAGCTCTTTAATAAAATATAAGTTCTTAAATGATAGATTAACAGACTAATATTGTAGGGGTTATAAGAAATGATAGGGTAACAGTAGAAATAGATATTAAGGATACTACATTGGGTTTCTAGTGTGAGTAATCTGGATTAGAATAATATACTTGAAGTCTAGAACCGATAGCTACTTATTTGATATATGTGCCAGCTAAGATAGTATGAATAAATAGTATTATGATATTTACACTGATTTTCTTTAAAATTATATGATGTGAGAACATTAGTAATTAGATTAGCAATTAATGAGTTAATTGATTATTATTTTATTTATCAGTTAATAATTGAGTTATCAAAGTATGATTACAGGTGTAATCATACTAAGAAATAAAAGGATATTTTTAATTGGGAGATAAATTTATATAATATAGTTTTAGAGCTTAAGATCATTTAATTTGTTATTTATAAAGATTCTTTTCTTCAATATTGAGGCGCAGTTTTTATTTTAGTCTACCTTATACGACCAAAATAAAAATTGGGCTTTTGATTTAAATTTAAAGACTTTGAATATAATGGGATATTTTGAATAAGGTATATTTCAGAAAGCTATGAAGATTATCTGGATTAGAATAATAAACCTTAAGGAATCACAGTGTGATAAATTAATAAAAATTTAGATATGGTGGGAATTGGTTGATAAATAGGGGGTCGTATAGTTGAATAATAGTATTGAAATTAATTTAACAGATAGAAATTTAAAGTGCGAGAAGGTAATAGCTCATTGTATTAATAAAGGTGAGACAATGCCTTCAGATATAATAGAAGGAGATTGGAGTATAGAAGAATTGGTGAGAGCAAGAGACTTTCTCACTACTGTTATAGAAGAGAATATTAAGGAAAGATTATCTGATATTCAAAGAAGAGCTTATCATAGTTTAAAGGATAAGATGGAGATTATGGAAGTAGAAAAAGAAGAAGATCTATTTCAAATTTTAAGTAAGAAGGAATTAGAGTTGCATAGCATAATATTTTCAGATAGGTTTACTGAGATAGCAAGCTTTGATTTTGAAATTCCAGTCGATATTTTAGAGAATGCAGATCAAGAGACTCTATTTGATTATATGTTGGACAATATGGGTAACAGTCAATTAGGAAGTAAAGATAAGTTAAAGCATAAAGATAATGTAATTCCCTTTCCAATCAATAAAAGTAAAAATTAATGTTGGCAAAATGACAACATGTAATCCTAAAAATTGATTAAATTGGCTAAAAAACAGTCAAAAAACCACTGCAAACCCTTGTCACTATAAGATGATGTCAAAATGACAAGGTCGATGTTGTCAAAACGTCACGTTCCATTACAGAGACTACTACAGAGAATACAAACCCTCTTAAAGACAATAGGGGAAAGTCGCTTTTTCTGAATTGAAATTATAATGCTTATAAGAAAGATGCAATAGATAAAGGTAAATTAGATATTTATCATATAATATCGCTTACTTTCCCAGTAATAGTAATTGAGTTTAGTGTGATTAATATTCTACAAGATTAAAAAAGAAGCAGTTAAGTAAACAGATTATGAGTGATACAGAAGATTAGCTTATTGAAGTTGAATTATATTTAAAGTCAAGAATCTAATTCTAGGTAATAAGATAATCTCAGCAAAATATTAATTTTAAGAGGTTAATTTGATATTTGGGGTTATTGTCAAGTTAGAAACATGCTTGAGAGGCTCTGTGGCTGGGTATAAAGGATATTTATACTTGTTATGGTATAAAACATTAAAAGATAGTTTTAGAGGTTATATGACGTATTTTTGGGCTTTTGAATAAAAATAGAGATAATTTTATCTTTAGCTTAGAGTTTATCGGTAGGAAAATTATTAAGAATTCATGCTAGAGTTATAAGTATACAACTAGCCAATAGTAATAGATTAATTATCAATCGATTGTTATTTCAATATTCAACTGATTATTAACTAGTAGCTAAGATAGTATAAGATTAATTAGTGATTGATTATTAATTGCCAAGATATTGATTACATTTGTAATCTAATAGTAAAATTCAGGTCAAAAATAGCTCTGATTTATTAAATATATATAACTTATGATTACAAAAGTAATCATAATTAAACTTGTATATTTTTAGGTTGTTAATTTGTAGTAGAGAGTAGTTTTGATTTAACTGATATAGTAATAAAAGCTTGATTTGTAGTCATTTTTATGGATTTTGAAGAGGTTGATTTTAGATAGAATAAGCTCAATGTTGAGCTTTTGAAGAAAGTTCCTTATTGTTGAGAATTATATTAAGATTACGAGTGTAATCACAGAAAATAAATCAAAGATTCCAGACTAATTTCAGTGAAGCTGAAAAGATAGCAATAGACCAGATTAGAAGTGGCTTGAAGAAGAATGAAGACTTAAAAGAGAAAGCTAAGGTTAATATCTTAGATGATTTCAGTTTAGCTTTTGAGAAGATATTTGATGATAATGTCGTCGATTCATATAGTAAGAATCAGAATTTTTACGGTAAAGTCTTACAAGATGAACAGTTTAAGAGTAAATTAATGGATTTATTAATTATGGATGTTTATCATTCATTAAGAGAAGGTCAAGAGGCTTGGTTTTTTATAGATAATTATCAATTTCAGATTGAAGCTTAGTTTTTATTTTAGTCTAATATATTAGACTAAAATAAAAATCAGGACATCCCATAAATAACCTAAAGCTAAATAAATTATTCCAATAGAATTTAGAATATAAATTATTACGATTACAAGCGTAATCAAAAAGTAGGAAACTCATAAAAATAGTCTTGAAGGGGATTAAAATCTCCATATATGATTACAAATGTAATCAAAAATAAAAGTATTTAAATAGATATGATTAACCTTCTGTTATTTTAACAGAAGGTTTTTCTGATTTACAGTGATTAGTAAAGAATAACTGATTAATAGCCATTGGTACTAAATTTAGCTAGATTAATTAAATTAACTTATACAAATTTAACAGTAAGCAATCTGAGTGGATATCTACAATAAAAATACTTATTTACTATCTAAATTCAGTATGATTACAGATGTAATCATTTTTTTCTATTTTTGATTACGAATGTAATCATATTAAAAGCAAAAAACAAAAACGCAGAATTTGATATTTTCTTATTGCTAGATTGATTAACTTGATATACACTCAAAATTAGGTATAATTTAAGTAATAGGGATAAGATAAGAAGAGAAAATTATAATTTGATTTCTAACTTAAATTAGCAGATGATTAATTTAAGAAAGAGGAAAATAACAAAAGGTTATTTTTGTTCTTTGATTAATTATTCAAAGTAGGTTATAGAATAAGTTTAAGATTAATGGGTAGGGGTGAAAATTATGCATAAATTACCGATAGGTGTGAGTGATTTTAAAGAGATAATAGAGAATGACTATTATTATGTTGATAAGAGTTTGCTTATTAAAGATATCATAGATGATGGTTCAAAAGTAATTTTATTACCTAGACCTCGACGATTTGGAAAGACTTTGAATCTTTCCATGTTAAGTTATTTTTTTGAAAAAGGTGAACTTGATAATAGTAGTTTGTTTGAAGAACTAAGTATACAGCAAGCAGGAGAAGAATATTTACAAGAACAGGGGAAATACCCTATAATTATGATTACATTTAAGGATATCAAAGAGGAGACTTGGGAGAGAACCTATATCAAGTTAAAGCAAGTTGTAGCTAGAGAGTATAAAAGACATAGATATTTACTAGATAGTGACCTTTTAGATAAGTATGATAAGGAGCAGTTTCATGAAATTATATCTTTAAAAGCTGAATTGCCTTTTTATGAAGACGCTTTAAGGAATCTTTCTGAGTATCTGGCTAATTATCATCAAGAAAAGACTATAATTTTAATTGATGAATATGACCAGCCAATTCAGCAAGGGTATTTAAAAGGTTTTTATCAGGAAGTAATGAGCTTTATGCGTAATATACTAAGTGGAGGACTAAAGGATAATCCTAACCTAAACAAAGGGGTCTTAACAGGTATTTTAAGAGTAGCTAAAGAAAGTATCTTTTCTGGTTTGAATAACTTATTAGTAAGTACCCTATTAGATATACCTTATGACTCTTATTTTGGTCTATTAGAAGAAGAAGTGGAGGAGATATTTGATTATTATAACCTTACTTATAAAGTAGAAGAGATTAAATCTTGGTATAATGGCTATAAGTTTGGAGAGAAGATTGTTTATAACCCTTGGTCAATAATAAACTGTATTTACCAACAAGGAGAACTCAGACCTTACTGGGCGAATACTAGTGGTAATGAATTAATTAAAAGGCTGATTACTGAATCAGGTAGTGGTGTAAAGAAAGATTTAGAACATTTGTTAGAAGGAAGTAGTGTTAAAAAAGAGATTGATGATAACATTATTTTTTCAGATTTAGAGAAGAGTAATAACACTATTTGGAGCTTTCTATTATTAAGTGGGTATTTAAAAGCCAGCAAACAGGAGAGAAAATTAGGTCATCTATATTGTGAATTAGAGATTCCTAATATAGAAGTCGAATATATTTATCGTAGTATTATTTTGGATTGGTTTAAAGAAAATCTAAGAAATGAAGAGTTAGAATGGATGCTAAAAAGTCTGACTGAAGGTGATATAGAGACCTTTACTAAGATTTTTAAAGAGATAGTAGAATCTTCATTTAGTTACTTTGATATTGGAAGAGGTAATTCGGAGAACTTTTATCATGCCTTTGTCTTAGGTTTAATGGTAAATCTACGGGGAGAGTACCAAGTTAAATCTAATCGTGAGAGTGGATATGGAAGGTATGATGTGATGTTAATTCCTAATAATAAGGAGCAATTAGGGATTGTGATGGAATTTAAGAAGGTAGGTAATAGTGATAGCTTGGAAGAGGGAGCTAAACAAGCATTAGAACAGATTAAAGATAGAAATTATAGGAGTAACTTAATGGAAGAAGGGATAACAGAGATTTTAGAGATAGGATTAGCTTTTCAAGGGAAGAGAGTATTGGTATTAAGTAGAGATTAAAGCAATAATTTAAAATGTTATAAGAAATAAGGTTAGGCTCAAAAAAGATGTTATTATGATTATAAATATAGTTAGTTTTTAGCTTATGTTTATAATACGAAACTGTTGGGATAATACTTTAATAGAAAGATTTTTGGATACATTAAAAACTGAGTTAATCTATCATAAAGTTTATCCAATTAGAATAAGTAAGGCGAGATATATTTGGACATATTAAAGCTTTTTATAACAGATTTAGAAGGCATATAACTTTAAATTATAACAATCAAGAAAAGTACCAAAACGAGAGAAAAACACTAAACTATATATTTAATTTAATGGGGAAATCTCAATTCCATCTCAGATCTTTTGATATAGAATTTTATAGTTTAGATTTTTTAAAGGAAAAAATTCATCAGTATAGAATTAATACATACATATTAGCTCCATATTTATTTTTAGTCCATATGTTTCGAAAACCACTAGTGTTTTTTCGCAAGAATTGGTTTGCGAAAGATTCCAAGCAATTTATGAAGGCTTAGGTGATATAAACCCTTGATATAATAGGATTCTTACCATTGGAAATTTGCGATTACAAACTATACTCCATTAACTAGGAGACTGAAAGTCTCTAAAGACCAAACCGTGGTAAGAGCTAAGATGATTACAAACTATACTCCATTAACTAGGAGACTGAAAGAATTCATAGTGTCCTATTTCACTTATAAATAAGCTACTTATTACAAACTATACTCCATTAACTAGGAGACTGAAAGATATCAACAGAAGAAAGAGCCTGTTTTGTCGGCATGTATTACAAACTATACTCCATTAACTAGGAGACTGAAAGTTTCCATCTTCGTCAGGAACCACCTTGATATAATCATATTACAAACTATACTCCATTAACTAGGAGACTGAAAGCTCGTCATAATTATAGATATTGCTTAATGCATTAGATAATTACAAACTATACTCCATTAACTAGGAGACTGAAAGTTCACCAGCTGCACGATTGACTCTCTCAATATAAGTTAATTACAAACTATACTCCATTAACTAGGAGACTGAAAGATATTTACCTTTACTACATTAAAAGGTGGTCAGTTAAATTACAAACTATACTCCATTAACTAGGAGACTGAAAGCTCTTCACCTATGTAAATAGTCTTGTTATCCCCTCCTAATTACAAACTATACTCCATTAACTAGGAGACTGAAAGGGCGTAAAAATCACTTGGGACAGACCTGACTATATTATTACAAACTATACTCCATTAACTAGGAGACTGAAAGCTTATGACATTGCTGATCGTGGGAGTAGGTGGTTTCTGAATTACAAACTATACTCCATTAACTAGGAGACTGAAAGATTTTAACCTCTTTCCTTTTTGCTGCAACCCTCTCAAATTACAAACTATACTCCATTAACTAGGAGACTGAAAGTTCTTCATATTCTGCAAGTCCAATTATAGCTATAGAAATTACAAACTATACTCCATTAACTAGGAGACTGAAAGTTCTATATACTCCATGATGTAATCTAAGCGTTCAAAAATTACAAACTATACTCCATTAACTAGGAGACTGAAAGTTATGCTATAGCCATAATTCTCTGCTATTTCCTCGATTACAAACTATACTCCATTAACTAGGAGACTGAAAGCTTTACTTTGTGAATATAAATTATTCAAAGTTAGAATTACAAACTATACTCCATTAACTAGGAGACTGAAAGTTTTATCACTCTCCTGTAAGTTTATTTGCTGATTTAATTACAAACTATACTCCATTAACTAGGAGACTGAAAGCCTTTTGTACTGGTTCTCATACTCCATCCTTCTGCAATTACAAACTATACTCCATTAACTAGGAGACTGAAAGTCTGCTCTATCCTCGGGGCAAGCCTACGAGGTTTGATTACAAACTATACTCCATTAACTAGGAGACTGAAAGCTTATGGTAGTTTTAAATCTAGCGTGTCGCCACCGTTATTACAAACTATACTCCATTAACTAGGAGACTGAAAGTTTCGTGAACCTTAGCTAATTTCTTTTTAGCTTTAATTACAAACTATACTCCATTAACTAGGAGACTGAAAGCCTTGTAAACGAGGGTAGAATCAACTACCCTCCTATATTATTACAAACTATACTCCATTAACTAGGAGACTGAAAGAAATCTAGTCTCTACCTCTAAATACCCATGCAACTCTCATTACAAACTATACTCCATTAACTAGGAGACTGAAAGGTACATCACAGATAGATACAGAAGCAGAAATGTTAGCCATTACAAACTATACTCCATTAACTAGGAGACTGAAAGTCCAGTTCCTCATTTTTAATTATTAGTTCTTTCTTAAATTACAAACTATACTCCATTAACTAGGAGACTGAAAGAGATTTCAGTTCGATATGGCTATCCAGCAATCGAAGTATTACAAACTATACTCCATTAACTAGGAGACTGAAAGCCATCATAACCCATAGGTATGTCTATTAAGCTACATAATTACAAACTATACTCCATTAACTAGGAGACTGAAAGCCATTCTAGCAATTCATCCTTTAGCCTAATCCCTTTTAATTACAAACTATACTCCATTAACTAGGAGACTGAAAGATCTTCAGGAAAGGCTTCGTCAGGTAAAGTTGGTAAATTACAAACTATACTCCATTAACTAGGAGACTGAAAGCTATTCTCTGCATTACTTCTAATGTCTTAGATTGATAAATTACAAACTATACTCCATTAACTAGGAGACTGAAAGTGCCCCGACCATGGAATCCCCTTGAGCTTTTAGGTAGAATTACAAACTATACTCCATTAACTAGGAGACTGAAAGAGTATATGATAATGCTCCAAGCTTGATTAATCTCATAATTACAAACTATACTCCATTAACTAGGAGACTGAAAGAATTGCAAGTATTATAGAGAAATAGAAAGAAAATGTACATTACAAACTATACTCCATTAACTAGGAGATTGTGTTAATAAATGCTATGAGATATAGATATAACTGATTAGAGTTAATTATCTGTTTGATACAGATGATTAGCTCTGTTTTTTTATCTAAATCAAACTTTCTCATTTTCATTCCCACCCTGTTGGGAATCTACTGTGTTATACTAGATTCAGATTCTTAAGGGAGGTGCTAAATTGGATAAAGAAGCTTTAGTAGTTGATGATTATGGAGTGTTTATTGGCAAGAAGGGTGAAAGGGTTGTTTTAAAGAAAAATAAGAAGATATTTAAGGAAGTACCCTTTTTTAAAGTAAAAGGGATATTGGTTAGTAGTTCAGGCGTATCTTTATCATCAGATGTGATAAAAGAATGTGCTAAAACAGGAATACAGATCCATTTACTTACGTATACAGGTAAACATTTAGCTCAAATTTCTTCATCTGCTATGACAGGAACTGTTAAGACACGTCGAGAACAATTACTTGCTTATAGTGACAAGCGCGGAATAGAACTTGCTATTGCTTTTGCTGAAGGTAAGATTGACAATCAAATTATTCTGTTAAAGTATTTAGCCAAGTATAGAAAGAACAAAGACCGAGAGTTATATAATTTAATTTATGATGGTATCGCTAAGATAGAAAAGATTAAAGCGGAGCTAAAGAATATAAAAGGAGAATGTATAGATGAAGTAAGAGAATTAATTCTATCTAGTGAGGGAAGATCAGCCAGAGAATACTGGAAGTTAGTAAGGATGATCTTGCCTGAAGAAATTGAGTTTAAAGGTCGTAAGACTCAAGGAGCTACTGATTTGGTTAATTCTTTATTAAATTATGGTTATGGAATCTTATATTCTAAAGTTTCTTCTGCTATTTTAAGAGCAGGTCTTGATTTATATGGTGGATTTTTACATGCTGATCGATCTGGTAAACCATCATTAGCCTTAGATTTAGTTGAAGAATTTAGACAGACTGTAGTAGACAGAACAATTATTGGTCTACTTAATAAAGGGGTTAAGTTTCAGATAGAAGATGGCAGGATAGCTGATGATGATAGAAGAATGTTAGCTACTAAGATTTTAAATAGATTAGAGAGCAAAGAGAGATATGATGGTAAAAAGTATAGATTGGAAGTAATATTGCAACGCCAAGCTAGAAATATAGCTTCTTATGTTAAAACAGGTAAAAAATATATTCCTTTTGTAAGTGGGTGGTAGAATGGATGTCTTATTAATTTATGATATATCTGAGGATAAGGTTAGAAATAAGGTAGCTGAGACTTGTAAAGATTTTGGATTACATAGAATACAGTGGAGTGCTTTTACTGGTAAGTTGAATCATAATTTGAGAGAAGAGTTGATGTTAAAGATAAGTAGAGCTCTAGGAGGTAGTGGAGGTAATATAAGATTATATCCTATCTGTAGTAAGGATATGAAATTATTTCGTGAGATTAATAGAGTAGGTGATTAGAAAATGATTACTGTAACTGATATTAAGCAGTATATGTATTGTAAGCGTATTATTTATTTTACATATTGTATGCCTATAATCAGAAAGAAGACATATAAGATGAAATATGGTAAAAGAGAACATGACCGTAATGATAGATTGGAGCCAAAAAGAACATTAAAGAGGTATGGATTAGAAGCTGGAGAGAAGAGATATGGTGTAGAGTTGATATCTAAGCGTCTAGGGTTAAGGGGAAAGATGGATTTGCTAATAGTACAAGAGAAAAAATACATACCTGTTGAATTAAAGTATTCCACTAGAGATCCAGGATTACATCATAAATACCAATTATCAGCTTATTGTTTATTAGTAGAAGACCAATACAAGACTAGGGTAAGAAAAGGGATAATTCATCTCATACCTCGAAAAGATACTTTTGAAGTAGAGATAACTGCTAATTTAAGAAGAAAAGTTAAAGATATAATTAAAGGAATTAGAGAATTGATTGATAGTGAAGAACTGCCACCTCCTGTTAAGGAGCAAGGGAAGTGTAAGGATTGTGAATATTATAATTTTTGTGGTGATGTATAATGTACTTTTTAACTGAAGAAGAGAGACAAAAGCTAGTAAGAGGACTGTTGCCAAAGTCAAGAAGGATAGGAATCACTGATGAATTACGAGGGTGGAATTGGAATCAGCCACCTCTAGAGCCGATTTATGATAATAAATTAGCTTTGTATGAGATAGCAGGTAAGTATTGTCCTACAGGCAGAGATTTATATTTAAGAAAGGTGGTAGGTGTAAAGAGTAAGTGGAATCAAGCAATGTTGCAGGGGAGTATCTTACATGATACTTTAGCAGAATTATTGGTAACTGCTAAGAGGTTAATCTACTCACACGGAGTAGATAAGCAGAGCTTAGTCATAGAAGAATTGCAAAAACCTAATTTTAAACATTTAGATAAGAGAAAAAGAATGTTGGATGAAGATTATTATTTAGAACTGAAAGATAAGGTGGAGATAATCTGGCAGTTTGAATATAATCGTTTGATTTTTAGAATGCAGGAGTTATTAGCTAAGCAACCTTATATTGGAGTTGATTCTTTAGCTAATCTAACCATTCCAGTTGTAGTAGAGCAAAAATTAGATGGTAGTTTTTTAGGACTTAGTTCTCATTTAAGTGCAGATGCTTTTAATTTCTGTGAGCCAATGATTTTAGATTTGAAGTTTGGAAAACCTAGAGATTTTCATAAGCTAACAATTACAGGTTATGCAATGGTGATGGAGAGTATTTATTCTTTTCCTGTTTCAGTAGGGTGTCTAGTTTATCCTGAGTTCAAAGATGGAAGATTGTTAATAGAGAAAGAGTTCCATATTATTGATGAAGAATTACGCCAATGGTTTATTGAAGAACGTGATGAGAAGATGAGAATAGTTGCTGAGGAAATTGACCCAGGTGTATCTAATAATTGTTATCAGAGCTGTCCTTACTATGAGGAATGTCATTAGGTTGAGTTAAATTTATTATTTTATAAGGAGTATGAATTATGGAACAAAATTACTGTTATAAATGTGATGCTTATTATTTTACTCCAGAAGACAATAAAAAGGTAGAAAATTGTCCTTTCTGTAGCTTAGAAAAAGTAAAGTATGATAATTTAGCGACTACGGGCAAATGGAAAATAAAGGAATTAAATGAAGATTATATGGATATAATAAGATTATATGTATAATTTTGCAGGAAGATAAATTTTTATCAAGAATTACATATAGAATTGTAGTTATTAGATTGGGGTGTTTAATGTGGGGAAAGTTGCAGATAAAGCTTGGAAGATGATAAAGATGGTAAATCTAATTGAAGGAAAACATTCTCGATATAATAGAGAGGAGATTCAAAACTTATTAGATATTAAGAAAAATACTTTTTTTCGTTATAAGAATTGTTTAGAAGAAGCGGGGATAGTTATTTATTATAATAGAAAATTAAAAGCCTATAAAATAAGAGAAGACTGTCACCTTAAACCACCTAATTTAACTTTATCAGAAGCACTTGCATTGATAGCAAGTAGTAACAGTATCTTAAATAACAGTGAATTACCTTATTATGAGGAAGTAAACAGTTCTTTGGCTAAAATAACTGCTACCTTACCCAGTAAAGTACAAGCTGTTTTAGAACCATTGAAAAGTAGAATTCACTTTAGTTTAAATTCATTGGTTGATTATAGTGAGTGTAGAGAAATATATACCTTGCTGGATAATGCTATTCATAAAGAAACAAATGTTTGGATTAAATATTATAGTCATAAAAGCAATAAGACTAGTGAGAGAATTGTATCTCCATATATATTAGATTTTAAAAAGGGATTTTTATATCTAATTGCCTATTGTCATAATAAAAATGAGACTAGAATGTTTAGAGTAGATAGGATTAAGGAGATTAAGATTACTAGGGATAAATTTAAGTATCCAGATGATTTTTCTTTGAAAAAATATATGGGTAATTCCTGGGGAACAATGCGTGGTGAGAAGGATGTACAGGTTAAAGTTAAGTTTAGTGGTGATATAGCTAGATGGATTAAAGAGAATAATTATCATCCAACTCAGGAGGTTGAAGAGTTAGAGGGTGGTAGTATCATAATGAGTTTTACGACTTCTGGTTTGAGTGAGGTTAAAGGTTGGATTTTGAAATATGGAGCTAGTGCTGAGGTGTTGGAGCCTGAGAGTTTACGAGAGGAGATTAAGGATGAAATTAAGGGGATGATGGAGGTATATAAGTAACCACCTCCTTCAATAAGATGGAAGTGGTATGATTTTAAAATGATTCAGTCTCCTAATTATGGGAGTAGGTTTTATTTGGATATCAAATACAAAAAACATATTTTCAGTCTCCTATTTTCGGAGGAAAGTTAGTAAAGTTCTTATTTATTATTTAATGCATCTATGTTATTTTACCTTGAAATCTTATTTTTATTCTTAAAAAGTATATTTAATTTAATGAATAAAAATATAATAAGAAATCAATAATAAATTTAAACCATATGTATTTTGAATTTATATAATAAATACATCCAGATTTTCTTATTGAGAATACAGATAAAGAAAGGAATTTTAACATGAATAAAAAAACTCATACTGAAATTTTTAAACAAATAATAGTAGAACTTTACAAATTAGGAGTACCTAAATCAGAGATTGCTTATAAATATGATATTTCTATAGTTTCTATAAATAATTGGATTAAACTTTATGAACAGAGAGAAATATTTATAGAAGATAATATTAATATTGAAGCATTATTAGCTATAAAAAAAGAAAATAAACAATTAAAACAAGAAGTAGAGATTTTGAAAAAAGCTCTAAATATACTTTTATAAGCGGATTTATGGAAAGGAGAGAATAGATGATAGAAGTAACTGTTAAGAAGAATAAGATAGACAGTTGTAAAGAAGAAGATATCACTAAAGAAACTAAGCCATTAATTAATTATTTTCAAAAATATATGAGTAAAGATGGGAAAAAGGCTGATTTTTTACCTTATAGTCATCAGCATGAAACATTTAAAAGGATAATGAATAATGAAGAGATACTGTTGACTGCTGGAACTTCTGCTGGTAAGACTTTATCTCATGCTATACCTTTATTTTATAAAGTTAAAGATGGTGCAATAGATAAAATACTATTACTTTATCCAACACGTGCTTTATTACAAGACCAGAAGGGAGTAATGGATAAATTAGCCAAAGAATATGAGCTAGAAGATGAAGTAACCGAGATAAAAGGTGGTATGAGTAGAGGTCAGGTAATAAAAGCACTAAATAAGAAAATAATTATTGCTACTCCCGATTCGATTTATTGGTTCTTTAACAAAAATATTAAGTATAGCTCATTTTTAATTTATGGGCTAGCTCAAGTTGATGAGGTAGTAATTGATGAAGCACATTTGTTTACAGGATTGGTGCTTAATAACCTTATCTTTTTAATTGATAGGATGAAGAAGTTAGCTGAGATGATTAGTAAGGAAGAGAACAGTAAAAGGGGACAGAGATATCATATTTTAACTGCAACTGCTAATGAATCATTGAAAAATATATACAAAAATAAAGATAATATTGATGAAATAACGGGTAAATCAAATTGTGGAAATATAGATTTAAAAATAATAAATAAAGAAGATGAATTTAGTGGTGAATTATTTGAAAAAAGTTTAAAAGAAGATGTAGTGGAAGTTGATGAAAAATTAAGTAGTGTAGCTATTTTAAATTCTGCTAAGATTGCTCATCAGTTATTTTACAGTAATACTGAAGGGATAGATACAGATAGTCTATCAAAGGAAGATATAGAACGATTTACTATTAATAGTGTTAAAATTAGCATTAATAAGTTATTAGAGAATATTAAAGAGGAAGAGAAGAATAAAGAGATAGAAGAATTATTGAAAAGTGAAGATAGTTTGGATGTATTACTTGATAATATTTTAGTAAGGGAATATTTAGAGATTACTAAAGCTGACATAGAATTAGATTTAAATAATGAACAAGTATTTGCTATAATTTCCGATTATTTAGAAGAGGGCTATAATAGATTTGAGAAGGTAATTGAACAGTCTGCTAGAGAAGATGGAGACTTGATTGATAATTTGGAAGAGAAGATAGCTGGAGATAATTATGTAAAAGAAATTTATAATAGTTTAAGAATAGATAGGGATATATCTATCTATGATGATAAAAAAATAGTTTTAAGTAAAGTTAAAACTGCTATAGATAGGATTAAAGATATTTTTATTAATCAAATAGAAAACAAAGAAAAGTTTACTATAGAATGTAAAGATAATTATTTTGATATTAAAACAATTAAAGTTGTTGATGATAAGAAGTATTTTAATTATAGTCCTAAATTAGCTAATAAACTAATTAGAGAGTTAAAGTTAAAAGATGTAAAAGCAAAAGATGAATTTGAAGAGGTTTTTGAAGATATTAAAGAGGTAGAGTTTGAGGTTGATATCTTTAAAGAGATTTTAGGAGATGAATTTGATAATTCTTGGATTAAAGAGGTTAAGGTTCTGCGTTATATTGCTAACTGGAAAGAGAATAAGGATGTTTTAGTAGTTTTATATACAGGTAGTATGTCTAACTATGTAAGAGAAGGGTTAATGGAATTTTTTAATCAAGCTGATTATAAGAAAAAGATTCTATTATCTACATCTGCGGTAGAGGTTGGGGTTGATTTTAATTGTGATTTATTGATTACAGAAGAGACTAATGTAGCTTCGTTTTTACAGCGATTTGGACGAGCCGGAAGAAGTGGAAAAGATAGTGAAGTAAAGTTATTCGTATCTGATGATAGCTATGTAAAAATTAATACTAGTTTGGGAGATAAAAAACAAATATCGAGAGGGAAATTTACAGAAAAAATCAAAGGTATATTTAAAGAAATTAAAGGAATTGAAGATGAAGAGTTTTTGAAAGCATATCATTATATTATTAATCAGAATTTAGGGAGAATTGGTAAAGAACTAAACAATCAACTAGATAAAAATATCAAAGATTTAGGTGATAAGTTAAGAGCAGAAGTTAATTTAAATTATGGATTACGAGGAACTATGCCATCAGTTTCATTAAAAGGTGGAGTAACTAAAAACCCATTTTATATTTTAAGATTTTTGGGAAATGGAGATCTATTAGATTCTGACTCTCCTTTTGAAATTGCTTATACTGATAAGAGCTTTGATAGCCTGATTTGGATGAGTTATAAAGATAGCGAGGATGTTTATGTGGATATTAACTCTACTCTTAAACATAGTAAATTAATGTTTGTTAAAGAAGAAGGAATGTTAAAGCCTTATGTAAGAGAGGGAATTTGCAAGAGATATGAGGGGCAATTTTTAAGGAAAGAAAAGAGTTTTAGAGATATAGGCAAAAAATTTGTTAGTAGTGATAAGTATCAAAATTTAGAAGACTATGACCAAGCAATGTTAAATTATTTATTAACTGATAGCTACAGATTTGTACTAGGATTTGGAGATATATTTTTACATAAAGATAGTGGCGCAGTAATGGTTGAAGATAGAAGGTTAAATATTCCTAATCAATTTTTCTTATTCTTAGCTGGAAATGAAGATGAGCAAAAAAATTATATGAAGTGGCTACAAGAGAATAGAATATTTGATTATGGTGAAATCATAGTTGATGATACTACTTATGAAAATCAATTAAACGAAGAACATAAAGGAAGAAATCCTAGAGGAATTGTTCTATTAGAGAATATCAATGGAGCTTTATTTTACTTATATAAAAGACTGATTAATGCTCAGAAAGAAGGTGAGTTATTATGAGCATATTTACAATTGATAAACTAGCTAAATCAGAAGATTATGTTGCTGAGGGAGCAGATGTTTCTTTAGAAGGTCATTCATGGGGAGTTTATAAGATTTTAAGCTATCTTTTAGAAAAAGTAGATTTAGATGATGATAAGAAGAAGGTTATGAAAATAGCAGGTTATTTACATGATATAGGAAAGAAGAATAAAGAGTTTCAACAGGTTTTAAAAGGAGAGTCAAAAAATTATCTTAAGCACGAAGTTAAGACTTTAGATTATATAGATGATATTAAATCTAACTGGGATAAGATTTTAGCTCATTTGGATTTAGAATTAGATTATTCTGAGGAAGTATTGGAAGATATTCTTGCTTTTGCAGTTAGTCATCATGGTCTATTTTTTCTGAGTAAAGTTGATGAAGATGAATATAAATATAAAGTTAAAAAGTATTGGACTGAGTTTTCCCCAGAAGAACAGAGTAGGATTACTTTAACAGATTTATTATTTGAATATCATCCAGCAGGTGGTTTTATTGTATTAGCGGATTTAATTCATTCCTATTCATTGGCAAAAGGTGTTGACTATCGAAAGAAAATAAAAGAATTGAGTGATAATGAATCTATTTTAGGTTTTATTGAAGAATACTTTGCTGATGAAGCTTTAGTTGCTGAGAAAGAAAAAGAAGCTAGAATGACAGATGCTTTAAAAGAGATTTTAAAGTTGACGCTAGGAGGTGTGAATTTGTGACAGAGAGTTCTATAGGGTTAATAAGAGAAAATATTAAAGCCAAATTTGATGAGATGGAAGAGCAGAATTTAGATTTTATTTCAGAGTTTATAAGAAATAATGGTCAGTATCAAAAGTTTGATAATTATGTTGTCTTTAGATTATTTAATGCAGTATCAGAAAGGGAAGAGGTCTTTATAGGTAATGTTTTATTTAATGACTATATTAGTAAGTTGTTATTAAGACTCTATGAAGAGAAGAAAAAGGATGATGGTAAGATAGAGTTAGTTTATAATGATTTAGAGAATTTTTATTATATAGTAAAACAGGATGATATAGAGAAATTTTCTTTAGAAGAGTTGGAAAAGGATTTTAAAGATTATTTTGCAGAGAATCTGGAAGAGTTATTTTTTGCCGATGAGGATTTAGAGAGAGGAATATATGGTAAAATTGATAATTTGCTTTTATGTCAAGGATATAATTATTTATCGTTACCCCTTACAATATTACCTAAATTTTTAGAAGAAGAATTTAAGAAAAATATGATTGAAAAAGGTAAAGCCAATTACACTATTGAGGATAATTTCAAGTTATTTACTCAATATTTTAATGTGAGTACTATGAATTATGAAAATCAGAGTTTACAATCTTTTATATCTAAATTGTTAATTAATAATGAGATTACTGATATTGAATTATTTAAAGATGTAGTCGAATTTAATTATGATACTGATTTTAAATTTGATTTACTTGTTAAAGTCATTAGTTATAATAATAAGATTAAAGCCAAAGATAAGAAAGTTATTAAAAATTATTTAAATGATAAATTAGATTTTAAAGAAATGAAAGATAAATTAATAGAAGTAGACTTGAATAATTGCATAATAAATTTTATTAAACAAGTTAAAGAAGAAAATAATTTTGTTAGTATAGTTGAGTTATTTATTAAAATAAGTTCTAATCAAAAATTAATATCACAATTAAAAAAATTGAAAAATAAATTTGATTTATTAGAAGTTAATGAATTAACTAAGAAACCTAAAGGAGAATACAGCAAGTATATAAAATATTATTTTGAAACTGAAAGATATAGTATAGAATTATTAAATTTTTTACAGAGGTTTGTTGATAGTCTTAAAAAGAGTGATAAGAAGGAAGAATTAATAATAGAGATAATGAATTCAGTTGCTAATTGTTGGGAAATTGTTAAAGAATTAAATGAGACAAAAGAATTTTTAGATTATTTTGCTATTAATATAAGTGATATGGAGAACTTTTTTAAAGAATTTTTTAAGCAAAATTCTATTTATAAAGTGATTTTTAATGATTATTTAGAAATTAAAAGTTCTGTTCCAGAAAGTATAAAAGAAAAACTATTAGATTCTATAAAAAGCTGTAAAATCGCAGAGAAAGTTACTTTACTTATAGATATAGAAAGAGAAAGTTATAGTAAAATAATTTTTCCACAGTTAACTCAAAGTATAGCATTAAATAAGAATAATAGTAAAAATAAATGTTTTATTTGTTTTAAAAAGAGTACTCATATTATTGCGAGAAATGTAATTACAGGTTTTGAATCATTTAAATTTGTTAATCAAGAGGCAACAATAGAAAATCATAAAAAAATATGTGTTAGTTGTGGGATTTATCTATGGTTAAAGCTAAAATATCTTGGTTCATACTATTCAGGTAATGTATTTCCTGAAAAAAGAAATTTAGTTTTCTTTTATGGTCAAATTCCACAAGAAAGAATTAATAAGATTCAAGGAATTTTAAATTCTCTTTATTACTGTACGCAAAAGCCTAGTGTTTATACTCATGAAATGATAAATGATTCTATAGGAGAATTAGAACAGGAGAACTCAGAGGGAAAAAGCCCTGATGTAGATGATTTATTGCAAGAATTAATAGATAGTGATAAAGAGAATAAAAAAGAGAAACCAGTTAAAGTACCTCCTACAATTTGGAGTTGGTATAAGAATGGTCAGCAGAATGATAAGGTTAATACACATATCTTTAGTTTGGGACAAGGTCAGAATAAGCTATATACTTTTGTTTTACCTTATGCCTTAAATAGGTCAGATGGAATTCAGAAGAAGTTTTCCCAAAATAGAGTGTCAGTTTATTCTATGCTTAGTTTCTTATCGAGTTTAGCTGGAGTAAAGGGGAGTTTTTATTATTTATCTACTCCAAAGTTAACAGATGAAATTAATAAAGAAAACTTTTTCTATTATAAGGATAAACGAAAAGAAGATTCTTTAAAAGAATATGAACTGTTAACTGAAGTTGCCTGGAAATTAATTAATCCACAAAGTGTAAGTGGTAGAACATTTATGGATAGACAAGAAAATGCTTTTAAAAAGAGATTGAAATTAGCAAGAGATTTAGAGAATTTGCCTTTAATAACTATATCTAAAATTTATAGAGAATTATTAGGTGATAATAAAGGTTCAAATTATAATAATTTAAGCAATATTTGGAATAGAAAAGTTTCTTCACCAAATTTATTTCCATTAATCAAGATTTCAAATAAAATTAGAAAGGAAGTGGATTTTATGGGACAAAAGATTGATACTCAGAAGTTAAAAGCTTTTACTGAAGATTTATTTTCGCAACTTGTTTTAATTAGTGGAGTATTTCCTAAAAACTTTCATAAAGCACCAACTGAATTTGAGAAATATCCTAGATTATTAATTAAGAAGATTTTAAAGTATGATGCTGAAGAGGGTAAGGATGTATTAGCAGGTTATAGGGAGTGGTCTACTAAGATACTTCATTCAGCTAAGGGATTTTATGATAAGGATAAGAAGAAGATAGCAGAAATAACAGAAGAGATTAAAAAGAGCGTGGTAAAGAATGAAAAAGTATTATCTAAAAAGAGTAATCTACTTTATTTAAAAAGGAGTTTATTTGGATGGATTACTGAATTTCTATATCCATTATACTCTTTAGTTGAAGAAATTAATTTAAATATAGAAATTTATAAAGAAGATGAAATTAATCAGGTGAAAGATTCAGATAAATTAAATAAGATAAAACAGAAATTTGAAGATATGAATTATGACTTTGAAAAGAATTTTGAGATAGCTAAAGAAGTATTATTAAATAATACTAGTTATTATAAGAAGTCTAAAAAATAAAAGGGGGATAAATAATATGGATTTAAAATTTAATAATATTGAGAGTTTATTAAAGGTAGGAGAAGAGTCACAATTAGGGAATTCACCTGTGGTTACAATTGTAGGTATGAAGAGAACAGTAGGTAATTTTTTACCTGTTTCTCATGATGGAGAAGGAAATGAGACTTATGTAGATAAGGTGGAGGGTCTGCTTGGGAAAAAGGATGGAGTAAGAGCAGAATTTATTGCTAGAAAGCAGGAAGGAATTGAAAGAAGAGGACATATTAATCTAATTAGAAATAAAATCAATGAATTCGTTAAAGAAGATACATATAAAGATAATAAGAAAGTTAAACAATTTATTAAAGCAGATGATTTTAATAAACAATGGAAAGTATTATTTGGGAATGAGTGTATAATTCCTCAAAGTTTATGCATAGCTTGCCCAAATTGCTCATTATTTGGTGGTTGGAATTCTAATAGTGGTAAAAAGAATTTCTCTCGTGTGAGAAGTTTTGATACTTATTCCATTCAGACAGATGATGACTGTATTGTTAATGATGAAGCAATTAATGGTATGAAGATAGGAAATCAAGTAGCAGAAGATAGTTCAAAGGCTACTTCCTCTAACTTTCATTATTATGAAACAGTAAAGGCAGGAGTATACTTTCCTTTTATAGTGATGATAGAGAGAGCTACTTTATTTGATGTAGCTTCCTACTTAAAGGCAATTCGCTGGGCTGATAATCATGGTTATGGAAAATATAGTGCTAGAAATGGAAAGTTCCAGACTAGGATTTGGGCTATAGGTAATGGTCATCCTAAATTTTCAGTATTAGATATATTAGAACAGGCTAAGGAAATAGATGAAATTAAAGTTGATAATTTTAAGGAGTTAATTAAATTTGAAGGAAATTCTATATATGAAAATAGTGAGATTGAAGAATTAGAAGATAAATTTGAGGGAGAGTTTAAAAAGTATTTTGATGAATTAATTAAGTAGGGGGTGAGTTAATTGGATAAAGTAGTTTATGGTAGGGCTATTATAATTAAAAATTGTGGTAGATTTTTGAATATAGCATCTGATTTTGGCTCTGAATACAAAACTCATCCCTTTTTGACTGAACAGATGGTTTATGCAGGTTTAACTAGAGAGAATGAATTGATTGGAGATAAGAAATTACAGATAGAAAAAGGCATTGTTCCAGATGAATATGAGTTTAATAATAGATATAAATTACCTAATGGTAGATATTTTACTTGTGCTTATATAATAGATAAGAAGAAGTGTAAAGAGGAAAAGAAGATAGACCTTTGGAATAAGAATCGAGATAATTCTGATATTAATGACTTTAATTCGATTGATGAAACAAATGCAGGAGTACAAGATAATAATAAATTGCCTAAGTTTGGTAATATAGAATCAATGCTTACTAATAATTATTTCTTAACGATAGCTTTTTCAACTGATAAGGACTATCTTGAGAAATACTATAGTGGACAAACCTTCTATATGGGTAAAAAGAGAACTATGTTTCAGATTCAAGAGATGTCTGATATAGTTAAAGGAGATTTAATTGAAGAAGAAGCAGAGCTATTTTTACCAATTCAAGTTAATCATAATGAAGTAGATAATTTTAATTATTATAGTATTATGACGTTAACTCAAAGGTACATTTTACTTAAAGGTAAGACCAAGCTAGGTGATAATTATAGATGGGATTTAGATTTCAAGGATTTGAATAAAATTAATCTGCCTAAGTTTTTTGTGGATAAATATTTAGGATTAGACTAGGAGGGTTAGCTATGCAACTACCAATTACTCAACTAACAATTACATTAATTGCAACTCAAACAATAAAATTACCATTACATCCCGGTTCAACATTCCGGGGTGCTTTTGGTAATGCTTTAAAGAAGTTATCTTGTAATATCAAGCAAGAAGAGTGTAAAGATTGTAATCTCAATGAAATGTGTCCTTATTCTCAGCTGTTTAATCCGCATTTAACAGAAGAAGAAAAAGATAATACTTCAAACCGTTTCAACCACAAACCACGCCCCTTTATCTTTGAACCCAAGACTAACGGACAACAAGTCTTTTATTCAGGTCAAGAAATTAGATTTAATCTTAATCTATTTGGCTACACTAATCAATTCTTGCCTTATATTATTGAAAGTTGGAAGTATCTACAGAATCAAGGGATAGGGTTAGGTAGAGGTAAGTTTATACTATCAGAAATTTGGAATATCAATGATTTAACTGGCAAAGCAGAACGTATCTATTCTGAATATGCAAATATGGTTCATAATTCAGAGCTAAAGATTAAAAAGGATGATGTTAGTAATTTAGAGCAGAATCTATCTGATAAGCATTTACGATTGAAATTAATTACACCAATGTTACTCAAACATAAAGGAGACTATCTTAATAAGATAGAGTTTTATCCTTTAATGAAGAATTTATTTAGAAGGATATCTGAGTTAAGTCATTTTTATGGAAAAGAGAAATTGGATATCAAGTTTGCTGAATACTTAGAAAGAGCTAAGGGTATTAAATTAGTCAAAGATCATACTAAGTGGGAAGATTGGGAGCGATATTCAAATAAACAAAAACAAAGAATAAAGATGTATGGAGTAATAGGAGAACTAGAATATCAAGGAGAACTGGCAGAGTTTTTACCATATCTAATATTGGGACAGTACACTCATATTGGCAAGAATACAGTTTTTGGATTGGGGAATTATAAGATAATAAAAGGTTAAAATTTACTTTTTATAAAGGAATTATTTGTTTAGTATAGAAAATAATAAGAGTAGGATTTCGCAAACCTATTATAAATAACACTTTGTATTTGTACATTGAAAAGAAGGAATAATCTTAAAGTGCTTAAAAGTCTAGTAGTATAAAGGGTTGAAGGTGCTTTCGCAAAACCCTAGGCTTTTTCTGCAAGAATTGCTTTGCGAAAAATTGTGAGCAATTTGTAATATCATAGGTGCTATAAACCCTTGATACAATAGGCTTCTTACTTTTTAAAATTTGCGGTTACAAACTATACTCCATTAACTAGGAGACTGAAAGACTACTTATAATCAAGCTATCAGCAATCTAAAAGGAGGTTACAAACTATACTCCATTAACTAGGAGACTGAAAGGCTCTAACCGCTGACTGAGTAGCATTAAGGTCTATTGTTACAAACTATACTCCATTAACTAGGAGACTGAAAGAAATCATACAACCATTTTTCAAATTGCGGGAATGATTCGTTACAAACTATACTCCATTAACTAGGAGACTGAAAGTCGGGTCTTTCAAGTCTGATAATACCGCATTAAGCAGTTACAAACTATACTCCATTAACTAGGAGACTGAAAGCTACTTCTTTAGTGTTAGGCATCACATCACTTCCGTTACAAACTATACTCCATTAACTAGGAGACTGAAAGACCACCACCAGACAATACACTCTGAGAATCCACAAAGTGTTACAAACTATACTCCATTAACTAGGAGACTGAAAGAAGTAGTGGAATAATCGACAGGTTAGAATCAAATAAAGGTTACAAACTATACTCCATTAACTAGGAGACTGAAAGACTCAAAAACCAGTAGCATTAATAAATGAATTATTAGGTTACAAACTATACTCCATTAACTAGGAGACTGAAAGGTCAATCCAGCTCTCATGTATCTCTATCCTTTTGATACGTTACAAACTATACTCCATTAACTAGGAGACTGAAAGCCGAAGATGCCGCCACCAGAATATCCAATTCCGCCACCGTTACAAACTATACTCCATTAACTAGGAGACTGAAAGATCTTCTATTGTGAATCTATTAATTGCCTCTTCTAGGTTACAAACTATACTCCATTAACTAGGAGACTGAAAGTGATAGGAATAACCACATCAGCATCTCTATTATCTTTGTTACAAACTATACTCCATTAACTAGGAGACTGAAAGATCTTCTGTAAAAACCGTTCTGTTTCTTGTTACTTTGGTTACAAACTATACTCCATTAACTAGGAGACTGAAAGGAGAAAAATGAAGAGCTAGAAGAGTGGAGCAATCAGTTACAAACTATACTCCATTAACTAGGAGACTGAAAGTTTTTACCCTCCTTATTAATAGTCCGACAAACATAGTTACAAACTATACTCCATTAACTAGGAGACTGAAAGATTATCCCTAATTTGCTTTAGCATTTTGGGAATACATGTTACAAACTATACTCCATTAACTAGGAGACTGAAAGATCAAGAAGCAAATCCCTAACTTAACGGTAGTTAGGGGTTACAAACTATACTCCATTAACTAGGAGACTGAAAGACATTCGCACCTGCTTGCCAGATATGTGTTTGGAAATTGTTACAAACTATACTCCATTAACTAGGAGACTGAAAGACTAGAATCAAAAAAAGAAGAGTGGAAAAAGATTTAAGTCTGTTACAAACTATACTCCATTAACTAGGAGACTGAAAGAACGGGTCAAATGTATCTTTTAGGGTTGCCATCCACTCGTTACAAACTATACTCCATTAACTAGGAGACTGAAAGCTTTCATCCGTGTCGGATTAGAACCGTGCCGGTCTTGAGTTACAAACTATACTCCATTAACTAGGAGACTGAAAGGCTCGTGGTCCTTCGTTTACTGTTTGTCCTATTGTAGGTTACAAACTATACTCCATTAACTAGGAGACTGAAAGAGGTTCTGCCTATAAGTTCAAGAGCAAAAGCTATTGGTTACAAACTATACTCCATTAACTAGGAGACTGAAAGCTAAGGTTGGCAGAGGGTACAGGATAACAGAAGAACAGTTACAAACTATACTCCATTAACTAGGAGACTGAAAGCTTTTTCTAAACCTGCCTGAAAAACCATATCAAAATTGTTACAAACTATACTCCATTAACTAGGAGACTGAAAGTTGTTGTATGATTGAAGACTACAACAAAGAATTAGAAGAGTTACAAACTATACTCCATTAACTAGGAGACTGAAAGCGTTCATAAGTCGGAAAGACCTGCCAGTTACCTTTGTTACAAACTATACTCCATTAACTAGGAGACTGAAAGTCTTCTACATAAGTGGGGTCGCCACAATAAGCGTTGAGTTACAAACTATACTCCATTAACTAGGAGACTGAAAGACCCGTCCTTTGATGGGGCGATAAGTCAAGTGGATAAGTTACAAACTATACTCCATTAACTAGGAGACTGAAAGTCATCGTAGCTATATAAACCGTTCTCATTACTATACCAGTTACAAACTATACTCCATTAACTAGGAGACTGAAAGTCATAATTACGCCATGTCGGCACTTGGTTGACTATGGTTACAAACTATACTCCATTAACTAGGAGACTGAAAGGGTATGGGAAAAACAACTATAGCTGAAAATTTGATTGTTACAAACTATACTCCATTAACTAGGAGACTGAAAGACTTGTATCGTCTCGTGTTCTGCTAATTCTTGATTACGTTACAAACTATACTCCATTAACTAGGAGACTGAAAGTACATATAGCCACTGCTGCCTTGATTGCTGAACCTTGTTACAAACTATACTCCATTAACTAGGAGACTGAAAGAAAATAACAATCAAAACTAACACATGGATAATTAACGGTTACAAACTATACTCCATTAACTAGGAGACTGAAAGTTGCTTAGAGCATATTGTTTGACGGCGGTTTCTTGGAGTTACAAACTATACTCCATTAACTAGGAGACTGAAAGAAGTAGGAAACATTACAGTAGCAGACACAGACTTAAGAGTTACAAACTATACTCCATTAACTAGGAGACTGAAAGGCCATTTATCAACGTACCTCTAACACGAATATCATAGGTTACAAACTATACTCCATTAACTAGGAGACTGAAAGAGAAGGGATGATACAGAACCCACCACCTGACTATAAGAAGTTACAAACTATACTCCATTAACTAGGAGACTGAAAGTCCGCCATTCCTCTGCGGCTTTCTGTGCGGCTTCTGCGTTACAAACTATACTCCATTAACTAGGAGACTGAAAGGTCAAGAGTTATCGGCAATGGCTGGGAGATTAGCAGTTACAAACTATACTCCATTAACTAGGAGACTGAAAGAAAGAATATAGATGTTGGCAACACCCTGAAGAAGAGTTACAAACTATACTCCATTAACTAGGAGACTGAAAGTCATTACTTAAAGCTTCAATAGCTGTCAACCAATCAAGTTACAAACTATACTCCATTAACTAGGAGACTGAAAGGCATATCTTTATATACGATGGATTAATTTCTTTTCTCGTTACAAACTATACTCCATTAACTAGGAGACTGAAAGCGCTATTCCGTCAATAGATGCAGATTGGGTTTTAGAAGTTACAAACTATACTCCATTAACTAGGAGACTGAAAGTCATTCCTAGTCTAGCTTTATCAGCACTAGATGTGTTGTTACAAACTATACTCCATTAACTAGGAGACTGAAAGAAGCATTCGAGGATGTAAGCAGAGAAACTGGAATACCGTTACAAACTATACTCCATTAACTAGGAGACTGAAAGTGCAGTTGCTTCAAAAGGAGGATTTGTCTGGCTCAAAGTTACAAACTATACTCCATTAACTAGGAGACTGAAAGTTATAATAATCTTCTATATCATCAACATAATTAGGAAGTTACAAACTATACTCCATTAACTAGGAGACTGAAAGGCATCCTCAAAATAAAATAAATCTAATACAAAGGTAGTTACAAACTATACTCCATTAACTAGGAGACTGAAAGTACCAACATCTTGCTTACTAATCCATCTTTCTTTTGTTACAAACTATACTCCATTAACTAGGAGACTGAAAGACCACCTCCTGACTGTTTTCCCTGTAGCCCCCAACATAGTTACAAACTATACTCCATTAACTAGGAGACTGAAAGTCTCAAAGCGTCTATTTTTGTATCTCCTACGGTTCCAGTTACAAACTATACTCCATTAACTAGGAGACTGAAAGCTAGACATTTCTATGTGTTTTAAGGGGTGGTTATATGTTACAAACTATACTCCATTAACTAGGAGACTGAAAGAAAATAGTACAACCTATACAAAGGAGGATGGTAATATGTTACAAACTATACTCCATTAACTAGGAGACTGAAAGTGACCAATAGAGCAGACAGAGGGGTCAAGGGAGCTAAGTTACAAACTATACTCCATTAACTAGGAGACTGAAAGTATATCTCCGTTAGCTTTTCTGCAATCAATCCCATGGTTACAAACTATACTCCATTAACTAGGAGACTGAAAGTTGATATATCTACTTAAAGCAGCACGACCTGGTTTCGTTACAAACTATACTCCATTAACTAGGAGACTGAAAGTAATTTCTCCATTAACTTTAAAAGCAGGATGGACTTCGTTACAAACTATACTCCATTAACTAGGAGACTGAAAGCTCATCGACATAGGAAGAAGAATATATATAGAGTCTGGTTACAAACTATACTCCATTAACTAGGAGACTGAAAGCATGTACAAATGAGATTAACTGTATTATCGTGTTTTTGTTACAAACTATACTCCATTAACTAGGAGACTGAAAGTTTGGGGTAATACTCAATATTACGGTGGATTCTTAGATAGTTACAAACTATACTCCATTAACTAGGAGACTGAAAGATCAGCTCACTACCTGCACTCAAGCATTGCATTTCAGTTACAAACTATACTCCATTAACTAGGAGACTGAAAGCAATATCTGCATTTTTGCATAAATTATTACCTCCTTGGTTACAAACTATACTCCATTAACTAGGAGACTGAAAGTTTGAATCTTCTATTTCTGTATGGCATACCATTATAGTTACAAACTATACTCCATTAACTAGGAGACTGAAAGTATTTTGATTTAGATGGAATATTTGATTGCTCTGTTGTTACAAACTATACTCCATTAACTAGGAGACTGAAAGCTTATAATCAATTCATCCTATAGAACACCAGAGCACAATAAGTTACAAACTATACTCCATTAACTAGGAGACTGAAAGCTTTGTCAACAGTATTGACCTTGCTTTCATTAGTTGTTACAAACTATACTCCATTAACTAGGAGACTGAAAGAAAGAAAAAGCAGGTGTGTCCTGTGGTAAACCTAAAAAGTTACAAACTATACTCCATTAACTAGGAGACTGAAAGACATAAATATAATTATCGTCTATTTGTAATAAACTCGTTACAAACTATACTCCATTAACTAGGAGACTGAAAGATAGTCTTAACTTTTGGTCTTATGCAAGAACGAATAATATTACAAACCCCACTCTATTAGTTGAGGTTAAAAGCATTCAAAAAAAACAATTAAAGTATTAGTTACAATAAGCTTAACCAAAAAAAGAGAGAACTTATGAAACTGGGTTAAGTTAGAATGGTTAAGAGATGAGAAGATGGTATTAAAGAAAGCCGAAAGAAAAGGTATGGACCAAGTAAGGTATAAAGAAAGTTAGAAAAGAAATATTAATGAAAATACAAAAAATAGAATCAAAGTAGAAGTTATAGTTAAAATAACTAACTTGAATGAAAAAGAAGTAGAAAATATTAAAGATACGATATTTAATATATGAGATAATCTTTAAAAAGGTCATCTTGTTCAAATTGTTTTTTTATATCATATTGTTACCTTTGCCACCGCTCCAATCATAAACAACGGATCAGCAGTATTGGTAAAAGATACCAACCTCTCACCTTCAGCTTGGGTACAGAGCTTTTCTCTTCTTAAGTTACCAGTAATCTTAGCACCAATAGGATATCCAGAAGCTAGACCCATAGCAAAAGCAAAGGCACCAACTCCAGGAACTTTAAAGATAGGCTGCATCAGGGGTTCTAATAATGTTCCCATAAAATGGACTACTCCCAAGCCCATTAAGATCTCTGCCATAATAAAGAAAGGTAGGAGTGCTGGAAATACAACTTCCCACCAGGTATGCAAGCCACTTACAGCGGCATCAAAGGCTTGTTCTGAAAATATAATCAAAGAGATTGTAAATAGGATAGCAATTAGAGCCTTTGTATTGATTGCTCTTTTATTAATATCATTTTTCAAAGGGCTCCCTCCTTTATTGAGATTCCTTATTTATTAATATTTGAATTGTAGATATAATATTACTTTGATTTTGAGGTGAGTAGCTCAATACTACAAGAATTATATAATAAATTGTCTATGAAAATTTTAATAGATTTAGACAAAGAAGCGTTAATATGGTATGATTAATATAATTAGATAATTTTATATCCGAAATTATTAAAAGAATAATTATATATCTGAAGTAGGTGTTTTTTAAGTAGGCTTATAATGGAGGAGAACAAGTCAGACTATTTAAAATGATAAATTTAATAGATAAACTTTTAAAAGTTTGTTCTCCTAATCAACTAAAAATTGTACGGATAACTGCATTAGTATTCTTAAATATATAATTAAGCAAGTAAGAAAATTGCTAAAAGCAGGTTAAAAACTTTGAGTTATTAAAGGAAGGGGTATGATAATAATGAATGTTAATGGTTTACCTAAATATATTCAAGTAAAGAATAATATCGAAGAATTGATTCATAGTGGTAAGATAAAGCCTAGGGATAAATTACCTACAGAGAGTGACTTATGTGAAGAGTATGGTGTTAGTAGGCACACTGTAAGAAAAGCACTTGATATCTTAGAGCAAGATGGCTTGGTATATAAAAAGCAAGGTTTAGGAACTTTTTGCTCTGAAAATAGAAAGCAGAAGACTTATAATATAGGATTTATCAGTATCAGTTTACATGATTATATCTTTGCTGATATTTTATCTGGAATTGATAGTATATTACATGAAAATGGCTATCAAATAATCTTGGGTAATTCTAAGGATGATCAAAATAGAGAGCGAGAAATTCTAAATGAATTTTTGAAAAAGGATGTCGATGGTTTAATTATCGAGCCTGCTAAAAGTGGTTACAACTATCCAAATATTGGTCTATTAGAGCGTTTTGTAGATAATAAGATACCAGTGGTGATTATTGACAGTAATTTTGAGAATGATAAGTTTAATTATATTACAGTAAATGATCAGCAAGGTGGGTATTTAGCTACAAAATACTTTATAGATAAGGGTCATACTAATATTGCTATTATCTATAAGGGGCTTCATAAGCCATCTATTAATCGGTTTAAAGGTTATGAGCAAGCATTAAAAGAGAATAGTATTCCAGTTTATAATGACTATGTCAAAAAGTATTATGTTTCTGAATTTGAAAACCCAAAAAAATTCAAAGAAGAGATAAGATCTCTAGCAATTGAATTGATAAAAGCTAAGACTCCTCCAACAGCTATATTCTGCTTTAATGACCAAATAGCTATCTTATTAAAGGAAATACTAGATGATTTAAACTATAAGATACCAGAGGATATATCTATTATAGGTTTTGATGATTCAAAATTAGTAAGGCTAAGGCATATATCGATTACTTCTGTTACTCATCCTAAGATAAAAGCTGGACAAAAAGCAGGAGAGATTATTTTAGATAAGATTAATGATGAAGTTTCTGATTTGAATGAAAACGTTATCTTCAACCCTAAAATTATTGAACGGAATTCTGTAAAAGAATTAAGAGAGTAGATGATTATTTGAAAAATAGAGGGATCTGTATTGAAACATCTCTATAGATTCTAAATCCAAAGTGAAAGTTAATGAGGATAGAGCGATAATTTCGTAATTAGGTGGATAGGTGGTTGGATGTTTAGGTTTTCCTAACTATCTACCCCCAAACTACCTAACTACCAAAGTAAAAAGTGTCCCATTATCTCTACATAACTTCATATTTGGATTTCATTCTAAAGTTGGATATCTATGTGTAGGATTGTGATTCTAAAACTTAATCTAGCTGTGCTTGCAAATGTTATAGTTTTTATTATTAAAATATTTATAATCTATTCTTGACAATGAGAAGGATATAATGTATTATGTAAGTAACAGATATGGTTGTGCGTACAACATGATCATGATAAGAGAATAAATTTAGTATAACAACCATTTCATAAGAAGAATTACCATAACTATATAATTGAATATAAGTGGTTATAAGCTATATAACAACTATTACAAGAACCCACAATTGCTAAGAGGAGTATTATTAGGATTCCTTTAGGTATATGTGGGAATTTTTATTCCAATGATTTGTACGCACAACATTACAATATGATTTATTTACTATAGTTACAGCTAAATCAAGCTCTATGTAACGTTATTTAAATTAAGTGTTCAAGCTGGTAGATTAACTATTAAATAGTATAGTTTTTAGCATTATTAGAATATTTATAATCTATTCTTGACAATGAGAAGGATATAATGTATTATGTAAGTAACAGATATGGTTGTGCATACAACATGATTATAATAAGAGAATAAATTTAGTATAACAACCATTTCATAAGAAGAATTACCATAACTATATAATTGAATATAAGTGGTTATAAGCTATATAACAACTATTACAAGAACCCACAATTGCTAAGAGGAGTATTATTAGGATTCCTTTAGGCTATATGTGGGAATTTTTATTTCAATAACTTGTTCGTACAACATTACAATCTTTTTAGGTGAGCTTCTAAAATAAGTATAGTTAGTATAATACAATAAAATATAGGTGGCTAAAATCTAATAACAATCATTATAAGAGCCCACATTACTAGCAAGAGCAGATAAATTAGAATTACCTTGGCTAAATGTGGGTTCTTTATTTATGGATGTTGTACGTACAACATTACAATATACTTATTGTACTATTTATAAGCAAAGTAAGTTCTAAAGGTTAGCTGATTGATTTTAAACTTAATTATAAGAGGAGGCTAAATAATGAAACCATTTAAAAATTTAGAGGTATGGTTTTTAACAGGAAGTCAACATTTATATGGTGATGATGTATTAAAAGAGGTTGCACAAAATTCTGAGGAGATTGCTAAATATTTTGATGCTTCAGAAGAAATTCCAGTAAAGGTTGTT
>NZ_PVNB01000031.1 GCF_003001995.1 Orenia metallireducens | reverse complement strand
TCTTACCAATAACTCAGCAGTCTGTGACTCAGTAACCTCCATCCCTTCTTTAGTATAAAGAACATCAATTACATAAATCTCACCTTCATACTCTACTCCAACAATAGCACAAAGATAATCATTACCCTCATCAGCAGTATCAACATAGCAGATAATCCTATCATAACTCTCAGGTAACTCATCATAACTTTGAAAATACTTATATAATTTACCCTTCTGGTCTATCGGTTCCTGATGATAATTCGCTCTGAATATTTCTGGAACCATATTAACCCTTAGACTTTCATAACTCTTCTCTGATAACAAATCAGGACAGAGCATCTTGCCTTCTTCATCCTTAGCCTCTAACTTTAATAGATACCACTCATCACCTTCAGGACCAGCCAATATCCTCCCACAGATATCCTTCTTAGCCCAACGAGTCATATTAACTATCTCAATAGCTCCCTCTTCCTTACGAGAAAGAAAGGTTCCACTATACCAGGTCCAAATTTTATCCAAGGCTCTATCATTAAGGGCAGTCTCAGCATCCTTCACTGGGTCATCAACTATGGAAATATTACAACCCTTTCCAGTAATACTCCCTCCAATACCTGCACCCTTATAATTAAAGAACTCTCCTTCCAAAGCCCACTGATGATAACTAGCATTCCCTTTCTTAATTTTGCTTTCAGGAAAAATATCCTCATAAACAATCTCGTGGGGATAAGTTTTCCCCTCCATAATCCCATCCCTGGTATATCTAGAGAAATCCGTGGCAGCATCATCATTATAGCTGCAGGTTATAATCCTATTACTCTTCTTCCTACCCAATACCCATTTACAGAAATTGATTAGTGTTCTAGATTTCCCATGTCGAGGAGGCATATTCATCATCAGTTTAGTATAAACTTTTCCTTCTTCATTAACTAAAGTTCCTTCATATAGCCTCTGCAAAGTATCGCATAATAGTTTTAAATGCCACCTATGCTCTTGGTAGAATTCTGGAGAAATAGTTTGACAAAACTCCCATAAGCTACCCCTAGAATCTCTAATCTTCTTTTCCCGCTTAAGAATTAATAATTTTTCCTTATCTTTTCTATTCATAACTATCACCACAGTATTCTAATAATCAATTTATTTACTACTAGAACTTAAAAATCGCTTTTTATTCCTATATTTTTATTCGTGTGAATCCGTGTAGATTCGTGGCTAAAAAAGCCCTTGAGTTTATTGTTTTAATGATTTTCTCTATTCCTTAAATTTCTCTAGTTCTTTTTTAAGTTCTTCATCACTCATATAAGACAAATCAATATTATAATTCATGTCACCTTGATGCTTAAAATCTCCTTTAATAATATCCGTAGCCTCTCCATTCAATAATTGATATAGTTTGAATAACCTCTCCAATGCCTCAATCTTATCCAACTCATCATCTATCTCTTCTGGATGAGCAGTTCTCATAATATCATTAATCATATTCAATAACTTAGGATTAAACTTATCCTTTATCTCATCTAGCCTTTCATAATAAATCTTTTTAAAAATTTCATCTTCTAACCACCTATATAATTGCCTTCTACTAATGTCACACTTCTCAGCTATTTCAGTCTTAGTAAACTCTCCCGAGATAAGTAGGTCTATAGCTTTGAGTTGATTCTCGCTCAATTCTTCATTCGTAGTATCTGTGACATTTTGTGCCTTATTTTGATGCTGCCAGCAGTACCACTCACCAGCAAAATCAATAGCTACCTGTTTTTCTCTAGTACATCTAGAACCATCACTTTTATTACCACTACATTTGATTGTTTTAGTTTCTCCATTCATTTACTGACAGCACCTCCTTCTTAAGCTTAATTTGTGATTGATAAAGAATAGTAAAAAAATAAAGTCAAAAGCAATATGCTCTTGACTTTAAAGGTTTTTAGTATTTAGTTTATCTTCTTACTCATTACTATTCACTACTTACTAATTCTAATTATATCAATGATTTAAATCTTATATCTTCCAATTTTATATCAACTTTAATCTATCAAGTCTAAATACATATCTAAACTCCTATTTAAAGATTCAGCTACTAATAAAATAAATTCATTATAATCTCCTATTGTACATGCTTTATCTAAAGAACTATAATATCTAGCTCTATCTTCATTTCTAATAATTACTAGAGGATAACCAGCTTTCATCAACTCTAGGTTCAATAACAACCTTGCAGTCCTCCCATTTCCATCAATAAAAGGATGTATCTTAACAAAATCTGTATGTAGTCTAGCAGCTCTCTCAATAGGATGTAAACTTTGACCCTCGCCTGAGTACCAATTTATCAATCTTTCCATCTCTCCAGAAAGTGCTATTGGTTCAGGAGGCATATGCTCTGCACCACTTATAATAACTCTTTCTTTCCTATATACACCTGCATATTCATCATCTATACCTTTCAGAATTAATCTATGGATACTTTTAATTTGCCATTCTGAGAGATTTTTATTTTTCTTTACTATCTCCTCTACATATAAAATAGCCTCTTTATGATTTATAACTTCAAAATGCTCCTTTAAGGTCTTTCCTCCAATGGCTACCCCATCTTCTAATATCACTTTAGTTTCTAATAAAGTCAAAGTATTTCCTTCTATAGCATTAGAGTTATATGTCCAAGTTAATAATAAATGTTTTCTAATACTAACAGCTGTGTATTTAGGTAAAGGTCTCTTTTGATCAATCTTCTCCTTCTTATTATCCACTTCCTTGAACATATAACTCCCCCTCTAGCAACCAATTTAAAATATTATAAGCATAGCTATTAGTATAGCCTTTAGTTATAAAAATATATCTTATATTTTAAAACAACTACTAATCACCATGTTATAATTTATCATTCTACAAAATAATTATTACACCTCTATCAAAATTTGTGATCATAAAAAAGGTTTGCTCTAGTATGCCTTTTAAATCAAATCCCCAATACTCTCCTCCAACTTCGCTAATGCCCTCTTCTTCACTCGATAATATTGACTAGCTGAATAAGGAAATCTAATACTATTATAAATCATATTATCTCGCTCTACCCTATCTTGCAGATATTTAGCTTTAATCAATGGTAACTCTAGCTCCTTATCCAATGATTCTAATCCAGTCTCTATTAAATTGATAATTCTCTCCTTCTCTTCCTTCTCTCTAGCTAACTTACTATCTAATCTCTTCTCTACAATATCATAAACTGGGTCACAATAAACTCCCCCACTTACTTTAGGTCTAGCATAATCAATTGCCTGCTGATTATACTCCAACTGAATATCAACCGCCTCTATTCTACTCTTTATCTTCTTATAATTAAGCAAGTAATCGATTAACTTTCTATGTCTCTTCATCAAACCATCCTCCCATCTCAAAGAAAATACTGGCTATCCCTCATCCTCTGCCTTCTGCTCTCAACTTATCTATATTCTGTTCTCTTAGCTTTGTAATCGCTTCACCATGCTTTCTTCTCATATCAATTCCACCAACAACAATTGGGTCACCATTCTTACCAATCAACCTACTTACATGATCTTCAGTTAATTGTCTTTCCAGATACTTCATATCACCTGTAGAATTAACAATAAAAGGCTTATTGTTCTCTATCCTATAATTCAAGATAATAAAAAGCTTTTCTAATTCATCAGCTCCAAATCGTTTAGCGTTTAAATTATCTATTACTAGCAAATCAACCTTCTTGGCTGAATCTATCAGCTTTGATGTTTCCTGAGCAGGGTTGCTATAGGTATTTTTAATATCATCATAAAACTCTTTAGCCACTACATTTATCACGGTATAACCTTTGTCTAATAGTTCTTGCTCGATTATATGAGATAATAAACTCTTTCCTCGACCACACTTGCCAATAAAGGTTATTCCAATCCCTTTCTTTCTATAAAATTCAAAGTTATAAACATAGTCCATAGCAGCTAACTTAGCCTCTTTCTTTCCTGCTAGCTCTTTAAAATCAGCAAAGGTTTTACCGATAAACCCTTCCCTTATCTTAGCCGCTTGAATATTCTCTTCATATCTCTTCTGTTCCTTAGCTTTTTGAGCCTTAATCTTCTTCTCTTCTTTACAATCACAGGAAATAGCTAAAAATCCATCTTTATCTCTTCTAACGATGATCTCTTTATCACAACAAGCTCGGCATTCAAATTGCTCCTTGTCCACTTCACCATTCTGGAACTCCCAGACTGCCTTATATTGAGTCTGCTTAAGTCTATCCAGATTAAAGGTCTTCGATAGAGATTTCAACTTCTTGGATCTCTGAATTATTGGCTCCTTCTTCTCCCTGCTCTGATTTATACTGACCACCTTCTGTGAATTCTTTTGGAGTATTTGAGATATTGCTTCCACTATTTGCACCTCCCAAATTTTGAGTTAAAAGTTCCTGAGCTTCTGTTATAAAGCACCTAATAAACTTATAGCTTGATATATCAACCCCATTTTTGGCATCACCCTGCCTATAATTTCCTCTAGACTCTTGGGCTGTAACTGCCAAATCACAGGCCTTCTTAATAACTGCTGTACTATATTGCTTTAAATCCTCAATAATCAAATATTCCTTGCCTAAATTGACCCTCTTTGTCTGAGAGAGAATGTAATGTTGCACTTCTTCTACTGCATGATTTGGTTGACTTTCAATTTTTCCTTCCTGTTCTTTATGCTGAGTAGCATTATCTGTAGTACTCTCTGTAGTAATCTCTGGTATAGTTCCTCCACTTTGGAGATTGCTAGCTCCATTATGAACTTTGGAATTTCCATTTTGCACTCTCGATTCTCCATTTTGGAGATTCAGTAATGATGCTGTTTTGTAACCCTCCAATTTATAACCTAACTTATTCAAATCTTCAATCAGTTTCACCAAATTAAGCCTATATTGAACTGTATGGTCAAACTTAACTTTAGGATTATTTCTCTCTAAGATATAGCCAATCTTAATTAACTTCTCAAACCATCTTCTTACCGTCTGGCTTGACACCCCTAATAGACAATCTTCTGCCCATTCCTCAGCATTCTTATATATCCAACCACCTTTTAATTCAGCAATATCATCTACTTCCCGTCTACTCTCTTCAATCAAGAATCTTTGATATTTCTCTTGACCTACTCTTTCAGTCCAATATAATGCCTGATTAAGTAATATCGCTAACTTATAAGAGTCCCTTGTAGAGATACCTTTATCATTTAACCTATATTCTATTGCTACTACCAGCTCTTCTTTAATAATCGCTCTTTTAAGCTTATCTATTTTAGGCATGGTTCCACTCCCTTAGGTAAGTCATTTAGCCAATTTCTCTTTTATAATCCTAGCCCATGCAAGACTTTTTTCACGCTGACCTCTCTCTTTTCTTTCTTCTACCTCTGATTCCTCTCCAGGTAATCTATATCTACCCATCTTTACCACTCCTTAAATAGCCAGCCCCAAAGGGCCAGCTCTAGAACATCAATCTTAAATAATCAGTTGCTACTTTCTTTAAATCTTCATCATAGGATTTAGTTGCTAACCACTCTATGTCTCTCTTGCCTAATTCCTTTAATTTCTTCCCTACATTCTTACCAACAGTAACTTCAATCTCTCCTAACTCCAATATCTTTTGATCCTTATCACCTATATTAACTTCAATGCTGTTAGAAATATCATCAGAATTATTATCTGATTGAGTATGACTATTGCTACTGCTGTAAGACCCACGTTCATAGACCATTGCTTTCTTATCTATATCATAAATAGATTCAATCTTAACTACACCTCTACCAATAATCATCTTTTCTAAGATATCCTTAAATTTATATAGGGTTAACAGCATATCATCCAAGTCAACTCTATAATGATTATCATAGGTTTTAACAAAGAAGGAGAAAGGATATTTCTTAGCAGTACCATTGTCGAAATGAGTTTGATATTGAAAGAGTAATTTATAATAGTGATATCCCTTTTTAATTCCTGATCCATTGGCTAAACCAAAGTATTCATCAACCTTCTCTCTTCCATATCTCAATAAATCTAACCGTTCCACCTTGGAAATCAAATACCCTATCTGAGCTTTAGACAGTAATATCTTATTTCCATTACCATTAAGCATGATTGTCCAGTTACTATCTATCTCAGTTAAATAAGCATCACAATAGACTTGTCCCTTATCTTTAAAGAAAACATTCCATAGCTTGATACTATATTTACCACCTTCAAGTTTTAACAACTCCTCAACTTTATACATTAGATAACTACCACCCCTGTATAGTTGATATATACCATTCCCTTCATCAAACCACCTTAGCTACAGCTTTATTAGCTAAATCTATTCTACTTATCTTCTGCTCTAATTTATCTTTTAAGATATACTCCAGATAACCAGTATCAAAATTATTAACAACCTCAATAATATCTGTACCCTCAATCTTCTGAGCTTGTCCAACTTGAGTTAATAAAGATACTCCCAACTCCTTATCAACTAAATCATTAGCAACAGTTCTTCTCTTCTGACCTCTAATCTGATATCGGATTAATTTGATAGATGGTATGACCTCCCACCTATCATTTACCGAATCATCAAAGAAATTAAATACTATCTTAGACTCTTCTAATGTTTCATACTCCTTCAAATCATTCTTTCTAATCTTGCTAATAAAGGTATGTAGGTGATTCTTATCATTCTTTAAGGTTCTAAACCCTCCATCCTTACGACATTGGATAATTTTATAGTAACCTTTTTCCATATTTTTTAACATTCCGATAATATCTGATTTCATCTTCTCAGCTCCTTAATTATTCTTGATGGTCTAGTCAATCCCATAAATATCTCAAACTAGTCTAGCTATCTTGCTATCCGCTCCACCATCTGCTATAATTAAGAAAAGAATTTAATAGTGGAGCAGAGATTATAGTTAGAGCTATAATCTGTTTCATCAATTCACCTCCTTTTGAGGTGTAGTTCAATTTGATAAAGTATTAATCTTTAAGACACTTACTTGTGGCGAGTAGTGTCTTTTTCTATTTGCTGTCCTATGTAATTCTGATTAAAGAACTTATTAATAGTCTCTTTACTTACTTCCCCTACTCTTTTCTTCAACTCTTCTAGCAATTCTTTAGTTGAAATTTCTGCAAAAAATTCTTTTTTGACTCGTTCTCTCATACATTCCCTCCTAACTTTTAGTTTAAAGTTTAATTAACTTGTACACCTTCCCTTTATGGTCAACAGCTGTCAGTTAACCTTAGAAGTATCTTTTGATTTTACTTTTGATTTTACTTTTGATTTTACTTTTGATTTTACTTTTATCTCTACTTCTAAACCATTCATCTCTGCTGCCATCTTTATCAAGTCTATCTTAAATAAATCTAAGTTATCCCAATTAGCTAGCTTATCTTTATACTTCTCCAAAAACTCTTCCGTCTCTAAAGGCTCTGTCTCCGTTCCATCTGGCATTGCAAAACAATGCAAAATTTTATAACCCAATCTTACCCCCTCCCTTATTAAACTATATGGCTTTAGTTGATTGTCCTATGTTGGATATAATTGCTAATCAAAATGCTACCTTTATACCAAATAACCACTTTGGTTATATTATATTAACTGGCTCTTTGTTTTGTCCTGTTTTCGTGACGTTGATTCCAAAAAATTTCACTCTGTTTAAATTCACTAAAACCATTTTCTTTTTCATTGTATGTTGATCTACTAATACCTAATATTTTTGCCATATCATCTTGAGTTAAACCATAATCAAATCTTAATGATTTTAATTTTTGATTTCTACAATTCATTTCCAACTCCCCTTTGTCCTGTTTTTGTGACTTATTATCTATATTATAATCCACAAAAACGGGACTGTCAAGTGTTTTTTTCTGTTTTCGGGAACTTTTTGACACGTTTACTGTACAAATGTAGATTTTTTCCCACAAACGTGTATAATTAAATAAGGAGGTGGCTTTATGACTTTTGGAGAGAGATTAAAAGAACTACGACAAGATAAAGGCTTAACATTAAGAGAAATGGCTGAGCATTTTAATAGAGGTAGAACTACTTTTTCTAATTATGAAAATGACTATAGAAAACCAGATATGGATTTAATAGATGAATTAGCAGACTTCTTTAACGTGTCCGTAGACTATCTTCTTTGCCGTACAGACCAACGCCAAGACCCAAATACAAAGATTAAATCTGCTATATCTAATGATCCAGAACTAGTAGAGTTTTGGGGAGAGTTAGAAGAACGAGAAGATTTACAACTATTATTTAAACAAACTCGTGACCTTAGCCCAGAAACTATACAGCGAGTAATTAAGATTATTAAGATTTTTGAAGAAGAAGAAAGGGAGAGACATGGAGGATGAATTTACCCAAGGCTCTCCTTTCTAATGACAAAGCTGAGTTACGTAAGTTCTTAAATAAAATACACAAATGGGCTGAGGAACAAGGTATCTTTATTAGACAGAGCTATTTAGGATCAGAACTAAACGGTTTTGTTTACCGTTCCAACTATGGAACTTATCTAATCATAGTAAATAAAAATATATCTTTAGAATTACAACGAGAAGTCTTATTACATGAAATAGAACATATCCTCTACGATATGCCAGAAAAATCATATACTATTGGTTTAGATATGCAACACTCCCCTCTTGAAAAGAAAGCTGACCTATTTTCTATACAAGCTATGGCAGCTTTAGGAGGATAAATTTTATATAACAAGCTCTACTTAGTGTTATGCTAAGTTTTTATTTATATCTATTTAAGATATTTTTAACATTTATTCATATTGTGGGAAAATAACTGAGAAGTCAACAATTAAACTTATCAAATTAATCTTAATAGAGGTGTAATATGAATTATAAAATAATTTTAATCTTATTAGCAATGTTTTTATTTGTAAATTGTACTATTGCTTTAAGTATGGATGATAGTCACATTAAATATCTTATGGACAAGGGTATATACTCAAAATATAAATTTGATAAACATTATATTCCTACCGATTATGAGTTATCTGTAATAAATTATATTCTCCGTAATACATACGAGAATAATATTCACAAAATGCGAGGAGAAAATGAAAATGTAGTTTATATTCAAAAAAATAAAGAAAATAATGGCTATTCAGAAGCAGTTTATAATAAAAATGGTGACCTAGTTACAAATAGCTATAATCAAGGGTCATTTAACTATTTCTTTTATGAAACAGAACCCATTAAACATTTTGGTTATGATATGCTTCCGTGGTTAGTATATGGTAATACTTCAGATGACCCAACTACATTTGAAGAAAGACTATATTATTATATCTGGGATTTAAACATTGGAATCCAAACATATATTTTTGAAGGTGATAGAGATAGTGTAGATAAGATAAATTTTAAAGATTTACCCACAGGAGAAAAAAGAATTTATCAATTCTTTGCATATATTATTTTTAACAAAGAATATAACATTAACTTAAACGAGAATAACAAAGAAAAATTAAAAAAAGAATCTAAATACTACTTCAAATATTTTGAACAAATACAGCAATTACTGATTAAATAATATAATTTTATCTTATTAAAAGAAAGATAAGATAACCATAAGGAGTGATTAATATTAAAAAGAAGATAATCTCCTCTATAATTATCTGTATCCTATTACTAACACTAACAGCTTGGGCTAAACAGATCTTCTTTATCAAAGCAAATCAAGCAAAATTAAGGATTGAGCCCAATGGAAGAACTATAACCACCCTCCCCCAAAATACTCAAGTTGAAGTAATAGGCTCAACTGACAAATGGATTAAAGTTAAGGTTGAAGGCTGGATACCAAAAGAATCCATATCTAATAATTTATCAGAAGATACAGATAAAAAGACTATAACTCCTGGCTTCACCTATAAAGATATCAAACTAACAGGAAATAGTGGTAAGATTAATATTAATGGAAAGCTAACTAACCAGACTGGCAAGAATTATAATTTAACTACTTTTATTATCAGATTATATAACAATTCAGGCTCGACTATTGGAACTAGCTATATACAACTTAAAAATTTTGCTGATAATCAGACTAAATCTTTTAATATAACTTCAGCTGGATACCTATCACAAGTAGATGATTATACTATTGAATTTAAGAGTGGGATATAAAGAAATATTAATACTACTAGAATGCTTATTTAGAGGGTTAAACGAATTGTGTCGTTAAGATATGAGTTATTGAAAATTAAAATGCTGAGGTGAGGAAACATGAATTATATAGAATTTAATAATGTAACAAAATTTGATTTGATGAAGGAACTTATTGAATTAACAAGCAGTGGAAGACATGTAGATAAAGTTTTAGATTTTCTGAGTAAAAATCCAGAAATTCTTGAAGATGAGGAATATGTAAATATATTAAAAAACCCTACAAGAATGAGACCAGGCTTTTATAACACTATAATGTTTGATACCAAATACAGCATCAATATTAGAAAGTCGTTACTAATATTGATTATGCTTATTTTAGATAGTAACTTAACTAAAGGAGTAGCATCAACTGCTTTAACAATGACAGGTATAGCGTCTAAAACTATTTATAAAATAACAGAACAAGAGAGATGTATCCTATTAGATACCCTTATAAGTGATAAAAGAGTAATAGATGACTACTTATATTTTGAAAAGGAATGTGTACAAAACGACATTGAGTGCCCATACAGAAGCAATTATTTATGCAATCGTAATATAGCAGAAATTGACAACTTAGTTAATGAACTTATGAGAAAGGAGATAATTAATAGAAGTAATGGAATTATTAAAATCGCATTTTAACTTCCCATAACCCCTGATTAGCGACATGTCATTCATCAGATGGTGTGTTATAGTAGTGTGTAATTTATAGAGAGTTATTATTAAATAATGCACGGTCGAGAATCACAGAAACATTAAATTAAAAATAAAAAATTTTATACCAAAGAACAAGGAAGGAATTTTGAATAATGCAAAATGAGATAGAATATAAAAGACCTTCTTTCCATAGAAGATTTATTGCTAGATTTTTTCTAGATAATATGATAATAGGACTTTCTTCATCAATGCTATTTGATAAGTATTTTAATAAACCACAATTAATATTTATTATATTACCAGTATACTACTTCTTATCTTTAATACTATTTAACAAAACAATTGGTGACAAGCTTCTAAAAATTGAATTAATCTCTCTAGAGAATAACAATAAAGTTAGATGGCATCAGGTTTTAATTAGAATTTTATTGATGCCCATAGCTTTAATCCATTATATTGTTTATAATATTTTTAATACTATATGTTTTTGGTTATTTATTAAAGACGAGGTAAAAAGCAACCCAAAGTTAATCCATGATAAAATTGCTAATACTGATATGAGAATTAGTGAAGGAGTTGAAGTTAGTTGGAAGGATTTTGTTAAGAGTATAGTATTGGCTTATATATTTTTTATTTTATTTGCTAATTTATTCTTAAATTAAAATACCACTTTCCTACTCTGTTTGGATAAATAATATTGATTCAAATTATTAATTATCTAGTAAAAGGAGTGATTAAACTGTTATACTTGCCATATAAAAAATTAGAAATAAAGACAGATTTATCTACAGGTGAGCTTAAGAAAAAAATCGAAGAAAATATTGAAATTAATATGCTTAAAGGTTCATTCTTCTATGATAGTGATAAAAAATTTAAAGGTACAATAATTGATAATCATTTTTTTATTTCAAGAATAATAAAATATAAAAATTCTTTTTTACCAATAGTTGATGGAGTGATTCATCCAGATAATTCTGGAAGCACAATTAAAATAACTATGAGACTTAATAAATTTGTATTAGTTTTTGGGGTTTTATGGATTGGACTTATGCTTATTAATTTTTTAAATCCAGAATTTGAATCTTTAATAATCTTTGCCATATTTATTTTTGCTTACCTGTTATGTATGGTCCTATTTAATATTGAAGTTAAAAAAGCTAGTACATTGTTTGAAAATCTTATAAATAATTGAATTTATAAGATTAATATATACACAGCAATATTGTAAAGCTACAGAATATCATCTAAAGAAAATAAAGGATTTTTCTTTTTTTCATTACTAGTCTATAATTAATAGAGAAAGGAGTGAACATTATGAAAAAAGCAGTCATCTATGCTCGTGTATCTTCCAAGATACAGGTTGAAGAAGGACTATCTATTGATGCTCAAATCAGTCAACTTCGTGATTATGCAGTAGAGAATGGCTATGAGGTAGTAGCTGAGTATGTAGATAAAGGAGAAAGTGCCAAAACAGCCGATAGACCACAGTTCCAACAAATGATTAAAGATATTAAAAATGATAAGGGAAACTATGATGCTGTACTGATTCATAAGACCGATAGATTTGCTCGTAATCGTGAAGATTCTATAGTCTATAAGTCCTTACTTCGTAGAGATTGTGAAGTAGATGTAATAGCTATTAAAGAGGATTTTGGAGAAGGACCTATTGGTAAAATGATTGAAGGTATCCTTGAAGTCATAGCAGAATTCTACTCTGAAAACTTAGCTCGTGAAGTTGAAAAAGGTCAACGTGAAAAAGCTAAAGCTGGTCAAGCAGTAGGTAAACCCCCTATTGGTTATATTATTGGAGAAGATGGCAAGTATCAAATTCAAGAACAAGAAGCTGAAATAGTTAAATACATCTTCCAAGAATACATTGATGGAAAAGGAACTCAGAAAATAGCCTTAGCTCTCCAAGAGAATGAACATGACTTCTCTTTAGAAAAATCAACTGGTGAGATTATGAAGTGGAACAACCTTACTATTCTTAGAATATTACAGAACAATGCTTATATTGGAACCTTTGAATGGCAAGATATTAAAATTGAAAATAACCACTCCCCTATTATTTCTAAAAGTGACTTTAAATTAGTCCAAGACTTAACTCAGAAAAGAAAGACTAGAAGAAATTATGATAAATATGACCCTTACCTACTACAAGGAGTCTTAAAGTGTTATGAATGTCATGGTACTATGCATCGTCAATTCTCTAGACAAACATTAGCCTCTGGAAAGGTAAAGACCTATGTATATGCTCGTTGTACTAATCATGGCAAGTATAATAACTGTTATGGTAACTCTAATAATATGGATAAGATAGAAAAGTATTTTATACAAGCCCTAGAAAGTGTCTCAAGGGGTGAAGTAGACATTAATAAACTAAATATATTAGTAAGTCAAACAGATAGCCTAGAAAAGAAATATGAGAGTATTAAGGACAAGTTAAATAACTTTGACAAACAATTTGAAAGACAGATGAAGGCTTATGAAGCAGGAGTAATTAATTTAAAGCAGCTACAGAGTTATAAAGATAGACTTAAAGAAGAAAAAGAAGAGCTATTAACTGAATTTAAAACCTTAGAAAATAAGATAAAAGAAAAGACTATTGATGAAGAATCTTTTATGACCACCTTAAGAGATGTAATAGAAACTTTAAAAAGCCATTCCCCTATTCAAAGAAAGAAAAATGCTGTTAGTAGAATCATCAAAGAAGTTAGAGTAAGTTCTAAAAAGAATCTGATAGAGGTTGTGTATAAGTGGTAATTTTCTTAGGTATGTATTGTAACTTTATTACGTTAGTATTTTCAAATTTTTTAACAATATGGGCTACCAATCTCATATTATGTTCAATTAGCTCATCCTTAGCTGCTAAATCCCCTTCAGCCAATCTCTTTAAACACTCTTCTTCTTCCTCTTTGGATAAAGGCTGTGCAAAGGTAGTACCATTAGAGATATATGATACCAATAACATTAAGCCATCCATCAATGTTGAGCATAACTCAACTAAAAAAGAAGGCACCAAAGACCATTCACCTCCCAAATTTCACTCCTATTTATATCTATATGAGGTGATGTACTCAATTGTGCCTGTCCATGAGATTTATTCTCCTTTAACTATCTCCAAATCGACTTTATTTTGTAAACTGTGCAAGATTTTTATCAGGAGTTTTTATTTTATTTGTGACAGCTAAGTTCAATTTAGAAAATTTAGATACCTAATTGTAGGAGCAGATTTAATGAGTAAGTTCTATCTAGCACCATAATAAGTATGGAGAAATGATTAATTGAGTTTACTTACATTTGAGAAGGTATTTTCGAAGTATATCATGAATAATATAAAATATTGGGTTTATAGGAAATTGGTTGAGAATGTTTGCTTATCTGCAATACTATTTAAATTCATAAATTGCAAATTATTGATAAGATATTTAAAACTATAATTTATTAGGAGATTTTAGATGAATACATTAAGAGCAATAATTGACAGAAGAAGTATAAGAAAGTTTCAGAATAAAAATATCCCTCAAGATATGATAGCACAATTATTAGAACTAGCTATTAAAGCTCCTTCAGGTAAGAATAGACAACCTTGGAGATTTATTGTGTTACGAGGTCAAAGCAAAAGAGAGTTAGTAAAAATTATGAATCAAAAGGTAAAATTACTTAAAAAGCAGAATTTGAGTGTAGGAAGCAGTGAATTAAGCATTAATGCAATTTCAGAAGCACCTGTAGTAATTCTAGTTTTCAATCCCTTCTCTAAAGATGAACAGAATAATAATCATAATAGATTATTAATGGATACCCAATCAATTGGAGCAGCGATACAAACGATGCTTTTGGCAGCACAAGATATCGGTTTAGCTACTCTTTGGATTTGTGATGTTTTTTATTCTAAAAGAGAAATTTGTTCATGGTTAAATAGAAGAGATGAGCTTATAGCAGCAGTAGCTATTGGATATGCTAATCAATCACCTTTTCCACGACCTCGTAAGGATTTAAGTGAAGTTGTAGAATGGTTAGATTAACTAAATTTAGATTCAAAAGGGGAGTTTAGATTTTACATAGAAAAATGACAGCAATGACTCCTTTCCCCTAAGCCCCTACCTAGCCATTTAGAAATGTCAATGCTGTCTCTTTAGATAAATTATTCTCCTGCAACTATCTCCAACTTAACCTGCTTCTGTAGATTCTTCAATATCTCTAGCACATCATCCTTAGTTCCTGCACTAACCTCTAGATTCAAAATACCAACCTCATCTTCAATACCCACTACTGTAGTTAAAGCCAAGCCTTCATAAGCCTTAATAACATTATCTACAAAATACAATTCACCCTTCTCCACCTTAACCTGAAATCCAATAGTATCTACCATTAACCTAACTCCTTCAAAATAGATTTGACCTTGGTCACTAAGATATCAATAGCCACTTTATTATAACCACCTTCTGGGATAATGATATCTGCATACTTTTTAGTCGGTTCAATAAATTGTTGGTGCATTGGTCGCACTACCCCTAGGTATTGATTGACTACTGAATCCATAGTTCTTCCCCGCTCTTTAGTATCCCTTAATAATCTCCTGATAAACCTGACATCATTATCTGTATCTACATAGATCTTAATATCGAGCATATCCCTTAGCTGTTCATTCTCTAAGACCAAAATTCCTTCTAAAACGATCACATCACAAGGATTAATAGTAACTACCTCATCAGTACGAGTATGGTGAGAAAAGTCATAGACAGGCTTGTCAATACTTTTACCAGCCATTAAATCCTCTAAATGCTCAATCAACAGCTCAGTGTCAAAGGCAAAGGGATGATCATAATTGGTCTTGATTCTATCTTCAAAGGAGAGATGGCTTTGATCCTTATAATAAGAGTCCTGCTGAATCAAGACTATATTATCATGACCTAGCTCCTCTATAATCGTCTTAGCTACTGTAGTCTTGCCTGATCCAGTCCCCCCTGTTAACCCTATTAACACTGGCTTACTCATCACCATCACCTTTTTCTCTTCTAACTAAATCATACTCTTCTACTGGATTATCGACCTTAACTGTAATTAATTGATGGGGATGGGGTGCATCTGGAACCTCTTCTCCCTCTTCATTCTTAATATAATCTAGCTTTTGCGAGAAAGTATCTGTTCTTGGTCCAAAGATCTCTACAACATCACCTTGGAAGAACTTACTTCTCACCTCAATCACCGCCTCTTGACTCTCTGGAAGATAATCACGAACAATTCCCATATAATCATAGCTTCTATGGAAGCCATAATCATCATAATTCTGCTCACTACCCTTTGGCTTTTCAAAATAGAATCCAGTTGTATAATTGCGATGGCTAATCTTCTTCAACTCTTCTAGCCATTCTTCCTTAAATTGATAATCCTCTGGATCCTTAGCATAAGCATCTAGAGCTCGACGATAGACATTAGTAACTGTAGCTACATAATGGAGGCTCTTCATCCTCCCCTCTAGCTTCAAGCTATCTATTCCAGCTACAATTAACTCTGGTATATACTCTATCATACAGAGGTCTTTAGAGTTATAGATAAAGGTTCCTCGATCATTCTCATAGATAGGATAATGCTCCCCTGGACGCTTCTCTTCCATCAGAGTGTACTTCCAACGGCAAGAATGGGCACAGGCTCCCTTATTAGCATCTCTGCCATTCATATAGTTACTCAATAAGCAACGACCTGAATAAGAGATACACATCGCCCCATGAACAAAGGCTTCTATATCGATATCCACCTTCTCTTTAATCTTTTTAATCTCTGCTAGAGATAGCTCTCTAGCAGCAACGATCCGCTTAGCACCTTGACTCTTCCAGAATTGAGCACTACCCCAATTAGTATTATTTGCCTGAGTACTGATATGAACCTCTAATTCAGAAGCAGCCTCCTTGACTATAGCAAAGATACCAGGATCAGCTACAATCACCCCATCTACCCCAAGCTTGTCTATTTCTTTAATATACTCAGCTAAACCTTCAAGGTCTTCATTATGAGGGATAATATTAGCCGTCACATAGACCTTTACCCCACGCTCATGAGCAAAGTCTAACCCCTCTTCCATCTCTTCTAAGGTGAAGTTTCCCGCCTTCTCTCTCATTCCATAAGCCTCTCCACCTAAATACACAGCGTCAGCACCATATAATATCGCTATCTTCAATTTTTCTAAAGTCCCTGCTGGAGCTAATAGCTCTGGTAATTGCATCTATTCTTCCTCCTTTTTAATACTAATTGCTAGTCCATCTCCTAGTGGAATTATTGATGAATCCAATAACGGATGATCCATAATCGTATCTACATACTCTCTTAATCTTCTAGTCAATGTACTGTATCTTGGATGATAAAAGCGGTCATCAGCAATCATTCCCTTAAATAAGACATCATCAGCTATAATCAAACCACCATCATTAATTAATCTTAAGCTCTCTTCTAAAAAATTAGGATATTGACCCTTAGCAGCATCTATAAAGATAAAATCAAACTTTCCCTCTAAAGTAGGTAAAATCTCTAAAGCATTACCTGTCAATAACTTGATATTATCATACCCCAAAGTGTCAAAATTATCTTGGGCTTCCCTAGCTGAAGCCTCATTTAACTCGATTGTAACTAGCTCTCCCTTTAAATCTCTAGCCAACCATAAGGTCGAGTAACCTATTGCTGCACCTATCTCCAAAATTCTCTTAGGCTTATGTAATTTAACCAATAGATTTAGTAGATTTCCCACCTCTGGCTCGATAATAGGAAAACCTCGTTCTAATGCCGATTCTTCAATCTCCCTAAATTTACCTTCTCTATCTGGTTGTTTCTCCCGTAGATATTTAACAATCCATTCTTGAACAAGATTACTCATCATAACACTCCTTATATTAGTTTAAGCTTAAGTCTAAGTTTAAGCAAGTTTATTAACTTATACCCAAACTTAGACCTAAGCTTAATATTATCTATTATTATAACGTTCTTAACTTTACTTTAATCGCCTCTGCACCTCTAAATGCTCCCGATAACTTTTAGTGAAGGTATGTCTACCCTTCTTAGTAACAACATAATATAAATAATCGGTATCTTCAGGCTTTAAAGCAGCCTTAATCATCTCAATTCCAGGATTATTGATAGGACCTGGAGGTAAGCCTATATTCTGATAAGTGTTATACTCTGAATCAACTTTAAGATCACTGTATAAGAGTCTACTTTTACGTTCTGACAGACTATACTGGACCGTAGCATCTAACTGTAACTTCATCCCTCTATTCAAGCGATTATAAATAACACTTGCTATTACTGGAGCTTCATCCTTTATCTGTGCTTCTGCCTGAATTAAAGAAGCAATCGTAATAATCTGATATAGATCATACTCACTCTTCTTAATCTCCTCTTCTAAAGGTTTAATTCTTCTTTTAAATTCATTTACCATAATATCTATTATCTCTTTTTCATCAGCTCCATAAGGGATCTGATAGGTTTCAGGAAATAAAAAACCTTCTAAATTATACTTAACTGTAACAGGAGTAGAGAATAAATCAACCTCTTTGTTCTTAGCTAAAGATAGAAATTTCTCCTTATTCAAACCTCTTTTAGCTAAAATATCTCCTATCTCTTCAATAGTTATCCCTTCAGGAAGAGTTAGCTTATAAGTTGCAACTCTTCCTTTCACTAGAGTATCTGCAATCTCAATAGCTGACATACTAGAGCTCAATTGATAATACCCTGCTTGAATCTTAGTTGCTAACCCTCTAATCCTTATATATATTTTAAAAGCTAAAGGATTCTTAATTAATCCATTCTTATATAAGTCATCTGTAACCTGACCTAAGGAGGAGCCTGATTCTATTTCAATAATCTCCTCTGTTATAGGTCTACTACTAACAGATTCTAATAATTGTTGTACATAGCTAAATAAAATTAAATTTATCATAAATATTAGACTTGCTATAACAAGATACTTTCTTCGCTTCTTAACTATTTTTTTAATCTGCTCTTTACTTTCCACTACAACTCCCCCTCCCAACTTATAAATATTTAGAAATTGATATTTAATAGCTAAAGAACCCAAATATAATTCCCTTCTCTATTATAAACAATCTCATCTCATTTATCAACAAAAGCAAACCCTCTATTAAACTCCAAATCATAAATTAAATAGTAAATAATAAAGGTATTTTCCAATGAATGTATAAATATGTTGGTGACATATGCTATTATTAACTATTGTACTGATCAAAAAATAATACATTAGTAATAAGTCTTTATTAGCAAAAAATTTCTGTACTATAACTTCTCGCTAATTGCCAAGCTACCTATTATATCTAAGTTTAAATAGCGTAAGTCTTTATTATATCAAAAGTAATTTTATTACTTATTAATAGGGAGGGGAAAATATAAAAAATCCAAAAGATTTCAAATCAAAAGCTTTAGAAATTTATAATCATATCAAGTCTAATAGGAAATGTGAGATTGAAGAGGCTATCCAAAAAGCTGTTGAACAGCAAAGTTTTAAAAGTTATGAAGAAAAAGAAGAAGAAATTATTAGATTAAGAGAACAGGTCAAGAAAATAATGATAGAAAACAAAGAGAAAGAAGAGAAAATAAATAAGATGTTGGCAATGGATGAACTAGATAACTTAGAGGATGTTAAAGAAATGATGAAAAATGGTTATGAGATGACTACTCCACAGGAAAGAGAAAAAATAGCTAATAAAATAATTTTTCTAGCTGAATCTATTAAAGAAAATGAATTTTTAGCTAAAGAAACTTTAAATCACTTTGATTTTTATAGAGAAAAAATGATTACTAGAAGCCTAGAAGAAAAAGATTTAGGTAAAAAATTAGCTAACCTAAATTAAAAATAATCGTGCTTATATAAGCACGATTATTTTTAAGCTATCTCTTCAAGCCGTGTACCATCTTTAATATGTATGTTAGCCCGATCAATAACTGTGATTACTACTGCTTTAAATTCTCTAACTTCAATAATTACAGCCAAATTGTTCTCTTGATCAATTACTGCAACCTCTTCACCAGTATCATTATAGTCAAGTAGTTTTTTATCTAAGCTAAGAATGATCGCAGTAACCAAACTCTGGTCAATATCCCTCTCCTCCATACGCTTTAGGGCATGGGTGGTACTCTCTACTCTAAAATATTTGTCTTCTAAAATACATTCAGTTAATAACATCTAACCCCCCCTCTTTTAAAAGTACTACTAACAGTATTGACAATAAAATTAGATTTTATACTCTATACCCAAAGATAGGAGGGAAGTGTTTTATAAACTTAAGCTCTATTGGTCTTCCTTAGCTAATTCTTCTTCTATCTTACTTAGCTCCTCTTCATCGACTACTGGCTCATAGAAGGTATCTCCCTCTTCATTCTCAACTACTTTTAGAGCAAAACCTTCTTCTACATCATCATCTTCAGGTACTATAATTAAATAAGTATCATCATCTACATCAAGAACTAGTACTATCTCATAGCGATTCTCTTCACCATTAGGCTCCTCTAATACTACTATACCTTCTTCTTCATCAATCAACTTAATTAAACCTTCATTTTCTGCCATTATCATCACCTCTGTTTTCTTTTTTAGCCATTAGCTGTTAGCTAATCGCCGATAGCTAATTTATACTGTCTAAATAATTCTGTAAAATTACTACTGCTGCCATCTTATCAATAACTTCTTTTCTCTTCTTTCTACTTAAATCAGCTTGGATTAAAGTTCTTTCAGCTGCTACTGTGGATAACCTTTCATCCCAAGTTATTATCGGTAAATCTAACCTATTCTTTAGGTTCTCTACAAAATTTAGAACCTTTTCAGCCCTTGGTCCTAGAGAGCCGTTCATATTTTTAGGCAGACCCACTACAATCTTCTCTACATTATATTCTTCCACCAAAGAGGCAATATATTCTATATCTTCCTCTAAAGATTTAGATTTTATTACCTCTTTTCCCTGAGCTGTCCAACCCAAAGCATCACTGACTGCAACCCCTGTTCTCACATCTCCAACATCTAAGCCCATAATCTTCATCTTAGTTACTCCCCTCAATTGCTGTACCCAGTATCTCCATCAATCACTAAATTAATTCCATATTTAAATTGTGGTAAATTGACTTGATTGACAGGTTTTATCTGATAACTATCTATCTCTAACATATTATCCATTAATGCTTTAGCCTCTTCTACCTTCTTGCCCAATATCTGATTAACAATATAGTCTTTATCAATCTTCCCTGCAACTTGTCCTATACTCTTAACTCTAAAATCAATTTCATTCTTAGCTACCTTATCGACTTCAACCTCTTTAATGGTGATCTGTGGTCTATTAAGGACAAATTTATTTTCAAGGCTATCCTTATATAATTTAAATACTAAACTCTTTAATCCTTCTTTTTCTACTGCAAAACCTGTAATTTTAACTTCTCCTTTAACTACTAGCTGATTTGTTATCTCCCCAACCTTATTATTTGTCTGAAACTTAGGTTCAGCAACCTTACTTTCATCTTTAAAAAAGACAAGGTTAGCATCAAATTTATTCTTTAAATCTTCTTTAGCTTTCTCTAATAGTTTTACCCTAGTTTGTTTTAAGGCATTGTCTAAATCAGCTTGGGAAACCACCTTGACCAATTGATTCTGCCCACCATAAGTTGCTTCTGGATTGATTATCTTTATAGCATAATCTTTATTAACAAAATTGACTATTCTTCCTTTGCTAACATTACCATGAACCCCTTTATATAATGCTTCGATATTGACCTCAGCTCTTCCTGCATTTACACCTACAACTACATCCATAAACTTCTCTACTTTTGCTGATGGAACAACAACCTTATCCTTAGTCTTAAATTTTACTCCATTTCTTGTACTGACTACAGTTCCTGCTGCTATAGTTACATTCTTCCGATTACTATTGATTAGAGTTAAAACCCCTGTTGCTTTCTTAATACCTATCTCTTTAGTAGCAGTACTTGGAAAAATTACCTCTTCTTCTATGCTTACTTCCTTTTTAATTAATGGGATTGTACTTGTAGCCCAATCTATAGTTGGCAGATCTTCTAAAGCTCTAATCTGACTGACCAACACCTTATCCTTAATAGATGGTTGAATCTCAACAGTTATTACAGGAAAAGCAAAGTAGACCCAGACTATTGCTGTTAATAATAGGGTAGCAACAACTAATCCCTTTCGTAGCTTTTTTCTCTTCTTAGACTTCTTTTTAGCTGTCGAATACTGATTTAAAGTAAATAATGACTCTCTTTCCGATTTATTTATATCTGCCTCTAGTTGATCTAGACTCTCTTCAAAGTCTTTTAATTTAGAATAGACCTCAAAGCCTACCCTTGACAAGATATTTTTAGTCTTCTTATTATTTGTTATAAAGATTAACTCTTTATCTGCTTCTTGCCCATACTTTTTAATCAACTCTATATTTACCTGACCAACAAATATTGGTGAATTTCTATGTACTATAACTACTATCTTATTCTCTGTTGCCGATTTAATCTTATCTAAAAATGAATTTAATGGTTCATCAGGGTCTATATAGAGCTTAATATAATTTTCCAAACTTCTCACCCCTAACCAAAATTAGCCACTATCTTCTGGAATATACTATGATCTTCAACCTCTTTGACCTTAGTTGACTGCAAAGCTAAGCTCTTTGGTGTTACATTTTCTGCTCCCTTCAAGAGATCCACCTTATCTTCAATCCCCTCGATATCTTGAGCCTCCAATAACCTAATCTCTGGTCTTTTGAAAAAAGGTAGATTCTCATACATCTTCCTCTGTCTAATCCCATCAAATAAACCACTTAAAGCACTACCTCCACCACAGAGATAGACTCTTTGAGGTAAGGCCTCTGACTTAGCCAAACTAGCTAAAGCCACTTCAATACCTTCATATAATAGATCAAGATCAGGCTTTAAGACTGCCTCTATCTCTTTGCTGGGTAGCTCACTTTCTGAACTAGAATAAGCAACCTTTAGCTTTTCAGCATCTTCTAAAGTTAAGTTGAAATTTCTAGCCAAACTTTTAGTAAAGTCCCTGCCCGCTAAACTGAACATCTTAGTCCCTTCTATACCCCCATTTCTAATCAAAGCAATATCGGTAGTCCCTCCTCCAATATCTATCACAATCGCCCCAAATTCATAAGCTTCATTGCTCATAATACTTTTAGCAATAGAGAAGGGCTCTGCAATTATACCTACTAGATTATATCCTAGTCTTAAAGCTATCGTCTCTAAAGCACCTACATGAACTAAAGGAGCAAAGGTATTAAAGACAGTCACCTCTAAGTTCTTTCCTTGAAACTGTTCAGGATTAGTAACTTTATAACCATCTATCTTCATCTCCACTACAGAAGAATTGACCAATTCTACTTTGATATTCTCTAAGCCTATGTCCTCTAATAACTCCTGTTGAACAGATTTTAAAGCCGATTTTTGAGCTTTCTTGACCAAAGCATCTATCTCTTTTCTCTTGATCTTCTTTTTAGGTATAGACCTAGTATGATTCATCTGAGTAACAATTCCTTTGACAAATTCACCAGCAATTCCAATCACAATCTCAGTAGGACTATAATCTGCCATTGCTACAGCTTCTTCAATAGCCTTATGGCAGATTTTAATTACCTCTTCAATATTGGAGATAGCTCCACCTTCCATGTTAATATAATCCTGCTTCACCCTACTATATCCAATAATTTCAGAGTTATTCTGATTAAATTTTACTATCATAGCCTTGACATATTCTGTACCAATATCTAAAGCTATACGATGCTGATAATCTAGTTTTGTCTCCTTTTTGAAAAAATTATTAAAAATCATGATAATAGAAAACACCTCCTGATATTACAAAATTATCCATCAAGAGTTGAATTCCTTCTTTTAAATAATAATTTTATCGATTATTTATCCTATTTAATACTAAATAAAGCAGAGTAAAGATAGGGAATAAGAGTAAGGTGGCAGCAGCAACAACTCCTGAATCATTGACCACCATCGTAACTATACTTCCAATTATTAAAGCTTTAAAGGCAGCAGCTAAATCTCCATAATTATCAATGATATCTCTAATCACCCCTCTAGGCCTTTTAAAGAGAATAATTAAGATAATTACAAAGGATAAGAGTACCCTTGTCCAAATAGTCCATCTTAACAGCTTTAAGTTCATACTGATTTTACGATAGATAATGTTGATTAAAGTACCCAAACCTTCTCTTCTAATCTCAGCTATAGTATTGGCAAGATGGGTCTGATTAGCACCAACACCTTGAGTATCTAAATAAACAATTAAAGAGACAATAGCTACCAGGATAATAGTTATTTTAAATAATACCTTTAAATTTAAATTATAACCTTTTAAATAAAAGTAAGTAGCACTACTAACAACTATTGTTGTGATCAAACCACCAAAATTGGCCCCTAAGTTAGGATGCCCCACCGTTACTATCAAAAAGAAAAATGATAGTATTAATAATTTTAGAGAGAATCCTTTTCTAAACTCTTTAAAGATAGTCAAACTGATAATTCCTGCTCCAATAATTATCCCCATAAATTCATTTCCAATACCATAAAATCTAGCTCCAATTACTGGTGAATAACCTAGGACTGATAATTTAATCAAATTAGCACCAGTCCATAAATCAATTGCTAATAAGAGCCAAGTCAGAGTTGAAATAACCCAAATATGAATTAATTCATTCCTAGTAAGCCTTAATAGACAATAGGTTAATAAGAAGCTTAAAGAGATAATAAATAAGATTACTAAAATTAGATTCCAGGCTAAGAAATATTTCGATAAAAGAAAGAGCAAAGGTATCCATAATAAGCTAAGTAGCAGATACTTGACCACCTTCTTCAGTCTTTCCGATGACTTTTTATAAAGTATGATAAAAGCAACTAAAAAAAGTGTAATTATCTGTAATAAAATAAACCCCTTAATCAAGATAGGTCGCCAAGCAAAGGTCTTCTCTATTCTCTGATTTAAGCCAATTAGATAATCGATAGATTTATTAGAAGAAACAGCTTCTACCGCTGAACCTGTAAAGGTCTCCTCTTGTCCGCCTAAATAGCTATAGATAGTCGGTGCTATATCCAAATTACTTATCAAACCTGCCCTTTTTGTTGTAGCTGATCTTAGTAAACCTTTACTATCAGGACCGACCAATAGTGATAAAGATAGCTTTTCCCCCTCTGCAACTGCTCTTTTAGATGGAGTAGGGATAAGTACAAATAAGTAATCTCGGTTAAAATCTAACCTCCTACTTACTCTTCCTAAGAGCTTATCTACCCGTTCAATTGACCGCTTCTTCTCTGCTAAAAAACGTTCTTCTAATAATAAGCTCTTAACCGCTTCTACTCGGGAAGTATCACCTGACTCAATAATTAATAGATCAGTCTGATCTACTAATTTATCGAATTTATCCAATAAATAATCTTGGTTAGTTATATAAGCAGAAGGATATTGGTCAGATGCTAAGAGCATTTTCTGACCAATATCCCCTTTAGAGATAAGACCATATTTATTTATTCCTAACATAGCTATGTGTCTGCGTGGCTGTTGCCAAATATCTGCATTACCTAGTACAGCTAAAGTTAAGGACTTTTCAGCTAATTTATCTGCCAGCTGACCTACTTTGGCCTGATAATCACTTTTTTCATTAGTTGCTATCAATCTAGCTAACTCTATATTAAGCATTTGAGCTTCAAAATCTAATCTTCCTGTTCTCATCGAATAAAGTTCTTTGACATTAGTACCTTTATAATCTTCATCAATATTAAAGTTTAAATAAGCAGAGACACCAGTTCTTGCCCGATCACCAGCTCCAATGGTCAAATAAGCATCCTTTGGCTCTAAAGATCCAGCAGTTCTAGTATTGGTCAAAGCAATAGCTCCAGCATCTATTAATGAATCTAAATTAGGTGTTTGAGCAGACTTTATTTCTGACAAACTGACGCCATCCATTACAAAAATTACAAAGTTTTTCTCTATAGCTTCAGATTTTATCTGTATAGAGAATATCATAATCAAAACCATTAATAGGAAAACAGTTCTTTTCATTTAATCACTCCGTAGCATTACTTCAAATAACTTTTAACCAGCTCTTCAATGATCTCATCTCTTTCAAACTTTCTCATCTTACTACGAGCCTGCTTGTGACTTGTAATATAAGCAGGATCTCCTGATAATATGTATCCAACAATCTGATCGATTGGATTATATCCTTTCTCTTCTAAAGCAACATAAACATCTCTTAAAGCCTTAGTTACTTCAGTGTCTTTTTCATTGTCCATTCTAAACATCATGGTTTTATCAAAATCACTCATTAGTTTTTCACCTCAACACTTATATTATAGTTTTCCTATTATAGCTATTCTTTATACAGATTATTTTTCCTTTATCAACTAACTGAGATTTATAAACTACCCCAATTAAATTTAGATATAGTTAATAATGATGAATGGGTATATTGCGAGAATTTGGCTATTGAGTGGGTAAAGTGGTTGGATGGTTAGCTTTGACCTAACTACCTATCCTCAAACTACCTAACTACCAAATTAAAAAATATCCCATTATCTATTATTCAATTATAATAGATAGTATTTGTAAACCTCAAGAGTATATACCCCTGAGGTTTAGAAAGATTATTCTGCTAATATTAGCTCTTTAGCTTTTGCTAAAGCTTCTTCTATCTTGTCTGGTTTACTTCCACCTGCTTGTGCCATATCTGGGCGACCACCACCACCACCACCAGCAACCTTGGCAACTTCACGAATGATATTTCCAGCATGGTACCCTGCTTTAACTAAATCCTTAGTTACTATAGCAATAAAGATTACCTTTCCATCTAATTTAGAAGCCAAGACCACAATACCAGAATCTAACTTATCTTTAAGATTATCTCCCATCTTTCTTAATCCATCAGCATCTATTCCATCGATGCTGTGTAAGATAGTCTTAATGCCATTTAGCTCCTCAGCTTCAGAGATTAAATCCCCTGATTGTGATGATGCTAGCTTATCCTTTAGACTTGTAAGTTCTTTTTCTAACTCCTTAATCTGTGACTGTAGACTATCAACTTTAGTTACCACTTCCTTAGGAGAAGATTTCAATTTATCAGCAATAGTACGAATTGTATCTTCCTGTTTTTTAACATAATCTAAAGCTTCATGACCAGTTACAGCTTCAATTCTTCTAACACCTGCTGCTATTCCAGATTCATTGAGAATCTTAAATAGTCCAATCTCTCCTGTAGCTCTAACATGGGTTCCCCCACATAGCTCAATACTATAATCTCCAGCAGTTACCACACGTACTTCTTCTCCGTATTTTTCACCAAATAAGGCCATAGCTCCTAGCTCTTTAGCCTCTTTAATTGGCATCTCTCTAGCATCTACTACTAAATTTGCTAGGATCTGTTCATTTACTCTAGCCTCTATCTTCTCTAGCTCTTCCTCTTTAATAGCTTCAAAGTGGGAGAAGTCAAAACGGAGTCTAGTCGGTGTAACCAAAGAACCTGCCTGATTTACATGCTCTCCTAAAAACTCCTTTAAGGCTTTGTGCAATAAGTGAGTAGCAGTATGATGTCTAGCAGTAGCAGTTCTTAACTCTCCACTAACGATTGCTTGAACTTGGTCATTGACCTTTAGCTCTCCTTCTTCTATTTCAACCTCATGAACTGTCATCTCTGCAATCTCACGAGTATCTACTACTCTTAATTGAGCATTAGTGTTAATAATAATTCCTTGATCTCCAGCCTGTCCACCACCTTCAGAATAGAAAGGCGTCTTAGCTAAGATAACCTGAGCCTTGTCCCCAACAGCTACCTCTTCTACTTTCTGTTGGTCTTTAACTAAAGATAGGACCTCTGTCTCTACTTCAAACTCTTCATAGCCTACAAAATCATCCTGTCCTAGCTCTTCTCTAATAGCTTTATATAACTCTAATTCACTATGCCCTTGGTCATAATCCTGACGAGCAGCTCTAGCTCTGTTACGCTGTTCTTCCATAGACTTTTCAAAGCCAGCATGGTCAATCTCATAGCCCTGCTCCCCTGCTATCTCTTCAGTTAACTCCTTAGGAAAACCATAGGTATCATAAAGGGTAAATACTTTATCACCTGGAATAACCTTAGCATCCTTCTTCTTCAACTCAGCAATTACTTCTTCTAAGATATCCATTCCCTGCTCTAAAGTCTCTTCAAATCTAATCTCCTCTTGCTTAACAATCTTTTTAATCTGCTCTTCCATATCTACTAATTGAGAGTAATGATCTCCCATTACCTCTACAACTATCGGTACAATTGTATGTAAGAAAGGAATCTCTAAGCCCAATACCTTTGCATAGCGAACAGCCCTTCTTAGAATTCTTCTTACCACATATCCTCTGCCCTCATTTGATGGTAAAGCACCATCAGCAATAGCAAAACTGATACTTCTAATATGATCTGCAATTACCTTTAAAGCCATATCTGTCTCTTTAGAATCTCCATATTTAACATCAGCATTATCAGCTATGTAATTTATCATTGGCATAAACAAATCTGTTTCAAAGTTGGTTGGAGCATCTTGTAATAAGGAGACTATTCTTTCCAGTCCCATCCCTGTATCTATATTCTTATTAGGTAACTCCAAGTATTCACCATCTTCAGTCTTATTATACTGGGTAAATACCAGATTCCAAATCTCTAAATAACGGTCACAGTCACAGCCTAATTCACAGTCATCACTACAGCCATAATCTACTCCACGATCATAATGAATTTCAGAACAAGGACCACAAGGACCAGTTCCAATCTCCCAGAAGTTCTCATCTTTATCCATTCTAACTATTCTCTCTTTAGGGAAACCTACTTGTTTGGTCCAAATTTCAAAAGCTTCATCATCATCTTTATAAATAGATACCCAAAATTTATCTGGGTCAAAGTTCATCCATTCAGTTAAAAATTCATAAGCCCAGTTAATAGCATCTTCCTTAAAGTAATCTCCAAAGGAGAAGTTTCCTAGCATTTCAAAAAAGGTATGGTGTCTAGCAGTCTTTCCTACATTCTCAATATCATTTGTTCTAATACATTTTTGAGATGTGCTTACTCTACGCTTAGGTGGGATAGCACTACCATTAAAGTAATCCTTAAAAGGAGCCATTCCTGCATTAATCCATAATAATGTAGGATCATCTTGAGGAACTAAAGGTGCACTTGGTAGTAATTTATGACCCTTACTCTCAAAAAACTTTAAAAATTTCTCTCTTACCTCACTACTCTTCATCTAAATAAACCTCCCGTAAACAATAAGTTTAAATCTAATCTTGAACTCAACTAAATAAAGACTCTTATAAAATAGATAAAAATCTAGCTAAAATTATCTTAAAGCTAGATTTTAGCCTAATTTATATGATAACACTTTTATATTAAAATACCAAAATTACTCACAGCTAAGAAAATATAATCTTAACAATTATCATACTAAAAATGCTATCTATTGTCAACTGAGATTAGTAGTTCATAAATTATATATCGCAGTAGTTCTTTAATGATAGCAGCAATAGGAACAGCAATTAACATCCCTATAATTCCAAGAAGTTCTCCCCCTGCTAAAAGTGAGAAGATAATGACTATAGGATGTAAGCCCACCTCTTCTCCCATAATTTTGGGAGCAATAACCCCACCTTCGATCTGTTGAATGGCAAAAAAGAGTAGTACAACCATAAGAACCAATTTGCTCGAACTAAAGCTGGCTATTATAACTGCTGGTAGAGCACCCAAAATCGGACCAAAATAAGGGACTATATTAAAGATTCCCACTATTATTCCAATGATTAGATAGAATTTAATATTCAATAAATATAAACCAATGGTAGAGAGAATAGCAACTAGCAAACTAACTAATAGCTGCCCTTTAAAAAATCCAAATAATGACCTATCTACCCTTCCTAGCAGAACTTTAATTCCCTTCTTTCTTCTTTTAGGAATTAAAGACCATAAAAACTCTTTAATCACTTCTAAGTCCTTTAGTAGATAAAAAGCAAGAATAGGGGCCATTATTAAACTGAACATTCTAGATAATAATCCTAAAAGTACTCCACTGGTTTTCTGGATAAACTCCAATGTATTCTCTTCTAATCTATTAATAGACTTGTCTAGGATAGTAGTTACAGTATCAGGAAGATCAATTCGCTGATACTTAATATTGACCTTATCTATCAAGCTCTCTAGCCTCATAGCATAATCAGGCAATCTATGAGCTAACACATCTAGCTCATCAATAATTGCTGGCAGAAAGGTTATTAAAATAAAAGAAAAGATAGTTATAAAGAGACCAAAGATAAAGATTAATGCTCCAATCCGGGGCTGTCCACGATCAATCAGCTCCTCGACCAAGGGATTTATTAGATAAGCCAACAGTATTGCCAATATAAAAGGGAGTAGGATAACTCTAACATGATAGAAGAAGTAGAAAGCCAGACAGATGATTAATAACAAAATACCCCTCTTCTCTTGATTTCCCAACCTCATCCCTCCTATTAAGGCAACCTCTTTGAACTTTCGACTATAATTGCATCTTTCCCATAGCTAACAGTATTATCTATCGTCAAAGTCTCTCTTCCTTCCAAAATATCTTGAATTAAGCCCTCACTTAGTTCATAGGCAACCAACTTTCCATTATCATTAAGGAGTATATCTTCAACCATACCCAACTCTTCTCCTTGGTCACTGATCACCTTATGTCCAATAACCTCACCTTCATCTATTAAGCTCTGATATCTCTCTTGACATTCACCGATACAATTTTTATCCTTTATGACAACCATATCTTCACCTAAGCTATATAACTTCTCATAGGGAATAAAGTCTTGACCTCTTCCCTTTTTTTTCTTTATCTTCAAGCCCAATATACTCTGTAATTGATGGTCAAAGAATACATCTGTTACTTGGCCTATCTCTTCACCTATCTCCAAGTCCATTACTGATAATCCTATTAACTCTTGACCTCTTTTCATCGTTAACCTCCTTAGTTCTTAGCCAAAATATACAGCTAATAACTAATAATTATTATAACCAAGTTGCTTTGAAATAAACCTAATTAAGACTACAGAATAAAAAATAGAACCTACTTTCGTAGATTCCATCTTATACTTCTAGATAATATGCCCTTCTATTATACATACTAACATAATTAATCTATCTCAAAAACAGCATGAACAGTTACTCGAATCTCTTTATGTTTAGTAGAAGTATTATAAACACCTCCACTAGATACATTAGTAGAATAAGGTTCTGTAATCTGAAATACTCCAGATTTGATAGATACTGTCTTGCCAAGACTTAGATCAGTATTCTCTAATATTTTATTAGCTCTTTCTTTAGCATTTACCATTGCTTCAGATATAATATCCTTTTTCAATTGGTCAATCTTAGAATAGAAATATTGTAAATTAGAATTTTCAATAATAACTCCTTTATCTAAGAGTTTAATTGGATCAAAGTTAAGTTCTTCTATCTCTTCTACTTTATCTGAAATAACATAAAAATGCTGTTGTAGTCTATAACCTCTAAAAACTTTGCTACTTCGACCTTTTTCATTTATATAATCATACTCTTTATAGACATTAACAGGTTTTATATTAATATCTTCTTGCTTGATATCAATTGCTTTCAGCTCTGCTTTTAATTTATCAGTACTATCTTTTAATTGTAGATAACCTTTTTTGAGATTATCTTCTGAAATCTCCTCCTCTATAGTTATATTCCATTTAACTCTATCTGCTACAAAGGCTCTAGATGCTAGTCCTACTACCTTTATAGTATTTACTTCTTTTTGAGCCTGATAAAAGAATATTCCTAAAATCAGTGAAGATACTATCAACCCTATGCTAACCACAAATACAATTTTTGTATTCTCTGTCATTAATATTCCTCCTTTTGCTCTCTATATCTTTAATTCTATAGTTTTGATAATTAAAATACAATGGTAAATCTCAATCAATCAAGCTTTAATCACCATTATTTTTGATAAACTATTACTCTATTAATAATTTAAAAAAGCAGGCAGCTGCCTGCTTTGAAATTAAGTCCGATAAGTTGCCATCAAATCCTTCATCAATTGAGTTGTAGTTGGAGGTGTATAAACGATAGCATTCGCACCTGCATCGATAGTCTCTTCTATCGCTTTATCACTTGAACCACCTGTAGCCATAATAGGAACATCAGGATATCTGTCTCTAATATATTTAACTACTTCAACTGTATCCTTTCCTGCACAGACATTGAGAATATCAGCTCCATTCTTCAACCTCTCTTCTACCCTTTTAGTAGATACAACAGAAACAATAATAGGAATCTCTACAGCCTGCCGTACAGCTGATAGAGTCTTATTATCGATGGGAGCATTCAATACTACCCCTAATACCCCTTGAAATTCTGCATCTAAAGCAAGCTCTACTACTCTATCCCCTTGAGTAGTTCCTCCACCTATCCCCACCATCAATGGCATATTAGCTACTGTGGCTAAGGCATGGGAGAGTATAGGTTGTGGTGTAAAAGGATAAACAGCCATAATCGCATCAGCATTATTATTCTTAATCACTACAACATCAGTAGTAAAGATAATCGCTTTGACAAAACGGCTTAGAATATGTATACCTGTAGCCTTATCAATAATCTTAGGCACTTCTATACATTTACTATATAAAGGTGTCTTGACTTTAAATTCCTTCTTCATAGTAATCTATCACTCCTTTTTGATTACCCCTTCTTTAAATAGCCCCTTTTCTAATCCTACATACACTTGGGGAACCTGACCAACAATTACAGCCTCTGTCATAGGAACCTGTGTGTTTACAGCTATCTCTGTACCTGTAAGGGGTACAACTACCCTTACCTTAGTATTTACCTTCAAATAAAGCCTGTGTCGTGTCTGATTAATCCCTACAGAATCAAACTCATCAACAACATCAGTCTTTACTGCTCCATGAGGTATTATTCGCGCATTGACCCTTGGACTGAATTTAGATAAGACTTCAACCCCAAAGATTTGAGAGATAGGTATAGTGATAACCTTTTCACTAAGGTTATCCAATCTTGTCTGTATCTCTAAAGTGATATCAGAGGATAATCTATTTACAAACTTCAAATTGGGTTCCATTAAAATGATATGCCCTTGCCGATTTGTTTGAATTCTAACCATATCATTATAGGATAATCCATTAGTAGCCTTATTAATGCCTTTATTGATAACAGTGGTTAACATTCCTGTCACTTCAACTTCACAGATATTATTTAAAATAGGTTGTAAAGTAGTTTCTACCAATATTATAAAGAACAGAGATAAGATTATTATTACTGATAATCCAATTTTTAGAAACCTTTTCAAGAAAAAAAGCACTCTAACCACCCCTTAATATCTTATTAATTAAAGGGTGATTTTGTGCAAGATTATTTCTAAATTAATCAATTTTCTACTTCAAAATTATCTTAGCAAATCTTCTCTTCCCAACTTTGATAACCATTCCATCCTTTACTTCTATATCAAGATTCATTTTATCATAGCGTTTATCATCTATACTAACAGCACCTTGTTTAATCATGCGACGAGCTTCACTATTACTATCTACCAATCCAGTAGCAGCAACAAGCTTCACAATCCATAACTTACCATCCTCTAAATCACTAGTAGCTAGTTCTACCTCTGGAATTTCATCAGGAGTATCTCCTTCTTTAAAGACTCGTTCAAACTCCTCTTGAGCAGCATGAGCAGTATCTTCATCGTAATATTTATTGATTATCTCTCTAGCAACCTTCTTCTTCATCTTCATTGGATGTAAATCACCATTAGCTAAGCCTTCTTTTATCTTATTCAACTCTTCTAATGAGATATCTGTTAATAATTCAAAGTAACGGGTGATCAGCTCATCAGGCATAGACATAGCCTTACCAAACATCTCACTAGGTGCTTCATTGATTCCTATGTAGTTTCCTTTACTCTTGCTCATTTTATCTACACCATCTAAACCTTCTAGTAAAGGCATCATAATAATCGCTTGTGCCTCTTGACCATACTCTTTTTGCAAGTTGCGCCCTGCTAAGAGATTGAATCTCTGATCGGTTCCACCTAATTCAACATCAGCTTCAATTGCCACGGAGTCATAACCCTGTAAGATTGGATAGAAGAATTCATGGATACTAATTGGTTGATTATTAGAGTATCTCTTAGAGAAGTCCTCCCTTTCTAACATTCTAGCTACTGTATAATTAGATGACAACTGAATAGCATCACTAAAACTCATCTCTCCAAACCATTGACTATTAAAGACTACCTTAGTCTTTTTGGGATCTAAGATCTTAAAGATCTGCTCTTCATAGGTTCTAGCATTCTCTTTAACCTCTTCTTCAGTCAATTGAGTTCTAGCCTTAGATTTACCCGTTGGATCTCCAATTCTACCAGTAAAATCACCAATCAATAAGATAATTTCATGGCCTAAATCTTGAAACTGCTTTAATTTCTGTAAAACTACAGTATGCCCTAAATGAATATCTGGAGCAGTTGGATCTAGTCCTAATTTCACCTTTAATGCCTTACCTTCTTCTTTGGACTTCTTTAGTTTCTTTACTAAATCCTCTTCTCCAATCATCTCATCGATACCTCGTTTGATTATCTTCAACTGTTCTGCAATTTCCATTACATAGCCCCCTATCATCATTACTATCTATAATATTTAAAATTATTTACATTATAAAATAATAAAAAAATCTAATATTAAACAAACATTAAAAAACTCTTTCCTCTTGTATATTAATAGAGAAAGAGTGTTTATTTATCTAGAAATACTTTTTTAACATTATATCACAATTAAAGCCCAATATCAAATATGTAAAAATAATCCATTAGCCCCGTATGATTAGTAGCTAAACGGGGAATTTACTATATATAAAGTCTATTTTATGTTATAATATTTAAAGGTCTTAGCACAGATAATTAATGAACTAAGAAGACAATATCTATTATAAGCTAAACTAATAAAAAATATTGAAAACTAAAAGATAATGGCAGATTATCTTTTACCTTGATAGAATAGTTATGAACTTTCTTAAAAATATTATAAATAAGATAATAAGAATCTATAATATATCTATTATCTTTTAAAGGGGTGAGTATATTGTCTAAAGACAGGCAGAAGATTAAACAATTAATTATAATATTAATTATATTAGCTATGGCTGTCGGCATGGGAGCTATAATTGGTGGTGTCACCTGGATCATTAAAAGAAGTCCTGATATCTCTGATTATGGTCAATGGCAGACAAGCGAAAGTAGTGTAGTATATGCTTCTAATGGTGAAATTTTAACTAAACTATATAAAGAAGATAGAATCTACGTACCTATTAACAAAATTCCAAAAGACTTACAAAATGCTATTGTAGCAATTGAGGATGAACGATTCTATCAACATTATGGAATAGATATTAGAGGTATTTTACGGGCTATCTGGGTAGATATCAAGGCAATGGCCAAAGTAGAAGGGGCTAGTACCATCACTCAGCAGTTGGCTAAAAATGTCCTCTTAACCCATGAAAAGTTATTCTCACGGAAATTACAAGAGATGTATATCGCCATGCAATTTGAAAGAATGTATACTAAAGCAGAAATTCTTGAATTTTATCTAAATGAAATCTTTTTAGGGCACAGTGCTTATGGTGTACAGAGTGCTGCTAAATTTTATTTTAATAAGGATGTAGAGAACTTGACTCTGGCTGAATCTGCTTTAATAGCAGGACTACCAAAAGCACCAAATAGCTATTCTCCTTATAGAAATCTAGATAAGGCTAGAAAACGTAGAGACCTTGTCTTAACAAAGCTGTTGGAACAGGGATATATCTCTCAAAGAGATTATAAACAAGCAATTAATGAGGAGATTAAACTTGAAAGAGCTGAAGAGAATAATGCTGAAGTTGCCCCATATTTCGTTGAATACATTAGAAAAGAATTACTTAACAAATTTGGTGCAAAGCAGGTTTATACTGGGGGGCTAAAGGTTTATACCACTTTAGATTTAGATATGCAGAAAAAAGCCCAAGAAACAGTAGATCACGCCTTTGAAACCAACTATTTACCTACTATTGTTCGCCAAAGGGGTCAGAGTAAGACTCAACCACAGGTAGCTTTGCTTACTATAGACCCTCATACTGGCTATATCAAAGCCATGATTGGTGGTCGCGGTGATGATAAATTCAATCGTACAACTCAAGCCTATCGACAACCAGGTTCTGCATTTAAACCCTTTGTCTATACTACAGCTATCAAGCAAGGTGCTGGGACTGGAACAGTTGTAGATGATACTCCTAAAGGATATAAAACAACACTCAATGGTGACGAGGATGAACTATGGATTCCTAAAAACTATGATGGAGAGTATCATGGTCCAACTACTTTGCGAATAGCCTTAGCAAAATCACTCAATGTGTCAGCTGTTAAATTACTAGAAAGAGTAGGGATTAGTAATGCCATTAATGTTGCTAAAAGCTTAGGAATTAAAAACTTAGTTCCTGAAGATAGAAACCTCTCCCTAGCTTTAGGTGGCTTGACCAAAGGAGTGACACCGTTAGAGATGTCTACAGCCTATGGAGTCTTTGCTACTGGTGGTATTAAAACAGACCCTATTGCTATCACTAAAGTCGAAGATAATAATGGTAATATAATCTTGTCCAATGAGGTTCATCGAAATATTGTTCTAGATGAGAGCGTAGCTTATCTAGTAACAGATATGCTTAAATCTGCTATCTCTAGAGGACCTTTAGTCTGGGGAACTGGTTGGAGAGCTTATTTAGGTAGACCTGCTGCTGGTAAGACTGGAACAACCTCTGATTACACTGATGCTTGGTTTGTAGGCTACACCCCTGATTTGGTAACATCAGTCTGGCTTGGTGAAGATTCTCCTACTAGAATGGAGTATCAGATGAAGGATAAAGAAGGAAATCTGATCAAAGATGGTACTGGTAAGATTAAGATGGACATCATCTCCAGTGGAGAAGCCTCTAAAATCTGGGGAGATTATATGAAAAAAGTTGTTGAAAATCGACCAGTTAAAGAATTTAAAAGACCAAATAATATTATTGCTAAAGAGATCTGTATTGAAGATGGGTTATTACCTAATCAATACTGTCCTCCTAATGCAAGGCGGGAAGAGCTATTTATTGAAGGTACAGAACCAACAGAAGTTGGTACTTTACACAAAGCCACTGCCCAGATAAAGATAGATAAATCTACAGGATTAATAGCTACAGATTACTGCCCACAAGATGAGGTAGTAACTAGAACTTATCAAGTAGAAACAGGTATTATCGTTGATGAAAATGGAGTTCCAGTCAAGAAGATTGATCCCGAGACTAAATTACCGTTAACAGATGAAGAAGGAAATTATATCTATGAAACTATTCCAACAGAAAAATGTAATATCCATGGTCCACAGAATCCAGCTGAAGAAATCAAGGATAAGATCTTTGACTTCTTTAACCTGTTAAGGGGTAGGGACTAATAAAAAATAGACTAGGGATTAATCCCTAGTCTATTTTTTATTAGAAATATTAAAAGTTTACTATAGTAACTCCAAATCCACCCTCTTGAGGCTTGCCAAAGCGATATTCCTGTACACTTGGATAATTATCCAAAATCTCATGGACTACATCCTTTAAGACCCCTGTACCCTTACCATGAACAATCTCAATTTGACTTAGATTGGTTAGCATCACATCATCTAAGTACTTTTCAACCTTCATCTTAGCATCTAAAGCTCTCATTCCCCTTAAATCCAACTTCGGAGAGATATTTCTTGCTTTATTGCCTTTAACCTTACTATAATTAACCTTAGCAAAGTTACTATCATCCTTATCTTGCTGCTTGCCCTTTACCTCCTCTAAATCTCTTAAATCTACATTTACCTTCATAATCCCTGCTTGAACAAGAGCCTGCTTCTTATCAGGGAATAACTGAAGAACCTCACCCTTCTTGCTTAAACTAACAATTTTAACCTTATCACCAACTTCTAAGTCAGGAACTCCCCTATTCTTCCTTGCTTCTTCAACTAATTTACCCTCTTGACTTTTAATACCTTTGCGCTCTTCCCGTAATCCACTTCTTGCCTCTTCAATTTCTCTATCACTAGCCCGCTTCTTCTCTTTTAGCTCATCTATTATCTTATTTGCTCTATCTTGAGCCCTTTTGATAATTTTATTGGCTTCTCGATAGGCTTCTTTTAACTCCTTTTCTTCTCTCTCTTCCAAAGACTTAAGTTTTTCTTCATACTCCTCTTTAAGTCTTTTAACTTCTTGATTAATTTGCTCTGCTTCTTCCTTCTTATCATTGTACTCTTTTCTATCCTGTTCAATCTCCTTTAAGATATTATCTAACTCGATATTATCCTTTGCTAATAAATTATTAGCCCCTTCAATTATATCCTCTCTTAGACCTAGCTTACTGGCTATTTGAAAGGCATTACTACTACCTGGTAGCCCCATCTGCAGTCTATAAGTAGGCTGTAAAGTCTCAACATCAAATTCTACTGAAGCATTTTCAATCCCTTCATTAGAATAGGCGTAGGTTTTAAGTTCACTATAATGGGTTGTAGCAATAGTCTTAGCACCCTTTTGATGTAAATAATCCAACAAAGACATAGCTAAAGCTGCACCTTCAGCAGGATCAGTACCAGCCCCTAACTCATCTAATAATACTAGTGAATTATCATCAACCTCTTCAATAATTTTGATGATATTATTCATATGGGAAGAGAAGGTACTTAAATTCTGCTCAATACTCTGCTCATCGCCTATATCACTATAGACCTGTTGATAGATCGCAAGACTAGAACCTGATAATGCTGGAATATGTAAACCAGATTGGGACATTAAAATCAATAATCCCACAGTCTTTAAGGTAACAGTCTTTCCTCCAGTATTAGGGCCAGTAATTACAAGGGTATTAAAGTCTCTACCCAACTGAACATCATTAGCCACTACATCACCTGTTATCAATGGATGGCGAGCCTTAATTAGTTTAATCTCTCCATCACTATTAAGTAAAGGTTCTGAACCACTTATTTCAGTACTGTATTTAGCCTTAGCAAAGATAAAATCCAATATCGCTAATATCTGTACAGTATCTTTGATATCATCTACTCTCTCTTTTACCTTCAAAGACAACTCCTTTAAGATTCGATAGACCTCTTCTTCCTCTTGGGAGGATAGTTGGCGAAGCTTATTATTGAGTTTAACTACAGGCATAGGTTCAATAAATAAGGTCTGACCACTAGCCGATTGGTCATGAACAATTCCTGGTACTTGATGTTGTGCTTCTGCTTTTATTGGTATTACATATCTATTGTCACGAATTGTAATTACAGATTCCTGAATATACTTACGATAACGACTTGAATTGATAATAGAGTTCAATTGATCTCTAATACCTTCACTGGTTCTTCTGATATTCTTTCTAATCTCCCTTAAGCGAACACTAGCATCATCCTTAACCTCTCCTCGCTCATCTATTGCCCCTTTAATAGTCCTTTCTAACTCCTTAAAGCTTCCAATATTACTTGCTAGATTGATTATCCTATAATACTCATTATCCTCATCATCTAAGTTAGCAAAATAATTGCTCAAGCGATGACCAGTCACCAGAGTATTTAGGATATTTAGTAGCTCTTCACCATATAAAACAATATCCTTCTCTACCTTTGACAGTGAATCTCTAATATCATAGATTCCACCAAAGGGAGGTCTTTCTTCCTTTACTAAGATCTGTTTGGCCTGACTTACCTCTTCTTGCCTTGCTCTAATATAGTCCATTTCAGTTTTAGGCTCTAAATTATCGACAAAGGTCTCTGTCAGCTTACTACTGATATGTTTTCGTAACTGTTCCTTTACCTTATTAAACTCCAGGACTTTCAATGCATGTTTATCCATTCAATATATCACCTTTCTTATCAAGATTCTTTAATTTAGAATCTAGTTATCTCAATATTATCTCTTCTAAAATCTCCTGCTCTATTAACCTATTATATTCTCCACATCTATAATTTTCAATTAAAGCTTTTTTCTCTTCTTCGTTTAGTCCTTTTAGCATTGTCTTAAAATCTTGAGGAAATTCAACAAACTGCCCTAGTAACTGCTTAGAGCTATCAAATCTTAGAATCGTAGGAATCCTAGCTACTTCTATATATTCTTCCATCACCGCTTCATAACCTTTACGTGGAAAGATATATATGGATATATTATCATTTAACTCTCTCATCTTCTCTAAATAAGGCAACAGTATCCTACAATCTGGACAGTATATCTCTGCAAATATTATAATATTTATCTTCTTGCTTATCTTACTTATAATTTCCTTCGTATTATCTGCTAAATTGACTTGTTTGTATATCTGCAACTGCTCTTGCTTATACTCCTCTTTAGATGAATTGAGATATTGCTCAAAGCCAATCCCCTCCTCTAGCTCAACCATGAAAATCTCCCCTTCTTTAATACCTATAGATGTTTATTGAAGATTACTAAGAAAGTATATTATTAGTCAATACTTATAAGCAAAGACCTTCAATCTAATTAGATTAAAGGTCTTAAATATTACTACAATACAAATTAAGCAAGAAATAATGAGTAATTAACTATTTGTACATCTAACTTAAAATTAGTCAAGATTAATCTCTTAACCTGATTCCTTCATCTGTTATATCTATAATTTCTTCTTTATAAAGACCTCCAATTGCCTTCTTAAATGTACCTTTACTCATCTGAAGTAATCTTTTAATTGTATGTGGAGAACTCTTATCATTTAAAGAGATAAAACCATCATCTTCTTTTAATTTCTTCAGAATTTTATCTTTAGCATCCTCTACTCTGCCATAACCTGGCTTTCTTAGGCTGACATCTAACTTATTATCTTCTCTAACCTTTTTAATATATCCTTTATATCTCTGCCCAATCTTTAGGTTTTTATAGATATCATCACTATAAACCAGCCCATAATACTTATTATTAACGATTACCTCAACTCCTAAATCGGTATATCTATAGATTAAGATATCTACCTCATCATTTTCAGAGATATCCAAGTCACTATGGTCGACAAATCTATCAAACTTCTCTGTAGCAACTATTCTGTCTGTCTCTTGGTCAAGATAAACCCTTACCACATAGCTCTTACCTTTCTTCAGCTTACCACGTTGCTCTCTATAAGGTACTAATAAATCCTTTTCTAGCCCCCAATCTAAAAAGGCACCGATTCTACTAACATCCTTCACCTCTAAATAGGCATAATCACCAACCTCTGCTTTGGGAGTTAATGTAGTTGCTATAGGTCTATCCTCAGAATCTTTATAGATAAATACATTTAATTTATCATCAATCTCAGTATTCTCAGGAATATATTTGTTCGGTAGTAATATCTCCTCACCATCTATCTCTAAATATAATCCAAAATCAGTCTCTTTTACTACTTTTCCTTCATTATACTTTCCTATCTTCACTTTTTCATCTCCTTTAATTATCACTCATACTGAATTTTTATTTCAAGACTATTAATCAGTGCTATATTATAAACCTATTTAGCTAAAAGCTTTTTAAATTCACTTAGCTCTAGAGTATTAATTACATCATCTTTCTCTAGCCAGCCCTTCCTAGCCACTGAAACACCAATTCCCATATTATCTAAATCTTTAGTCTTATGAGCATCTGTATTGATAATAAATTTAGCACCTAATTGATGAGCTAATTTAACCTGCTGATGATTTAAGTCTAGTCTTTTAGGTGATGCATTAATCTCCAAGATAGTATTAGTCTCTATGGCTTTATGTATAAACCTTTCAAAGTCAATATTATATGCTCCTCTGCCAAGAACTATTCTACCTGTAGGATGTGCTAAAATATGGACATGAGGATGTTCTAATGCTCTTATGATTCTCTCCATCATCTTCTCACTAGAATTATTAAATCCACTGTGTATAGATGCTATTACTATATCTAACTGAGCTAAAATATCATCACTATAATCTAATCCCTCAGCTAAGATATCCACCTCAGCTCCTTTTAAAATAGTAATATCTAAGCTCTCATTTAATTTATCTATCTCTTCCCACTGGGATTTCAATCTATCAGGGCTTAGGCCATTGGCTACAGTTAAGGACTGAGTATGGTCACAAATAGCCATATATTTATACCCCTTTTGCTGACAAGCTCGAGCCATCTCCTTAATGGTATATCGACCATCACTCCATCTAGAATGCATATGTAAATCACCTTTAATATCTTTTAGTTCAATACTATTAGGCAACTTATAATTTTGAGCTCTATCTATACTCTCTAAATCATCTCTCAATTCAGGGATAATATAAGGTAAATTAAGAGATTTAAACATCTCCTGTTCATCTTTAAAATCATCTATAGATGTATCCTTTCCCTTATCATCAATAATTTCCTGTAATCTTTGACTATATTCTTTGGAAGCTGTTGACCAAAAGACCTCCTCCCAAAAGGATCTATTATCAGTTACAGATATTTTGATTTTAATTCCTAGCTTAGTATCAACTACAAGAGTCTGATGAGCTAGTTTATCTATATTTGAGATAATAGAAATTTTCTCAAGTCGTTCAACTGTTTTGTTGAAATTATCAGTTGCTATAACTAAATCAATCTGATCAATGACCTCTTCTTTTCTTCTAATAGCACCTGTTACCTTAACATTATCAACCTCTTTAAAAGCTTCAATATAATCTTTTAGCTGATTGGCTAGATGAGTTGCCTCTCCTAAATTAAACTTATCTTTTTCAGATAACAGCTTATCTATACTCTCTAAAATCTTATTTTCAGTTTTAGGACCAATTCCAGATAATTGAGATAATACTCCTACTTCGGCTTTCTTCTTTAGATCATTTAAATCTTTAATTCCAAGCTCATTATAAAATTGTCTAACTTTACTGGCACCCACTCCAGAAACCTTCAACAAAGAAATTAATGTAGCTGGATATTCATTGATCAAAAGATTATAATCCTCACAACTCCCAGTTTCAACTATCTCTTTAATATTCTCCGCCAAGCTCTCTCCAATACCAGAAATCTCTGTCAGCCTACCTTCTTTGATTAATTGGGCTACATCAACTTCTAAATCCCTAATGAGTTTGCTAGCCCTTTCATAAGCTCTTATTTTATAGCTATTTGCCCCTTTTATCTTTAATAAATTCATAATATCATCAAAGATTGAACTGACTATTAAATTATTCATAAATATTGCCTCCAATTAATATCATTTCGAGAATTCTTCAATTTTTTTATCAACAACTGAACTAAAGCTTAATATCTTAGGAGCAAAATAAGATTGATTAATCTCCTTTTCTAACAGCTCTATAGGAATAATATTTAATAATAACAGTCCAATATATAAGATTAAAATTCCCTTAATAAGTCCAAATAATAAACCACCAAAATTATCAATAAAAGATAAAAAGATTATATCTAATAATTGAGTAAGAAAATATCCTATATAATTAATTAACAAAGTAACAATCACAACAATTAAAAAGAAAGAGATTATTTTTCCTAATTTTAAAGCAAGATCAAATTCCTTAACTAAAAACTCTGCAATAATTGTATACTGCTCTTGAGCAACATAAATAGCAATTATAATAGCTAATATTGCAGTTAACTGTTTAATTAAACCTAACCTATATCCCTTAACCATGAATACTACTGCAAGAATAATCACTACAATATCTATTAAGTTAAACTCCAACTAACCTAACTCTCCCTTCTCAATTAAATCTAAGAATTCTTCATACTCTTCTTTTAAGGTCCTATTCTGTTCTTTTAATTTGTTATTCTCAGAAAGAATTTTTTTAAAACTGCTCTCTAATTTATTATTATCTTCTTTTAATTTTCCATTCATCTCTTGCACCTTATATAGCTTATCTGCTAAGTTCAGAACCCCTAATATTATGATTCTATTTGTAGAAAGTGATGGTGCATACTCTTGAATCTCTTTCATATGTTCATTAACAAAAGATGCTATATTCTTAATATATTCAGGCGACTCATTACCTTTAATTTTATATTCTTTGCCTAAAATTTCTACTTTAACTTCAGACTTATTAGAAGAATTTTCTATACTCAATATTATTCCCTCCAAAGAGTTTTTTAATATTATAAATTAATTTATAATCTATTATTGATAAATACCTAATTAGTAAAACACATCAATCAATAATCTAAACAAAAGCTTTTTAATACTATTATAAAATATTCCTAACTATATAAATATTCACCAAAGCATCATTAAAATCCTTCTCCAAATACTAGAAAACCTTGCTATCCTGAGATAACAAGGTTGAATATACAAAATGGAGCGAAAGACGAGATTCGAACTCGCGACCTTCTCGTTGGCAACGAGATGCTCTACCAGCTGAGCTACTTTCGCATAAATGGTGGAGGGGAGAGGATTTGAACCTCTGAAGGCGTCGCCGGCAGATTTACAGTCTGCTCCCTTTGACCACTCGGGAACCCCTCCATATTTAGTTAGTAGTAATTAGTGAACAGTAATTAGTAAGATCTTTTAAAAACTTAACTGCTTACTCGTCACTTCATACTGTATTTTTGGTACCCCTACAGGTTTTAAACTTCAAAAACCTTTCGTGGAATTGATATTTTTAGTGGTACCCCCAAGGGGATTCGAACCCCTGTCGCTGGGATGAAAACCCAGTATCCTAGGCCACTAGACGATGGGGGCAAAGCAATGGCTGGG
>NZ_PVNB01000030.1 GCF_003001995.1 Orenia metallireducens | reverse complement strand
AAAGATGGTACCGAGGGTCGGACTCGAACCGACACGGGAGTTAAATCCCACCGGATTTTAAGTCCGGTGCGTCTGCCTATTCCGCCACCTCGGCAAATCACTTGTTTGAAGATAATTTCCTCAAACGACAATAGCTATTATATGATATCATAACTAATTAGTCAACAAATCAACAAGCAAAATATCGACATTAAACTAGTTTAGCTCTTTATTAATGTGCATTACTGCTAATAACTAACTTTTACTCTCTATTATAACTTTATCTCTTGATAATATTCAAAATCACTTGAGTAAAATATAAAAAAATATAGAAAATAAGGATACCTATTAAAATAAACACATAAATCCAACCAGAAATTACAAGAAAAGAAGCAAAAAATCCACGTCCTTCCAACAATTGCTCTAAATATTGAATAATAAACATTTTTAATATCAATCCTCTGTGAATATATTTTCATATCTGAACTATCCCTCTGATAATATATTGATCCTTTCTTTTATCCAATTAATAAAAAGCAATAATAGTGGGATAATATGTAAGAATGTAATATAGAAATAATTTGTATCAAAAGGTGTCATCCAACGATGAAATACATAACTTGGTTCAAAAACAATTGCAACCCACAATAGAAAGAAACCTGTAATAGTAAGTAATCTTGAATAGTTCTTCACATTAAATACTGTAGCAACTACTCTAGCAACACCATATAAGAAGATAGACATCTTATAAAAGCCACCAAGAAAGATAATAACTATACCTATAATATCAATATTTGTTAGTATGCCCACATCTACTACTCTAATAATTCGTAATAATGGTATTCTAGTTACAGAGGTATAATAATCTCCTAAAACAGAGACATCAAAAAATAAAGTAAATGAGAGTAATAAACCTGATAAGATAATAACTAACATAGCAGTCTTACGTATCAGTTTCTCCTCTTCTGTATAACACCAGAACATAGAACAGATTAATATCTCTCCAAAGGGAAATATAGCTACATTTGGATAGGCAGTCTTTAAAACAGGCTTTATACCATTAGCCATAATTGGTCTGATATTATTGAAATCTGCCACTCCTGATAGATATATCAAGATAAATATACTTAACATAAAGATTAAAACTATTGGTAGGGTAATCAAACTAGTACGACCTAATACTTCTATTCCTGATAAAAGCACATATAAACTCAATAAAATAAAGAGAAAGAGTATAGCTGCCAATGATTCCTCTGGCAAAGCTACTATAGTAATTAACTCTCCAAATTCACGAAGGTTACGAGCAGCAGGCCAAAGCCAATATACTGCATAAAGTAAAGCTAGCGGTATTCCAAAACCTCTTCCTAAGATAGAGATAATTATTTCTATATAATTTTGCTCAGGAAATTTTCTTTGAAGTTCGGTATACACCCAGATAAAGGCTAAACCTATAATTAAAGCAACTAAGATAACAAGCCAAGCATCTTGCTTAGCATCAATACCTAAAGCAAAAAGTGTAGTACTTCCTATTTCAAATAAAAACATTAACATAAATAATTCCTGTATACTTATAGTTGTATTTTCAGCACCCATTTTCTAAGTGTCCTCTCTAATAGCTTTTATGATATTTTACCTTAAATCATCATATACTATACATTTTCCTCTTTTATAAAAAAAAGGAAGCCTGTTGCTTCCCACTCCCTTTTAATTATTATTTTCTATTAATAGCATCATATACTATTCCCTCTAAAATACTATCATCACTGACCTTAACTGTAACCTGTCCACTTGCCTCCATTATCTCTAAGAGTATGACTATTCCTGCTAAAATTATATCTGCCCTTTTAGCCTCTAAGCCAATTACCTCTCTTCTCTCTTTTAAAGACAATAAACTTAAATCATCTAATATCTTTATAATATCTCTTTTAGATAAGTCAGCTCCATGAATAGAATTATAATCATAACTCTCTAATTCTTCTCTAATTGATACCAGAGTAGTCACAGTACCTCCAACGCCTATTAATTGCTCTACATTACTATCTTTTAATAAATCAGCAAGCATCCTCTTAGCTTCTTTTCTCATATCTTCCACATTTTCATTATAACTCTCTGTTAATCTCACTGCTCCAAGATTGATGCTATTAAATTCACTTATCTCTTTAGATTTACCAAAGATAAACTCTGTACTTCCACCACCAATGTCAATAACCAAAACCTGATCTTTTAAATCTTCAATAGCCGATATAACTCCTAAATAGGATAATTTAGCCTCTTCAGTCCCTTTAATCACCTTTATATCTATCCCAGTCTCATCTTTAACCCTTTCTAAGAATATATCCTGATTTTTAGCATCTCTAACAGCACTTGTTGCTACTGCTATAACTTCAGCGTTGTAATCATTGAGTATCTCTCTATACTCTCTTAAAGCTTCAATAGTTCTCAAGATAGCTTCCTCTTTTAAGTATCCACTCTGATGAATCCCTTCACCTAATCTAGGAGTTCTTAATTGACTCACTAATTTATTCAAGCCACCACTATTGTGCTCAGCAATCAACAGTCGAACTGAATTGGTTCCAATATCAATTGCGCCTACTCTCATCTTTACTCCTCCTCTAAACTTTCTCCCATAGAGCATTCTTCTGGCTCTATCTGCCCATACTCTTTCTTCAATAACTCGGCTACCATCTCTCCTACTGGATTCTTCTCATCAACCAAATACTGGGCAAAATGTGTATGTAAACACTTAATCCCTTCAAATTCTAAAATACCACCTACACCTGATTCTTTTAAGACCTTATATTGTCCTGGATTATTCTCTTTTAAATCTTCTAGCCTATCATCTTCAACCAAACTCATCCTATAGTTAGCATAATCTTTGTGTGCTTCTGCTAACCTCTTAGATAATTTCTTATCACCTAAGATCTTATTTTGAACCTCTTGGACTAAGCCCCTGCTCTCTAACTTTCCGATTCTATAATTTAATTCTGGACAAGTTAGCCATAAAGTAGTTGGAAAGATTCCTATACTATCTCCCTTATCCAAAATAGGTGCAGTCACTACCACCTGTGGACTCCCATCCTTGCATCTTTTAATAATATCAACTAGATTTCTTGGCTTTCTTCCTAATTGTCTCTCTAATATCTCTAAATCTTTTTGATTATACCCCACCAAATCACTCCTTTTATAATTTATTATATTATATTCTCCCTTATCTAATATAAATAAACACCCCCAATAATTGAGGGTGTTCTAATAACAGTCATTCAGTAAATTTTATATACAATAGATATATTGCTTGAATATATCTATATATTACTATTATAAATTATAATAATGATTACCCATTATTAAAAATCTACTGATTTATAAAAATCTATATTTATCTTATATTACCACTTTTTTTATCTAAACTACGTCTTAAATCTTGTTGTTTTTCAGTACTTTCTTTCAAAAAGTCACTCATCATATCATCAAAAGACTTTTTAGGTGCTTGTGTGAATTTAGTTTTTTTATTAGCTTCAGATAATTGTTTAATAGATAATCCTATTTTACCATCTTTTCCAATAGAAATTACCTTAACATTAATTTCTTCATTAAGTTTTAAATAATTATTAACATCTTTAACATAAGCATCAGCTACTTCAGAGATATGAACTAGACCGCTCTCACCTCCATCTAATTCAACAAAAGCTCCAAATTTGGTGATCCCAGTCACTACCCCTTTTACAATACTTCCAACCTCAATTGACATGCTAAAAAAATTCCTCCTCATAAGATTTTATGTGTTTATAAGTATATTAATCCCTTACATTATATCCTATCATCTGTCAAGTGTCAAATAGTTTAAAAGTTCATAGTTAGTGATATCCTACCTCTTTGGGAATCAATTTCTAAAATTGAAACACTAACAATATCACCTACTGCCACCACATCTAAAGGGTTTTTAATATACTTATCACTTAATTGTGAAATATGAACCAACCCATCTTGTTTAACTCCAATATCCACAAAAGCTCCAAAATCCACCACATTACGTATAGTACCTTGCAATACCATCCCTACTTCTAAATCCTCAAATTTAAGGACATCGGTTCTGAAAATAGGTTTAGGCAACTCTTCTCGTGGATCACGATCAGGTTTTGCTAAAGATGAGACTATATCTTTTAATGTTGGTAAGCCAACTTCTAACTCTTCAACTAAATCATTCAAATCTAACGATTTTATCTTATCCTGCAAACTCTTTAATACTTCCTTCTTTGATAAGTCTTCTAACTCAAAATCTAATCTGTGTAATAATTTTTCAGCTATATGATAGGATTCTGGATGTATAAATGTTTGATCTAGAGGATTATTACCCTCTCTAATCTTTAAAAATCCTGCAGCTTGAGTAAAGGTCTTAGGTCCTAAACGATAAACATCTTTTAATTCATCTCTACTTTTAAACTTGCCATTCTCTTCTCTATATTTTATTATATTCTTAGCAACATTAGAATTAATTCCAGCAACATATTCTAACAAGGCACTAGATGCTGTATTTAAATCTACTCCTACATAGTTTACAACAGATTCTACTACATCCTTTAGAGACTCTTCTAAGCTAGACTCTGTCACATCATGCTGATACATTCCTACCCCCAGATGCTTAGGAGCAATCTTGACCAATTCTGCTAAAGGGTCTTGCAGTCTTCTTCCAATGGAGATTGCACCTCTTATCGATACATCTAAATCAGGAAACTCTTTAACAGCCAGTTTGGAAGCAGAATAGACCGATGCCCCTGCTTCATTGACGATAATATACTTTAAATCTCTTGATAACTCTCCAATCAATTCGACAACTAAACTCTCTGTCTCTCGAGAGGCGGTTCCATTTCCAATAGCAATTATATCTATATCATGCTTTTTAACCAAGGCACTTAACTTCTCTTTAGCTTCATCCCATCTTTTTTGAGGGGGATGGGGATAGATGGTATCATAGGAGATAAATTTGCCAAATTCGTCTAAAGTGCTTACCTTAGAACCTGTTCTAAAACCAGGATCAATTGCCATAACCCTTACTTTAGATAAAGGTGGCTGCAATAATAGATTTCTTAAATTTTTGGCAAATACATTAATCGCATGCTCCTCAGCCAGCTCCGTTAAATGGCTTCTTACCTCTCTTTCAATAGCAGGAGCAACCAATCTATTATAAGCATCAATAATAGCCTCTTCTATCTCTTTTGTAAAGATAGACTCTTCTAAGATAAAGTTCTGCTTTAATTTGTCTATGATACTCTCATCAATAGTAGCAACTTTGACCCTTAAAACATCTTCCTTCTCTCCTCGATTAATCGCTAGCGTACTGTGAGGGCGTACCTTCTTGATACCTTCCTGATAATCATAATATACTTCATAATCTGTTCTCTCTTCAACTTTTGCTTCAGATACCAAACTTCCATATTCAAAGGTTAACTTTCTAGCTGTCCTTCTACTATATGGATCATCAGCTATGTACTCAGCTATAATATCTCTAACTCCTTGTAATACCTCTTCAATGCTTTCCAACTCTTTTGCAGGATCTACATACTCTTTAGCTAGGTCCTTAACATCACCCAAAATCAATTCTTGCTTTAAGAAGAGCTCTGCTAAAGGTTCTAGCCCTCGCTCTTTTGCCTTTGTTGCTCTAGTCTTTCTCTTCTGCTTATAGGGTCGATATAAGTCTTCAAGCTCTTGAAGTTGGCTAGCTTGTCTAATTTTAATTTCTAAATCTTCTGTTAATTTTTCCTGCTTATCAATCGAATTAATAACCTCTTCTTTTCTCTCTTCAAGCCTTCTTAAATAATCTAATCTTTCTGCTAAACCTCTTAATTGCTCTTCATCTAAACTATCAGTAACCTCTTTTCTATATCGAGCAATAAAAGGGATAGTATTTCCTTTATCAAATAAATTAATTGTTCTTTTAACTTGTCCAACTTTTAGATTCAACTCTTTGGCTAATTGCTTCTCTATATTAAAACTCAACTGACTTCCTCCTATCATAATCAAGATTGAGTTTAAGTATAAATGACTATACCTTCAACTTAAACTCAATATTAAATTTATTCATCTACAATTATATACAATATCTCTCCTTTTTTAACTAAACCCAACTCTTCTCTTGCTATCTTTTCAATAAAACCTTTAGAGTTAATATGCTCTATCTGCTCCTTTAAATCTTCTTTGCTACTCTTTAACTTACTAATCTCATCTTGTAAGGCCAAGACCCTAGCCTCCATCACTTCTTTCTCCTGATTTCCTTGATAAAAATTATAAAGAATAGCAGAAAAGCAGAATAAAACTATAATTACTACTAAACGTCTTAGTTTAATAGATTTAGAAGGCTTCTTTTTCTTCTGCCTTCTGATATTATAATTTTCCATAATTGAATCCCACCTTATTAATGCTAAATGTAGTATTAATTCTTTCTTCATAACTAGTGTCATTCCTGCATCACCTCTTAAATCTTATCTTGAGCCAATTCTGTATATTTATAATTATTTTCTTAATATTATTATATATTAATAAGGTAAAATTTTTAAGCTTACCGATAATATAATAAATAAATTCAATTAATTTTGAAAATAATAAAATAATATAATCACTAAATAGCCAATAATAAATTATTTCTCCCAAGAGAACTCCTACAAAGACATATATTCTAATTACTCCCCCATTACTATAGATTAAAGCTATAAAGATAATTATAGTCACTATAATTGCAAATAATAAATCAAATATATCAGTAATAAGCCTTTTAGGCTTGATCTTTCCCCTTAAGACCCGATAAAAGTCAAATGCTACCCCGACTAAAATTCCAACAACCATCATATTTAAAAAGGTAAAGAATTGCAACTTCAAAGAAACCAACCTATCACCCCCTAATATTGACTACAATAAATAACAGGAAATAGATAAACTATATAACTAATTATTTAAATAATCTTTTAATAAAATTCTCTGCTTTCCCTTCTTGATTATATTTCAACTCTGTTACATATCCAGTTACAACCAATTGAGAATTCTCTAAATCTAAATGCTTTACATGTAAATTCTCACCGGAAATTGTTAAATTACCTAAATTACTTTCTAATAGAATCGCATCTTCAGTAAAATTAATAACTTCAGTAACACCTGTCAACTCTAAGTACTCTCTATTTGATAAAGTTAACTTCTGTTCTTTATTATCTTCCATCTGACCTGCCTCCTTAATGATACTCCTTTAGTAAACTTCATTTGAATCTAATTAATATTTATGAAATAGTAATTAAATCTATTCATTAACTATTAAGCTACTAAATAAAAATAAAAGCTTTCAGTTAAAAACTGAAAGCTTTTAGAAGGGATAATAATCGTCATTCCAAGGCAGGTCATATTTATATTTTTCTGTAATACTCTCTAGAGCATCCTTCTGAGCATTAGAAGTAGAATCAAAATCATTATGCTGCATAATCCAATTATCCAGTTCTTCATCATATCTACAGTCAATAAATTGATCAAACTCACCTTTTCTACTCCTCATAAAGTCACTCCTTAATAAATTTAGTGGATAATAAAAATTCTAACTAATATATATCAACTACTATTATTCTGCCTAAATATTAAAATTTTTAATCTAATAAATTAAAATTTAGTCTCAGACCACCTCTAAACTATCTAAAGTAATATTGCAAATTATAACTAAAGTTTACAAAATAAAAAAATCGCAAGAGAAGATTCTCCTGCGATTCTTATCTTTATCCGTCTATATAATATGAAAAAGATACTTATTACTTAGCATTAGTTAACATATGTGAAGATCACCAATTATGGTGATATGATAAAACGGTTCTTACATTGCTTTAGCATTCTAAATGATCTTATTGGCTTATAATATGAAGCATTTATCATCTTCTATAACTTATTATATACTTAAATTAGATAATTGCTTCTTCAGTTTCAGCATCGAAGATATGCATCTTTTTAAGATCAAATGCAATCTTCATTACATCTCCAACTTTAGCTTCACTTTGAGGATCTACAATAGCTACAATAGTTCTTTCTCCTACACTAAGATGTAGATGAATTGAAGAACCCATTGGCTCAATAACTTCTACTGTAGCTTCTACAGTATCTACATTCTCATTAGTTTCTACAAATGCAGGATCCATAATATCCTCTGGACGAATTCCAAATACAACCTCTTTACCAACATAAGTCTCTAATTCCTTCATAGCTTGGGACATCTTAGCAGGAATAGTTAAATCAAATCCTGTTCCTGTTAATACTAACTTATCACCTCTTGCTTCAATCTTAGCATCTAAGAAGTTCATTGCAGGGCTACCAATAAATCCTGCTACAAACATATTAGTTGGTTGGTTATAAAGCGTAATTGGATCATCAATCTGTTGGATAACTCCATCTTTCATTACAACAATACGATCTGCCAAAGTCATCGCTTCAACCTGATCATGTGTTACATAAATAGTTGTTGTCTGTAATCTTTCATGTAATTTACTCAACTCAGCTCTCATCTGTACTCTTAATTTAGCATCCAAGTTAGATAATGGCTCATCCATTAAGAATACCTTTGGTTCACGTACAATAGCACGACCCATAGCAACACGTTGACGCTGACCACCAGATAATTCTTTAGGCTTTCTATCTAATAAAGTTTCAATTCCTAATACTCTTGCAGCTTCTTTAACTCTTCTATCAATTTCTGAGCTATCAAACTTTCTTAATTTAAGTCCAAAAGCCATATTATCATATACATTCATATGTGGATATAAAGCATAGTTTTGGAATACCATTGCAATATCTCTATCCTTTGGAGCAACATCATTTACTAACTTATCACCAATATAAAGCTCTCCACCAGATATCTCTTCTAAACCGGCAACCATTCTTAAAGTTGTAGATTTAGCACATCCAGATGGTCCAACAAATACCATAAATTCTTTGTCCTGAATCTCAATATTTGCATCATAAACAGCCTGAAATCCATTTGGATAAATCTTATCAATATTCTTTAAAGTTACCTTAGCCATTTAAAATTTCCTCCTTATAGTTTGTAGTATATATTAAGTAGACTTTCTAACAATTAATTTACTTGTCAATATCTCTATATTCTCTTCAATATCTTCATCTTCAATCAAAGAAAATAGCTTTTTAGCTGAATTAGCACCAAGTTCATACATTGGCTGTGCTACAGTAGTTAGTGGTGGTTCTATTATAGAAGTTACAATAGTATCTTCAAAACCTACCACAGCTATCTCTTCTGGGATTAAATACCCTCCCATCTTAATCGCCTCAATTACCCCTACAGCAATTAAATCATTAGCTGCAAAGATCGCAGTAGGTGGTTCTTCTAAATTTAATAGCTCTAAAAAACCTTGATAACCACACTCCCTACTCCAATCTTTATTAATGATTAAACTTGGATCATAATCTAGATTATACTCTTTGAGTGCTTCTCGATATCCTCGGAAACGATTTTGCGCTGTCAAATTATCCTTAGGACCATTTATTAAAGCAATTCTTTTATGACCTCTCTCCAATAAATGTTTAGTAGCTTCAAAAGCACCAGTATTATTATCGATAATTACTGAAGGTAGCATAACTTCCTCTACCAATCGATTTGCTAATACAATAGGATAACCCGATAATCCCAAGTTAATGATTTTATTATTTGCTAGACCATTACCCAAAAAGATAATACCTGCAATCTTATTACCCTGTAGCCATTCTATATAAGCAGACTCTCTCTTTTCATCACTATCGGTATTACATACCATCACCTGATAACCATGTTTAGTAGCAATATCCTGAATAGCACGAGTAACCTCAGAGTAAAATAAGCTGGAAATGTCAGGTAGGATTAAACCTATCATATTGCTCTCTTGTCTAGCTAAATTACGAGCCAATAAATTGGGCTGATAATTATACCTTCTAGCAAGATTTAATATCTTCTGTTTTGTATCTTCTCCTACTCCTGGCTTATTGTTAATAGCTCGAGAAACAGTAGATTCCGATACCCCAAGCTTTGCTGCAATATCTTTCATTGTAATACTCATAATATCCACCTCATGGATTACGCAACCGCTTGAGTAAAGTTCAAAAAATAATTTCGCAACCGCTTGCGTAATAGTTATAACAAAAAAGAACCTACTACTCCTATTGCAGGTGTAACAAGTTCTTATAGACTTATGATCTTGTACTTATTTCTGCTTATGTATACATTATAGCATAATTGTATTTTAATAACAAGGGATTATTCTATTTTTTGATCGAATTTAAATTCGATCAAAAAATAGAATAATCCCTGCTTCTTGTTTCCTAAGATTTACATTTAACACGATTCCCTGATTAATAGCTCTGGTTCTAACTCTTTTTGAACTATTTCATCTCCATTACTTTGAATAGAATCAACTAAAAGTTCAACACCTAACTTCCCCATCTCAAACATAGGTTGGGCTATAGTAGTTAATTTTAAATATTTTGATAACTCTATATTATCATAACCAACCAAAGAGAAATCTTCAGGTACAGAATAACCCGCTTCATTAATAGCTTCTAATGCTCCAATAGCCTGAATGTCTGATGCAGCAAAGATAGCCGTAGGATAATCTTCTCTAGGTAAATCTAATATCTCTTTCATCATTTCATAGCCAGATTCCTTATTAAAGTCACCTATCTTTATCAACTCATCATAAACTCCAGTATTAGCTTCTAATAAAGCAGTTTTAAAGCCCTTCATTCTATCTTGCCCCTGTCTACAGTCCATACAGCCATTTAGAAAAGCTATTCTCTGATGATTTAAAGCGGTCAAATAGTTAGTAGCTTTCTTAGCTCCTGCCAAATCATCTACAAAAACAGAGCTGATCTTTTCATAAAAATCATTGACCAATACAAGTGGGACTCTAAGATTTTTAAATCTATTAATCTCATCTTCAGTCATTTTCATCGTAATTGCTAATACTCCATCTACTCTTTTCTCACTCAATATCCTATTTATGTATCTCTCTTTGTTGCTTATATTATAAGAATCATCAAAATTAACATTATATAAAACCAAATCCATATCCCGTTCTTCTAGTCCATGTTGAACTCCTTTTAGCACCTCTATAAAAAAATGGCTCGTAACTGCAGGTACCAAAATACCTATAGAGCCTGTCTTTTGTAAAGCCAACCCTCTAGCCATTGCATTTGGTTGATACTTTAATCTCTTAATAGCCTTTAAGACCTTCTTCTTAGTCTTATCACTAACCCTTTGACTATTATTTAATACTCTCGATACAGTACCAATTCCTACATTTGCTTCTTTAGCTACATCATAAATAGTAACCTTCTCCATATTTTAAACTTACACTCCTTCCCTGTAAAGGGGATAGAATAGTTTTTACAAATTATATTCTATTTAATGTAATTTATCAAATTTAATTAAAATTCAATGAGTATCATCTCATGATTAGTAAATTAAGAAAATTAATAATAAATTTAATCACTATCTCTATTATATAAAAATTATTATTATAACTCAATAATTTTTATTTTTTCTAACTCATCCTAATTTGTTTTATTATTTAAAGATAAAAGCTATATAATATAAAAAAGAGCAAACATTACAGACTTTGTTTGCTCTTTTTATATTTAATTATCCTATAAATTAATCAATTAACTCCATTACAGCTTCTTTTAACCTAGCCAACTTCTCATCTGCTGCCTGATTACTCTCTGCTGTAACTGAGAAGTAAAACTTAACCTTTGGCTCTGTTCCAGATGGTCTTACTGTTACTAAACTATCATCCTCTAATAAAAACTGTAGCACATTAGATTCTGGTAAATCGATAGACTGCTCTTCTCCACTAGCTACATTATATTCCTTACTAACTAAGTAATCCTTGATAACAACTACCTTCTGTCCATTGATCTCTGCTGGACTATCTTCTCTTAAAGATTTAAGTAAGGCAGCAATCTTCTCTTTTCCTTCTTTTCCTGGCATAGTAATTGCTTCCAAGTCAGCTTTATAATAACCATACTCTTCATACATTCTCATTAGTTCTTCATAGATTGAGCTCTCTTTAGATTTATAATAAGCTGCCATCTCTGCAATTAACATAGTAGCTACTATTGCATCCTTATCACGAGCATGGATTCCATATAAGTACCCATAGCTCTCTTCAAATCCAAAGATATACTCCTTATCATATTTTCCTTCTTCAAACTCTTTAATCTTTTCACCAATATATTTAAATCCAGTTAAAGTATCCATTACATCAAGACCATACTTCTTAGCAATCGGCTTAATCATCTCTGTTGTTACAACAGTCTTGATAACTACGCCATTCTTAGGCACCTCTGCTAAAGAGTTAACAATATACTCAGTTAATAGAACTCCTACTTGATTTCCATTTAAGAATACCCATTCTCCTTTAGTATCCTTAACAGCAATACCTACACGGTCTGCATCAGGGTCAGTTGCCATAATCAATTCTGCACCCTTCTCTTCAGCCAATTCAATCCCTAACTCAAATACTGCTGGCTCCTCTGGGTTAGGATAAGATACTGTAGAGAAGTTAGGATCAGGTTTCTCTTGCTCTGCTACTACATGCAGATTTTTAAAACCTAATTCATCTAAAACTCTCTGTACAGGCATATTTCCTGTCCCATGTAATGGGGTATAAACGATATGTAAGTCATCAGCCACCTTTTTAATAGCTTCAGGGTTTAAAGATAAATCCTTTAAAGTCTTGATATACTTGTCATCCATTTCAGGATCAATAATTTTAAATAGATCGTTTGCACGTGCCTCTTCTTCAGAGATAGTTTTAACATTGTCAAAGCTTTCAATAGCATTAACCTCTGCAATAATCCCTTTATCATGAGGTGAAACAACTTGGGCTCCATCTTCCCAATAGACTTTGTAACCATTGTACTCTGGCGGGTTATGGCTTGCTGTTACCATAATTCCTGCAGTTGCTCCCAACTCTCTAACTGCAAAAGAAAGCTCTGGAGTAGGTCTTAAATCATCAAATAGATAGGCTTTGATTCCACTTGCTGCTAGAACCAAGGCTGCTTCCACTGAAAACTCCCTTGATTTATGTCTAGAATCATGGGAAATCACTACACCTTTAGATTTGTCGCCATTCTTCTCGATATAGTTGGCCAAACCTTGAGTAGCCTTTCTAATAGTATACTTATTGATTCTATTAGTACCTGCTCCAATAATACCTCTCAAACCACCAGTTCCAAAGTCTAAGCTGGTATAGAATCTCTCTTCAATCTCCTTTTCATCACCAGCTATTGCCTTTAATTCTTCTTTGGTTTCTTGGTCAAAATAATCACTCTTTAACCATTCTTCATACTTAGCCTTATAACTCATAATATCTCTCCTTCTCTTTTAATTTCTCGTTATCTATTTTACACTAAGGTACTAGTTTTTAGCAAATAATTTCAAATAATCAATCTGCAAAAATTTTCTTATTGAAAGCGACTCTATAAAGATATGATATTAATTTGGTTATAGAACCCAAAAATTATAATAAGATTTACTCATCTATAATTATTAGCTTTTATCAATCAAAAGATTAAAATAATTCAACTAGAAAAAACCCCACTAATTTTTAGCAGGGTTTTTCATCAACTTCAAGCTCTCCTTTTAAGAAGTAGACTTTATATAATTTTATTCAAGACTAATTATTCGCTAAAATATAATTTTTTAGCTCTACTAATTCTTTAGCTTGCTGTGGATAATTATGAACTTCTAACTCCTCATAATTGGTCTTTTGTAAGAAATCAATTGTATCATCAACCTTCTTAAAGAAATTGATTATATGTTTTGACATAATCATATCACCCTTTCTTATAGAGTTATGAGCTTATAGTAATGATTATTGTTATCGATATTATATATTCTTAATCCTATTCTGTCAAGGATAAATCTCTAATTAATTTATAAAATTGAATTTTTGTTAAATTTATATAAAAATAGAATCTATATATAGGTAGATTTGCAATTTTAAAGTATAGAATAGAGCTACCTTTATAGAAAAATATTAAGACAATAACGAGTGGATAGGAAAAATCCAATTGGGGATTTTTCCATTACAAAGGGTTCAAAGAACCCAAAGGATGAGTGACAAGTGATTAGAATAGCTTCTTACCCGTTACCCATCACTCGTCACTGATTACTAAAGTGGCGTAATACCGCTATAAACTCTCATTTTAAATTCACATCTTTGGATAAATGCACAAAAAGCAGAGCTGATCAGCTCTGCTTTAAATATCTCTGATAATCTGGATTTACTATAGATGGAGGAACTTCACCTTTAATTATAGCCAGCACTCTGTTACTTGCCTCTTGTGACATCTTTCTTCTTGTCTCTGCTGTAGCTGTACCGATATGGGGAGTTAGAACCAAATTTGGAAGCTGACTTAACTCTTTAGGTACATTAGGTTCATCCTCAAAGACATCTAAAGCTGCTCCAGCAATCTCTTTATTTTGCAAAGCTTGAATTAAAGCTTCTTGATTAACCAATCCACCTCTAGCAGCATTAATCAAATAAGCAGTCTTTTTCATACTTGCTAATTGCTTAATGGAAATTAAATGATGGGTACTTGTTAGATAAGGAAGGTGCAATGTAATATAATCCATTGAAGTAAGTAGCTGCTCTAAAGGAAGATATGTTGCTTTAAAATCTAGTTTATTAGCATCAATCTGCTTAAGATCATAATAATAAATCTCCATTCCAAAGGTTTTAGCCCTTTTAGCTACTGCCTGCCCAATTCTACCAAAGCCAACTATACCAAGCTTCTTATCATATAAACTATTCCCTAAGATAAAGGTAGAGTCCCAGCTACTCTTCTGGCTTCTAGCAATCTGATTTGCTTCTATAATCTTACGAGATAAAGTCAGCATAAGAGCAAAGGTTAGTTCAGCAGTACTCTCTGTAACAGTATCAGGAAGGTTAGTAACAACAACCCCAGCCTTAGTTGCTGCTTGAATATCTATACTGTCATAGCCCACCCCATAACGGCTAATAATTTTTAGGTTAGTAGCTTTCTTAATAAAATCCTCCTTAATTTTAACTCCAGAAGCTATTATCCCATCTAAGCTAGGCGCAAGCTCTAATAACTCATCGTTGCTGATTACTGCTCCTGAGTAAATAGTTAAATCACAGTGCTTATCTAATTCTTTAAAGCCATCTTTAGGCATATTTTTAGTTACTAAGACTTTAAAAGCCAATTTCATTCCCCTCTTTTCTATATCATTATCTAGACATTAGTTCTATATAAGGTTAACTCTAACCCCTTATCTACTGAATAATTGATAGTTGCCTTATCGGTCATAAAGCCTACTATAGTAAATTCATCGGCATAATCTCTTTGCCCAATCAACTCCCAATAGTACTCCTCGACTTCAGATTGCTTTTCAATATTTAGTAATTCTCTAATCTCTTCTAACTTTGCTCCAGTAATATCCTTAGAGTTATCATTAAATTTAATTATTGTATTATTGCCATCAATCTCAATTTTAATATCCATCTTTGTTGCTTGATGTAAAAAAGAGAAAGATAATATTTCATCAAGCATCTTTATAATCTTCATCTTCTCATGTTTCATGCCTTTACCCATCCCTTCTTAAGGAGTCAAATATCGGAAATAAGATTGAGGCTACTAAACCACCTGAGAAACCATTGTTATATAGATTTAGACCTCCATGTAAATAGCCAATATTCATCACTACAGATAAATGTAGAAATCCTGCTATTATTCCACTGATATTTCCAAAAACCCCTGTTATGGGGGCTAAGGTAGTTGAGAATAATAATGCCAATATTAAAGCTGGATTACTTAAATCCCAAACATTTGTTAAGACACCAAGTAACACTCCTAAAACTACAGGAATTGTATTTAAAGGGTGCTTACCAAAAGCAGAAAAACCCACGATTGTAAATAGACCTCCTACAACGGGACCATTTAAAGGACTACCTAAGACTAGAATTAAAAGTGTGTAAAGCAACCCCATTATTCCCATATTAAATAATGTTAAGGCAAAGCCATCTCTAATTACAAAATCTGTGACTGTCCTTCCTGATCTTTCCCATAGCCTTTTAATCTCTTTGATACTCTTCTCATTTAAAATATAACCTAAAATCATCATCGATAAGAAGTATAAAATCAGAAAAGCACCTATTAGTTTGGTGTACTCTACTGTCCAAATCAATTGATTATCTGTATCAAATTCATAACTACGAAAGACTGACATTAGTAGAGTTCCTATTACTCCAGCTGTAAATCCTAGGTTATATAAATTAAAGCCTTGATGAACATTTAATAGGCTTGAAGCAACAGGTGGTAGAATAAATCCTATAATTATTCCAATTAAAGTTCCTAGTATAACTCCTTTTGCTGAAAATCCAAAGATGATTATAATTTGGCTGACCATAGGAGCTAGAGCTGTTCCAAATAAGGCTACAATAACATAATTTGCAAAGGGCTCCTTCTGATAAGCAGAATGTAACCAGACCCCAATCATTATTGGGCAGATATTTAAGGAATTCTTGCCAAACATAGCAAAACCAGTTACAGTAAAGACAGCAGCTATACTAATACCATTTAATTTAGACTTCTCTACCTTTAATAAGAATAAGGCTAGTAAACCTAACATACCTGCATTAAAAAAGGTAGCACCTAATCCACCTATACCTAAATAATCTGTAATCAATATATCAGATGAACGTATTATCTTATTTATCCCCAATAGAATATTTTTATAGTTATCAAAGATAAAACTAAATACTATTAGCAGTAAATTATAAGTAACTAAGATATTGAACTTTAGATTCTCTGATAATCTATCTATCATTTCTTACCTCCATTAATATTTTATAGGCAATCTATGAGAATTGTCTTTTCTCAAGAAGCTCACTTCTCCTCTTTAGATCTTTACATTTAGGGCAATACCTCTCTTTACTCTTATAAACAGCATAAGCAGGAACTTCAGATTTGCTTGCAATACATAATCTATGGAGCCCATCTTTGATATCAAAATGACCACAGTCAAACTCTAAAATCTCGATAGCTTCTTCTTCAAATACTTCTAATAACTGCTCTAAATACTCTTTATCCTCAGTCATTAAGAGTTGTTGGCGGTACTGATGATAATCTCTCATTAATTCTTGAAGCTGCCAACAATAATTCTCCTCAAGACTCAAATCAAGACTATTATCCCCTTCAGCTATTAAACAGACCCCAGATTCAAGCTGAGTACAGTCTTTATCAAAGGCATTTCTAATATAATAACGTTGTAAAGACTTTCTGATTACCTCTTTATCCAAAACTTCAGGTTGATAGTTACTAGACATTTCAGATCCTCCTTTAAGTTCTCATCTCCCCACTCTTATTAAGTCCATACTCTGTACCAATCGCCCCTAGAATTTCTGTAATAATAGTAGTAAAGAGGATAATATTTAAGATAAATTGACCAACATCAGAAAAATGAATAAATTCATGCTGGACATTATAAGCTAAATCTATAGAGACACCTATTTGGGGCAAAAGACCTAAGCCAATGTACTTTCTTACATTGGTAGGTGCTTTAGATAAAAAGGCACCTAATCTAGCACCTCCCACCTTACCAATCATCCTTGCTAGAGTATAGACTAAAGCAATTAAGAGAAAGGACTTGGAAGTGATATTATGAAATTGAATTTGGGTTCCTGCTAAGATGAAGAAGACTGTGTGGAGAGGAAGACTTAAGGTATCTATAATTTCAGAGATGCCTAGATACTTTTTAGAGAAGTTTCTAAAAGCAAATCCGATAGATAGATTAGTAATCAAAGGTGATATCCCTAAGAAGATGGCAACATCTGATCCACCAAAAACTGTTGCTAACAATAATAATATCTTCTTACTCTTCTCTTCAGAATATACCTCCATTAATTTCTGTGAAAAATATCCAATATTTAATCCCAATACTATTGCACCAATAATCTTAACTAAGGGTATTAAAAAGGAGTTAAAGAGAGAATAGTGCAAAGTTGGTGACACACTAATTAAAGCAATTGGCTTAATGAAGCTGAAGATTATAATAGCCAAGGCCTCATCAAGGGCTAAGACGATTAATAAGGTAGAGGTTAGCTCTCCTCTAGCTTTGTACTCCTTTAATACCAAGACCGTTGCCGCTGGTGCTGTTGCTGTAGCTATTGCTCCTAAGAGTAATGAAAAGAACAAAGGCTTACCGATTACTAGCATCGAGGTAGTTACCAAAGCAAAGGTCGCCAAAGATTCGATCAAAACAATCAAAGTAAACTCCAACTCTAGCTTCTTTAAAACCTTCAGATTCAACTCACTACCGATAATAAAGGAGATAAAGGATACTGCTAAGATGATTACATAGTCAAAGGAATGGATTAGATAAGAGTACCATTCCTTATGCTCTGCTGATAAGAAAGGGGCTTTTTTAATAAAACCAATACTGAATAAAATCCCAACTAAGATATCACCAACTACACTAGGAATTCTAAGCTTTTTAGTGATAACATGGGCAACAAAGGCAGCTATAAATAAGATCCCAACGATATAAATGATCTTATTACTTAAATGCTCTAACATGAATAATCGACTTAATTCATGCAAACTATGAATTGATTTAAATTCCATAAGATTACCTCCAAACTAAAAGAAGATAGCTTCTCTTTGCCCTTAAAGATTTCCTAAAGTATAGACTAATAAAGGGATAGTTACTAGTGATGCTAAAGTAGTTAAAAATATAGCTTCAGAGCCTAACACAGCATCACCACCAAATTTTTGGGCAAAGATGGCGGTATTAGCTGCTGCTGGCATCCCTGCTAAGATAACTGAGATATTAAAGACTATGAGATTTATATTTGGTACTACTTTTAAAACAGAGAGAACGATCAAAGGTGTAATAACTAATCTAACTAAAGTAATTGTCCATAATCTCCAGTTACTAAAGATATTAGAAACCTTGACTTCAGATAAGATACAACCTACTACAATCATCGATAAAGGTGTACTAGTCGAACCTAACATAGCTAAAGTAGTAGTGATTGAGTAAGGTAACTTGATTGGTAGAATGAATAATATTAGTCCTATTATTACCGAGAACATGCCGGGGTTTAATAATTTATCCCAAGATAGTTTCTTATTCCTTTTAGCATTAGAACCGATAATGATAATACCTAAAGTCCATACAAAGACCTTATACCACAAATTTGAGATTGTTACTAAAAATATCCCTTCCTTTCCAAAAAGCAAATTAACAACTGGATAACCTACAAAGGATACATTAGCAAAGATTAAAGAGAATTGGTAAACCCCCTTCTCTTCAGTAGTTGCTGGAATAAAATAGACTACTAAATAAGAGATTAAGATCATTAATAGATAAACCCCTAAACCTGTTAGAAATATATTTAAGACTTTACTTAATTGTTCTTGATTAAAATCTGAATCCATTGAATTGATAATTAAAGCTGGTAATGAGACATATATGATAAAACTTGATAGACTATTAGAAAAATGATCGTTAACCACCTTTAACTTCTTAATTGTAAAACCGACTAATAACAGAAGAAATAAGATTAGTATTTGATTGAATACTGTTAAAAAGTCTATTGTTATCATCCTTTCACCATAAAAATCTATATAACTAATTATCCTAAATACTTTAAAGGTGCCTCCTGTACTTGTTGCTTTGATAGATGATAGGATAAACCAATCAATCCAATAGATAAATCCTCATTTCTAACTGTAACCTCTTCTGGAAGTTCTAAATAAACAGGGGCAAAATTTAAAATGACTTCAACACCAGCCTCTACTAACTCATTAGCAATCTCTTGTGCTGCTGAGGCTGGTACAGCTATAATAGCCATCTTAACTTGATTTTTAGTGATTATATTACTGATATTTGCTATATCATAAAGCTCGATATCAGCTAGTTGGCTACTGTCCTTTTTTGAATCGATATCAAAGACATATTTAATCTTTAATCCCATCTTCTTAAATTCCTTATAAGAGATTAAAGCCTGACCTAAACTACCTGCCCCTACTAATGCTATCTCTATTTCATTATTTAAGCCTAGTATTTTCTCTAAAATCTCTAGCAAAGAAGAGACGGGATAACCCATTCCTCTGACCCCAAAATCATGGTAATAGGATATATCCATTCTAACATCATATAAATCTCTTCTGATTTGATTAGAATTGATTCCTGTTCTCTTCTCCAACTCCTTTGATGAAACAAAGTCTATCTTATACTCCTTTAGCTTCTTTAAACAACGATAATAAATAGGTAACCTATCCAAAGTTGTATTTGAAATTTTAGATTTTTTCATAATAACCTCCCAGTTATTCTTTTTATATAAATTTAAAGATTTTTCTCTATAAATTCAATAATATCCTTAGCCTTGGGTGGGCATCCCTTGATATTCTTAGTAGCCCCTCTAGTACAGACTCCAACCCCTAAACCTATTAACTCTTGATTCTGATAACCCTGTCCAATGTAGATTTTCTCCTTTAATCCTCTTAGCCTCCCTTGCTCATCTAATCTCTTTAAAGCATGAATTAGACTACCATAACAAGCTGAGCAGGCATCAGCTTCCTCAATATATTTAGCAAGTCCTTTGATCTTTCTAGATGGCTTAATCAACTGAACACCTTGGTCTTTATTCAATTCAATAATAACTGCCTTCTCTATAGCTGTACTACCAACTCCAATAGCTTCAGCCATTTTAATATAAGGAACATCATCTAAATTATGGCCCATTAACTCTGCTGCATAGGTATCGATTAGCACAGGATCTTTACCTACTATAACTCGGTTCATCTGGACTGGGTTTCCACCTTCTTCAAAGTCTAAATCTCCAATAATCCCATCAACAATAACCAAATCCTGCCTTAAAGCCTTATTTAAGTAGGCAATTGGCTTATGCAAACCTAGAGTATGGAACTTTCTCTTTTCATTATCTGTAATACACCCCTTTAAATTCTTCAAAGCACAGGTCATTCTAGTCTGGCAATGACCTTTTAAGACAGGCATATTAATCAAGTAATCTACTTCTACAGCCTGTTGGCAAAGATTAATATCAAGACCCATAACATGATGAGTTTGATATTTATCCTTTTGGAGATCGATTAAGGGAACATTATATCTTTTGGATAACTCCTCATAGCCACAAGCTTTAAAGGCTCTAGCAGTTCTATCTCCTACCCAAGATCCCTCTAGGATAATTAGATTATGATAGCCTTTAGATTGTAAATATTCAATCACTCCAGCCACTAAATTGGGGTCTGTAGTAGCACCAGAGCTTGATTTTTTAGCGACAACTAAATTAGGCTTAATCCCAATTAAAGACTCTGGTCTTATCTCTCTTTCAGGCTTGATCTCGGTTAAAAGTTCTATTATCATCTCTTTTGGACTGTCTCCATAACTGACATAGATATTATTTACCTTCACTTTATCCCTCCTTATTATAGAAAACAGCAATATATCTAAAGATACATTGCTGTCTAATTTAAAAAGTGCCCTTATTTATTAACAACATTGACTAGATTATCTGCTAAAAATTCTTTATTATCATCAGCAATATAATCAGAAGCTGCCTTGATATATAATAAAGTCTAGGGTAATAATAAAATCTTTAGCATCCAGTACTGGTTTTTTCAGCTAGCTACTTTAATCCTTAGTCTTTCTTCAAAGAGATATTGTTCAGTTTTTCATAGAATAGACCTAATCCCCCGTGGTCTACCTCTGTATGACCATCAGCCAATAACTTTTGCATCATCTCCATTACCTGAGATGCTAAAGGCATATATGTGTGTAACTCTCTACTTGTTTCAAAAGCATTTGTTAAATCCTTTACATGTAACTTCATCTTAAAGCCTGGGTCATACTCTCCTGCTATCATTCTAGGTGCTTTATCCTCTAAACATTGACTTCCAGCAAGCCCTCCTCTGATTGCATTGAAGATATTCTCTGGATCTACTCCTGCTTTCTTACCTAAGCTTAAGGCTTCTGCTACTGCAGCAATATTGATTCCAACAATTACTTGATTTACAAGCTTAGTTGTCTCTCCAGCACCAATACTTCCTACTAAAGTAACACTACCACCCATGATATCTAAGATTGCTTTATTCTCTTTAAATATATCTTCTTTACCTCCAACCATAAAGGCAACTGTTCCAGCTTCTGCACCCTCTTGCCCTCCACTAACTGGTGCGTCTAACATCTCAACACCTTTCTTCTCTAGCTCTGCAGCTACCTCCTGAGATACTAAAGGTGAGATTGAGCTCATATCGATTAATACTTGCCCCTCTTTAACTCCCTCAATTACTCCATTCTCTCCTAAAACTACTGCTTTAACATGAGGAGAGTTAGGAAGCATTGTAATAATAACCTCACTATTTTCTGCGATCTCTTTAGGAGTAGCTGCTAGCTCTGCTCCATACTCTTTCATTTCCTTTAAAACGTCCTGATTAATATCAAGAACGATCATTTCATGCCCTGCATCCATTAAATTCTTTGCCATAGGTTTTCCCATGATTCCTAATCCGATAAATCCAATTTTCTTCACTGTACATCTCTCCTTTTAGTTTAAATTCAGTAAAATTGTAATTAATTTACTCTATCTGTCAAGTTATTGGAGCTGGGTTAAATAAGCATAGTCTATTCTCAATCTGCCATTTATCAGCCCAAGTCTTCTTTTCACCACTTGCTACAGCCAGAATATATTCAAAAATCTCCTTTCCAACCTCTTTAATATCTACTTCTCCTGTAGCAATCCTACCAGCATCGATATCGATTAAGTCCTGCCATTTATCCTTTAAAACTGTACGGCTAGAGACCTTGATCACAGGAGCCATAGCTAGACCATAAGTAGTACCACGTCCTGTTGTAAAGACCTGTAAGGTGATACCTGCTGCTAATTGTAAGGTACCACAGACAAAATCACTGGCTGGAGTTGCTGCAAAGACAAGTCCTTTCTTCTTGACCTTCTCTCCTGGAGATAAGATATCTACTATTGGAGAGGTACCTGCTTTTTGAATAGACCCTAAAGATTTCTCTACTATATTAGCTAGCCCCCCTTGCTTATTACCAGGTGTTGGATTAGCATCTCGATCAACACTACCTAGATCTAGGTAGTTATCATACCAAGCTATCTCCTCTTTTAATTTTTCCCCAAGCTCTTGATTGACTATCCTTGGAGCAAGTAGGTGGAGTCCATCTCTAACCTCAGAAACCTCAGCAAAAATGACAGTAGCTCCTGTTCTAACCAATAAATCAGCTGCATAGCCTACTGCTGGATTCGCAGTAATCCCTGAAAAGGCATCACTACCACCACATTGCATCCCTACAACTAGTTCTGAAGCAGGGCAGATCTCTCTTTGACGTCTATTTAATATCTCTAAAGCCTCTTTAGCTCTACTTACAATAGTTTCTAGCATCTCTTCAAAGCCAGCTTCCTCTTGTAAGACTATTACATTCTTATCCATTCCTTTAAAGAGTCGGTCTGCTTCTAACTTTTCACAGCCTAAGCTAACAACTATTACCTCTCCAAAGTTTGGATTCTCACTAATATTCTTTAAAGTTCTAATTGGTATCTTAGCATTTGGAGAATTGATTGCTACTCCACAACCATAATTATGATTGATTGGTACAACTCCATCTACATTAGGATATTGAGGAAGTAACTCCTCTTCAATCTTTTTAATTGCACGATTTAGTACCCCTTCAGCACATTGGACACAAGAGAATATTCCTAATAAATTCTTAGTACCTACACTCCCATCACTATTTCTATAGCCCTTAAAGGTATATCCTTCTAAGGTCGGAAGCTCCTTAAGATTAGTTGCAAACTCTAATTTATCTAACTTGGGTGATGAAGGTAAGGTTACATTATATTGATTTATCCAGCTTCCCTTTTCGATTCTTTTAGCTGCATAACCAATTACATTACCATATCTGATTATCTCATCACCTTCTTCAAAATCCTTTAAAGCCACTTTATGTGCTTGAGGTATATCCTCTTTAACGATAATATCATCTTTTATCTTTGTACCAGCTTTTAAACCATTCTCATTGACAACTATCTCAACATTATCTTCTTCACTAATTCTAATTAATAAGGGTTTATTATCTACCATTGAATTCACCTCCGTTAATCTATACCATCATTATCCTTCATAAATCCATAATCCAGTAGTTGGATTATCTATAAAGAATACTTCTTCACCATTATCTAAAGTATTATAGCCATAAGTTAATTTTTCTGGCTTATAAGTAACTAAAGCCTCATCTAAAGGCATATAATTGTAATTAACTCCTTCTATCTCCTCTTGGGATAACTGTTTACAAGCATAAGTAACCTCAAATCTGCCATCAGAGGAGCCACGGATTAAGTGTCCTACAGCAGACCGATATTCCTGCAAATCCTCATTATTCTCTAGAGCAATAAGGGTAGCCTCTTTACCTGAATAACCATATTTTCTAATGATAGAGTCAATCCCTTTATCCTCTCCAAACTCCTTTAAGCCTGGAGCAATAATAATCAATTGACCACCATCTGCTAAGGCCATTCTTGTTCTATAAATTGCTTTATTGGCTAGCCAGGTACTTTTAAACTTAGCTCCTAAATAAACAACTACCTTCTTTAGTGGCTTTTCCAAATAAGTAATATTATTCTCTTGGCTTAGCTTTAAGGCTTCTTCAAAGATGCCTCGCTCTTTACCAATAAAGATTCCAAGCATCCCTGTTATCCCAGTATCTGCTTGAATATCTAGGGTATTTGCAGTTAAGATGTAAGTTAAAGGAATATCCTTTAACAATCTCTCTTCACCATAATCAAATAACTTACGAACTGGAGAGTGGTCTTGACCTAAAAACCGCTCTAAACCATAAGCCCCCCCAATAAAATGAGATTGATTGATCATCTCTTCACCACCACAGCCTACAAAGATGTTCTTACTATAGTTAGACATCCCTATTACTGCATGGGGCAAGACTTGACCAACAGAGATGATTAAATCATACTCTCCACTAACTAGCCTATAATTGATCTTGACCTCAATATCCTCTGTTACTATCCCTTCAGATACCTCACTCACATAAGCTCCTGGGATTACCCCAACAGTTACAGTATCTTCACGCCAGTTATGGACTAGATATCTATCTAGAGGTATCTTCTCTCCAAACATATCTATTAACTGCTCTGTACTCATTGGACTATGAGTCCCTAATGCAGGCATTATCTCTATCTGTTTATCAGGTAATTTAGAGTAGAGTATTCTTATTAACTCACCTATCCCAGCATGTTTACGGGTAGAGTCTGGTGGTAATAATAGAATCTTTTTAACATCTTTTGAGATTGAAGAAACAAATCTTTCAATCAGCTCTTCTTTCTCCTTAGTAGTTAGAAACTCTCCTGGATTGGCTTTTAAAAAGAGATTTTCCATCTTAACCTCCCTGTATTATTAATTTAATAAGCTTATTTGATTATTACAGAATATCCTGTGCACTATTTGGCAAAGCAATTGAATTTGGAATATTGGATTGCTTTACCTAATGCTACAAAGGAACTTTTTTTATTTTGTAGATAGATTTACACTGGTTTAGATCTAAACCAGTGTAAATCTATCATATCTAAATTACAATGGCATTAGTAATTTTTAATTAGTCTTTCTTTAAAGAGATATTGTTCAGTTTTTCATAGAATAATCCTAATCCACCATGATCTACCTCTGTATGACCATCAGATAATAGCTTTTGCATCATCTGCATTACTTGAGATGCTAATGGCATATATGTGTGTAACTCTCTACTTGTTTCAAAAGCATTTGTTAAATCCTTTACATGTAACTTCATCTTAAATCCTGGGTCATACTCTCCAGCTATCATTCTAGGTGCTTTATCCTCTAAACATTGGCTACCAGCAAGTCCTCCTCTAATTGCATTGAAGATATTCTCAGGATTTACCCCTGCTTTCTTACCAAAGCTTAAAGCTTCAGCTACTGCTGCAATATTGATACCAACGATTACTTGATTTACAAGCTTAGTAGTCTCTCCAGCACCGATACTTCCTACTAAAGTAACACTACCACCCATGATATCTAAGATAGCTCTATTCTCTTCAAATACCTCTTCTTTACCTCCAACCATAAAGGCTACTGTTCCAGCTTCTGCACCTTCTTGACCACCACTAACTGGTGCATCTAACATTTCAACACCTTTCTTCTCTAGCTCTGCAGCTACCTCTTGAGATACTAAAGGTGAGATTGAGCTCATATCGATTAATACTTGCCCCTCTTTAACTCCCTCAATTACTCCATTCTCTCCTAAAACTACTGCTTTAACATGAGGAGAGTTAGGAAGCATTGTAATAATAACCTCACTATTTTCTGCGATCTCTTTAGGAGTAGCTGCTACCTCTGCTCCATACTCTTTCATTTCCTTTAAAACGTCCTGATTAATATCAAGAACGATCATTTCATGCCCTGCATCCATTAAATTCTTTGCCATAGGTTTACCCATAATTCCTAATCCAATAAATCCAATCTTCTTCACTGTACATCTCTCCTTTTAGTTTGATTTAGTAAATTTATAAATAATTTAAATAAGACCTAAATTATCTAAGATACCCTTTAACTTAGCTCTTTCTTCTTCACCAATTGACTCTACAGGTGATAAAGTATCACCAGCATCAATTCCCATTAGCTTTAATCCTTCTTTCATAATTACAGGGAAGGTTCCTAGACTAAAGGCTAAGCGAAGTGGAGCCAATTCAAACTGTGCTTTACGAGCCTCTTCTATATTTCCTTGAATATACTCCTCATAGATTCTAACGATCAACTCTGGTGCTATATTAGATGTTGAACTGATTGCACCCTTTCCTCCATAAACTAATGTACTTAAGATTAAAGTATCTGAACCAGCTAAAACAGTAAAATCATCAGGTGTTCTTCTAATAAACTCTCCTGTTAGAGTCATATTACCACTAGTATCCTTGATTCCAGCTATGTTATCTATCTGACTTAGTTTCTCCATTAAGTCAGCACTGACATTAACACCAGTTCTAGCAGGGTTATTGTACAATAATACAGGAATATCTACACTTTCAGCAACTGCCTTATAATGATTATAAAGCTCATTCTCACTAGGTCTAATAAACATCGGTGTTAGAACTGAAACTGCATCTGCTCCTGCATCCTCTGCCATCTGTGTTACCTGAATAGTCTCTTTAGTAGTAATCATTCCTGTAGCAGCATAAATAGGTAATCTACCATTAGCCTCTTCTATAACAATTTCAAGAGCTTCCCTTTTTTGATCTAGAGTCAACCCATAATATTCACCTGTACTTCCTACTGGAAATAATCCATGAACGCCACCATCTATTAGGTGATTAGTCAGCTTTCTTAAAGCAGCTTTATTTAAATTCCCTTCCTTATCCATAGGTGTGACCATGGCAGGGATAATTCCTTTAATCTCAAAATCCATTTCACCACATCCTTAATCTTGGTATCTATTTAATCATTCCCTTTTAAAATGATTTATAAATAGTATTAATCCTAAATCTTTATTTCCAAGGGTTTAATTATTATTTTAGCTTATATATTCAAAAGCTATCCCCATATCAGGTGCTGATGTCTCTATTTTTAAAGCTCTCATTATCTGTTCAGCTATAAACTGTAGCCACTCTTCTGTAGGTTGATCTTCCATAGAGACAGATGGATCTTGATACATATTAAAGACAGCATCTATTCCTTCACCAAGTACCTTCTCTACACCATCTCCAAAGATAGCTGAGATAGCTATGACAGGTAAGCCAAATTCCTTTGCCTTCTTAGCAACACCAATTGGAGTCTTGCCATTAACTGTCTGACTATCTAACCTACCTTCACCTGTGATAACTAAATCTACACCTTTCATCCTAGCAGCCAAGTTAGTAGCATCTAAGATAATATCAACTCCAGTTTCAAGCTTTGCATCTAAGAAGGCGACTAGTCCTGCCCCTAAACCTCCAGCTGCTCCCCCACCCACTATACTCTGTACATCCTTAGCAAGGTCTCTTTTTACAACTTCAGCCAAATGGCGTAGATTATCATCCAAAATTTTAATCATCTCCGGGGTTGCACCCTTTTGAGGACCATAAATGTGGGCAGCACCCTCTGGACCATAAAGGCAATTTGTTACATCACATGCAACTCTAATCTTTACATCCTTGATCCTAGGGTCTAGTCCACTCATATCAATTGACTCAATCTTATCTAATTCTCCTCCACCAAACCCAATCTCTTCACCACTACTATCTAAGAATTTGACCCCTAATGCTTGAGCCATTCCAACCCCACCATCATTAGTTGCACTACCACCAATCCCAATGATTAGCTCTTTTACACCCTTATCTAGAGCAGCTTTGATCAACTCACCGGTCCCATAGGTAGTAGTTTTCATTGGGTTGAGATCTTGCTCTGAGATAAGTGGTAAGCCAGAAGCAACTGCCATCTCTACAACTCCTGTATTATCCTTTGCTAGATAGCCAAAATAACCTTCTACTTTATCACCAAGAGGACCAACTACCTCTTTTTCTATAACCTCTCCTTGGTTAGCATCAACTAATGACTGTAAAGTACCTTCTCCACCATCAGCCATCGGTACTTTCAAAACCTCTGCATCTGGTAGAATCCTTAAAATCCCTTTTTCGATATTCTCTGCAACTTCTAATGCAGTCAAACTTCCTTTAAATGAATCTGGGGCTATGAGTATCTTCATTAATTCACCTCCCTAGTTATCTTTACTATTATCTATCCTAAATAAACCTTATTTATCTTCCTTTGGTTCACAAGTTAGACAAGGTCTTTTATTATTAAACTCCCAGCCAGGAATTAAGTACTGCATTCCTATAGAGTCATCACGAGCACCTAAGTTCTCTTTTACATATAATTCATGGGCCTTTTTAACCTGCTCCATATCTATCTCTATTCCTAGACCTGGTCTATCAGGGATTGCTACATATCCATCTTCAATATTTAGAGGATCAATAGTAAGTCTTTCTGTTCCTTCTTGCCAGATCCAGTGAGTATCTATAGCTGTTACATCTCCAGGTACTGCACAAGCTACATGAGTGAACATAGCTAATGAGATATCAAAGTGGTTGTTTGAGTGAGATCCCCATGTAAGACCAAAGTCATTACACATCTGTCCTACTCTAACTGATCCTGCCATAGTCCAAAAATGAGGATCTGCTAAAGGTATATCTACAGAATTAAGAGCTATAGTATGAGCCATCTCTCTCCAGTCTGTTGCAATCATGTTTGTAGCTGTAGGAAAACCTGTTTTCTTTTTAAATTCAGTCATGATCTCTCTTCCTGAGAATCTTCCTTCTGCTCCACATGGATCTTCACAGTATGTTAACACATCTTTTAAGCTATTTGCTACTTCTACTGCTTCATCTAGCATCCAGCCACCATTTGGGTCTAAAGTAATTCTTGCATCAGGAAATCTATCTTTTAATGCTCTTACAGCTTCTGCTTCTTCCATAGGTGCTAATACTCCACCCTTTAATTTGAAATCATTAAATCCATATTTCTCCTTTGATGCTTCAGCTAACTTTACTACAGCTTCAGGAGTAAGGGCTTCTTCTCTACGAACTCTATACCATTCGCAATCAGAATCTTGTTCTCTTAAATAAGGCAGATCTGTCTTATCAGGATCTCCTATAAAGAAAAGATACCCTAACATAAGAGCCTTATCTCTGACCTGTCCATCTCCTAATAAAGCAGCAACTGGTACATCCAAATGCTTTCCTAAAAGATCTAAAAGTGCTGCTTCTATAGCTGTTACCACATGTACTGTTGTTCTAAGATCAAAGGTTTGTAATCCCCTTACATCATTAGGATTATCAAATTTTTCTCGAACTGTTTTTAAAGTATTCTTATAAGCACCTATACTTGTACCTATAACATACTCTTTAGCCTCTTCTAAAGTTTTTGTAATCTTCTCTCCACCTGGAACTTCTCCAACTCCGGTATTTCCTGAACTATCTTTTAAAATAACAATATTTCTAGTAAAATAAGGTCCATGAGCTCCACTTAAATTTAATAACATACTATCTCTTCCTGCTACAGGAAAGACTTGCATTTCAACTATCTCAGGTATTTTTCCCATATTTCACACTCCTAACATTATCTTCTTTTATGCTAAAATGTTTGATTCTTCCTTGTTTTTATTCTTAAAGCTTTTATAGATTACAGAGCCTACTGAAATAACTGTTGCTACTACAAATAATAATGAAATTGGCTTTGTAAACATCGGTGTAATACTACCTGAACTTAACATTAAAGCTCTTCTTAAGTTACCTTCAGCCATTGGTCCTAAGATAAATCCAATGATTAATGGTGCTAGCTGTATTCCAAATTTAGATAGTACATAACCAAGGATACCAAAGATAATTACTACCCAAACATCAAATAAGGTATTATTAACAGCAAAGGCTCCAAGAGCACAAGTAATAAATACTATCGGTAATAAGATACTCTTAGGAACTTTAAGAATATTGATAAATATCTTAATTCCAAAGAACTCAATAAGTAACATAATAACATTTGCAATTAATAACGCACCAAAGATTCCATAGATAACATCTGGATTCGATCTAAATAATAACGGTCCAGGCTGCACACCTTGAATCATTAAGGCACCAAGCAATACAGCTGTTGTACTATCACCTGGAATACCTAAAGCCAGTAACGGAACTAAAGCTCCACCAGTTAAACCATTATTTGCAGCCTCACTAGCAATCAATCCATCAACAATTCCCGTACCAAACTTTTCAGGTGTCTTAGAAGCCTTTTTAGCTTGACTATAGGATAAGATAGAAGCAGTACTTCCACCAATACCTGGTAAAATCCCAACTATAGTTCCTACAACCCCTGATCTAAAAATATTAACTGCCTGTTCTTTTATCTCTTGGAAGGTCATTCCGAAACCACTAACCTCAGGTACTTCTTGAATTTCTTCTTTAAAGCCTGACTCTGCTGCCTTAAATATCTCTGAAACAGCAAATAAACCAATCAATACTGGAAGTAAACTAAATCCACCCTTTAATTGATATAAGCCAAAGGTAAAGCGATCTACACCATCTACAGGTGCCATACCAACAAAGGTAAATACCATTCCTATTAATCCACTAACAATCCCCATAATAAAGGAGCCTCTAGTTACTGTAGCTATAATCGTTAAAGCAAAGAGCATTAAAGAAAAATACTCAAAAGGGCCGAACTTAAGGGCTATTTTCGCCAATAAAGGAGAAGCAAAACTTAAGATTAAGAAACTGATAACTCCACCAAAAAAGGATACAACTACTGCAGTACCAAGAGCCTTACCCCCTTTACCCTGTTGAGTTAAAGGATAACCATCAAAGGTTGTAGCAATTGATGAAGGGGTTCCAGGCATATTAAGTAATATAGCAGGGATTAGACCTCCACTGATACCACCTACATAAAGGGCAATCATAACAGCCATTCCTGGGATTGTATCCATAGAAAAAGTAACAGGAATAAATAATGCTACAGCCATAGTTGCAGTCATACCTGGTACAGAGCCAAAGATAATTCCCACAGCTACACCTATAATCATTAAAATAAGGGTCTTAATATTTAATACAGCTAAAAGCCCTGTTAAAAACATTCCCACTGTGTCTACCTCCTTATAGAATAAATAATTAGTACATAAAATTTTTACTTATATTATGGTAAAGGTACATAAAATACTGTAGTGAAAAGAACATAAAGTGCTACAACCACAGTAATTGAAAGAATAGTGTTTCTAATAAAGATTTTCTTAGTTATATCAGCTGTCATAAGCCACATCTGTAAGATTAGAAATACGCTTGATGTAAAGACAAAACCTAATGGTTTTAATAATATGCCATAACCTAGACAATTTATCAGAGAAAGAACCAATAATTTATAATGAAATTCTCCCTTCTCTTCTTTTTTTATTTGAACTTTTTCAAGGCGATATTCCTTCAAGCCACCTATAATTACTAAAAGAGCAGATACTGCTAAAGCTATCAAAACTACTCTAGGAAAGAATGCAGCTGAAACTTCCATCTGTACTCTTTGTGGAATTGAATAGGTCATAATATAAGCTATAGTACAGAACAATATCAGAAAGATTCCAAATCCAATCCTCTTTTTAGCCATCTTTTACCTCCTATCCTGATTGTCTTAAGTTCTATCATCAAAATAGATTATATTTAGAAATAGATTTTTTACTTTAATAATAGATGATTTATAACTAAGGAAGAGAAATTTCTCTTCCTTAGAATTTTAAACATGTAATTTTAGAACATTTTAATTTATCTTTTTATAGTCTAATAGACTTAATTCATAATTAAAATGCTAACTTGTTATATAGCATTTGGAAGTAATCCCTTTGATGAGTTATAAATGATCTTGCTTCTTCAGGATCCTTATAGTTAGGCTTTAATTTAACTTTAGCTAAGTCATCTTTATAGCCTTGTTCTTCTGTAGCTTCCTTAACAGCTGCGGTAAAAGTATCAACTATCTCTTGTGGAGTATCTTTAGGGAATAAGAAGTAATATGGTTTACCAATATTAAGTTTATAACCTTGTTCAATAAAGGTTGGAATAAAGTCATAAGCCTCTTGTCTCTCTTCTGCAGTAATTCCTAAAGAGATCATATCACCACTCTTAATATAAGATAAAACAGGAGATACAATACCATAAATTAAATCAACATGACCACCTAATAAAGCAGCATTCTTAGCTGATTGTCCACCTACATCAGCGAAATTAAACTCTACACCAACTGCATCAGCAAAAGCTAAGCTTACCATATGAGACATTCCACCAGTTTCAATACCAATTGTTAGTTCACCTGGATGTTTCTTGCCATAAGCAACTAATTCGTCTAGATTGCTGAATCTAGGGTCATCTCCTTTGATTAAGAAGGTATTACTTGGCTCTAAAGTAACCATTGGTCCTTGTTTAAAGGCTTCAAAATCATATTCTGCTACTCCAAAGATTTTAGCTAAATAAAGAGAACTGTGAAAGAACATTACTGTATGTCCATCTGGTTTAGAATTTTTAACATGTTGAGATGCGATAGTACTTCCAGCTCCCTCCATATTAACAACAGCGATATTAGCCCCTAAAGTATCATCAAGATACTTAGCAATTGTTCTAGCATTAGTATCAGTATCTCCACCTGGTCCAGCAGGTACAATTATCTGAATTGGTTTAGATGGATAAGTTGATCCACCCTCTTTTTTGCTTTCATCACCAAATATCCACCAAGCATTAGCCATACCAGCAAATATTAAAGTAGCAACCATTGCTAATGATAAAATAACTAACGATTTCTTGTTCATTTAATAAGCCTCCCTTATGATTTTAATTAATAGTTATAAAAGTACTATCTTTCCCCATAGGACCTCTTTAATTTAAAGTATCAGCCCTCCAATCTTTACAGCCAATAATCCTCTTATATTCCCATATCTACTTGTGTCTATTTTGGATTATTGGCCGCTTTATAATCTCTTAAATCTATCAAGCTTATATATCTTATATTAATTAAGTTCTTATAGTTCTTTGCAGATTATACTTAATTAAGTTGTTATCAAAATTAAAGATAGCTAATCTATCTCAATTTCAAAATTTACATTATACAACAATATAGTTATAATTTAATTGATTATTCAAAAATAAAGAGCCACTAATAGACATAGATTCCTTCAATGTCTAAATAGTAGGCTCTTATTAGCTTATTATTGGTTATTATTATGGCCTTGTATTTAATTGTACTAACTGCACATTAGAGTAAGCAATTAGATAAATTATATCTTGATTGAATATTAAGATAATTATAAAATTGTGTTAAATTTCACTTATTAATATAAGTTTACTATAGTTTCTCCATCTAAACAATGTCTAAAATATCACAATTAAACAAAAATAAATAGGCCTTTTTTGTGCAACTTGCACTAAAGCATTATTTATTAAAGAGATAAAGGTGATAAGCCAACAATAAGGTAAATAAGTCCTTTGAATTCTTAATATTCAGTCCAGTATCCTTTTCAATCTTCTTTATTCTATATAACAGGGTATTGCGATGGATATACAGCTCTTCTGCTGCCTTGCTGATATTTAAATTATTATCAACTAAAGATTCAATAATATCACCTATATCGGTTTCAGAGAATACCTTCTCAATATCTCTATCAAATAGATTGTGGAGATAATACTCTGCATGAGAATAATCTATAAAAGGTAGGATATAGTCACAACCTAAGTTATTAATATAAAAAATTCTCTTCTCTTTATCCTTGGCTCGATAGACCTTGTTGCCAATTTCTAAGGAGAATTTAGCCTCTTCATAGGAGAGATGAAGCTTACTTAAGTCATGTACAATTCGCCCAATACCAATTATTGGAGCTGAAATGAACTTCTTGATTTGAAATTCCAAAGTCTTAGCCAAGTTTAAAATTTGATTGTTCTGTAGTTCGGTACCTTTGAAGTTTAGAGCCTTAATTAAGACAAGGTTATCTCCCCACATTAAGAAGATATCCTCATTATTTATACAGGAGAGATTATTAAGTTTATTAATTGCATTAGTTACCAATTGATTGTCAAAACTTTTAAAGCTGATCAAAAACACGACTCTATCCAAGTTAGGATTAATCTTAAATAATTTAATCCGATCCTTTAATGACTCTCTATCTAGAATATTATTAGTAATTAACTGCTGATAAAAATTCTCCAAAGCTCTATTATTAAGTTCTATCTCTTGGCGCAAAAATTCCTGTTCTAGGATTAACTCTACCATGTTTTTAACGATCTGACCATAACCAGAGACCTCTTCTATTCTTCCAGTTATTCCTACTACCCCAATTATTGAATCATGAAATATTATTGGTAGATTTATCCCTTCCTTCACCCCTTTAAATTTATCAATCTCCTCTCTTTTAATAATAAAAGGAGCTTCAGTTCTAATTACCTCATATGCTATCTCATGAAAGGTATCGATTCGATTTAAGTCACCACTACCTATGATTATCCCTTGATGATTCATAATATTGATATTCCTGCCCAATACATGTACAGTATTTTCTACAATCTTTTGTGCCAAAGAACGATTTAATCTCATATTTCTCCTCCTTTAAAGAGATATATTCTAAAACAACTTTATTTTTTATTATTATTTTACAATATTCATCTATAAACTTAAGAAACCTCTTTTTATATAAATCTAAGATCTTAAGATAAAAGGGTCGCCCCAATTGGGACAACCCTTTTATCTTAGTTAATAAATAAATGCTAAAACTGTAACAATACCTGCTGTAGCTAATAAACTACCTAAAATAACTAAAATATCCTCTCTCATTTTAACCACCTTACCTTATTATAATCTTATTGGCTAAGATATCTTATGAGATCAGTATATTAATCTATTCTTAATCTGTTAAAAAAGAAGCAGAATCCATATTATTGACTCTGGATCTTTTTAACCTAAAATTTCATTAGATTTAATCCAATTGTATCATCAAGTTCTCGCTCAACAGTACCCTTTACCTTAAGAATAAATATCTCAGCAGTTGCACTGACTATAGCTTTATTTAAGTGTCCTCCTACAACTTTATTCTTTACATCTGAAAAGGTAGCATGAATGTGTAGATAAACTTTAGAATTTTTAGTTGTCACATTTCCAATTAGACTTGAAATTTCAAACTCTCCCTGATAAACATTAGAAATATACTCCTTCTCCTTAGTCTTATATAGCCCCACAGAAAGATAGTCAACAGCTCCTAAGCCTGAAATAGTTCCCAATTTAATATCTTCAGCTTCACAGACCTTCTTAATTGAACTAAGAATCTCTTCACCTTTTTCTAAGCGTAACACCACTGTATTCTCACATACTTTATAAATCATCTCTCTACCTCCTTGTTAAAGAATTTTCATATTTTGACTAATTATCTATGTATACTCTTCTATAAGTTCTAATCTCTCCCTCTAATTTTATTGCTAATTAAATATTTCACCAAATAATAAAAAATCAGTAACTGGACTAATCCAATTACTGATATAAACTAATCATTAACTTCTTTCTCTTTCTCCTTTGATGAACCTATAAATACAATACCCTAATCCGCCATAAAGAACTACAGAACCAAAGATAAGCATTCCAATTGCTGAAGCAGTCATTGTAGCTCTCCTCCTTTTTTAGGTAATAGTACAAAAGAAGAATCAATCCTTATTAATTATTCGATAATCTATATTTTAATTCCTCTTTTAGATAATCAAAATAATCAGTCCCATTTCTTTACTATCTTAACATCTTTAAAGTAGTAATTGACTATCTCTTCAGGTGTCTTACCTTCTTTGGCCAACTTATAAGCTCCCCATTGGCTCATCCCCACTCCATGCCCATAACCACTGCCGGTAAAAATAAACTTATCTCCAGATTTTTCAATAGATTTGATTAGTGTAGACTTTAATTTATCAGGACCGATTAAAGTTCTAAACTCTGCTCCCTGCAACTCTTTACTCCCTTGGTCATGTATAACTGCTATTTGAATTATTCTCCCTGTGCTGTCCCTTTTGAGAACTTTAATATCCTTTATCTGTGTCATTCTCTCTCCTGCTTTTTCTAAAGCCACTGCTATCTCTTCTCTTCCAATACTAACTTGCCAATTTTGAATATCTCTAGGAGCTGCATCATCGGGAGATTCAACACTTTGTACATAAGGTGGCTCTGCTTCTTTATAAGCCAGTCCTACTTTAGCACTGGTAGTCTGCCCCCCTGCACTTGAATGAAACCAGCCCTGAATATATTTATCTTGATAAGTAGCTACTTCCCCTCTAGTCATCTTAACAGCCTCTCTAATTTCAGAGCTAATATTCTCTGGTCGATAGGCTTGAGCCTCTTCATGTCTAGCACTGATTGTATTATTTCCATTCTCCTCTAGACGTTTTAGGGTAAAGGTTCTAGCAATAATAGCTTGGGCTGCATAGGCATTTTTGAGCCACCCCTTCTTCATCTCCCCTGCAACTACTCCTGCTACATATTCTTCTATATTTATCTTATTTATCTGACCATCAACCAACTTAACTTGAATTGTAGGCTCTTCTCCCTGAGTTCCTTGTTGACCACATCCTGTTAAAATTACTATAGCAAGCAAGATGATACTCCTTTTTAATAATTTCATCATCATTTTATTCCTCCCCTTTATAAAGATATTATCTCATCTTAATTTCACTTCTATTCAATCTGCCCTTGACTTTGCTAAGAAAAGTAAATATAATAGCAACATAAATTACATAAAATTGGTGATGAGGCTCACCTTGATAATCTAGATATATCAAAACCGTCTTTTAGGCTAATAGCTTCTACTTCTTAGGGAGTAGAAGCTATTTTTATTTTCCATTTATTTCTATACAATGGCTGATATTATTATGCTACTCATCACTAATTACTAATTTAAGGAGGAATAAAATGTTATTGAGTATTGCTTTAATTTTAATTGTTGGACTAATTTTAGGATTCATCTTTGAAAGATTAAATCTACCTAGTTTGTTAGGAATGTTATTGGCAGGAATCATCTTAGGACCATCAGGCTATGGATTGTTAAGTCAAGAATTAATGGGTATCTCTCAGGAGATTAGAGAATTAGCCTTGATTATTATTCTGCTTAGAGCAGGATTAGGAATCAGTAAGGAGACCTTAAAGAAGATTGGTAAAACCGCCTTTAAGCTTAGTTTCATCCCTGGATTATTAGAAGGAGCTGCCATCTTCTTAATAGCTACCCATATCTTTAAGCTAAATTGGCAGTCTGCAGGAATGTTGGCCTTTATCATTGCTGCTGTCTCACCAGCTGTGATTGTACCATCAATGCTACAGTTAATAGAGAAGAAGCTAGGAAAGGATAAGGAGGTACCAACTCTAGTCTTAGCAGGAGCTTCTATTGATGATGTCTTTGCTATCACAATCTTCAGTATCTTCTTAGGATTATTTAAAAGTGGTGAAGTTCAAATCTTTAGCATCTTAACAGAGATCCCTATTAAAATTATTGGAGGAGTTCTCTTAGGATTAATTATTGGCTATCTTTTAGAAAAATTCTTTAGAAGGTATAATAAACTCAACCTGAGCTACCAAACTATCATCTTAATGGTTGTAGCAATCTTTACTACAATTTTAGGAGATTACTTAGGAGTAGCCAGTCTATTAGGACTGATGACTATTGGATATTGGTTGTTGGAGAAGAACAAAGAGGTGGCTACTAACTTATCTTTGGCTTTAAATAAATTATGGATTCCTGCTAAGATATTCTTATTTGTCTTAATCGGAGCAGCTGTTAAGGTGCAAGTAGCCTTGCATGCAGGCTGGCTAGGCATCTTATTGATATTCCTTGGATTGATTGCTAGAAGTATAGGTGTGTTAATTTCAACAACTAATAGTTACCTTAATTTCAAAGAGAGGGTTTTTTGTGTAATTGCTTATATCCCCAAAGCAACGGTACAGGCTGCTATCGGAGCTGTCCCCTTAGCTAATGGAGTGCCTAATGGAGAGTTAATCTTAGCTTTAGCAGTAATGTCAATTATCTTAACTGCACCTCTTGGAGCTATTGGGATTGATTATTTTGCTCCCAAGTTATTGAGTCAACCTCAGAGCAATTGATGATTAATATCTTTTAATAATATAGAATTTGGTATAATAGAGAGATATTACGACACTTTGCAACTAAGTATAAGGCTAAGATTAAGTTTGAGTAAATCATAAAAACATTGCTTAAACTATCCTTAGACTTATACTTAAACTCAAAAAGTGTCGCAATATACCCATTAAAACTCAATTAAAATATGAAAATAGGGTAAATTCTCAATTGAGAACTTACCCTATTTTAAAATTAATTTTTACTTCTCAAAAAACCCCATTACAAAATCAACTATCCATCGCCAAATCAAAGTAAAGAATCCAGCCCTCTCAACATCCTTAGCAACTACTAAATCAACCTTTCCTAAAACTCTATCATCCTTCTTAAAGATTAACTTTCCAACTTGCTCACCCTTCTTAACTGGTGCTTCAAGCTCTTTAGTAATCTCAACTTCCTGCTCAACCAACTCTTTAGTTCCTCGTTCAATCATAGCTGAGAAACTTTGAGCAGTTTCAACTGGAACTTCTAATTCTTTTCCTTTCTTGACCTCTACTGTAGAGACTTCAATCCCAGAATTGATTAAAATAGCCTTAGTAAAGGCTCTAAACCCATAGTTTAATAATTTAGCAGTCTCATCTACTCTAGCACTAGGACTATCAGTTCCCATTACCACTGCAATCAGCCTCAAATCACCTTGCTTAGCTGTTCCTGCTAAACAATATCCGGCTTCCTCAGTCCACCCAGTCTTTAAACCATCTGCACCTGGAAAATGACCTAACAACTCATTGGTCGTATAGATAGGATAGCTACCATTTCTGATATAAGCCAAACGTTTACTGGTCCAATCAAAAATCTGCTCATGTTTTACCAACTCTCTACCCATAACTGCTATATCATAAGCGCTACTATGGTGATCCCCATGTTCTACTGGCAAACCAGTTGTATTAATAAATAATGTATTTTTCATTCCTAGCTGTTTAGCCTTCTGATTCATCATTCTTACAAAATTCTGTTCTGTTCCCCCAATATGTTCAGCTACTGCAACAGCTGAATCATTTGCAGAAGGAATCAAAATAGATTTTAATAAATCCTTTAAAGGCATCTTCTCGCCTGCTTCTAGCCAAATCTGTGACCCCCCCATAGACTCTGCTAAAGCACTGGCTTTAACCTTATCTTCTAGAGTCACATCGCCATGGTCAATCGCCTCCATCGCCAGTAATGCAGTCATAATTTTGGTGATACTAGCTGGCGGTAACTCCAAATGTTCATTCTTAGCAAATAATACTTGACCACTTTCTGCCTCCATCAAAATAGCAGACTTAGCATTAACATCAAAATTACCTGCTTGTCCATAAGCAGTTGCTGGTATGAATATACATAGTAAAAATAATAGGATACTAATATTTCTTCGCATCTCCAACATCTTAGTTCCTCCTTCTAATCTCCTTAGCTTCCTCCCAGAATTTGTCTAATTCTTCTAAAGAGAAATTCGTTAATTCTTTATTTTGCTCAGCTACCTTCTCTTCTATATAGTTAAACCTACTCTTAAATTTATTGATTGTCTGTCGCAAACTAAATTCAGCATCTATTCCTAAAAATTTTGCTATATTAACCAAAGAGAATAATAAATCTCCTAACTCCTCTTTAATCTCTTTAGAATTATTCTTCTTTATCTCTGCTTTAAGCTCAGCTATCTCTTCTTCTACCTTGTCTAAAGCTCCATCAACCTCTGGCCATTCAAAGCCAACTTTGCCTACTTTAGATTGAATTTTTTGAGCTTGCATTAAAGCAGGCAATTGAATTGGAACACTATCTAAAATAGAAACCAATTCTTCTTTACCGTTTCTAGCCTTCTCTTGACGCTTAATCTCTTCCCAATTATCTACTACCTCATCAGAGTCCTCCACTTGAACCTGAGCAAAGATATGGGGATGGCGTCTAATCATCTTCTCATTTATCTCCTCAATTACATCATAAATAGTAAAAATTCCTTCTTGTTTAGCTATTTGAGCATGAAAGACTATCTGCAACAACACATCTCCAAGTTCATTGGCCATTCCCCAAAGATCATCTTCTTCAATCCTTTCTACAACTTCATAGGCTTCTTCGATTAAATGCTTCTTTAAAGAATAATGATCCTGCTCTAAGTCCCACGGACAGCCATCAGGTCTTCTTAGAATCTCCATAATCTCCAGTAATCGGTTAAACCTTCGATTATTATCTTGATCTATTGGAAGATAGATAGAGCTTAGATGGTCAATCCACTCTAAACGATCCAATTGGTATAAAGGTACTTCTTCTATCCTCTGATCTACAAGCCCTGCCCCTCTTATAACTGTTACCATAAAATCATCTGGATAAATCTCCATCAAAGTTAATTTAACTTCAGAAGCTATCATTTGATTATAAACCTGACTGATAATAGTGGCAATCGATGGCTCCAAATCCCTAGCTGTAAAGTTCAGCCCATCTATTATCTTAATACCTGTAATAGGATCAATTTCTAAAGTAGTAAAGATCGCATCTATAAAGCTAGGACCTGCAATAATTTGATAATCACTATCATCTAAATTGCTGATAATCTTTTGGACTGTATCTTCAGCTACCAGAGGATGTCCTGGCACTCCATAAATGATATTATCTCCGCTATCTACTAAATTTATGATTTTCTCAGCTATAGTCTGATAAACTTGATCAAAGCTTTCACAGTCTTCATACAAATAATCAAAGCTCTCAAAAACTATACCCTCTCGCTCTAAGTCTGTTACTGCTGGATGTTTTTTAGTTCGCAAGTAAACCTTATCAGCCTGCTTTAATGCCTGATAAGCCTCTAAGGTCAATAGTTTTAATCCACCAGCTCCCAAACCAAGTATCTGTAACATTTTATCCCCTCACTAATCCTAATTTATCTAAAAAATCTGCCAATCTAACTCCAATTTTAGGTATCATCCTTAAATCTTCCTTCTTTATAGCAGAGGTCAATATTAGTACTATTCCATAAGCTAACATTCCTATAATAACTGTTGCTAAAATAGTAAAGACTTCAAATTCCAAAACAGAGGATAGTAGATTATAAGTTGATAAAATAACTAAAAACATCATTCCCCCACCTAATAATGGCTTAATCAAGAGCATATTATAGTCAAAATCTGGCTTTACTATCTTAAATACAGCTACCATATTTAAAATTGCTGCAACAGAGAACCCAACTACTGTACCTAAAGCTGCTCCCCTAATTCCTAGAATAGGCATAGCTGTTAGTGTATAATTTAAAATAACATTGACTAAAGCACCAAAAAAGAGGTTTCTAGCTGGCAATCTAGGTTTACCAAAGCCCTGTAACATACTAGAACTAACCTGTTGTAAACTGACTGCGACTACCCCTAGAGCTACATAACGCAAAGAGATTGCTGCCTGTTCATTTGCAAAAATAACTCTACATAATGGTTCAGCCAAAGTCATTAAACCAATAGCAGCAGGTATTGATATATATATGCTTAATTTAAAAGCTTTAGCAATTCTATTTTTAGCTAGCTTGTCCGAACCAAGAGTATAAGCTTCTGAAATAGCAGGGACTAAATTGACCGCTAAAGAAGCAGCGATAACTGTAGGAAATCTAACTAATGTCATCGCCATCCCATTGAATTGACCATATAAACTCGTAGCTTCTTGTAGACTAAAACCTGCCACTTCCAACCTAGGTGTAATCATAATTGCATCGATTAGTCTCATTAATGGTAAAATTAAGGCACCTACAGTTACAGGTATAGCTAGAGAAGCTATCTTATTTAAGACTTCCTTGACTGGAGGATGATCAGCAGAATCATCGAACTTATCTTGATGTTTTTTCTGAAATCTATAGTAAATGACTAAAATAATAATTAAACCTGCAATAGCTCCAAAAAAAGCTCCAGAGGCTGCTCCAGCTGCACCGTACTCTACACCATAAGGCAGAAGAAAATAAGCCAATAAGATCATAGTTGTCATTCTAAGTACCTGTTCGACAACCTGCGAAATTGCTGTAGGCTTCATCTGTTGCCAACCTTGAAAATATCCCCGATAGGTTGCCATAATTGATACGATAAATATAGCTGGTGCTATTGCTAAAATAGAGTAATAGACTCTAATATCACCCAATAAATACTTAGCTAGAGGTTTGGCAAAGATTGCAACTATTATACTTGCAAAAGAACCAAAGATAAAACTGAATCTTAAAGCTACTTTAAATATGTAATAAGCTAAATCATGCCTTCCTTCAGCTCTTTTCTCAGATATTAACTTAGAAATAGCAATAGGAATAGCTACTGTAGAGATTGTTAAGATCATAGTATAGATAGGATAAGCCTTCTCATAAAGACCAAAACCTTGATCACCAATAACTCTTCCCAAAAAAGATCTATAGATAAATCCTAAAAATTTACTAATAAAACCAGCAGCAGCTAAAATAGCTGTTCCTTTTAATAATGAGTCCTTTTTTGTTGTACTCAACTACATCTTCCTTCCTTGAATACTATTCCTTTCAAATATTAATGATAACAGATTTTCACCAATTATGCTACCCTTTTACCTAGGCTTTTATTATAGAGCAAAACCTCAATTTACTAATCGTAATATGGAAATAGTGATACAAAAGAGAGGTATTACGACACTTTTTACTTTGGTAGTCAGATAGTTTGGGGGTAGATAGTTAGGAAAAACCCTAACCATCCAACTACCTACCAACCTAATATCGAAAGTATCGCAATATACTCATATTATAACTATCTATAAACCTTTCCGCCAATATATAAATAAGTTCTATTATCTACTTACCATTATTAAAATAAAAAAAGGTGAGCTATACGCCCACCGAGAAACTAACTTTTCATCTGTTTTGCTAAAAAACCAGCTGCTGTACTGGCTAACTTAACTTCAAGGTCAGCCATTTCTGCATTATCTTTTTTAGAAGCTAATACAACAGCACCAATTGCATCACCATCCATCATAATCGGTACTATCACTTGTGCTGTAAAGGTACTCTCTTCTTCTCCATAAATTCCTTCACAGAAAATCTCTTCTGTTTTTTCATTGATAATCTTAATTTCTCCACTGTTCATTACATCTTCTGTAATTGAACTAACAGGCTTATCGATAAACTTATTCTTCTTACCACCGGCTACTGCAACAATAGCATCTCTATCTAGAACACATGCCATATGTCCTGTTACCTCTGATAAGGAATCAACATATTCTTGAGCAAATTCTCCTAGCTCACCAATTGGAGAGTACTTCTTTAAAATCACTTCACCATCACGATCTACAAATATTTCTAAAGGCTCTCCCTCTCTGATTCTCATTGTTCTTCTAATCTCTTTGGGGATTACAACTCTACCTAAATCATCTATACGACGTACTATTCCAGTTGCTTTCATTTTTTAATTATTTAGCATCCTAAAAGCAGGAATACTAAGTAATTGTCACCTCCTAATAGTTTTATTTCCTTATCACTCACTATTAGTATATAATTACTTTAAAAATTTTATTCTTATTATGCCAACTAATGTAAAAAATCACTTGAATAATTCTGGAAATTTTATTGGGGTGACAAAAAATTTAAGATATCTATTATTAAGTTAACTTTATCTTGATCACTTAAATTACTATTTGACATTTTTATTTTAGGTTCATTACTTGCCACAAATTTTAGTCCATCAAACTCTTGACTTATAGCCACTAACTTCTCTCCTGATAGAGAATGATTTTTGCTAAACTGCAGCTCCAAAGCTTGACCCTTTTCTTTGATCTGTACTAGGGACATCTCCCTTCCCTTTATCTTAATTTTAGCCAATTCTAATAAAATTATTACTTCTTTTTTCAAATCACCAAATCTATCCTGCAACTCTTTCTTTAATCGACTATACTCTTCCATATCTGAAATAGCATCTATCTTCTTATATACTTCAATCTTCTGTCTTGAATCACTGATATACTCATCAGGTATATAAGCATCTACCTTCAGCTCTAAGGATACCTCTACATCTTCTTCTATTCCTTCATTCTTTAAATTATTCACCGCTTCTTCTAATAGCTTACAATACAAAGAGAAGCCAATCGCTTCAATATGCCCATGCTGTTCAGGACCTAATATATTTCCTGCTCCTCTAATCTCTAAATCTCTCATAGCAATCTTAAATCCTGAACCTAAGTTAGTAAACTCTTTAATTGCCTTCAACCTCTTCTCTGCTATCTCAGAAAGTATCTTTTCTGGCTTATATAATAAATAAGCATAGGCAATTCTATTAGTCCTTCCAACTCTACCACGCAGTTGATAAAGCTGTGATAATCCCAGCTTATCAGCTTCATTAATAATAATAGTATTTACATTTGATATATCCATACCTGTTTCAATAATCGTTGTGCAGACCAGCACATCAAAGTTTCCTTCTAAAAAATCTAACATTAGCTCTTCTAACTTCAACTCACTCATCTGACCATGGGCAATCGCTACTCTAGCATCAGGAACTAAGTGATATGTTCCAGAACATCGTTTACGGTAAAAATTCCAAGACATCGTTTATTCACTAGTGATTATTTTGTTACAGGACATCGTTTATATTTTATA
>NZ_PVNB01000029.1 GCF_003001995.1 Orenia metallireducens | reverse complement strand
AGACTAATCAAAAAGCAAATTAAAGTATATTGATTTGTGAATTAATTCACTCTATTTTAAGCTTTTTAAATAAAACTTTTAGATAGTTGACTTTTAGCATTGCCCTAAAAGTAACCAAAAGGTCTAGAAAAGAATTAAAACTTACTACGCAATCAAAATAATAAATATTATCAATTATTATCTCTCTAATTAAAACCTAATTGCACTTTAAATTCTATCTCAATTTTTGCTCCGTTCAAACAATAATTCTTTTCACCTTTAAAAACCTTAACTCTCAACTGTACACCGTATACTATAAACTCAAACAAAAGTGTCGCATTATCTCTATAAAGAGCCACTTAATTTTCACTATAAAATCATAAATCTATCCTTAGTAATAGAGAAGCTCAGCTGTTAACAGCTGAGCTTCTTTATTGGAATTTATATGATTTTTATTAATAGAATCTATCTTAATTCTATTATAATTTCTCACTCCTAGATAAACTGTTCATAATAATAGCAATAGCACCATCACCCATTACATTAGATGCTGTACCGAAGCTATCTTGGGCTAAATGTAAGGCAATCATTAAAGATTTCTGCATTCCTCCAAAACCTAGCATTCCTTCTAAAAGTCCTAAAGAGGCCATTACCCCCCCTCCAGGAATTCCAGGGGCTGCTACCATCGTCACCCCTAACATCAAAATAAATGGAAACATTGCTGCAAAGCTTACTGCTTGACCACTTAACATCATTACAGCCATTGAAGCTAAAGTTAGAGTGATAGTATCACCTGCTAAGTGGATGGTTGCACCTAAAGGAACTACAAAATCAGCAATATCCTCTTCTACATCATTACTTAATACTGAGCGCACTGTTACTGGAATAGTAGCTGCTGAAGATTGAGTTCCTATTGCAGTAAAGTATGCTGGTAGCATATTTTTAATAGATGTAATTGGATTTCTCTTGGCTATTTGACAAGCAATTAAGTACTGGATAACTACATAAGTAGTCTGTAATCCAATGATAAGTATAAATACCTTACCAAAAGAAGACATGATAGAAGCAACCTTGCCAGCATAGCTCATATTAGCTATAATACCCGCAATATGAATAGGCAATAATGGGATGATCACTACTTTAATAACCTGTTGGACTATATTTTGAAAGTCTTTAATTACATTATAAAGGCTCTTTCCTTTAATATTAGCCATCCCTAAACCGACCATAAATGCAGTTACCAAGGCTGTCATTACCCCCATCATCGGTGGAATATCGATATTAAAGAAAGCCTTAACAGTATTATCAATTGTATTTAAGTCTGTATTTCCATTTAATAAGACTGGTAATAATGCCTTTCCTAAGATGAAAGCTAAAGTTCCTGCAATAATTGTGGATAAATAAGCTATTGCTGTTGCAATTCCTAATAATTTACTAGCCCCTTTACCTAGCTCCGCAATCCCTGGAGCTACAAAAGCAATAATAATAAATGGAATAATATAACTCAATAAACTACCGAAAATCCCATTAAATGTTTTTAATAAAGAGATTGGCCATTCTAACCCTGCTTTCAAACAGAAAGCCCCTAAGATTAAACCTACTATAATTCCGATAACTAACTTTGGCAATAAACCTAATTTTTTTATCATCTTCTCTCCTCCTACATTACTTATGTCTGTCATTTAAACACATATGTATATTATATAGATACTTTTAATGAATTTCAAGAAAAACATATTCATAATCTTTTTAATTTATTCTGTTATTCTTATTAATAATTTGATTAATATATATTTAATTCTAAAACCAGATAATTATATTAAGAATCCATCAATAATTTTACTATATTAATTAATTATTAATATCTTTTTACAATAATACACTTTATTTTCAAGAGGATTATAAATTTAAATATATAAATTATATATTTAGATGAGGAAAATTAATATAATTAAATAATATTACGACAGTAACGAGTGGATAGGAAAAATCCACTTGGGTATTTTTTCTATCCACTCGTTACTGATTACTAAACTGTCACAATGTCCCCATAAAAAGATAATACCTAAATTAATTCACCAGAAAGACAATTTTATAATTACTATTGAGGAGGTAAGCAATGTCCGTTAAGAAATCTAGAGTATTTATTTTTGTTCTCTCACTAATTTTACTATCCTTTTTGATAAACTCTTTAATTCCAGAAGAGAACAAAAGCATCGATGCCATGTCAGCAAAGTCTACTAGAGTAAATACCAACTACAAACAGGTCGATATTATATCAACCAAGGGATTCTATACTAATCCTGAGGATAATCCCAATGAGTATACTAAATTTATTGACCATTACCTTAATCAAAATCCTGAAGGAACCCTTCTCTTAAGTACTACTGATAATTATCAAGAGAATTTTAAACCTTCCTTCAAGCAGAGTATAGATTTGACCAATTATTTAAACTATACAATCCCTAATGGGATTTACTCAAGTAGTGATAAAGTACAAAATATTGTAGAAAAAACAGAGCATCAATTCCTGGCTGCTAATCTCTACAATAAGGATAAAGACAAACTCGTTGAATATCTAAAGCCTTATCTAATTCAAGAGGTTAATGGAATTAAGATAGGAGTAATTGGTGCCCTTATTCCTTCTGCTATTATAAGAGAAACCAATAAGCTAGTAATTAAAGACCCTGTGATAATAATCAATAGACTTATTTCTCAAATTAGAGCAGAGGGAGCTGATTTAATTATTCTGATTACACATAATTTAGAAGAAGAAAATTACATGACCGAACAATCTAATCAAAAATTAATCGAGATCACTAAGCAAATTCAAGATGTAGATGGTATTATAGGTAACAATAAAGATCAACCTTTAGCAACTACTGTACACGGCGTTCCTGTAATAAATACTAATCACTTGGGACATTTACGTTTTTTAATTAATACAGAGACTAGAGAAGTTAATAGAATAATTCCTAATCTTCAAGAAATTAATCATATAACTAACCCCTCTTCCTAATTAAACTCTTTAAAGGAATATTTTAAATTTGATAATTTTAAATAGCTATAGCCAATCTAGGTATATTCCTAATTGATATAGCTTTTTTAGGTTTAAGATGCTGTTATTATCTTATTAATAGATTGTTATTATAACCTTAATTTTTTTGATTTTAATAGGAAGATTGAAATTAAAGAACTTCTTATGTAAAATATTATAGAGAGCTTTAATTTTAGTCTGCTTTTAACTGGGCTATCATTACTATCAACATTATAGTCTGGTTAAAATAAAAATAATAAGGGGGCAAAAGATGTATAAGAAAAGTTTGATTGGAAGAGCTTTAATCTTAGTGTTAGTATTGACTCTATTTGCGATTGGAGTTAATGCTATGTCATCAAGACCTGTTGAAGAGAATAGTAAGACAATTACTATCCTGCAAACCAGTGATATCCACGGTAATATTTATCCGTGGGCCTATAAGACTGATCAAAAAGATGATAATATAGGATTAGCCAAAGTCTACACTATTGTTAAAGATGTCAGAGAAGACAATGGCAATACTCTTCTTGTCGATTCTGGAGATATGATTCAAGGAACTACCTTAACAAATATCTTCAAAGATAGAGATGATGTCAAGCATCCAATGATGAATGTAATGAACCTAATGGGCTATGATGCTTGGGTGCTAGGCAACCATGAGTTCAACTTTGGATTGAATACTTTAGAAAATATCATTGCCGATGCTGATTTTCCTGTGTTATCAGCTAATATCCATTATAAAAATGAAGATAAGTTATTTGTAAAGCCATATACAATCAAAGACATAGATGGAATCAAAGTCGCTATCTTAGGCTTGACCACCCCTAATATCCCTCGTTGGGATGGGGATAAAGTGGCTACTCTTGAATTTGAAGATATGTCTGCTACTGCTAAAAGATATATTCCAGAAATGAATCAAAAGGGAGCAGATATTATTATCGCCCTTGCCCATGCAGGATTAGAGGGAGAAGGACATAAGACTGGTGGAGATAAGGTCAGAAAAGTAGCCGCAGAGAACCCAGAGATCACTGCTATCTTTGCTGGTCACAATCATGAACTTGTAAATCAAACTATCAATGGAGTGTTGATAATTGCTCCTGAAGATAAGGGGCATCAGGTTTCAAGAGTTGACTTAACAATTGCTAAAAAAGATGGCAACTGGACAGTCGTTAATAAAAAAGGAACTCACCTAGAGACCAAAAATGTTGAAGCAGCTTCTGAAGTATTAGAATTAGCTAAGGATTATCACCAAGAGACTGTCAATTATGTAAGAACTCCTATTGGAGAAGCTGTTGGAGACTTTACACCTCAAGATGAGATTAAAGGAATACCAGCAGCACAGATTCAAGATACCCCATTAGTTGACTTGATCAATCGAATACAATTAGAAGCTACAGGGGCTGATATCTCTGCAGCTGCATTATTTGATAGTAATGCTACTATTAAAGCTGGTCCTGTCTCTATTAAAGATACTGCTTTAATTTACAAGTATCCCAACACTCTCTATACTGTAGAAATTAGTGGTAAAGAGTTGAAGGATTATATGGAGTGGACTGCCGCTTACTTCAATACCTATAGACAAGGAGATTTAACGATCAGCTTCGATCCAGAAATTCGTGGGTATAACTATGATATGTTTGCAGGTATTAACTACAAGATTAATATCTCTAAGCCTGCTGGAGAAAGAATTACTGACTTAACCTTCAAAGGTAAGCCAGTTAAGGATAATCAGACCTTTACCCTTGCCTTAAATAACTACCGTTATGGTGGCTTAAAGGCATCAGGAATTCTCCACAATGATCCCAGCTTTAAATCTGAAAAGACAATTCAACAATATATTATCGACTATATTAGAGAAAACAAAACAATTAACCCAGCTGTAGATAATAACTGGAAGATTATCGGTGCTGATTTAGCGCACCCACAAAGAGATCAGGTTATTGAGCTTATCAATGCAGGTATTATAGAAATTCCTGCTAAGAATCGTTCTTGGAATGCTAAAAGCATCAATATCAATGATCCAGAGGTTCAAGCTACTTTAAATAAATATAAAAAGATAGATATCCTCTCTACTAATGACTTTCATGGCAATCTACGAGGTGGTTATGAAGCAGGAGCTGCTAAATTTGCAGCGGTAATAAATTATTATAAAAAACAGAATCCTAAAGGTACTATCTTAGTAAGTGGTGGCGATAGCTACCAAGGCACTCCAGTTTCTACCTTAAATCATGGAGCACCAGTTATCGAGTTGTTCAACTACCTTGGCTATACAGCCAGTGCGATCGGCAACCATGAATTTGACTGGGGACAAGATGTTTTAGCAGAAATAACTCAACAAGCAGATTATAAATTTGTAGCTGCTAACTTGTATAACAAAAATACTAATCAAGTAGTTGATTATGCAAAGCCATATATTATCACTGAAGTAAATGGAGTTAAAGTTGGAATAATAGGAATTTCAACCCCAGATACTCTAACTTCTACCATGCCAACTCACATTGCAAATCTAGAATTTAGAGATCCTGCTACAATCATCAATAAAATTGCTCCACAAGTGAAATCAGCAGGAGCAAACTTAATCATCGTACTAAGTCATATGCCAGGTAATACAGATTGGTCTACTGGTGAAGTTAGCGGTGAATTAATTGAGGTGGCTAAAAAGGTTAAAGATATCAATGGAATGATTGGTGGACATAGCCATGATACCGTCACAGCTACTATCAATGGTATTCCTGTGGTAGAAGCTTACAAACATGGTCGTAGGATTGGACATCTAAGCTACTTTGTAAATACAGATACTAATGAGGTTGTAGCTATTAAACCTACTACTCATGCTGTTAGAAAAACTAAGCTTAATATCAGTTTAGATAAGAAGGCTCAAGCCATTGTCGATAAGTATCAAAAAGCAATTGAACCGATTATGAGTGAAATTTTAACTACTTCCAAGGTAGCCTTAAAGCGTAAGTATAATGACATCTCTAATATTGGTGCCTTGGTTACTGATGCAGTTAAAGAGTATACTCAAGCAGATATTGTATTCCAGAATGCTGGTGGTTTAAGAGTTGATATTCCAGCTGGTAAAGTCAAAGTAGAACAGATCTATTCCTTATTACCCTTTGGTAATACTGCTGTAACAGCTAAGATGACTGGTCAGCAGATTATAGAGATCTTAGAACAGAGCTTCAACTTAGATAAAGGGATGATGCAACTATCAGGATTGAAGGTAATCTATGACTCAAATAAAAGAGAATATAATAGAGTAGTTAGCGTTCAACTAGCTGATGGTACCCCACTTCAACTGGATAAGAAATATAAAGTAGCAACAAATAACTTCTTAGCTGTTGGTGGTGACAAGTTCTCTACCTTCAAAGAGGTTGAATTTACTAATAGCTATAAAGAGATCAAAGAGATCGTAATTGAATACTTACGTGCTCAAGATACCATCAATCCAAGAGTTGATAATCGAGTGCTTAAAGAAAATGAAACAGTTGTAGAACCTGCTGCATAAATAATAAAAGAGTTAGGCTTGAATTCAAGCCTAACTCTTTTATTATTTAATCTTAACTATGCTATTAGAAGAATTAATACAATTTAGAGATAGTGCGACACTATACTCAACTTAAAAATCCCACTTTCCTCCTATACTGCATAATATATATAAAATAAATCTGAAAGGAGGTTATTGAATAATGGCTAATAATCTAAACTGTCCTAATGGAACCCTATATACTATTCAACCTGGTGATTCAATATATAATTTAGCTGGTCGTTTTGAGATAACTGTAGCTTCAATAATAGCTGCCAATCCAAATATCGATCCTGCTAATTTACAAGTGGGTCAACAAATCTGTATGCCAGTTGAAGATATCTCTGGTCCCTGTGCAAGTGGCTTTTTTTACACTGTTGTTTTAGGAGATACTTTCTTTACTATAGCTCGTCGTTTCAACACCTCTACTGAAGCTTTGGCTGCAGCTAATCCAGATGTTGACCCTAGCAAATTGCAGATTGGTCAAGAAATCTGTATTCCAGCACAAACTCCCCCAGTAAGGCCATGCCCAGGTAAATTCTATACAGTCAAGGCAGGTGAGACTTTTGTTAGTATAGCTAAAAAATTTGGTTATACTCTCGATGCTCTGCTTGTTGTTAACTCTGGGATAGACCCTAAACAACTTAGAGCAGGACAAGAAATCTGTTTACCACCTGCTCCCGGTGCCGGACCTGTTTCTTGCCCAGGAGGATCAATTTATGTCGTTGAACCAGGAGATACCTTCTATGCTATTGCTCAAAAGTATAGTGTACCTATAGAGGAGTTAAAGGTAGCTAACCCTCAAATTAAAGACATAAATAAGCTAGATGCTGGAACTCCTATCTGTATTCCAAGTTAGTTTAGTGTGAGTGTGAGTAGTTGGTGGGAATAAGTTTAAAACCATCTTAAAATTATAGGCAGGCTATGTCTGCCTATTTCTCATACTCATTACTCTTCACTAATTACTCATTACTGAACTTCTCATATATTGTATTTATCATCGTTCCCTCAAAATCATCACCAGTAATCTCCCAGATAACTATCCCACCCAAGTTATATTTATTGACATAATCAACTCTCTCTGACAAAGAAACCTTATCTTCGTAACTATAAAAATAACCTAACTCTTTATTATAAAGATAAGGAACCCTAGAGTACTTATCTCTGTACTTAATATAGTCCCTGCTATCCTCCAATTCCTTCATCTTCCAATAAGGATTCTCTCCACCATTTCCTAAAATACTAGGTGCTCCTCCAGAAGCTCTTGCATATAACCCATCACCTGTATCTTCTACATTCCGCCATCCTCTTGAATAGAAAGGAGTTCCCACTATAATCTTCTCTGCTGGTATACCATACCTTCTTGTATAGAAGTTAACTACAGCATGAAGGTTCATTCTTCTAGAATAACTTCCTGCCTGATCATAAGGGTTTGAGTAGATTGGAGAGTGATGATTTGTCCTATTCTCCCAAGCACCATGCATATCATAACTCATCAAATTGATAAAATCTAAATATTGGTGGTACCTGTCAGGCTCCTGCCTTCCTACAATCTTATCCTCACCTGCTGGGATAGCTATAGTCAACAGCTTATCGCCCATTCTATTACTATCATAAGCTACTCTAATCTCCTTAAGCAACTTTGTAAAATTCTTTTTATCCTCAGGGCCTCCTGCTACCCCCTCTCTACTGACACCTGGATACTCCCAATCAAGATCGAGTCCATCTATAAAGGGATATTTCTTTAAAAACTCTATACAGCTATCTATAAACTTCTTTCTATTCTCTGCCGTTAGAGCCATCTGATGAAACTTATCACTCTCTGACCAGCCACCAACAGAGATAAGCACCTTTACATCAGGGTATAATCTCTTATAATATTTATACTCTCCAAAGTGACCCTTAAGCCTATCAAATCTCCAGAAGTCAGAGTGCTCAAACTCCTTTTTAAAATCAACAAATTTATCAGTAGATTCCAACTGGAAATCATTACTTATCTTAAAGAAAGCATGATTGATTACAGTTACCTTATCCCAAGGTATATCACCTACTGAAAAGTTCTTATACTGAGAGCTATAAGTAGCCCAATTGGGGAAATAAGCAACAATATGCTTATCTATATCTCTTTGAGCAACTGTTGCAACTGGAGATATCACTAATAAGATTAGAGCCATTACATAAGATATTATCTGCTCCATTACCTACTCCTCCTTATTTGATTATAAGTATTAAAAATATGTTAATTGATGTATTGTATTAATTCAATTTCAATATAAAAACTGTCTCTTTATTCTACCATTTTTCTACTAACATCAAACCTTAATATAAGTTATAGTAACATTATAACACCTTTAATTTCAATTATCTTTTTATAAATTTTGCTTTTATTTAAGATTTATTACAATTAATCTAATAAACTCAGCTATTAAATCACCCTATAAAAGATAAAGCCTTGAAACTTAAGTTTCAAGGCTTTATCTTTATCTTTCTAAATAAATTATTCTCCATATACATTTAAATATAATTCGTTTAAACTCTTCTCATCTAAGAAGCCTTCTGCTGCACCTCTCTCTCCAATCTTATAAGAAGCAAACAAGATGGCCTTTTTCAATGATATATAAGGATCTTGAGTTTGATTATAAAAATAAATAAAGCTTGAAAAAAGGGCATCCCCTGCACCAATTGTATTGATTATCTCTCTTGTATCTACAGCTTCAAATTTACCAAGAAAATCATCTTCTTTTACATATAATAAGGCTCCCTCTTTGCCCATACCAATCACCAAAATATCATTCTGATATTCCTGAACTACCTTCTTAGCAAAATCCTCTACAGCTCCTTCAATCCCTTCATCGCTCATAAAGAGAATGTTCGAATATCTCATAAAATCCCTATTATACTCATCATGGATATCAGATAACACATGTACATCGGTAGCCACTAACTTACCTGCTGATCTAGCTATCTCTAAAAATGGTCTTGAGAAATTGATATTTGCTAAAACAGCTATAGAGCTCTCTGCTAATGCCTTCTTGAATTCTTCTATAGGGTATTCTCTTTTCTGCACATCTTTCAAATCTAGATGAATCTGCCTTCTACCACTCTCCTCATAAAGGATGATTGACTGTGGTGTCTCCTCCATATCCTTAACAATATAATCTGTCTTAATATTATTAGAAGCTAATTCATCTAGGACTTCCTTTCCACCACCATCCTCGCCAATAAAAGACAAGAGATTGGTCTCAACCCCTAAAGTATGTAAAGCCTTTGAGATATTAATTGCCACTCCAGAAACTGTAGAACGGATTCCCCAAAAAGGATAGTTGACTGGAGAATACTTCACTGGAAATCCATCCACCTTTAAAGTTGTTTCAATATTGATCAGACCTGATACTAAAATTTTGTTCATAGGATCCTCCCTTTGTGATAACGTTTTCATTTCACCTTTTATTGATATTATATCATAATCTGTCAAATAAAGTTTACTATGGATTATTAAATTCTGTTATCCTACTTCTTCAATTATCTCTTCACTGCTTTTGTTATCAGCATGGGATAATCACTCATAATCCCATCAACCCCTATTTCAACTAGTCTATCTACCTCTTCTTTACTATTAACAGTCCATGTGTTAATAAAATATCCATAATCCTTTAACTCTTCTACCAATTCTTTACTTATCGTCAAATAATGGGGGTGAATTCCATCAGCAGAAGCTTCTTGAATTAATCTAATTGGTTCCATTACTATAGCACCAATTAAAACTGCCGTCTTCAAAGAAGGCTTCTTCCTTTTAATTACCTTAAGTATTCTATGGTCAAAGGACGAGATAATCACATCATCTTCATACTCTTGCTCCTCCAATATATCAAACAAACTCTCAATAATAACATCACTTTTTTGTTGATTAATCTTAATCTCAATATTGATCTTTAACTTACCTCTAAGCAGATCAATCACCTCTGCTAGAGTAAGTATCCTCTCATCACTAAACTCTTTACTGAAGCAACTACCAATATCAAGCTTCTTAAGCTCAGCTAAGGTCATCTCACCTACCTTTCTATCTAACCCTGTAATTCTCTTTAAATCATAATCATGAAATACAATTAAGTTATTATCTTTAGTCAACTGTATATCTAACTCTACCATATCCAGTCCAAACTCTATAGCCTTAAGAAAGGCAGCCTTGCTATTCTCTGGAGCTACACCTGAGGCTCCGCGATGACCTATTTTCAACATGATTATCCCTCCATAGCATTATCCTTTTTACTAATTGAATTTTATTTGTCTTATAATGGGTACATTGCGACAATTTTTAAACCAATGAATAATTAATAAAGCATAAATAATAGTTAAGTTCAAAACCCTTAAACCTTCTAGGAAGATAAATTTTTATTTATTCACTATTATTTATTATTTGTTATTTGTAAAGTGTCGCAATATCTATCTATTGTCTCATTAACTATATCTCCATACCTTTATTTTATATATCTTAACGGATCTACTGCTTCATTATTTATATAAAGCCCCAGGTGCAAATGGGGACCAGTGCTCCTTCCTGTATTACCAGAGAGGGTGATTATCTCTCCTGCTTTTACCTTCTCCCCCTTTGAAACTAGGAGTTTAGAGTTATGAGCATATAAGCTAACTATTCCATTACCATGATCGATAGTCACAGTCTTACCATATCCTCTAATCCATCCTGAATATAAGACCGTCCCCTTATATATTGCCTTAACCTTAGTACCTGTCACAACTGCTAAATCAACCCCTTTATGGAGTATCCTCTTTTTTTTAATAGGATGCTCTCTATAACCAAACTTAGAGGAAACCCTAATTACTGTCGGAGCAATCAAATTATTAAGAATCTCATCCCTAGTTAAATTTTTAGACTTATACTGTGACTTTACTATGCTAATGGGTATCCTCAAAGCCTCTATTCCTCTAATATCTTCTATATTATTGACCCTCTGTAACACTTCTACAGTGGTGTTAAATTTTCTAGCAATTTCAGCTAGACTATCTTCAGGTTTTAAAATATAGGTTATTACTTTATTTAAATTATACTCAGCCAATTCCTCTAAACCATTTTGGGGGATAATCAATTCCTCACCTACCTTCAACTCCCAAGAGGTTAACTTATTTAATCTTTTAATCATATCAACACTAACATCGTAGCCTCTAGCTATACTCTCTAAAGTATCACCTACTACTACTTTATGGCTCATATAGCCTGCAAAGTCCTCCAACTTAAAGAAGGTATCTATATCAATCTCACCAGATGCCCTTAATTTATTTCTCTGTTGGAAGTCTACTAAAGATTTATAGGTTTGAGAATCAACCTCCCCTGTTAGAGCAATACCATAACCCAATATCAATAAGTTATATTGCACCCTCTTAATCCCCGCTTGATTGGTAACAAAGGGTTTAGCACTTACTACACCTATACTTGTTAAAACAATCATTATAATCAAATTAGATATAAGTATGTAGAAGCTTTTCTTAGTTAACAATTTAATCTCCCCAATCTTCTATATTTTACTTATCATCAAGTCTTAAGCACTGCTAATTCTAAGATTAGACAATTATACCTTATATTCCTCTAAAAAAAGAGATAAAGCAATTTGCTTTATCTCTTTAATCATAACGCTTTCTCATCCTTGAAGCAGGAATTTTAAGTTCAGCTCTATACTTTGCTATCGTTCTTCTTGAAATATAAATTCCCTTTTTTTCTAAGATTTCTTTGATTTTTTGATCACTTAAAGGTTTATTCTTATCTTCGCCTGCAATTATCTCCTTGATCTCTTCTCTGACAGCGATTGCTGAAACTCTTCCATCTTTACTCTTGACACCTTCATTAAAGAAGAACTTTAAAGGAAATAGACCATAAGGGGTTTGAATATACTTATTCTTTGTAGCTCTACTGACAGTCGACTCATGAACTTCAACTCTATCAGCAACCTCTTGCATCGTCATTGGTATTAGATATTTAATCCCACTATTTAAAAATTCCAACTGAAAGTCTACGATGTCTTTGACTATACTATAAATAGTCTCTCTGCGTTGCTCAATACTTTTTATCAGCCACAAAGCTGAATTTAACTTCTTCTCTATATATGATCTATATTTAGAATCATTCTTCTCTTTTAATAACTTCTGATAATATTTATTGATTCTCAAGACTGGAAAGCTCTCTTTATTCATGATAATCTCAAATCTATCGCCAATCTTCTTGATAATAATGTCAGGGTCTAAATAATTATTTTTGTGATTATTAGTAAAACTTTCTCGAGGAGTAGTCTTTAAATTTCTAATTAAATCGACTAACTTCTGTACATAAGCAATCTCTAACTTCAAACCCTTAGAGATTAACCTTAACTTATTAGCACTTAACTGATCTAGATATTCACAGACAATCTGCTGTGCTAAAATAATATTATTATCTTGAATTACTCCTTTTAATTCTTCTAACTGAAGATATAAAAACTCTCTTACTCCAGCTGTAGCTACACCTATCGGTTCTAAACCTTGAATTTTATCTAATACTCTTTCCACACTAGCTCTACTAACATTAAGGTTGTCCGTAACACTCTGAAAATCATTAAAAAACCCAGATTCATCAAGGTTAGCAATTATATACTTACCTATATTCCTGTCTAAGTCATTATCAAAAACTAAGCCTAGCTGTCCCATCATCTTTTCCTCTAAGGTCAGCTCTTTACTGATAAAATTTTCATAATTTATCCCTTCACTCTGCTCTGATGGCAAATAACTACCAGATTGATTACTATAGTCTCCTTCAAGGCTTAATAAAGGATTCTCCATCATCTCTTTTTGCAGATACTCATTTAGCTCCAAGGTTGATAACTGTAAGAGTTCAATTGCCTGCTGTAACTTTGGGGTCATTACCAACTGCTGTTCCTGCTTTAGATCAAGATTGTGACTTAATTCTGTAATCATTTCTCTTTGCCCCCCTAGCAGTTACTTTTTCTAAAATTAATTATTATTCCTCTCTATCTACATTATATACCCTAGAGCTTAAAAAATAAATTTATTTGTTCTTAGCTTAATAATCAATATAGGTTCAAAATTAGTGTAATATAGAGATATTAAGACAATAACCCTATCTTTTTATTCAAAATAATAAAAATACTATCAATAGCCTTAAGAGATAAGGCTATTGATAGTATTTTTTATCTAAATTATTATCAGCTATTAAAATTTCGAAGTAAATAATTTATTTTACACTACCTGCTGTAACACTCTCAATAATATGCTTTTGAGCGAAGAAATAGAAGATTATTACAGGTATTATTGCTAAGCCAAGACCTGCAAGAGCTAAATGCCATTGCTTAGTATACTCTCCAAAGAAGAAGAAGGTTGCTAAAGGAATCGTACGTGTTCCTGGTCTATTGATAACAAGTGATGGTAATAGAAAGTCATTCCAGATCCATACAGTATTCAAAATAGCAACTGTTATTGTTATTGGCTTTAAGATTGGAAAGATAATGTGCCAAAATGTCTGCCAGCTATTACAGCCGTCTATAGTAGCTGCTTCATCTAAAGCCGTTGGTATCCCTTTAACAAAGCCATGATATAAAAAGATTGATAAACTTGATCCAAACCCCACATACATAAACATTAATCCTGGAATGTTTAATAAATTCAAATTACCCATAACTCTAACTAAAGGAAGCATTACTGCTTGAAAAGGTATTAACATTGCAGCAATATATCCAAAGAAAATTAAATTACTTAATTTAGATTTAGTTCTTTGTAGCATCCATGCTGCCATAGAAGAAAAGATAATTATAAAGACTATACTCCCTACAGTTATAATTAAAGAATTAAAGAATACACTTAAAAAATCCAATCTCTTCCAAGCCTCTACAAAGTTATCAAAACTAAAAGAATTAGGCAATCCTAAAGTATCCATAAATAACTCTTTTTTAGTCTTAAATGCATTAATAACTACTATATAAAAAGGAGATAGAAATAAAAGTCCTGTCAAAATACCTATTATTCTTAAAATAACCTTATTGCCTTTATTCATTACATCTCCACCTCACTCTTCTTAGTGATATAAACCTGACTAATAGTTATAACACCTATTACTAAAAAGAACACTACTGCTTTTGCTTGAGCTACACCCATTTCATTAAATTTAAAGGCTGTATTATAAATATTCATAGCAATCATTTGAGTCGAATTAGCAGGTCCACCACCTGTTAATGACAAGTTCTGGTCATATAACTTAAATGAATTAGAAAGTGTAAGAAATAAACTTACTGTAAAAGCCGGTCTTACAAGTGGAAAGATAATATGCTTAGTTCTTTCCCAAGCATTAGCCCCATCAATTTGAGCAGCTTCAACCAATTCTTTTGGAATATTCTGAATAGCAGCTACATAAATAACCATCAAATATCCAGACATCTGCCAAGCCATTAAAATTACCATACCCCAAAATCCTGTCTCTTGATTAGATAACCAACCTAATAACCAGCGCTGACCAGTTAATTCTCCTAAAGTTGCAAAGCCCTTAGTAAAGATAAATTGCCAGATAAAGCCAAGAATTAGTCCACCTATTAAGTTAGGCATAAAGAAGATTGTTCTTAGTGCATTACTTATCTTTAATTTTCTAGTAACCAATAAAGCCAAAGAAAAGCCCATAATATTAATACTTATTACTGAAGCTATAGTAAATTTAGTAGTAAATATAAAAGCCTGTACAAAACCTTCATCTTTAAATATATCTAAGTAATTAGTCAAACCGACAAAGTTAACCTGTGATCTAATTCCATTCCAATCAGTGAAAGAATAGTAAATTCCAACTAATAATGGGATGATAACTACCAATGAAAAAGCAAACAAGGATGGTCCAACAAATCCCCAAAATGCTAATTTACTTCTTTTCATATTCAACTCTCCTTTTAGTAGATGATAAACTTATCCATAATCTATGGTTTTATATTCTGTTTTTTTTAATAAGAGAGCTATCAATTTGATAGCTCTCTTATTGTAAGCAACCTGACAAGAGTCTAAAAATTATTTTCTAGACTCTGCCCAAGTTGTTTTAGCATTTTCTACTAACTGATTCCAACTAAGGTCTCCAGCTAAATAGCTTTGAATATCTGCACCTAATTTGTCCATTCCCCATCCAGTTGGATATCCCATGAATACCCATGGCATAGTTCTATCTTGGTTAGAATATTTTAAGATATCTCTTGCCAATGGATCAGTTGGTTCTAAATTCTCTCCTTCATACCCTTTAAATGGTGGGATGAATTTGAAGTCATGGATAATCATCTGTTTACCTTTTTCAGAAGTATATAACCAGTTTAAGAAGTCTTTAGCTGCATCTTTAACAGATTCATCTTTACCGTTATTAACTGCCCAATACATTGGAATACCTACAGGGATAGAATCCTCTTTAGCACCAACTACTGGTATTGGTAAGAAACCAATATTCTTAGCTACCTCTTCATCTATTCCTGCAATACTACCATATGCCCAGTTACCTTGTTGAGTAATTGCTACTTGTTCTAATGCAAATAACTCTTCAACTTGAGTTGAATAATCAACAGCATTTAAGGAACCTTTAGTTCCATCTGGTTTATAACCATAGTTAGCTTGTAAATCTATTAATTTTTTGAAAGCATCAGCATATTTAAAGTCAATTGTTTTAGCATTGAAAGCTTCAACTACATCAGAAAATTCATTTGCAAAAGCAGCATTTGATAAGTGTAATCCAGTTACCCAAGTCTCTTTAGCAGGGAATGAGATTACTGCTTTTAATCCTAATTCATCCTTTTTAGCATCTAATTTCTTCACAGCAGCTTGTAAAGCATCAAAGCTCTTAATAGAGTCCGCATCTATACCAGCTTTTTCAAAGATAGACTTATTGTAGATAAATCCATATCCCTCTTGAGCAAAAGGCATACCATAAATCTTTCCATCTGCTGTTACTGCCTCTAAAGTACCATTAAATGCTTTGTCAACCCATGGTTGATCTGATAAATCTTCTAACTTCTCTATCCAATCCTTAACATCTTGCATACCACCCATATTCATAATTGCTGGCTCTTGTCCAGATGCAAACTTAGATTTTAAAGCAGCACCATAGTCATCTCCACCACCAACAGTTTGAACATTGATCTTGACATTAGGATTTTCTTTCATATATTCTGCTACAGCACTCTCTAATGCATCTTTAGCTTCAACTTTAAATTGAAATATATCTACTGTTACTTGATCAGCAGCTTGTTTGCTTTCCTTAGATCCACAACCTACTAGCATTAAAGCAGATACAATAAGTAATGATAAGATTAATAATAATTTTCCTTTTAACTTCAAAAAAATCACCTCTTTATAGTTTTATAAGAAGAATACAAACGGCTGTATAAAGCTAAAAATTTAAAACTTTAAAAAGACATAAATTAATTTAATTAGTTTACACCTTTTTTTAAAGAAGTAGATTCGCGTTCTATAATCTTATAATCTATGATTTCCTTATTCTCTCTACTTTTTTCCTCAAAGATATCAAATAATTTCTGACAAGCCCTTCTACCCAATTCTATAGAGTTTATCTCAATAGAAGTTATAGAAGGATTTGCATATTTAGCTAACATGCTGTTATTAAAGCTGGCTAACATTATATCTTCTGGTACTTGCTTCTCACCCTCTTTTAATCTCTTTAATGCACCTAAAGACATTAAATCATCAGCAACTATTATTGCATCAAGATTATTATGTAAGCTCATCAATCTAGATGTAAGATAATAGCCACTTTTTTCAAGAAATTTATCAGATATAAAATAATCTTCATCAAAGGGAATATTATAATCCTTTAATGCTCTTAAATAGCCTTTATATCTATCTTTCATAACTACTGAATCTAACTCCCCACCTATAAAAGTTATCTTATTTCTGCCCTTTTTTATCAGAAGTGCAGTTAAGTCATAAGATGCCTGTTCATTATCATTATCTACTGATGGTATATCATCATACTCTAAACAACTTCCTATTAACACAAAGGGGACATTATTCTCTTTTAAAAACTTGATTCCTCCATCATCTTCCTTAGGGCGGGTTAAGATCAATCCATCTACCCTTTTTCCTTTGATTATTCTTTTAAGAACATCTACATCACTTTCTTCTTTGTGATTTGTAACTATTAAGATATCAAAAAAATGTTGGGATGCTATTAGGCTTATCCCTTTTAAAGCCTTTTGGAAGAAAGGATTGATAAATATATCCTCTTTATAAGAAGGCATTATCACCCCAATAGTATCAGTCTTATTATTTGCGAGACTTCTAGCTATTGTATTTGGATAATAATTGAGTTCTTCCATTATCTTCAAAACCTTCTTCTTAGTCTTGTTACTGATTCTAGAGTCATTGGATATCACTCTAGAGACTGTGGAGGCTGAAACACCTGCTAACTTGGCAACATCCTTCATTGTAATTCCTTCCAAATTTACCACCTCTGATAAATAGATAAATCTTAAATAGATGAAGATTTACTATACAAAGACTTATATAACTTATATAATCAACTATTCAATTATAATGCAACCGTTTGCATTAATCTTCTGTAATTATATGTTATCATAAATATTTTTTTCATTCAATAGTTTTTTTATATTTATTATATTATTTCAACCTTTGAACATTAAAATACATAAAATAAAATTAGTCTATACTTTTTAAATAATAATTTAACCCAACTTCTAATTCTAAAGTATAATTTAAATCTACCTTTACTTGAAAATATTGAGAAATAATAAACATTAAAGAGCTTAACTCATCATTTCAGAATTTGATATAGCCACTATAAAAGATAAGGAGAGCCTTTGTAAAGGCTCTCCTTATCTTTTATATTCATTTGATTTTAAGCTACTTCTTCTATATCAACACTATTTTTAATCCTACTAAAATAATCTTTAGTTGCTTTAGCAACTACTCCAGATAATCCTATTAAGCCAATTAGGTTAGGTAATGCCATTAAACCATTAGCTACATCAGATATAGCCCATACCAGACTTATCTTCATACTAGCTCCAATAGGAATAATCAAGACATAAACCCAATGATAATACTTAACATATTTATCACCAAATAGGTACTTAACTGAACGGTCACCATAATAGGACCAAGCAATTGCTGTAGAAAAAGCAAAAAAGATAATACTAAAAGCTACAACAAAACCACCAGGACCAGGTAAGCCTAAATTAAATCCTTTAGCTGTCAATTCAGCTCCAATAAACCCCTTACCTGTGACTTGATCGACCATTTGCCAAGCACCAGTAGTTACAATCACCAATCCTGTCATAGTACAGATAATCAAAGTATCAATAAAGGGTCCCACCATTGCTACTAAACCTTCTCGAACCGATTCATTAGTTTTCGCAGCAGCATGAGCCATTGGTGCACTACCTAAGCCTGCTTCATTAGAAAACACCCCTCGTGCCACACCAAAGCGTAAAGCCATGGCTACTGTTGCACCAGTAAAGCCACCTACCGCTGATGCTGGATTAAAAGCCGAATTAATGATAATTCCAAAGGCTGCTGGAACCTCTTGAATATTAGCTAAGATAACACCCAACGCCCCTAAAACATAGATTATAGACATAAAAGGTACTATCTTACTTGCTACTTGACCAATTCTTTTAATTCCTCCAACAATAACTAGCCATACCAATACAGCCAATACAACCCCTGTTACTGGTTTAGGAATGCCAAAGTAAGCTGCTACAGGCTCTGCTACTGAATTTGCCTGTGCCATATTTCCAATACCAAAGGAAGCCAACATTGCAAAAAAGGCAAATAACAAACCTAACCATCTCTGTCCCAATCCTTTTTCTAAATAATACATTGGTCCACCACTTACTTGACCATCCTCATCGACTTCTCTATACTTATGCCCTAGTAAACAACTAGCATATTTAGTAGCCATCCCAAAAAAGGCAGTAATCCACATCCAAAACACTGCCCCAGGACCACCCATAGCAATAGCAGTACCTACACCAGCAATATTACCAGTACCAATAGTTGCAGATAAAGCAGCACTTAAGGCTTCAAAGTGATTGATTTCTCCTTCATGCTCTGGGTCATCATAATCACCTTTAAGAATTTTAATTGCATGAGCAAATTTAGTTAGTTGTAAAAAGCCGAGCCTTAATGTAATATAAACACCTGTACCCACCAATAAACAAATAGCTACTGGCCCCCAGACATAACCACTTAAAGTATTAAAAAATTGGACTAAAGCTTCCATTTACCTACTCACTCCTCTCTACTCTCTTATATTTTATTATCTTTAAATTTACCTTATACTTTTATTCCACTCTACAAAACATCTCCTGATTTTACAACCTCTACTACCTGATCAAACTCATCTAAGATATTTTGATTATCCTCTGCAAAAAATAGGTTCATCACGATAATTGTCAATGCATTAGCAATAAATCCTGGAACTATCTCATACATCTTAGCCCCTAAACCAACCTGCTTCCAAACAACTAAAACTATAGTTCCTATAACCATACCTGCCAAAGCACTCTTCCAGCTGGTCTTTTTTGAAAATAGTGCAAATAAAACTACTGGTCCAAAGGCTGCACCAAAGCCTCCCCAAGCATAAGAAACAAGGCCTAATACTGTATTATTTGGATTTAAAGCCAAAAATAAAGCTATCACAGAGATAATTAATACACAGATTCTTCCTACATGCATCAATTCAGCTTCACTGGCATCTTTATTAATAATCTTATCATAGAAATCCTCTGTCAATGTTGAAGATGACACTAATAACTGTGAATCGATAGTAGACATAATAGCCGATAAAATAGCTGCTAATAATACTCCACCAATCCAAGGGTTGAATATTTCAGTAATCATCTCTATAAATACACGCTCAGCATCAGCAATCTCAGGGAACATAGGAATGGAGATTAATCCTACAATTACTGCTCCCCCTAAAGAGATAAGTACCCAAACAATAGCAATAGTCATCGCTTCTGGTAATTTCTTAATAGATTTAATACTCATAAATCTAGCTAGAATATGTGGCTGACCAAAGTAACCTAACCCCCAAGCCATAGTAGAAATAATGACCATCAACGGTAAACTATGTTCAGGAATTAAGCTTAAAGATATGTTCTTAGCTGACATTGCTTGATTAATCGCTTCCATCCCACCCACATGATTATAGGCTAGAATTGGTACTATAGTAATAGCTAAAAACATCAATATCCCTTGGAATAGATCTGTCCAGCATACTGCTAAGAATCCTCCTAAGAACGTATACAGAACTATCACTACAGCACCAACTACTACAGCTACTGTATAGTTAATACTAAACATAGACTCAAATAGCTTTCCTGCTGCTACTAAACCTGAAGAAGAATAAATTGTAAAGAATATCAGAGTAATAATCGCAGAAATAATTCTTAACAATCCCGTTGGATCTTGGAATCTATCTTCAAAAAAAGAGGCTAAAGTCATAGAATTGGTCTTGCCTGTATATACCCTTAATCTAGGTGCTACAAACTTCCAATTTAATACTGTCCCGATAAATAGACCAATAGCAATCCAAGACTCCTTACCCCCTCCTAAGTAGACTGCTCCTGGTAATCCCATCAATAACCATCCACTCATATCACTAGCTTGAGCAGATAAAGCTGTTACCCAGCTACCCATTCCTCTTCCACCGAGTAAATAATCCTCAATATTGGTAGTCTTCTTATAAAAATAAATACCTACTCCCATTAAAAAGATAAAATAAATTATAAAGGTCACTAACGTTTGTATCTCTATCATCTAATTACTCCTCTCAGCACAAAATTATTTTTTATCATCATACCATAATTTCTACTTTTATTCAAATAATTTTATATTTATTCATAAAGTTTCAAAGTTATAAAGCTATAGCTAGTTGTAGCAAAGAAAGTAATATAATATAGAGATATTACGATACTTTGCAACTAAGTATAAGGCTAAGATTAAGTTTGAGTAAATCATAAAAACACTGCTTAAACTATCCTTAGACTTATACTTAATCTTATACTTAAACTCAAAAAGTGTCGCAATATACCCATAATCCGCTATTTTATATACTCTAGTTTAAATCAAAGAATAATATTAATCAACTTAGATATAATAAACAAAGTAACTTCATTAAGTTAATTCTATACAGAAAGGATTGCAGATGAAAAAGACTACTAATTTAATTTTACTAACTATTATCTTAACTTGTATTATCTTCTTTATGTCAGGATGTATGAAGCTTAGAGTAAATCTATCTTTAAATAGAGATGGAAGTGGAGATATTGAATATATTCTAGCAACTCCTCCATCAATCTATCATCTAATCTCCGAAAATCCAGGGGAATTAATAAAAATTAAGAAAACTGCCAAAAAGACTGGTTATACTATCAGTGATTTTAAGAGCAATGAATATCTTGGAATAAGATTAAAACAGAGCTTTAATGATATAACTAAGATTAAAAATCCTGTTATCTTAATCGAAGCCTTTAAGAAGAATTATGCTAATGATAAGTTTCATCCTGATAACTTAACTACTCCTGATATAGATATTAAGAGATCCTTCGTTTATACTTATTATACCTACCAGCAAGAGCTTGATTTGAGTAATTATACTGGAAAAGAGAATAAAATCCCAGGAATAACTCCTTCAGTGCTAAACAAGATTGACTTAGGAATAAAATTGACTCTGCCAGTTAAAATTTTAGAGCATAATGCCGATCTTGTTAAAAATCAAGGAAAAACCTTAGTCTGGAACTTTATCCCTGCTAAAAAACAGAGGATATATTTGAAAGTAGCAGTATTAAATACTGTCAATATCATCAGTACAGCAATTGCTTCCCTGATAGTTCTTTTTATTGGAATCTTAGTCTTTATTAAAAAGAGTAGAGTAAAATAATATTAAGAATGACTTGAAATAAAGATAACTGACCAGTTCTTTATAATGATCAGGTATCAAATACTTATCTACAATTATTTATTTCGATATAACCATATTTATCCTTCACATCTTAAATAAGATATTCTTTAGTAAAGAGTGGATAATTTTAAAAATCATATTAGCACTTTCAGGTTAACTAAGACCCTAACCTAAAGTTTAGAGTATATAATCTAAATAGTTGACATCCTTTATATAGATGATAGAATAAATAAAGGTCATATTATAGAAAGGTGATTTAATGTATTCTAATTTAATAAATAAAATCAACATTAATCTAAAAAATCATATTGAAAATAATATAATACCTCTATATGACAACTTTGACAAAGCCCATAGCAGAAGACATGTCAATATAGTAATTAATAAGTCTCTCCACTTAGCTTCTTTACTTAAAGTAAGGTTGGATATTACCTATGCTGCAGCAGCTTATCATGATATTGGGTTAGGCTATTATCCTGATAATCCTATTAAAAACCGTAAAGATCATCATAAATATTCACAAATTCTAGTTAAACAGGATAGAAAGTTAAAAAAGTTATTTAAACCAGAAGAGCTTGAGCTAATTGCTCAAGCTTGCCATGATCATAGAGCATCTTTAAAAGAAGAGCCCCTTTCTATTTATGGCAAGATTATTGCTGATGCTGATAGAATGGATGGTTTGAAGATTGAAAAGATGATTAGCAGAGCTTGGGAGCATACTATTTACTATAATCCAGAGTTGACCTTTACAGAGAGTTATCAAAATATCTATGAACATTTAAAGGAAAAATACAGTTATAATGGCTATGCTTATAGATCGTTTTATTTAAAAGAAAGTCAGAAGATGATTAAAAGTAGCATAATTGATTCCCAAAAAATATTAGATTCGGAGGATAGATTTAAAGAGGTATTCTATAAACTTATTGATAATCAGAAGATAAGAATTTAATATCAATTTAAAATATAATAATAAAGGGATATTGTGATATCACAATATCCCTTTATTATTTAACTTATTGTAAACAACTTTTAATGTATAATATTATCAAAGACAAGATTAAGATTTCCTCACCCCATAATCTCTTGAATTTGCTCCAAAGTAGGTAAAGCCGACATAGCACCTTTTTGGGAGGCTGCTAAGGCTCCAGAGATACTAGCAAACTTAATAGTATTATCTAAAAACTTCTTATCTAACTCACTTATCTTCTTGTCTGTCTTATTTAGGTTGTATAGGATACCTGAGACAAAAGCATCTCCTGCTCCTGTAGTATCCACTGTCTCTACCTCCATTGCTTCTATAAAGGTTAGTAGATTATTATAGTAATAATAAGAACCTTTACTACCATAGGTGACATAAGTTAAAGAAATATCATATTCCTGTTTTAATATTTTAACACCCTTTTCTACATCTACTTCACCAGTAATAAATTCTAACTCTTCTTCAGAAATCTTAAGAATATCAACCTGATCTAAGATAGAGATAATTCCTTCTTTAGCTGCTTGACTACTCTCCCAAAGATTTAGACGTAAGTTAGGGTCATAAGAAATTAGCATTTCCTGCTCTTTAGCCTGTTGTACAGCATATTTAGTAGCACTACAGGCTGGCTCATGGATTAAAGAGATCGAACCAAAGTGTAAGATTTTATTTTCTTTAAATATCTTAGTATCAATATCATCTTGACTCAAGAAAGTATCAGCGCTAGGATTAATATAAAAGCTAAAACTTCGATCTCCATCTTCAGCTAAAGTAACAAAGGTCAACCCTGTTCTAGCCTGATCTGTTAAGAGCATATTATCTGTATTAACACTATTTATCTCCAAAATCTCTTTCATAAATCTACCTAATAGATCATCACCAACCTTACCTACAAAGGTAGACTCTGCTCCTAGTCTACTTAAGCCTACTGCCACATTAGCTGGAGCTCCTCCTGGACTCTTTTGAAATTTCATATTATTATCGTCTAAAGGGGTAAAGTCAATCAACGCTTCTCCCAAAGATATAATTCCTTTCATTTATATTTCACCTCTTTATCTATTCTTTAATTTTTGATTAGCAACTATTATATTATTTATCAGTTTTAACTGCTGTTGATATTGAATACTCTGACTATCAATACTCGCAAGCAGATCATTATTTAAATTAACTACCTCTTCCATTGTATATTCCAACTGATTAGTTCTATCTAAAGTAGACTCTATTTGGGTAGATACCTTGCTACTACTAGCAGCAATCCCTTGGGTTACCCTATTTATCTGCTGAGTTGAATGAAGTTGCTCTTTAGCAGATCCAATTACCTTGCCCATCTTAGTAACAATCCCTCTTGAGAGGCTATTGACCTTTGAAAAGATATTAATAATACTCATACTATCATCTTTATCTACCATATTAATAATTGCTTGCTCAGATACCTCATCAATCTCTTTGATAATACTTTTAACAGAGTTGGTAGCAAGCAAACTCTCATCTGCTAGAATTTTAATTTCATCTGCTACCACAGCAAAGCCCTTACCGTTTTCCCCTGATCTAGCTGCCTCTATCGATGCATTTAATGCTAATAAATTGGTTTGATCAGTAATCCCCCTAATCTTATCAGATATTTTATCTATCTTAGCAAGACTTAATTTAAGTTTTTCCATAATATCAACTGTTTCATAAATTATCTTATGTGCTAAGGTAATTTGATCATCAGCTTCTTCAATAGACTCATATGTCAGCTGAGCAGCATCTAAAATCTCTTCAGCTTGAGTATTTAAAGAGTTAGCTCCTGTTGATACTTCATTAATAGAACTTGATATCTGAGAGATTGTAAAAAAGACTTCTTTATCTGCCTTAATTGAATTTTTAATAATTTGAAAGCTATGATTAATTCTCTGATCAACATTATCTGCTCTATCCTTCATCTTTTGAGCAGAACTATTTATCTTATCACCTCTAGTAGCAGCCTGAAAGGTCTTCGCTTTTATATCATCTGTAACATTAGTAATCCTTTTATTAGATAAGATCACTAAAAGAAGAGATACTAATAAGCTTATAGTAGTTATAATTATAGCCCTCTTTCTGATATTAAGAGCACTATCTACAATACTACTCATATTCTTACTTAACTCATCCCAATTCTCTCTGACAAGAGATGAGTTTTTCTGATTAAATTTAGATATTATTCCTGTTAGCTCTGAAAATAGCAGCCTTCTCTCTATGCCATCAACTTCTGACTTTGATAACTTATTGATTTTATCATCTATTTCAGCAGCTAGACCATCAATCTGATCTAACTCTTTTAAAATATCCACCTCTATTCTATGCTTTTTAATAGAGTTTATATCTTTGGAAATAATATCTCCTGTTTCTTTTAAGGCAACTATACCTGACTGCCAACCATATATATTCTTCTCTCTTCTTAACATATTTCTAGTTATTCTTTCATTAGATTGAACAATCGGAATTATATTTTTATCTAAATTCTCAATCTTATTTAAGATTTGATTAGTATTCTCTAAGATTATCATTGCAGTTATCAATAAAATTATAAATAGTCCATAAAAACCCCACTGTACTTGTTTAGCAATAGTTATTCTAGATAACAGCTCTTTAAATTTACTAAAATATGAGCTATGCTTCTCTTTTGAGATAAATATAATATTTTTCCCCTCCTTTACAAAAAGTATCAACACTATAACTTAATACTATGGAATTAATTAGAGATAAAAGGCTTATAAAAACAGTCTGTAGTTTTTACAGACTGTTTTTAAGAATAAAATTTAATATGCATAGAATTTATAAATTTCAATATTAAAAATCTATTTTCTCTTTACAACTCCTGATCTAACAAATACAGCGCCTACAATAACTGCCCCTTTTACTACTAGCTGTAGATATGGAGATACATTCAATAAATTCAATCCATTATTGATTATTCCAATAATAAAAGCTCCAATCAGAGTTCCTATAATTGTACCTCTACCACCCATAATATCAGTTCCTCCAACTACAGTGGCAGCAATAGCATCCAATTCCCATCCTTCACCTGCTAAAGGTTGCCCAGAACCTAACCGAGCAGCCAAAATCAAACCAGCAATTGCTGACATAAATCCTGTAATCATATAAATCTTCATTTTAATTGCTTTAACACTGATTCCCGAAAGTCTAACTGTCTCTTCATTATCTCCAAGAGCACATACATGGCGACCAAATTTGGTCTTATTTAATACTACACTAGCCACAGCTAAAATAAGAACCATAATCCAAACTGGTACTGGAATTGCTCCTAAATAGCCTCTACCGATAAACTTAAAGCCAGCTGATAATCCCGCAATTGGACTCCCACCAGTATATAATAAAGCAGCACCTCTAGCCATTGACATGGTACCTAAGGTCACAATAATTGGTGGTATCTTAGTATTAGAGATTACTAAACCATTAAAGACACCAAAAGAGGTTCCTAAAGCCAAACCTAAAATACTGGCCAATACTGGTGACATCCCTGAATTTACAATAAATCCTGCAATTAATGTTCCTGTAAAGGCTACAATAGAACCAACTGATAGATCAATTCCACCTGTTAAGATTACAAAGGTCATACCAGTTGCAATAATAGCATTCAAAGAGACTTGGCGTGCCAAGTTAATCATATTTCTAGATGTAAAAAAATAAGGACTAGCAATTGATAAAGCAATAGATAATAAGATTAAACCGATAACTGCATATATCTCAGGCTTATAATAACTATTATTAATTTTTTCAAAAAAGCTATTCTTTTTGTCAGAAGAACTGATTTTTTGAGTTAATTCTAAATCCATCTTAACCTACCTCCCCAGCAGCACTCTTCATAATTTTTTCTTGACTTAGTTCTGTACGATCATAAACACTACTAATTCTACCTTTATGCATGACTAAGACCCTATCACTCATCCCAATAATCTCTGGCAGTTCAGAAGAGATCATAATAATTGATTTTCCTTGCTCAGTCAATTTATTCATCAGTTCATAGATTTCATACTTAGCCCCAACATCAATCCCTCTAGTTGGCTCATCAAAGATTAGGATATTGGAGTTGGTAAACATCCATTTAGCTAAGACGACCTTCTGCTGATTACCTCCACTTAAATTTCTAGCTAGCATCTCTTGAGAAGGTGTCTTAACCCCTAAACTCTCAATATACTGCTGTACTTCTCTTCTCTCTTGCCCATTGTCGATCAGTATCTTTTTAGTTATCTTATCTATCTTAGCTAGGGTGATATTATTCTTAATCGACTGACCTAAGACAACCCCCTGCTGCTTTCTATCCTCTGGCAGCAGACCAATCCCATGGTCAATACTATCCTTTGGAGAATCTACATTGATTAATTGTTTATTAAGATAGATCTCTCCTGTATCCTTAGGATCAGCACCATATAATGCTCTAACCAGCTCTGTTCTTCCAGCTCCTACCAATCCTGCAACTCCTAAAATTTCACCTTTGTATAAGGAGAAGTTGATATCCTTTAAGACCCCTTCACTAGACAGTTTCTTAACCTCTAATACCTTCTCGCCTGGTGTTACTGTTCGTGGTGGATAACTATTGGTCAAATCCCTGCCAACCATCCAACGAATAATCTGATCTTTATCAATCTTATCTACATCATCAGTAGCCACATTCTCCCCATCACGCAGCACCGTTACCCTATCTCCAATCTCAATCAATTCATCTAGATGATGAGAGATATAGATAATAGAAACACCTTTCATCTTTAAGTCATAAATAACTGCAAATAAACGTTCTAACTCTTTAGGTGTTAAAGTTGCTGAAGGCTCATCCATCACAATCAATTTAGCTCCAAAGGAGAGTGCTTTAGCAATTTCAACAAACTGTTGCTCAGCAACACTCAACTTATTAACTAAAGCCTTAGGACTAACCTCTACCCCTAATTTATCTAATATCTCTTGGGTATCAGCATACATCTTCTCTTTATCAATCATTCCAAATTTATTAAGTGGCTCTCTACCCATAAATATATTTTCAGCTACACTCAGCACAGAAGCAAGATTAAACTCTTGATAAATTATGCTAATCCCTTCTTGCTGTACCTGTAAAGTACTACTTGTATCTAATGGCTTCCCATTAAATACTATCTCACCTGAATCTCTTTGATAAGCACCTGAAAGAATCTTCATTAACGTAGACTTTCCTGCTCCATTCTCCCCAATCAAGCAGTGGACTTCTCCTCTACGAATTTCTAGACTAACACTCTTTAGTGCTCTAACACCAAAGAAAGACTTATTGATATTCTTCATCTCTAAAATATTATCCATAATAGGCACCCCTCTATTAGAGTTTAAATCTAATAATTAGAGTAAGAGTTGTCTTCAACTCTTACTCTATAAAGTATCTTACCAACTAAAGCTAGCAGCATTCTCACTAGTGATTAATTTTACTGGTACAGGTAATTCATCAGGAACAACCTTCCCATCTAGTAACATCAATCCATACTCAACACCCAATTTTCCAATCTTTGCAGGCTCTTGGGCAGCAGTTGCAGCCATACCCATTCCAGTTTCATTATTAGCAATTACCTCTACTGCATTTGGAGCACCATCTACACCCATCACAAAGAATTCATCAGCACGACCAGCAGATTGAGCAGCAGCTACTACCCCTAAAGCACTTGGATCATTGATAGCAAAGACAGCATCAATTTTTGGTTGAGCTTGTAAGATATTCTCCATAACTTCCATTGAATCAGCTTTCTTACCATTACCATTCTGTTCTGCAACAACTTCAATTCCTGGATATTTCTTAATAGTTTCCATAAATCCATTATATCTATTTCTTACAGCAGATACAGGATTACCATTAATAACAACAACCTTTCCTTTCCCATTCAAACGTTCATTAACATATTCAGCATTAATCACACCAGCTTTATAGTTATTAGATGCAATAAAGATATCACGGTCACCAATAGAATCACCATCAACACAGACAACTGGAATTCCAGCCTCTTTAGCAGCAGCAACAATACTTTCTGATGCTTCATAGTCAACAGGATTTAATAATAATAGCTCAATACCTTGCACGATCATATCTTCAACATCAGCCAATTGCTTGGCAGCATCATGCTGACCATTTGAAACAAGTAAAGTTCCATTTAAATTACCCTCTACCTCTTCTCTAACAGCATCCTCCATAGCTTTAAAGAATGGATTATCAGTGGTCATAAACGTAATTCCAACCTTGATTCCTTCATGAGGTTTACCAGTTGTATTCTTCTCCTGTTTATCATCTCCACCAAAGATCCACCATGCACCTGCATTTACTGTTAAAGCAAAAACTAAAACCATTGCTAAAATTAATACCATCCCTTTTTTATTAAACATTAATAAATCCCCCCAATTTTAATTAAATCAATAGATTTTTTGATTTTTTAACTCATTTTATTTAGATGGGGCTGCTGCCCCATCTTTATAATAAGAGCCCTTATAGAACAACCATACTTATTGGCTCTGATCAACTTATGATTATTTTAATCTAATAAAATAATCGCTTATAATAATTATTAAATTAACTTATTAACTATCCCCCTTCCCTTTAATCTCTTTTTAAAGGGCTTTAGCCCTCAATTTATAATAAGAGTCCTTATTAAAGTAATTAAACTTATGACTCTAATTACCTAAAACTTATTATTTTAAGTATAATAGCCCATTTATATCAAAGCCACCAAAGATTTTGATATAAATGGGCTATTATAGTCAATAGTTATTATAAAGGTTATACCCACTCTATTAAATTTTTTAGTATTAAAAGCTATAGTTTATTCTTAATTATGTTCTCTTATATGATTATATATGATTGTTTTACTTATGAATTATATGTTATAAACTCATACAAATAAAAACAGGTGCCCCATACATGCATACATAATTTAACGTATACATATATGGGGCACCCATAACCCCTGTAATCTACACCAGCCATAGGCATAGACTCTATATTTTAAATTGTTCATTTATATTCTCTTGAAATAATTTTCTCCACACCGACCATGAGCATAAAGAAAAAGTTCTAACTCTCTCACTTGATAAATTTATTATACACTCTTATGCCGAAACAATCAAATTCAATCAAATACAGCCTCAAACAATTATATGATTTTAACTCCATTATCCTCTGTAAATCTCATCTTTACTTAATTTTAGTTTTTACTAACTGATAATTAACTTTCTAGGATTATACTGACAATTTACTCTAAGCAAATCAACAGATCCTCCTATACACTAAACAGACTATCTGCTTTGATTATATCTTTAGCTAAGTCTACCATCTTCTTATTATTATTCCTACTCATCTGCTGTAATTCTTTCATCGCCTCTGCTTCTTTCAATCCTTTTCTATCCATTAAAATCCCCTTTGCCCTCTCGATATACTTGCGATTTTCTAGAGAGATTTTAGTATCCTTTAATTCACTTTCTAACCTCTTAAATTCCTTATATCGAGACATTGCCACCTTGATAGCAGCACTTAAATCATTAGCATCAACAGGCTTAACTAAATAGCCAAAAATATCTTCACCACTAGCCTTCTCTATTAACTCTTGGTCATGGTAGCCACTGACTATTATACTAGGAATAAATATCTTATTATTAATCCTTCTAATTGCCTCAATCCCATCTACAGAGGGCATATTAATATCCATAATTATTAAATCAGGCTTTTTATCTAGAGCCAATTTGATGGCTTCTTCACCATCTGTTGCCTCTCCAACTACTTCATAGCCAAGCCTTTCTAAATTGGCCTTTAAACCCATCAAACATAAATACTCATCTTCTGCTACTAAAATCTTTAATGGTTTTTGCATAAGATCCCCCCCTAATAAATAATAAATTGAAGATATATCTTTAATATAATTTTACAACTTGTGTTATTAGAATATTTGATAAAATATAGAGATATTAAGACAGTAACCGCTAACTTCCTAATGAGATACTTTTAATTGGTAACTTTATTATCACCTTAGTTCCTGGCTCTAACTTAGAAAACTTAATCTCTCCTTTAAATTCATTTTTAATTATAGAATCAACTATCGATAACCCTAAACTGTTCAGTTTAGCTAAATTAAAGTCTTGAGGTATCCCTACTCCATTATCTTTAATTACTAATAATATTACTTCTTCTAGACGTTTGCATTTGATATCAAGAGTACAAGCCTCCCCATTAGCAAAGGCATGTTCTATAGAGTTACTGACCAGTTCATTGACGATTAGAGCAATCGAAGAGGCCTTATTATAAGCAATAAAGATATCATCCAGCTCTAGATTGACCTCAACCTTCTTATCTAAATTAATAAATCTTACAATAATTTTAATTAAAGTCTTAAGATTTGTAATACTTCTACCGAATTTATCTTTAGATAAGATATCATGTACAGTAGCTATACTTTTAATCCGTAGGATAATATTATCCAAAATATCATCGATGGACTTATCTGAGTTCTTACTAATAAAAATCTTCTGCAACGATATTAAATTAACTATAGCTTGGAGATTATTCTTAATCCGGTGGTGGCTCTCTTGTAGTAAAGCAGACCTGCCCATTAATCTAGTATCTTCAATAGCCAATGCAGCTTGCCGAGCAAAAGCCGATAAATATTTAGCTTCCTCTTCAGAATGTAAATAAAAACCTTCATAAAAGATCTGAATAATTCCTGAAACATGAGACCTAATCAGAAGTGGAATACAGATAATTGTTCTTACCTGATTGATCTTTTTAAATAGGGAATAAAATTCCTTATCATTAGCATTAGAATAATAAAAATTATCCTCTTTAGAAATATTTAAAATAGATTTTTTCTTTAATGTAGCTTCTAAATCCTTCTTTATTTTAAATTCTAAACTATCTATTACTGTACCAGTACTCTCATCAATTAAATTTATAATACAACCATCGGCATTCATCACCTTACTTACCTCTTTAGCTAATAATAAGAGCACATCTTTTAACTCATACTCAGAGGTCAAAAATTCTGCTGCTTTAAAGACAGCATCTAAGACTTCTCGCTCATCGCTTGAACTAGCCTCAACCTCTCTGTAGTTATAATCAACTAACATATTCAAGAGCTTTTGGGGACATTTTTTAGCTTCTGCAGCCGATAAAGTCCCTTTAATTTTAGAATTAGATAGGATTGAGATTCTATCAGAAATCTTTAAAGCCTCTTCCCAGCTTTTAGTGATATAAAGGATGCTTCCACCAGACTTTTTATAATTATGTATAATTTCATAGACTTTAGAGGTAGAATCAGAACCTAGCTTATCTGTCATCTCATTTATAATAAGCACTTCTGGCTCCGTTAAGAAGACCTTAGCAATAGCTACTAGCTTCTTCTCTTCAGTAGATAAGGTGCTTACTTTGGCTTTATGATCTAAGCCAAAGTTGAAGCTTGTTAAAATAGCTTTAGCTCGCTTATTGATCTCCTTCCAGTCAATAAAGTTAAACCACCTTGTGGTTGGATAATTTAAGTCAAAGAGATTTTCTGCTATAGAAAAGGAGTTTGTAAGAGGAAATTTCTTTAATAAGAATCCTATTTCAGATAGCTTATGCTTATGCTCCTCACTTATTAGCTTACCTTTAAAATTCAATTCTCCTTCAACCTCTTCTAATGGGAGTTCAGCAAATATCTCTGCTAAAGATTCCCCTCTAAGGTAAGTAGCAAGGGTCTTAATGAAGAGCTCACTGATCGATTCATTTTCCACTACTAAACTATGGACCTCCCCATAATTTAAATCTAAATTTATCTTTTCGATACTATAACCTTCTGAATTACTAGAGGATAAATTATTAATCTTAAGAATACTTCTATTCACTGTGCTACACCACCTCTTATTATATTTAATAGGTGTAATATTATATATCCGTGAATTTAAAATGAATCTTAATGGGTATATTGCGACACTTTCGTGTCAGATGGTCAGTAGAGAACGGTCACGACCGTTCCCTACAAATTATATCAATTTTTAATCAAAAAAAGTGTTGTAATGTCATTCTATAAAAGCAGATCCAAACTAAATTATCTACTCACAAACTGACATTTGAATTTATAAAATAAATCTATGAAGGGTTAAATGATAGGAATGCCTATAAATAAGAAGTTAATTTTCAAATAAATTCTTAGTCATAGAACTAAGGGCAATCTTTGTTAAATTTTGGATAGGGGGTTGTAATTTATAATAATTGTATTATAAAATGAAATAAATGTCAATAAACAGGATTAACTTTATCTGCCACTTCAAATAATCAACTCTCTTCTTTTAAAAATAGCAAAACTCTTCATATTTATTTAAATAATGAAGAGTTTTGCTTAATAATCACTAAATTTATTAAATTATCAGTTAAGCTTCCACTTCTGAATTTTATTAATAAGTACTTTAGAACCTTGAGCAAAAAATTTAATCCTCTTACTATCTTGACCTGGATAGATTCTAGCGGAGAATACTTCTTGACCATCATTAACAAACATCTCTATAGAAGACTTATCGATAAAGAAGTGTAATTTGAGCCTACCATCATTCTCTATTAAACAATGGCGTACTCCCCCTCCGCCCAATCCAGCCTTGTTTCTATCAAAAGATAAAATCTTATCTTCTGTCTTATACTTAATTATTGTCTCTTCCTTTCCATCAGCAGAACACCTTAGCTTAATACCAAATTCTTCTGCATCTCCCACTTCAAATTCAACAATCAATTCAAGAACATCACCTGAAATCCCCTCTAACTCTAATTTTTGATTGTTAATCTCAATACCTCTATATTCTAGATAATCTCTTCGTAATTGCTTTAACTCTTCAACTGGATTTTGAATCAATCTATTCTCAGCATTTAACCTTAATTCTCTAGGAATAGTCATACAGTGGATCCACCCCTGATCTCTTTCAGCATAGTTTTGATCCTCTTCTGGTAATCCCATCCAAGCAATCATTATTCTTCGCCCTTTATCATCAAGAGTAGTCTGAGCAGCATAGAAATCAAAGCCTCTATCTAATTCCCTGAATTCACCATGATCCATCCTGCCAGTCTTATAATTCAGTTTACCTACTAGATATCCTGCTTGGTAGATATTATTATAGAGATAACCTTGAGCCTCTAGACCTTGTGGTAAAGTAAGCAGAACATCCTTGCCATCTAGCTCAAATAAATCAGGGCATTCCCACATATAGCCAAAATCATCAAGATTGTTAAAATTACTCCCAGCTACCTCTCCCACTAACTCCCACTCTTTTAAGTCCATAGATTTATATAAGAGGACTCTTCCTTCTAACTTAGTAGTCTGAGTACCAATCACCATATACCAACTTCCATCTTTTTGCCAAACTTTAGGATCTCTAAAGTGCCTTGTATAGCCTTCAGGTTGATTTTCAATTACTGGTCCTAGCTTCTGAAAGTTGACCCCATCCTCTGTTATTGCTAAACATTGGTAGGTCTCTCTATTATCCCATTCATCCTTGACATTGCCAGTATAGATAAAGGTCAGAGTACCATCATTATCAACTGCACTCCCTGAATAACAGCCATGGGTTTCATACCACTCACTTGGAGCAAGAGCTACCGGTAGTTCCTCCCAACTTACTAGATCCTTACTCTTATAATGCCCCCAATAAAGCAGCTTATCTGCTGGATAGACTGGATTGAATTGATAACATAGATGATACTCTCCATCAAACTGGATAAAGCCATTGGGATCATTTAACCAACCTACTGGAGCCATTAAATGATACTTCAATCTATAATAACCCTTTGCTACTTTCTCTCTATTATCTTCAATAATTTGCTTAGCCTTAGCTAATAATTTATCTTCCTTCTCTTTATTCATAATTACACCTCTCTATAATCAATAATTAGTAACGAGTGATAAGTAAAACAGGTAATCAATCAAATTTATAATGAACTTTAAAGATGTGTCTATATAGAGAAAAAACGAGATTTAGGCGGTAGGTGGGTAGGGGTTAGGAAAATCGAACTACCTAACCACCCAACCCCTAACTACCAAAGTGAAAAGTGTCGCAATATCCCCATCAAGTTTCACTTTAGACTTGGAAACCTATATTTGAACTTAAAGTTGAAATTAAAATAATCATCTTAATTCCATCCTTAAACTCAAATTCTTAAATTAAATTCTTAAATTAAATTCTTAAATTAAATGATAAAGAAGGGGAATTCCCCTTCTTTAAGTTAGATTATTTTTCATCCTTAAAACCAATAAGGAAAGTTGCTGCAAAAGCACCACCAAAAGCAATTACACCAGCAATTATATAATTAATCATAGATCCTTCTTTTACAATAGTAATTCCTGGAATACCTGTTACCCCTAAACCAACCATACTCACCTTAGTCAATACGATATACCCTCCACCTAAGGCACCACCAATAGCTGCAGCAATAAAAGGTTTGACCAATCTTAAGTTGACACCAAAGATTGCAGCCTCGGTAATTCCTAAGAAACAAGAGGTTGCTGCCGGTAAAGCAATTGCCTTAAGTTTCGTATTCTTAGTTTTAAAGTATACTGCTAAAGCAGCGCCACCCTGAGCAACGTTAGCCATTGACCAGATTGGTAATAAGAAGTTAGCTCCATACTTTGATAACAATCCTGCTTCAATAGCATGGAAACTATGATGCATCCCAGTAATTACAATTGAAGAGTATAATCCACCAAAGATTAGACCAGCCACTATCCCAGCAGTATCATAAGTAAATAAGATAGCTGCTGAAATTCCATCTCCTACAAATCTCATCACTGGACCTATAGCAAGTAAGGATACAAAGCCTGTTACTAAGATAGTTATAAAAGGGGTTACAATAATATCTAAAGCATTTGGTACAACTTTTCTTAAACCTCTTTCAATGTATCCCATTACCCAGACAGCCATTAAGATAGGTAAGACTGTACCTTGATAACCGACCATTCCTACCTTCATCCCAAATAAGTCTAAAGTCTTCTCTATTCCCCCAGCCATCGTCCAAGCATTCTGTAATGCAGGGTGAATTAAGATACCACCTAAGGCTGCCGCTAAGTAAGGATTGGCTCCAAACTCTTTAGCTGCACTAAAAGCAATAATTACCGGTAAGAAGATAAAAGCTGCATTTGAGAACATGTCTAATAAAGTATATAATGAACTACTAGAATCAACCCAGTTAAATCTGTTAGCCATACCCAACAGTCCCATTAATAATCCACTAGCTACAATAGCGGGAATAATTGGTACAAAGATATTTGACAACATTCTGGCAAAACGCTGTAATGGATTTAGATTCTGCATAGCTGCTTTTTTAGCTTCACTAGTACTTACCTCAGAAACTCCACTATCTTTAGTCAACTCTGCATAGACTTTATTGACTGTCCCTTGCCCAATAATAATCTGAAACTGCCCTGAATTGATAAAAGCTCCTTTTACTGCAGAGATACTCTCTACCTTAGCTTTATCAGCCTTATCATTATCTTTTAATACTAAACGTAATCTTGTCGCACAATGTGCTGCACTATCAATGTTCTCTTCTCCACCAATAGCTTCTAAAATCTGTTTTGCTATTTCACTATAATTCATTCTTTCTCCCCCTTAGTTAATTCTGTTTTTAAGATACTAAAAATCAGCAGAAGTAATAGGAAAGAGGAGCTTATAGTCTTATATTAATATCAGCTTATAGAAAGTTACTCTTATTATCTCCTCTTCTTTAATCAAAGCATTCAAACAATTACAAAATAAAGCTTATATAAATTATAATCTTATCTTAATTTATGCTTTTAGGAATATCCCCACAGCTAAAATTATCTTATAAATATTTTGGGAACGTTCCCAAAAGTTCTAAAAAATATAAGCATAGTATACCTATATTTTTTTAACACTTTCTCTCTCTATTATATGGTAATCCATCAGTAATTTTCCTTTGAATTTATCTCCAGTGATATACTTTAATAGAATCTTAGATGCTTCTTCTCCAGCCTTAAGATGATCATAATCGACTGTTGTCAACTCTGGAGTAATCCAAGAGCTTATATCAGAGTTACCAATTCCTACTACAGATATATCTTCTGGTACCTGATAGTCTCGCTCTTTAAGATATTTAATTGCTCCAAGGGCTAAACTATCAGTTACTGCAAATACTGCTGTTGGTAGCTGTCGAGAACTCTCAATTATCTCTTTCATCCCCTCATAACCTGAGTTAATAGAAAAGTCACCTTTATAAAGATATTCTTCTGGAACTTCAAGGTTATTCTCTGTTAAAGCTTCTGCATAACCCTTCTTTCTTAACTGTCCAACAGCTATATCATACTCTTGGACACCAATATAGGCAATCCGCTGATGCCCTTGCTTAACTAAATACTTAGCTATATCTTTAGCTGAATTAAAATCATCATGAATTACACATGGGAAATCGACAATCTCACTAATATCTTGACCTAATACTACTACTGGTAAATCAATCTTATTTAAGGTCTCAAGGTGTTTTGATGTAAGTTCAGTAGCAAAGAATAAGATACCACTTACCCTCTTCTCCTTTAAGAGCTCTAAATACTTAATCTCTTCTTTAATATCCAATCTAGTATTTGTTAATAGAAGGTTGTAGCCATTATCATACATAATATTACTTATACCCTCTACTGCTGAGGAGATAGTACTTGTATTGATTCTAGGAACTATCACCCCAATACTATTGGTACTATTTCTCTTTAAATCCTTAGCTATAGAGTTGGGTATATATCCCGTCTCCTCTATCACCTGCTGAACCTTCTTTCTAGCTTTATCACTGACATGTTCAGCATCATTGATCACCCTTGAGACTGTAGATTTAGAAACACCAGCCAATTTAGCTATCTCTTTGATTGTCATTCCCATAGTATTAAACCCCTTTTTCTTGGGAACGTTCCCAAGTTTTCTTATAAAAATTATACCTCAAATTGATCTGAAAGTCAATACTCTTCTAAGAATTTTTTAATAGCTCCTTAACTTGCTCCAAGGTAGGTAAGGCAGACATAGCACCTTTTTGGGAAGCAGCTAAAGCTCCAGAAACACTAGCAAATTTAGTAGTAGTATTTAAAAATTCCTTATCCAATTTATTTATCTGCTTATCTGTTTCATTCAAATTATATAAAATTCCTGAGACAAAAGCATCACCTGCTCCTGTTGTATCAACGGTCTCAACTTTAATAGCAGGTACAAATTCTAATTCACCTTTGTAATAATAATAAGAACCTTTACTACCAAAGGTAATATAAATTAATGAAATATTATACTCTTCTTCTAATTGCTTGACCCCTGATTCTACATCATCATTTCCAGTAATAAACTCTAACTCCTCATCAGAGATCTTAAGTATATCTGCTTCACCTAACATAGAAACAATGCCTTCTTTAGCAGCTTCACTACTTTTCCATAAATTCAGACGTAAGTTAGGGTCATAAGAGATTAGCATTCCCTGCTCTTTGGCCTGTTGTACAGCATATTTAGTAGCACTACAAGCTGGCTCATTAATTAAAGAGATAGAACCAAAGTGTAAAATCTTATGCTCTTTAAATATTTCATTGTCAATATCTTCTTTTCTTAAGAAAGTATCAGCACTAGGATTGATATAAAAGCTAAAACTTCTCTCACCACTTTCATCTAAAGTAACAAAGACTAGACCTGTTCTAGCTTCATCAGTTAAAATCATACTTTCTGTATTGACACCTTTTTCATCCAGAGTCTCTTTTAAGAAATGACCTAATAGATCATTACCTACTTTACCCACAAAGGTTGTTTTTGCCCCTAAATTACTAAGACCTACTGCCACATTGGCTGGAGCTCCTCCTGGGTTCTTCTTAAAACTCATATTATTTTGATCCAAGGGTATAAAATCAATCAATGCCTCCCCTAATGTTATAATTCCTTTCATAAATAGTCACCTCTTTTATATTATTTTTATAGTTTAACCACCTATTTATGGTGATATTACCTAAATTCAATGATCAGTGAGCAAAAAATATTCTCTATAAATCATTACCATCTGAATTCTTTATAATTTAGATCTTTACAAATCAGATAAACATTTTGGAAGTAATTATATAGGTTAGATTAGTCTTTGTCAAATTTATCTCTGAGATGCTATTAACTCCATAATGTTAAACCTATAAGTTGATTATAACCTCTATTTAGTGGTTCTTCTTGCTATTCTTTTTATAGTAAACCCACATATAAATAAGGCTACTAACTATTCTCCACTAGCTAGTAGCCCATCATTGATCTATAAATATTACCCTAAGCTCTTTTGGTTAAAATAGAAGAGCAAAAGTAATAACTTTCACAATTAACAGTAATTCTATCTATTAATGCAGTTGTCTCAGCTTTTGTGCCAGTAAAATATCTAAGCTTACTAACTATTATCTAGCCAAGTCCATTATATACTCTTCAGAGCTAATTGTTTGTGATCTAACAGTACTCCCACTTGGGATATGTTTATCTGCAAAATCCTCTTCTACAACAGCAGGCAGAATCCTACAATTACGACCAATCTGAATATTATCTGGTACTCTAACTCCTTTTCCGATTACATTCAATCCATTCTCTAACAGTTCTGGCTTCTCATCATTAGGAGTCATATCATTACCAAAGCCAATATGAGAGTTAGTGCCAATAACTGTATCTTTATCAATTATGCATTTACAGATTATAGAATCCTTCTTTATTATAGTATTATTTAAAATAACTGAATCTCTAACTACTGCTCCCTCTTCTATTACTACTCCAGGAGAAAGAACAGAATTCTCTACTACACCATTAATTATACAACCATTGGAAACTAGACTCTTTATTGCTTGACCCTTTGCACCAAATTTAACTGGTGGCTTCTCTTCACTTCTAGTGTGTAAATTCCAATTGGAATCATACAGATTTAACTCTGGCAAAGGCTCTGTTAAAGCTAAGTTCGCTTCCCAAAGAGCCTTAAGAGTACCCACATCTCTCCAATAACCGCCGTACTCATAAGCAAAAACATTATTATTATCAATCATTTCTGGAATAATATGATGACCAAAATCAGAGTTCTCTTGATTACAGAAAGCTTTTAGCTTTTCAATTAAAATATCAGCTGTAAAGACATAGATCCCCATTGAAGCTAAATTACTTTTTGGTTCTTCAGGTTTTTCAACAAAATCTACAATCTGCATATTATCATTTGGCTCTAAAATTCCAAATTGATGAGCATCCTCCCAAGCTACTCTCTGAGTAGCAATAGTTAAATCAGCCCCTTTTTCTATATGTTGAGAAATCATCTCATCATAATTCATCTTATAAACGTGGTCTCCAGAAAGTACAACTACATACTTAGGATTATGACTTTTAATATAAGAGAGATTCTGATAAACGGCATGAGCAGTCCCTTTATACCAACCACCTTGCTTTCCAGTATAAGGCTGCAGTATGGTTACACCACCTATTCTTCTATCTAAATCCCATGGCTTTCCAATACCTATATGGTCATTTAATGATAGCGGTAAATACTGGGTCAAAACACCTACATTATAAATTCCTGAATTAACACAATTACTTAAAGCAAAATCTATTAGTCTAAACTTTCCTCCAAAAGGAACACTTGGCTTTGCTCTATGCTCCGATAAAATATCCAATCTCGTTCCTCTACCACCTGCTAAAACTAATGCTAATGTCTTCATCAAATAATCCCCCCTAGTTTATCTTAATAATTTGAAAGTTAATATAATTATTTATAAATTTAACTCTAAACAAATAAACTTTATTTCTTCTAAATCACCACCTTCCAATAGTCATCTAACGTCAGAATAAAATTTAAAGTACAGTCAAATTATTTAATTATAAAATAATTATAAATAACTATATTAATCAATTAACTCCATTACAGCTTCTTTTAACTTAACCAATTTCTCATCTGCTGCTTGATTACTCTCTGCTGTAACTGAGAAATAAAACTTAACCTTTGGCTCTGTTCCAGATGGTCTTACTGTTACTAAACTATCATCCTCTAATAAAAACTGTAGCACATTAGATTCTGGTAAATCGATAGACTGCTCTTCTCCACTAGCCACATTATATTCCTTACTGACTAAGTAATCCTTGATAACAACTACCTTCTCTTTATTAATCTCTGTTGGACTATCCTCTCTTAAAGATTTAAGTAAGGCAGCAATCTTCTCTTTTCCTTCTTTTCCTGGCATCTTAATTGCTTCTATATCTGCTTTATAGTAACCATACTCTTCATACATTCTCATTAATTCCTCATAGATTGAGCTCTCTTTAGCCTTATAATAAGCTGCCATCTCTGCAATTAGCATAGTAGCTACTATTGCATCCTTATCACGGGCATGGATTCCATATAAGTATCCATAGCTCTCTTCAAATCCAAAGATATACTCCTTATCATATTTTCCTTCTTCAAATTCTCTAATCTTCTCACCAATATACTTAAATCCAGTTAAAGTATCCATTACATCAAAACCATACTTCTTAGCGATTGGTTTAATCATCTCTGTAGTTACAACAGTCTTAATAACTACACCATTCTTAGGCACCTCTGCTAAAGAGTTAACAATATACTCAGTTAATAGAACTCCTACTTGATTTCCATTTAAGAATACCCATTCTCCCTTAGTATCCTTAACAGCAATACCTACACGGTCTGCATCAGGATCATTGGCCATAATCAATTCTGCACCCTTCTCTTCAGCCAATTCAATCCCTAACTCAAATACTGCTGGCTCCTCTGGATTAGGATAAGATACTGTAGAGAAGTTAGGATCAGGTTTTTCTTGCTTAGCTACTACATGTAAATTCTTAAATCCTAATTCACCTAAAACTCTCTGTACAGGCATATTTCCTGTCCCATGTAATGGGGTATAAACGATATGTAAGTCATCAGCCACCTCTTTAATAGCCTCATGATTTAAAGATAAGTCCTTTAAAATCTTGATATATTTGTCATCCATTTCAGGATCGATAATTTCAAATAGACCTTGTTCACGCGCCTCTTCTTCAGAGATAGTCTTGACATTGTCAAAGCTTTCAATAGCATTAACTTCTGCAATAATCCCTTTATCATGGGGCGGAACAACTTGGGCCCCATCTTCCCAATACACTTTGTAACCATTATACTCTGGTGGGTTATGGCTTGCTGTTACCATAATTCCTGCAGTTGCTCCCAACTCTCTAACCGCAAAAGAGAGCTCTGGAGTAGGTCTTAAATCATCAAATAAATAGGCTTTGATTCCACTTGCTGCTAAGACCAAAGCTGCCTCTACTGAAAACTCCCTTGATTTGTGCCTAGAATCATGGGAAATCACTACACCTTTAGATTTGTCACCATTCTTCTCGATATAGTTGGCCAGACCTTGAGTAGCCTTTCTAATAGTATACTTATTGATTCTATTAGTACCTGCTCCAATAATACCTCTCAAACCACCAGTCCCAAAATCTAAGCTAGTATAAAATCTCTCCTCAATCTCCTTCTCATCACCAGCTATTGCCTTTAATTCTTCTTTGGTTTCTTGGTCAAAGTAATTATTCTCTAACCATTTATTATATTCTTCCTTATAATTTATCATATTTACCCTCCTCTAATTTCAATTACTCTTTTTATCTACTAATTTAGAATATAATTTAAGATACTCTTTTGCTGAACTCTTCCAGCTAAAGTCACTTTCCATTCCTCTTTTGACCAGTTTAGTCCATATCTCTTTCTGCTGATAAAAGCTAATTGTCCTCTTAATTGTATATAACATATCCTGAGCATCATAATATGTAAAGCTGAACCCATTTCCTTCTCCAGTTACTTCATTATAGGATTGAATAGTATCATTTAAGCCACCAGTCTCCCTAACAATAGGTATAGTACCATACCTTAAGCTAAATAACTGACTTAAGCCACAAGGCTCATATTTTGATGGCATTAAGAAGATATCACTACCTGCATATATCTTCTGGGCTAAAGTAGCATCATATTTGATGTTAGCAGATACCTTCTGAGGATAACGCCTTGCTATCTCTCTAAAAAGTTTTTCATATTGATTATTTCCAGTACCTAATATAACCAGTTGGACCTCTTCTTCCATCAATTCATCAATAACACTAGCAATCAAATCTAATCCTTTTTGATCTACCAGCCTTGAAATCAGACCAATCATAGGAATCTCAGCAGCTTGGGGTAGCCCCAGCTCTTCTTGTAAGCCTCTTTTATTCTCAGACTTTCCTGTTAAATCTCCTGAATTATAATTAGCATAAATTCTCTCATCAGTCTCAGGATCATTGTCCTTATAACTGATTCCATTAACAATACCATACAAATCATCACCATTCATTCTCATTACATAGTCCAATCCCTCACCAAATTCAGCAGTTTTAATCTCCTCAGCATAGGTCTTACTTACTGTAGTGATCATATCTGACATTTCAATTCCCATCTTCATATAATTAACACAATCATCATGGCAGACTACTCCCCAATTCCAATATTTATAAGGCAGTCCTAAAGTATCCTCAAGAATCTCTTTACCAAAGACACCTTGATAACGTAGATTATGAATTGTATAGACAGTCTTAATATCTTTATAAAAATCATAAATCTGATAATCTTCTTTTAACATAATGCTCAAAGGACCTGTCTGCCAATCATTACAATGAATAATATCTGGTTTAAAGTCTACCTTTGGTAGCATCTCTAAAACCGCCCGACAAAAATAAGCAAACTGTACATGCTTATCATCATTTTCATATAAGGTCGTTCGATCAAAATAACTCTTATTGTCTATAAAATAATTTATTATTCCATCCCTCTCTAATTTATTGACTCCTACATAGTCATCTCTCCAAACAACTCTTGTTCTAAAATAGAGTACAGGCTCTATTTGGCTTAGGTATTTACTATCTATCTTGCTATATTGAGGCATAACCACTCTTACATCATGCCCTAATTCTTTAATAGCTTGTGGTAAAGAACCTACTACATCAGCAAGACCACCTGTTTTAGCAAAGGGAGCTACCTCTGAAGATACGAATAATACTTTTAATTTTTCTGTCACTATAATTCCTCCTTAATTAAGCTAGCATAATAGAAAAAACTCTAAAGTAAAACTCATGATAATTTAACTTTCTTTGATTACTTTTAGGTTATCATATCCTTAAATTGATAATTTTTCCTAATAAGATTCAACAAAAAGAATTTCTACATATTGATTCATAATTAAAAATTTGGCGATACTCTTTAACTTGATAATTTTATTAAACAAGTAATTTAAATATCAAAAACAGAAGAATCTATGCAAAAATTCTCGATAACATCTTATTAATATTAATAAGATGTTATTATTATAATTATTATAATTTTACTTAACAGAAATAATATCAATCTTTTAATCATCTGGAAAATGAAGGATGTAAAATCTTAAATCAAGTTCATAATTTTAAAATTTTAAAAATAATTAATAATACAAAATCTTTTTCTTTGGAGTTAATAGATTGGTCTTTTAAATAAAAGTTCATAGGTAATAACTTTGATTAATTTACGTCCTGAGGGAGGTGTCACCGGAGAAGTCTCTTAGTGTGCATCAAGGACACTCTATTAGGGGTCTAGTGTATAAGAAAACTAATAGAACTCTTATAAAAGCTAATAAATATAATTACTATATTGAACTTATTAAATAAAGCAGACTCTTATTAACTTATACCCTTCCCTAATAATCATTATAGGTTATGTACTTAAAAATATAATTATAAGCCAGTAATATATACTAGCCTATTTTACTAAATAAAATCTATTTATGGATATTATAACAAAATCTACTTTCTCTTTCAAGCTTTTTCCCTTTTGTTAAGGAAAAAAATATACTTATTCCTTGAAATCATATCGACTGAAATTTATCCACTTTAATTATTATAAAATTAAATACTTATCATAGATTAGAATAAAAAATCACCAAACAAAGATATTATACAATAAATCATTATAGATCAATAAATTATCCTTCTGCTTTAAAAGTATATCGATAATTATACTCAACAACTATTAACTTCATATTAATATAATGTAAAATTTAATTTAATTTTTTAATAAAGGAATTAATTGTAAATATAGTCTGATTATCATCAATCTCGAACAACTTAAATTATAGCCACCAAACTTTAGAATGAAATTGAAATATGACGTTATATAGAGATATTACGACACTTTTGAATTGGACTTAAGTCAATATCTTGGACACAAAAAATTGAACAAATTAAGCAGCTAATAATTGTTTTTCATATTCATTAGGAGTCATATAGTCAA
>NZ_PVNB01000028.1 GCF_003001995.1 Orenia metallireducens | reverse complement strand
AAGCATTTGAAGACCAAGTAAGAGAAATTTTATATAACTAAATACACAAATTATTACAGTTTGAAATTAGTTCAATTTAATATTGCAATTTAAGCTTATAATTATTTATGTGATTAAAGGTAAAATAAGAAGTATAGAATTAGAAATCTCAGTATTTATTTTGAATAGATTGATTAATACCTAATATATGATATAATTAATAATAATTACTAATAATATAGTGAGGTGTTAAAATGGATAATGTCTTAATTGCTTTTTTATTAACTTTATTTGCAGGATTATCAACGGGAATAGGAAGTGCATTAGCTTTTTTTACTAAAAAGACCAATACATCATTTTTGGCTACTTCCTTAGGATTTTCTGCAGGAGTTATGATCTATGTCTCTTTTGTAGAGATTGTCCCTAAGGCTCAGGACTCTTTAGTAGCTGCTTTAGGTACTAAAGGAGGAGAGTGGGCTACAGTAGGATCTTTCTTTTTAGGGATTGCCCTAATCGCAATTATAGATAAATTTGTTCCTGAGGCAGAAAATCCTCATGAGGCTCGAGATAAAAAAGATATTAGAGATATGCAAGATGATACAATAGATGATAAGAGCCAACTCTTAAGAATGGGGCTCTTTTCAGCATTAGCGATTGCTATACATAACTTTCCAGAGGGTTTAGCTACCTTTGCCTCAGCTTTATCAGATCCAACTTTAGGAATATCTATTGCTATAGCTGTGGCGATACATAATATTCCTGAGGGTATTTCAGTTTCGGTACCAATTTATCATGCTACAGGTGATAAGAAGAAGGCCTTTATATACTCCTTTTTATCAGGTGTTGCTGAACCTTTAGGAGCAATTTTAGGCTATTTTGTCTTTAGAGCTTTCTTTAGTGATTTAACCTTTGGAGTCTTATTTGGAAGTGTGGCAGGGATTATGGTCTTTATCTCTATAGACGAATTATTACCTACCTCGCGAAAATATGGCAAAGGTCATCAAGTGATTTATGGTTTTGTAGCAGGAATGGCTGTAATGGCATTGAGTTTATTGTTATTTTAATCTTAAATAGTAATTGGCTGATAAGAGAAGAGAAGGAGTGATTTTATGTTTTTGGAATGGTTTCAAGGATTAAATCCTGTGATGCAAGCTTTATTAGCAACTATCTTTACTTGGCTTTTAACTGCTTTAGGAGCAGGGGTAGTCTTCTTTTTTAAAGAAGTAAATAGGAAATTTTTAGATGGAATGTTAGGTTTTGCAGCTGGAGTAATGATTGCTGCTAGTTTTTGGTCATTATTGGCTCCTGCTATTGAAATGTCTGAAAATTTGGGGGTTCCTGGGTGGATTCCAGCAGTAGTTGGATTTTTATTAGGAGGAGTATTTTTAAGGGCTGTAGATAGATATCTACCCCATCTCCATCCTGGCTTAGCTAAAGGAAAAGCAGAAGGGATCAAGACCAGTTGGGAGAGAAGTGTTTTATTAGTACTTGCAGTAACTCTGCATAATATTCCTGAAGGTTTGGCTGTGGGAGTAGCTTTTGGAGCAGTAGGTGCTAATCTACCTTCAGCTTCTTTAGCAGGAGCAATAGCCTTGGCTATCGGTATAGGTATTCAAAATTTTCCGGAAGGAACGGCTGTATCTGTCCCTTTAAGAAGAGAAGGATTATCACCAATGAAGAGCTTTATGTATGGGCAGGCATCAGGAATAGTTGAACCAATTGCAGGGGTACTTGGTGCAGCAGCAGTATTGCTGATGAGACCGATTTTGCCTTATGCTTTAGCCTTTGCTGCAGGAGCAATGATCTTTGTAGTAGGTGAAGAGTTGATTCCTGAATCACATCAAGAAGGTAATAGCCATATAGCTACAGCGGGATTGATGTTGGGATTTGCAGTGATGATGTCTTTAGATGTAGCGTTAGGCTAAAAAAACAAATTATAGTTAAGAGTTTATTAGATATCTATGGCTTGTAGTAATGGGATTGAGTTTATTTGTAATTTAATTAATAAAGGGAAGTGTAGATATCTACACTTCCCTTTATTAATTATTTTGGATTGTACATACCACGACTTTGCATATAATTGAAGATTCCTTCTCCATGCTCTTGTTCTTCTTTTTGGATATGATTTAGTACCTTTCTAGCTTCTGAGTTAGTAAATTCAAAGATGCTAGTATTATAAGTAGAAGACACATATTTTTCTGTCATTAGCTGATCAGTACATAGTTTGTAGTCAGTAGGATTACCAGTCTGACCTTGGCTGATCTGAGGTTGATTATTTTGCTGTTGCTTTCCTTGATTCATCTGAGGGATAGTACCATTTAGCATCTGGCTAACAGTATCAAAGTGTTGTTGTTCTTGGTCTGCATAATAATTAAATAGTGCTTTTAATTCTGGGTCTTGAGCTTGATTTGCATAATCTTTATACTTCTGAATACAGATCTCCTCATGGCTTTTCTGGTCTTCTAGAAGAGTTCTTTCTTTTTGAGTGAGTGTAATTTGTGTCAAGATATCGCCTCCTTTGTTAGTTTATTTTTTGTAACTATAGATTTTTTTATTCTGATTTTTAAATTTAGATTTAGTTATTAATATAAAGAGGAGTAGCTTTCATTTTCTTGAATATATAATTATTGAGTTATGCTTATTTACTAATTAAAGATTTATTCTTTATCCTATTTCTCTAGCTAAGAGTTAGGAGTTTTTTTATGTTAAAGTTATTTAAATCTATTGGGAGGTAGAGGTATTGAAATTAAAATCTAATTTGACTATTATATTTTTGTTGGTGTTTGTAATATTTTTATTTAATAATATATCCTATGGGGAAGAGGAATATCAAGAGATTTATTTTCGTGGTAAAGTTATTCAAGTAGAAAATCTTGATTCAGATAAGGAGGGTGAAATTTCATTAGAACAAAGGTCAAAAGTATTAATAACAAGTGGAAAGTATAAAGGGAAACAGATTGAGATAAATAGTTTTTATAAGGAGAATCATCCTTATATGAATTTAAAGGTAGAAGAGGGAATGAAGGTTCTCTTAGTGACTAATCAAGCAGAGGATGAGTTAGGTGAGGTCTATTTACATGATGTAATTAGAGACCATGGGGTCTATTATTTAATTGCAATTTTTGCAGTACTATTATTAATAATTGGGAGAGGACAAGGTTTAAAGACAATCATCACTCTAGTATTTACGGGAGTAATAATTGTAAAAATGATGCTTCCTTTGCTTTTGCAAGGTAAGGATCCAATCTTTGTAGCAGTTATCTCGGCTATTGTGATTATTGTCCCTACTTTACTGACTATAGGTGGAATCAATTCTAAATCTGTTGCCTCAATTATAGGGACAGGCTTTGGTGTAATAACTTCAGGTATTCTGGCATTATGGATAGGAAAGATTGCTCATTTGACAGGGTTTAGTAGTGAAGAATCTAAGATATTAATTTACATGGATAGTGATATCAATATTAGGGGATTATTATTTGCGGGGATTATCATAGGTTCTCTTGGAGCCATAACTGATGTCTGTATGTCTATCTCATCAGCTATATCTGAGATGAAGCAGTTAAATAGATCTTTAGGCTGTAGCGAAATGTTCCAAGCTGGATTGAATGTTGGGCGCGATATTATGGGAACAATGTCTAATACCTTATTATTGGCTTATGTTGGTGGTTCGATACCTCTATTATTAGTTTTATTAGGCGCAGAGCTACCTTGGATTAGGATTATTAATATGGATATGATTGTTACAGAATTTGTCAGTGGACTTGCTGGTAGTATAGGGTTGATTATTTCTATTCCAGTGACAGCCTGTTTTGCTTCAATATTAATGTGGTTGGATAATTAACATTTTTACAATATATTCTATATATTATAACAGAATCAAATAGTAAATAAATTAAACAATCAAATTAAAGTATACCACAAATGACTATAATATATAGCTTTATTATAGGTAGATTGTTTGCGAAAGTTAAAAATAAATGGTAGAATTAAATGTAATAAACCAAGTAGGAAGGTAGGAAAATATATGTTTAAGAAGAATAGAACACTTGGAATAATTTTGATATTATTCATGTTAGTTACTGCTGGGAGTGTGGGTTTTTTCTTTCATAAAGCCCAAGCAAATCAAGTAAGTGAACTAAATATGTTTAAAAAGCTATTTGTAATTGTAGATTTAGTTAAAAGAAGTTATGTTGAAGAAACTGATATAGATACATTGTTAACAGGTGCTATTGATGGGATGTTGGAAAGTTTAGATGATCCTTATACTGTCTATCTACCACCACGAGATTTTGAAAATATGCAAGAAGAGTTTGATGGAAAATATGGTGGAATTGGAATAGTTATTACTATGAAGGATAAGCAGTTAACTGTGGTCTCTCCAATCACAGAAACTCCAGGAGAGCGGGCTGGTTTAGAAGGTGGAGATATGATTATGGCTATTGATGGTGTATCAACTAAGGATATGCCGATGGAAGAGGCTGTAGGGATGATGAAGGGGGAGCCTGGTACAGAGGTAACCTTAACTATTAAGAGAAAAGTATCAGAAGAAGAATCAGCTAAGGAGCCTAAAGAATTTGATGTAGATATTGTTCGAGAAGAGATAGAGCTATCTTATGTTAATTCTGAAATGAAAACAGATAAGATTGGCTATATCCGTTTATCCCAATTTATTGATGGTGTAGGTGAAGAGATTGCTACTGAGATTGAAAAGCTACATAAAGAGGGAGCTGAAGCTTATATCCTTGATTTAAGGAATAATCCAGGGGGATTATTGAGTGAAGCTTCTAAGGTAGCAAGTAACTTTATTGATAAAGGTTTTGTAGTTCATGTTAAAGAACGCCAAAGAGAGAAGACATCTATCCCAGTTTATAGTGGAATTACAGCAACAGATGCTCCATTGGTGATATTGGTAAATGGAGGAAGTGCTAGTGCCTCTGAGATTGTAACTGGAGCAATTCAGGATAATGAGCGTGGAGTTATTGTAGGAGAGAAGACCTTTGGTAAAGGTGTAGTGCAGAGTGTAATCCCATTATCTGATGGTTCTGCTGTAAAGTTGACTACTGCTAAATACTATACTCCAAAGGATAGATTTATCCATCATCAAGGAATTGAGCCTGATGTAGAGGTTAAGTATAACCCTGATACTGAAGCAGATGAACAATTAGATGAAGCAATTAAGATATTAGAGGATAAATTAAATTAGAGAGGACTTTGCTAATGAGTAGAGATAGGATATTAGTTGTTTTTCTTAGTCTAACTCTATTGTTCTTACTTACAGCTTGTAGTCAAGAGACTGAACCGGTAGTCAACCAAGATGAAGTAACAACGGATCAAGACCAAATAACTGAAACTATAGAGGTAGATTATACTACAACAATAGATGATTATAATAACTATATAGATAACCTTTTAAAGGATATGGGATTGAATAATGAAGAGTTTACTCTTCAAAGCTCAGAAGAGAAGAGGGAGAGAAAGGTTGATGATTATCATTTTACTTGGACATATAACTATCGTGAGTTAGAAATCCCTCTCTTTGGGAATAAGCTCAAACTATTAGAAACTATTAAAGGTGAAATCATCGATAAACTTGAAGATGAATTTGCGATAGTAGAGGCAGATTGGGTAGATGAAGAGCAGCAAGTGTTAAATATCAAGCTTGCCTTTAAACCTCAGTCTACAGGTGAGAAGATAATTACTCATCAGCTTAAATTAGTTCAAGCTAAGCCCAAGGCAAAACTAGCAATTATATTAGATGACTGGGGCTTTAATCGTAAAGGGACTGAAGAGATGTTGAGTATCAATCGACCTTTGACCATGGCTGTGTTGCCCTTTAGACCTCATTCTCAAAAGGATGCTAAATTGATTAAAGAAGCAGGCTTTGAGATGACTCTGCACCAGCCCCTAGAGCCAATGAATCCTGAGGTAAATCCTGGTGAAGGAGCTATTTATACCACTATGAGCAGTGAAGAGATTAAAGAGACCTTAGAGAAGAATTTAGCTAGCTTACCTGATGTATTAGGAGTCAATCATCATATGGGGTCTAAGGCTTCAGCTGATAGCCATGTCATGGCAGAGATTATGAATGTATTAAGAGAAAATGATTTATTTTATGTAGATAGCAGTACCTCCCATAAGTCAGTTGGATTTGAGACTGCTGTAGAATATGGAGTTCCAACAGCAGCAAACTATCTCTTTATAGATAATGTTGATAAGAAAGAAGCTGTTGAGAAGATGCTGCTTCGCTTAGCAAAGGTAGCCTTAAAGAAGAAAGAGTTAGTGATTATTGGTCATATACGGATGAATACTGCTTTAGCAATTCAAGAGATGATTCCTACTATTGAGGATATGGGAGTTAAGTTGGTTTATGTTTCAGAATTAGTTAGATAAAATAGTGAAGAGTAATGAGTTACGAGTGATGATTCAAAGCAGAAAGATTAGAAGTTTAAGAAGTTAGGGCACCTACAGTTGTAGGTGCTTTTTAACTATATTTAATTATAACTTAGGGTTTGTGTAATGATAGATAATGGGTATATTGCGATAGTTTTGCTACTAGCTTATAGCTACTGGTTATTAGCTAAGATCTTAAAAGCTAAAGGCTAGAAGCCAGCAGCTAGTAGCTAATAAAAAAGTGTCTTAATATCTCTATATTGTGTTATCTTATTATAGATTAATTATTATGAAAAGATGAGGTGAATATCATGTCTAAATTTAAATTAGTCTCTGACTACTCTCCAAAAGGGGATCAGCCAGCAGCGATTGAAAGCTTGACTAAAGGGATACAAGCTGGGATGAAGGAACAGACCTTATTAGGGGTAACTGGATCGGGTAAGACTTTTACTGTAGCAAATGTAATTGAGAAGGTACAGAAACCTACCTTAGTAATTGCTCATAATAAGACTTTGGCTGCTCAATTATGTAGCGAGTTTATTGAGTTCTTTCCTGAGAATAAGGTTGGTTATTTTGTCAGTTATTATGATTATTATCAGCCAGAGGCCTATGTACCTCAGACCGATACTTACATAGAGAAGGATTCTTCTATCAATGAAGAGGTTGATAAGATGAGGTTGGCAGCAACCAGTGCTTTATTTGAACGAGAAGATGTGATTATCGTAGCTAGTGTATCTTGTATCTATGGATTAGGTAATCCAGCAGATTACTTAGATTTGACCTGCCATTTAGAGCGAGGGATGATTAAGGATCGTAGTGATATTATCAGAGAGCTAATAGGTATTCAGTATAAGAGAAATCAAGTTGACTTTGCTCGGGGAACCTTTAGAGTCAATGGTGATGTAATTGAGATAATTCCTGCTTATGAAGATAAGGCATATCGAGTAGAGCTATTTGGTGATGAGATAGATCAAATTAGAGAGATAAATACTCTAACTGGAGAGATTTTAGGTACATTAGATGAATTGACTATTTATCCAGCTAGCCACTTTGTTACACCAGAGGATAAGATAGAACGGGCTTTAAAGGAGATTGAAGAGGAGTTGGAAGGGAGACTTGATTATTTAAGAAGTCAAGGTAAGTTATTAGAAGCTCAAAGATTAGAAGAGAGGACCAAATATGATATGGAGATGTTGGCTGAGGTTGGTTTCTGTTCAGGGATAGAGAACTATTCCCGCCTTTTAGAAGGAAGAGCAGAGGGGAGTCGACCCCAGACCTTGATTGACTATTTTCCTGATGATTTTCTATTAGTGATCGATGAATCCCATAAGACAATTCCCCAAATTGGAGGAATGTATGCTGGTGACCGCTCTAGAAAGGAGAAGCTGGTAGAGTATGGTTTTAGATTGCCTTCAGCTTTGGATAATAGACCTTTGCAGTTTGATGAATTTGAGAGCTTAATCAATCAGGCTATCTATATTTCTGCTACACCAGCTGCTTATGAATTAGACCATAGTCAACAGGTTGTAGAGCAGATTGTTCGCCCAACTGGATTGATAGACCCAGAGGTTGAAGTCAGACCTATCAAGAATCAGATTGATAATTTGTTAGATGAGATTCATCAGGTAATTGATATTGGTGAAAGGATTTTGGTAACTACCTTGACCAAGAAGATGGCAGAGGATTTGACTGCTTATCTGGAGCGAGCAGGGATTAAGGTCAGATACCTTCATTCTGATATAGATACTATTGAAAGGTTAGAAATTATTAGAGATCTAAGATTAGGTAAATTTGATGTTCTAGTGGGAATCAACTTATTAAGGGAGGGCTTGGATATTCCTGAAGTATCTTTGGTAGCAATCCTCGATGCCGATAAAGAAGGGTTTCTACGCTCTAATCGTTCCTTAATCCAGACAATTGGACGAGCTGCTCGTAATGCCAATGGTAAGGTAATCATGTATGCTGACAAGATGACCGATTCGATGAAAGAAGCCATTGGTGAGACCAATCGTCGTCGCAAATTGCAGATGGAGTTTAATCAGGAGCATGGAATTATACCACAGACTATTAGAAAAAAGGTTAGAGAGGTACTCCGTCCTGTAGATATGATTGCTGAAACAAGAGAAGAGTACAAGGTTGATGAAGAGGAGCTAGAGGAGATGTCAGAGGCAGAAATCTTAAGAGAGATTGCTGACTTAGAAGAAGAGATGGAGGAAGCAGCGGCAAATCTAGAATTTGAGTTAGCAGCTCAAATAAGGGATGAGATAGAGGAATTGAGAGATAAACTGTAAATTTTGATAGCACGGAGAGTTTTGGATTTTTAAAAACTCGGAGAAAGAACCTTGAGTTTGAACTAGCAGCTCAAATTAGAGACGAGATTGAGGAATTAAGAATTTATAGGTTTTATAGATATATATATTAAAAATTATTATAAAAAATAAAGTTAGCCACGAATTAGCACTAATTAAACACGAATAAGATATTAAAGAAATTAGTTTATAAATAAAATCTTTTGAATTATTCATGTAGATTGGTGAGATTCGTGGCAAAAAATAATTTGATTTATATTTTTGTAGAAATATTTAATCTAAATCATGTATTTTATCGACATTATAATCACCAATTCGTTCTATAGCTTCCTTTATGTCTTCATCTTTCATCTGGGTTCTCAGTGTTGCAGTTACACTTTTTTCCTTAGCATTAATATTAACAAATTTAATACTATCTATTTCCTGTAACTGAGTCTTAATTTTATCGGTAGATTCTTCATCAAAGGAACCATCAATGTATAACTTCTTTTTCATTTTAGCACCTCCTCTTAACTAGTTATCCTTAGTATAACCGATATTTTAATTTTGAATTTAAAGGGATAACTAGATTTCTAATTAGTATAAATTGATAAAGGCTTAATTAAAAAGCGCTTAAAAATAGATTAAAATTCAATTAAAAAGCAGGAATTGTTATAGTTATAGTCTAAATAGAATAAAGAGAATTGGATAATGTGAAATTATTAAGGAACTGTGAAGTATAACCTATATCTGGTCACCTTGGGTTATATGGAGTTAATGGTGAACCCACCCTATATTATATTTATAATATAGGGTTTTATTTTTTTGATTATAATTTAAGTTTTAAATAGAGAAGGGGTGATAAAATGATTAAGTGGAGTAGTGAGTTAGAGCTTGGATATCCAGAAATTGATATTCATCATCGGGTATTTTTAAAGACGATAAATAAATTTTTACAAGAATTAGATGGAGGAATTGATGATTTAAAAGAAAACTTAGAAAATCTCTTATATTTTCTAACTGATTATGTAGAAACCCATTTTTCTGAGGAAGAGGCAATTCAAAAGAAGATTAATTACTCTGCTTATGCTGAACATAAGCAGACACATCAAAAGTTAAGAGATGAGTTAGAGGGGTTAAAGAGGAAATACTGGGAATTAGTACATGATAGCTCTGATCTCTTTTTACTTAAATTATTTATAAGCAATTTAAAAGAGGATTTAATTAATAGATGGATAAAGCATACCAAAAATGAAGACCAACTTATATTTTTAAATTATGATGAGGATGCTATTTAAATTAGATTATCTATTTGAGAATCTTATTAATTTAAAATAAAAATTAATAAGGTTATTTCTTAAATTCTTCCCTGTGTGAGCCAATTCACAGAACTAAGATAAGAAAGAGATTATAATTTAATTAAGCTAAGAGCTAGAGTTTAATGGCTGAGGTCTTTATATAAATAAAATTACAAGGGGAGATTTAAATGGCTAAAAGACAAATTATTACGATTGATGAGGATAAATGTAATGGATGTGGATTATGTGTAACTGGATGTCATGAAGGAGCTTTACAAATAGTTAATGGTAAGGCTAAGCTGGTCAATGAGAGCTTCTGTGATGGATTTGGTGACTGTATTGGGGAATGTCCTACTGGAGCATTGGTGATTGAAGAGCGAGAGGCTAAAGAGTTTGACTTGGATGCAACAGCAGAGCATGTTAGAACTTTAAGAGGTGATGAGGCAGTTGAAGAGATGATGAAGGCTCAGGAGGTACATGAAGCTAAGGAAGAAGCTCCTAAGCATAATCATGGTGGAGGCTGCCCTGGAAGTAGAATGAGAGTAATGAAAAAACCTAGTGGTGGCTGTCCAGGAAGCCAAGCTAAGAGCTTGAAGAAAAATGATAATAATGGGGATTCTGATGTAGAGGTTCAATCAACATTACAACAATGGCCAGTACAGATTAGCTTATTATCACCTTTTGCACCATACTTTAAGAATGCTGATCTATTGATCACAGCAGATTGTGTACCTTTTGCTTATGGAGATTATCACCGTAAGTTATTAAAAGGAAAGGCAGTGGCAATTGGCTGTCCAAAGCTAGATGATGGTGATGCTTATGTAGATAAATTGGCAACAATTATTGCTAATAATGATTTAAAGAGTATTACTGTAGCTAGAATGGAAGTGCCTTGCTGTGGTGGAATGGTTAGAATTACAGAGGAAGCAGTTAAAAGATCTGGTGTAGATATAGAGGTTGAGATTGTAACTATTGGAATTAATGGAGAGCTTAAATAATTCAATAAATTGTATTATTAAACAGGCTGAGAAGCCTGTTTTTGCTTTGAGATATAATTATATTTGTTTTTGTTTGAAAGGAGATTAGCAACCTAACTAATAATGTTCTTTTTATTATTGGAGGAGCTTTAGGAATAGATATACAATTTGCTAGAATCTTCATGGTTAAACTGACTATTTTAATAGTCAGTTTTTATTTTGTTTCATAATGGAAAAATATAGGAGGTATAATTAAAGGTTGCTGAGTTCTTTGAGATGAGAAGATGATTTAAGATAAATAAATTAAAAATTTTAAGTTCTCTCTGTCAATTATTTTGAAAAAGAGAGAGAACACTTGACATCTAAAAATTTACATGATAGATTAAAAAAGTAATAAAAAGACAATATAAGTCCTTTGATAAAATTATATACAATAAAAGGAACCTTTTGTAGTATAGGTGTTGACTTAAATTAAAAAATATAGATATGATTTTGAAGATAAGCTTAAGTCTAAGTTTAAATATAAGTAAAGTATTAAAATAATATTTTATGTTTTCCTCAAGCTCAATCTTATACCTAGAATCTTACTTATCTATAGAAAGGAGAGATTATGGAATATATTCAATTTGCTTTTACTGGGATTAATATCTTAGCTACAGCTTTTTTAATTATGGTAATGAGCTACTGGGTTTTAATAATATTGGGGATCTTTTCTTTTGATGTTATTGAATTTGACTTAGATATAGATTTCTCGTCTAATATGTACTTTGATGGTGGAGTTGAGACAGAAGACCCAAGATTAGAGATTGGTCCAATCAGATATTACTTTCTGCGGATATTGAAATTTTTAAATCTTGGTTCTGTACCTATTATAATTTATGGGACTATTTTCTTTCTTCTATTATGGGTTTTGAGTATGTTGCTGTATTATAGCAATATTTCTCCAAGATCTATTTGGGGGCTCTTAGCATTTATACTAAACTGTATAATCTCAGCTTTTATAACTAAAGGGCTGACAGAACCTTTAAAGAAGTTTTTTAGTTCTATGGAAGATAGAAGTGATATTGAAATTATTGGACAGAGTTGTATCTTAAAATCTAATTTAAGTTCAGCAAATATTGCCCAAGCTGAGATTATAGTCGATGACTATCCTATTATAATAAATGTAAAATCATTGGGTGAGAGTATTATAAGAGGAAGTCGAGCAATTGTAATCTCTAAAGATAATAAGAAAGATATTTATATTGTAAGAGAGCAACTATAGTTATCGACTATAAGTTTATAGAAACTTACATAAGCTATATATGAGAATATTGTATATAAAGAAGTATAAAGCTTCTTTTATATAAAAAGATAATTTAAGGAGGAATATTAATTGGAAATTGGAATTTTGGATATGGGAATGTTAGAAATGATATTGTATGTAGTGGCAGGAGTTGCTTTTCTTATATTTATAGGATTTCCTATATTATTGACACTATTTTATAAGAAGGTGGATCAAGGAACTGCTATTGTTAAGAATGGAATTGGAGGGTCGAAGGTCTCCTTTACTGGGACTTGGATTATTCCAATCTTACACCATTGTGAATTGATGGATGTATCGATTAAAAGAGTAGAGATTGAAAGAAGTGGTAAGGCTGGTTTAGTATGTAAGGATAATTTAAGAGCTGATATTAAGGTTGCTTTTTTTGTAAGGGTAAATCATACTGAAAAGGATGTATTAAGGGTAGCTAAAGCTTTGGGGACTAAAAAAGCTTCTGATACTAATACTTTAATGGAGTTTTTTGATGCTAAATTTTCTGAGGCTTTAAAGACAGTTGGTAAGAAGTTTGAGTTTACTCAGCTTTATACTGAAAGAGATACCTTCAAGGAAGAGATTCTTCAAGTTATAGGAACTGACTTGAATGGTTATGTCTTAGATGATGCTGCGATTGATTATTTAGAACAGACAAATATAGCAAATTTAGATGAGAATAATGTACTTGACTCAGAAGGTATTAAAAAGATTATTGAATTAACTGCTGAGCAAGCAATCAGAGCCAATGAAGTTAAACGAAATAAAGAGAAAACGATTGTAAAACAGGATGTAAGTGCTAGAGAAGCCGTATTAGAGCTTCAAAGACAACAGGCTGAAGCAGAAGAGAAGCAAAAAAGAGAAATAGCTAATCTGAAATCAAGAGAAAATTCTCAGATAAAGATTGTAGAGGAAGAAGAACGCTTAAAGGCAGAAAGAACAAGAATTAAGACAGATGAAGAAATTTCAATTGCTGAAGAGAATAAAGATAGACAGATTATTATTGCTAGAATAGCTAAAGAGGGAACGGAGTCTGTAGAGCAAGAAAGAGCACAAAAAGAAACTGAGATAGAGAGAACAGAGAGAGAAAAGATAGTTTCACTAGCGGAGATAGCCAAGGAGAAGGATTTAGAAAAAGAGAAGAAGAGTATGCAAGAGGTAGTTAGAGAGAGGGTAATAGTAGAGAAATCGGTAGCTGAAGAGGAAGAGAAGATAAAAGATACTAGAGAGATAGCTCAAGCTAATAGAGAGAAGACGGTAAGTGTTACAAAGGCTGAAAGTGATGCCGAGGTTAAAGCAATTGATAAGATCAAACTTGCGGAAGCAGAGAAGAGAAGTGCTCAAGAATTAGCTGAGAAAGAGGTTATCATGGCAGATACTGAATTAAAGACCTCCCATAAAAAGGCTGAATCTATCAAGATCATGGCAGATGCCAAGGCTGAGGAAGCTTCTGTACAAGGAATCTCTGACTCTAGAGTAATGAAGGCACAAGCAGAAGCCTTTGAAGCAGACGGTGCTTCAAAAGCTAAGGTTGAAGAGATGCAAGCAGCAGCAGAAGCTAAAGCAATTAAGATTAAAGGTGAATCAGAAGCTCAAGTAACTAGAGAGAAGGCATTAGCAGAGGCAGAAGGAATCAATAAGAAAGCAGAAGCAATGAAGAAATTAGATGCTGTAGGAAAAGAGCATGAAGAGTTTAAATTAAAGCTGAATAAAGATAAAGAGGTAGAATTAGCAGAGATCAGCATTCAAGCCGAGATAGCCAGAGCACAGGCAGAAATAATGAGAGATGGCTTGAAGAATGCTAATGTTGATATTGTTGGTGGAGATTCTATCTTCTTTGATAAGCTAATAAATTCGATCAGTACTGGAAAGCAAGTTGATAGATTAGTCAACAACTCTAATGTTTTAACAGATGTAAAGGATACATTTTTTAGTGGTGATATAGATAATTTCCAAAAGCAATTAAAGACTTTAATTGATAGCTTTAATGTAGATTCTGAAGCTATCAAGAACCTTACAATTTCCAATGCTATAATGAAGTATATGGACAGTTCTAATGGTACTCCAAATACAGTTATTAGTAGAATTTTGGACAAAGCTAAAGAGCTTGGAGTAGAGAATGATCCAATAAAATCGATAATTGGGTAAGGGGATAGATATGAGCAAAGAGAGTAAAGAAGAGAAAAAACAAGAAGGTATTGCGACCTATAATGTTATTAAAAATAGGCTGCTAGAAAGTTCAGCAGAGTTGAAAGATAAGTTAGAAAGATTGAATCAAAAAAGAATTGAGATCTATGGGGAGACTAAAAATACTTTAAAGAAGAGTGAAGCTATAGTTACAGAGAATAGCTGTATACCTAGGGATATAGTTCCTGTAGGGAATAAGGTTATATTAGGGTATAATGTACATCTTGGATTAAAATCAGAAACTAAATTAAGTGATGTCTTCTCTGTATATACTTATAATGGAAGTAGATTTGCTAGAGAGGAGTACTCTTTATTAGATGATAAGCAGTTTAAAAGTGATTTTAGAGAGCTATATCAATATTATAAAGAGAGCTTTTTTGCTAAATTTCATGAGAAAGATAATTTTATTTATATGGTCTTTCAAAATGGGGAAAAGGTAGATGATATTAAAAGCTTTAAATGGCTGCTAAAAGAAGATGGTACTATAGAATATTTAGGAAATAGGTTCAGCCATGAAATTACATATCCTACCCAGCAAGAGATTGAATGGAAAGAGACTACAAGAGAAGACCAGGTTGCTGGTCTTCATCCCCATATTTCTATTGAAGATCGTGTATTTGTAGAGACTATTGGTGGAACCTTAACTTTAAAGATAGAGGACAATACAAATTCTGGAGAAGGAATTTATGCAGAAGAGGTAGAGCAGAAGGATCAGAAGCTTGATGATGCTGATGTCTTTTATGCTATAGTAGGAAATCTTATCTTACTTAAGATGAAGCCTTATCAAGAAGGTAATTATAGATATATTGTTTTCAATGAGAAGACAAAAGAGGTACAACGGATAGATTCTATCGGAAAATCGGTAGTATTACTTCCAGAAGATCATGGAATAATCTTTCCTGATGGAATCTTCCTGCAATCAGGAGGTTTTAAGAGGTTTGAACTAAACTATCAGAATATAGTTTTTCAGAATAAAAAAGCTTCAATCAATGGTGAAGACTATCAATATATCTTTTTTGATAAGGTAACAGGTGAGTATTATATTCATAATTATAATATCATTCATCAAGAGATTGAGACTCCAATAATCTGTAATGGCTATTCCCATTTTGATAATGGAGAGATGGTTATCTTTAAAGCAGGGCAAGAGCCTAAAAGAAATCATACTATCCAAATTTGGCAGACCTCCTTTGCTAAAGATATAGTCAAGGCAAAGGAAGAGGATAAAGATGGATTTTTATATAATATAGGAAATAAAGAGATAGTTAGATTGATGGCTGACTGTTATTCTCTCTATAATTTATCTAAAAAAGATGATAGCTACTATGGGTTGTATATAGATATAGTAAGAGATGCAGAAAAGATTATAAATAATTATTTTTGGGTAGATAAAGAGGAAGCTTTTAATCTAAAACAGTCTTTGCTTAAGATTAAAGAAGCAGGGGCAATTGCAATTAAAGAGTTTGATAAGGTTACGAAGATAAAAGAGAATACAGCCAATCAATATGAGCAAGTAAGAGAGAAAGTAGAGGATATAGCCAAAGCAATTGGCTACAATACCTTTGAAAATATAAATGATTTTGTAAAATATTTGACCAAAATAAGAAAAGTAAGAGGAGAAATTGCTGGATTAAAGGACTTACAGTTTATTGATGAAGAAAAGGTTGAAGCTTTATCCTTAAAGGTAAAGGAGAAGAATGATAAATTATCAGAGGATTGTGTAGAGTTTTTATTAGCTGATGATAGTTTAAACCCCTATATAGAATCGGTAGAAGAGATAGAGCTTCAATTAAACAATATTGAAAAAGTTATTGATGGAAGAGAATTGAATGAGAAGATAATAAAGGTATCAGAAGAACTAGAGCTCTTAATCAATATAGTAAATAGTTTGAAGATAGAAGATGCCACTAAGACCTCTGAAATAATTGATAAGATCTCTCTGCTTTTTTCTAATTTGAATCAAAGTAAATCAAAGTTGAAGAACAAGATAGATAATTTAAATGCTAAGGAGAAGGAGTCTGAGTTCTATTCTAAACTAAATTTATTGACTCATTCTGTATCCAACTATTTAGATCTATCTACTACTGTGGAAAAAACCGAAGACTATATGTCTAAGATAATAGTACAAATTGATGAATTAGAGAGTAAGTTCTCTGATTTTGATAATTTTGTAGTAATGCTAACAGAGAAAAGGGAAGAGATCATATCAACATTTGAATCAAAAAAGCAGCAACTATTAGAAAAGAAGAATAGAAAGATAGACTCTTTGGGCAATGCTGCTAAGAGAATCTTTAAAGGCTTAGAAAATATGGTCAAGTCTTTTGAAGAAGTAAGCTCGATCAATGAACTTCTTTCTACTAGTCCCATGGTAGATAAGATCAGAGATATTATAGAACAGTTAATAGAGCTTGGAGATAGTACCAAGGCTGATGATATTGAAAATAAGTTGAAGTCCTTGAAAGAGTCTAGCATCAAGCAGTTAAAGGATAAAAAGGAACTATTCTTAGATGAAAATACTATCAAATTTGGAGATAATCATTTTCTAGTCAATAGTCAGAAGCCTGAACTGAGTCTGCTAAAAAAAGAAGATGGATTTTATTTTCATATCTCGGGTACCGATTTTTGGGAGAAGGTAAATGAAGAGGAGTTTACTAAATATAAAGAGGTTTGGGAGCAGAAGGTTATATCTGAAAATGATGATGTCTATCGGGCAGAATTTTTGGCCTATAATATCTTCAAGGGATATCAAGAGGATAATTCTTTAGAAGAATTATATCAGAAAGATGAGAAGGCTTTAAGCAGTGTAATAAAGGATTATATAGAGAACCATTCTAAAGAATATTATACTAAAGGTGTCCATGACCATGATGGAACAAAGATATTAAGTGCTTTGGTCGATACCTATCTAGAATTAGAGTTGGCTTCCTACAATCCCAAAGTTAGAGCCATTGCAAATCTATTTTGGGAATGTGAATTAGCCGAAGATAGAAAAGAAAAACTAGAGAATAGATTAAGGACTGTCAATCTTATAGCAAAATACTCTAAGCGGGGATTGGTAGGGGGATTTATTCCAGCGTTGGCTCAAAAGATAGGAGCCTTTGTAGCTAAGAATCGTTGGATAGAGTCCCATCAATTTACTAAGGTTGCTGAGTACCTTGCTAAAGAGATAAGTCAGCATGAGAGCTTTGTATTAAGTACAGAAGCAGCAGAAGCATATGAAGATTTTAATAACTTCCTTATCTCAATGGGGGCTAAAGGAGATTTTAAGAAGTCTTTAGAGAATTTAAAGGATGATTTAGAAGGAAAATATATTTTAGTCAATGAATGGGTCAAATCTTATCTGTATGAGAGGAAGTTAGAGTTTAATGATTATCTTTATGAAGTGATATCTATTTTAATCTTAGGTGATTATGCTAAGCGGAGAATAATCAATAAAAAGTCTGAGATAGCCATAGATAAGTTAGTAGGAACTCATCAATCTATTGAGAATGGTCAATATAAGGTAAATATTGTAGAGTTTTTTGATAAGCTAGATAATTTTAATGATAATATTATCCCTCAATATGAAGAGTTTCAGAAATTAAAGCTTGAGAAGATTGAAGCTATCAAGAATCAGATTAATTTTAAATCACTACAACCAAAGGTATTGACTTCCTTTGTAAGAAGTAAGTTAATTGACCAGGTTTATCTGCCTTTAATTGGAGATAACTTAGCCAAACAGATAGGTACAGCTGGAAAGAGCAAGAGAACTGATAATATGGGGATGTTGTTGATGATATCTCCACCTGGTTATGGTAAGACTACTTTGATAGAGTATATTGCCAACCGATTGAGTATGATGCTAGTCAAGATAAATTGCCCAACTATAGGTCATGGTGTTACTTCTCTTGACCCAGCCGAGGCTGAGAATGCCAGTGCTAGAGAAGAGTTGAAAAAGTTGAATTTAGCCTTTGAAATCGGCAATAATGTGATGATTTATTTAGATGATATTCAGCATTCAAATCCAGAGTTTTTGCAGAAGTTTATCTCCTTATGTGATGGACAGAGAAAGATTGAAGGTGTCTATAAAGGAATTAGTAAGACCTATGAATTTAGAGGGAAGAAGGTTGCTGTAGTAATGGCTGGAAACCCTTATACTGAGAGTGGAGATAAGTTTAAGATTCCTGATATGCTAGCAAATAGAGCCGATGTATATAATCTAGGAGATATGCTAAGGGAGAATGAGCAAGCCTTTAAGCTAAGCTATATAGAGAATGCTATTACCTCAAATAGTTACTTGAACAAGATATATATGAAGTATCCTGAGGATATCTATAAGTTAATTCAAGCTATTGCTACAGGTGATAGAGGTGATATTAACTTAACTGGTAGCTATACTGAAGAGGATATAGAAGAGGCTTTAAAGGTCTTAGAGAGCTGTCTGAAGATAAGGGATGAGATATTAAAGGTAAATATGGAGTATATCTATTCCTCTTCCCAAAGTGATGAATATCGAACAGAGCCCCCCTTTAAGCTCCAAGGCTCTTATAGAAATATGAATAAGATTGTGGAAAAGGTAGTCCCCATTATGAATGATAGTGAGATAGATAGGCTAATAGAGAATAGCTATAACAATGATGCTCAGACTTTAGCAACTGAAGCAGAAGCAAGTTTATTGAAGTTCTATGAAATTACTGATAGAATGAGCGAAGAAAGAAAGACAAGATGGACAGAGATAAAGGAGATCTATTTGAAGAAGAAGTCAGAAGAAGATGGTCAAAGGATAATAGAAGTGATAAGAGAATTGAATAATATAGGAGAAAATTTGAAATTAATAGGGAGTAGTATGAAAAATAGTTGATTTTTTAAAGAGAAATAGCTGTAAATTTATTTGTTTTGTTGTAAAAGTATTAATAATAGAGAAGAATATGAGACAGTTATTTCAGTTTTTTAAGATAAAAAGCAGATAATAATAGAGGAATAAAGAGAGGATTCTCAGTTTTTAGTAGAATCCTCTCTTTATTTTTTGCTTTATAAATTTTATTTTATAAAAAACAATTGACAAGGCATTAAAAGAGGAGTAAAATGATAATCAAGATATGTAATAGTTATAATAGTTACTACTATTACATGTAATAAACTAAGAGGAGGGTGAATAAAATGGATGGCAAAGTTAACTTAATTGGACAATTTGCAACAGATTGGATTAAATATAGTGATTATGAGATTAAGGAAAACTCAGTAGGGGAAATTTATATTATTCCAGCTAAAGAAGCAAGTTTTACTATGTATAATCCCTTCAATGTAGCAGAAGATTTAATTTTGGATTTAATAAATCTTGGTGATAGTGCCTTAAAATTAGCAGAAGATAATCAAGATGATCAAGAGAAATTAAATAATGATATCTTGATATTTGCTAGAAAATATGGCTTATTGGGTTTGATAAGTGCTAGTGTATATAATCGAAATATCATAGGTGATAAAAAGGTCTTATTGATTGAAAATAACTTGATTAATAAAGAAAAGATGATGGATGAGAGCGATTATTTAAGTCAATTTACTCCTTTTACAGAAGAAGGGGATATTGTAATTAAAGAGTACAGAAATAGTGTAGATGTAGTAAAAAGAGAGGATTCACCTAAGTACTATGGTAAGCGACCTCTTGTCTTAGACCTTGTTTTTTCAAGATTTTATTCTGAACAGCTTAAGTGGATAATAGATTTTGCTAAGATGATCTCTTCACATTTTAATCAATTATTAATATATCAAAATGAAGCTGGTAATTTAACTGAAAATGTTACAATTATGGCTGGCAAGTTTCAAGCACATAAGATTGGTTTTACAATAAATCAATTGGATAAGACCAATATTGCTTGGCAGTTTGATTCACTAAAAACTGCTATTGAAACAGTCTATGCCTTTGCAGTTACTGATGAATCAACATTGATTAATAGATGTAAGTACTGTGATAGTGCCTTTATCTCCAATAATACTAGAACTAAATATTGTAGTGTATCCTGTAGGAATTGTGCTAATGTCCAAAAGAGTAGGGAAAGAAAAGCCAAGGATTCTTAAAGAATAAAAACTGATGAGATGAATTCATCTCATCAGTTTTTACCTGTTAAACATATAATACTTATTCACTACGCTTTGAAGAGTAATAATAGGGTGGTACTTTAATCCAGCCTCTTTTTCGCATCAATGAATTGAGCATAGCTCCAAACTTGACTCTTGCTAAGAGAAAATTTAACCACATAGTACCAATATCGGATCTAATTGCTTGGCTGATACCGGAGGCACATAGAGTAATAGCTGAGACAACTTTAAGGGATAGTCCATTAGCAATCTCATCATCAGTCAGCTTTACTCCTGAAGGAACATCATCTGGATTAGAACGTGGTTTAGGGGTTGGAGTTGGGGGTAGAGAGATACCTTCTTTTTTAAAGAGATCTTCTATCTTAGCAACTTGTTTGCTACAATCTTCAAAGCTATGTTTTAAGGCAACTATTAGTTCATCATCGGTAGTTGTATTTAGGGCTATCTCTACATAGCGATTTGCTTCAGTTAGTGTACCATGGTAAAGCCATAAATTCATTACCTCTCCTATATGCATTGGACTTTTAGGCTCATCATCTGTTACATTTCCTAAGATTCCTGTTAAAGCATCTTTGATGGTGGTCACTTGAATCTCACCTCCTGCACTTATTTTTCTCAAGGTATTTTTTATTATTCATTAGTACAGATTAATCTTGAATTTTATCATGTTCAAGAATAAAATTATTGTAATAACAGAAAAGAAAGGGAGAATAATTTATGAATATAGATTTAAAGATAGGTGATGAAATAAAAGTAAAATCTAATGTAAAGTGCCCAGGTGATGAAGAAATTTCAATAGGAGGATAGTCAGGTTTTAACTTTTAATACCATAAAAATTAGGATATAATAAAATTGAGGTGATAATAGTGAAGCTACCCTATGGAATTTCTGATTTTAGAGCCTTACGTGAAGAAGGTTATTTATATATTGATAAGACAAGTTATATTGAGAAATTGGAGAAGTTATCAGCTAAGTATCTCTTTTTTATCAGACCGAGAAGATTTGGCAAGAGTCTATTTTTATCTACTTTAAGCCATTATTATGATATTAACCAGACGAATAATTTTGAGAAGCTATTTGGTGATTTATACATAGGTCAAAATCCAACTAAATTAAGAAATAGTTATCTTATTTTAAAGTTAAATTTTTCAGGGTTAAATACAGATAATGAAGATAGATTAGAGAATTCCTTTAGATTAAGTTTAATTGATGCGATTTTTGATTGTTTAGATAGGTATAAAAAATATTTTGATAATGGATTAGAAATTAAAGCTAGAATAAAGGATATTGAAGATATAGGTGCTATTTTAAGTATTTTTATCACAGCAGTAAAGAAGTTAGAGCAAAAAGTTTATTTAATAATTGATGAATATGACCATTTTGCTAATGATATAATTGCTATGGGTGAAAGTAAATTTTATAAAAATATCATCAGAGCAACTGGTTTTGTCAGAGATTTTTATGAGACAGTTAAGATAGGAACTGAAAGTGTAATAGATAGAATCTTCATTACTGGAATTTCTCCAATTATGCTTGATGATCTGACTAGTGGCTTTAATATAGCTAGTAATTTGACTATGAATCCTATACTTAATGAGATGCTAGGTTTTACAGAAGATGAGGTAAATAGAATTATAAGTGAATTTAATATGATTGATGACAAATTATCCTTAGTTGAATTGAAGAATAATTATAATGGTTACTTATTTAATCATCGTGGGAAAAAGAGGGTTTATAATCCAGATATGGTCTTGTATTTCTTTAATCAGTGGCAGATGACCGGTTTTTATCCAGAGGATTTAATAGATGAGAATGTAAAGACCGATTATGGTAGGCTAAATCGCTTAGTTAGCAATGAAGAGAATAGATGGGTCTTAGAAGAGATTATCTTGAATGAAGGTATAGTAGCTGATCTTGTTACTAAGTTTTCTTTCGATAGGATGTATGATGATGAATACTTTGTTTCACTCTTATTTTATATGGGATTGTTGACAATAGATAGGCGAGAGAGGATGAGACTCTTTTTAAAGATACCTAATTATGTGGTTAAGACTATCTTTTGGGAATATATTGAGAAGAGTTTAGAAAGTAGGTTTGAGATTAGATTAAGTACCAACGAATTAAGAAAATCTATAGAAAATTTGGCTTATGATGGTCAGATAAAGCCTTATATCGACTATATAAGTGAGAATGTTTTAAAGAGGTTATCGAATCGAGATTTACAGAACTTCGATGAGAAGTATATTAAGGTAATATTATTTTCCTATCTTGTTGATAGTAAGGCGTACAAGCCAGTCAGTGAAAGAGAGGTAGAGAAGGGTTATATTGATATCTACTTAGAGAAGGATTTAAGAATGCCAGATGTGGAGTACGAATGGATTATTGAGCTGAAGTATTTGAAGAAGAGTGATAGAGATAAGCTAGATGAGGTCAAAGCGGAGGGGTTAAAGCAGTTAGAGGATTATGCAAGGAGTAAGAGTTTTGAGGATAGGGAGAAGGTGAAGAAGGCTTTGTTGATTTTTGTGGGCAAGGAGGAGTATTATTTAATTGAGGGTTAATAAAAGATATATTATTTGAATTAGTTGGTAAATTAGTTGTTTTTATATGTATATATGTGTGTGGATTTAGAGTGAAATTCAATGGGGATATTGCGACACTTTTCACTTTGGTAGTTAGGGGTTAGGTGGTTAGATTTTACTAACTCCTACTCACCTGCCTTCTAAATGTCGCTTTTTCTCTATATAGAATCATAGTTAACTTTTATTTTAGATCCAGAAATCATAATATAAGTGAGGTTAATTTTTATAATCCATCTGCTTTCTAATCTTTTCTTTAACCTCATAACCTGCCAATTTTTCACAGAGATATAGTCCTAAATCGATTGAGGAGGTCACACCTCTGGCAGTGATAATATTCCCTTCATCAATAATTCTCTGACACAAGACCTCTTGACAATAGCCTTCAAGCTCTGTAAAGGCATTAGGATGGGTAGTAGCCTTTTTATCCTGTAATAATCCTGCTGCTCCTAATAATAAAGAACCAGTGCAAACAGATACGATCAAATCACAGCCTTTAGCCGTTTTAATCCATTCTAGGAAATTAGTATCTTTAATTAAAGTTCTAGTTCCAAATCCACCTGGGATAATGACTAAATCAAAATTACTGAGGTCGACTGCTGTTTTGGTAGCAGTGAACTTTAAGCCTGTAAATTCATTAATCTCCTGTTGAGAATAAGAGCAGATTTCCCATTCTAACTCTGGGATAAAGCCCATAGTCTTTAGTCTGACTAGGGGATCATAAATCCCAATCAAATCTAATGCAGTCATTCCCTTAAAAATTACAAAAGCAACTTTCATTATATTCACCTCTACTTTAAGATAATTCTATTGTCATCCAAATTATTTCATCTTTTTTATCAGGTTGAACTTCATCTTCTACAAAGCCCATTCTTTTATAAAATCCCAGCCCTGTTCTACTACTAGGCACATGGAGTTTTTCTATATCTTTTTTCTTAATAGATATTAACAAATGATTAAACATAAGCCTACCTATTCCTTGACCATGTAATTCAGGCTTAACAAAAAAATTAGATATAGAATATTTTGGGGAATCATTATCACCAAAATTAGCAATTGCTCCTGTACTAATAATTTCATTATCTTTTTTGACTACATATATTTCTTTCCATTTCATTTGCTCTTTTAATCTTTCTGGCTTATTATGTTCCTTAAATTTTTCAACGATCTCTTTTGAATGATGATTTATCATAACTTCATCAAAGTTTCTTCTAATTAATTCCCAGACTAACTCAATATCATCTTTCCTTATCTCTCTGATTTTCATCATAAGTTCCCCCTATTTCAAGGTTAAAAGCTGATTTCACTTTTAAACTGTATTTGTCTTAAAGACTAAATTTATTTATTTTTCTCTTTTAACGTTCCTGAAATTAGCGATGTCCCGATAATGCTCCTAATCTCAAAGTAAAGCTAAGCCTCACATAAGTCAGCCCATCTTTCTTTTGTGTACCTAAATTAGGATGTAGCTAATCTCATGTTAGGCGAAGTAGCGTCTTAATTGCAAAATAACACTAATCTAAGGAAAGGTAATAGACCATTCATCCCATGATTTTCCATTACTTAGTACTCCAGCTAAAATTCTTGGTCTGATTTCATCTGAATATATAGAATTATCCCATTTTCTCATATATCCTTTCCCAGACCCAGATAGATTAACAAGTCTAAAATAATCTGCTAATCTTCTCAGTTCTTTGTTTTCCCATGATAATTTATTAATAATAGAATTAATAGTTGTACCAATAGGAGTAAAATTATTGACTTGACTTTCAATTTGATTAGAAAACTGAATATAAGATGTTGTTGCACAACCTTCTTTTCCATATATTTGACTTAAGTTTTCCCACTCTGAAACTTGATTAGGACCTATATATGTCATTTTACTAACCACCCATGTGGCTAAATCAGCAACACAAATTAAATCTAACATTTCTCGTGGGTGATTGACTTGTTTTTTATCCTCTCGATAAAGAGTTTGTTCAATATTTTTTATAGGAGTAGAATTTTCGTTTTTCCAAGAATGAGAATGTGCAAGTAAACCATATGTTATTGGACTATGTAATTCTTTATAAGGTGTTCCAAATCTATTTGGAAATAATTTTCTAATTTCTACTGAATTTCTTATAGCTTCTTGAATATGCTTCGCTTTTAAAGTAACTTTACATTCAAATGCCGCTAAAACTCCTCCTGCTAAATATAATTTTTTATCTATTAATTTTTTTGGATATTCAGGTTGTAGGATTAATATATCAATTTGAGGACTAGCTTTACCATCATGACTTAAAATTCTTCCTTTTGTAACAATTTGAAAAGTTGGTGAAAGCCAATCTCTAAATAATGATGCCCAATTTTCTTCTCCTTGATCCCCAGCTGTACCAGGGTCTTCTGTAGCTCTTCTTTGAATTCTATAATATTCTTCTGACATATTTCTTGTTGCAGACAACATAAAATCAAATAATTCATTATTTTTTTTCATTTAATCCCCCCTAAAAAATTTATTCTCAATTTTAGCTAAAACACATAACTAAAAATTAATAATTAGCTTTATTTAACTCATTTAATTTTAATGCCAATTCTTTAACTCTATTTAGAGCTTTAGTATCTTGATTAGCAGGTTTTTTATTAGTATTTAAAGAAAGAACTTTTCCAATTGATTTAACATTAATATGTCTAAATATAATATTTGCTCTTTTAATTACATCATTGGGACTGCCATCTCCTCCACCTGTTAGAATAAGAACATCCTTCTTCTCTTTAAGCTCTAAATCAACCCCTCTTCTTATACATCTCTTAAAAATCAAGATTTCGATAATTATATAACTTGATTTTCCTTTTCCAAGCCCAATATATCTGCTATATCTCTTAAAGAATTAATTATATATGTAGGTTTAATCTCATGTTTCCACTTATCTTCATTTCTATTTATCCAACAGGTTTTGATTCCAACTCTATTTGCACCCATTATATCTGACAATGTATCACCTATATGAAGTATTCTTTCAGGTTTGACATTATAATACTCTATAACTTTTTTAAAAACTTTACCATTAGATTGATTTTTATATGCTTTTAACTTTTCAGAAATAAAGACTTCATCAAAGTTAAAGTTTTCTATATGAGAAGAAATCATATCAATATCTGAATCGCTTACTAAACATATTGGAATAGCTTTACCAATAAAATTAAAAAAATGATTAGTATCAGAGTAAGGATTAGCTAAACTATGCTCATTAGCCCAAATTTCACTAGCTTTTCGAGCCGAAAATTTCAATCCCGTCTTTATAAAGACTTCTTTATAATACTCTCTAAAAATAGATTTTAAATTTGAGAATTCTTTTGCTAAAATAACATCTTCATGAAATCTTTTGTAAATAAATTCACCCATCAAATTGCTATATTCTTGAGCTAATTTTTCTGAATAATCTTTTTCAAGAATTCTCTTCCAAATATAATTTCTTCTAGTATGTACATCAACTAAAGTCTGAAACATATCTATACTTATAACTTCAAATCTCCCTATCATTTCCCCACCATACTTTCATACTTTTGATTTTGTCTAACTCTTATATTAACGACATACTTCGTTTAAATCACTGTATAATAGATATTAACGACACATGTCGTTAATATAAATTCTAACTCTTCTAGATAAATCCAATTAATTACTATAATACAGTAAAATCTAATTTTTTTCAATTAATATTCCAAAGTTGTCTATTTATTGAAAATGATTTAATAAATTTTTAATATCAGATTTCTCAATTCTGCATTGTCAACCACCCCTTCCTTTGATATAATTAAGCAAAATGAGATTTCGAGTAGAAAGGATGGAGTAGGATGAAATATATCAGTACACGGGCAAATTATGATTTAGTCAGTGCAGCAGAGGCGATTCGTTTAGGGATGGTACCGACAGGAGGATTATTTGTACCTGAGAATGTACCTACCTTTACTAAAGATGAGATTTATCAGATGAGCAAGCTTAGCTATCAAGAGATTGCTTATCAAGTATTAGAGAAGTTCTTAACTGATTATAGTCAAGAGGAGATCAGAGAGGTTATCGCTGCTTCTTATAATGATAATACTTTTGCTAAAGAGGATATAGCACCAGTTGTCAAGTTGAATGATAATACTTATATTTTAGAGTTATGGCATGGTCCGACAGCAGCTTTTAAGGATATGGCATTACAGATACTACCACACTTATTGGTTAAGGCGATTCAAAAGGGTGATTCAGATAAGGAGATAGTTATCCTAGTAGCTACTTCTGGTGATACAGGAAAGGCAGCTTTAGAAGGATTTAAGGATGTAGATGGAATTAAGATTATTGTCTTCTATCCTAATGATGGAGTAAGTAAGGTACAAGAGGCTCAGATGCTGACTACAGAGGGTGATAATACGGTAGTAGTCAGTGTTGAAGGTAACTTTGATGACTGTCAAAGTGCTGTTAAAGAGATCTTTGGAGATGTTGATTTCAATCAATTAATCAATCAGAATGGTTACCAATTCTCTTCAGCCAACTCTATCAATTGGGGAAGGTTAGTACCACAGATTATTTACTATTTTGCAGCTTATGCTGATCTACTTAGAGATGAAGCTATTGAAGCCGGAGAGAAGATAAATGTTAGTGTACCAACTGGTAACTTCGGTAATATCTTAGCAGCCTATTATGCTTCACAGATGCGACTGCCAGTTAATAAGTTTATCTGTGCATCTAATACAAACAAGGTCTTGACAGATTTTCTTAAGACAGGTGTTTATGATATCAATCGTGATTTTCATAAGACTATCAGTCCATCGATGGATATCTTAATCTCTTCTAATCTAGAGAGATTCTTATTTGAGATGACAGGACATGATGCTGAGAAGATTAATGGATGGTATGATGACTTAAAGACTACTGGCAGATTTGAGATCGATGAAGCTACTAAAGCGAAGATTAAGGATATTTTTGTAGGAGAATGGACTACAGAAGAGGAGACTCAAGCTACAATTGCTCAAGTCTTTGAAGAGTATAACTACACTCTAGATACCCATACGGCAGTAGGGATTGACTCTTATCAGAAGTATTTAAAAGAGTCAGGTGATCAGACAGTAACTATAGTTGACTCTACAGCAAATCCTTATAAGTTCAGTAAATCAGTCTTAGAGGCTTTAGAAGGAGAGAGTCAAGAAGAGAATGAGTTCAAAATTCTAGATACTTTAAATCAAGTAACGGGCTTGGAGATTCACCGAGGTTTGCAAGATTTAGAAGAGAAAGAGATTAGACATAATAGAAGCTGTGCTAGTCAAGAGATAACAGCAGAGATTAAGGATATTTTAGGAATAAAATAACTTAAAATTATTATAAAAGGAGTAGAGTCGTAATTACGACTCTACTCCTTTTTTTATGAGAGTGAATAATAGCTCTTTTGTGACAAAATCAATCAACCATGAATAGTATATATTAACACAATATGGAAGGAGGGGGAACTATGAGTGAAAATACTGTACAAGGCTCACACAAAGACTGTTGTAAGCCAGATTGTAAAGATAAGAGGAAGTTGCCTTTTGACCGTGCTTTCTGTGTTAAATTTGATCTATGTATTGAAGCAAAAGTTACGAATTTTAGGATTATAGATTTGGGGCCATGTCCTGATTTTCATAATTAGAGGATTTAAAGTGTTAGATTAAATAAGTGTAGATACTTATTAAGTATCTACACTTATTTAATCTAAATTCTATGTGACCGAAACTTAACTATGATACATAATATATACTATCTAAAAGTATAAAAGGAGGTGTTGTTTGATTAATGGCAGATAAATATTCGACTAAAATTACATGTGAGAGGTACTTTAGAATTAATTCAGCAGAACCTATAAACCCCGAGGATATAGAGATATCAGTCAATTATAATGGTGATGATAACGATAATCATGCCGAATCTGTAGAAGAACCTAACCTATTAGTTATGGCTATTTTATGGGCCTATTATCAGGCTGGTGAGCAAGGCTTACTAAAAGAAGGTTTACCTGCTCCTTGGGAAGAGATTGCTGAGGGTGATGAAGATGATAAATGGGTAGAATTTTTAGAATGTATTAGTAGTCATTCAGATTGGTCAAATTGGATTAGAGATCCCCAAGAGGCTAAAGAACAGATTATTGAAATATATAATGAAATAGAAGGAAGATAAGATTCTTTTGGGATAGGTATAATTGCTTATCCCGTTTTATTCTAAAGTAGGAGATATACATAGGGGAATAAAATAAACTTTTAACTATTAAGCTAATATGTTATAATAACAATATAAACTTAATTAGTTAAATTAATAAATGTAAGGGTTGAGATAATTATGAATGGTTTATTAAAAGGTAGTTTTGATTTGATGAAGCAACTTAATATCTCTGTTATTTTAGAGGTGATTAGAACTAAAAATGCTATTTCTAGAGCTGATATAGCTGAGATTACAGGATTAACTCCTGCTAGTGTTTCTAAGATTACTAAAGATTTAATGGAGAGAGGATTTATTCAGGAGTCTGGTTTAGGAGAGTCAAGTGGAGGTCGTCCACCAGTCTTATTAACATTAAATCCTAAGGCTGGCTATGTGATAGGAGTTAATTTAGGTCCTGGTTTTTTAGAGATTGTATTGACTGATTTAGAAGCAAATATCCTAGCTGAATCCCATGAGAGATTAGAGAAGATAGATCAGGATTATATTTTAGAGAGTCTATTTACTTTGATTGAGAATATTATTAGTAATAATAAAATAGCTAAAGAAGATATTATAGGAATTGGAATGGCGGTTCATGGTGTAGTTAATAGTCAGACTGGTATCTCTGTCTTTGCTCCCCATTATCATTGGAAAGATGTCGCAATTAAGGACTTGATAGAAGAGAAGTTTGATATACCTACTTTTATTGACAATGATGTAAGGGCTATGGCTTTAGGGGAAAGCTGGTTTGGTGTTGCTAAAGGGATTGATAATTTTATTACTATTAATATTAGTAATGGAATTGGTTCTGGAATTATGATTGGTGGTAAGCTCCATTATGGTGTTGATTATAGTGCAGGAGAGCTAGGGCATACTATAGTAGATAATGATGGACCAAAATGTAGTTGTGGTAATTATGGTTGTTTAGAGAGTTTAGCTTCTAATACTGTAATTGTTGAAAGAGCAAGAAAGTTAATCAAGCAAGGTGTACAGACAGGGATTACTTCTTTAGTAAAGGGAGATTTAGCGAAGTTAACTACTACAACTGTCTGTAATGCTGCTAATCAAGGTGATGATTTAGCTCAACAGCTTTTAAAAGATATTGGTAGATATTTAGGAATAGGAATTACTAACCTTTTAAATATATTAAATCCTAGGATGATAGTGATTGTAGGGGATATAGTTAAAGCTAAGTCTTATGTCTTTTCAGCTATCTTAGAGACTGTTGAAGTTAGAGCCTTAGAGACTATAGCCAAAGATACAAAGATAGTTGCAACAGATTTAGGTAAGAATGCAGCAACTATTGGTGGAGTAACCTTGGTATTAAAAGAATTGTTCAAAGGTGCTAAATTATTGGAAAAAGGTAATAAATAACATTAAAGCTATTACTTTAGGTTTATAACTACATAAGTTTATAAGAAACTTATGTTTTTTATTTAATAATTTATTGTTTCTCAAGATAATTTGCTTTTTTAGGAGGTTTAATGTGATTAAAGAGAGTAGTTATAAAGGATTAAAGAGTATTATCATAGAAAATAATCGATTAAGAGCTGAATTTATTCCAGAGTATGGTAGCAAGATGGTTTCTTTCTTTAATAAAGAAAGAAAGAGAGAGTTTTTGTTTCAAAGTAATGATCAACAACTCAAGGTCCCTAAATATAATGCTGATTTCTCCAAATTTGATTCTAGTGGCTTTGATGAGGTCTTTCCTAGTATAGATGCTAGTTTTTATCCAGATGGCAGCTGGGCTGGAACACCTATCCCAGACCATGGTGAAGTATGGGCTCTTTCATGGAAAGCTCAAATTAAAGAAGAGATACTTGAATTTGAGGTCTATAGTCCAAGGTTTCCTTATAAATTAAGCAAAAAGGTTAGCTTACAAGAAGATGGGATAAGAATAGATTATAAAGCAAGCAACTTCTCTGATGAGGAATTTAAGTTTATTTGGACTGCCCATGCTCTATTAAATTGTGACCATCGAAATACTAAAATTATCTTACCACAAGGAGAAGATAAGATAATAAATGTAGAAAGGAATAGTCAATATTTAGGAGAATGGGGTGAGCTACATTCATATCCAATTGTTAAGACTAAAAGTGGTAAAAAGATTGATATGAGCAATGTTGAACCCAAAATAGCTAATAATTGTGAGAAATTCTATATTCCCCATAGATTAAAGAACTCAAGGTGTGGAGTGGAGTATACCGATACTAGGGAGCGTTTAATTTATAACTTCCCAGTTGATAAAGTGCCTTATTTAGGAGTTTGGAAGACTCAAGGTGGCTATCGTGGTGATTATAATATTGCTTTAGAGCCTTGTACTGGTATTTATGATGATCTGTATTTAGCAGATAGGATTGGTAGAGCTACTATAATCCCTGCTAGAGAGAGTTATAAGTGGTACTTAGAGATGAAGCTAGAGAGGTATTAAGGTAATAAAGTAAATCTGTAAATATAAAATAATGTTTGACAATATGATGGCTATATACTATAATTATATTTAGTGAAAGGGATTACTGATATAAGTATCTAAGATAAATGTATTTTTTTAGCCATCTTACTTTATTTAATTAATTAAGTTTTACAAGAAGTATGAATTATAGATAAACAACTCTAAAAAGAAATTTAAAACCTTATTTCTGCCACGAATCTACACGAATGAACACGGATAAAAAGATTAAGTAGAAATATAACTATTATTTGATTTTAATGCGTGTTAATCTATATTAATCTGTGGCTAGTAATTCTTTTATTTTTATTTCACTTTAGAATTGGATATCTATATTTTAGTAGCCTTATAAGAGACTTAATGAATTAAGAAGATGAAAGACTGTTAGAATTAATTAAAATATAAGATTCTACTATATATTAAGAGTTATAAGTGGTTATAAGTTGATAATAAGTATAAGAACCCACTATATCTTTGGAGTAGTATTATCAACTGTATATTATCTATTTTAATATGCAGTTGTAGAGATTCTATTCTTAAGGTATTAGTGGGTTTTATTTTTACTAACTTTGTTTCATAAGTTAATTAAGTTATCTTGGGAGAGCTTATAAAGAACACTTTTAATCAAATAAGGAGGAAAGATAATGAATCTATTTACAATTGTATCATTTTTATTTTTTACTGGTTTAGTTGCTTTAATATCTTATAGGTTGACACGTAACGAGGATCTGGACAGTAAAGATGGATATTTTCTTGGAGGTAGAAGTTTAACTGGTTGGGTAATAGGTGGATCTTTAATGTTAACTAACCTCTCAACTGAACAGTTAATCGGATTAAATGCCCAAGGTTATACAGATAATATGTCGGTAATGGGCTGGGAAGTTGGCTCGGCAATTGCTCTTGTAATAGTTGCCTTTTATTTATTACCAAGATATTTGAAAGGTGGAATTACAACTATACCAGATTTCTTAGAAGAACGTTTTGATTCTGGGACTAAGAGAATCATTACTATATTATTTTTATTTGGATATGTATTAAATCTTTTACCACCTATTCTTTATTCAGGTGCGAGAGCTATCAATGGAATGTTTAATATTCCACAATTATTAGGTGTTAGTCAATGGACTGGTTTATGGGTTACAGTTTGGGCTATAGGTATTATAGGTTCTATTTATGCTATTTTTGGTGGCTTAAAGGCAGTAGCAGTTTCTGATACAATCAATGGTATTGGATTACTTATTGGTGGATTATTAGTTCCTATTCTTGGTTTAATGGCTTTAGGTGGAGGTTCACCAATAGAAGGTTTCCAAACTATTATGCAAAATACACCAGATAAATTAAATGCAATAGGCTCTTCATCAGATCCTGTTCCCTTTAGTACTATGTTTACAGGAATGCTATTAGTAAACCTTTTCTATTGGGGTACAGCTCAACATATCATGCAGAGAGCATTAGGAGCTAAGAACTTAAAAGAAGGACAAAAGGGTGTTCTTATAGCAGCAGCGTTAAAATTATTAGGACCTGCATTCTTAATTTTACCAGGAATTATTGCTTATAATATGTTCGGACCTGGTTTAGAACCGATGCATGCTTATCCAAAATTAGTTAATGCAGTATTGCCAAAGCCATTGGTGGGATTTTTTGCAGCAGTACTATTTGGCGCGATTTTATCATCCTTTAACTCTACGTTAAATTCATCTGTAACATTGTTTTCATTAAATATTATTAAACCATTATTTAAACCAGAGGCTTCAGATCAAGAGCTTGTAAAGAGCGGAAAGATTATTGGTACAGTACTTGCTATCTTTGCCATGTGTGTAGCGCCATTAATTGCTAAGGCACCTCAAGGATTCTTCCAATACATGCAAACTGTAAATGGATTCTATAATGTACCTATCTTTACTATTGTATTTATTGGATATGTAACAAAGAGAGTACCAGCAATTGCAGCTAAGATATCACTCTTTGTATTTATTACTGCTTATGGAATAACTCAATTATTCTGGGATACAGGAGTACACTTTTTACACATTTTAGCGGTATTATTTGTGATTTGTTCTGCGCTTATGCTAGTTATCGGAAAATTAAAACCAAGAAAAACAGCTTTTATATTAGAAGACAAGAAGGCAGTAGAATTAACTCCTTGGCAGAAACTATATCCTGTTGGAATAGCTATAACTATTGCAATGATAGCAGTTTATAGTGTGTTTTCTAGTGTAGGAATTGCTGGTTAATTCAATGCTGGAGTAAGTAAATTTTTAGAGACTAAATTATAAATAAAAAGCTAAGGTTGATTCTTTGTCAAAGAATCAACCTTAGCTTTTTATTGTTTATTCTATAAATCCTTTCGGTATTTTGATGGGGGGATCCCCTTAACTTTTTTAAAAATCTTGGAGAAGGTTAAAGGATCTTGATATCCTACGGAGCGAGATATATCAGCGACTGATAAGGAGTTATTTTTTAATAGTTTAGATGCTCTGTCCATTCTAAAATTAATTAAAAATTCTTGTGGTGACAGGTTAAGGTAATCTTTAAAGATAGACCAGAGATAGCCTCTATTTACACCAATATAGCTGCTAACCTTAGAAATGCTTAAATTATGATTATAGTGATTTTTAGCTATATATTCTACTGCCTTTTTTAGATAAATCTCTTTTGTACATATATCACTATTGGATAGCTTATTATTATTTCTTATAATATTAAGCTCAGCTAAAAATAAATATAATAGACCTAGTAGTTTAATCTCTTTTACCATCTTAAGATTTTTAGTAGAGTTCATTTTTTTAAAGATACTTTCGATTGAATTATTTTTGGGGTCAGTAGAGAATATAGGGTTTTTCTGTGTAAGACTAGCTTGTTTTAGGTAGCTTTCTGCTTTAAGACCATTAAATCCAATCCAAGCATAGGTCCAAGGATCATCTTCATCTGCTTCATAATAAGTAACGATATCAGGACAGATTAGAAAGCCCTGACCAGTATGCAATTGATATACTTTATTATTTACTTCAAATTTACCCTTACCTTCATAAATGTAGTGAATTAAATAGTGATCTCTAACTGCAGGACCATAGTAGTAGCTTGCTTCACAATTTTGAAATCCACTAACATAGATGTCTATGTCAGTAAGGTGTAATCTATCAACATTAATATCTAGTTGTTGATGGGAATAGTTGTCAGACATAAAATTACCTCCTTTAAGTTAATAAGCTTATCAAAAGCTTTTATCTACTATTAACTTTATTTCTTAAATTTAAAAACTTTTTATAATAGCACTCCTTATAGTTTTTTACTATTAAGCAAATTTCATAAAAATAAGCGCTGTAATTTCAAGATTCTTAGTTATACAAAAAAGACTTCACTCCATTTTTGTCGACTATATTAGCTAATTATATAAAATAGAGGTGAAGATATTATGTATATTCGATAAGACTATTTATTTTCCCTTGAATATCTACTCAGTATATATTCAAAGAATAGGTTAGAATTAATTTTTGGAAACTTAATATTTGGAGTAAAGTTAATTATCTTCATAGCTCTGTATAGTGTCGAAGGCCTAACCATAGAAGGGTTGTCAAAAAAGATCAACTTAAATAATGGCTATTGTATTTTAGGGTTTTAGGTTCAATTATACTAAAAAATATTTTCAAATAATTTTAAGGATATATTATATTGACTTTAATTATAATCTATTAAATTTATGTTTTGAAATATTTTTTCTTGTAGAGAAAAAGAATTTTTAAATCGGTTTATTTGACATTAGACCATATTCAGTTAACATATTTCCATTTACATTATACAAAAAGGTAATTATAATATAAGCATAATAAGTTAAATAATTCTATAAAACAGATAAATTGACACTTTGATTTGTGTATTATTAATTTAATTAATTAATTAAGTTGGGGTAATTCTATAATTATATAAGCCCATCTTATAATGTCTACTAGTGGTATGTATTTAGATATTATAAGATGGGTTTTTTGTTTAGGTTAAGAATATATCTTAATAAAAAATCAAGTAATTAGATAGGAATATAAGAGATTGTTCTAAAGAAAGGGGGTGAGGGTGTTATTTAAGTGAGAAATAACTATTATAAGTTATATAATCTTCTCTATCTTTATAAAAACTATAAAAAGAGGGAGTGGGAACATGAATAAAAGAGTATTAACGATATTTATAATTGGGATGTTGATTATTGTCTTTTCAGCATGTAGCAATGATGAAAAGATAACTGAAAAAGTAACTAAAAAAACACCCCCTACAGCAGAGGTAACTGCTGAGGCTAATAGAAAGTTAGCAGGAAAGCTTACTCTTGATCAGATGTATGTTTATAAATCTCTATCAAATTATCAGCAGGCACCAGAACTTGCTGGTTTAGTAAGTAAAGGAGAGTTAGCTCCTCTTAAAGAGAGACTACCTAAAAGTCCAGCTGTTATTCAAAAAGAAATGATGTCTGATGGCATTGGAGAATATGGGGGAGTTTGGAGAGATACCTTTGCAGTACCAGTAGAGAGTTGGAACTGGGCAGCAGGGCATACTCAAGGATATTTTGGAATTAATCAGATTGTTCAAGAAGGATTAGTTGAATTAGGACCAATGTGGATGATGGCTAAGCCACAAGTTCTTCCTAGATTAGCAACTGATTGGGAATGGTCTAAAGATGGTAAGACTTTAACTATGAATCTGATTAAAGGGGCTAAGTGGTCAGATGGCCAACCATTTACAGCAGATGATGTATTATTTACTTATAACCATATGATTTTAGATCCTAAAGTCAGCAGGAGTATAACCTCTGCGACTACTTGGACCTTTGCTGGTAAGGTTACTGAACTTGAAAAGGTAGATGACTATACAATTAAATGGCACTTTGGTGTAGCTAAGCCTGTTGCTGCCCTTTACAATATGGTTGGTAATAATAAGTTTGCTATAGCACCGGCTCATATTTATAAGCCACAGCATCCTGCTTTTAATAGTAAGATGAGTTATAGTGAATTTGAAAATATAGCTCCTCCAACTAAATTACCTGTAGTAACTATGGGACCTTATGTTCCAGTAGAATACAGAACAGGACAGATGCTGATATTAACTAGAAACCCTTACTTCTGGCAGGTAGATGAAGAAGGTAAGCAGTTACCATATTTTGATGAGGTCTGGTTTACAGAAGCTAAGTCTGGAGAGGTTAGAACCTTGAATTTAATTAATGGTTCTGGTGATAGGACTAATATTGAGAATCCAAGTACTTTTTCTATGATTAAACAGGCTACTTTACAAAAAGATTATATTGATATTAACTTTGGTCCTTTTGATTCTGGATATCATGTATATGTTAATATGTCAAAGTATGCTAGTGTAAAAACTGAAAAAGATAAAGCTAAACGAAATTTATTTAGAAATACTGAATTTAGAAAAGCATTATCTTATGCAGCTAATCGTGAAGGAATAGCTAAAGTTTTATTCCCTAATCCACGATTTGTTCAAGCTTGGTATGGAGCATATCCATCAGGTTCTATTTATTATAACGATGAAGATGTTACTGCTTATAAGTATAATGTTGCTAAAGCCAAAGAGATAATAGTAAAATTAGGTTTTAAAGATACTGATGGTAATGGAATTGTAAATTGGACTGAGGGTGTGTTAACAGGTGAAGATTTAGTTATTGTAGCAGAAATGAGTGCTGACCAAGCTGCTAGTATCAGTATAGCAGAAGCACTAATTCCAATGTATAGAGAAATTGGGATTAAGCTAGTGGTTAAGCCATTACAAGGAAATGTAGCTAATCAAAAAGATATGATTGGTGATTATGATCTAAGAATTGTCAGAGAAGATGCAAGAACTGTTCCTGATACTAAACCAGAAACACTTGGACCAGTTAATGAAAGTGCTCCTTGGTGGCATTTGACTTCAAATGATGGTAAAAGGGATTTATTAGCTTGGGAAGAGAAACTAGCTGATTTATTAAGACAATCTCAAGTAACAATAGATCCTGATAAAAAAGCAGAAATTTTCTCTAAGGTTCAAGAGATATATACTAAAAATTGCTATACCATTCCTCTTATAGAGGTAAGACGTGGAATTGGAGTTAATAATAGAATTAGAAATATTGCTCCAGATACTCCAACTTATCAATATGATTGGACTCTGTCTAACTTCCCACTTGAGATTCTGTGGACACCAAAGGCAGAACAGAAGACACCACAGCACCATGATAAGATTGTTATACCAGATAGCTATAAATAGATTATTCTCATCCTACAGTAATTTGCTTGGATGATTATTCTTCAAGCAAATTACTAATTCTATATAATTACGAAGGGGGAATAAAAATGCTAAGTTATATTCTTAGAAGGATCTTATATGCAATTCCTTTATTAGTAGTTATTAGTTTTATCTCCTTTATTATTATTAATCTACCTCCAGGAGATTATTTAACTACTTTTAAAAGTACCTTAATGTCTAGAACTGGGATATCTAAATTGGAAGCTGAAAGAATAGCAGCAGAGGTGGAAAAAAAGTATGGTCTTGATAAACCTTTTATAGCTCAGTACTTTAACTGGATCAAGAATATAGTATTAAAAGGTGATTTTGGTTATTCTTTCAACTACAAACGACCAGTTTCAGAAGTAATCTGGTCTCGGTTAGGGATGACTATGTTGATTGCTTTAGGGGCTCATATGATTTCAGTAGTAGTAGGGGTTATAATAGGAATCTTCTCTGCTATTTATAAATATGGAGTTGTAGATACCATTTTTACAGTACTATCTTTTTTAGCTCTTTCTGTTCCTCCATTCTTTGTGGCTTTAGTATTAATGTATTTAATTAGTGTAAAAGTTGGTGGACATGTAGGAGGATTTTTCTCTCCAGAGTATGTAATGGCTGACTGGAATTGGGCTAAATTTATAGATTTCTTAAAGCATATTTGGATACCAATATTTGTTGTTGGTTTAGCTGGAACAGCTCGGAATATGCGAGTGATGAGGACTAATTTATTGGATGTTTTAAATCAACAATATATTATGGTAGCACGAGCTAAAGGCTTAAAGAAGAATCATGTTATTTTCAAGCATGCTCTTAGAAATGCTATTCAACCGATAGTAATGTATTTAGGGATGTCATTACCATTTTTAATTCAAGGTGCGATGGTAAGTAGTATTGTTTTAAGCTTACCGACTACTGGACCGATGTTCTTTACTGCTTTAAATACTCAAGATATGTACTTGGCTGGTTCTTTTCTAATGATGCTCTCTGTAACCCTAGTTATTGGTAATCTTTTATCTGATATTTTATTAGCATTAGTAGATCCGAGGGTTAGCTATGAGTAATGAACAATTAAGTATTTCAAAAGACCAGCAGAGTATGAATGTAGTAATAGAAGAGAGGGTTAAGGTAGAGAGCTTTAAGGATAAGGTTATTCGTAGATTTAAAAAGAATAATTTAGCTGTAGTTGGTTTGGTATTAGTAAGTATAATTATCTTAATTAGTTTATTTGCTCCTTTTTTAAGTCCTTATGATTATAAAGGTTCGAAAGTAGCTAATTCTTATTTACCACCTCAAAGGATACATTTTATTGATGAAAAGGGAGACTTCCATTTGCATCCCTTCGTGTATAAACTTGAAGAGGGAATGGATCCTGACACTTGGGAGCGAACATATGTAGAGGATACTGCTAGAAGATATCCTATTAATTTCTTTGTTAGTGGATGGAGTTATAAAGTCTTAGGTCTTTTTAAGATGGATTTACATCTATTTGGTGTAGAAGATCAGGTGACATTCCATATTCTAGGGACAGATCAATTAGGACGCGATCTATTGAGTAGGATTATTTATGGGAGTAGAGTTTCGGTTACAATTGCTTTATTAGGAGCAACAATAACTGTCATAGTTGGTTCAGCAATTGGGGCTATATCTGGTTATTATGCTGGAAAGGTTGATATGATAATTCAACGAATTATTGAGATGATCAAGATGTTTCCTAAATTGCCATTATGGATGGCTTTAAGTGTAGCAATTCCAGCTGAATGGCCTCCTATGGCGACATTAACAGGTATTATTTGTATTTTTGCCTTTTTAAGCTGGACTGATTTAGCTAGAGAGGTTAGAGGAAAGGTGCTCTCTTATAGAAATACGGAGTTTGTTCTTGCTGCTGAGACCTTAGGAGCTCCTACCTCTTATATTATCATTAAGCATATATTACCAAATGCATTGAGCCATATTATAATAATTGGAACCATTACGATTCCTCAACTTGTTTTATCAGAAAGTGCATTAAGTTTTTTAGGGTTAGGTTTACAGCCACCAATGGTTAGCTGGGGAGTATTATTAAATAATGCTTCTAACTTACAAACAATTAGTCAGTATCCATGGCTAATGATACCAGGATTATTTATATTAGTTACAGTTCTTGGATTTAACTTTTTAGGAGATGGACTTCGAGATGCTATCGACCCATATGGAGATTAAAATATATCAATGGTAAGGAGGCAAATTTATGAGTGCAGAAGATATGGTGGCTAATATGAAAGATGATAAATTATTAGAAATTAAGAGTTTAAGGACTCATTTTCATACTCCAGAAGGTAAGGTGCGAGCAGTTGATGGAGTTGATTTAGTAATACCTAGAAATACTAGTGTAGCTTTAGTAGGAGAAAGTGGTTCAGGTAAGAGTGTTACTTCTAAATCGATTATGGGCTTATTACCCCAGCCTCCAGCAGAGATAACTGGTGAAATATTATATTATCAGGGGGATCAATCTATAAATTTATTAGAGCTTGATCCTGATGGTGATGAATATAGTCAGATTAGAGGTAATGAAATCTCTATGATCTTTCAAGATCCAATGACCTCTTTGAATCCAGTATTCACCATCGGAAATCAGATTATGGAAGTAATATTGCGCCATACTGATTTGACTAAAGCTGAGGCAAAAGAAAGAGCAATTGAGTTGTTAGATAAGGTAGGAATTGCAAATCCTAGACAGAGAGTAGATGAATATCCTCACCAGTTTAGTGGAGGAATGAGACAGAGAGTGATGATTGCTATTGGTCTTGCTTGTAATCCAACCTTATTGATTGCTGATGAGCCAACTACAGCTATTGATGTTACTATTCAGGCTGGAATACTTGAGTTAATGAAAGAATTACAGGAAGAATTTAAAACATCTATGTTGATGATTAGCCATGATTTAGGCGTTGTTGCTCAGGTAGCAGATAAGGTAGCTGTAATGTACTTAGGAGAGGTAGTAGAGTATGGTGATGTGCTGGATATCTTTCATTCACCACAGCACCCTTATACTAAGGCATTATTAAAATCGATTCCTATTTTAGGTCAAAATAGGGGTAGGGAGTTTGAAGTTATTGAAGGTACAGTTCCAGACCCCTTTAATATACCAGTTGGATGTCGATTTCAGACCCGTTGTAATAATCAGTGTCCTAGCAAGTATCAAAATCCACCAATGATTGAAGTAAAGCCAGGTCATATTACTAAATGTTGGCTATATAAGGGGGATGAGAGCTAATGGCAGTAGAGCTTGAGAATAATTATAGCGAAGAAGATAAAGATGTAATTATTGAAATTAGGAATTTAAAGAAATACTTTCCGATTCAAAAAGGAATCTTTAAAAAGACGGTTGCTCATGTTAAAGCAGTTGATGATGTAAGTATTAAGATTAAAAGAGGTGAGACTGTGGCTTTAGTTGGAGAGAGCGGTTGTGGGAAGTCCACCTTAGGTCGCTGTGTAATGAAGATCTATGACTCTACTGAAGGGGAGATTAACTATTATCCTAAGAAGGCAATTAAAGATAAGAAAAAGCTAGATATTGCTAATATCGAAAGAGAATATTTAGCTAAATTACGAGAAGAGATACAGATGATCTTTCAAGATCCCTATTCTTCTTTGAATCCGAGAATGAATATTTTAGAGATCCTAAGTGAACCTTTTCGTTTTCATAGTAAAAAATGGACTAAAGAAGAGATCAGGGATAGAGTGGAATATTTATTAGAGGCAGTAGGCTTAAGAAGTAGTTATTTAACTAGATTCCCTCATGAATTTAGTGGAGGACAGTTACAAAGGATTGCTATTGCTAGAGCCTTAGCTTTAAATCCTGATATTATTGTAGCGGATGAGCCGGTATCTGCTTTGGATGTCTCTATTCAGGGGCAGATAATTAATTTAATGAAGAAACTACAAAAAGATTTAGGATTAACTTATCTTTTTATCTCTCATAACTTAGCTTTAGTTGATAGAATTGCTGATAGAATTGTGGTTATGTATCTAGGAAAGGTCATGGAAGTAGCTGCTACTAGTGAATTAGTCAGTAATATTAAACATCCTTATACAAAAGCGTTATTATCTGCAGTGCCGATTGCTGATCCTACTATTAAGCAGAAGCGGATTATTTTATCAGGAAATATTCCATCGCCGAGCAATCCACCAACTGGCTGTGTGTTCCATACAAGATGCCCTTATGCCAAAGAAAAGTGTAAAGTAGAGGTACCTGTATTGCAAGAAGTAGTTGATGGACATCAAGTAGCTTGCCATTTTAGTGAAAAGCTAAATTTACAAAAGATAAATCTATAAAATTGATTTTCAAAATTTGCTTAAATAAATAGAAATAAGTTGACAGAGGAAATTTTATTATATCAAAGCAAAAAGGAGGTGAACTCCTACAAGCTATAAGTATAACTTAGATTAAAAATTATTTGAATATTTCAAAAATAATCATTATAAAATAAAAGGGGGAAAAATAATAATGAGAAAGATTTCTTTATTACTTACGTTTGCTTTAGTTGTAGCTTTAACGGTACCAGCATTCGCGGTTGTAGACAATGTGGAGATTACAGGAGAGGTTGAGACTGTTTTTGAGATTGGTCACTATGGGGAGGATGAGGATACCACTGCTGAATTATGGCAAGAGGGGGATGTGCTAGATATTGATTTGCCTGAAGCAGGGGATAGAAAGGATGGCGATGATTTTCCTGCTGAAAAAGCATTTTACCAAACAATTAATCTAAATATCACAGGAAATGTTGATAATATCAAGTTCGACTTAGCTGTAGACACTATTACTAATAGTTTTGCTGAGGCTACTCGTGTACCTTATAGCAATACCGGTTATGATTTAGGTGAAAATGATGATACAAATCAGTTCAAAATGGATACTGCTTTATTAACAGTCACTAATGATGTTTCTACACTTAAAGCAGGGGATTTAAATGGTACTAAGGTAGATAAGTATTTCATCAATGATGAAGATATGGAAGGGGTGGATATAACTACAACTGTTGCTGATGTAGATGTAAGGTCTTTTGTATTAGGTAAAGATGAAAAAGAAGATGATTTCTATGGTGTAACTGTAGCAAAAGATTTTGGTGCTACTAAGCTTACTGGTAAATTATATCATGCAAGAGAGGCTGCTGAAAAGGTTACTGACTTAGCCCTAGAAGCTAAGTCAACTGTTAGTAATGCTTTAACAGTTAATGGTCAGTTGGCATTTAATAGCGCAAAAGAGGCTGATACAACTTCTTCATTCTTCAATGTAAATGCTAACTATGTACTTACTGATATGGTAACTGTACGTGGTGAGTTTGAAACTGTTGGAGAAGATTTTGTATCCTATTATAATGATTTGGAGAAAGATGATGATTATAATAAGTTTAATGTTGGTAGTGACTTTGCATTAAATGATAACAATACTTTAAAAGCCGATTATACTGTATATGATCATGCTAATGATCCTGAAAAGAAGAATGCTATTAAGTTAGCTTTAGATAATACTACTGGAGCATTTACTAATACTGCTTCTGTAGAGTTTACTAAAAATAATGGCTATGAAGAAAATACTGATATAACTGTTCTGACTTTAGAATCTGAATATGCTATGAGTGATATTACTACGATAACTGCTAAATTAGTAAAGCAAGCTGCTGATGATGTATCTGCTAATAATGATTATGTTAAATATACTTACTTAGCAGCTGGTTTGGATCATAAATTATCTGACAATATTAGTTGGAATACTGAAGCTAAATATATTACTGGAAGTAATTCTGATGATACTGATGATGGAGAAGGTAATTCTCTAAAAACTAAATTAAAGGTTAGTTTCTAATTTAAATTAATTAAGCTACAACCTTCTAGGTATTCTCTAGAAGGTTGTAATTATATTAGATTAAACTAATTTACCGATTTATATTTTATTAATAAATAAAGTAGGAGAGTGATATTATGCCATTTAAAGTGACCTTTATTGGAGCGGGAAGTGTAGGCTTTACACGGAATTTATTGAGTGATTTATTAGTAGTTGAGGAATTTCATGATATTGAAATTGCCTTTACCGATATCAACCAAAGAAATTTAGAGATGGTAACTCAGCTTTGCCAAAGAGATATTGATGAGAATGGTCTTGAGATTGAGATAGTAGCTACCACCGATAGAAGGGAAGCTCTTAAAGGTGCTCGTTATGTGATTAATGTAGTTAGAATTGGCGGTTTAGATGCTTTTAAATTAGATGTAGATATTCCATTAAAGTATGGTATTGACCAATGTGTCGGCGATACTCTCTGTGCTGGAGGAATTATGTATGGTCAGCGAGGAATTGCTGCAATGTTGGAGTTTTGTAAGGATATTCGTGAGGTTAGTGAGCCAGGTTGTATTATGTTAAATTATGCTAATCCTAATGCTATGATTACTTGGGCATGTAATGAGTATGGTAAGGTTAAGACAATTGGACTCTGTCATGGTGTGCAGCATGGACATCAGCAAATAGCAGAGGTATTAGGTCTAAAACAGAGTGAAGTAGATATTATCTGTGCTGGTATCAATCATCAAACCTGGTATCTTCAGATTAAATATAATGGTGAGGATATGACTGATAAATTATTAGAGGCATTTGAAAATCATCCAGAGTATAGCCAGACTGAGAAAGTAAGAATCGATATGTTACGCAGATTTGGTTATTATAGTACAGAATCTAATGGACATTTAAGTGAATATCTACCTTGGTATCGTAAGCGCCCTGAAGAGATTAAAGATTGGATAGACTTAAGTGATTGGATCAATGGTGAGACAGGAGGATATTTAAGGGTCTGTACTGAAGGGCGGAATTGGTTTGAGACTGATTTCCCTAATTGGTTACAGCAGCCTGCTAAAGAGTTTAGTGCTGAAAAGCGTAGTGAAGAGCATGGCTCTTATATTATAGAGTCTTTGGAGACAGGTAGAATCTATCGGGGGCATTTCAATGTGATTAATAATGGAGCAATCACTAATTTAGCTGATGATGCTGTGGTAGAAGTACCAGGCTATGTTGACGCTAACGGAATTAATATTCCTCAAGTAGGTGATTTACCGTTGGGATGTGCTGCTGTTTGTAATGCAAGTATTAGTGTTCAACGTTTAGCTGTTAAGGCAGCTGTTAATGGAGATGATACCTTGTTACGTCAAGCGATGATGATGGATCCCTTAACTGGAGCAGTCTGTAATCCACCTGAAATCTGGCAGATGGTAGATGAGATGCTAGTAGCAGAAAAAGAGTGGCTACCACAATATCAAGAAGCAATTGCTAGTGCCAAAGAGAGATTAGCGTCTGAAAATTTAATTGAGACTGCTGAAGGATATCAAGGGGCTGCTCGCCTAAAAGTTAAGACTGTAGAAGAGATGAGGGTTAATCGAGAAGAAGCAACTAAGAATGCTAGTAATGCTAATAAAGCCAAAGACAGAATAGCTGTTGATAAGTAAGTTATTATAGCGTTTTACAGACCTTAACCCTGCTTGCTATAATTATTTAATAGAGCAAATCCAGAGGGTTTAGGAATGGCTGGAGATTAATTAAAGGTAGTTTGACTTTCCCCCTGTTTGTGAGACAGTAAGTTAAGGTATATAATATAATCATTCAAGGGGGAATAAAAATGACTGAATCTAAAAGAACATATGATGAACAATTTAAACGAGAAGCTGTTGAATTAAGTTTTAATTCAGATAAAACTTGTAAAGATATCGCTCAAGATTTAGGTATTGATTATAATGCTTTAATTAGATGGCGTAAAGAATATAGAGATAATGGTAATCTAGCTTTTCCCGGTCATGGCAAACAAAAGCTTTCACCAGAAGAGGAAGAGATTAAAAGACTTAAAAAAGAATTACGCATTGTTCAAGAAGAACGTGATATATTAAAAAAAGCAGTAAGCATCTTCTCACAGAAACCAAGATGAAATATGGTTTCATCCGAGATCACAGTAATGAATTTGCTGTCGAGAGGATGTGCAAAGTTTTAGAAGTATCTCGGTCAGGATATTATAAATGGTTAAAAAGAAAACCAAGTAAAAGAAAAGAAGAAAATGATAGACTAAAGCTTAAAATATCTGAAATATACTGGCAAAGTAAAGGTAGCTATGGTAGCCCTAGAGTTTATAGAAAGCTTAGAAATCAAGGCATTAGATGTAATAAAAAGCGAGTAGAAAGACTAATGAAAGAACTTGGTTTAAAAGCAATCCAGAAACGAAAATTTAAGGCTACAACTAACTCTAATCATAATTTGCCTGTAAATGAGAATATCCTGAATCGAGAATTTGATGTAAAAGAAAGAAATAAGGTCTGGGTTTCAGA
>NZ_PVNB01000027.1 GCF_003001995.1 Orenia metallireducens | reverse complement strand
GAAGCATTTGAAGACCAAGTAAGAGAAATTTTATATAACTAAATACACAAATTATTACAGTTTGAAATTAGTTCAATTTAATATTGCAATTTAAGTTTATTTATTTTTATACTATCAGTATCTAATATGGCAAGTTCTTTATCTTCCATATAGATATTATTTCTATAGGCTAGAGGTAGAATCCAGTAATTTTCTAAGATATATCTATTTTTTATTTTGAGGTAGTCTTCATAAGGTAAATTACCTCTTTTAGTTATAATTTTGATAATTTCTTTTTCAAAGTGTTGATCAATAGGATAACTAATAGCCTCATCTAGAGAGTACTTTCCATTGGTTGAAATTAGATAACCATAGCCATTATTCTTAGAGATTGTCTTTAATAGTTCTAATTTAATTCTACTTCTTAAGCTTGTTAGATCAAAGTAGTTCTTGATTTCTATTAAAATTTGACTATTATCCTGTAATACAACTAATATATCAGGATAATAATTCCATCTATTATTATGGCTTAATCCATTGTAGTTGAATTTAACATCATAATCTATCTGAAATGGCTGAGGAAAATAATACTTTACCTGTGAATTAGATTCTAACATTAAAAAAAACTTTCTTTCTAAATTAGAGTCATAATTAATCTCTCTATCCATCCTTTATGATACAGCCTTGTATTAAATAATTTTAATCATATAGATATAAATTAGTTTACTTTATAATCCAAATTTGAACTAATAATTTTAATATGGTAAAATCATAAACATAATAACATTATTAACCAGGGGGTAAAAATGAGAATCTCTAATCAAAACTTAATGAGATATAATCATGATAGTCTTAAAAGCAATATTAAACCAATCCAAACTAGTGATTATATCCAAAATAATTTTAAAAGCCATCTACAAGCAATTGAAGATATTGATAATCGAATAGCTAATCCTAATCAGCAATTTAATCACTATAATGGAATTCTTGATGATATCAAAGATCAAGTTCAAAAACCAAATATTATCAATAATAGTGTTGAAATTAGAAAAGGAGATGTATTTAGCTTAGGTGAGTATCAAGGTAGAAAAATCATTGCTAAAAGAAAAGATAATGGATATTTATTTTCTAGTAATGGCGGAGGAGCAATTAAATATACAGGAAGCAAAGTAATAGCAAGGCAAGAAAGAATAGCTAATATTGTAGGCTCTTTTACTAAAGAACAACACCAAGCAGCTGGAAGAACAACAGCAGTATTATCGTCATTATTATTAGTGGCTGATGGAAAGGAATCAGTTAACTTCTTTAATGAAAAGTTTTCTTCTACAGAATATAATGATATAGGTGTCAAAAAAGAAATTTCTCGTATCGGACTTAATGTTAATGATATTTTTATAGTCAATGGAAAGAAGCTTAAGTTTAATGAAGGAAATTTAGTTAATTTATAACTATTTTTTAGACATATCTCTGCTAGTGATTTATTAAAAGAAAGAAATACAGAAGGGTTTAGGGAATGCAGATTGACTAGAACAATGACTTATAATTATTGTGTTGATAAAAAGCTGGGAAATTAGTTGAAAAGTTTTAGAGGATAGACTGTTAACAGTCTATCCTCTTTAGCTTAAATCTATTATTTTTCTAGTGTCTAGCTTTCTTCTTTATCTCTTCTATCTCCTCTTTGGATAAACCACTGGCAGCAACTATTTTATCTAATTCTACTTGCAAGTCCAATAAGTTCTTAACCATTTCTGATTTACCCTCTAACTTTCCCTTATTTTTGGATATTTGATAAAGATTGGTCATATCTTCACTAATACCCAATTTATCATTGCCTCCTAATTTTTCATTAATATTTTCATAAAATTTATCTTCTAATTTGAACTTCTTCTAGATACCTTCATTGCTTCTTCTAGCTCATCATCTACTATATGAATATAGATCATGGTAGTAGATAAATCCTCATGTCCTAAAGCTTTCTGGACCAATCGAATATTTTTAATCTCTCGATATAAATCAGTAGCAAAGGTATGGCGTAAAGTATGAGGACTTACATCTTTAGCTATTCCTGCTTTCTGACTATAGTTACTTACTACTTTGTAAAAGTTATTAGAATTGAGTTTGTTTCCTGTTAAGGTTGTAAATACTAAGTTATCTTCATTTACTGCTACCCTCTTAACTAGTTCATCAACTTGTCTTTGTTTCCACTGCATTAACTCTTCTAAAGTTTCTTCCTGTACCCATAAGATCCTATCCTTACAAACTAGCACCTTCTTCCATAATAAGGTGCTCAAAGCTACTATCCAAACTGGCTTTTTGATAAAATTCATCTTCATTATAGACTAATAAATCAAGAGGATAATCTATACTTGTTGAGAGATTCTTTCTTATTTCCCTCATAATATCTAATTTTCTTTTCTTCTCAGAAGTTATAATACATAAATCTATATCGCTCTCTTCATCTTGATTTCCAGTAGCATAAGAACCAAATAAAATTATCTTTTTAGTATCTATTAGTTGAGCTATCTTGTTAGATAATTCTTTTAAGTCGCTTTGATTTAACACCTTAATCACCTCTTTATCTATAGTATAGCATATTAAGTATTATCCTAATTATATCATAGATTTAGATCAAATTTAAAAAAGCTAATTATCTCTGTGTTTTTATTGAATCTTTTTTATTATTGTTCGGCTTTTAGACAAGTTATTGCTGTGCTTCTTTATTATATTTATTTACTCTATATATAATAGCGGAAATAGGGTGGTTATAGGCTTTGTTTTTGAACTTGTTACAATGTGTATTGAAACAAGTTCAAAAGTGATAATTAAAAGTTAAGAATGTGGAAGAACAGAAAGATGAATTAGTCATAAATGAACAGGTCAAAACTGAAAATAATCATCAAAAAGTTATTACAAAAACACCAGGTAAAAGGGGTAGACCTAAGCAGCTTAAAAATTTCTTCTTATTCTTACAGTCAGCAGGGCGAAGTAAAAACACGATCCAATCTTATAAATCTGATATGAGGTTCTGGAAAGAAATTGCTAATGGCAAAAATAAGACAATCTATAACCTAAGTTTGGAGGATATCAAGAGAGCTATCGCAGATAAGGATATTAATACTGTTAAGCGTAGGATCAGTTCTTTAAAGCAATTAGCTAAATGGTATTTAAGGGATGGGTATTCTAAGCTACATATTGAGCTAGATAAGGTAGTTTTAGGTCAAGGTAAGCAGAGAATCCCCAAAGCTAAAAGTGAGGATAAATTTATTGAAATCGGGGAACATGCTAAAGAGTTAATCAACAAAGGACAACGTGAAGGTATCTGGTTAGGTCTAATGCTAATGTGTGGATTGAGGATTGGTGAGATTAAGACTGTGATGTTGGCTGATGATGATTGTGTAAGTGTAGTAGAAAAAGGAGGTAAAGAGAGAAAGATTCCTGCTCCCAAATGGTTACTAGAGGCTTTAAAAGAGTTTCAAGCTGAAGGAAGAGGTGGCTATAAACAGCAGCAACAGACTGTGGATTATTATTTAAGACAGCTTGGTTATGAAAAGTTCCATAACCTACGTCATACTTTTGCGACCATGTTATTAAAGAGTGGGATTCCTTTAAGGGAAATCCAGCAGCTGTTAGGGCATAGCTCGGTGGCTACTACTCAGATTTATGCTCAAGCTAAAGTTACTAAAGGGGTTACTTTAGAAAACAATTTCACAGTAATAATTATGAAAATTATCGCTGTTATTACCATACCTATAACAGAGACTATCTTATATTGTTTAATAATGGCTTTGCTAGGCTCATTTTGCTCATCGAACATCCATCTTCTTCCAAACCAGAAAGATTTAACAGGGTTCTTGAAAGTATAGAAAAACATTAGAAATAAACAGATTATAAAAGAATAAGAAATAAAATAAGAGATAAATAGCTCCCCAAATGATTGATTCATAAAAATCCTCCCCTTCTTCATTAATTTTATTTTAACATATTATCATATATATGGATAATAATTATCTGTTAGAAAAACTATTATAACTCGCTTAGACTAAGCACTTCCTAATTTAACTTTATGGGACACTAATCTTACTCAGAAGGCAGAGAATATCTAGGGTGGGTGCGAAGTAGAATAAGAAATGGTAGAGCTAGAATTTTTTTGAGATTATTAACAATAACATAATAAATTTAGTTAAGTAAAATATTTGAGAAGGATACTCTGAAAATAGTTGTTTAACTAGAAAAATACTTTTGTAGTTGTTTTAATAGTTTTAATAAGTTTTAAAGAGTTTTCCGCTATGGACAAACCCTTGTGGTTATGGGATTTTTTAAATTTAAAAACGACGTTTACCTTGTTTAATGCGACAAATGTCTTGTTAAAAATGACTTTTCCCTTGTCTAAAACGACAGATATCTTGTTTAAAGCGACGTTTACCTTGTTAAAAACGACACTTTCTTTACTTGTCGTTTTTGTTTGTGTATAATATAGATATATATTATAAAATAGGGTGTGAGCTATGAAAAATAAACAAAATAATCTGATTGTAAAACATAATAAGCTTATAGAAGCGAAATATAAGTTATCATTGCAGGAACAGAAGTTGATTTTGATACTTGCAAGTAGAATCAATAAAGATGATGAAAATTTTAATAAGCAGGTTTTCTCTGTAATAGAGTTAGCAGAAATTTTAGGTATTAATAAAGAGTGGTATTATTCAGAGATAAAAGAGGTAACAAAAAAATTAATCAATAGAGTTATTGAAATAAGAAAAGGAAATAAATTTCTACAGGTAGCTTTTTTAGAGTATGCAGAGTATCTAGAAGATGAAGGTACTGTTGAGTTACAGTTCTCAAGTAAGTTGAAGTCTTATTTCCTACAATTAAAAAATAACTTTACTAAATATTATCTCAAGAATGTTATAAAATTTGAAAGCATTTATTCTATAAGAATTTATGAGCTATTAAAACAGTATGAGAGAATTAAAAGTAGAAGGTTTGAAATTAAGAAGTTAAAAGAGATTTTAGGGATAGAGGATAAATACAGTAGATACTATGATTTTAAAAAAAGAATACTATTTCAAGCTCAAGAGGAAATCAATGAAAAGAGTGATTTAGAGATTGATTTTGAAGAGATGAAGACAGGTAGAAAGGTAACTGCAATTAAGTTTATTATTAAGAAGAAGAAAAATCTACCGAAAGAATTAAGATTTAAAGAGAATATTGAAAAACAAGAATACTCTCCAGAAGTTATAGAATTATTTAGGCTCTTGCCCCAGCAGGAACAGCTAGAGGCTCATAAAAAGGAGCTAGAAGGTTTATTAACTGAACATAGTTTTAGATATTTAAAGGCTGATATTGACTATGCTAAAAAGGCTCAGCCTGATAATTTTATGGGTTTTTTAAAGGCTTCCTGTCAAGGGGGACATTACTCTACTGCTGAGATGGAGAAGAAAGCCAAGGAAGAAGAGTTGGCTAGGAAGAGGGAAGAGGCTGAGAGAAAGAGAAGAGAGCTGGAGGAAAGAATAGAGAAGAAGGCTAGAGAGATGGCTGTAGAGAGGTATGTACTGTTAGCAGAGAAAGAGCTAAAGAAGTATAATCAGGAATATGAAAAGATGACTGAAGTGGTGCCAGAGAAGTTCAGACCTAATAAGAAAGATTTTATAATTGGGGCTTTAGAAGATAAGTTTAAGGAAGAGTTAAGGGAATTGATAATTGAGAGTTGAAAATTGAGAATTAAGGTAAAAAGCTATTAAAGTTTTTAAATTATCAGTTCTCCATCCTACATTCTCAATTATATTTTATCGGCTAATGATAAGGGGAGGCAAATAAGTGATAGGAAAACTCAGTTCCGACTTAGTTTTAGGTTGGGGCTGAGCTTTTTTAGTTGTGATATGAGTTCAAAGAATCAACCAGCTCAATTGGGGTATACGTGTTGACTAGTAATTGAACAGTTTATGCGACGGGATCAAAGTCCCAACATGAGGTACGTTCTTCATCCTGGCTTTAATTTGACTCTTATTATAATAATAAATAAGGGTACATACCAGATTGAACTGATTATGTACCCTATTATACGAACATGGAGTTAGCGACATTCAGCTTGTTGGATACAAGTGAACTGATGAGTAACTTATGAAATTCAGCGGTTGGAATGTAGATTGAGAGGGGTAGCGTGAATGTTATGAACCCCAGGAACATTATAAGACATTTTGTTACCGGAAGGTTTTATAGTTTTGTTCCAAAAGAGAAACCTCTTGGTAATTTAATTTTTTACCAAGAGGTCTAGATAGAAGTAGTATTTTGTTTTAACCAATTTGTTAATTCATCTTTTGAAAGACCTTCAGAGGATAATTTTATCATTATTTTATAAGTTTCTTTCTCAGATGCAGTTATTTCATAGCCATTATTTTGAAGGAAGGTATCCATAGCAACAAGAGCAATTCGTTTATTACCATCTAAAAATGGATGATTTTTGCATAAGTGAAATCCATAGGCTGATGCCATTTTGAATATATTATCATGCAGATAGTTCCCTTCAAAAGTGCTCTTAGGTTGCTCTATAGCAGAATCTAAAAGTTTTTCATCCCTTATACCTGTGCTACCACCATAGATTTGGATAAGTTGCTCATGGAAATAGAGTATAGCTTTTTTAGGAATAAAATTTATATCTTTCATTTAGATAATTCTTTCAAAGTATTTTTAAATTTTTGATTGGTTTTTTCAAAAGATTTAGTCCATTCTTCAAATTCAGGGTCATAAGGAGTTAAGGTAAAACCATCATTTTCTTCAATAAGATGAAGTTCTTCTCCTTCTTTTAAATGATATTTTTCCATGAGTTCTTTAGGAATAGTAAAGCCATAACTGTTTCCAACTTTACGAATTTTTATAGTTTGCATAGTTATCACCTCACTAATATTATAACATTTGTATTACATATTATTCAATAATAATTTAAAGGTCAATTAAATAAGGATAACAGATAAATATCCTTCCTTTCTGATAGAGTCTATAGTTGTTGTATATCTTTTAAATCTTATAAATCTTTAGGGTTGGACAAGCCCTATTGTAGCAAAGATTTGCAGGAAAATATGACTACAAATTAAGGAGATATAGCTACATATTAAGGAATTATGACTACAGATTAAGGGGATATAACTACAAATTAAGGAGATATGACTACTTAGTATTGTTGTGTGTGTAGTTGTATTGTGATATGATTTAGAAGAGGTAAAGAATAGGAGGAGTATAGATGAAGAAGGAGATGTTGAATAAGCCCAATCAATTAATAAGTATTATTCCTGAACAGAAGGTCACTACCACTCAAAGAAAAGCATATAATAGTTTTTTAAAGTATGCACAAAGGAAATTAAAGTTTGAAGATTATAAAGAAAACATATTCAAGATTCCTTATAATGAATTACATAAAAGAGCTAACCTCAAAAATAAGAATACTGAGTATATATATCAAGAGTTAGAAGGGTTAATGAAGACTACTGTTAAGATAGTTGATAAGGAAAATCCGGATAACTGGAAAGCATTTACCTTATTAAGTTATATTGAGAGAAAGGATGATTTTTACTATTATGAATTGAACCATTTTATTATTAATGCATTAAAGGAGCAACAGTTCTTTACCCCTTTGAATTTGATGATGATAAAATCTTTGGATAGCCAATATTCAATAATTTTCTATGAATTAGCTATTAGATATCAAAAATATAAGATACCAAAGATGAGTATTGAAGAGGTTAGGAAGTTAACTAATACTGAAAGTGAATATAAGCGATTCTATAATTTTAGAAAGAGAGTTTTAGATATGGCTTGTGAAGAGATAAGTGAAAAGACTGATATCAAATTATCCTACTCTACTGAGAAGAGAGGGCGAAGAATTGCTTTTATTGACTTTAAAATTGAGAAGAAGCAAGAAGAGATAGGTATTGAAATTAAAGTTAAAGAGCAGTCATATTCCCCACAAGTTTTAGAACTATTCCAGCTACTGCCTAGCTTAGAACAAATAGAAGCTAATAAAAGAGAGTTAGCTCAGCTCTTAAAAGAGCATAGCTTGAAATATTTGAAAGCTGATATCGAGTATGCTAAAAAGACTCAAGCAGATAATTTTATGGGCTTTTTAAAGGAGTCCTGTGCAGGTGGACATTACTCTAGTGTTAAGCTAGAAAAGCAGGAACGTAAAGAAGAGTTGGCAAGACAACAGGAGCAAAAAGAGCAGAAAAAGAAAGAGTTAGAGAAAAAGATCAAACAAAAAGCTCATCAAAAGGCTAAGGAGAAGTATGAGCAGTTATCTGAAAAAGAGATAGCAAGTTATGCCAAAGACTATGAGAGCTTGCCGAAGATGCTTAAGGAGAAGGTATCGAAAGAGGAGTTTGTGTTAAGAGCGATTGAGGAGGAGATAGAAAAAGATTTAAAGGAATTGTCTGAATTGATCATGTAAATAATCGATCTGCAAAGGTTCAGTTAATTTAGATTAAGTAATAACAAGGGAGGAAGCAATTATGAGATTACAGGAAATTATTAATGATAATTATAATAGGTTAAGTGAGAATGATCTATACATTCTAAAATATATCTTAAATCATAAAAAGGAGTGTTGTAATCTAGGAATCAATGAACTTGCTAAAAAATGTAATATCTCTAGAACAACTATCTTTCGCTTAGCAAAAAAGTTAGGATTTAAGGGCTATAGTGAGTTTAAATTTCATCTAAAATGGGAAGAGGATCAGGTTAATCAAGAAGAAAAAGATTATATTGAAAGTCTTTATAAAGATATCAATGAAACTATTAAATTGACTAAAGAGAAGGATTTTGAAGATATTTGCAGATTAATTTATAATGCTGAGCGGGTTTTTGTCTATGGAACAGGGACAGCCCAGCTAACCGTTGCTGGAGAGCTAAAACGAACCTTCTTAGTAGCACATAAGTATTTTCATGTGATTGAAGGGTATACTGAGTTTGAAGTAATTACCCCAAGTATCACTAAAGATGATGTTGTGATCTTTATCTCCTTATCTGGGAATACGACCTCTTTTCAAAGCTGTATCAATGAAGTTTCAATGAAAGGGATTAATTCTATTTCCATTACAAACCTCAGTAATAATCAACTATCTAGAATGGTATCCCATAACCTATATGTAACAACCACACCAATGAACTATAAAAATGGCGAGAACTACTCCTTTTCAATGTTCTTTATCCTAATTGAGACCTTATTTAGATATTATATTAAGTATCAAGAAGAGCAAGGATCTAAAGTTTAAGTATAAGCATATAGGCTGTAGACTTAAAAATACTATTATCTCAATGTTTATAGTAAAATAAAGGGAATTTATAAACTATCAACAGCAGAGAAGCTTCTCTGCTGTTGATAGTTTAAGGAATTACTTAGTTTAGTTCTGGCCAATAGTCTTTGTTTGCTTCAATTAAGTCATCTAAGATGTCTTTAGCAACCTTGGCACTTGGTACTGTTTTAGATAGGGTGATTGCTTGCCATAACTTCTGATAAGACCCTTCTGCCCATGCTTCTACTACTAACTTCTCTACAGCTACCTGCTGTTCCATCAATCCTTTTTGGAAGCGAGGAATTTTTCCTATTGATAATGGTTCTGGTCCATTACTACCGACAATACAAGGAATCTCTACCATTGCTGTTGGCTCAAAGTTCTCAATTGCTCCCTTATTTTCTACTATCAATAACATTCTCTCATGGGTATTATAAGCAATTGCTCTAGCCAAATCGACGATGTAAGAGGCATGTTCATCAATATGCAGTTTAGAACCTTTAGTAGATTGCTGCTTAATTATCTTTTCAGCTTCACCAAAGACAAACTTCTCTCGTCCATCCATGACCTCATTGGCACGGGTATACTCTTTATTAGAATGTTCTACCACATAATCTGGGAAGAGATAATATTTTAAATAGGTATTTGGTAAAGTGGTAGGATCTACTGCATAGACATCTTTAGCTTTATGGAAGGTATCATTCCAGCTTTGATCTACATGCTGGCCCTCATCTGTAGCGGCAACATAACCATATTTGGCCACATGCTCTTTAATCTGAGGCATTAAATCATTACCTGCTTTATCGGTAATACTTGACCACCAACCAAAGTGATTTAGTCCATAGTAAGTAACATTCATCTCTTTACGTGACTCTAAGCCTACAATTTGAGCCATTCTCTCTTCAATTCCTACTGGCATATCACAGATATTTAATATCTTGGAATCTGGACGTAATTTCCGAGTGGCTTCTGCTACAATAGCTGCTGGGTTAGAGTAATTTAACATCCAAGCATCTGGTGAATATTTTTCCATATAATCGATAATTTCTAAAATGCCTCCAATTGACCGCATTCCATAGGCAATGCCACCTGGTCCACAGGTCTCTTGACCTAGTACATTATATCTTAATGGTATCTTTTCATCTAACTCACGCATTGCATATTTACCAACTCTAATATGAGCCATCACAAAATCTACATCTGTGAAAGCTTCTTTAGGATCTACAGTAGCTAAAAACTCTATTTCTGGTGCCTGCTCTTTTAAAATAATTTCACAAGCTTTAGCAATAATCTCTTGACGCTTTTTATCATTATCATAGAATTTAATCTGACGGATTGGAAATTTATCTAAATTATCTAATAACATCAATACAATCCCTGGAGTAAAGGTACTTCCTCCACCTGCAATCACTACAGAAAATTTCTTCATAATTATCTCCTCCTTGATTCCTTAAGTTTGAGTATAAAATTGAGACTAAGTATAAGTAGAATATTAAACTAATTTTTTTACTGAAGCTTAAATTTAATCTTAGACTATATAGCTATACTAATTCACACTTTAACACTAACTCTTTACAATTAATCTCTGAGTTAGCAACTTTGCAAAATTTCTTAATCTTCTCTTGATAATTGGTCACTACTATAGGGGTAATAATCTCTTTATTATTATCTTCTATAAAGTCGATATCAAAGTTAAGTAGCTGATCTCCTACCTCCACTGAGTCACCAACTTTGACTAAAACCTCAAAGCCCTCTCCCTCTAGCTCAACGGTCTCTAGACCGACATGAATTAGTAGTTCTAGCCCATCCACAGTTTCAATGCCAATAGCATGTTTAGTAGGAAGCACCTGTTTGATTTTACCTTTGACTGGAGAGATTAATTTACCATCATTAGGTATTACGGCAAATCCATCCCCTACCATCTTTTGAGAAAATACTGGGTCAGGCACCTCGGACAGATCTATTAGATCTCCATTTAAAGGTGAGAATATCTCTACAATCTTTGGTTGAGATTTGAATAACTTCTTAAACATCTTTCTTACCTCCTTATATTTAGCTTGAGTTTGAGACTAAGTTTAAGTTAGACATTAGGAGTAATTGATTTTAGGTGACTTAGTCTTAGCCTCAAACTTAATAGTTCTTTAACTCAATTTTGGCCAATAGTCTTTATTTGCCTCAATTAAATCATCTAAGATGTCTTTAGCAACCTTGGCACTTGACACTGTTTTAGATAAAGTAATTGCCTGCCACATTTTTTGATAGCTTCCTTCAATCCAGGCTTCTACTGTAAGTTTTTCTACAGCTACCTGCTGTTCCATCAATCCTTTTTGGAAGCGGGGAATTGCTCCTTGCACAATTTTTTCATAACCATTACTGCCAACAACACAAGGGATCTCTACCATAGCAGAAGGGTCAAAGTTCTCTATTGCTCCTTCATTTGGCACAATCAACAGGAAGCGTTCTTGAGTATTTTTAGCAATAGCACAAGCTAGATCTACAATATAGCTGGCATGTACATCAGGTTCAAAGCCACATTCTTTACTGGTACCTTTCTCAATAATCTCTTTACAAGCTCCAAATACTTGTTTTTCTCTTCCATCCATCACTTCATTAGCACGGGTATATTCTGGGTTAGAATGCTCCACCACGTAATCTGGGAATAAATAATATTTTAAATAGGTGTTTGGAATTGTAGTTGGATCGACTGCATAAACATCTCTTACCTTTTGGAAGGTTTCCAACCAGCTTTGGTCTACATGCTGATCTGTTTTAGCGATAGCATCTGCAAATCCATTGGCTGCTACATGTTCTTTAATCTCTGGCATCAAGTCTTTTCCGTCTTTATCATAAATCTCTGACCACCAGCCGAAGTGATTTAATCCATAGTAAGATACCTGCATCTCTTTTCTAGACTTTAATCCACACATATCTGCCATCTTCTCTTCTAAATCGATTGGCATATCACAAATATTTAAAATCTTAGAGTCTGGTCTTAGTCTTCTAGTAGCTTCTGCTACTATTGCTGCAGGATTAGAATAATTGAGCATCCATGCATTTGGTGAATATTCTTCCATATAGTTAAGTATCTCAATTACTCCTCCAATTGACCGCATCCCATAAGCTAATCCTCCAGGCCCACAGGTTTCCTGTCCTACTACTCCATATTTTAAAGGGATCTTTTCATCTAGTTCACGCATTGCATATTTTCCTACACGAATATGAGCCAATACAAAATCAACATCACTAAAGGCTCTTTGAGGATCAGTGGTATAAGTAAATTCAATTTCAGGTGCATGCTCTTTTAAATAAATTTCACAGGCTTTTGCTACTATCTTCTGTCTTTTAGCATCATTATCATAAAATTTAATAGAGCGAATTGGAAATCTATCTAAATTATCTAGTAACATCAATACAATCCCTGGAGTAAAGGTACTTCCTCCACCAGCAATCACTACAGAAAATTTCTTCATAATTATCTCCCCCTTGACTTATATTGCTTATTTACAACTTCCTTTTTATTGGTACCAATAAAAAGGAAGTTGCTTTATTTAAAGATTATATCTTAAGTAAAAAGTCTTATTTTGTTATTAACTTATAATTTTATAAACTTATAAACTTATAATCTTATGGTCTTACTTAACTTATAAACTTATAATCTTATAAACTTATAATTTCATTGACTTAACCTAATTTAAGCACTTATAGTTGGGTCATTAAGTAAATTTTCTAAATCATCTCTTACCTGTGGGACAGATAATCCAACGATTACTTGAATTGCCGTCCCATTTCGAACTACTCCATGAGCCCCTGCTGCTTTAAAGACACTATCAGCTAATAATTTATCACCATCTTTGACAGAGACACGAAGGCGAGTTGCACAGTTGGTTACATCTACTATATTCTCACTTCCACCTAAGGCTTCTAAAAAGGCCATTGCTTGATTATTTTGTGAGGAGCTATTACTTTGAACTATTGCTCCCTTTTTATTCTTATAATCTGCTTTGGTATAGAGCTTGGTCTCTTCACCTTCTACTTCACGACCAGGGGTGGCAAAGTTAAACTTCAAAATCGCATAACGAAAGACGAAGAAATAGATTGCTGTAAAAGAAAAACCGATGATAATTTGGGCTATATAAGTACCTGCATGGTATTTAAATAATGGAAGCCAGTTTTGGGCTGCCCATTCAATTAATCCACCACCAAAATTTCCTACTACTCCAAAAGCAAATTCTGTAGCTGCTAAGGTTGCTGCTAACACTGCATGGAGAGCAAATAATGCTGGTGCGATAAATAAAAAGGTAAATTCAAGGGGTTCTGTAATTCCTGCTACCATAGCTGTTAAAGTAGCTGGAATCAGTAACCCAGCAGTAATCTTCTTCTTGTCAGGTCTGGCAGTAACATACATAGCTAAAGCAATACCTAAACAACCAAAAATTTTGCTGTGTCCATGTAGTGCAAATCCACCAGCAGGGAACATCTCTTTTAAGGAGTGAGCAGTAGTGGCAAACTCAGATAAATGTTGTGGCCAATAAGCAGCAATTCCATTTTCTACTACTGCTGGTCCAAAAATAAAGGGTCCATAGACAAAGTGATGTAAGCCTGTTGGAATCAAAATCCGCTCTAAAAAGGTATATAACCAGACTCCAATAACACCTGAACTAGTTAAAAGTACTTGCAAAGATGCTATTGCCCCTTGGACTTTTGGCCAAATAAAACAGGTTGCTAAGGCTACAGGAAGCATCACGAAAAATCCAATCATTACAACAAAGGAAGAGCCTTGAAAGATTCCCAAATAATCAGGTAACCGCTTTTCAAAGAACTGATTATGGAGATAAACGACAATACCTGCTATTAAGATGGCTCCAATCATTCCAGTATCAAGGGTTTTTATCCCTGCAATCATCGTTAAACCACTTGTTCCACCAACATTGGCACTAAAGTCTACGCCAAAGCTTGGTCCCCAAAGTGTTAGCATTGCACTGACAAAGTAATTGAAGGTTAGATAGGTTACTAAAGCCTCCAAACAGGCACGAGCTGATGCTTTCTTAGATAATGCAATCGGTAATCCTACTACAAACAAGAGAGGTAGCTGGCGAAATACCGTCCAAGCTCCTTCTTGAACGATAAACCAGAACTTATACCAGATTCCATTTGGATTGGCGATAGAACCTATGATATCTTGATTCATAAAGAGAATACTTAGCCCAACTGTGATTCCTGCAAAAGCAAATAACAAGACTGGTACAAACATGGCAGCTCCAAAGCGTTGGATTTTTTCCTTCATATATATCATCGCTCCTTATTTAATTTTCAAAGTTTTACGAAAGTACTTTCGTTAGTCTTATATTAGCAAATCAAATTATTATTTACAATAGCTCTAGCTTACTTAGTTCCTAATCACTGCTATTGTACATTTTCACAAAAAGTGTGAATTTTCACAGTAACCATTTTACAAGGGTTTACAGATAAAATTGGGATAGATAGTGGTTTATGAAAGTAAAGAATAGGAGTAAAAAAGCTGACTAATAATTTTAATTGCAAATATAATAATTAATGTTCAAGATTAGCTGGAGGAAGCTATTGTTGTATATCTTTAATATCTTATAAATCTTTAGGATTGGACAAACCCTATTGTAGCAAGGGTTTATAGAGAAATAAAGGGAGATTTTGCGATATTAAAGGGAGTAATTGCGTTGGTAAGGGGAGATATTGCGTCGATAAAAGGAGTTTTTGCGGAAATAAAAGGAGATGTATCTGGATTAACTCCTTTAATTAGGCTATAATAAAAGGAGCACTCCACGAAAGGATGATTAGCTTGAAAAAAGAAGTAATTGTGAGAAAACCAAATCAACTAATAAGTATTTTACCTAAAGAAAGTATTAGTTTAATCCAACAAAAATCTTATAATGTTTTTCTAAGAAATGCTCAAAATAAGGTTAAATATACAGAAGAAGAGATTAAAGAAGATAAGAGGTATATCTTTGAAATTTCTTGTAAAGAATTAGAGAAAAAAGCTGGTCTAAATAAGAAGAATTATGATTATATAGAAGTGGAACTAGAGAAGTTAATGTCAATAGTAATTAAGGTAGTAGATAAGGAGAATAAAGATAACTGGAAGTTGTTCCATTTGATAGATGAGGTTGATAGAGAAAATAATATGTTTAGATATGTCTTAAACCCTTTAATTGTTCAAGCACTAAAAGAACAGACTTATTTTACTAAATTAGATTTATTGGAGATTGCAAAGCTAGATAGTAAGTATTCAGTAATATTATATGAACTTGCTATTAGATATTGCAATAAAAGAAGACCTGAAATAAAGATACCAAAGATGAGTATTGAGGAATTTAGAAGAAAAACTAATACTGAAGATAAATATTCTGCTATAAAAGATTTAAGAAAATATGTTTTGGATAAGGCTTGTGAAGAAATAAGTAAAAAGACAGATATAAAATTAAACTATAGCACAGAAAAGGTAGGTAGGAGAATAGCTTATATTAATTTTAAAACAGAGAGAAAAGAACTTTCAAAGAAAACAATAGAAACTAAAGTAATTAAAAATGTTGAAGAATATTCACCACAAGTCTTAGAGCTATTTCAGTTACTGCCTAGCTTAGAACAGATAGAAACTAATAAAAGAGAGTTGGCTCAGCTCTTAAAAGGGCATAGCTTGAGATATTTGAAGGCTGATATTGACTATGCTAAACAGGCTCAGCCTGATAATTTTATGGGCTTTTTAAAGGCTTCCTGTGAAAGTGGACATTACTCTAGTGCTAAGCTGGAAAAACAAGAGCGTAAAGAAGAGTTGGCAAGACAAGGGGAGGAAGAAAAGCAGAAAAAGCAAGAGTTAGAGAAAAAAATCAAACAGAAGGCTCATCAGAAGGCTAAGGAGAAGTACGAGAAACTATCTGAAAAGGAGATAGCAAGTTATGCAAAGGGTTATGAAAGTCTACCGAAGATGTTAAAGGAGAAGGTTTCTAAGAAGGAGTTTGTACTGGGAGCAGTTGAGGAGGAGGTTAAGCAGGAGTTAAGGGAGTTATTATTACTAATTGAGGATTGAGAATGGAAAAAGGAGAATTAAAGAACTTAAGATTAAGAGTAGGAATAGAATCTAGATATAATACAGAACTATCCCCCTTACCACCTTTACTAGCATAATATCCGAGAGGTTTTAGAGGGGATACTGCTATATTTTTTGATATTGATGGAGTTATGATTATTGTTTTTAATATGATATAATAAATCTACCGTATTATTAAAAGAGTAGATGAACTTAACTAGGAAAAAAGACCGTATATAGTATGAGTAATTCAAGATTAGCTTGATATGGGGATTGTGATGGCATATAACTCTACTGTCTTCACAACTCCCCTTTGCTTTATAATTAAGATTATAATTGACATTTTTCTATGATAAACTAAAATAGATTCAAAGAATTAATTTGTTATAATGAGATTTAATTAAATTTTTATTAATTAAGTTAACATATATAAAGATAATTATAGTTACATTAATTTTAAGAGAGGGAGATTTTAATGGGAAATAGAGTGGAACCAATTAGAAGTAAGGAGAAGATTAGAGAGATTAAACAGTTGTTAAAAAGTGAGAATAGATGGCGTGATTATGTTTTATTTGTCTGTGGAATTAATTTTGGGTTGAGAATAGGTGATTTATTAAGAATTAAGATAAAGGACATAATAGATTTTGATGATAGTATTAGAACTAATTTTGAGATTATTGAAGAGAAGACTGAGAAGAGAAATATAATAAAGATCAATCAAGAAGCAAGAAAGGCTATTGAACTACTGTTAGATAAGACTATAATAGGTAATAATAAAGAGAATTATCTGATTTATAATCTTAGAGATTATAAAAGATCAATTAGTCGAGTACAGGCTTATAATTTAGTACAAAATTGGTGTAGACGAGTGGGAATTGTTGATCTAGCAATCGGAACCCATACTTTAAGAAAGACCTGGGGCTATCATGCACATCAAGCAGGGATTAGTATTGAAGTAATTCAACTTAAATATAAGCATGCTTCTACAGCTACTACTAGACATTATTTAGGGATAGAGCAAAAAGATGTTGATCAAGCCTATGATCAAGTTAATTTATAGTAAAATATAATAATTCAAATGATTTTACTTAACAAAAGATAAGTTTTGTTAAGTCTTTTTTATTTATTTGTATAAAAGCTTATTTTTTGTTATTTATGTTATATTATCTTATTAATATATGATAACATAATATCACTATTTTTTCAACTATTCTATATTATGGTTAAACGAGCTATAATTATCTAATATTATTTTATAATATCATTATCTTTAGTCTAATTAAAAGAAATAAATGTATTTTTGTAGAAAATTAAGTATTTTTTTGGTTAAAATTAACTTTAACAAAACTTATCTTATGTTAAAAAAACTAGCATTAAATTATGCAAATTGGAATAAATATAAAAATTTAAGGTGAGTTTAATAATAAATACCAATTCAATTGAAAATGACAATCAATAAAATTGAAATTTCTTACTACCAAACAAATTTAAACAGCTCCCCTTTACCTTTAAGTCCTCCCATTTTTTATTCTTCTTAAGTTATTCCTCTTTTGATCCCCTCTTTTGCTTGCAATAATTCCTTACTTCTATTTAGAAGAGGATATTATTTTTCATTTTTTAATTTTATTGATCAGTAAAGGAGTGATCTTTATAAATAAGCTTAACGACATAGAAGAATTAAGAAGTAGAATGATTCAAATATTGAAAAAAGAAGATTATAATTTTTTAGATAATGCTATTCAAGAGATTAGTAGAAAATTAGATAAGTTAATCATTAAAGAGATGTCTAAAAATAGGAAAAGTTAGTTGTCTTTAGACAGACTAATCTGCTTTAAAAGCTATAATTAAGATGATAAGGTAGGTGAGGGCAATGTCAGTAAAATACAAAGATGATTTAAAAGATAAGCTCAGACTACATTTAGATAATTTAAAACAGGCTTTAAAAGGTACTAATCAGGAATATAATAAGAGTCAAATCTTTCAATTGGGAATTGATAAGAAAGAGTTGAGGGGAACTACCTTAGAAAAAAGGATACATAATTATAATAAAATTAGTCAACAGGTTGAAAATTTGATAGATGATTTTGGTAACCATAATGAGTTAGAGATTAAGTTTAAAGACAGGATAGTCTTGATTACTAGCATAGGTTTAGAGCTGTATGATGATTATACCAGAAGTCATTCAGAAAATGTTGCAAAACTAGCTAAAAAAATTGCTATAGAACTAGGTTTATCCCAACAGGATTTAGCTAAAACTTATTATGCAGGTCTGCTCCATGATATTGGAAAGATATTGATACCAAATGAGATATTAAATAAACCTGATAGATTGACAGATAGAGAGTATCAGATTATTAAAAAACATCCTGTATTAGGTTATAGAATTTCAAATAAGTATCCAGAATTAAAAGAGATTGCAAGACTTATACTTTATCATCATGAAAGATGGAATGGAAAAGGATACCCACAAGGTTTAGTAGGTGATGAAATCCCTTTAATTTCTCAGGTATTGGCTGTAGCAGATGCTTGGGATGCAATGACCTCTAAACGACCTTACCATAATCCTTTATCTAAAGAGCTAGCTCTTAAAGAGATTAAAGATAATCGGGGAAGTCAATTTGCACCTAAGGTAGTCGATACTTTTTTAATGATATTTTGTAGCTAATAATTCTTCTAATTAATTAGTAATAATAAGAGAGTATAATTGGAGATTTTTAAGCTTAGATGATTAATTTATTTAAGCAGCTTGGTCTTGATAGGCTAGGCTATTTTTTATTATAGTTTAATCAAAAAAGATATTAATAGAAAAAAACAACAGAGAAAAGGTGGATTTATGCTATCAATCTTATTAAAATAAGAAGATTATCTTATTAGGTAGTTAGGTACTTATGTTTGTATTTATATATTTGCAGTGATTATATATCACAAAAAATAATAAAGGAGAATTTTATCATGTTGTTTAGTAAAAATGATGAGAGAAAAGAGGTTCTATTTAAAAACAGTTTAACTACTAGAGTCAATGGTATTATTATTGTGTTTTTGATTTTTGCTATGTCTATTTTAGGAATGATAATTAATAGATCAGTCTCACAAGAGATAACTCATTTAGCAAAAACAAGAAATTTAGAAGTGGCTAAAAAATTACACAGTGGATTTAATGAGTATCTAATAGGAATAGAGAATATAATCCGCTTAACCAATAATGATCCCCTACTTAATAGTAATAATAAAAATATAATGAAAAAGAGGTTTGAAGAGATAAAAAAGAGTCATCCTGATTTTCTGCTTGTTTATTTAGGTACTGAAGATGGAGAGACTACCTCTTATCCTGAGGTTGATTTCACCAACTTTGATCCTAGGACAAGACCTTGGTATCAAAGAGTTAAGGCTGAAAAAGGTTTAATCTGGACTGATATTTACTTAGATATCAATACTAAGAAGCCCTTAATTACTGTAGCAATTCCCCATTATAATCAAGCAGGTGAATTTATAGGAGTTTTAGCAATTGACTTAAGCTTAGAAAAATTAAGTGCTAGAATAGCTAAAGAGAAAATAGGTGACAGCGGCTATGCTTATATGATAAATCAAGATGGAATAATGTTAGCTCATCCTAAATATGAATTGGTTGAAAAAGGTTATGACTTAAATAGATATTTTAAAGTTAAACCTCTATGGGAGCAAGAAATAGGGTCTATAGAGTATAAAGATGTAGATACTAAAGAAGAGAAATTAGCCTCATATGTTAAGTTAGATAAGATAGACTCACTTATCTTTGCTCAACAGCCCTTTGCTGAAGTTTACGCTGCTAGAAAGGATGTAAAACATAAAATCACTATATTTAGTATTGGTGTAGTAATTACCTTAGGTATTATAATTTATTTCATCATCCATAAACTACTGCTAAGACCTATTAAAGAGTTAATTGAAAAGATCAAAAGAGTGGCTAGTGGTAATTTAACTGAAAAGATTGTGATCCATAGAAAAGATGAGATTGGTCTACTAGAGAAAAATTTTAATTATATGAAGGACAACTTAAAGAAACTGATAGTTGATTTAATTGATTCAATTGAGAATTTATCGGCTTATAGTGAAGAATTATCTGCTAGTGCCCAAGAAGGGAATGCTACTGTAGATATTACTACACAATTAATTGAACAGATGTCTGCTAGTATTGAACAGATTTCAGTTAGTACTGAAGAAGTAACTAGCTTTGCAGAAGAGTCCCATGCTCAAACCAATATAGGTAGAGATAAGATTAAAAGTACAGTTAATAGCATCAATGAAATTAATAGTGTAGTAAAAAAGACCGTAAATGTAATGAATAAGTTAGATAGTAATTCAGAAGAGATAGGAAAGATTATAGGATTAATTACTAATATAGCAGAACAGACTAATCTATTGGCTTTAAATGCAGCCATAGAGGCTGCTAGGGCTGGTGAACATGGTCGAGGATTTGCAGTAGTAGCAGAGGAGATTAGAAGCCTTGCTGAAGAAACCTCTCAAGCAACTGATAATATCAGTAATTTAGTTAAAGAGACTCAAAAACAGAGCAAGGATGGTATTAAGTCAATTAAAGAAGTAGAAATTAAAGCAAAAGAGGGAAAACAGATAGTAAAAGAGACCGATGCAGTCTTTAAGGAGATAGAAGAATCTAGTGAACAGACCTCAGCATACATTCAGCAAACAGCTACTTCTACTCAAAATTTAGCTCATAATAGTTCTGAGATAATGGAAGCTGCTAATGATATGGGGAATATGTCTGATGAGGTGACTAATTCTTCTTTAGAGTTGGCAACAATGGCACAGAAATTACAGAGGATCATTGAAGAGTTTAAGGTTTAAGCTAGTAGTATTGTTAAAATTACTTAGTTATAGTAATAAGCACTCGTAGCAATCATTATTACCTGCTGAAAGTGCTATCTTCCTAGGTATAATTAGTAATAGTTGCTATTATTAAAAAATAAAAGGTTTTTTTGTAGAATTATAGAATTTGTTTATTACATCAAGAGAGGAGATGAGTAGAATCAAAGCAGAGAAAAGAATTATTAGTCTATATGTTATTATGAGTTTTTTGTGGATATTATTATCAGACAAATTAGTCAATTGGCTATTCTCTGATGCTGAGTTAATTAATTATATTCAACATATTAAAGGCTCTTTATTTATAATAATTTCAGCCTTAATTTTTTATAAGATAATTATTGAAGAGATGGATAAACTACGAGAGGCTAAGGAGATAATTAAAGAGAAATATGAAGAGGTTGAAGCCTATAATGAAGAATTAATGGCTTTAAATGAAGAGCTAGAGTCTGTTTATGGCAATGAGCATAGATTAAATAATAGATTAGAAAGAATAATAGATTTGGTTTCAAATATCACTGAACAAAAAATTGAAACTAAGGATGATTTTTTATCATATTTATTTAAGACTATTAGTGAATTGATTCCAGAAATTGATTCAGCTTTACTTTTGGAGAGTAAAGATAATCAACTCTGCTTAGTAGATAAGCTAGGTACTAAATTTGAAGAACTAGAAGAGATTACTATTGATCAGCAAGGCTTAAACTTTAATAATAAGATAATTAAATCTACGCAGACTAAAAAAATATTAACTGAAAAGATCAATCAAGCAGAAGTTAGAGATTTAATTTTAGATAGTAATGATCAACTAATTCTAAATATATCTTTTAAAGATAACACTATTGCTTTGATTATTTTAACTGTCAATCAGAAGAAGTTTAACCTTCAAGATGAACAGATACTGATCTCCTTGATTAACTTATCAAAGACCTTTTTTAATGTTAAAGAGTATATTCAATTAGAAATAGATTTTGAGAAGGAGATTATCCTCTCTTTTATTAAGATCTTAGAGCTTTATGATAACTATACTGGAAGACATTCTCTAGAGGTAGCAGAATTATCAAAAAAGCTTGCCCAAAAACTCAAGCTATCAGATGAGGTTATCGAACAGACCTATTGGGCAGGGTTGGTCCATGATATTGGCAAAGTAGGTATTCCTAGAAAGGTATTAAATAAGGCAGGAAGATTAAGTGATGAAGAGTATGAACAGATTAAGTTACATCCTTCTTTTAGTTCAATAATGTTATCTAAATCAGAAAAATTAAAGGAGATTTCTAAGTATGTACTTTATCATCATGAACGCTGGGATGGAAAAGGTTACCCTGAGGGGATTAAAGGAGAGCAGATCCCTTTGGTATCACAGATTATCTGTATTGCTGACGCCTGGAATGCAATGACTACTGATCGGATTTATCGAGATAAGCTCCCTAGAGAAGTAGCCCGCCAAGAGATTAAAGATAATAGAGGAAAGCAGTTTGCTCCCCAAATAGTGGATGAATTTTTGGAGATTATCTAAAAGAAGTTAGGACAAGCTATCTAACAGATAACTTTGACTTATAGAAGAGTTCAATATTGTTATAGTGATAAGCCCCTAGCTGAGCTATCCTCAGGTCGAACATGAGAATAACGATTGGTAGTAGCAATTGAAGCATGTCCGAGAGTATCCCTGACTACATGAGGGGCTATCCCTTTGTCCAAGGCATGGGAGGCATGGGCATGGCGTAGCCAATGGGGACTAATTTCTTTATCAATTCCAGCTTTCTTAGCCACTTTTTTCACAACTCGATATACTGCCGAGGGGTCTAGATGTCCGCCTTTTTGACTTTGGAAGATGGGATCCTCTTGATTAGCATCATCCTTTAATTTAATTAGCTCCTCCCAAGTTTTAGCACTCAAAAAGACTGTCCGAGTCTTGCCACCCTTTCCGAAGATATTAAGTACTCCTGCATCCTTATGAGCTTGGGCATCTCTCCATTTTAGAGCAGAGATTTCACTAACCCTTGCTCCCGAGACATACATCAAACGAATCAGAATATAATTTCTTTGTTTGTTAGTATTAGCCAACATTCTAAAGATTTCTTCCTCACTTAAGATCTTCTCACCTAATCTATTCTTGACTTTAGGTGTTTGGATTGGGGCTCCTATATTATATAATAAATATCCTATTTTATTGGCAAAAGAGAATAAGGACTTAATTGCTGATAATTTTCTGGATATTGTGGAAGCAGCCAATTCTTTCTCTGCTAAATAATCAGTAAAAACTTGAATATCCTCTAATCGAGCTTCCTTTAAAGATTCTACCTCAATGTATTCCAAAAATTCAGTGGCATCTCGTCGATATCCCCGTTGAGTATGGACACTTTTTCCATGTAGCCACATCTGGATAATCTTCTCATCTGTCCGACCTTCATTTCTTAAGTGATAATTGTTATCAATTTTATTTATATTATCTATATTTTGGATGAAATTCATCTTTAGCTCCTCCTTAAATTGCTTTTAGAAAAACGCATGATAAGTATCATTATCTTGCGTTTTTTATTATATCTTTTTTTAGTCTTTTTGTCTAATCAAGCTCACTATATCTAAATCGTCTAGCTTAAAAAATATAATTTTATTTTAAAGATGATATTGTTATCTTTATTATAGATCTTATTATGAGTAAATGTTGAAATTTATTGTGATTGATATTATAATTATAATTGTAGAATTGATTTTTTATCTTATTACACTTGTTATTATATAATTTATGTTATTGTTTATTGTGATTATTATTATAAAATAAACATTAAAATTTATTTTAATGTTTATTTAAAAGTTTATGTTATAGTTTGTGTTTAATTGATTATAATATTTATTTTTATTATTATGTTGTTAATTATTGATTATATTATGTTTTAATTTATTGTATAATTTATTTTATATTGATGTTATTATTTATTGTAAAATTTATTTAAATACTGAAATAACAATACATAGGAGGGATTAGATGAAGAAGATAGCCTTATATAATAATAAGGGGGGAGTTGGCAAGTCAACTTTGGCAGTCAATATTGCCCATGCTTTAGCTAAGGTTGATTATAAGGTCTTGTTGATTGATTTAGATTCACAAAATGACTGTTCTTTAATGCTAGGGATTGATAGAAATCAAGAGCGAAAGAGTTTTTATGATCTGATTAATCCCCATTCTACAGCCAAGATAGAGGAGTGTATTATTGAGGCTCGAGAGAATTTGGATTTACTACCTAATAGTAAGTATGAGATTATCGAAAAGGAGTTTAATAATAATGCGATGTTTCTGACTACCTTACTTGATGAGAAGTTAGCAGGCTTAGAGGAGATGGGTTATGACTATGTGATCTTTGATTGCAGTCCTTCTAGGAGTATTATCAATAGTGCAATCTTGTTCTTTATTGATTATATCTTCATCCCTGTACAGCTAGAGATACCTGCTATCGATGGACTAGCTACTATCTTTGACTATTTAGAAGATTTGAGATTGGATTTTGCTAAGATTAAATTGATCATCCCTAATATGTATGATTCTAGAACCAATGAAGGTAAAGAGAATCTGAAGATGTTAGAGGAGAGTTTTGCAGGACAAGAGATAGTAACCAGTCCAGTCTATCGAAGAATCAAGATTACTGAGGCTACTAAGCAGGGTAAAACGATCTTTGAATATGACCAAGAAGCACAAAAACAGCTATATCCTATAATTGAGAGGGTGGTCGAAATTGACTAAGGAGACTGATTTCTTTAATAATTTAAAGAATAAGATGAAAAGTAATGCCGATAAGTTAAAGGAAGAACAGAGTATTAGTAAAGAGAAAGAAGAAGTAGAAAAAGAAGAGATTGAAGAAGTGGCAATTACTAAAGCAGAGAATAAAGTTAGAAATAAGAATGAAAATAAACTAAATAATACTCTAAAAAATAATAAAGATAATAAAGAAAAAAATAATATTAACAATACTAATAATAATACAGTTTACAATAAAGATGAAAATACTATTGAAAAGAATAACAGTATACTAACAGAAAATAGCAATAATGAAGAGATTAGAAGGACCTATTATTTAAGAAAAAGTATCGTCAATGAGATAGATAGCTTTGCTAAAAAGACTGGCAATAATAAGTCTTATCTAGTGGAGTTGGCTTTAACTTATTTTTTAAAGCAACCTGATATTGGAGCAAAACTAGTAAAGGAGGAGACTTCTGCAATAAAGTTTGATCCTACTAAGCTGGTTATCCCTAATCAGAAGGATAAGGAGAAGGTAAGAAGGACCTATTACTTAAAGAAGATGATGATTGAGAAGCTAGATAAGGTGGCAGAGAGGACAGATCAGGACAAGTCTTTTATTGTTGAAGAAGCATTGAAATTTTTATTTGCAAATGCAGAGATCAAGTAGTTAAAGAGATTAGATAATAATTTTTAAGCCAAAATCAAAAATATAAAAAAGCAGAGTTATTCGCAACCTCTAAAAGAGTGGTAAAATAAAGGAGGTGAAAAGAAGATTCTTTTCACCTCCTTTTAATCTATAGCAAAATATCTAAGATTAACTTTTAGGCTTTATATGTGATTATTTGCATACAGTTATGTTGAATCTTTTCTAAATATTTTTTTAATTCCTTCTTCTCTTCTTCAGTAAATCCTTGTAGGATTAGATTTTCTGCCTTTTCATGAACAGGCCATAATTTAGCTAATAGCTCTTCACCTTCCTTAGTTATTGCAATCTCTTCATACTCTTTTTTTATCAAATTATCTTCATATAATGGATTAATAAATTCTTTGAATCTATCTCCGAAATATCCAAATTGTTCCTTAATCTGCTCTTCATTCATCAATGACTTTCTTTTTAATACCATTAAGAATATGATTTGGTCACCACTAAATTCACTTATTTCTTTTAACTTAATATTAAAGGCTTGTCTAATAAGTTTTGAAGTTACATTTATTTCTCTTCCTAAAGTTGAAATGATTTTTTCTGCTAACATTGTTAATACCTCCTTTAATCGTAATTCATAAATACTAATTCCTGTAGCAACTCCTACATTTAATGATTCAACGCCTGTGTACATTGGGATTTGAACAATATGATCAGCTGCCTTTATGACTTCATCTGAAACTCCTAAAGTCTCATTTCCTACTACCAAAGCTATTGGCTTTTTGTCCAAATCAACTGTTGATTGTAATGACTTTCCATGAGGACTTGTGGCAATTATTTGATAGCCCTGTTCTTTAAGATAAGAAACTGCTTGTTCTGGACTACTATATCGCTTAAAATTTACTTTAAATGAAGTACCTCGAGAGGCATCAATTGTTTTGGGAATATAAGGATCAAAATCTGCATTAGTTGTTATAAAATCATTGATTCCATATGCTCTTCCAGTTCTAATAATGGTTCCTATATTTCCATGGTCATTGATATCATCTAATAACAAGACAAATTCACCAAATTCTTCCTTATCAGCTAAAGGTTCAGCCACTCCAACAGCTGGAATCAAATAATTGGTTTCAGTGATCTTTTTTAAAATTCCATTAGAAGTTTGATAAATTGGAGCTGAAAATTGCTCATAATTAGTTGGATCTTCATTCTTACTAATAAAAATACTCTTTATCTCTAGTCCAGCATCTTTAGCCCATTTTATCTGTTCTAAACCCCGCAATTGTATTTTATTTTTAATAATTCTATTTTTAATTTTTGATAACTCCCTTGCTTCTTGAATCAAAGGATCTTTTAGCTTTGTAAGAGTTCTCATATAGATACTTCCTCCATTAACTGTTAGTATTGATTTGAAATTATTATTTAGGCTATTATCTCCCTTTTTTCTTCTGTTTTTTCTTCTCTTGCTTTAATCTAAATTTTCTTTGTTGCATTCTATCTTTTTGTTTCTTTTTATATTGCTTTTTCTTTTTCTTATTCTGCTCTCTTTGCTGTTGTAAGGCTTGTTGAGCCTTAGTACCTACACCCGTTTTATTCATTTTTTTACTTATCTTTCTTTGTAACCTTTTAGGATTAATTTTTTTCTTTTTAACTTTAGTAGTTGGTATAGGTTTAGAAAATTGAAGATCTTCATATTCTTCTAAAATAAAATTATAGATCTCTTCATCTTTAGGTTTAGAGAAGAACAGATTTTTAGCTACTTGATATTTATTATCAACCTTTTGTTCAAATACTCCAACCCAAAAAGACTCTTCATAAAAGACTGTTAAAGTAATCATTATGTATCCTCCCTGTTTACAAAATTACTACAAAGAAAGGACAACCCCAGAGAGGGTAGGTTACTGACATTTAACTTTACAAATTAAATGTGTACGGACTACCAACCATACTGTGTTTTTATCTTTGTAAGTTATAAATTTTAATTAAAGTATAATAGTTACTTAATTATCTTTCATTTAAATTATATCTAATTTATTCTAATAATGTCAAAAATAATGTGGGAAAATGGTAATATTAAGTCATGTAATGGAGAGGTTACAAACTCACATCTTAATTTATAATATCCTCTTTTATAATTAACATCTCTAAAATTGGTTATTACTAATTTTAAATTAGTTCCATAATAAGAAAATCTTGTCTAGTTTTTAATAGACAAGATTTATATAGTAACTTAAATTGTATTAATATAAAATAGACCCTTCAACTAATTCCTTTTTAAGAGATGAAAGACTATTTATAAATAAGTCTATCTTTTCTTGATCTGCAGTGATTACTTTTGATGCTATACTACTACAGTATTTGCAATCATCACAGGATTGGGTTGTACAATTTATCTTTGAAAAATTCTCTAAAAAATTATTGGGGAATTTCTGATTATCTATATGGACTAAATCTGATACGGAATATTTTAAATAACCAAAAAATCTATAAATTTTCTCCTTAATCTCCTCTCCTTGAGAGAATAATTCCTTAAATTCTTCTTCATTGATATCATTAAATTTTTTTCCTCCAGTCTGCCCTAATAGGTGAAATAAATTTCCATTATAGCTTCTATTATGATAAGCTTCAACCCGTTTAGCTAATATATCTGTTTTGGTATTTCTATCTACTATCTTTAGTGCATCTATGCCTAAGTCTTCATAGATTTGTACATCTTCTGGTCTAATGAATCTAACCTTAATTAATTCATTTAAATTCTCTAATTTTATTTTCAAACAATCTGCCACATGGGGAATTGCTGTAAATATACTTGAGCAGTCTTGGGTACTATGTGCAGTACTTAAAATATGGGAATGGGCATTGTGGCAGTAATAGGCACAACCAACATTTGCTATTAAAATTAATTTAGTATCTACAGCCCTTCTAAGGCCTTCTAATAACTTAAAATCTCTATTACTATTCTCACAAATCATGATAGCATCTGCACCTAAATCTTCAAATCTTTTGGCCATAGACACACTTGTTATTCGTTGGAAGGTAGAGATTTTTACTTTTAGATCTGGATAATACCTTTTAATTAGACTAATTAAGGAAGGTAAGGTTACTGTAACAGAATCAACACCTAAATCATGGACCCAGCCAATATAGTCTATAATCTCTTTATGCCCCTCTTTAGTATACTCTTTATTTGAGAGGTAGCCTGAATTTAAAGTGAAGTTAAACTCCCATCCTTTATCATGGACCTTTTTTATATCACTTTTTATCTTCTTCTCACTAGCATTTTTAATAGTAAGTGGAGCCCTTCCCCCTCCAATAGCTCCTGTTGGTAAACCTGCATAAAGGCTATTGACCTCTGGATAATCGATCTTGTCAAGTAATTCTTCATCCCAGTTATATCCTACAGTAAATTTCATTTTTGGCTCCTTTCAATATTAATCCTCTTCTTTTTTCACTAAATTACTTAGTGTTCTAACTCTTACTTCTCCTAAGATTAAAAAGATTTTCCTTTTAAAATATATCTCACCATTTTTTTTATATAAATAGTTAGATATTATAGGGTCTTGTAATCCTTTTTGAATATGATGATTAATCTTTTGAAGGGTCTTAGTATCTTGTTCTGCATGCTCTATATATTTTTTGATGGCTATATCGCGTTCTAAAATCATTTTATTTAATATTTTTAGATTATTTTCTTCATAAAGCTCTAGTAGTTCTTCCTCTTTTAAGCAACGATGATGGCTACAATCAATATATCTTTCTAATTGATCAAAATAATTGCTTACTAAATCATCAGAGTAAGCTACTATGTCTTGAATACCTATTCTAGCATGAACCTTAGAGCAAGCTAACATCTTGTCAAAAATCAGTTTGGGTGATGGAAAATGATGAAATGCCATTCGACAAACAAGCATTGAAAATCTCTCTTTGAAATTAACCTTTTGAAAATCATCACAGATAAAGGTTACATTCTCTAAATTAAACTCTTCTACTTGTTCTTTAGCTAGATTAATTAAGTTATCAGACAAATCAATGCCACATACAGATTTGACCCTTGGTGCTAGAAATAAACAGAAATCACCTGAACCACAAGCTACATCTAATACAGAATCATCTTTAGCTATCTGACAAAATTGAGAATATTTTTTTAAATATTCTTGGTTCTTTGTAACTGACCACTTAGCATACTTTTTAGCTTGTTTATTAAATTGCTGCCTAACTTTTTCACTGTTCATAATTATCTCTCCTAATTATTGTTCAATAATAAGTTCATCAACTTTAACACCAACATGCCTACCTGATTGACTACTATATCCTAAAATCTCATCTCCAGGTTTTAAGTTAGTGATATTAACAGGACTACCTTTAGCATCAAAAATCCTAACATGCCAATCTGCTTGCATAAAGAGATTAACCATCTCATGATTAGGTTTTTCAGCAACAATACAGAGTAATGGTCTTCTTTCAATTTTTATTCTACCAACAGTTCCATATCTGGCTTCTCCTTTAGTATTTACAATTAATAATTGAGCACCTGCTTCTAAATCTGATAGATACCAAGTTCGATTCTCTTTTCCTAGGGCATAGCTATGTAAACTTCCTGCATTTACCCTAAAGGGTCTTGTAGGCATATATGGTAAAGGATGAGTCTCACTACATGCCAATAAACCTCCATTAGAAAATGATCCTAGCAACACACCTTCATCTTTTTCTAATTTGGTAGTAAAATCAATACATGCTCTTTCTCCCATTCCAGCATAAAAGGTTCTTTTTACCCTTAATTTAATTATATTTTGAGTCAATTTTTGATTCATTTTTTTAACATCCTCATAAATATCATAAAGCTGATATAAGTCATTTATTTTTACAATAATTCCATCGGCACCACATTCTAATACCCCAAATACTATTTGACCTTCTTGTCTATCTTTAACCTTCATAACTACTTGGCAATTACTCTTTTGTGCCTCTGCTAATACAATTTCAAGGGGGATTTTAGTATCATCTTTAAATTCAACGATAATAAAGTCTACCCGCTTTACTAATTTATTAGCTAATTCTAAGCTACTTTTATCGACTATATTAATCATTGTACCAAGCTTCTTTTTAACTTCTGCCTTTTGATTTTCATACCACTTACTTTCAATAATAGTAGGCTCTAAAACTATCCTGTCATATTTTAATATTAACTCTGTTATGTTTTCAGGTTTCTCTTTAAGTACAGATACCTTTGTTATATTTGCTGCTAAGTCATCTAATTGTGAATCACTATTAATAACCCCTACCCCTTTTAAATCTTTAAGTGCTTCTAAAGTGCTTTTATATAGTTGATTTTTATTAGATATCCCTCTTAAATCATAAAAGACTGTTTTATCTTTAGTATCCTGTTTATAAGAAGCCTCCTTAACTTTTATAGCTTCAACTCCCATCAAATCCCTCCTTAAATAGTCTGTTCTCTTATTTTATTCTTCTTTATATAATTATTAAGCTCTCCAAAAGCACGTTGGGCTGACCAGCTTTCATGTACGATTTTAGAGATACAATAGCTTATCATCTCTGGATAGTAGTCATTGAAGATATTTCTTCCTATAGCTACTCCAGCAGCACCTGCTGTAATAGCATCTGCCACCATATTAAAAAGATCTATAGTATTTGTCATTTTAGGACCACCAGATATTAAGATAGGTACTTTAGAGTCAGCTGTTATCTGGCTAAAAGTATTGATAGTTCCTGTATAATTACATTTTATAATATCAGCACCTAATTCTAAGGCCACTCTAGCAGCATGTTCAATTTTTTGACTATTGTAAGCGTCATCTTCACTGGCAATATAGGCCATTACCATTAAAGGCATTCTTTTCATAAAACATTCTTTGGCGGTATTTGCCACAAATTGAATTTGCTCAGCTTCAAAAGCTGATCCAAAGTTGATATGTATACTTACAGCATCTGCACCTAAATACAGCGCTTCATCTACACTACATACAGAAACTTTATTCTGAATATCCCTTCCCAAAGCTGTAGAAGCATTTAGATGGACTATAAGTCCAGTAGCTGCTTTTAATGCCTTGTAAGATTTTTGTAAAATACCTTTGTGTAAGATGACTCCATTAACACCACCTTGCTGTACTTTTTTTATACAGGACTCTATATTTCTTAGCTCACCGATAGGACCAAGGGTTATCCCATGGTCCATAGGAACAATAACTGTTTTATTACTTTCTGATGGAAATATCCTTTTTAAACGTAACTCTTTGCCAACGCTCATAGTATATACTCCCGCCTCTATAGTTTTTGTAAAAAAGCTTCTAAATATCTAAAAACCCCTGAAGGATTTTCTATAATTAGATTATGCCCTGCATTGCTGACAAACTTTAGCGCTGAGTTCTCTATAGCTTGATGAATTTTTTTAGAATGTCTATAAGATATCACTTTATCTTCTTTTGATGTTATCAGTAGACAGGGTTGCTTTATCTGGCATAAATTATCTCTTATATCCCAACCATCACAAGATTCTAAATCTTGTTGAATAGTCTTTAAGGGAATATTATAAAAGTCTAAAGTAAACTTTTTAATTAGCTGTTTACTGCTATTCTCACTAAAGCCTCGTCTTATTGCTTCTAAGGGATACTTCCCTGCTTTTATTGCTTCTAATAAGTACGAGCTTGCTCTAAAATATGAGAATGATGAGATAGCAACTAAAGCTTGATAGCAATTACTATGATTTAATAAACTTGCTAATCCTATAGCCCCTCCCATAGAGTGTCCAATGTAGATTACTGGTAGCTTAAGCTCTAGTTGATCTAATAGCTCTGCTATCTTATTAGAAAAGTCCTCTACAGAAGAGTTAGCTATATTAGCTGATTGGCTATAACCAGGACGATTAATTATAATAATCGGATACTGATTATCTAATAACTTAATCAGTGGCAACCACTGTTCTGCTGTTGCACCAATACCATGTACAAATAAGAGGATTGGTTTTGATAAATCTTTAAATAATTCTTTATTATTATAGCCCCAGGATAATAAAGAACCATTGATATAGCTTTTAGTCCATTTAATCATAATTCCACTCTTTACTAGTCGCTGCTAGCTCTTTCTCTATTGCTTCTTTAACAGCTTTCATTTGAATTCTTGTACTATGATTAAGATAAGATTCCATTCGATAACTACTCCAAGAACATTTCTCATCAAGTTCAAACTCTTGAATCCATTTCATTAAAACTCCAGTATTTTGAGGGAGTACTTCATATTTCCAATTGATATGCATATATGTGAAAGGATATAAAGGATCTAGTCTTTTAGCTTTAGCTGTTAAATTATCTTTATCTATATATCTTTCTGATACCCACGATTTAACCTCACCTTTTTGATTAGGAAATTTGGTTAGTCGAAACTTAATATAGCCATCCTTTTCTTCTAAAATATCTACCTTTTCATATTCAGTAAATAACTGTGGCCATTTGGAGATATTATTACTTAAGTTAAAAATCTTCTTTACATTACCTTCAACAATAATACTATTTTCTGTATAGCCCTTCATAAAAAAACCTCCCTTAATTAACGATAGCTACTACCCGACTCCAACTAGCATCTGCCCCTTTAATTGGGATAGGAAAGCAACATAGTTTAAAACCTGTACTTGGTAAAGCACCTAAGTTTTTTAAGCGCTCTATATGGACATACTCTTTCTTTCTACCATAAAAATGTGCTGGCCATAATAGATTCTCTTCTTTTGTCTCCATAAATCGATTTAGCATTATAGGAAAAGGTAGATCGAAACTATAAGCATCAATTCCTATTAGTTTAACTCCATTATTTACAAGATAAGCTGTAGCTTCTTCTGACATTCCACAAGCCTGAGTAAAATATTCTTTACTCCCCCACTTCTCAGCAGTTCCTGTCCAGATCAATACGATATCTTTCTCTTTTAACTGATAGTTTATTTTAGCAAGAGCTTCTTTAATATCTTTTGCTGTAATAGCCTTGCCTGGTTTGATATGCCTTAAATCTAGACAGATACCATCACCATAAAAGAGATCTAAAGGTAATTGATCAATGGTTTTAGCTGGTTTACCTTCACATAATGGTCCAAAATGATAGGGTGAATCGATATGGGTCCCCATATGAGTTGATAATGTAACCTTATCTTGAGTGATAAACATTGATTGAGGAAAGTCCTTGGCACTAATCTTTCTTTTTCCAATTAATATTTTTAAGAAGGCAGCTGCCTTCTTAAAAATATTCTTCTCCCTCTTTAAATGAGCTCGCCAAGCTATTAATTTGGCTCCTTTTTTATGGGAGATACGTTTATGTTTGATTTTCATTGGTTCTGAAGGGGTATTCTCAATTATTACAGATAAATCAATTAGCTTCATAAACTAATTCCCCCAAGACTTCTAAGGCGACTTCAATAGAAGTATTTACTTTAGATATTCCCATAACAGGGAGGGCAAAAATTATAGCTGAGATCACTTCATTTTTAGATGCCCCTTCTGTTAAGGCTCTTTCTACATGGGTTTTTAACCCTCGCTTGCTACCTTCAGCAACAAAGATACCAATAAGTATCAATTCTTTTGTCTTTTTATCTAATTGTGAATACTGAGTAATCTCTTCTGTTAACTTAAAGAAGCTGTCTGTTACTCTAGGAACTTCTTGAATCATCTTTTGCATAATGTCTTCCTCCTTAAGCCTTATTTTGATGTCCTTGGCTAGGTGTTGGTGCTAAAGGGGCTGAAGAAAAGATAACCTGTAATTCTACATCTCCTGTATTTTCTACCCAATGTTCAACACCTTGAGGTACTCTAACAGCCATACCTTCCTCAAATTCTATCGATTCATCTCCAGCTAAATGAAGAGTACCTTGACCTTGAATTACATAAAAGCACTCTTCACTATATGAATGTACATGAGCTAACACCTTTTCATTTACTGGGGTCTTACCCAAACCCATAATTAAATTTTTATTTCCAGTATTTTTTGGTGATAATAAAACATGAATTTCTCCTCCTTTATCTAATAAAGGAGTGTTTTCTTTTAAACTCATTGCGATCTTCTCTTCTTGATAATAACTCATAATTATCCCCCTTTAACTGTTAAATTAATATATTTATCATCTAAATGAACTCTTTTTATCTTATTAGTAGCTCCTCTAGGAATTTGTGATATATAATGAAAGATCTTTGGGGCTTTAAAATGCTCTAATCTCTGCTTTAAGAAAGATTTTATCTTGATGGTAATCTCCTTAGATGCTTCTACTTCTTCATCTAAAACCAAGTATGCAACAACACAAGAGACTTCATAATCACTTTTTCCTTCTATTACAAAAGCTTCTTTGACCCAGGGAGAGCTTAGAAGGGTTTGCTCTACTTGTTGAGCATTAACCCAACGCCCATTTACTTTAAAAGTATCCTTAGAACGCCCTTCGTACCAAAGAAATCCATCTTGATCTTCTCTAAATCTATCACCAGTCTTCAAATAACCCTTATAAAAATGATCTTTGCATAACTGATTATCTTTTAAATATCCTGGAGTTACTGTATCACCTGCTACTAATAAATTCCCAATTTCACCACAAGGAACTTCTTGGTTAAATTCATCAACTATCTTTACATTAAATCCTTGTACAACTTTACCAGTACTACCTATTTTTTTGGTCTCTGGGGTATTTGATATAAAGGTTGTTAGGGTTTCAGTTGTCCCCAAACCATCTATTATCCCCATCCCAAATTTCTTATACCATCTCTGCCATAATTGATCTAACAGCCTTTCTCCAGCACTTACAAATAAACGTACAGATTGAAAATTCACCTTCTTAATCTCTGATATCCTTAATAAGGCATCATAAATAGCTGGAACAGCTAGAAAAACTGTTGGTTGATACTTATTAATATTATTAATGATTTCAGAAAGATTTTCTGCAGAGCTAACAATTGAGCTAGCTCCTACAGAAAAGGTATTAAAGGTAGAATTGCCTAAACCATAAGAATGGCTCATTTTAGAAACAGAATAAATTATATCATCTTCTTTTAAGCCTAAAGTTCCTTGGGCATAATATTGGGTGCATTCTTTAAGGCCAATATGCTGATGCATAACAATTTTAGTTAAACCACTACTCCCTGATGTACAGATACCAAAAGCAAGATCTTCTTTGGAGGTTGTAGACTGTAATCTTCTGGGATTCAATTCCTCTAATTCCTTAATTTCTAAATATTCTATGTAGATTTGATCAACTGAATCTTTTAATTTAGATAATTCCTCTTTATTGTTCTGATGAGTAATCAATAATTTAATATTTGAATTTTTAATAATATAATCAATCTCTTTTAAAGAAAATTTAGGATTAATTAAGATTGGAACAATCCCTCTTATCATAGCCCCCCAAAATGAGTAGATTAATTCAGGACAATCATTTAAGATAATTCCAATAGGTTGACCTTTTTTAATCCCCCTATTACTTAGCATCTGTCCATATTGTTTAACTAAGTTAAATAGCTGTTTATATGTATAAGCTTTGTCCTTATAGTAAAAGGCAGTCTTATCCTGTTTACTTTGTTGAATATTGGACTGATAGATAAGATAGTCTGCAGCATTAAATAAATTATTATCTTGATTAGTCATATCTTGAGTCACCACTTTATTATTGCTTATTATTTTTTATACCAAATTGTAAACCAACCAATTGGCTTTGAATAACGCTTAGTTGAAAAGGATAAGACTCGTTCCATATGTTCTAATTTAAATTTTTGGTGAAATGATTCAATCATATCATCACTTGAAATTCTTTTTGGTTGTGGTCCTCCTGGGATCATGTCAGAAAAACACCTTAGAATAAACATTCCATTTGGCTTAAGGTATTTGGTTACCTTACTAACATAAGTTTCTCTTTCAGCCTCAGTCATATGGTGATAACACCCATGATCTGTAATAATATCAAATTCTTCATCAAATAAATCACTTTCTAATAAATCCTTTTGTATGAAATTAACATTAGTTCCATACAAATTAGCTAAATTTTTTCCAACATTAATAGCTTCTTCTGATAAATCCATTGCTGTTACATTCATTCCACGTACTGCTAAAAAAACAGCTTCAGTACCTAATCCACATCCTAATTCTAGTATTTTAGAACCTGCTTTTATCTGACCTTCATAAACCATACTCACTAATTCTGGTTCGGCAGTCCCTGCTGTCCAATCTAGTTGAGCAGGTGCTTTATCGGCATATACATTTGTATAATAATTAACTGTTGCTTCATTCATTTAACTTTCCCCCTAAGCTATTTTATTTTTTTGAATAAGTTTGTATAATTCTCCTAAAGTCATATCTTCACTAATTTCTAAATCTATATTATAGTTCTTTTTTATCTCCAAAATAAAATCTACCATTTCTAATGAATCCAATATATCCCCATGAATATATGCATTATCCTCTATCTCATCCTCTTCTATTCCTAAGTCGATAAAATATTGCTTAATAAACTCCTTAAATTTAGTCATAAACATCATCCTCTCTTTTCTAATTTATATTTTCTAAAACAAAGGATAAATTAACTCCTTTTCTAGAAGAAGCATTAACTAATATGGAATTAATCTCTCTTTGTCTAGGAAAATCCTCTTTATATTCTAAATTTTTATAAATACTATTTGGAATTTTCTCTTCTTGCATTACTAATAAGGCAGTTAAAATATCTGTAGGTGTTGAAGCTCCATATAAATGGCCTGTTAATTTTTTAGGTGTTATAATTTCTATTTGATCTCCAAATATCTTTTTTATAGCTGTTAATTCTCTTTTATCACTTACAACATTTCCATTACCTTCTGGAACAATAAGTCCTATCTCTTTTGAAGTTTTACCACTTTTAACAAGAGCTTTATTCATACACTTCTCTAAACTGCTTGAATCTTTAGCATTACCAACAGTCATAGCCCATCCTGTTAGTTCACCATAAATAGTAGCTTTACGTTGAAGAGCCTTCTCATATTCCTCTAAAACTAAGATAGTACTCCCTTCACCTAAGACTATGCCAGTAGAATTTTCATCAAAGGGTAAAGAAGCTCTTGTTATATCAGTACTTATAGACAGCTCCCCACTTTCATGGTAACAAATTGTACCAAAAGGTGATAAAGGAGCTTCTGTTCCTCCAATTAAAGCTAAATCATTTTTACCATTTATTATAGATTGCAGACCAAAATATAAAGCTGATGCTCCACTTACTCGATCAGCTATAAAGGTTTTACTAAATCCCTTTATCCCATGTTCTATAGATATATATCCCTGAGCAGCTGTAGGAAACCAAGCAGTGGCTTGCCATGGATTGACATATTCTGGTCCATCATTATATAACTCTTTAAAACCACGCTCACAAATCTCCCAGCCTCCTGAGTTATTACCAATAAAGACACCACAACGATTGCTATTTTCTTGCGAAATATCAATAGCTGCATCTGCTAATGCCATTTTAGTTGCTGCTAAGGCATAATGGGTAAAAGTATCTGTTTTAACCATAGTCCGTTTAACTACATATTTACTAATATCCAAATCATTAATCTGTCCAGCTATTTTAATAGGTGTATTAGTGGTATCAAAACGAGTAATTTTCTCTATACCTGATATATTTTGGTCTATGCTATTCCAAAACTCTTTCTTTCCAATCCCACAGGGATTGACAGTACCTACTCCTGTAATTACAACTCTTCTTTTATTCACAGATTTACCTCTTTTCTTGATATTTTCTAAAGACCCCTACTGAATGAATTCCACCAAAACCACTTGCTGTTACCATCCCAGTTTTAACTTTCTTCTTAAGGACATTTTGTGGAACATAGTTAAGATCACAACTTTCATCAGCTATTTCCAAATGTGCAGTTGGATGAACCTTTTCATAGATAAAGCTACCTATAGTTGATATAACCCCCATCATGCTAGCTGAAGATAGGGAATGTCCAATCATAGATTTAGTCGAACTTATAGGTATTTGATAAGCTTCTTTAGCAAAAGCAGATTTAAATGCATTAGTTTCATATAAGTCATTTTGTTTTGTGGAGCTGCCATGGGCATTGATATAGTCAATATCAGAGGTAGTTAACTCACCTTCTGTAAGTGCTTGTTTTATTACATTTACCATAGGAGTAGCATCTCCTGATAAATTAGTCATATGATAAGCATTATTATTACTAGCATAAGATAGCACTTCACCATATATAGTTGCATTTCTAGCTAAGGCATGTCCAAGTTCTTCTAATACTAAACAAGCACTACCTTCACTGATCACAAAACCAGCACGAGTCTTGTCAAAGGGTCTAGACCTAGTATGTGGCTCTCCTTTGGCTACAGATAAAGCATTAATAATATCCAAAGTTGCATATGTTATCTCTGTTAGTGGAGCTTCAGATGCTCCTGCAAGCATTACCTTAACATCTCCTGACTTTATAGCTTCATAAGACATGCCTATAGCATCTAAGCCTGCTGTACATCCTGTAGAGATAGAGGTACATATATTAGTAAAATTATATTCATTAGCCAATAAGATCGCAGGATAATTGATCATACCTGCATTATAAAAATGCTCACCTACAGCTTGATAAACTAAATCATTCTTTCCTTGGTTGCTTAAATCTCTGTATATTTTTTCGATTGTAGGTGTACCTCCAATGGCTGAAGAAAATATAAGCCCAACATCATCTCCACAGATGGAATTTCTAGAGATTGCAGAATCTTTTAATGCTTCTACACCAGCTGCCACACCGTATTGGATAAAATCAGCTTGTCCTTTTGCTTCTTGTCTTAGTGAACCTTTAGGCAGAAAGTCATCAATGTTAAAATCATTAATTGTGCAATTAACAGTTGAATTTATCCCCATGTTAACCATTAAGGGATCTTCTTTAATAAAGGATTTACCTGAAAATAAATTATTCCAGTACTCTTCTTTTCTATTACCATTTGGTGCAATTATTCCAATTCCTGTTATAACAACTCTTTTCATAAAAACACCTACTCTCATATTTTTACCTAAATTAAATTTTTCTATTTTCCTTTTAATTTATTTTTAATCTCTTATTTTCAATTTTACCAATCATTTCTAGAAAATCAAATACATATTTTGGGTTTTATGTATATTTTATCATCTTAATTTCTCTTTTAAGGGTTTTTATGCAGTGAATGGTTGTTATTATTATGTAAATAATTTGCAAAAAAACTTTTATACCTAACAATATAGTAATATAATAATATTTAGTTTTTATTGAAAAAAAATATATAGGAGTGATAAAATGGCAGATATTCTAATATGTGATTATGACGAGCAAAATCTAGACCTTGTAAAAAATGAATTGGTTAAGAATTCTTTTGCAAAAACAATTTATACTTCTCAAAGTCTAAAAAAAGCTATTCAAATAGTTAAAAAAAATGATATAGATATATCTATTTTTATTATTTCTACCTCAGATATTGATAAATATATAGAAACTATGAATATAATCAAACATAATGATCAAAATATAAAATTTATAGTTATATCAAAACCAGATTTACTTTCACAAGAGATACTTGATATTAATCCATATGATTATATGATTAAACCAATTAACTTTAAAAGATTAAATAATAATATTAAAGATTTATCTAAAAGAACTAAAAGTAATTATGAATTAAATATAAAGGGACAACTCATAATAAACTATAATAAACAATTATACTTTATTAACTTAGAAGATATTATTTTTATTGAAAAACATAATAAGCTAGCTATAATTCATACTGAAAATAAAAAATTTAAGATTTATGAGTCACTAAAAAATATTGAAAGAGTATTAGATAACAGTTTCTTTAGAACACATCGCTCTTATATAGTTAATCTCAAGAAAATATCACATATAACTTGTTATAATAGTAATTCATATTTGATCTTCTTTAATACTTATAATAAAGAAGCTTTTATCAGTCTCTCAAAATATAAGTTATTAAAGAAATTCCTAACTTCCCATAAATTAACATTTATTTGATTCTAAAATCAACTCTAATTATAAAAATATAAAGGTAGCTTGCTTCTATATGAACAAGTTACCTTTATTATCGAGTAATCCTTATTGTATTGTTTATAATTGTTAATATCTTTTTTGTTTGTTGTAGAAATTATTGAAGTATCAATAGTGTACAAGAATGATTAGATGGAGAGGAGCAAAAGCAGTTATACTCTATAGGTGAAAAGAAGATTTTCAGAAAGTAGCAAATACTAAGCCAGAGAATAAAGATAACAATAAAATTAACAATACTTATAACAATAAGTTTTACAATAAAGACAAGAACACTACTAAGAAGAATAAAAGTATAATAGCAGAGAGGACAGATCAGGACAAGTCTTTTATTGTTGAAGAAGCATTGAAATTTTTATTTGCCAATGCAGAGATCAAGTAGTTAAGTAAATAGGTTAAAGCCTAGGATATTTATCCTAGACTTTATTGTTTTAATATCAGAAATAATCAAGATAATAAGATCAAACTTAATATAAGTAATGATATATCTTAGCTATCTTTGATTATTTTACAACTAGGACTGATATTTTGGAATGACGAACAATTTTTTCAGTGGTACTTCCTAATAAAATATTTTTCATACTACTGTTTTCTTTATCTGCAACAACTATTAAGTCAAACTCGTTCTCTTTAGCATATTGACAGATATCTTGGGCAGGATAATTTCCCTCTTTAACTATTCTTTTGGTTTGTAAGCCTTGTTTACCTAAAGTGAGCTCACATTGTCCATAAACCATACTGCATGTTTCTAAAGCTTTTTTTGTTGCCTGTTTTCTCTTTTCCATAAGTTCATTCTCTTTATTATATTCTTCTAAAGAGGTTATCAGTTTCTGTTCAGGAGTTAATATAGTTAAAAATGTAACCTCTCCTTTACATAATAAAGCCATTTCTTGAGCTTTTTGTGCTACCTTAGAGCAACTATCTGATCCATTAATAGCTACTAATATTTTCATAATTTAAATCTACCTTCCTTTCATTAATATATTTTAATCATATCTTCATTATTGCCACTATTTTCAAAAGCTTTGTGGCTATTTACTAGCTTTTTAGATGATTAGTATATTAAAAAACCTACTACTAGATATAGCTTTTTAAATATCTAAATAGTAGGCTCTTATTTATTTTATTATTGACTATTATAGCCTTATATTCAATCGTACTGGTTATATAAGAAATATAAATTATAGTTAGTTATTTTTACATAAGTTTATTTTTGCTTAAATTATGTAAAGTCTTATTATATTATTAGTATATTATAATTTCTCAATTGAAGAAATAGTCAAAATATATGAATAAAAGAAAGATATAGAGAGATTTTTAGACAAACTGCACTAAATTAATAGCATATGCTGATCTAGCCAGTTTACATTCAAACCATTAAGCTAAAAGCAAAGAAGTTGACTAATTAAAATTTTTACTATATAATTAGGACAAGTTTACTTCGTTTTTGAACAAATACATACAAAAAACTAAAAACACCGTGCGCCAACACGGAGTTTTTAAAATAGGTTTCCTAAAATACCACCAAGTATTTAAACCTTAAATATCACAAGGTTTCCCTTGTAAATAGTATCAAATTTGTACCTTTATGATACCATAGAGGTACAGATATTGTCAAGAGGTTAATTGTTGTTAAAAATTGACAAAGGGTATTTAAGTTTAGGAAACCTGCTCAAAATATTGGGGAGGTTGTTTTTTATGTCAATTATTGAAAAACTACAGGAAGAGATTAAGAATATAGTTAATCAAAAGCAACTGATTAATTTTCAAAGTAGATTAAGTAACTTAAGAGAAGCAGATAAAATCAGTTCTAAAGCTGCTAAAGAACTATCGGTAGCAGCAAGGGATTATTTGGAGTTTATAGAGGATTATCAGCAATCTAAAACTAACAGTGGACAGTCAGAGATGGAAGCTCAACAAGCTGAAGCTATAGATTATAGCCAGTATACAGATTTAGAATTGGTGGAGGATGGTGCTTTTATGCCATTTTTAGAGTACCAATTTAAGATACAGTGGAATCACCAGATGACTCAGACAATGTTTAATGTCTATTATGCGTTATGTTATTATGCTAATAGTGTAGGTGAGGTTAGCGGTCAAGCTACTCAAGATATAGCAGAGTTTATCGGACATAGCTCGGACTCTAAGGTGGTAGAGGCCATTAGTAAGCTAGAAGAAGCCAAGTTAATTATAGTTAATCGTCAGGATATTATTAACTCCTATGTTATTACTGGCTACAAAAAAGCCTTTATTAAAAGTGGTAAAGGGGCTTATAATCTGCCTTTGGAGATGTTTAGAAAGCTACAGAACTATAACCTTAAGCATTACCGCTTAGTCTGGTATCTAGTAGCTCATAAACATCATATGCCTAACAATACAGGGAAAACTGGCATTAAACAAACTACATTGAAGAATATCACTAATGCGGTCAGCTATAAGGAGCTGCGTCAATTGATTCAGGATTTGGCTGGAGTAATCTTTGAAACTGTAGATAATTTCTGGACTAAGATTAAACGGGTATTGATGAAGTCTCTTAGATTAACCTTTAATTTCATCCAATTAGGAATCGGAATTGTAGAGGATACTATTGAAGAAGTGGAAAGTCATCATCTTTATGAAAGGGTTAAATCTCTTCTAGTTAATATGAGAATTGATAGTACTAAGAAAAATATTAAGAAGGTAATTAAGAAGACTGGAGGTATCTCCGAATTTGTGTTTAATGAAGTTGAAAACTTATCTAAATTGCCCCATATCTTTTCAAAATATAATACAGTTAATTGCTTGTTAAAGCTCTTAGAGAGCAAAGATCAGGCGTTGCGAGTTAAAAGTTAAGAATTGATAGTTATTAATTTTTAACTCAACTATCAAGGGAGTAGTCTGTCCTTTTTTGGTTAATAATTATAGATTTGAGGATAATTATAGCTGTTTTTAGCTATGGTTATCCTTTTTTTGTTTTAATTGTAAATTTATGGTTAAGAGTGAGCCTGTTAAGTGTTTTTGGCAGTAAAAATTCTTATAGAGAGGTTAAAGCTATACTTAATATTTATCTTCTCTTTAAAATCTTTTTATGTAAAAGAGAATAGCTATAGGTATTGGAGTTATAGTAATTAGTGAGAGGTAAGTTCAATTAAAATTAGTAAGTAAATACTTAAAATTAGTGAGATATTGATTGAAATTAGAGTTAAGATTAGAAGGATTGCTTGATTAGATTCAACTTTATATTCTATATACTACTTTACAGGTTTGACTATGCTAAGGAGGTTCAACCTGATAATTTTATGGGTTTTTTAAAGGCATCTTGTCAGAGTGGTCATTATTCTAGTGCTGAGTTAGAAAAGAAAGCCAAGGAAGAAGAGTTAGCTAAGAGAAAAGAAGAAGAACAGAGAAAGAGAAGAATGCTAAAGAGATGGCTGTAGAGAGGTATGAAATGTTAACAGAGAAAGAGCTAGAGAAGTATAATCAGGAGTATGAGAAGATGACGGAAGTGGTGCCAGAGAAGTTCAGACCTAATAAAGAGGATTTTATAATTGGAGCTTTAGAGGATAAGTTTAAGGAGGAATTAAAAGGAGTCCTAATGGCAATGGATGATTGAGAGTAAATATTTATGTATAAGAGTATATATGTATTTATTGATATACATAAAAGTTAAAAAGAAGTATATTAAATACTTGTTTGCCCCAATAAACTCTTCTTGTCGGAGAGTTGTAATTATTACTGCTGGTATTGGCAGTAATGATTATAGCTTGGAGTCTAATGATAAGAAAAGGCAAACAAAGAGTAATAAAGTTAAAATTTTTGTTAAATCTGTTTATTCAATTTAATAATTAATATTTGACTATTAATACAAAAATTATATAATATAACTAGTGTTATTTGTAAAAATATAAAAAAGGAGGAAAATAAAATGCAAGTAAGTGCCGTTAATTCTCAAGTGAATTATTATCAAAAAAAAATAATAAACAATAATAATCAAAAATTTAATATTAAAGACAATATTGATAATTCAAAAAAGACAGATAATAGAGTAGCTAATCCAGATATTTGGGACGAGTTATCTAAAGAATATGATATTACTAACATGTCTTTTGATGATTTGAAAGTTGTTTGTAATAAACTATTGGATGCTAAACAAATTTCTCCTAAGAAATTTGGACAATTAATTATATATCCAGAGATGATGGAAATAGCACAAGCAAAACAAGGATATAAAGTAAAACCTTTTTTAACTTCAACAAAAAATGAGGGGAACTGGAAAGAAGAAAAAATAAATTGGCTAGAGGAATTTGAAGCTGAAGCAGAACAACAAAAGCAATTTGGTTGTATGTCCGGATATGATAGTTATAAAAAAAACATCGATGTTTTTAAAAAAATATTATAGAGATAAAAGAGCTCCTGTCTAGACAGGAGCTCTTTTATCTCTATTGAATAATTATATAATTTGAATAAAATCCATTTGAATATTCAAATTTTCCTGATTCATATCCGGTAAGATCCCATTGTTTAAATACACTATCCATATATCCATCACCATTAGTATCAATAAGTTTGTTAGTAGGTGATTTACCAAAAGTAAAGTTCTACAAAAGGAGAGGTTATACTTGATTAAGTTAATAAAGGAAGCTAAAAAAGGTGATAAGGATTCCTTGATGGAGCTTTTAAGTCGATTTAAGCCACTAATTAAAAAGTATAGCAATGAATTAAAGTATGAAGAAGCTGAGACTGATTTGATTATCTCTTTCATTACAATAATTAAGACTCTTAAAATAAAAGAAATAGATCATGAAGGGCAGGCTATCAATTACATATATGTGTCATTAAAACATAAAAAGATAGATCTATTCAGAAAACATGTACAAGGAGTTCAAGAGGAATGTGAAATAAATTTAGATATAGTAGCAGATAAGAGTATTCCCGAAAAAGAGGATAAAATTTTAACCAAAAATTACCAACACTGTTAACTGACTTACAAAGAAAGATCTTAAAAGCAAAGTTTCTTATGGGCTATTCAGAAGATGAGATAGGAAAGAGATTGCATATTTCTAGACAAGCTGTTAATAGAGCCAAAAATCGAGCCTTAGATAGGATTCGAAAATATTTAGCTTTATAGCAATTGAATAAGGTGGTGAACTTAATGGAAAGTAAAGTATTAGACTTGGCTTTGTCTCAAGGAATATGGGCAGTATTAGCAGTTGTTCTTATCTTCTATATCTTAAAGGCTCAAGAAAAGAGAGATTTAAAGCAAGAAGAAAGGGAAGAGAAATACCAAAATATAATTACTCAACTTACTGATAAGCTAAATATTGTAGAGATTATGAAGGATGATTTGAATGAAATCAAAGATTATCTATACAAAAATTAAAAAAATAAAAATTTCAGGTTTACAAATCATTTGCTAAGTACGTTGTTATTAAGTGTAAGACAAAACAACCGGTTGGATTAAAATTTATAAAAAAATTAAAAGGAGGAAATAATTATGGCTACAAATAATAAAACTGTAATTGAATATGATGATGAAGCTATAAGAAGGGCTTATGAGGAAGAAACTGGATTTCCCTTAACAACAGGTTCTGCTTTTAGTGATGCTGTTATTAGTGGAGTAATTAGTACTCTATTAACAAATTCAACTACAGGTGGGATCGCTATTGGTGCATTTTTCGGACTTATGCAAGATGCAGCTAATTCCAGAAAAAATTTATTTAAAAGAGCTTTAGTGGAATTAGGTAAAGGTTATGATGTTACTCTAGTATGTACTATAGAACCAAACACAAACAGTAATTATCCTGCAGCATATGTAGAATGGAAATTATTTTATCATTAAAAAATAGCAACGAAAGCAAAAAGCTTTCGTTGCTATTTCTTTATTAAAAATTTCTCTACATAAGGTTTTGCTATTATTATTATTATAACTGCTAAAGGATTTAAAATTAATCTAGATTTAATATATTTACTAAGTGGATAAATAATAATTGTACATAAAGTAATTAAAATTATCCAAAGCATAATAGTATTTAAAAGTTTTTTCAAAATATCACCTCTACACAGATTAGAAAATGAAATTCTTCTCTCTAAATAATATTAGTACATTACAATTAAGCAGAAAATAATTTCTCAGTAATAATTATGAAAATTATAGCTGTTATTACCATACCTATAACAGAGATTATCTTATATTGTTTAATAATAGCTTTACTAGGATCACTTTGCTCATCAAACATTCATATCCTACTAACCTAAAAAGATTTAACAGGGTTTTTGAAAGTATAGAAAAACATTAGAAATAAAATAAGAGATAAATAGCTCTCCAAATGATTTATTCATTAAACTCTCCTCCTTATCATTAGTTTTATTTTAACATATTATCATAGATATGGATAATAATTATTTATTGGAAAAACAACAACAATTCGATTAGACTAAGTAATTTTTCATTTAACTTTATGGCACATTAATCTCACTCATAAGGTAGAGAATATCAAGGGTGGGTGCGGAGTGAAATAAGTAAGGTCAGAGGCGGGTTTTCTCTGATCTTTCTGATGCTGTAATTATTACTGCTGGTCTTTGCTGGAATGATTATAGCTTGGAGGCTAATGATAAGAAAAGGCAAACAAAGATTAATAAAGTTAAAATTTTCGTTATACCTGTTTATTCCATTCAATAATTAATATTTGACTATTAATACAAAAATTATATAATATAACTAGTGTTATTTGTAAAAATATTAAAAAGGAGGAAGATAAAATGCAAGTAAGTGCTGTTAATTCTCAAGTAAATTATTATCAGAAGGATAAAATTAATAATAATAGAGTAAATAAAGAAACTAATATAAAAAATATTATCAATGAATCTCAATCAGAGAATAAGAATGTAACTGATTCTCCAACTATAGAGGAAATATCTAAAAAATACGATATTACTAATGCTACTTTTGATGAATTTCGTAAAATATCTAAAGCACTATGTGATAATGGCAAAATATCTAAGTCCACTTATGCAATTATGATTTTTAATCCAGAAGAATCTTCCCATTGGAAGGAATTTACCAAAAATATTCCTAATGCAAGTTATTTTAGGACTAAAGCAGATAGTCATGGCAGGAGGAATTGGATTGAAGAATTTGAAGCTGTACTAGAAGGTTCTAGAAGGGCAGGTAACCTATTAGGAACTAAAGTTAATCAAAAAATACTTAATGCTTTAAAAGAACTTAATTATAATCAAAAATCGAAGGATTAATCCTTCGATTCTTGATTATAAGTAAGGTTTTATTTAATATAAATCCAATCAGACATTGTATTCCATGGGTAATTAGTTGATGTATTTTCATAAGTAAACTTACCATGTTCATAACCAGTTACATCCCACCAATAATACCAGCCATCAATTATATTATCACCATTAGGATCATATTTTCGAGAATAAACGGATGACAAAGTACTACCGTTCATTTTAGCAATTCTGTTATCCCCATAGCCTACCTCTAATGTAACAATATATAATGGGGTTCCGCCATGGTCATGGTTTGTAGAAAGTAAATTAGGATCGTTATAAACATATTCATACCCACCATACTGAGCGGAATATACAGCATAAACTTGTAAATATGTTAATCCTGAAGCTGGTGATTGTGCTGTAACTTCACCTTCAT
>NZ_PVNB01000026.1 GCF_003001995.1 Orenia metallireducens | reverse complement strand
CTTTAATATTTTTAGTTCTTTTACTGTTCACTGTCAACTGTCCACTGTAAACTGCTCTTAAGTGGGGTGATTGTTTTTGAAAGGTTATTGAATTATTTTCATTATATTGTGGGGCTAGTAGGTGGTTTTATCTGCTATGGAGTGGGTGGATATGATAAGGGTTTAGAAGTTTTAATGTGGATGGTAGTGATTGATTATATTACTGGATTGTTATCTGCTTATGTCTTGAAGGAGTTGGATAGTGATATTGGTAGAGAGGGGATAGCCCGTAAGGTGGGGCTATTTTTTACTGTGGCTATAGCTCATTTGGTGGACCAAGTGTTAGGGAGTGGGGGAATGGTTAGGCAGATGGCAATTTGGTTTTATATCTCTAAGGAGGGGATTAGTGCTTTGGAGAATTTGGGCGAGGCTGGGGTTCCGATTCCTGATTCATTGAGAAAAGCCTTAAAGCAACTTAGGAATGAAGAATAAAATATAATCAAATTTAAATTCCAAAGATTATTTTAGCCACGAATTAACACGGATGAAACACGAATAAAATCAAAAGATAAGTTAGTCATTTAGTCAGTAATTTAATAAAATAAAGGATTCATAATTATAAAATTAGGTTTCAAAGAAGGTCTTGAACTAATCCGTGTAAATTCGTGAATATCTGTGGCAGAAAATTGTTTTGAATTAGTTTTAAAGATTTTGATTATAGAAGAGTGGATAAACTTGCACGAAAGGTTTAGTAGTTTGAACCTGTAGAGGCAATAGCCCCAATTTATTCTGTAGAAGGAGGGTTAATAGGTGAAAATTATTATAGACCCAGGGCATGGAGGTAAAGATGCTGGTGCTGTTGGTGAGTTTTCTTGTGAGAAGGATATTAACTTGAAACTAGCTAAATTAATTGAATTCTTGTTAGAGCATTTAGGATATGAGGTTAAGTTAACAAGGGATAAAAATTGTCTTCCAATCTGGGCTGAGAGAGTTGAGTCTAGCGAGGAAGATATTTTCATTTCAATCCATTGTAATGGTGCTCCTAATGAGTCTGCTCAAGGGATTGAGACTTTTTATTATGTTGGTAGTAAGCAAGGTAAGCAATTGGCTCAATCAATTCATAAAAGTTTGATTAAGGTGACTGAGAGTGTAGATAGACTTGTTAAGGATAATGATGATTTATATGTGCTGAAGAGAACCAAGTGTCCTGCGGTGTTAGTTGAAGTTGGCTTTATAACTAACCAATATGAAGAGAAGTTACTTAATTCAGCAGAGTATCAGTTGAAGTTAGCTTTGGCGGTTGTTAAGGGGATTGAAAGCAGTTTATAGTTTACAATGTACAATTGACAGTTAGGGTCAAGAGATAAAAAATGATAGAATCAGAGGGGGATTGAGATGCAAGATATTATTATTGACTTGGTAGCTAAGGCAATAGGATGGTTATCATTGTTGAGTATATTGATTATAGGATTAAGGAAGTGGAAACCAGGGCTGGATCCTTATTTTAGAACGGGAGCTTTTATTTTGGCTGAGGTTGATGATGTGATTGATGGTATTTTATTGGAGTTTCCTGATAATAAGTCGCTGAATAGCATTAATGATTTGTTAGATAAAGTGTTAAGTGAGTTAGAGGAGGCTGGTTATGAGGTTAGTAATAAAAATAAGAAGAAAATTGAGAATAGGTTGAAGGCTAAGGTGAAGAAGGAAGATGGGGTGAAGTTGGAGTTTGATAAAGGAGAGTATAAGATTAAATATGGTGGTGAGTTTTGATGATGGCCTCCTGAGGAGAAATCCTTAGGAGGTCTTTTTATATGTATAAAAATTTTTACTAGTTTTTGATTAAAGGTTCAGTTGAGATGGGTAATATCCTGAAGTTACTTTTAATTTCTGTAAATATATACTTATTTTATTACTAAAATCAATAGATATACAAATAAAGCATAAGAGATTGGAGTTGGGAATAGAAAGGAAGAGGCTAATAAGAATCCTCCTGTTCCAACGTTCATCCATTCTTCTGAGCTAGTACCCATTTGGAAATGATTTAAAGAGTACATAGTCTTTTTAGGATATAACCAAGGGATGCCTTTAGGATTCATAGTATCTGTAAAGAGATGACTAAAATATCCTATGGTAAAGTAGAACCAGGCTATTTTTCCAAAGTTAAAGAATATCCAGGTGGTTTGGCTAATTAAGAAGACGGGTAAGGTGCCTATAAGCATTCCTAAAAGACTGTGGGTGATGGTTCTATGACCAAATTTCATTGCTATGTAATAGGATAGTACTTTACGCCTATGGCCAAGATGACTGCCTATATGGTCTATATCAGGATATAATGATCCTAAATATGCAAGGTATAGATAGTAAAAGACTTCTAAGAAAAAGATTAGCCCACCAGGGATACTATTTGTTACTGTAGGGTTGGTTAAATTTATAGCTACTACATTACTGGATATATTTGAGTTTATAAGATGATTACTTATATTATTGCCTATAATAAATGCCATAGCGAGAAATAATCCTACTGTTTTATGAGTTTTATAAGTCAAAATATCACTCCTTTCTCAGAGTATTATTATATCCAAAGTAATTAGAAATAATAAAAAATCTTTTAATAGCCAAAAATATTAAAATAGGATTTTATGTATTTAATAAACAATAATACAATAAAACTAATATTATTATAATTTTTGTAAACTATACTATTATAAAAAGTAATTATGGAGGCGTAAAGGATGGAGAATAAGTTTAAATTTATTTGTTTAATCAGTTTAGTATTGATGATTAGTATTAGTGGGTGTACTATTAGCTCCCCCCCGAATTCACAGGTAATGAAGCAAGAATTATCAAATAAACTAGTTAGCATAGGATATACCAATATTAATGAAAATAATATTAAAGATATAGAAATAGTTAGAAGACAAACAAATAAGAAAGATAAAAATGATAAATCTTTTATTAGAGTAACTTTAGTAGATGGTGGAATTCAATCTGAAGGAGAATTAAAGTTAACTTATAACTATTACGATAAAGGGGGCTGGGTACTTGATGATGTAAGCAAGAACTTAGATAAGAACTTTTCATATACTCTTATTGGTGGTATAAATGAAGCCCAGATAAAAGAGTCTTTAATTAATCAGAACATTAATATTGGTGAATGGTATGGATCTATAGGTTTTTGGAATCGGCTATGGTCTTTAAATAAAGATGAAATTAGTAAAATAGATATTGTTGAGCAAAATACTGATATAAATCAAAAAACAGATGAAGTCATTATTAATTTAAGGTTAAAAAATGAAATGCTAAAGGTAAGTGGAAATTTAAAATTAATTTATGTATTTAATCATGACCACTGGAAGATAGAAAAAATCGAGTTAATTAATGATTTTGATCATGAATTTGTTAATGATAGATCAATGGATATAGAACAAGTAAAAAAAGATATAGTTAATCATGAGTTTTCTTATAATGTTTTTTCAAAATGGAAGATCAATGAAGGGCAGGTTAGGGATTTAAAAGTTATTGATCAGAAAATTAATGATAAAGGAAAGAAAAGGTTGATTATTGCTCAAATTAAGTTGGAATATGACAAAAAATTGTTTGTAGGAGAATTTAAAATTATATATGATTATATTCCTATAGATGGTTGGAGATTAAGTACAATCAAATTAAAGAGTCCATTAGAGTATGAAATTTATAATTTGTAAAATAAAAATTACTAGATAAATTAATATAATTAACATAAATTCAAGGTGATTTTATAGTCATATAGATGTGAATTCACATCTATATGACTATTTTATAATTAAATAATAAAATTAATTCAGCATATAATATATTCAATATTAAATAGAATAAAATAGATTTTTTAAAATACCTTCTGAGTAATTACTTAGAAGGTATTTGTATTTAAAACAGCACCATTTTACAAAACATATCAAGTGAATATCAGGTTAAACATAAAAGGTGATTATTAAAACTTGACATAAAGAATGAATAAAGATATAATAAACATAACGAGTGAACTGGAGGTGTTCTTTTTGAAAATAGGAATTGATAAGTTGAAAGCGATTGGTTGTGAAGAGATAAAAAAAGAGGTTTTTATAGAAGTTGATGATAAGATAGCTTTTGATTTGGTTGGTTACATAAAGGGAGAGGCAACTGTAGGAGTTGATATAAGTGAAGGTGGTTCTGAAAAGGGAGTTGGTATTTTAGCTAAATTAAGTCAAGTTGATCAGATCAATTATTATGGGTTTTTTAATCTAGAAAGAGAAGAGTGGAACTGGTATCAATTGATTGGAGGTAATATCTCTACTTTAAATAAGATGCCTATATTACAAGAAGTAAAGGAATCAAGAATAGATGAGATAACTAAGTGGATAGAAGAAGTCTTGGATAGAATTTATAGTATTGAATCATTTTCTATTTTGGAATTATTTATAGAGCTTTATAAGTTAGTTCTGATTAAGTTAGAGTTAGATAATGGAAATTTAGAAGCTGTTGATAATAGATTTACAATAGACAATATAAAGGATTTATATTGTGAGCTGATAAGAAAGGATGGGAATAAATTTGAAGGTGATATTAAGTTAAGTTCTAAGGCATTGAAAGAAGTGGTTGATGAATTTAATAATATAGATTTTAAAAATGTGGATAGAGTGGAATTGATGAAAATTTTAGATAGTCAATTGTTTGAAAATAAAAGCAAAGCCTTTGGAGAATATTTTCTTCCCCAAGAGATATCAAATTCTATGAGAGATATTTTTGAAGATTATTTTGAAAAGATATCTAATATCTTTGATGGGGTGGCAAGAAGTGGTCGGTTATTAACTGATGCTAAAGTTATTAATAATGATATTAAAGTTTTTGGGATGGATAATAATCATAGATTAATTAATTTAGCAGAGCTTAGGTCTTTGATTTTAGGACAGGATAATAAATTTTTAGTCGGAGATACTTTGAAGTTAAGGTCTGATAAATCTCAATTAGAGGGATTAACTGATGGTTTGGATTTAATATTATCTAGTCCTATGTTTGGTTTAAAGATTAGAGACAAGGATTTGCTATCAGAATATGAATTAGGTCAAGGAAGAAGTACTAAGATTGAAGCATTATATTTAGAATTATATCAGAGTTTACTTAAAGAAGGTGGATATTTAGGAATTGTTCTACCTGATGGGATCTTGACTAATAGTAGAGATAAAGATATTAGAGGATTTATTCTAGATAAGTTTATTTTGAAAGCTGTAATTAGCTTGCCAGAGGGAATTTATAGACCTTATACTGCTATTAATACAAGTTTGGTTATTGTTAAAAATAAGGGGTTTGAAGATGAAAAGCAGGATGAAGTTTTTATGGCTACTCCTGAAAATGTAGAAGAGTTAAAGGATGTTATCTTAGAATTAAAGAGGTGGGGAGGTATCTTTGGTGGATGATAAGATAAGTTATTTGGTTGATTTTGATAGTGATTTATTTGTAGATAGGATGGATCCGATGTTTCATCATCCTAAATTTAAAGATACTTCTTTTAGTGAGGTTTTTCTAAAAAAGTTAGGAGAAGTAAGTGAAATTATAAACAGAAAGCCAAAGAAAGGAAAAAAATATCGTTATATTGAGTTGGGATCTATTAATAAAAATACTGGAAAGATAGAAGAGGTTGATAAATTAGAGGAGTATAGTTATGAGAATCTGCCTAGTAGAGCTAAGAAGGTTGTCAGAAGAGGAGATATAATTGTTTCTAAGTTGGTTGAAAATTATACAGTTGTAGTTGTCGGTGAAGAGCATGATGGGTGTGTAGCAACTAATGCTTTTATGATTATAAGACCTAGGATAGATATTTCTTCAGATTTGTTAGCTTATATTTTGAAATTAGATGATATTATTAAACAGTTTCAGCGATATGGTTATGGTGCTACAGCTGTAAGGATATCAAATAGTGATTTTAAGAGGATTAGAATTCCTATTCCTACACCAGCAGATTTAAAGAGTATATTAGAGAGTAGGGTAGAGATTTTTAAGGAAAGAAAAGAATCATTGATACAGAGATATGATAATCGTTTTGTAGAAATAGAGAAGAGATTCTTAGATTTGTTAGGAGTTAAGTTGGATAGTGTAGATTACAAAAATAATTTTAAAGTTAAAGGAGAGCTTTTAAGAGAGGAGAATTTACATCCATCATTTTATAAGCCTGAACATTTAGTAGTTGATCAAGTAATGGAAGATAGTCAATACCAGAGTATAAAATTAAGAGAAGTAGTTGAGGATTTGACTATAGGTTCGTCACTGACTAGTAATGCTAAAGGTAAGTTGCTTTATATCAGTAGTAGAAATATTAATAGGTTTGAATTGGATTTGAGAAAATTGAATAATGGCAACTTAAAAGAAAAGGAATATGCAAGGTTAAGTACTGGAGATATATTAATAGTTAATGCTGGTTATAAGTTGGGATATGCTACTGTGGTTAATAAGGAAGGTGAGGGTTTAAGTTTTAATAATCATATTTACCGTTTAAGGTTAAAAGATGATGTAATCCCTTATTATATAGTGATATTCCTAAATAGTGAATTAGCTAAGAAACAATTTGAAAGGTATTCTGGGGGCGTGGCTCATAAGAATATCAATTTGGATTCTCTGTTAGATATGAAGATTCTACTGCCTAATCAAGAAGTGCAGCAAAGGATAAGTAAAGAAATTAGAGGGGTTTATGAGGAAATTATTAAAGGATACGAGAGTTGTAAGGATGAGGATAGAAAATTATCAGAGATGTTGATGGATTGTTTTGCAGAGGATAGAGGATTTCTAGATTAAGGTTGAAATAACAAATAGAGGAGGATGATTTGATGAGTGAACAGAGTTTGGTAGAGAAGAGGTTGACTAATCGGGTTCAAGAGATTGATATTACTTTGAAAAAAGCGGTTAGAAATCCAGAGTTAGAAGAGTCTAAAGAATTAATAAAGGAAGCTAACAAGGTATGTAAAGAGATAATGATAGAGGATGATTTAGATAATATAAAAGAACTAATGAAGGCGAATAGCTCAGTAATTGAATACTTCCAAGAGGAGATTGATGGTATAATCTTTATCGGTAGAAGAGAGTTGCCTAAAGGACCTAAAAGAGATCATCAAGATGTTGAGTGGTTCTTTAGAGGTTTCTGTACTTATGAGGAGTTTAGTAACTTTGAAGAGATATACGTAAAGTTTCAAGATAAGTTTGGTAAGTATAACTTTTGGGATGATGAAGATTATGATCTGTATTTAGAGGTTTGTGGAGGGGTAGTTGGTAATGAGTTATTGATTGATTATCCTATCAAGAAGTACTGGGATCAGAAGAGAGTGTTGGTTAGTCCTTTTGGTGTTGGAGTTGATGGAGGGCTGAGCAATGGAGGTAATGCTCAGTGGGGTAATTATGAGAAGTTCAAAGCAGAGGTTGAAGAGATTAAGGAGCAAGGTGGTCCTAAAAGTATAGAGGATAGGATTAAGTTAAGGATAAATGATGATTTTGATAGTATCTGGTTAGGAGAATACAATCAGCTTTATAAGGAGTGATGATTATTAAAAAGTTAGTACTGATTATTTGTTTAATAGTTATTGTAGTTGGGGTAAATTTTGAATTATCAGAAGCTCAAAATAGAATAAAGTGGAGTATACAGCTAGGTGATATGTCTTTATCTCCTGTAGCAATTGGACCAGAAGGAAAGTTGTATATTACTACCTTTGAAAAATTATATGCTATAAATCCTTTTGGAGAAAAGATTTGGAGTATTAGTTCTAAAGAGATTATTGGAGATTTAAAATTTGGTGATGTAGAATTTTTTAATTATGGTTATCCAGCAGTAACTATGGATGGAACTATTTATGTTACTACATCAAGGTACATAGCTGCTATAAATAAAGATGGAACTTTCAAATGGAAATTACGTCTTATAAAAGATATTTTCACAAATAGTTTGAAGTATAATTTAGCTTTAGGTAAAGCAGGGAGTATTTATGCTGGAGATAAAGAAGGAAATTTATATGTTCTAAATAGTAATGGGAAAATAAAGTGGGTTAAAAATTTAACTTATCTTGATTTGGCAGGTCCATCAGTTGGATTAAATGGAGTAGTTTATATTGGTGGTGATAACAATATACTACATGCTGTTTTACCTAAAGGAGATATAAAATGGAGCTATGATACAGATGGTAATGCATTTTTTCCTAAATTTGGAGGAAATATTGAGTCAACTCCTGCAATTGATAATAAGGGTAATATTTATTTTGGAACTTCTAATGGAGAAGTACATGCTCTCAATCCAGATGGTAGTGAGAGGTGGAGTACAAATCTTGGTGGTTTAGGAACAGTTATTGAGAAAGCTAGTCCAGTTATTGGTCCTCAAGGTACAGTTTATATTTGCAGTAGTGGGGACTATGGGCAAAAATTGCATGCTATAAATTCAGATGGCACTCTAAAGTGGGATTATAAATTAAGCGAAGAAGATTATGTTGAGACTACTCCGGCAGTAGCAGAAGATGGAACTGTTTATCTCGCTAATAGAAAGAAAATATATGCTATTAATCCTGATGGAATTAAAAAGTGGAGTATTAGTTTAGAAAGTGAAATATCTTCAAGTCCTGTATTAGGGATAGATGGGACTATTTACGTTAGTACTGATAACGGAAAGTTATATGCTATTAGGGGTGATAGTGTAGGAATTGGTGATTCGCCATGGCCAATGTTTGGTGGTAATAGTAGGCATAGTAGTGCAAATTATTTTGAAGGAGAAAAGGTTAAGACAAGAGAGACAAGATTTGATAAATGTATAAATTATTTAATTGAATTTATAGATGAAAATGCTCATGATAAAGAGAATAAAGAGCAAGCTATAGAACTTTTAAAAGTAATAAGAGATATAAAAAAATAGTTTATTAATAGTGTATCTAAAATAATGTACAATTAATCTATCTGTGGAGGGGATAAAATGGGAGCAATAAAAAAGCTTGAAGATGAATTCTTGTTAGAAGTTGATGATAAGTCACAAGTTTTTTTAGATAGCTTTAATTCAGAAGTAGATTATGGTCTTACTCAGGTATTTAGTAGATGCTTATTAGAAAAAGATGTGAATCGAGTTAAGATGGAATACAAAAGAAACTTACAGCAGTGTAATAAAGTAGAGTTTGTTAATTGTACTCCTCATCAGATAAGGGTGCTGGGTGATAATAATAAAGTTTTATTAGATTTAAAAGGTATCAAAAATCCTGCTAGAGTATCACAGAAGAAAGAAGAGAAGATGAAGGTTGGAGGAGTACCAGTTATAACCAAGAATACTCGTATAGTTAGTAATCTGCCAAGTCCTAGACCAGGAATTATCTATATTGTAAGTGGTTTTGTAAAGAATACTTTAAATCATAGAATGGATTTAGTTGCTCCCGATACCTGTGCAGATTCAGTAGTTAAGGATGGGGAAGGTAAGATAGTTGGGGTGAGAAGATTGATTAAATAAGGAGGTATTTAAACAATGAAAGAAACTTTCAAAACTTTAGTAGGGACCTCAAGAAAGACTAGCAAAAGGATGAGAGTTCATCAGGGATGGTGGAGAACTTTTGTTTTAGGTGAAGAAGAAGGGGAGAGTAGTAAAGATAATCCAGCTTGTAATGTAATGAAGAATGGAGAAGGTAGTAAGGTAAATTTCTTGACTAAGAATATTAGGCAAGTAGTTAGAGAAACTTTAGAATCTAGAGATAAATATGATTCTGGAATTATGAATACTAAAAGATTACATAATAATTTACTATCTAGTCAGCCAGCAACTTTTAATTTTTTTGCAGAGTTTAAATTAGATAAAGTGTTAGCTAAAAGTTTTCTGGAATACTATATACCTGAAGTAACAGAGGTTTTAGATGTTAAGTTTGAATATGTTCCAAAGTTTGCTGAGATAGGAGATAATTCAGCTTTTGATGTTGTTTTTGAATTTAAAATTGGTGATGGGTTGGGGCTATTTGGTTTAGAAGTTAAATATATTGATGATTTTAGTGCTAAGCCGAGTAATAGCAAATTATATTATGGTCAAAAGGGAAATAAGAATTACGATAATTATTTTAGAATATTCAGTAATTCAAGGAGTGAATTCTTAAAGGATTATGAAGATTATGTAGAGAGTAAAAAGTTTAATCAATTATTTAGAAATCAATTAATTGCTGAAAAGGCTTTAAGTAGTGGTAAGTATGATTATATAGTAACAGGTTTGTTTACTCCTGAAGGGCATAAGATTAAAGAAGCTCAAGAGTTTCAAAGTATATTAAAAAGAGGAAGTGAAAAGTTTAAGATTATAACTTATTGGGATATGATAGAGAAATTACAGAAATTAGATTTAAGTAAAGAGCAGAGAAAATGGACGATGTTATTATGGACTAGGTATAGTGCTGTTGAGTTGAGTGAAAAAATTTATAAATTATATTAGTTAGAATAAAGAAAGATAAGGAATAATTGCTTTATTTTTAACAGGAAAATAAGGATAAGTATAGAAGTAATATCTATAATAGAAGTGAATATTAGGAAAGTTAGATTATTTCTAATAGTTAAGTGTAATAATAAGAGGTTGAAAATTGGTTAAAGTATCTTTATTCTTTTAAAGACATTGGTGAGCTACATACTTAACTAAAGATATGATAAGATTATGATGAGTTATTAAATAGAAGGAGGAATAATTTTATAATGAAAAAACTTAATAAGGCTGTAAAAGTTAGAGAAAGCGTTTATAGTAAAGAAATGAAAGATGAAGTTCTTGATTTATCTGATTTAAGGAATGATTCTATAAATGCAGAAAGATTTTTTGAAGAAACATTTATAACAGAAAATATGGAAATACTATTCGATACAGCAATGAATAAGTTTAGAAATAGATCGGGTAATAGTATAATTAAATTAACTCAGGCAATGGGTGGAGGTAAAACTCATAATATGATTGCCTTGGGATTACTTGCACAAAACCCTGAATTGAGAAGGAAAATATTAGATGGTAAATATAATGATGTAGAAGGAAAAATCAGAACGGTTTCTATTACTGGAAGAGAATCTGATATGGAATTTGGAACTTGGGGGGAGATTGCAAAGCAATTAAAACGAAAAGAACTTTTTAATGAATACTATTCTCCTCTTAAAGCTCCAGGTCAAACAGCATGGATTAATTTACTTGAAAGTTCTACTCCAACATTAATTTTACTGGATGAATTACCTCCATATTTAAATAATGCTAAGACTCGAGAGTATGGACAAGGAACACTTTTAGATATTGAAACAACAGCTATAGCTAATTTACTTAATGCAATAAATAAGAAAGAGTTATCTAATGTTTGTCTTGTAATATCTGATTTAGAAGCAACATATGAAGAAGAATCTGAAGTAATCAAAGGAATGTTTAAAGAACTTGATGGTGAAATTAGTCGTTTTTCTTTAAATCTTGAACCTGTATCAAGTAATACTAATGATTTATATGAAATTTTAAAGACTAGAATGTTTGAAGAGTTACCAAGTGAAGCTGAGATTGAAAAAGTTGTTAAAGGGTATCGTAAAAGCATAAAAGAAGCAGTTGAAATGGGTTATACAGATGAAATACCAAGTGAATTTTCTTCTATGATAAGAGATACATATCCATTTCATCCTTCTTTTAAAGAGTTAGTTGAACGCTTTAAAGAAAATCAAGGTTTTCAAAAGACAAGAGGAGTTATTAGATTAACCAAAAAAATGTTAAAAGGTATTTTTAAAGATTCTGATAAGGCAGCTAGTAATTATTTAATTAATCCTTATGATATTAATTTAAATGATTCTGAAATGGCTAATGAAATAAAGTCCATTAAGCCTGAATTTGTTAATGCAATAAGTCATGATATTGCAAGTAATGGACATGCTGTGGCAGAAAGATTAGATAAATTAGCAGAGTCTGAAGATATCCAAAATGTAGCTAAGTTAATTTTAATGTCTTCTTTATCTAAAGCAACTGAAGCAATAATTGGTTTATCTATAAATGAAATTTTTACATATCTGGCAGGACCAGATAATGATATTACTAAAATAAGAAGTGGTATCGATGAGTTACAACAAAGAGCCTGGTATTTATACAAGCATCATAATAAATTACTTTTTAGACAGACAAAAAATATAGTAGCTGAAATGCAAGATGAAATAAAGAATATATCAAGAGAACAGTCTAAGTTATATATAAAAGGTTTATTAAAAGAACATTTTGAGCCAGTAGCTAAAGACTGTTACCAAAAATTAATGGTGTTTCCTTCAATTGAAGAAATTACTTTAGATAAAAATAAAATAACATTAATAATTGCTGAGCCAAGTGATGATAGTGATGGGTTAAAGAAAGAGCTTCATCAATTTTATGAAGAATGTGAATATAAAAATAGAGTAATGTTCTTGACAGGTCAAAAGAATGTTATGAATAATCTCTTAGAGGTTGGAAAAAGAGTAAAGGCAATAAAGAGTATTATCACTAGGATGCAAGCTGATAATGTAAGTGAGCGAGATAGTGAGATGCAGCAAGGATTAACTTTAAGAGATAAGTCTGCTGCAAGGTTATATTCTAATTTAAGAGAAACTTTTACAACTATCTATTATCCTCGAAGTAAAAGGTTAAAAAATAAAAATTTAACCATGAAGTTTGCTCAGAATAATTTTAATGCAGAAAAAGAAGTTGCTCAAACCCTTGAAGAAGAAATGAAATTTACTAGAGATATTGAGCCTGATAAATTAAGAAGACGATTTAATAAAGTGATTTTTACTAGGGATAGAATGACATGGAATGAACTAATGGAAAGAACTGCAACAGAAACAAACTGGTTATGGCATAAGCCTAGTGCTCTTAATGATCTGAAAGAAGATTCTCTCCATAAAGAGATTTGGTTTGAAGATGGGAACTACATTGATAGTACACCACCTGCAAAAATAACAAGTGTTAATATTAATGAAATTAATAGGGAAGATGATGGAACCGTTATGCTTCAACTATCACCTATGAATGCTGATAAGGTATTGTATGAAATTGGAGAAGAACCAGGTGATGCGTCTAAAGCAATAGATAATTTATCTGCCTTTAAAGCCGAAGAACTTGTTTATTATTTCTTAGCAATAGATTCATCGGGTGTTAGTGAGACTGGAGAAGCAATTCGATGGGAAAATGATATTGATTTAAAATATAAAGAGTTCACAAAAGATGGACATGACTATATGGAATTAGAGGCTTCAACAAATGACTGTGAGATTAAATATACTACAGATGGTTCCTCTCCAGAAGCTAATGGAGGAGTTTATAAAGAAGCTTTTAGAATCCCCAAAGGTGCAAAATTCATACAAGCTATAGCAATAAACCAAAAGTATGATATTCGCTCAGAGGTTTTACAATATAAGGTCAAAGATGTTGAAGTAACAATTGATATGGATAAGTCAGTTAAATTAAATAGAGACTTAAGACCGTCAGGCACTAAATATACTTATGAAGCATTAAAATTCCTAAAAGAAACAGATGCATCTATTGAGAAGTTACAAGTAATAGTTAATGGTAGAGGTGGAGAGCAATTTTCAATAACTTTAACGGTTAATAATATGGAAATAGATGATATGGATATTATTGAAGATGAACTTAAAAATATTACAAATAATTTAATTCAAGGCAAAAAGTATGATATTAATGCTATTATTGATGGTATTAGGTTTAAAAGAGGAAGAGATTTTCAGAATTGGCTTACTAAAAATGGTTTTAATTTAAAAGAATTTAAAAATAAGTTTTATCAATCTTAAGGAGATGGTTTTTTGAGTACAATTGAAACATTTGGATTTGGTTTTAATCCAAAAGAAACCAATCATCATTTTTTATTAGAACTTCCTAAAGGAAATAAAAAAATTGTAATTTATGAAAGGTTCACTTGGGATGATGAAGAGCAAATAAATGATATGGATAATAGGGATAAAAAGATAATATTAGATAAAGGTAAATGGAATAAAGTAAAAAATATTATAAAAAAAGAGTTCAATAGAAGGTTAAAACAAGATGGTTTAAATAGCGGTGATTTTGATAATTACTTAATTCCTTTTGAGAGGTTATTAGGAAAAGAGTTGGTGCTTTTACTTTGGGCTATCGAAGATGCTGAAGTAGCAGCAATTGATTTAGCAATAAAAAATTGGTTGGGTTTATCTCCTGAAGAGCGTTGGTGGCTCTTTACCATGACCAATGCTTCAACTGGTCATTATGGTGATAAGAGAGGTTGGAGAGTGGCTCTAAGGTATGCACTAACTGAAAACCCAGTCGATAATAAATTGGTTGGTAGCTTTGTTCAAAGGTTATTTTAATAAGATTTTTATGAAGAAATAAAAGGAGGATTAATTTGTTAGATTATAGCAAATCATTTATAGAGGTTCAATTTCCAGTTTCTAGAATATCTAAAGAAAGTTATAAAGAAAGAAAAGCGAATTTAGGACAAACTTTAACAGGACTAGGTAAATGGTGGGGAAGAAAACCATTAGTTTTAGTTAGGGCTACTTTATTAGGGGTTTTAATGCCTGTATCAAATGATTATTCTAAGGATAGAGAAATATTTCTTAAGATTATGACTATGGATGATGATGGATTGTGGTTAAGAAAGAAAGATAATATATCAAAAAAAGATTTATGGAAACTAACTAATGAAGAAGAGAGAAAAGAATTTTTCAGGGAAGGATCTACTGCTAAAAAGCCTAAATATCCATTAGGTATGAAGAGAGAAAATAAAAAGAAGATGAAAGATGAGTTACAAAGAATAGCTTTTAATAGATTATCTTATGATGATAAGTTAAGTTATTGTAAAAGACCTGAAGAAGTTGAATTAATCAATGAGAAAGCCTGGAAAGAGATCAATGAACATTTAGAAACTAATGCTTCTAACTTGCAAGAGTTGATACAGCAGTTAGGTGAAAAGCGTTTTGGTCATACACCTAAAGTTGGAGATTGTTTTGCAGGTGGGGGATCTATTCCTTTTGAAGCAGGGCGTATGGGGGCTGATGTATTTGCTTCAGATTTAAACCCAGCAGCTTCACTTTTAACTTGGGCTTCATTAAATATTACAGGGTGTTCAGATGAAAAGGTTGAAGAGTTAAAAGAATTTCAACAAAAAGTTTATGATGAGGTTGATAAACAGATTATTGAATGGGGAATTGAACATAATGAACAGGGGCATCGTGCTGACTCATATCTTTATTGTGCTGAAGTAGAATGTCCTGAATGTGGTTATGATGTTCCCTTAGCTCCTTCATGGATTATTGGTAAAGGTACCAAAACTGTAGCTTTATTAAAAGAAAATGGCAATAATAATAATTTTGATATTGAAATTATTCAAGGTGCAAGTAAGAAGCAGATGAAAGAAGCTGATAAATTATCTACAGTTGTAAGCAATAAAGTATATTGTCCTCATTGCGATAGTAAAACACCTATAACAAGCATTAGAAAAGATAAAAAGACTAGTAATGAAATTATTTATGGAGTAGAAGCTTGGGAAAAAGAAAAATTTATGTCTGCTGAAGATGATATTTTTAAAGAAAGGCTATATGCTATAAAATATATTGATAATGAAGGAGAAAGGTATTATACTAGTCCAACAAAAGAAGATTTAGAAAGAGAAGAAAAATCTATTGAGTTATTATCAGAACGCTTTGATAAATGGCAAAAAAAAGGATATATTCCTATTGATAAAATTAAATCAGGTGAAAAAACTGATGAACCAATTAGGACTAGAGGTTGGCAATATTGGCATCAATTATTTAATCATAGGCAATTATTAATTAATGGGCTTTTAATAAAAGTTGCTCATGAAAAAGCTAAGACTCAAAAAGATAAGGTTATTAGTTTATTGGGTGTTTACAAATGTTCTACTTGGAATTCAAAATTAAGTTTTTGGGATTCTAGTTCGGCAAATGAAAAAGGTTCATCTACTTTTTATAATCAAGCTTTAAATACTTTGTTTTGTTATAGTACAAGAAGTTTATCTATGTTAAGTAATAGTTGGTTTTATAATATTAATAATTATGAATTTGAAAGTAAAAGCAAAGTAAGACCAATGGATGCAAGAAATATTAATGAAAAACAGGATATTTGGATAACAGACCCTCCGTATGCAGATGCAGTTAATTACCATGAATTATCTGAATTTTTCTTAGTTTGGGATAAGTCATTACTAAAAAATACTTTCCCCGAATGGTATACTGATTCTAAAAGGATATTGGCCGTTAAAGGAACGGGACAATCTTTTAATGAAGGTATGGTTGAAATTTATAAAAACTTATCCGATAATATGCCTGATAATGGATACCAAGTGGTGATGTTTACCCATCAAGATGTAAAGGTTTGGTCAGAGTTAACAATGATTCTATGGTTAGCAGGTTTAAAGGTAGCTTCAGCATGGAATATATCAACTGAAACTAGTTCTAGTGGTATTAAACAGGGTAATTATGTTAAAGGTACTGTTTTATTAGTATTACAGAAGCAGACTTCTGATGATTTTGCCTTTCAGGATGAAGTATATGATGAGATCCAATATGAAGTTCAGAGTATGATTGATTCTATGAAAGGGATTGATTATAAAGATCTGCCTGATTTTACTGATGCAGATTATTTACTGGCTTCATATGCTGCAGCATTGAAAGTATTGACCAGTTATGGAGAGATTGATGGTATAGATATTGATTATTGGTTAGCAGGTGATAGAAGTGAAGAGAATCCAGTTGAAAAATTAATCAAAAAAGCACGAGATGTAGCAAACAGTTATTTGATCCCTGATGAATTTGAAAAGAATCATTGGTTTGAGTTATCAAATACTGAAAGATATTTTATCCGAGGTTTAGAACTTGAAATGAATAATGAACATAGTATAGGTGCCTATCAAGAATTAGCTAAAGGCTTTGGAGTTAAAGATTATAAAGATATGTTTTATAGCTTTGAAGCTAATAATGCTCGTTTAAAAGCACCATTAGAGTATAAGATGAGTTACCTTGATAATAAATTAAATGACAATGATTTTAAGGGGTCATTAGTAAGGCACTTATTAGTTGCTATTTATGAAGCTGCTAAAAATCAATCTACAGCTTCAGGGCGTAGTTATATCAAAAGTGTATTTAATCAAAGTCAAGATTATTGGTATAAAAAACCACTTATGAATGAGATACTAACTTTTATTTCTAAATTAGAGATGATAGATACTATGGAACATTGGCATCAAGATGCTAAGTATGCTAAGTTACTTAGAGAGTCATTAAAAAATGAAGGGGTATAGGGTGAGAATATGATAAAGAGATATTCTTCAAGAAGAGAGTCCATATCGGACTCTCTTCTTAATAAAAGATTAGAGAATGCAAAGTCATATGATAGAATTGCAGGATATTTTAGTAGCTCTATTTTTGAAGTCGCAGGAGAAGCTCTTGATTCTATAGAGGGCAAAATTAGAATTGTTTGTAACTCTGATTTACAACCTGAAGATGTTGAAACTGCTAAGAATGCACAGAAAGCAATTCGTAGGGAATGGTGTGAAAGTGAGCCGGAAAAGTTAGAAAATGGTCATTTTCGTTTAAAGAAATTATATGATTATTTGGTGTCGGATAGATTAGAAGTTCGAGTTTTACCTAATAAAGAGTTTGGATTGATTCATGGTAAAGCAGGAGTTATTACTTTAGAGAATGGTGAGAAAACTTCATTTTTAGGTAGTGCTAATGAATCTAAAAGTGCTTGGAAGTTAAATTATGAGTTAGTATGGGAAGATAACTCTGCAGAAGCAGTTAAATGGGTTCAAGAAGAATTTGATGCTTTATGGAATAGTCCCGCAGCAATTAAAATGCCTGATTTTATTATAAAAGATATAAAAAGGCTTGCTGAGAGAGAAGTTGTTGCTGATATAGAAGATATAAAGGATGATGAGGAACTACCTGCTTCTGTCAGTGTAGAATCGCCTATATATCGCCAAAACTTTGGCTTATGGGAACATCAAAAGTATTTTATTAATAAGGCTTTTAAAGATCATAAGAAACCTTATGGGGCTAGGTATGTCTTAGCTGATCCAGTGGGTTTAGGAAAGACTATTCAGTTAGCTATGAGTGCAGAATTAATGGCTTTATATGGAGATAAACCTGTTTTGATTATTGCTCCAAAGACATTAATGACTCAATGGCAGGATGAACTAAAAAAGTTATTACACTTACCAACTGCAAGGTGGGATGGTAGGAACTGGATTGATGAAAATGATATGAAATATCCAAGTCAAGGAAAAGAAGATATTATTAAGTGTCCAAGAAGAATTGGTATTATATCTCAGGGTCTTATTACTGCAAAATCTGATTCTGTTGATTATCTCTTAAGTAAAAAATATGAATGTATTATAGTTGATGAAGCTCATCATGCAAGGAGAAAAAAGATTGATAAGAATGGAAATTTTCATTCTTTTCAAGGCAATAATTTATATGAATACTTGTTAGAAATTGCTCCTAGAACTAAGAGTATGTTATTAGCAACTGCTACTCCAATTCAGCTTCATCCAATAGAGCTTTGGGATTTATTAAATGTTTTATCACAAGGAACTGATAAAGTATTGGGTTCGCAAAATTCTTTCTGGAGAAAAAAAGGAAAGATAGATGAAGGTCTGAATTTAATAAAAACGAATGGTGAAGGTTTAAGTCCTACTGAAAAATGGCGTTGGATTAAGAACCCTTTTCCACCATCTAATGAAGGCTTGAATATTCAAATGCTTAGAGTTTCTGAAGATATTGATGATGAAGTTGTTGTTTTTCCTAAAGGTTATAATGAATTAGAAATACATAATAAAGGATATGCTGATTTTTTAATGGGAGATTTTTTTAGCCTTTATAATCCTTATATAAGGCACGTAGTAAGAAGAGAAAGAAAGTATTTAGAAAATGAAACAAACCCTAAAACAGGAGAGCCTTATTTAGATAAGATTGAAGTAGAGGTTATAGATGAAGCTCCATTACTATTAACTGGTTATATGAGTGAGGCATACAAATATGCAGAAGAATTTTGTGAGATGATTTCTAACAGGGTAAAAGGTGGTGGATTTTTAAAGACACTTCTTTTGAAAAGGATAGGAAGTTCTATTGAAGCAGGGAAAAATACAGGTTTGAAACTGAAGAACGACTGGGGTGGCAACTTAGACTCAGTTTTTGAAGAAGAGGAAGAGAATTATAGTGAGATTAAGGATTTAACTGAAGAAGAGTACCAAGTTCTTTGTAAATATGTATATTCTTTGACTTCTAATAAAGCTGAAGATCCTAAATATAATAAATTGTTAGAGTTATTAAGAAGTGAGAAATGGATAGAAGAAGGGGTTATAATATTTTCTCAGTACTATGATACAGCTAAATGGGTTGCTAATAAACTATCAAAAGATTTTAAAGGTGAAAAGATAGGTATCTATGCTGGTGGAAATAAATCTGGATATTTTCTTAATGACCAATTTCACAGAAAAACCAAAGATGATATTAAAGAAATGGTAACAAATTATAACTTGAAAATTTTAATAGGAACCGACTCTGCAGCAGAAGGCTTAAACTTACAGGTTTTAAGAAGACTTATTAATATTGATATGCCTTGGAACCCTACTAGGCTAGAACAGAGAAAAGGTCGTATTCAAAGAGGGGGACAAAGATTTAGTAAAATATATCTATATAATATGAGGTATAAGGATTCTGTTGAAGATAGAGTACATGAGTTATTATCTAAGCGATTAAAAAGTATTACAGAGATTTTTGGACAGTTACCTGATGTTTTAAAGGATGTATGGATTAATATTGCAATAGGAAAAAAAGAAGAAGCAAAAAAAGTTATCGACTATGTACCTGAAAAGCATCCATTTGAGATTAGATATAAAGAACAAGTTGTAACAAGTGATTGGGAAATTTGTACTAAGGTTTTAGATGAAAAATCTAAGTTAGAAAAACTAAAAAAATCTTGGTAACATTATATTTGTTTGTAGTCCTTGTAAAAATAAAGGGAGTGACATCATGTCAAACTCTAATAATTTCTTAAATTATTTCAATAAGATATATAAATTTTTAGCTCAGAGTGCAAATACAACTACTAAAGAATCCTTTGTGAGCTTAGTTAAAGGTTTAAGTAAAGCAGGTAATTGGAAGGTTAAAAATTATAAAGATGATCTGATACAGTTTGCTTATTTAAGAAATGCTATTGTTCATCAGAGTACAGGGGATATAATTGCTGAACCTAATGATGAAATAGTTAAAAAGATCAGTGATGTTCATATTTTGTTAACTAACCCACCTAGGATCGATTCTCTTGGCTTAGATAAAGTACTTACATTAGGTATTGATGATTCAGTTATGGATGCAGTCAAAGTAATGTATGAAAACTCTTATTCTCAAGTTCCTGTTTATAATGATGAGAAGTTTATGGATTTGCTGACTAGCAATACTATTACTCGTTATTTAGGTTCTGAAGCAGATAAGGATGAAGAGTTTATTCTATTGGCTAATTCTAAAGTTGAAGATGTGTTGGAATATAGGGAAGAAGCCTTTAAATATAAATTCTTATCACGAAATGATAGCTTATTAGATGTGATTGAAATCTTTGAAGAGGGAGAAAAGAGTGGGGAAAGGTTAGAGGCGATATTGGTTACTCAGAATGCTAAGGTTACAGATAGTTTATTGAAGATTATTACGGTCTGGGATTTGCCAGAGATTTATAATAGGATAAGTAAATAAATATCGAGGTATTTTAAAAAATTAATAATAATTAATGGCTAAAGAGAGTTTTTTGACTCTCTTTTTGTTTTTAGCTAAATTTTTGCAGGGAAATAATAGATAGTAGCGAAATATGTAATTCAAGGTAAATGAAATATAATATTACTTGTTAGGTATTTATGATATAATTTTTGAATTAGTAGTTAAGGGGGAGTTGTAAAATGGAATTATTATTATCTTTATTGCTTTTAGGGTCAATTATATTCATAATTATAGGGTTGATTAATCCTAGATTATCTTTATGGTGGAAAGATGAGGAGGATAGGGTTAGAAATAGTGTTCTTAGATTTTATGGGGCTAGTTTAGTAATCTCATTAATTCTAATTTTAATTATTTCAAATCAATCAGAGGCAAATTCAGTAGAAAAGATTGTAACAATATTTAAAATACTTATTGTAGGTTTTGCAATAATAAGTTTTTTTGGAACTAATAAAAAATTGTGGAAAGTGAATTCTGAAATAAAGAAGTTAAAAAGAGAAGTTTCTAATTCAGAGAATAATATAGTAAATATTAATAAAATTTTTAATGAAAGTAGTAATGTATTAAAAGAAGATTGGAAAAATTACTACAATATAGTAAATAGTAAAGCTAATCCCAATAAGATATTAGATACAAATTATTATTTAGGAGTTAATAAACTAGTTAATAAATATTCTAATAGGACTTTGGCTAATGCAATTCCTGGTCTGTTAACAGGAATTGGGATTTTAGGTACTTTTTTAGGGTTAGTTAAGGGATTAGATGGTTTAGATAATATCGCTGATGTAGATCTGATTAAACAACAGATTACAGTTTTAATTTCTGGGATGAGAGTAGCTTTTACTTCTTCTTTATATGCAATCGGTTTTTCATTATTATGGACTTTATTAGATAAGGTTTTAATCAGCCATACCAAAAGAAAGATTGAAGAATTAAATGATGAATTACATAGAGTGTTACCGATTAGAATCGAAAGTAACTTATTAGATGAGATAGTTGATAATCAACGGGAGCATATTAATACCACTAAGGAATTTGTTAGTGATACCTTAATTCCTGAACTGGTCAATGGTTTACAAGAAGCAGTAGAGCAGTCAATAGCTCCTTCTATACAGAGTATGAACTCTAATATTGAAAGTTTTGTTGATGAATCAGCTGCAAGTAGAGAGGATATGGTGAATAGTATAGAGTCGGCTATGAATGACAATCTTGTTCCCCACATTGCTCAGATGCGTAATATTATGGATGATTTAGCTGGGTTCTCTATGGACAAACAGGCTGAAAGTATAGACAAGATGGTCAACAAGTTTTTAAGTACCTTTAATGAAGCTTTTGATCACCAATTTGAAGCATTAAGGGATACCCTAGAAGATGTTATTGAGTGGCAGAAAGAGACTAAAAAAGAGACAGAAGGATTGATTGAGGTAGTCAGTCAAGGAGCTAAGCAACAGAATGAGTTATTACACTCTACTGAAGAGGCGTTATCTAATCTATCAACTTATATCACTGAATTTGAGCAGGTAAATCAAAACTTAAATAAAAATGTAAGTAAATTAAATGATGTAGGTTCAAAATTAATTACTTTAGAAGAGATGACCGGTGATAAACTAGATAAATTAATCAATAGTCAACAAGAATTTGAAGAGATGAGAAGAAGTCATATGGTTAGTATGAATAAACAGGTGAATAAGATTGAAAGTTACTGGTCTTCTATTGAGAATAACTTTACTAAGTTAAATAATAATTTAACTGATGGTATGAATCAATTTGCTGAGAATACTCATAAAGGTTTAGAGAGAACCTTCCAGAGCTTTGATGATAATTTGGCGGAGATAGCTAACCGATTAGGAGTAACTATTACTGAACTTGATGAGATGTTAGAGGAAATGCCAAATACTTTTACTAAGTTAACAGGGTTATTAGAAGAGTTTATTATTGACCGTGAAGAGATTATGAATAATTTCACAGAGCAGAATAAGATTTTCCAAAGTGGATTTAATGATGTAGTTGCTAAATTAGAAGCTAGAGATAAAGAGAGTCAGAATAAGATTAAGGAGATAATTTATAAAAATTTAAAAGATAAGTTATCTAAGAATGATTTAGCCAACTTGGAAGCCAGATTAACAAAAATTGAAAATATAGTTGAAGGTGATATTCAAGATTTATCCAATAAATTAGGAGAAGATTTATCTCAAATTAAAGAAGAGATATTAAAGGAGATAGACCAAAAATTAAAACAGGATGATAAGCAGAGTCTCTTTGCTAGGTTTGGGGGCTGATAATTATGAACTGGCTACAAAGAACTTCAGACAATATAGATAAAGAAGAGAAGCCTAATTTTTGGACATCTTATGCAGATATTATGGCAGGATTGTTATTGATGTTTATACTATTACTGATGGTGGTTATTCTTGATTATAAGGATACCTTAGCTGAGAAGACTAGAGAGATTGAATCTAAGCAGGTTATGATCGAGGAAAAGCAAACTATGATAGAAGAGAAGCAGGGTAAGATAGAAGAGATGCTTGGAGTACGTAAAGATATTGTGGAGGCTTTAAAAGAAGAATTTTCAGATACAGATTTAAAGTTAGAGATAGATAATGAGACTGGGGCAATTCGAATCCCTGGTGAGGTATTTTTTGAGATTGATAGTACCGAGGTAAGCACAGACGGGATTAAGAATCTAAAGGAGTTTGTACCTAATTATGTAGCAGTATTATTAGGAGATAATTTTAGAAAGCATATTTCCCAAATTATTGTAGAAGGGCATACAGATGATCAAGGAAGTTATATGTATAACTTAGAACTTTCCCAAGGTCGTGCTTTAGAGGTAGTTAAAGAGATCTATGGAGATAGATTTTCAGATTTTAAGTATAAGAAGATCTTACTAGAATACTTAACTGCTAATGGTCGTTCTTATAGCCAACCTATATATAAAGCAGACAACTCAATTGATCGAGAGAGGTCACGGCGAGTTGAATTTAAATTTAGATTAAAGGATAAAGATATGATTAAAGAGTTACAAAGAACTTTGGAATCTAAGGAGTGATTTAAATGAAAAAGTTTGTATTTAAGTTTACTCCTCAAAAGTTGATAGATACTGCTGAAGATATAAAGAGGAGATTTCCTTCAACTAACCAGTTGGCTCAAGAGCGAAAGAATAAATATCAGCAGGTAGATTTAGAAGAGCTGTTAGCAAGGATTAGAAAGTGGAAAAATAGTGAAGTTAGGAGTTATGCTGGTCAGTTAAAAAATAGAGAGGTATATTCTTTAGCTTATAATTTCAATCAAATTCCAGAAGAATTACATGAAGTGGTGAAGAGTATTCTGGTCTATCGTTTTAAAAAGAGTATGGTCAAAGTTATGTGGGGTAATTTTTGTAAGAATCCTGATAATCGAGCAATTACTTCTTTCTTTAATGATACTATAAATAGAGTCAAAGTTATTAAATTTTCTAATACTCCTTATAGTTTATTAGTAAGGATTTTTAGTACTCCAGATCCTATTGATTGGATAATAGATTACATTATTGATTTAGGTTTTAGTTATAGTAAATGGATAGAGTATTTTCAGTTAACTGAAAAGAGTCAATTGGTGCAGAGTGTTATTGGTAGGCTATTTATTAAAGCTAATAGAAGAATCTTTGAGCAAGAAGATAACTTATTACTCTTAAAACTATTTTCAAGCTTGAGAACAGAATCCTTTCGTAAATCAGCCGAGAATTACTTAGAGATTTTTAATGTCTATGAATTTGATGAAGAGCTAATGGAGCTATTCAAAGACAGAATTGGAGATCCAGTAGAGAATTATTTAAGTAGTTGGAATGATATGAGTGAAGTAGCTAGAAGAAAGGCAAGACAGTGGTTTAATAATAAAGAGATGAAGGAGTTCTTTGCCAGTATAGATGCTAATGAAGAAGAAGCACAAAGAAGATTTGAATATTGGCAAAATTATAATGAATCTATAGAGAAGGTTAAATATATTAGATATAGATTACAATTATTTTTAGTATTTGATAAGTTTGTTGTGATTGAATTTGGTGAAAAAGGAAATGCAGCTTATATTTATGATAAAGTTTATTTTAATAAACATTTTGCTAATTATATGAATGATTATAACTCAGTTAATAATAACAGGTTAAAGCATAAAATGGAAAAATTTGTAGGTAGTGAGGATAATAGAATTATTCATCGTGATACTACTAGTGGTTATTGGGAACAAAAAGCCGATAATAAGGTTAAGGTTTTATTGAGATAGAATGGAGGTGGATACTATCTTTGATTGGATAAGAAATAAACTCGGAGCTAAAGAACCTGATATTTTAATCAAGCGATTATTTACTAAGATCGGTATTCAGTTTGCTATTTACAAAGAAGATAGTAAAGGTAAAGAAAAGCTATCTTTTCCTATTGCTTATACTGATTATTTTAATCTTAGAAATTTAGTAAAAAAGGATTTTTATTTACCATTACAGATTTTAGAAGATTTATGGAATAGCGGTCAGTTAGAGCAAGTTAAAGAAGGGGATTATTTAATTAAGACTGAGGATATTTATGATTTTGAAGATGAATTCATTAAGTTATTAGGTTTTATTAAAGATGATCAATTAGAGGTAAAGATAAATTCAAAATTATCTGTAGGCTCTAAAAACTTTTCTTTGGACTGTCAATTATATCATCAAGATTATGGATATATCAGTAACTTCAACCAACGCCAAGGTAGCTTTTATCCTGTAGATAATGAACAAGGAGTCTTATTAAGTGCTGAATTAGTCAAGTTGCTAGAGCTTGTAGAGGAAGCACCAAGTAAGAGAGCCGAGCAACCTAGATATTTAGCTAAGGTTAAGAAGTTGGCTCAGAAAATAGGGGCTAGTTTTGATGGGTATTTAGAGAGTGAAGATTACTACTTTCCTGAAGAGTTAGATGCCGAAGTTGAAGAAAAATCAATAGACCATTTAGAATTAAAGCCTAGATTTAATGATCTAGATGATGAATTAAATGATGAAGCTAATAAGTCATTAAAAGATGGAAGTAGCTATGGTGTCAGAAAGAACCAAAAGGGTAAGAGCAGAAGAATTTTTTTTGATGATAATATAAAAAGAGATTATCAAGAGTTAGAAGATAATAAGGATATCAAAGGATCAGATGTTCCTAAATTTATTAATAATCCTGCTTCTTTCTTACCAGAATCAGTTGATTTAGAGCGATTTAGCGACCGAGTCAAAGGTTTAAAGGAGAGAGTCTATGAAGCACAACCCTATGTTCGAGTTAAAAACTCTGATGAGATGGACTGGTTTGAGTTAGATATAGGAATTGATTTAGTACAAGAAGATGATCAACTGGCTTCTACTCCAAGTTCTGAAGATAAGGAGAATGAGTTGGCTATTGATGACTTTGATAAATTAGTCCAAGAAGCTAAAGAAGAGGGAGAAGAGTATGTCTTATGGGATGATAAGTGGATTAAAATTCCCAAGGATAGTGAAAAATTTGTTAAGGCTACAAAAGAAGTAGAAGAGCTTAAAGAAGAAGGAAGAGTAAATCAGACTAAAATGCCCTATGTATTTGATATTTACGAGAATGTAGACCGTTTAGAGTACAATCTTACTCTCTTAGATCTAAAGAAAAGGCTTAAAGAAGTAGGTGGATTAAGCTATCAAAGACCTAGATTATTAAACCCCAAGTATAAATTATATCCTTATCAACAGGATGGATATGTATGGCTAAATAGGCTTAAAGCTGCCTCTTTAGGTGGATTATTGGCTGATGATATGGGCTTAGGTAAGACTTTGCAGGTAATATCATTAATGGCCAAGCTTAAAGAAAAAGAAGGGCTAGGACCTTCTTTAGTGGTGGCTCCTGCTACCTTATTGGATAATTGGAAAGGTGAGATTCATAAATTCTGTCCAACTATTGATAGAATCTATAAACACCGTGGTTCTAATAGAACTAAGGATAGTCGAACTATTAAAAAATCTGAGGTAGTATTAACTACTTATCAGACTTTAGTAAGGGATCAGGTTATTTTAGGAGAGATAGATTGGAAATTGCTTGTTTGTGATGAAGTACAGCATATTAAAAATAGGTCTACATTAGCTTCCCATGCAGTTAAGGCTCAAAAGGCAGAGATGAGGTTAGCTTTGACAGGAACGCCGATAGAGAATGGCCTTAGTGATTTATGGTCTATTGTAGATTATGTACAACCTGGCTTATTAGATAGCTATAATACCTTTCAGAAAGAATTTGTTGAAGTTATCGAAAACTCTGATGATCAAAAGGAATTAGGAAATTATGAAAAAGAACTTAAAGCTAAGATAAAACCAATTTATTTACGGCGAACAAAAGAAGGTGAGTTAAAGGATAACTTACCTGAGAAAAATGAAATAGAGTGTAGAACATCAATGAGTAAAAAGCAAGAGTATCTGTATGATAACATTAGATTAATGGTTAAAGATAGTGAAGGACATAGTTATCTTCCTGCATTACAACAATTATTAAGTCTCTGCTCTCATCCTGGATTGGTAGAAAAGGATTGGGAGACTAAAAGTGTTAAGGAATTAATAACAGAAGGACCAAAACTCCAAAAACTGATTGAGATACTAGAGAAGATAAAATCTAAAGATGAGAAGGTCTTAATCTTTACTATTTATAGAGATATGCAATATATTATTCAGCGTGTTGTCCGAGAAAAGTTTAAATTAGACTGGATACCGATTATTAATGGTTCTAGTAAAAGAAGGGTAGAGACTGTTAATAAATTTAATGATAGTAAGGGGTTTGGGTGCATGTTACTTTCACCTAAAGCAGCAGGAACGGGATTGAATATTACTGGTGCTAATCATGTAGTTCATTATACTCGCTGGTGGAATCCTGCAGTAGAAGCTCAGGCTACAGATAGAGCTTATAGAATTGGACAAAAAAAGGATGTTCAAGTATATTATCCGATAGTTACATCTTCTAGTTTAGAGACTATAGAAGAGAAATTAAATCGATTATTGCAAGAGAAAAAAGGCTTAGCTCAGAGTATCATTGTACCTAATAAGAGGTTAGAGAAAGAGATTAAGGATGAGATTATATCAGATATTAAGTGATTGAGGAGGATATGATTTAGACTATCAAAGAAGGCTTTAAAAGATGCTAAAGAAAGAGATTTTGAGTATAGTGAATATGTGAATGAGTATTGGGCTACAGTAAGTAATCAATTTCTTGATACTTTGGGATACAATTACGATATTGAAAGTGACCGGTAGATATTTAACTATATAAATAATAAAATAAAACAAAATTCTCAATTACTAAGAGATAAGGGTATTAAGTTAAGCAGAAAAAGAGGTGGAAAATATATAGAAGAATGGAGAAGGGATTTGAAAAATATCTTTCATTAGTTAAAGGTGAGTTAAGAAAAGAATTTAAGTAAAATCAAATAATTTATAAAGAAAGTTTGATGCCATGAGTTTACCTCATGGTTCTGTTTATTTAGCAGAGCATATTAATAATATAATAAATTTGTAGCTTGAATAGCTAATATCCTTGGTTTTTCTTACTTTTATCAATAAAATATTATCAAAATCTAAAAAGCTACTTCTTAGTAGCAGGAAATTATCTATTTTAAGAACAAAATTTAACTATATAAGATAATTTTTTATAATTATATACTACATAATGATAAGTTAATAACAATGGATGGTTTATAAGTGTCAGTAAAGATTATACATGGAAAAAAAGGAGTTTATATAATGAATTATGATAAGGTTGCAAGGAAATTAAATTATCAATTAGAGTCTGAGGGAATAAGGTTAACTTTGAAAAAAGGAGAAGAAAAAATAGAGATTGCTAGGAAAGAATTATTAAAAGAGTTTAAAGAGAAGGTGTTGCAGAAAGAAATTGATAAGATTTTAGGTTTAAGTTTAGAACTTAGGAATGAGCAGATGTTTTGGAGAAAATTTTATAAAATATCTAGTTTACACCATAAACAAGGCAATATTTTCACAGTAACAAGTAGAAGGGAATTTAAAATAATGCAGTATATATCAGGATTATCTGCTATCTTTAAAGAATGTGGGATTCCTTTTGATTATTATTTAGGCTGATTAAGTTATTTTTAAGGGTAATCTTTTAACAGGATAATTAATCAAAGTATAGAATTTGGAGGGTAAGGAAAGATAATATTCTTAGAAATACTATAAGAGGTGATCTATTTGGTGAAAAAATTAATCTATAGTGATATTAATCCATTGCAAGATATAGGATTGGATTATTATTTAAAAGAAGATAATTTATTATATGTAGTACCTTATTATGAGATGGAGAATACCATCGAAGAAAAGGTCTTAAGAAATAATGCTAGAGAAGGGGTAGAAGTAAAGAGTATCACTTCTATTGACCATCTGTTTAAAGAGTTATATTTCAAAGTTGATGGTAGCTATCAAATATTAGAGGATAATGAGCTTAAATATATATTAGAAGAAGTATTAGTAGAGAAAGAGTATGTTTATTTTGATCAGAATTCTACTAAGTATCTATTAGATTTTATCAATAATATTGATGCAGAGTTGATAGACTTGTCAGGCTATAAAATTGAAGATTCAGTATTAACAGAGATGGTAGAGATTTATCATTCATTTAAAAAGAGATTGGAAGAGGAAGGGTTGATTAGCAAATGGCAAGCCTATTGTTTGCTATTAGATAAGTTAACAGAAGAAGATTTTAGATATCTATACCCTAGTATTGAGGTGATATTTTTAGATAGATTTTATGTGATTAGAGCAATAGAACTAGAGTTAATTTTGAAGGTAGCAGAGTATGTAGAGAATTGCGTAATCTTACTAGATTATCATCAACATAAAAAGAAACTATTTGCTAATCTAGATAGTGTAGTAGCTAGATTAAAAGCAGAAGGATTTATTATAGATAATAAAACTAGTCAAGGTAATCTCTTGCTAGAAGATATCTTCTCCAATCAGATCAAAGAAGAGAAGTACAAGTGGCAAGAATATCTAGAGAATGAATTTAAGATAGTAGAGGCTAATAGTCGTATCGCTGAATTGAACTTTGTGGCTAGAGAAATCTGGAGATTGGCGAAAGAAGGTGTAGCACTTGATAGGATTGGAGTAGCTTTTTCACGTCCAGAAGATTATCTACCAAATTTGGCTAGGGTATTCAGTGATTATCAGTTACCTTATACTAATGGCATTTCTCTTCCTTTGATATCTTCTCCATTATCTAAAGCAGTCTTAGCTTTATTGGAGGTTTTAGATGGGAACTTTGATAACGATGCATTATTGGTTGTAGTAGATAATAGTCTTATAGATTTTGGCTTAGAAAAACCACTGACTGATGAGCTAGAGCTGATACTAAAAAGATTAAGGTTTGAGGTCAAAGGCTGGAACCTAGTTAGTAAAATGGAAGTGGAAAGTGAAAAGGTTGAACAAGAAGAAATAAAAGAGATATTAAAGCTATTTAGAGATTATCTAGAGTGGGACTTAAAAGAGAAAGTTAGTTTTAGCCAATGTATTGAAGAGATAAGTGGGCTATTGACCTCTTTAAACTTTGGAATAAAAGTAGGTTTAGAAGAGAATGATGATTTATTAGCGGCTTGGAAAGGAATACAAGGGGCAATTGAAAGCTTAAATAAGGTATTTGTAACAGAGCAGAAGGAACTGGGAGAATGGATTGATCTATTAAAGGTAGCTATCCTAGAAGGTAAATACAAGCTAACAGATAAGCAAGGGATTACTGTTACAGGTAATTTAGAGCTAAGGGCAGGTGACTTTGATTATATCTTTTTAATCGGGATGAGCCATAGCCAATACCCTGCATTAATTAAAAATCCATTACAGCGATATTTAGATTTATTAGAGATTCATTTAGAGGATAAGCAGGTTAAAGATAGATATATCCTCTTTAACAATATCTTAGCTGCTAAAAAAGAGGTAGTTGTTACCTATTCTGCAGCTCAAGATGAGGACGAGCCTTTATTGACTTCATATTTACAAGAACTCTTTAGAGTAGTAGACAGTCAAGAGATTCTGCTGAAATATAAAAGGGAGGATGAAGTCTTTTATTCTATCAAGGAGGCTCAAAGGGCTATAGGAACTAGGTTGGATAAAGAAGCTAAAGTACAATTAGCTGAAGAATATCAGTGGCTTAAAAATTTAAAGAAGAGCTTGAAGTTAAATAAAGAGAGAAAGAGCGAAGACTTTAGTCATTATCAAGGAATACTTCAAGATGAAGATAATCTAAAGTGGTTAGAGGATAAATTTGATAAGGACTTTAATTATTCTGCCTATTTATTAGAGAGCTATGGAAGCTGTCCCTTTGCCTTTCTCTTTGATTATATCTTTAAATTGGGTGAGGTAGAGTATGAGGAAGAACTACACCCTATTGAAAGAGGAGCTATTTTACATGAGATAGTAGAGAAGTTCTATGATCAGTTAGGTGAGCGGGTCAATCAGGACAATTACAAGCAAGCTCAAGAGAAGCTATTTAAGGTGGCTAATGAGGTCATTTCCTCTTATCCATTATTTAAACATAATTTTTATTGGCAAGCAGAAGGGCACCGTTATTTACAGGAAAATCAGTTAGGTCCCGTATTTGAAGAATTTTTAAAAGCAGAGCAGAAGGCCAAGTTAGGAAGAACAAAGATTGATGACTTTAGCTTTGAACGAGCAGAGTGGGAATTTAAAGACTTAGAGATAATTGAAGGTTATAAGTTTACAGGAAGGGTCGATCGGATAGACCATAGCGAAGATAAGGGTTCATATGGTGTAATCGATTATAAGAGTGGTAAAGTTTCAAATAAAACCCTAACTACTAACCCGATTCAAATTCCTCTTTATATTCTAGCAGTAGAGAAAAGATTTGAGAAAGAGGTTGCCTTTGGTAGCTATTATGGATTAAAACCTGATGATCAGATCGGTTATAAGAATGTAATCCATAGTGGAGTAATGCAAAAGAGTAATCAAGAGAAGAGAAATGAAGAATTTAGAGAAAAATTAGAAGAGACTAAAGAGTTAATTAAAGCTTGTATTAAGGGGATAAAAGGTGGTCACTACTCCATTGGAGATAAACAGAGTGGATGTAGCTATTGTCAAAGTCAGATGATCTGTAGAAGGGAGGAGTTCTAAATGGTCCAAGAGATTCGAGGGATGGTCTTTACTGATAAACAGGCACAAGCAGTACTTACTTTAGATAAGAATTTAGCAATCAATGCAGGAGCAGGTAGTGGTAAGACTAGAGTTTTGACTGAACGTTATCTAGAGATATTATTAAGACCTGTTGAAGAAGGCGGTTTAATGTATCAGCCCGAGGCTTTAAATAAGATTATGGCGATTACCTTTACTAGAAAAGCAGCAGGAGAGATGAAGGATAGAATTAGAAAGAGGTTTGAGAAGTATCTTAGCGAAAATAGAGGTGATTTAAGCTCAAAGGAGTCAGAATGGGTATTTTATATCTTAGATAATTTGAATCAAGGGAGAATCTCTACTATCCACTCTTTTTGTAGTGAAACTTTAAGGAAATATTTCTTTAAGGCGAAGCTTAGATCAGATTTCAAAGTCTTAGAAGGTGTAGAGGAGAGAGCTTTAGAAGATGAGGCAATTATCAATGTTGTAGATAAGATTAGAAATTCATCAGATAAAGAGCTTTATCAAAAACTCTGGTACTTAACTTTTATCTATGGCAAAGCAAGGTTAATTAATATTTTTAAGAGTATGTTAGGTATAAGAGATAGATTAGATGGAGTCTTGAGCAGTAGAGATATTGCTAATGTCAACGGTGATTTAGCAGAGCTAGTTTATAGTATTAATATGAGAGTGATAAAAAATTATTTACAGAAGGAAGAAGTTCAAGAAATTGTCAAAGCTTTAGGAGACTACTATCCTAAAGAAGAATCAGAAGGGGTTATGGTAGTTAATCAGATAATTGATTTATATCCCAAGATAGCTAAGAAGCTAAGTAAGTACTCTAAGAATCAGAAAACTGAAACCAAGCTAGAATTATTAGAATTACACTTTGGCTTGATTAGATGTTGTTATGATTTTGATAAAGGAAAAGAACTGAGTATTTATAGAAAGATGAAAGCTGGGGACTGGGAAGGTGGTAATGAGAGCAAGAAAGCTGTTAATAATTTACATAAAGAGTTTAAGAGTACTATCTTAGCTTTAATGCCTAAGAATAATAAAACTCCAATTATAGTTGATGAAGATAATGATACTTTAGTAGATCCTGAAATATTAGAGTCACTTTTGGAGATTTATCAATTGATTAAAGAAGAGTATCAGGGTTTAAAGGATAGCAAAGGATATTTAGATTATTTAGATTTAGAAGAAAAGACTGTACAACTATTCGAGGAAAATTATGATTTGGTAGAAGAGTTAAGAAATGAGCTTAGCTTTATTATGGTTGATGAGTTTCAAGATACTAACCCACTACAATGGAAGATTATTAGTCCTTTGGTCACTAGGGATGGTGACTATAAGAAATTAGATGAAAACAAGCTATTTGTAGTAGGAGATCCTAAGCAAAGTATTTATGGCTTTAGAAGGGCAGATATTAGAATTTTTAATCAAGTCTTAGATCAGATTTCACCAGATAGAACTGAAGATAGAATTATAAAGCTTAAGGATAACTTTCGTTCTAATCAAGGGATTATTGACTTTGTAAATACTGTCTTTAAAGAGATAATGATAGAAGAGAATGACTATGATGTTGCCTATGAAGGCCTTGAATATGGTCGCGGTGTTACATTTTCTAAGGAAATTAGGGAGAACTTAGAGTCGCATTTAGAGATATTAGTTACTAGTAAGCCTGATAGTGATGATGATTATAGTAGTGCAGAAATAGAAGGAGAAAATATTGCAAAAAAGATAAAGTGGTTAGTTACTAATTCAGGTAAGAAGATAGCTAAAGAAAAAGAGCAAGTACCTGTTACTTATGGAGATATAGCTATCTTAATGAGAAGTAGAAGTAGATTAAAAGAGTATGAGGCAGCTTTAGAAGAGTATGATATTCCTTATCAAACAGTAGGCGGCTTAGGTTTTTATCAGCAACAGGAGATCTATGATATCTACGTAGCCTTAAAGAGTTTAGTCTTTCCTCAAGATGATTTAAATTCTTTTGGACTAATGAGAAGTCCATTATTTGCTTTAAGTGATGATCAGTTATTTAGCTTGACCGTTGATAGTAAAGGTTATGGATTTACAGATGATAGTTTGTTAGAGCGAGTCTTTAAGGTAAAACCAGAGGTTAAAGAGAAATTTAATAAATGGTCGGAATTAAAGAATAAAGTGAGTATAGACCGTTTAATCAATATTATTTTAATAGATTGTGGAGCCTATGGTAGTTATTTAGCAGGGGCTAAAGGTGAGCAACGTTTGGCTAATATAGAGAAACTATTAAATGAGGCTGCTGATTTTAGTTATCGTAGTGAAGGAGATTTATATAAATTTCTTAAAGAGCTAGAACTTTTAATTAATAGTGAGGAGAAGGAAGGAACAGGAGAGGTTGAAGATAGAAGTGAGAGGGGCAAGGTTAAATTAATGACTGTTCATGCCTCTAAGGGTAAGGAGTTTCCTGTAGTGTTTTTAGCTAATATTAGTAGTAAACCAAGAATTAATGCCTCTCCTATTATCTGTGATGAGGTAGAAAATAAAGATTATCTAGGTTTAAGGTATTATAATGATCAACTGCATAAAGAAAAGAACTTTGCTTATGGTATCTTAAGAAAAGAAATAGAAGATAAAGAATTGATGGAAGAAAAGCGGATCTTCTATGTAGGAGTTACTAGATCAGAAGAGATGCTATTTTTATCAGGGGTAGTAGATCAGGATAAGCCTAAGTTCTACAATAGCTTTAGGTGGTTAATAGAGGATGGGTTAAAGTATGATTTAGCAGAATTTCTAGCCGGTGAAGAGAATAGTGATAGGATTGAAATTAAGGTAAAAGATAGAGAGTTGTTTATAGAGATTAGTAAAGGTAAAAAGGAGCTAGATTTGGGCGAAGATGCAAAAGAGGAAGATTTTAAGGAAGAGATTAGCTTAGATCTGTCCGAGGACTTTAACTATGGTAAAGAGGTCGTGACCCCTTCCCAATTATTAAAGAATAAAGGGGAAGTTGAAGGCAATCAAACTCTTAATCTATCGTTATTAAATAATAATTATGGAGGATTAAAAGGCAGTATTGTTCATAAAGCTATTGAATTAATGGCCAAAGGTTTAGAAGTAGATTTAGATTATCTTTTTAACTTATATCCTCAACATCAAGAGTATACAAATCTAAGAGGAGAAGTAGTTAAGACAATCTCTAGACTAGAAGAGTGTGATGAATTTAAGAGGATAATTCAGGCTAAGTACAGAGAAGAAGTGCCATTTTATTTAGAAACTGAAGACAAGAAGATTAGAGGAACCATCGATTTAATCTTTAAAGATGAAGATGGAAGATTAGCGGTAGTTGATTGGAAGACGAATAAAATTAATAAGCCAGAAGATATAACTTATTTATTAGAGAATTATAGAGAACAAGTCAAGATATATCAACAGGTAGTTAAAGAGATAGGTGGACAGGAAGAAGTAAAGGGATATCTTTATCTTGTCGATGGTGAGAAAGGTGAGAGGTTGAAAGAGATATAGAGAAGGGTGAATTTATAAAAAGTTCAAATACATAACTAGGTAAAGATTAAAATTTTTGCAAAAGGACTCTATTAATAGAGTCCTTTTTTATTGATATTAATATTTTATAATATCAGGAAAGTATGCATTTTTAGAGATTGTGGATAACTTTTTAAAGTATTTAAAACAAAGAGAAAGTAGCAACGAATTAACGCGAATTGTACGAATTAAAAATAAAGTTCAATTTAAATTAGGTTTTTAAAAAGGTCTTGGTTTAAATTCGTGTAAATTGGCGAGATTGGTTGCAAAAAAATATTTTGAATTAATCTTTGAAGATTTTAATTATAAAATACTGGGCGGTGCCCATTTTATTCTGCTAATTATATAAAAATTACTTAAATTATATGATCTAGACATAAATTGTCCATCACCTAATGGTATTATATAAATCAAGAAGTGGGGATGTGTTTATTAAAATTATAAGTTGGGGTGGATTATAATGATTTATCATATTATTTTAATTGGTGTTTTATTACTTCTTATCATAAATAATCTTAAGTTAAGAAATAGGGTTAACTACTATAAAACAGAAGCTGAAAAGATGTATCAAAGAGCAATTAGAGATGGAATGACTGGAGTTTATAATTATGAGTATCTTGTATCTAAGTTAAGGAAAAACAATACACCATACTCCTTACTTATGTTAGATATAGATAATTTCAAGGAGATTAATGACCAATATGGTCATCAGGTAGGAGATATGGTGATTAAGGATATAGCTAATAAGGCTGAATCAGTTATACGTAAAACAGATTTAGTTGCTAGGTATGGAGGTGATGAATTTATTATTGCCTTATTTAACTGTTCAGCCAAAGAAGCTAAGGTAGTAGGAGAGAAATTACATAATAAGATTAGTCAAGCCTCTCTTTCAATTTTTGATGAAGAGATAAATTTTGCAGTATCTATTGGCTGTTATACATTAGATGAGAATAGTATAAAGACTGAAGATGCTTTAAGGAGAGTAGATACAGCACTTTATCAAGCTAAAGAAAAGGGTAAGGATTGTATAGTAAATTATTAATTAATTTGTGGAGGTGTATTTATGGAAAGTTTATATTCAAGAATCAGAGAATGTTATTATGAATATATGGAGTTTTATGATCAATTTCATAGGTATATAGACGAAATTGATAAAGAAGATAGTGGTATTAAGCATAAGCTCTATGATTTAGAGTATACGATGGCAGAATTAAGTTGGACAGTTGATTCTGGCTATATCAGAACCAGATGGGAGGAGATAACTAAGCAGACTGAATTTCGCTTTAATTATCGTGTAGGTGATGAGGTTATCGTTACTTTTCCATCCTGTAATGTGTTTAAAGGGAGAATTATAAATTTAGAAGTAGATGAACAGGGGCTATGGTATCAAGTTTTAATACAAACAGATACTCAAGAGCGAGAATATAGATTACCTGCTGAATCGTTATCAGGTTATCTTGGCTGTAAAATTGATTTAGAAGCTATAAAATCATTATATAATATTCAAGATGAGGTTGGAATTGAGGAGTTTATTAGAGATAATTTTGATCAAAAGATGTATCAGCTATTGTTAGATGCACCTAAGGAAATTAGAGATCACTTTGGGCAGTGTCAGGTAGCCTTAAATGTATGCTATAACCCTAAAGGAGAATATCTTTCTGCTAAGATATGTAGTAGTACTAAAGAGCTATCTGATTTTGAAGACTTCGAGTGGTATCAGAAGCAGAGTCAGAAGTTTAAAAATAGATTCAGTCTTAGATAATCTAGAATAATATTAAATTCTAAGGGGGTAATAAGATGTTTGGTGAGGCTTATAGGAGGAAATTATGCCAAGTTGCTTGTTATGAATATGGAGTATTTTATGAAAGATTTAAGAAAATCAAAGATTCAATAAATTTAGGAGAAGAATTTGAAGAGCAATTTACTGACTTAGAATTTTCAATGAAGCATTTATATTCTGTTTTAAGTAAGGAGAATCATCATGATAATAAAGACTGCGTTGATAGTAAGAGGACTAGATTTAAATATTCTCTACAAGAGCAAGTGATGGTTAATTTTACTGATCGTGGCTTACAAAAAGCAATAATTTCTAAGCTAGGTTTAGATGAGTCGGCGATCTATTATAAAGTAACTTTAAAAACTTATAACCAGAAGAATGTTGAATGTAAAGTACCACAAGAATGGGTAGAGGATTACTTGATTTCTGGTATAGATTTTGAGAGTTTATCTTCTCTGTACTATGAGGAAGGGACTGTAAATCCTATAAAATTTATGGCAAATCATTCTCAAAAAAAGATTTATAAACTAATTAGAGGGTTGAAGAACATTTGTAATAATTTATCTTAAAATAGTATAATTTTCTAAAATAATTAAAATAACAATTAGAGATGGCTAATAGCAAAATATTAGCCATTAATTTTATCTTATATAAAGGAAATTAATGTTTTATATAGAAATTTTATAATAAAAATAAACAAATAATAAGTTAAGATATTTTAAATAAAATTATAAAAAAGAGGGTGAGTATAATTAATAGAGGAGATTCATCAAAGCCATTAAGATTATTATCTATTTTTGAAAGATTAAATCAAGGTAAAATTTTAAATAAAGCCGAAGAAGCTGAGCGATTTTCGGTAGATAAAAAAACTATTCAAAGGGATATTAAGGAGATTAGAAATTACTTTGTAGGTGCTTATAATTATAATGACAAGATTAAGTTAATCTATGATAGAAAGAAGAAAGGGTATAGATTAAAGAGAGAGGATAGTAGTTGGTTAACACAAAAAGAGATACTTGCTATTAGTAAGGTATTATTAGAAAGTCGTTCTTTCAATGAAGCAGAGATGAATCAATTATTAGATAAGTTGATTTTACAAGCTGAGCCTGAAGAAAGGAAGCATATTACAGAAGTAATTAAAAGTGAGCGTTTTTATTATAATCCACTAGAGCATGGTAAGGATTTATTTGAAGTTATTTGGGATTTTAGTAAGGCAGTTAGGGAAAAGAAGGTTGTAGAGGTTGATTATATTAAGGCTACCTCTTCAGAAGTAAAGAAAAGATGCTTAAAGCCAGTAGGAGTTATATTCTCTGAATTCTACTTTTATCTGATTGCTTATATATGTGATTCAGACTTAGATTTTCCGATAGTATATCGTTTAGATAGAATTCAGAACTATGAAATTAAAGCAGAGAGATTTAGGATTCCTTATGTTAAGGATTTTAAAGAAGGAGAGTTTAGAAAGCGAGTACAGTTTATGTATACAGGAAAATTGATGAATATTAAGTTTAAGTTCTGGGGTAGATCTATAGAAGCTATATTAGATAGATTGCCAACAGCAGAGATAGTTGCTCAAGAAGATGATAAATATATTGTAAAAGCTGAGGTTTATGGAGAGGGTATTAAGATGTGGTTATTAAGTCAAGCAGAGTACTTAGAGGTAATAGAGCCACTTAGTTTTCGTAAGGAGATGAAAGAGACTGTGGAGAAGATGATGGGGAATTATAATTAAATTAACTAATAATAGTAGCATTAAAGGATATATAAGATATATATAGAATAATAAGTATAAATGGCAATAAATTCAATGATTATCATGGTTTTTACAATAATTGGAAGTGGGGTTTGGTAGGCTTTCTGCAATAAACACTTCTTAAGAGAATATATTTATAATTTTTACAAGATTAGCTATAGTTATAGAATCTATATTAAGTTATTTGAAGGGAGGAAATCGCTTTAAATTAGCGATGTTAATCTATGACAGAAGATAAGGTATTTGTTACACAGGAAGGGTACAATAAATTACAAGAAGAGTTGCAATATTTAAAAGGACCTAAGAAAAGGAAGCTGGCAAAAAAGTTAAAGGAAGCAAGTGAACATGGTGATCTAAGAGAAAATTCGGAATTCTTATATACTAAAGATGAGTTAAATATGGTGGAAGCTAGAATAAGAGAACTTAAAGACACTTTAAAAAATGCTCAAATAATTAGTACAACTAATGTTAGTACGGATAAAGTTAGGATAGGAACTACTGTTAAAGTTAAAGATTTAGAATTTGGTGATACTATTGATTATATGATTGTAGGTAGTACAGAATCAGACCCAGAAGAGGGTAAAATAGCTAATGATACTCCTATGGGGAAGGCTTTATTAAATAATAAAGTAGGAGATATTGTTAAAGTTGAAGTTCCAGTAGGAACAATAGAATTTGAAATATTAGCTATTAAGGATAAGTGATTTATATTAATTATATATTTATAATATTCTAGATTAACTAATAATTATTTAAAATTAATGGAGGTAGGATTTATGAAAAAAATCGCTTTAGTAGTGCCACGGTCTTATAATCCTAAGCGAACTTATAGTGAATATCCATTGGGTGTTGGATATATAGGTACTTTACTAAAAGATGCAGGATATGAAGTAAGAATTTTTGATCAGAATCTAGAATTTCGTAATAATAAAAGGTTAGTAGAAGAATTAGATAAATATGCCCCATTTTTAATAGGATTCTCAATTATTACGCCAACCTACCCAACCGCAAAAGAGATAATTGATTTATTAAAAGCTGACGGTTGTGAGTCACACTTAATTGCTGGTGGGGTTCATGCTACGTTATTCCCTAAAGATTTAGTAGAAGATGGTTTTGATATTGTTATGAAAGGTGAGGGAGAGACAATAATTGTTCCCTTGGCTAAGAACTTAGAAACTGGTAAAAGCATTATTGACTTTCCTGGTATAGTTTATAGAGACAATGATAGAATTATGGAGAATAATAAGAAGCAGATTTTAACAGATGTTAATGAGTTACCTTTAATTGATCGAAGTATCTATAATTTAGATTTATATACCCATCACTCTATGGTAGGCTCGAGAGGTTGCCCTTATAAATGTAAATTCTGTTGTAATTATTCAGGGGTTATGTTGAACAAAGGATTTTCAGTACGGTGTGTAGAGAATGTCATTCAAGAGATGATTTATATAAATCAACACTATGGGGCTAAAAATATCTTTTTTGTAGATGATATCTTCTTACTTAAAAAATCAAGAATATTAGAATTCTGTAATAGTATCATTGAAAAAGATTTCAATATTAGTTGGATTGGCCAAATGAGAGTAGATACTATCGATGAAGAAATTGCTTATAAATTAAAAGAAGCCAATTGCGAAAAGATATATTTTGGTGTTGAGTCAGGATCTAATAAGATACTGACAAATATAGGAAAAAGATTTAACCGTAATAAGATAATTCAAGGAATAAGATATGCCAAAGAAGCAGGATTAAGGGTTAAAACAGGTTGGGTTTATGGTTTGCCAGGAGACTTAAAAGAACAGTATAAGTCAATCTCTTTAATGTTGGAGACAAAACCAAATGAGATTTCTATTCATCAATTAATACCTTTTCCTGGTACCGAATATTATAATAACCCTAGTAAATATGGAATTAATATTGCTGATCCTAAAGATTTCAAAGAATTCTGTTATGGAGGGTTAAACCGTAATATAAGCTTTGATTATCTGAGCCAATCACAATATCTAAAGTTATTAGAAGATACTATTGATTCTTTAAATAAAGCTGGCTATGTTTCTAGTGATCAAAGTAAAGGTGGAAGTGATTATATTTATACTACACCTTTAAATAAATATTCAATAACTGAATTTGATAAATAAAGGGGAGAGAAAGAATGGAGGAGAGATTAAAAGAACATAATTTGGCCATAAATAAATTTAGTATTCCCAAAGTCTTAAAAGAGAATAGAGATAAAAATAGTCCCTTTTTAATCGCTGTGGAAGGTCCAAATGGTGTAGGAAAGAGCACCCTTTGTAAGAGAATCTCTAAAAAATTTAACGCTAAATACTGTTTCAGCACACCAGATAAATGGATGGAGTATGATATAAAAAAACGAATGATTTTTGATGCCTCTTGGCTGTCTTCAGCATTATACTTCTTCTCTGGGACAATGGAGATAAAAAGGGAGTTAGACAATGAACTTTCTTGCAATGACCTTGTGATTATGGATCGCTCTTTTTGGTCTACTTTAGCAGTTAATTGGATTGCTGATTTTGAGCGAATCGACTTTCTGTTATCAATAGTATCCAAAGGTAGTGAGTTTTTACCTATTCCTGATATTATTATCATCTTAGATGCTGACTATGAAGTATGTGAAGCTAGGATTAACTCTAAGACAGATATAGGGAAAAATCTAGACCAAGTTAGTAAAGAAAGTTTTTTTAAAGAAAAAACTTATTATGATTGGCTAGAAAAAGAGTTAGATGATGTAATCCGTCTGGATACTTCTAAAAGTAATCAAGATGAAGTTTTTACTAAAGTGTGTTCAATGATTGACAATAGATTGATTTTTAAAAAATAAGGTTCCTACACGACTTTTGTGAAAAATAAACTTGCAAAAATGAAAATAATATTAATGAAGTAAAATTAGCATTATATCAATGGTATAAAAGAGTTATTAATATTCAAATAACCTTGTTGAATGAAGCTAAAAGAGGAATTTGAAACTGAGAAATAGAAATTGTAAATTACTTTGAAACTAAAGTAACTAATGGTTTCGCTGAAGAGTTTAATAATATAATTAATCTTAACCTAGAGTATTTAATGCTCTAATCTAAATTAATCAAAAACTACTATGACTAATTAATTTGAGAGAAGATATTGTGCATAACATTTGAAAGAGAACCAAAAAATTAATTAATTTTTACTATTAATTAGTGATTGTTATTTATATAGACATTATTTGTCCAATAGGACAAGCTATAATTATTGATAGAAGAAATAATAAAGGAGGAATTATAATATGGAATATAAATATCCAGAAGTTAAAAAGGAATATGAAAAGAGATTAAAGGGGGTTGTTAATAAAGTTAATGATTTATCAAATTATTCAGAAAAAATCATGTGGAATCAAACAGTGAATAATTATGTTCAGACTATGAATAAGATGAAGTTAATTCTTAAAGATCAAAATATTGAAGAGTATGCTACTGATGGTTTAATGAAAAATCTAGATACTTTTGTAGAAAAGTGTAAAACTCCAGAATTTCATATAGCTTTTGTTGGAGCAATTAAAGCAGGAAAGTCTACTTTAATTAATGCTTTGTTAGGAAAAGAATTAGCATCCACTTCCGTTACACCTGAAACTGCTGCACTTACTAAATTTAGATCTTCTAAAGGTAAAGACTATATAAAACTTAAATTTTATAATAAATATGAATGGGATAGATTATGGAAAAGTGTAGAAGATTCAAATGCAGAGGTCTTTAAAGAAGAATATTCTGAACTTAATGCTGAAAATCAAAAAAGAAAATGGATAGGTTCTGAAGATAAGTATATAGAATTTGATAATGACCAAAATCTTATTAATGAGATTAAAAGATGGACTTCTTCTAAAGAGGCCACTCATTATTTTGTCAAAGAAGTAGAAGTTGGCTTAAAAGATTTCAATTTACCTGAACAGGTTGTATTTATTGATACGCCAGGTCTTGATGACCCTGTAAAGTATCGTTCTGACATTACTAGAGATTATATAGATAAAGCAAATGCTGTTCTTGTTTGTGTAAAGGCTGATGCTATGACTGGACAAGAATTAGCTACTATTTATAGTGTTTTTGCTAATACCAGATATAATCCTGAAAAAGTATATATCGTAGGAACTCAGCTTGATACTTTAAATAATCCAGAAAAGAACTGGCAAGAACAGAGAAGGGAATGGTTAAAGCATTTAAGACAGAAAGATTGTTTTGGAAGTATAAGTTTAGCAGAAAAAAACTTAGTTGTAGTTTCAGCTTATTTATATAGTTTGTTAAATAACTATGATAAGTTAGATGAAGATACTATTTATTTTGATGTAGAACCGATTGCAAGAAAGTTTAGAGTGAGAAAGATAGAAAAGAATATGGATAAGTTAAAGGAAATAACTAGAGTGGATGCTTTAAACTTTAAACTAGGAGAAGAAATTATAAATAAACACCAAAAGATATTATTAGATGATCTTAAACAAGGGTATCTAGATAATAAAGAAGACCTTATTAACTTCTTTAATAATATTAGAAATGAACAACAAGATTTATTAGAAACTGCTAATCAAGATATACATGAGATAAGAAAGAAAAGAGAACAGAGTCTACAAAAACTAGAAGAGAGTCAGAATGAGAAGGCTGAATTGGAAGAAACACTAGAATATATTAAAGAAGTGACTACTAAGAGAGCTAATGAATTATACAAAACTATAAGAAATATGAGAAAACAGGGATAGATTAAATTAATTTAGGAGGTGTTATAATGGGTTGGTTTGGAAATATTGTTAGAAGTGTAGGTAGAAAAGTTGGAAAAGCAGTAGAAACAGTAGGAGAAGTTTTTGGTAGTGAAACAATTGAGAATGCAGGAAGAGCTATTCAAGATGTTTGTACTGAAACTTCGCGACAAACTGGTCGAACTAATGAATATGATAAAGAACGAGCTAGGGTTGAAGAGACTAAACGTATTAATAAAATATTAATAGATTTTAGTAATCAACTTAAAGATGAAATGGATGAATTAGAAAGAAAAAGTATAAAAGAAAGTATGAGTTTCTTTGATAATCTAATGAATGAAATAGAAAAACAGAATAAAAAAGGGATTATCAAGATTAATACTAGAAGAATAAACAGATATCGAAATGAAATCGAAAAAGAAATAAAAGGTAAATTAAAGTCACATCTAGCTAAAAGAGTCTCTTTAGATGATAGTGAATGTTTAAAGATTTTAAAGATGCCTTCTGGAAGAGATAAAGAAAAGAAGATGGATAATTTTAGCAGGAAGGTTATTAGGGAAGGTCTTAGCCATTTAAGTGAAGATATCAAAGGGATAATTTCCGAACAAAGAGATTACTTGGAAAATGTTTTAAATGATAAGATGGATGAGATAATAAAGAGTAATGAGAAGAAGTTGTCTGAATTTTCAGAGGTGGAAAGTTTAATGAATAGTAACCAAAAAGGTTATGAATCTAAAAAAGCGGATGTACAGTTAACAATTGATATCTCTGAGTTTGCTATTAATAAATTAGAAATTTAGGAGGTTAAAAAGTGGGATTATTATCAGGTCTAGTTAATGTGGCTAAAACTGTTGTTAAAAAAATTATTAGTAATCCTTTTCCCTTTCCTGGTCCGGGTGGGCCTTTGCCTTCCCCAGTACCATGGCCAAATCCAGGTGGTACTTTAAAAAAGGTACTTGATATGATTTTTGGGAGTGGAAAAAAGAATGATGAATTAGCGGAAGATACAGGAAATACTGATTCTTATGATATGAATAATGCTGAATTAAATGAAACTATTCATATAAATAAAATTTTAGATGAGTATAAAAGAAGAATAGAAGATAAGATTGACCTTTTAGAAGAAAGTTGTATTAATGAGAGTCAAGAGTACTTTAATTACCTTATTGATGAGATGGACAAAATGGAAGAAAAATATAATATTAAGATTAATACTAGAAGGTTTAAGAGATATATAAAGGATATAGAAAAAGAAATCAGAGGAAGTTCAAAGCGTCATATCTCTAGAAGAGTCTCTTTGGCTGACAATGAGTGTCGTGAAATTTTAGCAATGTCAAAAGGCGAACGTAAAAAAAGCAGAATGAAAGAGTTTGCTAAGGAAGTTATAAAAGAGACTCTATTTGAGTTAAGTGATAGTATCAAAGTTATTACTGAGGAACAACAAGATTATTTAGATGATATTTTTAATGATAAGATTGATGAAATAATTAAAAATAATAAGAAAAAATTATCTGAAGTTGAAGAAATAGAAGAACTAATTGATAGTAATCGAAAAGATTATGAAATGAAAAAATCAGAAATTAATTTAACTATAGATATTTGTCAATTAGCTGTTAAAGAAATTAAATTATAAGAGGTGAAGGCTGTGAATCTATGGAATCTGTTTGGGCTGATAAGTAAAGATGATTATAAGAAATTAGATGCTAAATTAGACAGAATTATGCGGAATAATAGTAATAGGTTAGATGTAATAGAAGATAACTTAATAAAAGGTAATAAAGATATTAAGGAAACTATATCACATAATGAAAGTGGATTGAAGAATATATTACAAGAAAATCATAGAGGGTTAGATAAACAAATTCTAAGTACAAATAATAATTTAAAGGCTTTAATCAAAGATAAAATTGAAGTTTCTATAGATAAGATAGATAATATGGAAAAAGCTTTTGAAATTAAATCTAATAATGAATTAGAGCTATTAAAGTTACAACAAGAAAAGTTAGGTTCTTTGATTAAAGAGTCTAATAAATCTCTTGTTAAAAATATTAATAATATTAAAATAGATATAATAAATAAAGAACAAGACTTAGTAGAAACTAAAAGTAAAGAGTTAGTAGATAAATTAAATAGTTTAGAAAGAGAAATTAAAAAGAGTAATCAAAAGATATTTGAGACGATGGAAGATAGGTTAGAAGAGCAGAAAAAGGATTTATATTCCTTAAAAGAAGGAAACATCAATACTATAGAAAATATTAGTATGTTTAAAGAAGAAATATTAGATAAATATCAGAATCAAATAGATCAATTATTAAGTAAGGTGAAAGGATATGAGGAGAAATTTGAAAATTATAACTTAGAAAACTATAAAAAAATAGAAAATTTAAAAGAATTAAATGAAGATGAGAAGAATAAAATTCAAGATTTACAAAAGACTTTAGATATAATACAGCAGCTAATTAAAATAACTTGGGTAAATGATTTAATGGATACAATTGAAGATAATATAGAATAAATTTTTAAGAAAAGGTAAGAAGGGAGTACTGCATAAATGGTATCAGATTTATCTAAAGATAAATTTCAAGCTAAAGAATTTCATATAGCATTTATTGGAGCAATTAAAGCAGGAAAGTCTACTCTAATCAATACATTACTGGGGAAAGAAGTGTCTTCTGTTTCCGTTACTCCTGAGACTGCAGTTTTAACTAAATTTAGGGCATCTAAAGAAAAAGACTATGTAAAGATTAAATTTCACACTCAATTGGAATGGAATAAATTATGGAAAAGTATCGAAAATTCACATTCTAATATTTTTAAAGAAGAATATATTGAACTTAATGCTGAAGCTCAAAAATGTAAATGGATAGGTTTTAAAGAAAAGTATATGGAATTTGATAATGACCAAGACCTTATTAACGAGATTAAGAGATGGACTTCTTCTAAAGGGGATACTCACTATTTTGTAAAGGAAGTCGAGGTGGGATTAAAAGCTTTAAATTACCCTGAATATATATTGCTTGTAGATACACCTGGACTTGATGATCCAGTAAAATATCGTTCTGATATTACCCAAAAGTATATCAATAAGGCTGATGCTATAATTGTCTGTATTAAAGGAGACTCTTTAACAGGACAAGAATTAAGTACTATTTATAATGTTTTTGCAACTAGAGAGTATAAATCTGATAGGATATATGTAGTAGGAACACAGTTAGATAAGTTAAATACTCCAAATGATGATTGGAAAAAGCAAAGAGATGAATGGTTAAAACATTTAAAGAATAAAGAATATTTTGGTAGTATAGACTTAGCAGAAAGAAACTTATTTTCTGTTTCTGCTTACTTATATAATTTATTAGTTAATTTTTCTTCTTTAAATAAGGATACAATTGACTTTGAATTAACCCCTATTATTAGAAAATTTAAATTTAGAGATATTGAAAATAATATAGATCAGTTAAAAGAATTATCAGGTATAGATAATTTAAATAATAGATTGAAATCAGAAATTATATCTAAATCTAAGCAATTTATGCTAGAAGAAGTAAAAGAAGATAAGAAGGGATTAGATATTAATCAGGCTACAAAAGAAGAATTAGAAAGACTGACAGGAGTTGGCCCTTTATATGCAGAAAAAATTATTAAATATAGAACTGATAATAATGGGTTCAAAACAATAAATGAAATAAAGAAGATTAAAGGAATTGGGCGAAGAAAATATAACCTAATAAAAGAAGAAATTACAGTTAATTATAGGAAACTTGATATTAATGCTATTAGCTTAGAAGCCCTTCAAAAGTTAGAGGGTATTGGTAAAGTCTGTGCTAGAAGAGTTATTGATTATAGAACTGAAAATGAGAAATTTAAAAATATAAAAGAGATTAGAAAGGTTAAGGGTATCGGACCATATAGATATTCTTTGATTTATGATTACATAGAGTATTAATATTTATGATTTTAAGAAATGAAGATAGAATTAAGATGTATGTAGATAAGTTTTCAGAGAAAGGTTTAGATTTAAACGATATTATTGATAACAATAGTAAGGAGGTTAAAGGTGTTAAGCTAGAGGCTGAAAAAGGGTTAAATTCTAATATGAGTAATATAGATATTTTAAATATGTTGAAAGAACAAAATTAATCTATAACAATATCTAAGTTAAAAATTATATATCTAGAAGTTAAATATGGATAAAGTTTATTACTAAAAAGGATGCTAAATAATCAAATAAAAAACACTTAAGAACAAGATACTTCTACAAATTTGTAGAAGTACCTTGTTCTCTTATATTTTAAAGAAAAAATTAACAAATATTATTGAACATATGATTGGCAAAATAAAATGTTGTTATATGAGAAATTAAATGATGTTGTAGTAGCAAAGAGAGTTAGAATTATTATTAGGTAACAAATAAGTGGATAAAACGAATTTAGCAAATAATGTTAATTATACAGCTATAATATTTATTTTATTAAAATATACAGTTCGACATTAATTTTAATAGTTTAAATACTAGTAAGAATATTGAATCTTATAAAAGATGTTAAAGAGAAATAGAAACGGATATTACTGTAAGCTAAATGTTAGTATACTTAAGGGAATGATTAGTATAACTACCTAAAGACAATGTTTTTTTATAAAAACTGCAGCATGTTAGATAATACTATTAAGTATAAGATTTAGTGCGTTTAAATATTTAGTATAAGACTGGTAACTTGTAAAATTCACTATACAAGATAAAATAATACACCACTTTACAAGTTTGACTATGCAATCTTGTCATCTCGTAGAAAAGAACTAATAGCTTTCTGAACTTTAGAATAAATTTTGCTACTTTCGA
>NZ_PVNB01000025.1 GCF_003001995.1 Orenia metallireducens | reverse complement strand
TATAGTGGTTTAAATAAAGATGAGTTACTTAAGGAAGTTAGTGAAGAACTTTTAAAAAGAGAGATTAGTGATTTAGCTAATATCGATAAAGAAGAGTTGATTGAATTAATAAGTAAAGAGGAGATAGATTAGTATGGCTTTAGAGTTAATATCAGGTTCTGTAGTTACTCCCATAACAGTAGCTGAGGTGAAGGAACATTTACAGATTGATAATAATGATGAAGATAGTTTACTTGATTCATATATTAAAGCAGCTACTAAAGCAGTTGAAAATATAACTGGAAGGTCATTGATTACACAAAGTTGGAGGCAGTTATTTTTCAAACCTAAGCTACCATTGGTTCTACTTAAGCGACCTGTACAGGAGATTAGTGAGGCTAAGTATCTAGAGAATGGAGCAGAGGTTATCTGGGAGGTTGCTAATTATCAGTTGTTAGGTTTTAAGGTTGAGGCTGAAAATTTACCTGCTGATTATATATATGTTGAATATAAGAGTGGTTATGGAGATAATGCAGAGGATGTTCCTGAGGATATTCGGCAGGTAATTAAATTGTTGGTTGCTTATTGGTATAAGAATCGGAGTGAAATAGCAGCAGTACCAGAGGGGTTTAAAGAGTTGTTGAACAGCTATAAAACAATAATGTATTAGAGGATAGAGTATAGAGGACAGAGGATAGCGAAGGTCAAAGTCAAGAAATTTTAAGATATTAATTTATACAAATAAAAGATAAGGTAGATAACGCAGGAAAATTTAGATGATTTTAAGGATAAAGGCTCTAATGGTTTTGACTATCCTCTACCTTCAAGTCCTTTAGACTCTTCGTGATGGAAAAATACTTAAACGAATTTTTCCTATCTCCTCTATTCCTTATCCTCTGGTTTTTAAAGGGGTGATTGTTTTTGAAAGGGTATTGAATTATCTTCATTATCTTATAGGGTTAGTAGGTGGTTTTATCTGCTATGGAGTCGGTGGTTATGATAAAAGTTTAGAGGTTTTAGCATGGATGGTGATAATTGATTATATTACTGGATTGTTATCTGCTTATATGCTTAAGGAGTTGGATAGTGATATTGGTAGAGAGGGAATAGCTCGTAAAGTAGGGTTATTTTTTACTGTGGCTATAGCCCATTTGGTGGACCAGGTGTTAGGGAGCGGAGGAATGGTTAGGCAGATGGCAATTTGGTTTTATATCTCTAAGGAGGGAATTAGTGCTTTGGAGAATTTGGGCGAGGCTGGAGTGCTGATTCCTGATTCATTGAGAAAAGCCTTAAAACAACTCAGGAATAAAGAATAAGATATAATCAAATTTAAATTTAAAAGATTATTTTAGCCACGAATTAACACAGATGGAACACGAATAAAATCAAAAGATTAATTTACTATCTTAAATGATTTTTAAATAATTAATGAAGATTAGTTAGATTTATGGTGAGAAATTATTTTGAAATTTGTATTATTAATTTACTAAATGCATATAGGAGGCGGAAAAATGAAAATTATTATAGACCCGGGGCATGGAGGCAAAGATGCTGGTGCTGTTGGTGAGTTTTCTTGTGAGAAGGATATTAATTTGAAGTTGGCTAAGTTAATTGGATTTTTATTAGAATATCTGGGATATAAGGTTAAGTTAACAAGGGATAATGATTGTCTTCCAATCTGGGCTGAGAGGGTTGAGTCTAGTAAGGAAGACTTATTTATTTCTATCCACTGTAATGGTGCTCCTAATAAATCAGCTCAAGGGATTGAGACTTTTTATTATGTTGGTAGTAAGCAGGGGAGGCTATTGGCTCAATCAATTCATAGAAGTTTGGTTAAGGTGACTAATAGTGTAGATAGACTTGTTAAGGATAATAATGATTTATATGTTTTGAAGAAAACTAAGTGTCCTGCGGTGCTAGTTGAGGTGGGGTTTATAACTAATTCTTATGAAGAGAAACTGCTTAATTCAGCAGATTATCAGCTAAAGATAGCTTTGGCGGTAGTGCAAGGGATAGAGGATAAGGGATAAGGCGAATGGTTATCAATTTTACCAAAGAATATGGAGGTTTAAAATGCAAGAAATTATTCTTGAACTGGCAAGTAAATTAATAGGATGGTTATCGTTATTGAGTGTATTGATTATAGGATTGAGGAAGTGGAAACCAGGCTTAGATCCTTATCTTAGGACAGGAACTTTTATTTTGGCTGAGGTTGATGATGTGATTGATGGTATTCTATTCGAATTTTCTGGAAAGGATTCGTTGAATAGCATTAATGATTTGTTAGATAAAGTGTTAAGTGAGTTAGAGGAGGCTGGTTATAAGGTTAATAGTGAGGATGAGAAGAAGGTTGAGAATAGGTTGAAGGCTAAGGTGAAGAAGGAAGAGGGGGTGAAGTTGGAGTTTGATAAAGGAGAGTATAAGATTAAATATGGTGGTGAGTTTTGATGATGGCCTCCTGAGGACAAATCCTTGGGAGGTGTTTTTTTATTTTTTGCTCTTATTTAAAAAGTTAGAATACTGGATTTAGGAGTATAAATGGTTGATTTGCTGCAAAGTATAAAAGATATAATTAAAATATTAAAGTTGATTTAATGCTTGATATTTAAAGGATTATTGGAGGTTGTGTATAAGTTATATATTATGATAATGTGGCCATGAAATATTAAATTTAGAAGGAAGTGAAGAAATAGATGAAGAAGAAAAAGAAGTATAGCACAGGAATTAAATCTACTCCTTTTTTATATTTGGAATTAAAGAAAATTGCTAAATTAAAAGTTAGAAACTCAAATATAACAGATAAAGAAATAAGAAGACAAGCAGTGGAAGATAATATTTTTCAGGTCAATACATTAAATAGGAGAAAAACAATTTCTAGAGCCACGATTAAAAGAATTAATGTGTTAGATGATTATTTAATTGATCAATTACTAAATGGTACTCTTGATAATAGTAAACAAATAGCTTTATATTCAATTTTAAAAACTGATAGGCTTTTTTTTGAGTTTATGAAAGAAGTATATAGAGAAAAATATTTGATAAAAGATCCTTATTTACATGATAAGGATTTTAATATCTTCTTTGAGAAGAAGGCAGAACAGAGTGAAAGAGTAGCAGGATGGAAGGAATATACTTATTATAAATTAAAACAAGTTTTTATTAGGATATTGTTTGAAGCTGGTTTTATTAAAGAGCAAGATAAACGTGAGATTGTTAGGCCAATTATTAATCAAAGCTTAAAGCAACATCTCATAGATAAGAATGAAGCAGAATATCTTGAAGCAATGCTTGGGTGAAAAGTAGATAATAGATAAAGGGAAAATATAAAAAAACGGAGGTAAAGATGAGTAATATTCGTGAAAGATTAGATCAAATATTACGAAAAATAAAGGAAGATAGTTTTATAGAAGGTAGAGGTTTAGGTAATGAGATTGGGTATTATGTTTTTGATTATGAACCTAAAGATGAATTGTTGGTAAGGGAACATATAAAATTTGTTAAAGATAAAATTAACAATAGTAATTTAAAGATTAAAATAATTGAGTTTGATTTATATCAAATAATGTTAAATATATTAAAAGATAAAGGATATTTAGAAAAAACCATTAAAATGGAAAAACGAGGAGGAAGTGATCGAGTATTAAAAGGAACTAAGAGAACACTTAGATTATTGGATGATAATAATTTGCTAGTAAAGTATATTACAGAGAGAGTCAAAGGTAATCACATTGTCTTTTTAACTGGAATAGGGAAGGCATGGCCTATAATTAGATCTCATACTGTATTAAATAATCTTCATGCTGCTTTGGATGAAGTTCCTGTAGTAATGTTCTTTCCAGGTGTTTATGATGGGGCTACTTTAAAGTTGTTTGGTGAATTTAAAGACGATAATTATTATCGTGCTTTTAGGCTAGTTGAAAAATAATAAATTTATTATTAATGGGATAATAAAGAGGAGGGATAAAGAGATGAAACTTAAAGAGATGTTTAAGAAGGATATTACTCGTGATATAAAAGGGGTTATTAAAGTAGGACAGAGTGATGAAGAGAATATAAAGCAAGAGCTTGAGGAATATGTTGTAACTCATGAATTAGAAGAGTATTTTGAAAGATTTTATGATGCATATAAAAAAGGAATAGATGGTTTGACTGATAAGATGGGAGTTTGGGTTTCTGGATTTTTTGGTTCTGGTAAATCTCACTTTATTAAAATATTATCTTATTTATTGGAAAATAGAGAAATGGAAGAAAAGACAGCCATTGATTTTTTTGATGATAAAGTTAAGAATGATAAGTTATTAGAGGCTATTGAGCAGGCAGGGAAAATAGAAACGGATGTAATATTGTTTAATATTGATTCTAAGAGTGATGCTGATAGTAAATCAGAAAAAGATGCAATAGTTAAAGTATTTATGAAAGTTTTCAATGATTATTTGGGCTATTGTGGAGATATTCCATGGTTGGCTGATTTAGAAAGAACTATGGATAAAGATGGTACATATCAAGACTTTAAAGCAGAGTTTAAGGGGATTATAGGTGATGAATGGGAAGATAGAAGGCATGATTTTTATTATGAAGAAGATGCAATTATAGAGGCACTAGTTAATACTACAAAAATGAGTGAAGAAACGGCAAGGAACTGGTACTATAGTGCAGAGAATAATTATAGTTTAAGTGTAGAGAAGTTTGCCAAATTGGTGCAAGAATATATTGAAGCTAAAGGTAATAATCATCATCTAGTATTTTTAGTTGATGAAATTGGTCAATATATTGGTGACGATACTCAGTTAATGTTGAATTTGCAGACAGTAGCTGAAGATTTAGGTACATATTGTGGAGGTAAAGCTTGGGTATTAGTAACTTCACAGCAGGATATTGACTCAATAACTAAAGTACAAGGTGGAGATTTTTCAAAAATACAAGGAAGATTTGATACGAGATTAAGCTTATCTAGTGCTAATGTAGATGAGGTTATACAAAAGAGGATACTGGATAAAAAAGATGAGGTAAAGGATACTTTAAGATTACTTTATGATAATAAGAGTTCAATCTTAAAGAATTTAATTACTTTTTCTGCTGATACAGCTGAAATGAAGAATTATGTTGATGAAGATAACTTTGCTAATATTTATCCTTTTATTCCTTATCAATTTGATTTATTGCAGAAGGTTTTTGAGTCGATTAGATTACATGGTGCTTCTGGGAAGCATTTATCAGAAGGTGAGCGGTCATTACTTAGTGCTTTCCAAGAATCAGCATTGATTTATGTTGATAATGAGTTAGGTAAGCTAGTGCCTTTTTCTGCTTTTTATGAATCAATCGAGGAATTTTTAGATCCTATTGTAAGTAGAGTGATTAAGAAAGCTCAAGAGAGGGCAGAAGATGAGCACTCTAAGTTAGAAGAGCAGGATGTTGAAGTTTTAAAGGTTTTATTTATGATTAAATATATTGATGAAGTACCTGCTAATCTTGAGAATATTACTACATTAATGATCAGTGATATTGATGAAGATAAGATAGGCTTAAAAGAGGAGATAGAAGACTCATTGAAAAGATTGGTCAAAGAAACATTAATTCAAAAGAATGGGCTAGAATATATGTTTTTAACTAATGAAGAACAGGATATTAATCGGGAGATAAAGAGTACAAATATAGATCCTGATATGGTTATAGACAAGATTGGTGAATATGTATTTGAAGATATTTATCCTGATAGAAAGTATGCTTATTCTACAGAATATAATTTTCCTTTTAATAAAATTATAGATAAACAACATCGGGGGCGTCCAAATGGGGAAGTGGGTGTTAGAATAGTAACTCCATTTTGTCTTGATAGTGAAGAAGAATTGAGATTGGCGTCTTCAGCCAATAGCAATATTATTTTTAAGCTACCAGAAGGAAATTTAATGGATGAGTTAGAAGAGTCCTTAAAATTAGATAAGTACTTAAGAAAAAAAGGTGGTATGGCCAAGACTGAAGAGATAGAGAGAATTATGAGTGCCAAAAGGCGAGAATCTAATGAAAGAAATTCTAGAATTAAAGAGATATTGATTCAAGATTTAGGTGAAGCAGAGATCTATGTGATGAGTGAAAGATTAGAAATTAAATCTAGTGATCCAGTCAAGAGAATTAATGAAGCCTTTAAATTTTTGATTGAAACTATATATAAGAAGCTAAATTATATTGAAGAGTTTACAAAAGATAAGAGCCAGTTGTTAAAGAAAATTAATAGTGGTGATAAGCAACTTAACTTTGATGAACAGATAGCTAATCATTTAGCTATTGATGAGGTAAGAAGATATATTAGTAGAAGAAGTGAAAGAAATCTTAAGACAAGCTTAAAGAAGGTAATGGAAGATTTCATGAGTGTACCCTATGGTTGGAAAGAGTTAGATATTGCTGCAGTAGTAGTTGAATTGTTTAAGGCTCAAGAGATTAAGTTGCAGTATAAAGGTGAAAATATAGAGAAGGACAATAGAAGATTAATTGATTATTTAACTCGAAATAATTATATGGAAGGTTTAATAATCACCAAAAGAATCAAAGTAGAACAAAGATTAATTAATTTGGCCAGAAATTTAGCCAGAGATCTTTTTGCCAAGACAGCATTTCCGAGTGATGAAGATGGATTGATGGAAGCTATTAAAGAAGAAATGAGAGTTGAGATAGAAGCTAGAGATACTGGAATTAATGATTTATTAAATATTTATTCTAAAAATCAAGATAAAGATTATCCAGGAGAAGATATCTTAAAAAGAGGCAAAAGAACTATGGAGACTATTCTAGAAATCCGAGATGCTTTTGAGTTCTATAGTGCTTTGGCTGAGAATGAAGATGAATTATTAGATTATGAAGAGGATGCAGAGTTGGTTAAAAACTTCTTAATTGGAGATCAGAAGAAATACTATGATAAGGCCTGGGATACAATAGAGATTTATAAAGATAATCAGTCATATGTATTAGAAAAAGATATAATTGATTTAATAGAAGAATTACAGAATATATTAGCAATGGAAGAACCTTATTCTGAGATTTATAGAATACCAGAGTTACGAAATAAATTTAATGATAAGTTTGCTGAGTTATTAGATGAAGAGAGTAAGCCTGTTAAGAAGGTAATCAAGCATAATTATCAGATAGTTAAAGATGAGTTGGCTGAAAAAGAGTTGCCAGAGGACTTTGAAGAGAAGATTAAGAGAGGATTTGTTAGTCTATTAGATAGGTTGGATAGGGCTAATAATCTGTATCAGGTAATTGCAATGAAGGAAGAGAGTGACCGTTTAAAGATACGTTCTATTGAGGATATTAGGAAGAAAGTCAGAGAATTAGAGCTTAAATATAAGCAAGAGGAAGAGAAGAATAAAGGTAATAAGAGTTCTGTCGAGGAAACTCCAGAAAAGGATGATTATAAGGTTAAAGAGACAGAAGTAATTAGTTTGGCATATATTTTACATGGGGCACAGATTATTGAAGATGAAGGTGATATTGAAGAGGTGCTTGATGTAATCAGAAAGAAATTACAGAGGGAACTTGATGAAGATAAACGAATCAAACTAGTTTAGATAATAGATAGAGTTTATTTTTTATTTAACAGTAGGCTATAGGTTATAATATCTATAATCTAATACCATACTCTATTAATCTGCACTTAAAGGGGTGTTATGTTTGAATAAGACGGCGATTAAGAATTTTGCAATTGATGCTAGAAATACACTAATTGAACAGGTAAAACAGAAAGCATATCAGATTGGGATTAGTAAAGATGGAATTAAAGATGGTGAAGATAGAGGTGAAGGTTATTTAGCTTTTAAGTTTGCTAATAGGGTTTTAACTCCTAAAGAGGTTGGAGAGAGAGAAGAGTTAATTAAAGAGATAAAGAATAAAGGTTATGAGCAGGTAATGGAAGAGGTGGCTTATACTTGGTTTAATCGTTTTGTGGCTCTACGTTATATGGAAGTTAATAATTATCTGCCAACAGGGGTTAGGGTCTTATCTTCAATAGAAGGTAGTAAGGCAGAACCAGATATTATTCGGGAGGCATTACACCTGGGATTGGATATTGATAAGGAGAAGGTCTATCAGTATCAGGATGAGAACAAAACTGATGAGCTATATAAGTATTTATTAATTGAGCAATGTAATGAGTTAAATCAGATTATGCCTTTTATCTTTGAAAAGATTGCGGATTATACTGAAATACTATTACCAGATAATTTATTAGCTGAAAAGTCGGTGATTACTAAGCTGGTAAATGAGGTCGAAGAGGAAGATTGGCAAGAGGGAGTAGAGATAATTGGGTGGTTGTATCAGTTCTATATCTCTGAAAAGAAGGATGAGGTTTTCGCTAGTAAGAAGAAGATAAAGAAGGAAGAGATACCAGCGGCTACTCAGTTATTTACTCCTAAGTGGATAGTTAAGTATATGGTTGAGAATTCCTTGGGTAAACTATGGTTAGAATCGGGCAATTTAAGTGATAGTCTAAAAGAGAAGTTAAAAGAAGAATGGGAGTATTATCTAGAAGAAGCAGAACAGGAGCCAGAGGTGGCAGAAGAATTAGAGAAGATTAGAGTTAATGATATTCGACCAGAAGAGATTAAGGTCTTAGACCCTGCTTGTGGTAGTGGGCATATTTTGGTATATGCTTTTGATGTATTATATGAAATATATCAATCAGTAGGCTACTCTAGTCGAGATATACCAAAATTGATTTTAGAGAATAATCTTTATGGATTGGATATAGATAATCGAGCAGCACAATTGGCTTACTTTGCAGTAATGATGAAGGCTAGAGAGAAGAATCGTCGTATTTTTAGGAAACCAATAGAGTTGAATATTACGGCAATTCAAGAGAGTAATAGTATCGGTGAAGCGGAATTAAAGATAATTAAAGATAGTGGAGCTGAGAATATTTCTTACTTAATTGATATTTTTGAGGATGCTAAAGACTATGGTTCTATTCTAGAGGTAGAGGCGATTAATGAAGAAGCTATGGAAGCAGAGTTAGAAATATTAAAAGATAAGTTAGGATTATTTTATGATAGAGTTGAAGATATATTATTGGCTTTAATTAAACAGGCTCAGATAATGGGACAGAAATACGAGATAGTATGTACTAACCCCCCTTATATGGGCAGTAGAAATATGAATAGTAAACTAAAGAAATACCTGAAGAAAAATTTCGAAAATAGTAAAAGAGATTTATTTTCAGTATTTATAGAGAAATGCATAGATTATAGTATTGAAAAATATTATATAGCAATGATTACTCAACATTCTTGGATGTTTCTGTCTAGTTTTGAAAAATTGAGAAAACAATTACTTACTAATATTACTATTGAATCAATGGTACACTTAGGACCAAAAACTTTTGAAGAGATAGGTGGAGAAGTAGTTCAATCCACTTCCTTTATAATGGTAAATAATTTAAATGCTAAGTATAATGGAACTTACTTAAGGTTGACAGATTATAATAATCCAAAAGAGAAGAAGAAACAATATTTTGATATTAATAATAAAAATACAACAAAGTATAGTAACTTTCATGAAATTCCTAGTTCGCCTATAGCTTATTGGATATCAGATACTGTAATCGAGATATTCAAACAAAGCCAAAAGTTAGATGATATAGCTAGAGTTCAGGTAGGTTTGCAGACTTCAAATAATAATTATTTTTTAAAGTTATGGCATGAGGTAAAAATACATAGTATTGGATTTAATTTTAGCAATTCTGAAGAAGCTAAAAAAAGTGGATTGAAGTGGTTTCCTTATCATAAAGGTGGTACATATAGAAAATGGTATGGGAATCAAGAATATATCGTAAATTGGCAAAATGATGGCAAAGAAATAAAGGAATTCGTAAAAAACAAATATCCTTATTTGAATGGTAATGCTGATTATGTTGTTAAAGATAGAGGAAATTATTTTAAAGAAGGTATAACTTGGAGTAACATATCAAGTAAATTTTCTACTAGATATTCTTCTAAAGGATTTATGTTTGACCAAAAAGGATCTATGTGCTTTCCGTTTAAAGAAGATATTTATACTTTAAATGGATTTCTAAATTCTAAAGTAGCAAATCATTTTTTAAATGTGTTATCTGCTACATTAGATTATAATAAAGGAGATATAATACAGCTTCCATATGAAAAGAAAGTAGTTGATGATAATCAGATTCTAAAAGAGAAAACGGATAGCCTAGTCCAACAAAACATCGAAATCTCCAAGATCGACTGGGACTCTTTCGAAATATCATGGGACTTCAAGCGACACCCATTATTAACTCACAAAGACAATGCACAAACAATCGAAGAAGCCTTCAATAACTGGTCAGACTTTGCAGAAGAACAATTCTATCAACTTAAAGCTAATGAAGAAGAGTTAAACCGAATCTTCATTGATATCTATGGATTAGAAGATGAGCTTAGCCCAGAAGTTGAGGAGAAGGATGTTACAGTTAGAAAAGCAGATAGAGAACGGGATATTAAGAGCTTTATCTCTTATGCAGTTGGTTGTATGCTAGGGCGTTATTCATTAGATATAGAGGGACTAGCTTATGCAGGAGGAGAATTTGATGCAAGTAAGTATCAGATATTCTCTGTTGATGAAGATGGAATTATCCCAATTACTAAGGATGAATACTTTGATGATGATATAGTAGCTAAATTTGTCGAGTTTGTTAAGGTTACCTTTGGCGAAGAGAATCTAGAAGAAAATTTAAACTTTATTGCTGATACTTTGAGTAAGCGTAATAGTAACTCTCGAGAAACTTTGAGAACCTATTTTATTACTAAATCTAAATTCTATCATGACCATACGAGAAGATATAATAAATGTCCAATTTATTGGTTATTCCAGAGTGACAGTCGAGGTAAAGCCTTTAATGTTTTAATTTATATGCATCGTTATGATAAAGGAATGGTATCTAAGATTAGAATAGATTATCTCCATAAGTTACAGAAAAAATTAGAAGCAGAAAAGCAACGGCTAGAAGGAATTATTGATTCCGAGATGTCTAGTCGAGAGAAGAGTAAGGCTAAAAATAAGTTAAGTGAAATCGATAGTGATTTACAGGAGTTATTAGAGTATGACCAAGAATTAAATCATGTAGCTAATCAGCAGATTGAAATTGATTTGGATGATGGGGTTAAGGAGAATTATCCGAAGTTTAAGAAGTTATTAGCAAAAATTTAAAGATAAGATAAGAGATAATAGTGTAGTTTTTACTATCTATTATCTTTTATCTATAAACTATTATCTGGTTTTAATATAAGGATGGGTGAGGTTATGGAGTTAGATAAAATTGAAAAAACATTAGAAGAAAAATTTACAAGAGAGCTTAGTGATGCTAAGAAACGGCATATTATTTTTTGGTATGATGAAAATAAAGAATTTGCTGAAGATATAGAAGAACTGAACTTAAATAATGCTAAACTATGGAAGTTAACAGGAAATAATAATTTCGAAACAAAGTATCAACTAGAGGTTGTAGACCAAGAATCTAATTATCTAATCTATTCTGATAAGCCAGAACCTGTTAAACGGGAGAATTGGTTATTGGATATTCAGAAGTATTCTGATATTTTCACTGCAAACCGCACTACTTTGATTATGCAGGAGTTTGGTTTAGAAGATTATTCTTTGAGATATGTTTTCAATAAATATGAGAAGTTTTTTGATAATAAAAAGCGTCGTGAGCGATTAAAGAAGTACAAGCTTAATGATTATCGAGAAGAGAACTTTGATATAGCAATTATATCTGCATTATCTATGTTAAGGATGCCTAGTTTGGAGAATGCAGTTAAGAAGATATTAATGAAAGGGCTTAATGAAGAAGATAATAGATATTTTGTAGATATCAAAAAATTTGGGGATGAGGATAGTTTTTGGAGACTGATAGAAGATAATTATGGTTACATAGCTCAAGATAAGAGTCTTAAAGGATTAATGAGATTTCTTATTACTACTAATTTGCATCATAATTTGAAAGAGTCTTTTCCTAAAGAGTGGGAAGGATACGTAGCAGAAAGGGAGAATAATTGCATAGTCTTTCTTGATCACTGGATGAGTCATAGTAATCATGCTAAAAGTTATGGTAATTTATCTAGGGAGATTGCCCAAGAGATTAATCTTAAGGAATATATCTTTAATTGGAAGGTAGATAATTATTTAGATTGTGATAGTTTTGAAGATTTTGATTTAGCTATTATTGATAGATTGAAGGCTAATTTATTAGATGATTTAGATGAATTTGATAGGTATCAGGAGATTATTATTGCTAGAAGGACTAAACATTGGTATGAAAAGTTTGAGGAAGTGTATGAAGCTATCTATCAAGTAATAGAACTATTTAAGTATCAGAAGAAGTATAATAAAATCATTAGACAAGAAAAATCTTATGATTTCTTTAATACCTATTTAGAAGAGTATTATTTAATTGATAAAGCATATCGTAAATTTTATTTGGCTTATGATCAAATAGAAGATAAGGAATTAATTATAGAGTTAAAGGATAGGGTTGAAAACCTATATACTAACTGGTACTTACAAGAATTATCTACAAAATGGTCTAATATGATTGAAGAAGAATTGATAGATAATTGGCAGATTGCTGGAATCAAACAGCAGAAAGATTTCTATAGAGAGTTTATTAAAGAAACTGTAGAAGATGGGGAACGGGTTTATGTGGTTATCTCTGATGCTTTACGATATGAAGCTGCAGCAGAGTTCAGTCAATTACTTAATGCAGAAGTAAAGGGAGCAACGGAGCTTTATGCTATGCAAGGGACCCTTCCTTCTTATACAAAGTTAGGGATGGCTAGTCTGCTGCCCCATCAAAAGCTTGATATCAATGGTAAGGGTGATGTTATTGTAGATGGTATAAATTCTCAAGGACTGAAGAATAGAGAGAAAATATTAAAAGTAACTGAAGAAGAATCTGTAGCTTTAAGATATGAAGATATAGTTCAGATGAGTAGAAGTGATTTACGAGATGTAGTCAAGGGAACAAAGCTAGTTTATATTTATCATAATAAAATTGATGCTAAAGGAGATCATGCTGCAACAGAGCTAGAGGTTTTTGAAGCCATAGAAGAGAGTTATGAAGAGTTAGATTTGATTGTAAGAACTTTAAAGCATGGTTTGAGTGCAGCTAATATTTATATTACTGCCGATCATGGTTTTATTTATCGACGTAGACCATTAGAAGAGAGTGACAAGACAGATAGTGTGAAAATTGATGCTATAGAAGAAAAACGAAGATTTATAATTAGCAAAGATAAGGCCAATATAGAAGGAACTTTAAAAGTTAATTTAGATTATATTTTTGGAGATAAGAGTGGATTAACTGCTATTGTGCCACGGGGGGTTAATCGATTTAAAAAACAGGGGGCTGGTCAGAATTATGTTCATGGAGGAGCTTCATTACAGGAAATAGCTATTCCAGTAATTAAGTTTAAGAATGATAGAAGTCAAAATAGTGAAAATGAAGTGAGGAAAGTAGATATTAGGCTAACTAGTATTTCTAAAAAGATTACTAATAATATATTTTATCTTAACTTTTTTCAAAGTGAAAAGATTAAGGATAAATTAATTCCAAGGCGAGTAAGGTTGTACTTTGAAGATGAGTCGGGTAATAGAATTTCTAATGAAAATATTATTATTGCTGATAGTAATTCTGAAAGTTCTAAAGAGAGAAGCTTTAAAGAAAAGTTTACTTTGCAAGATTTAGATTATCAAAGAGATAAGGATTATTATTTGGTGTTAGTGGATGAAGAAGATAATCAAGTATATGAGAAGATTAATTTTAGAATAAGTTTGTTGTAGCATAAAATTAAAGAGAAGGTGTTTACCATGTCTTTCAACATATATAAAATCCAAGAAGGTCAAGCCACACAACTCAAACGCGCAACTGTTAGTTTAGAAAAAGAGCTCCAAAACTTAATAGAAGCCAATTTAGAAGAGATATTCGGGATTGAATTTTTAGCCAGTGAATTTTCAACTGGAGAACGACATGGAGTAAGAATGGATACTCTAGGAATAGATGAAAATAACTCACCAGTAATCTTAGAATATAAGCGTAATAAAAGTCAAAATATTATCAATCAAGCTTTATTTTATCTAGACTGGCTAATGGATCATCAAGGAGACTTTGAATTACTTGTTAGAGATAAGCTAGGTAAGAAGATAGAGATTGATTGGTCTTCACCACGAGTATTATGTATTGCTGAAACGTTTAATAAATATGATACCTATGCTGTAGCTCAGATGGGAAGACCAATTGAACTAATTCAATATCAGCTTTTTGAAGAGGATTTATTAAATATTAATATATTAACCTCTAATGAAGAAGTGGATTATTCAGCACCGAAAAAATCAACTGAAGAGAGAATAGAAAAGAGTTATTGTTTAGATGATCATAAGGCAAAAGGAACTGAATTAACTATTGATCTATTTGAAGAACTTCAGGAATTTATCTTACTTTTGGGTGATGATATAACAGTAAGTTACCGGAAGTTTTATATAGCATATAGGACTATTAGAAATTTTGCCTGCTTGGAAATACATAAGAAGCATTTATTAATTTATTTATCCCTAAATCCTATTGAAGTTGATTTAGCTGACGAGCGATTAAGGGATGTCAGTGATATTGGCCATTACGGAACTGGAAATTTAGAAGTTAGAGTAGAGAGTGTAGAAGATATTGATGTGGCTAGGGATTTGATTGAGAAATCTTATCGATTTATTTTGTAATCAAATTTGGCTTAGTAAGCTATTAATTTAAGGCTAGTAACTAACTTTAGTAAGTAGTTATTTTATGATAATATCAATTATTTTTTCTATTTATCACTTTTAAATAAAAGGTTTTATGTTATAATATATAATGTTATAGTCTACGAACTGAGATGTATTATCAAAAGGAGGAATAAATATGACACTACTTAAAGATAAAAAGGAGCATAGAGGTTTCTATCTAACTGTAACCTACGGTTGTCAGATGAATGAGCATGATTCAGAAAAGTTGGCAGGCGTATTAGAAGGTGAAGGTTATCATCCAACTGAAGAATTAACAGAAGCTGATATTATCATTTTAAATACATGCTGTGTCCGTGAGAATGCTGAATTGAAGGTTTATGGTAAGGTAGGACAACTAAAGAGACTAAAGGAGAAGAATCCTGACTTAATCATCGGAATCTGTGGATGTATGATGCAACAAGAAGAGGTAGTTAATGAGATTAAGGCGAAGTATCGCCATGTAGATATAGTTTTTGGTACTCATAATATTCACCATTTTCCAAAGCTGTTAAAGCAGGCTAAAGAGCAGAAGAATCCATTGGTACAAGTCTGGGATGAAAATACAGAACTAATTCCAGATATGCCAGTCCAACGGACTGATGACCATAGAGCTTGGGTTACTACTATCTATGGATGTAATAACTTCTGTACTTATTGTATTGTGCCCTATGTTAGGGGAAGAGAGAAGAGCCGTCCAGTTGAAGATATAGTTAGAGAGGTAGAAGAGTTGGCAGCTGATGGGGTTAAAGAGGTTACTTTACTTGGTCAAAATGTAAACTCTTATGGTAATGATTTTGAAGACAAGACTGATTTTACTGATCTATTAACAGCTCTTAATGAAGTTGAAGGTCTAGCTAGAATTAGATTTATGACTGCTCATCCAAAAGATTGTAGTGATAGATTGATTGAAGCTGTAGCTAATTTGGATAAGGTCTGTGATCACTTCCACTTACCAGTACAAGCAGGAAGCAATAAGGTACTTAAGGCTATGAATAGAAATTATACCCGTGAGGAATATATTGATTTGATTGAACGAGTGAGAGCTAAAAATCCTAATGCTTCTATTAGTACTGATGTAATCGTTGGCTTTCCAGGTGAGAGTGAAGAAGACTTCCAAGCTACTTTAGATTTATTTGAGAAGGTAGAGTATGATATGGCATATAGCTTTATGTACTCTAAGCGAACAGGTACTCCTGCTGCTAAGATGGAAGAGCAGGTGCCTGATGATGTTAAAAATGATAGATTACAGAGATTAATAGATTTACAAAGTAGTATCAGTATGAAGAATAATCAACCTTATTTAAATCAAACAGTAGAGGTCTTAGTTGAAGGAGAGAGTAAGAATAATCCTGAAACCTTAACAGGTAGAACTACTACCAATAAGATAGTTATCTTTGAAGGTGACACTAATTTGACAGGGCAGTTAGTTAATGTTAAAATAAACAAAGTACAGAGTTGGACTTTGTATGGTACAATAGTCGATTAATCTCTGTTGCAAATAATCAAAAGGGATGTGTAGTTTTATGTCAATTATGAACAAAGCTAAAGATTTGGGAGATGCACTTGTAGAATCTAGTGAATATAAGGAGCTATTGGTAGCTCAAGATACGATGCAAGCTAATGAAGAAGCTCAAGGAATCTTACAAGAGTTTCAACAGAAGCAACAAATGGTACAGATGATGACAATGAATGGTCAAGAAGCAACTGATGAAGTAAGAAAAGAGTTAGAAGCATTACAAACTAAAATGCAAGAGAATGAAGATATTAAAAGCTTTATGAAAGCTCAAAATAAATTTAACCAAGTTATGCAGACTGTTAATCAAGTTATCTCTGCTGCTTTAGCTGGAGAAGAAGAGGGCGGTTGCGGTTCTCATGCTGGTGGATGCAGCGGCGGTTGTTGTTAATAACTATATACTTAATAAAGCTCTAGACTTTTAAAAGTCTAGAGCTTTATTTTTTTGTATAGTTGTTAGCATATCTATAATATCTAGTGTTGGTATAGTATAGAACTTGGGATAATAAAAAATAACAATTAAGAACAGTCTAAATGTATAAAAGTTTTTAGTCGTTACCCGTCACTTATTATTATTTTAAGGTGGTAGATTATGTTTCAGATTATCAGTAAGATCTTTGTAATGTTTCTGTTGACTATCAGTTTAATGCGTCTAATGGGCAAATCTAGTATAGTCCAATTGACCCCTTATGATCTGGTAGCAATTATTATTTTAGGTACGGTGGTGGCAGAACCTTTAATCAGTACAGAGTTTATGCCAACAGTTATTAGAGCAGCTATTTTAGTTCTGTTTTATATTATCTTTGCTAAGCTATCTTTAAATCAAATCATGAATAGATTCTTATTAGGTGAGCCCAGTATTTTGATTAAGGATGGTCAGATTATAGAGCAGAATTTAGAGAAGGAGCACCTTTCTTTGATGCAACTACTATCAATTTTAAGAACAGCAGGGTATTCTAAATTGACAGAGATAGACTTTGCTGTACTGGAACCAACGGGATCTGTTAGTGTGATTCCTATTCCTTCAGCTCGCCCTGTTACCTTAGCAGATTTAGATATTGAGCGAGAGTATGAAGGAATTCCCATGGCAGTGATTATTGATGGAATCGTTCAAAAAGGGAATCTTAAGCTTGTTGATAGAAGTGAAGAGTGGCTATTAGAGAAGCTAAAGCAGAAGGGAATTGATAATAGTAAAGATATATTTTATGCCTTTGTTGAGGACAAGAGTGATAAGCTATATTTAAGTTTAAGGGACTCTGCTGATATTAAACTAAGGGAAGAAATAAAAGTAAAAAATAAAGACGCAGTAGATGATTCTAAATTTTCAGAGAAGAATAAGGAACTATACTTAATTAGAGATGGGAGATTACAATTAAAAGAGCTGGCTGTTATGGGAATTGATAAATCAGAGCTATTAAGTTGTCTAGGAGTCAGTAATTTTGATGATATTGAGGAAGTCAAAATCAAACAGAGAAGAAAGGTAAAAGAAAAAAATTAAAAATATTTTGATAATAGGAATGTTAAAGATAAATTGGAATAAACTTATTAATAAAGGACTCATTAGGAGGGGTAGATTCAATTATGACCCATTGTAAAGAGTGTGGAGATGAGTTGGTTAATGTTTACTTTGGTGATGATGGTCGTTCAAAAGATGTACAACATAAGAGATGTATAAATTGTAATGATGTAATTATAACTAAAAAGGAGAGTTAAAAAGTAGCTATTTAGCTACTTTTTGTTATTTTGCACTATTATATTTTTTGTTTTTATCCTTTTTTAATTTCAGACTTAGTCTTAGGCTTAAAGAGAGCAGTATACTTTATTATAAGGTAGCTTTATGTTATAATAGTAATTTGTAGATAGATTAAAACATTAACTTCAATAATATAGAGAAAGCTTTAGGAGGTATTATATACATGGCTAAAGTAACGCCAATGATGCAACAATATCTTTCTATCAAAAAGGAGTATCAGGATACAATACTCTTCTTTAGATTAGGAGATTTCTATGAGATGTTCAATGATGATGCCAAAACTGTAGCTAGGGAGCTAGAGTTAACCTTAACGGCTAGAAACAAAGGTAAGGGAGATGAGGTACCGATGGCTGGAGTTCCTTATCATTCGGCAGAGTCCTATATTGCTAAGTTAATTGAAAAGGGCTATCGGGTAGCAATCTGTGAACAGGTTGAGGATGCCAGCCAAGCCAGTGGTTTAGTAAAGAGGGAAGTAGTCAGAGTGATTACTCCAGGAACGGTAGTAAATAATAATATTTTGGAGGAGAAGAACAATAATTATTTAGCGGCTATTGTTGGTTCTGATCAAGGCTATGGATTCTCCTTGGTAGATGTCTCTACAGGGGAGTTTGCAGTGACTCAATTAGATGGAGCAGAGGCTGCTAATAAGGTAATTGATGAGTTATCAAGGATTAATCCTGCTGAAATTTTAGTGGATGATCAGGTTCGCTCTTCTAAGCCGATTATGAGCTTTATGAAAAGTCAAATTAATCCAATTACTACTAATATCCAAGAGAGTTTCAGTTATGACAGGGCTTATGAATTATTAACAGACCATTTTGAGACAATTACTTTAGAGGGCTTTGGTTGTGAAGATCAACCTCTAGCCATTAAAGCAGCAGGAGCAGTCTTGGATTTCTTAATTGAGACCCAAAAGAGGAGTCTTAAGCATATTAATCGGCTCTCTACATACTCTACTATAGATTATATGGTCTTAGATGCCAATACGCGTCGTAATTTAGAGTTGGTTAAAACTATGCGTGATAAGAGTAAGAAAGGAAGCTTATTATGGGTTATCGATCAGACAGTAACTTCAATGGGGGGCAGAAGGTTAAGGCGTTGGATTGAACAACCTTTACTTGATGTTAAGGAGATTAATTGCCGTTTAGATGGGGTTGAAGAGATTAGCAAGAATATATTATTAAAAGAAGAGCTAAGGGAGTTATTAAATCAGGTCTATGATATTGAGCGGTTGATGGGTAAGGTGATTTATGGTTCTGCCAATGCTAGAGACTTAATTGCTTTAAAGAGCTCTTTGGAGATACTACCTGAGGTTAAGGGTTCATTATCAGAATTTGAAAGTAGTATGTTAGAGGAATTACAGCAAGATTTAGATAAATTAGCAGATGTAACAGAGTTGATTGCAAGCTCTATTCAAGATGAGCCTCCTACAACTATTACTGAAGGTGGGATCATCAAAGAGGGTTATGATGAACAGCTAGATGAATACTTAGATGCTAAGAAGAATGGCAAGAATTGGATTGTTGAACTCCAACAACGGGAACGGAAAAGAACTGGGATTAGCTCATTAAAGGTAGGACATAACAAAGTACATGGCTATTACATAGAGGTAACTAAGGCCAATCTAGATGCAGTTCCTGAGGATTATGTTAGAAAACAGACCTTAAGTAATAGTGAACGCTATATTACCCCTGAACTTAAAGAGAAAGAGTCGATTATCTTAGGGGCAGAAGAGAAGAGTATGGATTTAGAGTATCAGTTATTTATCTATATTAGAGATAGAATTGCTGCTGAGACTGATCGGATTCAGAAGTCGGCTAATATCTTAGCTAAGCTAGATGCTTTAATCTCATTAGCAGAGGTAGCTTTAAATAATAATTATGTCAGACCCAAGGTCAATCAAGGTGAGATAATAGATATTAAGTCAGGTCGCCATCCAGTGGTAGAGGCGATGCTTGATACAGAGGTCTTTGTTCCAAATGATACTTATCTAGACCAAGGTGATGAGCGCTTTTCAATTATTACTGGGCCGAATATGTCAGGAAAGTCTACTTATATGCGCCAAGTTGCTTTGATTACTTTATTAGCTCAGATGGGAAGCTTTGTCCCAGCAGAATCTGCTGAGATTGGAATTGTTGATAGAATCTTTACTAGAGTTGGAGCCTCTGATGATCTGACTACAGGACAGAGTACCTTTATGGTAGAGATGAATGAGGTGGCTAATATCTTAAATAATGCTACTAACAAGAGTCTAATTATCTTAGATGAGGTTGGCCGTGGGACAAGTACTTATGATGGTTTGAGTATTGCTTGGGCAGTAATTGAGTATATCAGTGACACTGATAAGATTGGTGCTAAAAGCCTCTTTGCTACCCATTATCATGAGTTGACAGAATTAGAGGATAGGTTGGCAGGAATCAAGAACTATAATGTAGCAGTACAAGAAGAAGGGGAGGATGTAGTCTTTTTACGTAAGATCATTCCAGGTGGAGCAGACCAGAGCTATGGAATAGAAGTAGCCAAGAGAGCAGGCATTCCTAACCTAGTAATCGATCGTTCTAAGGAGATTTTGGCTCAATTAGAGGAGCAAGAAGAAAAGACTATCGAGGTAACTACTAAAGATAAAAATAATAAAGAAGAGATAATAGATAATAAGGAAAATTTAAAAGAAGAACAGTTGCAGCACTACACTTTAAAAGAGAGCTCAGCTACTTCTACTCAAATGGCTTTATTTAATACTAAAGAGAGTGAAGTTTTAGAGCAACTGAGTCAATTAGATATAATGTCCTTAAATCCATTAGAAGCAATGAACCAACTATACCAATTACAGCAGAAAGCTAAAGAAGAAATAAAAGAGCAGTAACGAGTGATAAATAAAAGTAAGATCAATGATTTTAAAATTAAATAAATAATAAGGAGATTGTTGATTATGAAAAAAAGAATAATATTTTTATTTAGCATTGTAATTTTGGTGAGTTTGTCTACTATTGTAATGGCAGAGGATTCTAAAGAGAAGACTGCAGATGAGCAGAAGGTTCAATTAGAGTTGCCTTTAGTTGATGCTCCTTTTAATTATCAAGATGGATTTTATCTGCCAAGTATGAATCAATCTCTAAAAATTACTAAAGACTACTTTAAATTAGGCTTAATGTTATTGGATAAGACAATGGATAAATTGAATTTAAAAGGAAATTCTTCTGATCAAGTATTTTGGAGGGGGATGTCTTATATACTTTTTGCAGTTGAATCCTCTAGACTGCCTGGTGCTGATGGGTGGTTACATGAAGAGTACCATCGAGCAGTGCTGAAAAATAAAGGGATCGATAGCTATAATGGTATTTATGATCTTAAGGGAGGCGAATTTACCTCTGTAAGTGAGATAGATGATCAAGAATTGGCTCAAATGAAGGCTGAGAGCAACCCTGATTTTGTACGCTTAGCTGCTGCAGGTTATGAAGCTCAAACGGAATTAGTTCTTTCTTTGGAAAAGGAGAAGTTCTTTTATAACCCTAGGTATAGCAATGGTTATCGCTTGACTTATTGGATGGATTTATTTAATAATTATGATTATTTAAATGCTTGTACTGATGAAAGTACCGATGAGGATGTCGAGGAGATGATTGAAGAAGAAGGAGCTGATATGAGCAAGAAAGATTTTACAGGCTTAGATTTTACAGCCTGGGTACATGATCTATTTAATCCTGATGTAGATTATAATCAAGATAGAGGCTATCGCCAGAACGGTGGGGGAATAGATAGATATATTAGAGTAAGTGAGCTAAGTTCAGAAGAGATGGATTACTTAAATAAACAGAGACGCTTAGCTATGCTTAATGCTTTAGACCCGATGTTATTTGGAATTGATGAATTTAGGCTCAATGAGAACTTAGCTTTTAATGTAAATGTAAGGCATTACTTAACCTCTTTTGGTAGCAGTGTCAATTTAAACTTTTATCTAAAAAAGGATGATTTAAAGCTATTTATGTCTTTATTAAATCAATCCAACTATAAAAATTATTTTCCAGGTATAGATTTACAGTTAATAGATTATCCGATAACTTTCAAAGATAAGAAGATAAAATTAACACCAAGGTTAATGCTATGGAGTCAGCCTAAAGATCAAAAATTTAAGACTAGTCAGGGAGAATTTGGAGCTTTATTGTCAGTTAAGTTAAGTACAGTTATTAATGATAAGTGGGGCTGGAATTTAAAGGTTGCAGGAAAAACCGATGGCTGGGTAGCTAGTAATGTTTACTTAGATCAGAATATTTCCTTACAAACAGGGCTTACTTATAGCTTCTGATTTTGATTAAAAATTGGAGGTGAGATGATATGGGAAAGATTAGAGTCTTAGCAGAAGATGTAGCAAATAAGATAGCTGCTGGTGAGGTGATTGAACGACCAGCTTCAGTAGTTAAGGAGTTGGTGGAGAACTCGATAGATGCAGGGGCTAACAAGATTGAAGTTAAAGTAAAAAATGGTGGTAAGGATTGGATTCAAGTTATTGATAATGGGGAAGGGATGAGCCCTGATGATGCCAAATTGGCCTTTGAACGCCATGCTACCAGTAAGGTTGAGCGGGCAAATGACCTCTTTGCCTTAAGGACTTTAGGCTTTAGAGGTGAAGCCTTACCTAGTATTGCCTCGATATCTAGATTGAGCTTGACTACTAGAACTGAAGAGAGTTTAAGTGGGATTAAGCTAAGGTTAGTAGGAGGAGAGTTAGAGAAGGAGGAGAGCTGTGGTGCTCCCATTGGAAGTAATATTATCATTAAAGATCTTTTCTTTAATACTCCAGTCAGGTACAAATATCTAAAGCAGACTTCTACAGAGATTGGTCATATCAGTGATATTGTCAATAGATTAGCCCTATCTTATCCTGAGATTGCCTTTTATTTAGAGCATAATGGACGGAAGATTCTAGAGACTACAGGAAATAATAATTTATTGGATGTAATCTTTAGTATTTATGGTCGCCAAGTAGCCAAAGAGATGGTCAAGGTTGATTATTCAGATAGTTATATGGAAATTAAAGGTTATATCTCTAAGCCTACAGTGACCCGTTCTTCTCGCAAACACCAATCTTATTTTGTCAATGGTCGTTATGTTAAAAGTAACTTGATGAGTAAGGCGGTACAGGAGGCTTATCATACATTATTAACAGTACATCGCCAACCGATTGTGGTCTTGAGCTTGAAGTTGAATCCTATCTTGGTTGATGTAAATGTTCATCCTACTAAGCTAGAGGCGAAGTTTAGTCGTGCTGAGATGGTCTATGGATTGGTTAAAGAAGGGGTTAGTAGAGCAATTAAATCCAGTGATCTAGTTCCTAAGCTGAAATTAGCTAATAAACCAGAAAAGAGTAGAGATAACTATACCCAAAATGAATTGACTCTAGCTGTCGATAAGAAGTACAGATCTAAAAAGGAAGAAGGGAAATCTTCTCAAACAAAGCCTAAAGTAGAGAAGAATCAAGCTAAGTATCCGCAAAAGAATAAGGAGAGCAAAGAACTTCGAGCTAAAAAGATAGAGAAGTTATTACAGGTAGATGAAGATAAATTGATTTCATCTAAGATAGAGCCTATAAAAGAGACTGAGATAGAGGATAATATTAAGGAGACTGCTCAAGAATATAAACAAGATGATAATAGTTTAAATCAAGAGAAAGAAGTAGATTATAAAAAGGTTGAACTGAATTTAATTCCTATAGGTCAGATTCATCAGACCTATATTATTGCTCAAGGATTGGATGGGATGCATATTATCGATCAGCATGCAGCCCATGAACGGGTTCGCTATGAAGAGCTGATGGCAGAGTTTAAAGCTGGTGAGATCAAGACTCAAGAGCTATTGATTCCTATGAATTTAGATTTAACACATCAAGAGGTAGAGGTATTGAATGAAAATAAAGAGAAGATAGAGCAGCTAGGTTTTAGCTTAGAAAGCTTTGGAGGAAGTAGTTATATTGTCCGTGGTGTACCTACAGGACTCTATAATTTAAATGATGAAGAGTTAATCCGAGATTGTATAGATAAATTATTAGAAGAAGATGAACTGGGAGAAGCTTATGAATTAGTGGAAGATATCCTAATTATGATCTCCTGTAAGACAGCAATCAAAGCTGGTGATAAGCTATCGATTCAGGAGATGAATAGATTGATTGATGATATGGAACGTTATGGGGTGACCAATTGCCCCCATGGTCGTCCAGTAATGATGCAATTATCGAAAAAAGAGTTAGAGAAGGAGTTTAAAAGAACTTAGCTGCTAGCTAGTAGCTATTAACCGATAGCTAAAGGAAGGAAGTGATATTGTGCGAGAACCTATAGTAGCGATTGTAGGACCTACTGCTGTAGGCAAGACTAGACTGTCATTGACTTTAGCCCAAGAGCTGCAAGGTGAGATTATCTCGGCAGATTCGATGCAGGTCTATAAGAAGATGGATATCGGGACTGCTAAAGCATCTATAGAAGAGCAGAAGCTAGTGTCCCATCATTTAATAGATATTATCGAACCTGATGAAGAGTTCAGTGTTGCTGATTTTCAGGAGAAGGTCGATGAGTTGATTCCACAGATTTATGGACGGGGTAAGCTGCCAATGTTGGTAGGTGGTACAGGATTATATGTGCAAGCAGTAATCGAAGGCTTTGTCTTTCCAGAGATGGAGCCAGATTGGGAGTTAAGGGAGAGGTTGACTGCAGAAGCTGAGAAGAAAGGAACAGAGGTAGTCCACGATAAGTTAAGAGAGATAGATCCTAAGCTTGCTGATAAGCTACATCCAAATGATTTAAGAAGAGTAATTAGAGGGATTGAGGTCTATCAACAGACTGGTCAGACCAGCACCTATTTTCAACAGAAAGCTGCAAATACACCTCCTCGCTATCAAGCTGTTAAGATTGGTTTGAGACGAAAGCGGGATAGCCTATATAAGAGAATAAATCAGCGGGTCGATTTGATGATAAAAGAAGGATTAGTAGATGAGGTTAGAGAATTATATAAAGAAGGTTATAACCGTGACTTGATTTCGATGCAAGGTTTGGGATATAAAGAGATCATAGCTTACTTTGAAGGTGAATATAATTTAGAAGAAGCGATTAGACTGATTAAGAGGGATACTCGCCATTTTGCTAAGCGCCAATTCACTTGGTTTAAGCGTGATAAGAGTATTCATTGGTTTGATGTAGATCAATATGATTTTGATGATTTGCTCAATGAGGTTAGGGCGTTGATTGAGTCTAAGATGGAGCTTTAGATTAGGTATTTGAACTTAAACTCAGATTCTCGGGGGGTATAACTTCTCAATGAAGTATAATAAAGAGGTCAGTAAGCTAATACTTAAAATTAAAGAGAAGAAAGATGATCAGCAGGATAATATTTTAGTTGCAAGTAATGAAAATTTACGAGGACTGAAGTGCCCTGTCTGTGAATGTAGCATTGATGAGCATGAGAAATATGTCTATTGTTCAGTGATAGGTGCTTATATCTGTGATGTCTGTTGCCGTTATGAGTTGTGTAATGACTATAAGTTAGTCAATAAAGCTTTAGGTAAAGAGGTATTTAAAGATAATAATGAGATGATAATGTTGTGTCAATGTTGTGAATAAAAGAGGGCGATTGCCCTCTTTTTTTATTTATGGATAATTTTTTATTGATTTGAGATAAATGATGATGATTAATGAGGATGTCGGGACACTTTAATAATTAGTGACGGGTAACGAGCAAAAATCTCCTCACTGAATCTACATAATTAATTATTCAATCTAGAGCCAATCGGTAATTATACAACAACTCCAATCATATAGTATATAATAGAAACTATTTGGGGGGATTGTGATGCCCTTAAATAATAGTTCCAAAAAAAGGGAGATATTAAGAAGGTTAGAATTAGGAGATATTTCAATTATCAAGGCTTTTGAATTACTAAAGGAGCAAGAAGGCAGCAAAGAAGAGCAGAAGGTAGAGGGCTTAGGGCAAGATCCTATAGAAGAGATAGTCAAAGAGTTAAATACTATGATTGGACTTAATAATATCAAGGATTTAGTCAAACAACTTAGAGCTTTTGTGACTATTCAAAAGGAGAGAAAGAAGCAACAGTTAAAGGTTGATTCTTTGGTGATGCATATGATCTTTAAAGGAAATCCTGGTACTGGAAAGACTACAGTAGCTAGAATTTTGGCTAGATTATTTAAAGAGTTAGGGCTTTTAGATAAAGGGCATTTAAAGGAAGTAGAGCGGGCTGATTTAGTAGGGGAGTATATTGGGCATACAGCTCAGAAGACTAGAAAGATGGTGGAGTCAGCTTTAGGTGGGATTTTGTTCATTGATGAGGCCTATGCTTTGGCAAGAGGAGGCAATCGTGACTTTGGAAAAGAGGCAATAGATACCTTGGTTAAAGCGATGGAGGATAATCGCAAGAATTTGATTGTGATTTTGGCAGGTTATCCTAAAGAGATGGATTATTTCTTACAGAGTAATCCAGGATTGAATTCCCGTTTTCCTATTCAGGTAGATTTTGAGGATTATAATTTAGAAGAGTTGATTGAGATAGGTAATTTAATGGTCGAAGAACGGGAATATACCTTCTCGAAAGGTGCTGAAGCTAAGTTATATAGTATTTTAAGTAAGACAAGGCAAGGGGCAGGTGTAGAGGAGGGGAATGCCCGAACAGTCCGAAATTTAATTGAAGAGTCGATTAGAAATCAAGCAATTAGACTTGTTAGTAAAGAGAAGATTAGCAAAACAGATTTGATGACAATTACTAGAGAAGACCTTCCAAAGATTAAAGTGAATAATTGACGATTTACAATGTACAATTTTGAGCTGAGTTTGAAGAATAAATTATTAATTGTACATTGTAAATTGATTTATTGAGGTGAGATTATGACATCAGCGGTGATAGTAGGTCAACCCAATGTAGGTAAGACATCCTTTTTGATCAATTTTGCTTATTATCTAGGTGTAAAAGAGTTGAGATTTATGATTAAACAACCAGCAGGGTTTGTATCAACACGAACCTATCAGATAGAACAAGCCTATGATCAGTTAACCTCTACTAAGCCCCATAAGACCAATAGTATTCAGAGTATACAGCTTAGATTACCTGTTGGTAAACAGGATAAAGTTATTAGGCTGGTAGATAGCTGTGGCTTAATTGATGAGATACATCAGCAAGAATATATTAGAAAATCGATGGCAGAGACCTTACAGGAGCTGATGGTTAGTGAGATAGTTCTCCATATTGTTGACTTAAGTCAGCTATCTGCTAGACAGGAGCTGAGAAGAATTGATCAAGAGATCTATAATTTTTTAAAAAATAGAGCAGGATATAAGATTTTAGCAAATAAATTGGATTTAGATATTGGTCAAGAGAATTTAAATAAGTTAAATCAATTTGTCGATAAAAGATTGGTAGTACCTATTTCTGCGATTTATCAGGAGGGATTTGATCAGATTAAGGTCTTCTTATTAGATAATGTTTAGGAGGATATAATGGAGACACTTAACAATATTACTGTTATTTTCTTAACGGGTCTGGTGATTAAATTGATGGATGACTATTTAGACCAAGAGCTTGATAGAATGAATGGTAGACAGACCTTAGCAATGAGATTAGATAGAGGGACTTTACCTTATGCTTTGATCTTGTTGACCTTTGCTGTACTGATAGATTATCAATTAGCAATAGCCTTATTTTGGTCAAGTTATATTGTGGGGATGGGAATGGATACCAATAGATTACCAACAGGCTTGAAGAGTTATCAAGAGGTTATGATTATGGTGGTTTTTGGCTTTTTAGTCTTAGATTATAATCTTTTTCTATTCTCTATCTCAATTATTACTTTTGTCCAATTAAGTGATGATTATATAGATTATTATTTAGAGGAGTATATTAATCGTGATAATTTTATTAATTACTTAGGTAAGGTAGGTACTATCTTATTGGCTACAATTGCTTTAGTTATTTCTTTAACTATAGATTGGCAGATGTCTATTTTGGTAGCCCTAATTGCTAATATTGTGGTTTGGATACTCCATAGGTGAGAAGCAATAAGGAGTGATGAGTGACTAGTAATGAGTAGTGATTAAAGAAAAGATATATATGTTAAAAATTAAAGATAGAATCAACTTCTAAACAGGGGGTGTAGTTTTTGGAGTTTAAATATATCCTCTTATTAACATTAATTTCATTAGCTATAGGCTATTTTGGGGGGAGATATGTTGGTTATAAGGAAGGGCTAAAAGAGGGAAGAAACTCAACCCCACTAGCATTGAGAAAAGAGAGTTTAGAAGAGGGAGTATGTGTATTATGTAATGAAAAATTTGAATTAGATGCAAAGGATTCTTAGTTAGGGAATAATATAAAGGATTTATATCAAATAGAGGAAAAAATAATTTGATAGAGAATGTATGATTATAACTTGGGGCTAAATTTTATCTTAGATAAGAGGAGGAAATATTAATGAAAAACCAGATTAACTTGCAGGATACTTTCTTAAATGAAGTGAGAAAAGAGAAGACCAAAGTAACTATCTTCTTAGTCAATGGTGTTCGTTTGGCAGGCTTGGTGGAGGGCTTTGATAATTTTACTATTATTTTAAGAGCTGATGGCAAACAGGAGATGGTTTATAAACATGCTATTTCGACTATAGTCCCAGAGCAAGAGGTTAAGAGTCTATTTAAAAGTGAGTAAGGTTTGCTTTACTATAGATATTTGAGGTTGATGGCTGTTTAGCTGTCGACCTTTTTTATTATAATTTTTGATTGATAAAGTATATAGAGATTAAAACAGTAACGAGAAGGAGTTCTTACTCGTCACTTATTACTGGTTACTAAAGTATAATAATATACTTATAAAAAGATTATTAATACTGAAAAATTATATTCTATATTAAAAACCTTTAATTAGGAGGTCGATATAATGGATAAAAAAGTAGATTCATTAATTAAGATATTAGATAGTCTAGCAATTTACAAATGGGGAATTTCTTCTGTCCCAAAATCAAATAAGTTTTATCACGACTATTCTTATGCTATCTCTTTGATTTTAAACTATGATTATGATTTAGAGGATTATAATCCTAGAGATTTTCATGATTTCTTAATATTTAATATTAGAGATGAACTAAAAAGTTCAATTGGAATTGTAGAAGATCACTTAAAAGAAGAAGGCATAGATTATTATGTTGTATCTAATATGCAGAAAGATAAGAAGTTAGCTATAGGAGAATATTCACATAAGATGGCAGCAGTAAGGGCTGGTCTTGGCTGGATTGGTAAGAATGCATTATTAATCACCAAAGGATATGGTCCTAGAGTAAGGTTAGCTACAATATTGGTTAATTTAGATTTACCTGTGAGTAAAAAAGTAGACTATGATGGCTGTGGTAGTTGTAATCTATGTGTCAATATTTGTCCAACTAACTGTATAGTAGATGTTAATTGGAGTAATGGATTAAAAAGAGAGGATAAGATTAATATTTTTAATTGTATAGACAAAAATGAAAGTAGAGAGGGGCATATTTGTGGATTATGCTTGGTGGTATGTCCAGTTGGGGGAGAAAAATGGTTAATATAGATTATAAAAAAGGAGCCATACCATGAAAATAGATCGCTTACTATCAATAGTAATTTACATACTCAATCGAGAAGTTGTCAGTGCTAGTGACCTTGCTGAGAAATTTGAAGTTTCGGTGCGAACAATCCGGAGGGATATAGATTCCTTGACCTTAGCAGGGATTCCAATCTACTCCATACAAGGCTCTTTAGGTGGTTATGCAATTATAGATAGCTTTAAATTGGATAAGCAGTTGATGAGTCTAGATGATTTCTTCTTTATTATTAAAGCTTTGAAGGGTTTATCTTCAGCCTATGATAACAAGGCGATTGAAGGTGCTTTAGAGAAGATAGCAGCTATCTTACCAGAAGAGAAGAATACTCTTTTAAAGCAACGGAATTCACAATTAGATCTCGATTTGAGTGTCTTAAGATAGCCAGCCAAGGTAGATGATTATTTAGCTTTGCTTCAAAGAGCTATTGCTGATAAGAGAGTTTTAGAGTTTGATTATACCAATGCCAATCATAATAAAAGTTCTAGAAAGGTAGAACCTCTTTCTTTGAGCTTTAAATGGTATGCTTGGTATCTTTTCTGCTTCTGTCAAGAAAGAGAAGATTATCGCACCTTTCGAGTCTCGCGAATAAGGAATTTGAGGCTGATAGATAAGGGTTTTAGTAGAGAGTATGAGAAGCTAGATGAATTAATCAAAGAGCACCAGAGCCTTGATAGCAGAGAATATCTTGATTTAAAATTGTTATGCAAAGAAGAGATTAGAGTTTCTGTGGAAGATTATTTTGCTAATGGAGAGATAAGTGAAGAAGGTGATGGTTTTTTTATCTTAGAAATTTCCTTACCTAAGAATGAACAGTTCTGGTTTGGGATGCTGTTAAGTTATGGAGATAAGATAAAAGTCTTAGAGCCAGCTTCATTACAGGATAAAATCATGGAGAAAGTAAGAGAGCTAGAGAAATTATATCAATAAATTTAGTATATAGGACATACTGGTGTCAGATATCCCTTGCTATAATTATTATAGAATAGTTATTAGGAGGGATTTTTAATGTTAAAGAAGGTTGCTTTACATAAGGTGGAGGAGTGGACTTATTCTGCTTATGTAGTAGCAGGAGATTTTATCTATACTGCACATATTGGAGGAGTTCGTGATGAGCAAGGAAATAAGTTGGATACGATTGAAGAACAGACTAAGCAGAGTTTAGAGAATTTAAAAGCTATTTTAGAGCAGGAAGGAGTTACTTTAAATGATGTTGTAAAAACAACAGTTTATCTTAAAAATATTGATGATTTTAAAAGCATGCGAGATATTTATAGAGATTATTTTAGTGATGGATACCCTGCTCGGATGACAGCTACTACTGAGTTTATTGAAGATGATTGTTTAATACAGGTTGTAGCTGTGGCTTATAAATCTTAAAAATAATTCTTATTATCTTAAACACCCCTTTAAAGGGGTGTTTTTCAATTCAAGCCAGTTTGATTATTGGTTTAATTAACCATAGACCGGTAAAGTTAATCAAACTATACCAATTAATGTTACAAAATAATGAAAAAAATAAAAAAATTAATTTTTTTGTTGATATAAAGAAGGATTTTAGAATTAAACCGAGAAATTAATGACCAGCTAGTCAGTTTATACAATTAAAAGAAGGGTAGGGAATTTGAGTGTTTAATAAGAGAATGTTTATGATTATGTTGATGTTGGTCTTTATGTCAGTTTCTAATGTAATGGCAGAGGTTGGAGATATAGTACAAGATGGTGGAGCTATCTATTCAGTAGCTAGAGATGGTGAGCTGAATTGGAGTTATACTTATAGCAAGTATAATCAAGCTAAGAAGATAGCAGCAGATACTACTCCAGCTGTAGCTGATGAGATGATTTACTTTACTGATAATAAGTACTTCTTATATGCAATTGATGCAACTGGTGATTTGAAGTGGCAATTTGCTATCTTCAAGAATGCCAAGTTGACCTCACCAGTAGTAGCAAGTGATGGGACTATCTTGGTAGGGACTAGTACAGGTACTTTATATGCTGTTGAAGCAGATAGTCAGTTGAAGTGGGAGTTTGAAGTTCCAGTAGAGGATAATAATGATAGAAGTCTGATTTTAGCTGATGATGAGGATGAGAAATTAGCGTTAACTGATTTAGCAGTAGCTGAAGATGGCACTGTCTACTTTGGTGTAGAGAATGGTTTCTTATATGCGCTAAATAGTGATGGAGAAGAGAAATGGAGTATCAAATTAGCTGGTAGTGGAGAATTAAAGGCTCCAGTAGTAGCTGAAGATGGGACTATCTCCATTAGTACAACAACTGGTAAATCCTATGTAGTAACAGCAAGAGGTAAATTACAATAATAATTAAATTTATAAGTGTATAAGACTAGCAGAATAAAAGAAGAAGGGCTCTCAAAGAAGAGCCCTTCTTCTTTATTTTATTGAGTAGTTCATAATCAAAAAGCGTCTAGCAATTTATTATGATGATGGAGAGGTAGATTGGAGTAATGCCAATGACTTTGATACTAGTAAAGAAGGGTGGCAACATATTGTAGCTGAGATCACACCTGATAAAGCCTTTAGTCAAGTAGAGGTTTACTTCTATTACTATAACCAGACAGGAACAGCCTGGTTTGATGCTATGAGACTAGAGAAGAATGCTTCAATAACTGCCTATAGCTATGATGAAGGTAAGAATTATGTAACTAGTATCACTGACCCTTTAGATAATACAATCTTCTATGACTATGATGATTTAGGTAATCTGACTAGCTATACTGATGCTAAAGGAAATAGTACCACTTATAATTATGATTTAAGAAATCTATTGACCGAAGTAGTTGACCCTAACTCAAATCAGACCCTCTATGACTATGATTCAGCTGGGAATTTAGTCACAGTCACTGATGCTAAGAATAATCAAAGCAGTTATAGCTATAATGAATTTAATCTCTTAAGTAGTATTACTAATCCCCTTAGTCAGACTATCAGCTTTGAATATGATGATGTAGGTAACAGAACTGAAACCACCTATCCTACAGGGAATCAGCTATCCTATGCTTATAATCAGCTTAATCGCTTAATTGAAGTCTACTATGATGGTCTGAAACGCTGGGACTTTGCCTATGATCGCAATGGTAATCTCACTACAGTCAGTGATTTAGCTACAACTGATACTCTAACCTATAACTCCTTAAATCAGCTAATTGGAATCTATTATTATTATGGATATCGAGCTGAATTTACCTATGATGAACGGGGCAATGTCTCATCTGCTCTCTGTAATAATGGCAGTTATACCACCTTTGACTATGATGCTGCCAATCGCTTACAGCTAGTTAGAAATTATAGTGGTAATGGAGAGTTCTTTGCTCCTGTAGGTGAATTATTGGAGGAGTTTGAATATAACTATGATGCCAATGGTAATCGCACTAGTGTGACTACCACTCAAGGAAGCGTCAGCTATCAGTATGATGATTTAAATCGCTTAGTAGAAGAGACTCTACTAGATGGTACTGTGATCAACTATAGCTATGACAGTGTCGGCAATCGGACTGAGAAATCAGTCACTCAAGATAATAGTACCACTACCACCAATTATAGCTATAATGATGCCAATGAACTAATCACTGTCGATAATCAAGAATATATCTACGACGAGAATGGTAACCTAATCAATAATGGAGAATATCTCTTTAGCTACAATGCCAACAATCGTCTAATTGAGGTAACGGATAGCACAGGAGCTACTATTGCTACTTACACCTATGACTATCAAGGTCTCCGCAAGTCTAAAACCACTGCTGAGGGTACTATCAACTATTACTATGATCTCCAAGGACGTCTGATCTACGAAACTAATCAGAGTGGCACCATGATTGCTGATTATACCTATGATGCCCAGAATAACCCTGTAACTATGACTAGAAGTGGAATCACCTACTATTATCATTTGAACGGTCATGGTGATGTAATCGCTTTAAGTGATGAGAATGGTCAGGTAGTAGCCGAGTATGACTATGATGCTTGGGGTAATATTCTATCACAAAGTGGTAGTATGGCAGAGATTAATCCATATCGTTATGCAGGGTATTATTATGATGAAGAGACAGGACTCTACTATTTAAGAACAAGGTACTATGATTCTGAGATTGGGAGATTTATCCGTCGGGATACAATGAAGAAATTTGATGATGAAGAGTTTAGAAGAGACCCACAGTCTTTGAATAGATATCTCTATACTCAGAATAATCCTGTGATGTATACTGATCCTAGTGGTTTATACTCTTTTTGGGATGATCTTATTGGTGGTTTTTGGCAAGCATTTGGAGGTGCAGGTCAATTTGTTACTGGAGCTTCCATTAGTTCTTCTGGCTATGGTGCTATTATAGGTATACCATTAATTGCCCATGGAGCAGGAAATTTTTTTGGAGGAATTGGTAAGATGTTAGGTCAAAAAGATAGATGGAATTTGACTAAAAATATAATTTATATGGGAAATGATACTGTATATGTTACTGTGGATACAATACTTACTATGATGACTTTAGTAACTGGTTATCCTGATATTTTTGAAGAATATATATATTCAGCAAGTATATTGGATGAACTAAAACCAATTCCTGAAGCCAAATGGGCTTATGGTCAATTATATAATGATTTAAAAACACTAATTGGAGCTGGAATAGATAAATTATCTGATTAAGGTGGGAGTCTATGTATAATAAAACTCGTATAATAATTATGCTTATAATGACTATATTCTTTATTTATGGTATTATATCTTTAGAAACAGCAGTAATAGCAGATAAAATTTGGCTTATTTTTATTTTATTGTTCTTGATGTATACAGGTATAATCGAGGGAGAAAAATTGGAAAGAAAAAAACAAACTTTTCGTGAAGGACATTTTAATTTAGCATGGAAAGTAATACTTTTTGCAGCTATAACATATGCAATTAGATTGATTGTAGAGAGAGTTGTTCTATAAGCTAAATTTAGGAGGTAATATGTTTAGTAACTTTATAGAAATTATCCACAATATACTACTCTACTCTTTGGGTTTTATGGGGTTAATTGGAGGATATCAGGTACTAAAAAATAAGTATCAAAATACAGCGGATAAAGCTATGTTTTGGTTAAAAATTATCTTAGTAGTTCTAGGATTAATCTCACCACTTATTGTATTATTGTTAACAGAGCCTTAAAAGAATCTAGATGATAGCTTAGACTATCATCTAGATTCTTTATTCATTTATATGGTCAAGAATATATCTACGGTGATAATGGTAACTTAATCAATAACGGGGAATATCCCTTCAACTATAACAGCAACAGTTGTCTATTATCACTATGACCAACGGGGTCATCTGCTTGATCACTCTGATAAAGCAGGTAATGTATTAGCCGAGTATGACTATGATGCTTGGGGTAATATTCTATCACAAAGTGGTAGTATGGCAGAGATTAATCCATATCGTTATGCAGGGTATTATTATGATGAAGAGACAGGACTCTACTATTTAAGAGCAAGGTACTATGACCCTGAGATTGGAAGATTTATTCGTAGGGATACAGTACAGAAGATAAATCAATATGCTTATGCAGAGAATAATCCTGTGATGTTAATGGATTCTAATGGTAATTGGGCTATAACTATTCCCTATGCAAATACCTATAATTTTGCTAGAAATGTACTGTCAATAGGTGCTGCCGCTTATTTATTACCTAGAAATTATGATTTATCTTATAAATTATTTAATCATGGTTTATTTGGATATGGGCAAGACCTTTATTTTGGTCAAGATAGTTTATTAGCTCAAAAGGTTTCTCAATCAAATAAATTTAGAACTAAATTAAAAAAAGAGATTGGAAATAGAAGTTGGTTTTCTTTCAATAGTTCAATCGAATTTGAAACAGGAGATTTATATTATGCTATACAACATGCAAGTTATAATGTATGGGGCTATAGGCACTACAGTGGAAAATTAAAGGTTTATGTATCTATGGGAGATATATATGATTTTACTGAGGAAAGACCATGGGAAGGATTTTCTAATTATGCTAATAATTTAGGTTATTATAGTCAAAAAACTGGTGTAATTACTGAATATGAGTGGAAAGCAGATTTTATCATATACATTTAAAATAAACCTATTTCATTACTAATCATATTAGTTGTTATATAAGTGAGAAGTTTTAATTAAAACTTCTCACTTATTAAATTAAGCAATTATTATAGTCAAAAATCTTATAAATGATCTAGTTTTAGATAGGAGAGGAGTAGATTAAAATTAATTTTAATTATAGAAAAAAGATAATTATATTACTATTAATAATACTACTGATAACACTATGCTTACCATTAATTTACAAGTGGTATGAACTCAATTTTACCAAATATGCTTACTGGGATATGTATGTTAGGATATATAATCTTAAAGTACCTAAACCAGAAGATGTTACAAAAGAATTTTATAAACTTGGTCCTCAAGGTGAAGGAGAGACCTACACTATATTAACTTATAATCAAGAAAATTTAGAAGAAGTAAGAAAAGCAGACATTTGGGATAAAATAACTGATAATAATTATAAGCAATTAAAAGAAAGAGTTAATGAATTTCAAACTCATGTAATAAACACTTGGGATAAAGATCCCTTTAAAGAATATCCTTTCCTCATAGAAGAAAATAACCTATATTATTTAAAACTAAAAGAAGATAATAGTTGGATGTTAGCTACTTTAAAGGAAGACAAAATATATGTAATTGAAGAATCTTGGTGATTTAGATAAGATTAATTTGAATATTAAATAGCTTTGAATAGTAGATGATAATTAATTATCATCTAGGTATTTTTATTGTTACATTACCAATTATACCTACAATACTGCCAATGAACTAATTACTGTCAATGACCAAGAATATATCTACGACGACAATGGTAACCTAATCAATAATGGAGAATACCTCTTTAGCTACAACGCCAATAATCGCTTAATCGAGGTAGAGGATAGCTCAGGAACTACTATCGCCACCTACACCTATGACTATCGAGGTCTTCGCAAGTCCAAGACTACTACCGAAGGAACTATCCATTATCACTATGATATTCAAGGTCGTCTGATTTACGAAACTAATGAGATTGGCACCATGATTGCTGATTATACCTATGATGCTCAGAATAACCCTGTAACTATGACTAGAAATGGAATCACCTACTACTATCACTTGAACGGTCATGATGATGTAATCGCCTTAAGTGATGAAAATGGTCAGGTTGTAGCTGAGTATGACTATGATGCTTGGGGTAATATCTTATCACAGAGTGGAAGTATGGCAGAGGAGAATCCATATCGCTATGCAGGATGCTATTATGATGAGGAAACGGGATTGTATTATCTTCGAGCGAGGTATTATGACCCTGAGATTGGAAGATTTATTCGTCGAGATACAGTACAGAAGATAAATCAATATGCTTATGCAGAGAATAATCCTGTGATGTTAATTGACCCTAGTGGTTTAGACAGAATTTATTATAATTCAAAAGGTAAAGTAATAAAAAGAATACAATCTTTTTGGAACAGTTATTATATTCAATCATCAGATGGTTCAAATTTTTGGAGATTAGAGGGGTCATTGGGAGATAATTATGCAGGTCTTATTGAAAATGGAGATGAAATTTTTTGGGATTTTGTTAATCAACGAAAAGGGAATCCATTAATACCGTGGATGTTTACAATTAGTGAAGTCTTAAAGAAATCACCAAGCGGAGCAGATTGGGATATGAAGAAAAACTATATTAATAAAGTATTTATCTTTCAAGATCAGGCTTATAAAGCTGATACAATAGGAAATATTGCATGGGGATATATTATGGCATCAAGAGGTTGGCCATTAGGTATATCTTTAATGGGTGGTGGTTTTGCTCAAACTATTTTAGATAATACCACAACTTTAGGATTTTGGTTAACTAATTTTATAAATTTAGGTGATGACCCTAGAGATTCAAGAGCTATTAGAATGGGATATCAGCTTTATTGGTCTGGTGAATAATAGTAAACAGCAAAATTTTAAATATAAATTAAATGTTTCTGCTAATTATTAGGAGGAATATCGTGACTAATAAAAATAAAATTATTTTCAAAAGTGTAATAACAGTTATTGCTATACTTCTAATTATCTCCAATTTTGTTATTGACAATCCAGATAAAAGAGAAAAAAAAGCAGTTAAATTATTAACAGTTAATCAAGCTGTTTATTTAAAATATCTAAGAGAATTTATGAAATATGATACTATAATTTCAATTTCTTATTCTAAAGATCGTTGGGTATTTAACTATTATCCTTATAATAGAGATGTTAAACTTTTTAAAACCCTAATTATAAACGAAAAAGAGAATAAGTATTTTAACTATGAGGATATAAATTTTGAATCTTTAGAAGAAGCACTATCATCAATTGAACTGACAAAGAAAGAATTAAATTACTGGAAGAAATTCTTTAGTAGTTACAATTTTCATTCTATTAGTTCCCCTATTTTTGAAAATTTTGTGATATTAACAATAGATAGATTTCATATTGTTCCCCATGGATATATGTATATACCTAAGGTTAATGAACATCATTGGATTTATAATGAGATTCCAGGAAAGTTGCGTGGAAACAAAAACTCAAATTATAATATTATAACCCATATTAAAGGAAATTGGTTTTATTTTGATGGTTAGGAGGTAGAACGTTAGGTAGTTAGGCAGTTCCTAATCATCTAGCCACCTACCTCCTAAATATCGATTTTTTCTATCTATAGCGGCATGGTTAAATTTTAAAAAGGCATAAGAGAATTAATTCTCTTATGCCTTTTTAGTAGCTATCGATAATCAAGAATATATCTATGATGAAAATGGCAACCTAGATAATAATGGAGAATTGGTCGCTTTATTAATCGGGATACAATGAAGAAGTTTGATGATGAAGAGTTTAGAAGAGATCCACAGTTTTTGAATAGATATGCTTATGTGCAGAATAATCCTGTGATGTATACTGATCCTAGTGGGAGGTTTACTTTGTCTGTAGCAGCCTACTTTATTGGGAAAGCTATATTTTATGGTACTTTAGGATATGGAGTTTATTTAATTGGACGCTATGGTTGGAAGAATGCATATAAACATTTTAACTTTAAAGATTGGGCATGGAATGTAGCTTCAGCTGCAGTTTTAAGTCTTCCTGTTCCTATAATACAAACAGCAGCTAGAATATTTTTTAGGGATAGTATAATTTATAAAGCAATTTATGGTATTAGTTGGGGTTCAGCAATTACTGCAGCTACTTGGGTAGCTAAAAAAATTTATAGATAATTTAGGTGATTACAATATTTGAAAAAATATTAAATTCAATTATTAAGATAATTTTATGCTTTATTTTATTAAAACTTGCTGCCAAATGGTCTAATGAAAAATCTGTATACATGATGTTATCATTATTAATAGCAATGTATATTATAGGACCATTGATAGTGAAAATTGTAAAATTTATTTATAGGTTAGTAAAATAAAATATGAATCAAAGTAGGGTATAAAACAGAATAACCCTGTAACTATGACTAGAAGTGGAATCACCTACTATTATCATTTGAACGGTCATGGTGATGTCATTGCTCTCAGTGATGAGCTAGGTAATATAGTAGCCCAGTATGACTATGATGCTTGGGGTAATATTCTATCGCAGAGTGGAAGTATGGCAACAGAGAACCCATATGGATATGCAGGTTACTATTATGATGAAGAGACGGGACTCTACTATTTAAGAGCAAGGTACTATGACCCTGAGATTGGAAGATTTATTCGTAGGGATACAGTACAGAAGATAAATCAATATGCTTATGCAGAGAATAATCCTGTGATGTTAATTGACCCTAGTGGACATTATTGGAAGTCAGTTCTCAGTCTATTTGGTATAGAGCACTTAGAGCAAACTACAACTGGTTATATGATGTATAGTCCATTAATGAATTATTTTGAAGGAGGTATTGGAGGAGATATTGATGACATCGGTATATTTTCCTCTTTTATATTCCCAAATGTTATGAATTATCAATCAAGGCTATTTGTTAACATAGATACCAAATCCTTTAAAAATGATAATCTAGTAAATATCAGTGATTATATAAATTTGAGTAGTGGTAGTAACAATGTAGTAGGAAGAACAATTAATGTCTATGTTGATAGTCCACAGGGTGAATGGTTATATTCATCAAAATATAATCCTTTTGTAAGTGAAGGATACTCTAATGCTTTGGATGCTGATGAAGATGATGAATTAAGTGTATTTATCCCTAAAGGTATTACAGTTTCAAGGATTGAATTAACCACTCATGTTCTAATGAAAGGTAACCTACTTTATCCTTATAGAGCCAATAAAATTAATATTTATTTACCAGGATTTGTTCAATAAGAGGGGGAAATAAGATTCTCATGAATAGAAATAATAAAATATTAATTACTGTACTAATGATTACTATAATAACTTCAATAGGTTTCTTAATCGTAAAATATGTCTCTCAAGAGAGTAAACAGGCAGATAAAATTACAGGTCAAGATATTTATAATGATTTAGACTTAGGAAAAGTCGATAAAATATCTATTCATTCATTTAAATATATTGAAAATGGAGAAATAAAGGGAGATAAAGATTATCTTATAGAGAATGACAAAGATAAAAAAGTAATCAATATGTTAACAAGTGCAATTAAAAATTCTCAGATTAATATTAAAGAAAATTCTACTCAAAATTTACCTAAAGCAACTCATTCGGTAGTTTTTTATAGTAATAACATGTTTAATAATATAAGTACCAATTATTCACTACAGACTAACCAACTATTAATATCAGATAAAAACTTTTCAGAAGATTTGATTGAATCAAGTAAATTACCCTTTTCAACACAAGTAGTTATAATAAAATTAGATGATGATTTTAAAGAAATAATGAATAATTATCCTTAAAATTTTAAGAAGACCTAGATAATAATTAATTATTATCTAGGTCTTCTTATTACTACATTACCAATTACACCTATAATATGTAGCGAATGAACTGATCGCTATCGATGACCAAGAATATATCTATGACGATAATGGTAACCTAATCAATAACGGAGAATACATCTTTAGCTACAATGCCAATAATCGTCCAATTGAGGTAGAGGATAGTTTAGGAACTACTTTAGCTACCTAAAAATTTCAAGAAAACCTAGCTGATATTTTAACTGTCAGCTAGGTTTTCTTATTGCTACAGCAGAATATAGCTATGATACAATGGTAATCATACTGTTGTCACTCTACCTAAGAACAGTATGATGACCTTAATCATTTACACAGAAGAGGCCTTACTCGATTGTTTGAATTAAATCATTCATAATTATATTTAGTAGATCTCAAGAAAATTTGATATTATTTTCACTAATTTAGGATAGATATTAGTTTAATTACTTTAATGCATTAGGAGAGCAGGATTTAGTGGTAAAAAGATGAATTTAATTATATAAAGATAAAGTTATTAACTTTGAGGATAAAAGGAAGTGACAATTAACAGATGAATATAAATGATTTTGAAAAAGACATAAATGGAATGATTTTAGAAAGAGGATACAACTATTATCATGATGGAAATATTGGTGGAGTATATAAACAGGGAGATAATGAATATGTTTTTGAAGTTTATGGAAGTGAAGAGTATGAAGTGATTGTAGAAATAGATGGGGATGGGAAGATATTAGATTCTAATTGTAATTGCCCCTATGATTTTGGACCTATATGTAAGCATCAAGTAGCAGCTTATTTTGAATTAGGTGATATTTTAAATAATAAAAATACTATAGAAGAGATAACTAGGAAGCCAGCAATAAAAGAAGTATTAGAGACGCTTTGCAAAGAGGAATTAATTGATATCATAGTAGATATAGCTAAAAAAGATCTAACTTTGAAAAATAATATTATCCTTAGATATTCCAAGGGTAATGATGGTGATGAACTAAAAAAGTGTCAAAACTTAATGGATACAATAGTAAGAAAATATACCAAAAGAGAAGGTTTTATCCCATATAGAGAAACCTATTACTTTGTCGCTGAGCTGGAGGAACTATTGGGTAAGATAAGAGAGATACATCAAAATAACAAACTTTTATTAGCCTTAGATATTGCTTTTGTAGTATTAGAAGAAGCCATAGAGGCTTTTCAATATGCAGATGATTCCAATGGTGATATAGGTGGTTTTGTCTCACAAGTAATTGATTTAATAGATGAGATTGTAGCTACTTCTGAAAATAGAGATATAAAGATAAGAGGAAAAATCTTTAAAAGATTATTAAAAGAAAGTGACAATAGAGTGTTTGATGGTTGGGGAGAATATAGGGACAGTATAATTGAAATCTCTGCTAAATTTGCAGAAATTGAAGAATTTAGAGATGAGTTAAAGTTAAAAATAGAGGATCTAGTTAGTAAAAATCTTGATGGTTTTTATCAGAGATACCATAGTGAAAAGTTACTTCTAATATTATTTGAGATAATAGATGAATATGGTAGTGAAGAAGAAGCAGAAGAGTTTATAAAAGCAAATCTTGAATTTACAGCTTTTAGAGAGTTGCTTATAGAGAAGTTGATAGAAGAGAAAGATTACTCAAAGGTTATAGAATTGGCATTAGAAGGAGAAAGCAAAGACCAACAATATTTAGGGTTAGTATCAAGATGGAAAAAGATAAGGTATAGAGCTTATAAGGGAGTTGGACTCAAAGAAGAACAAGAAATCTTAGCAAAAGAACTATTGTTTAGTGGTGATTTTGAATATTATCAAGAACTAAAAGAGTTACATAAAGATGATGAAGAAAACTTCTATAATCAGATAAAAGAAGAGTTGAAAAACGATAAGGGCTGGCATGGAAAAAGTATTTATCTTAAGCTGATAGTTGAGGAAGGTGATTTAGCTGAGTTAATGGAGTTTGTAAGAGAGAATCCAAGAACTATAGAAAAATATGCAGAGATGTTAATAGATAGATACAAAGATGAGGTTATAGAGATTTATAAAAAGTTTATAAAATTAGAGGCTAAGTCTGCTTCAAATAGAAAGATGTATCAAAAGGTATGCAAAAAGCTTGAAAATTATAAAAAGATTGCAGGTAAAGAAGATTTGAAAGAGCTGATAAATGAGTTAAGTATTACTTATAAAAGAAGACCAGCCTTCTTAGATGAACTGGGAAAAGTTAAGTAAATAGCGATATATAAGGTTGTTAAAAGTGTTAGTTCTCTCCTTCTTATGCTGTTTCATCACTATATACTCAATATTTGCTTTATATCTAGAGAGGGTATAATGAATTTGGTAGAAGCAGATACTAAAAGTGATTGTTTAATTAAAATTATAAAATAGTATAGAAAAAGAGGAGATACGATGATAAAACTAAAAGAACTAACAGAAACAGGATGGAATCTGGAGAATAGTTATGCCAATCTGCCAGAATCCTTTTTTACTACCCTCAATCTGACACCGGTATCCTCACCAGAGTTGATTATTTTAAATCATTCTTTAGCAGAGGAACTAGGGTTAAATATAGAAGAACTAGAAAGTAAAGAGGGAATAGAGATCTTTGCTGGTAACAAAATTCCTGAAGGTGCCATTCCCCTTGCTCAGGCTTATGCGGGGCATCAATTCGGTCATTTTACGATGTTAGGCGATGGCAGGGCTTTACTAATTGGAGAACAGATTAGCCCATCAGGTAAACGCTTTGATATTCAGCTTAAGGGTTCAGGTAGAACACCCTATTCCCGTGGCGGTGATGGTCGAGCCAATCTTGGACCGATGCTACGTGAGTATATCATCAGTGAAGCAATGTATGGACTAGGTATTCCTACTACCCGTAGTTTAGCAGTGGTAACAACTGGTGAGAAGGTAAGGCGTGAAACTAATTTGCCTGGTGCAATTTTAACTAGGGTGGCCAGTAGCCATTTACGGATTGGAACCTTTCAATATGTTGCCAACTGGGGGAGTAAGGAGGAGCTTCAGATTTTAGCTGATTATGCAATACAGCGTCATTTCCCAGAAATTGAAGATGATGAAAATCCATATCTTTCTCTACTTCAAGAAGTGATTAAAAAACAGGCTGAGTTGATTGCTAAATGGGAGTTAGTTGGATTTATCCATGGGGTGATGAATACCGATAATATGACCATCAGTGGAGAGACTATCGACTATGGTCCTTGTGCTTTTATGGATAGTTATGACCCTGAAACAGTATTTAGCTCAATTGATCGTAGAGGTCGCTATGCTTATCAAAATCAACCTCCTATTGCTCAATGGAATTTAGCACGTTTTGCTGAAACCCTTCTAGCTTTACTCCATGATGATCAGAAGGAAGCTATCAAGTTGGCTGAGGGTGTTCTTTCAGATTTTGCTAAATTATATCATCAAAATTGGTTAGCAGGGATGAGGGCTAAATTAGGGGTATTTAATGAAGAAGAGAAAGATGAAGCTCTTATTGAAGAGTTGCTGACTATAATGGAGAAGCATGATTTAGATTATACTAATACTTTTTTGGGATTGACCTTTGATAAACTGGAAGATAGTAACTTGTCTGATAAGACAGAATTTGTTCAATGGTATGAAAGGTGGCAGAAGAGATTAGACAGGCAGCAAGAGTCAAAGTCCGACTCTTATCAATTGATGAAAAAGAGTAATCCGGCATTAATTCCTCGTAATTATCGGGTAGAAGAGGCACTAGAAGCAGCAGTCAAAGAAGGAGATTATAGTGTGATGGAGCGCTTTCTTGAGGTTCTTGCTAACCCTTATGCCCATTCTTCCAAGCAAGAGGAGTATTCTATACCCCCTGAGCCATCAGATCTTCCTTATCGAACATTTTGTGGCACCTGATCTACCTTTCTTATAAAAGATAATAGTAGTTTTTAGTGGGGAGAAAAATTGGTATAGGAAGATATCTAAAAGAGATATAGCAGACAACTCATAACAGGGTTGTCTTGTTTTTATTGAAAAATCAACAATGATAATTACTCTCAAAATCTTCGATTTTACCTTGATTTAAGCTCTGAATCCTAGTAAAATAAATATAGTATAAGTGATAACTTTAAAAGTAGATTTATAATGATTTTATCTATACTGATTATTCGTTATAGCAAGTCACGTTTACATATTATTAGTAACATACATTAATTAGGAGGAGAGTAGTCATGAAATTTACCAAGATGCATGGATTAGGTAATGATTTTGTATTAATTGATTGTATGGAGCAGGAAGTAAAGAATCCATCTCAATTGGCTCAAGAGATGTGTGATAGAAACTTTGGAATTGGGGCAGATGGATTGGTATTGATTCTACCATCAGATTTAGCCGAAGCTGATTATAGAATGAGGATCTTCAATCCCGATGGTAGTGAACCTCAGATGTGTGGAAATGCAATTAGATGCTTTGCTAAGTATCTATATGAAAGAGAACTAACAGAGAAAACTAAACTTAATATAGAGACTTTGGCTGGAATAATTAGACCAGAATTGATCCTAAAGGATGGAGCAGTAGAGTTGGTTAAGGTCGATATGGGAGAGCCTATCTTAAGAAGAAGTGAGATTCCAATGGAAGGTGAAGAGCAAGAACAAGTAATCAAAGAAGAGTTAGCAGTTGGTACGGAGGTTTTTGAAGTAACTGCTGTATCTATGGGTAATCCCCATTGTATTATCTTCGTAGATGATATTGAAGAGATTGAACTGAGTAACTGGGGACCCCAAATAGAGACCCATAAAGTATTTCCAGAGGATATCAATGTAGAGTTTATCGAAGTCTTGAATCAAGATGAGATTGAGATGAGAGTTTGGGAGCGGGGTGCAGGAATTACCTTGGCTTGTGGAACGGGAGCTTGTGCTTCTACAGTAGCTGCTATCCTAAATGGATATACTAATCGTAAGATTACTGTTCATTTAGCAGGTGGAGATTTAGTAATTGAATGGGCAGACAATAATAATCGTGTCTATATGAGTGGACCAGCTACTGAGGTCTTTGAAGGAGAATGGAAACTATAAAAAAGTAGATGATTAATATTAAATTAAGTTTTCAATAGGAAATAATAAAGAATTATTTGACCAGCAATAGTTTTTGCTTTCTAAAAACTATAAGGAGAGAATGGAAATTATAACCTAGAGTTTTGGAGCAGGCTATTGTAGTCTGCTCTTTTTCAGTTAATTATATGGTTACTAGCAACTTATTACTCTCCATAAAGAGTTGAAAATCAGAGTGATAAATGAGATAATTAAAAAATAGTTTGCAAATTTAATTAAAGTCAATTTCTTGATAATGAAAGCAATTATACACTGAGTAGAGAGGAGTTTAGTAGATGAATAAGATGAGAAATCTAAAGTTAATGGTAGTCTTGCTTTTAGCTACAAGTCTGATTTTAACAGCTTGTGGTGGAAAGGAGTCTGCTAAAAGTGAGCAGTCAAGTAGAGATGACAAGTATGGAGGAACTTTAATTACTGCTGATTTATTAAGTGATCCAGGAAGTTTTAATCCAATTACTAGCTCAGAACATTCAGAGATAGTAGGTATAGTTTTGGAGAGTTTAACTGATCGTAATGCTGAGACCTTAGAGATAGAACCAGAGTTGGCTAAGAGTTGGGAAGTCAGTGAAGATGGCTTAAAATGGACCTTCCATTTAAGAGAGAATGTCAAATGGCATGATGGAGAGCCCTTTAGTGCTGATGATGTAATCTTTACCTATCAAGTAGTCTATGATGAGAATATTCCTAATAGTTCTAAGGATGGTATGATTATCGGTGGTGAAAAGATAGAAGTACTAAAAGTAGATGATTATACTGTTAAGTTAATTCTACCTCAGCCCTATGCACCTCTGTTGAGTCAATTAAATGGTTTTGTAATCTTACCAAAGCATAAGCTCTATCAGACTTGGCAAGCAGGGAAGTTTAATCAAAGCTGGGGAATAGATACTAAGGTAAGTGAGATTGTGGGGACTGGACCTTATAAATTTGTTGATTATAAGACTGGTGAGAGGCTTGTCTTTGAACGTAACCCATATTATTGGAAGAAGGATCAAGAAGGCAATCAACTACCTTATATCGACCGTATAGTCCGTCAGATTGCAGGAAGCAGAGAGACTCAGGTGCTTAAATTTGAAAAAGGTGAGACCCACCTTGTAGGGATTAAGAATAGTGATTATAATAGGATGAAGGCGATGGAGGAGCAAAAGAACTTCACCTTATACGATGCTGGACCGACTTGGTTTAAATCGTTGATCTCCTTTAACCAAAATCCTAATAATCCAAACGTTAAAGAACAGCCTTGGAAGTATGAATGGTTTACAAATATCCATTTTAGAAGGGCAGCTGCTTATGCAGTAGATCGAGAGACTATTATTAATCAGGTCTATGCCGGTTTTGGTCAGCCTGACTTTAATGCAGTCAGTGCTCCTAATAAGAGATTTCTAAATCCTGATATTAGAAAATATCCTTATAGTTTAGATCAAGCTAGAGCAGAGCTAAAGAAAGGTGGTTTTAGCTGGAATGATCAAGGACAACTAATAGACCGAGATGGTCGAGTTGTAGAGTTTACCTTTGTGACCAATGCAGGCAATGAATTAAGTGAAGCCAATTTAAATATTATCGCTAATGGTTGGAAAGAGTTAGGGATGGTAGTTCATGCTATTCCGATTGACTTTAGTAAGCTAGTTAGACAGTTGACCAGTGAATATACTTGGGATGCTTTCTTCCTCTATCTTACTGGAAGTCCAGAGCCAAATAGTGGCTCCAATGTTTGGAAATCTAGTGGTAATCTCCATATGTGGAATCCCAAGCAGCAAGAGCCAGCTACCCAGTGGGAGGCAAGAATAGATGAGCTCTTCTTAAAGGGAGCTACTACCTCTGATTATGAGGAGCGTAAGAAGTATTATGACCAGTGGCAAGAGATTGTAGCAGATCAGGTTCCTGTTATCTATACTGCAGTTGCCGATTCTATTTATGGTGTTAGAAATACTTTAAAAAATGTAAGACCTAATGCTTTAGGTGGAGTATTGTGGAATTTAGAAGAACTTTATTTAGAAAAATAAAAGATAGTATTTAAAGAGGGTGGCTAGATAATTGGTCACCCTCCCTTTGTAGCATTTATTCTTAATTAGGAAAGGAGTGGCAGAATGTTAACTTATCTAGCTAAACGGCTATTACAAGTAATTCCACTATTGCTGATAATCTCTATGGTCAGCTTCTTTATCATGCAATTGACTCCAGGAGATTATCTTGAGACTTTAAAGATGAATCCAGATATCTCAGAAGAGTTAATCAATGACTTAAAGATCAAGTATGGGTTAGATAAGAATCCAGTAGAACAGTACTTTCGCTGGCTATGGAGGGTACTACATTTAGACTTTGGTAGATCCTTTAAATGGAATGCCCCAGTAACAGATGTGATTGGTAGTAGACTATTAAATACGTTAATTTTATCCTTAGCTGCGATGATAATTAGTTGGGGGATAGCCATACCAATTGGTATCCATTCAGCTGTTAAGAAGTATAGCTGGAGTGATAATATTTTAGGGATATTTGCTTTTATTGGTTTATCAATTCCTAACTTCTTTTTTGCATTATTATTATTATTTCTGATTGTCAAGTTCAATCTTAATCTACCAATTGGTGGAATGACCAGTGTTGATTATGAGTGGTTAAGCCCTTGGGCTAAGATTATTGATATTTTAAAGCATCTTTTAGTGCCAGCAATTGTGTTAGGAACAGCATCAGTAGCAGGGTTGATGCGCCAGATGAGAGGGCAGATGATAGATGTGATGAGAGAAGATTATATCAGAACAGCTCGAGCTAAAGGATTGAAAGAAAAGAAGGTTATTTATAAGCATGCCTTTCGAAATGCCATTAATCCTCTAATAACTATCTTTGGTTTTCAATTAAGTGGACTTTTAAGTGGAGCAGCTTTGACAGAGATTGTAACTGCTTGGCCAGGGATGGGTAGGATGATGCTAGAGGCCGTTAGAGCTAAGGATATTTATTTAGTAATGGCAGGGTTGATGATGGGGAGCATCTTATTAGTAATTGGAAATTTAGTTGCTGATATATTATTATCTGTAGTAGATCCTAGGATTAGATATGATTAAAGGAGGGAAGAAAGATGGTTCAAGTAAAGATTAAAGAAGGAATGAATAAAGAGAGTTCTAATGGAGTAGAATACTCTTTTTGGAGAGATAAACTTTCATCATTAGCTAAGCATAAAATGGCAACTATAGCTGCTGTTATTATTTTAGCTTTATATCTAATGGTTATTCTGGCTGGGTTTTTAGCTCCTTATCACCCAAATCAGGCTTTTAAGAATCATTTCTTCCATCCACCTACTAAGATTCATATTAAAGATGCTAATGGACTGACTTGGCCCTATGTCTATGCTACTAAAGCGACAGGCTGGGCAAAGTATCAAGAGGATAAAAGTAAAAAATATCCCATCAAACTTCTCTATCAAGATAGTGAGTATAGGTTTTTGAAACTTATCCCAACCACTATTCATCTTGTAGGGGTAGATGAACCTGCTCATCTCTTCTTAATGGGAACTGATAATTATGGCAGGGACATTTTTACTAGAATATTATTTGGAGGAAGGGTATCTATGTTCTTAGGCTTTGCAGGGATATTGATTACCAGTATCTTTGGTCTGCTAATTGGGGGGGTTGCAGGGTATTACGGGGGCTGGATTGATAGTCTCTTAATGAGAATAGTAGAGGTGATTTTAAGTATTCCTAGCTTCTATTTATTGTTAGCCTTGGCTGCAGTCTTACCAATTAAGTTATCTTCTGCTTTTAGATTCTTTTTAATAATCTTAATTCTTTCTTTTATTGGTTGGGCTGGGATGGCTCGGGTAATTAGAGGAATGGTCATGTCGATTAAGGATCAGGATTATGTAGTAGCAGCTAAATCCTTAGGTGCTAGTGATCTTCGAATAATCTGGAAACATATCTTACCAACAGCAACGACCTATGTAATTGTTAGAGCAACTTTGGCTATTCCTGGTTATATCTTGATGGAGTCAGGTCTGAGCTTTATTGGTTTAGGTATTCAACAGCCTGATGCTAGCTGGGGTAATATGTTAAGTTCAGCTCAATCGATTACTAAGATAACCTCATTTCCTTGGTTATTGATACCAGGACTGATGATTTTTATTGCCATCTTATCCTTCAATTTATTAGGAGATGGGGTCAGAGATGCTTTAGACCCTAAGAATGAATAGTTGGATTTAAGTAGGATTTAATGGATATATTGAGTCAGCTTAAGATTGAGTTTAAGTATGAGTCTAAATAAAGCTTAGAATAGTATTCTTATAATTTACTAAATTTTAATTTTGGACTTAGGCTCAAGCTGTAATTTTGTCTTATCTGTTCTACCAACACAAGATTTTAGAATAGAATATTATTATAGAATTTATTAATCTTTTGCAGGAAAACTCTCTTAAAGGGAGAATAGTATCTTGTTATATAAAAAGAATGGAGTTGGAAAATGATCAGATGAAGGTTTTGGTCAATCAGGTCACGGGATTTATAGCTTTAAGTAGAATAGTCTGTTGGGTTACTAATAATGACAAGCTTCAATAGGGAGAATTTTTGGATTGATTAAATTTGGTTCTTGTACTGAAATTATTATACTCGAGTATGTAGAGATAAAGGTTAAAGAAGATTAGAAGGTAAGCTGTAGAATTACTATCATTGGGGAGGTAGTTGGGAATGATTAGAGAGTTTTTAAGAGAGAGAAGTATCAAGGAGTCTATTGATTTAAAGCTGATTCCATGTGCAGTGACTATGGGGAATCTATCCTGTGGAATAATAGCTATTTTAGCCATTATCCAAGAAGAGATGCACTTGGCTCCAATGTTTATATTATTGGCAGGTCTGTTTGATGTATTTGATGGTCGTCTTGCTAGAGGGCTTAAAGCTACAAGTGACTTAGGAAAAGAGCTAGACTCTTTAGCTGATATAGTTTCTTTTGGTATTGCTCCAGCAATATTGGTCTGGAGGATTGGGTTGATAGGATTAGGTGGATTTGGTCTATTATTGACAGTTTTATTTCCAATGGCAGGTGCATTAAGGTTAGCAAGGTATAATATTACAGAATTTGATGGCACTTATGTGGGAGTACCTATCACTGTAGCTGGGGCTTTATTGTCCTTTGTTAGCTTTTTTAGCTACAAGTATTCAGTTTCTGTGGAGCTTCTCATCTTATTGATAATAGTACTATCTTATCTGATGATCAGTAAAATCAAGATCCCTAAATTATAAAGTTCAAATTTTATCCTTTTATAAAATATTCAGGAAATATAAATTTAGAAGAGGTATTCCTTGTTAGATATTGAATAGTTATAGTAAAAAGAATTAATTTAATATCTTAGGGGGAAAAGTTATATGAAGAGATTCTTACTAATCCTATTACTGCTTTCAATAATATTATTCCCTAATAAAGCTTGGGCTGTTAGTAAAGTTGAAGGTAAATGGGAAGAGGTAGCTTTAGAGAGAAACAAGCTATTAGAGGACAGTGGAGAGAATATAGTAGTAAACTATGAATTAGCGGTTGCCTATGCTAACTTAGGGAAGATAGAGCAAGCTACAGAGATATTTAAGAGTTTAGATGAGAATAAAGGAAAAAAAGTGTTAAAAGAGACTATACCTAAATATAAGATGATAGTAGAGAAGAATAGTAATGATATTATAGATAGTAATTATTTAGCATTTGCTTATTATATAATGAAGGATTATCAGGATTCTAAAGAGTTATTTGATAGATTAGTTAAGTTAGATTCAGAAAATATTTGGACCTATAATTATTTGGCTGTAGTAGAGCATGAATTAAAGAATTACAATCAGGCTGAGAAAGCATTGAAGAAGTCTTTAGAGATAGAAGAGAATGAATATACCCACTTTCTCTTAGGAGCCAACTATTATAAGAAGGGTAAAATCTTTAAGGCTTTATATCATATCGGCAAAGGTGGTAAAGGTGTCTCTTTATTCTTAAATTAAATAACATTGATTTGGACGAGATTCTCAGGGATCTCGTTTTTTTTATTCACAGTTTCAATTAATGGTACATAGAATATATGTATAAAAATTGGGAGGTGATTTGATGAAGAGATTACTGATTGGAAGTTTGGTTTTGGTCTTGTTATTAACCGTAAGCTTTGGTGCTTTTGCAAAGACTAAGGTTAGGTTAAATGAAGTTGTTCATTCTATCTTCTATGCACCTCAATATGTTGCAATACATAAAGGATTCTTTGCTGATGAAGGGTTGGATATAGAGTTATCTACTGCTTGGGGTGGTGATAAAGCTGCTACTAGCTTAATGTCTAATCATGCTGATATAGCTTTAATAGGTCCAGAGACTACTGTATATATTTATCAGCAAGGGGCAGATAATTATTTGGTCAATTTTGCCCAATTGACCCAGACAGCAGGTTCTTTTCTATTGGCAAGAGAGCCGATGCCTGATTTCACTATAGATGATCTAAGGGGTAAGAAGGTTGTTGGTAACCGTCCAGGCGGTGCTCCAGAGATGGTGATGGAATATACTCTGCGCCATAATGGGATCGAGCCCTTTAAGGATGTAGAGATTATTACTAATTTAGATTTTACTGCAAATGCACCAGCCTTTAAGAATGGATTAGGTGATTTTGTACAGTTATTTGAGCCAAAGGCATCACAATTAGAAGCTACAGGTGCAGCTCATGTAGTAGCCTCTTTTGGAAAGCTTGGTGGAAAGGTACCTTATACAGTCTATATGGCAAGAAAGAACTATATTAAAGAGAATCCACAAACAGTCTTAAAATTTACTAAAGCGGTTTATCGTGCTCAAAAGTGGGTTTATTCCCATTCTGCTATAGAGATAGCTAGAGTGATTAGACCTTCTTTTCCGAATATAGACTTTAATATTTTAGTAAAGGTAGTGGATAGATATAAGAGCCAAGAGACTTGGGCACATAATCCGATTCTAAAGAGAAGAGATTTTAGACATTGGCAAGAGATTATTATGGAGGCTGGAGAGCTAGAAGAGATTGTTGACTATGGAATATTAGTCAATACTAGCTTTGCTAGAAGAGCCATCTACTTAGTAGAGTAAAGGGGGGGTAGTCATGTCTAAGGTAGAGTTTAAAGCTGTAGGAATGAAGTACCATACTTTAGAAGGTGAGACAGAAGCTCTTAAAGACCTAAGCTTTACTATAGAAGATAATCAATTTGTCAGTTTAATTGGTCCTAGTGGCTGTGGTAAGAGTACTACCTTATCACTTTTGGCAGGGTTACTATCCCCAACAGATGGTCAAGTGATGATCGATAGTAAAGAGGTAGATGGCATCAATCAAAGAGTTGCTTATATGCTGCAGGAAGATTATTTATTCCCTTGGAGAAGTATCTTAGATAATGTCTTATTGGGATTGGAAATTAGAGGTGAACTCAATGATTCTAGTAGAAAGAGGGCACGCCAATTATTAGCTGATTATGGACTAGGAGATTTTGAAGATTATTATCCTACCCAATTATCAGGGGGGATGAGACAGAGGGTTGCTTTGGCTAGAACATTGGCTATTGAGCCTGACATTCTCTTATTGGATGAACCCTTCTCTGCATTAGATTACCATACTAAATTGGCCTTAGAAGATGAGGTGGCACAGATATTAAGGGAAGAGAAGAAGACTGTTATTTTAGTAACTCATGATATTGGAGAGGCAATTGCTATGTCTGATAGGGTGCTGGTCTTTAGTGAACGCCCTGGAGAGATCAAGAGTGATTACAAGATAGATTTAACTATCGATGGAGAGTATTCTACCTTTAAAGCAAGAGAAGCAACAGAGTTTAACAGGTACTTCAATTCCTTATGGGAGGAGTTGGATATCTATGTTTAAGTTTATTGAAAGGATATTGACTAAAGATGCTGTTACTACAGAGCATGGTCAATATTTAAAGAGGGTTAGGCTAAAGAAGATAGGAGTTAAGTTCTCTCAACTAGCTATTTTAGCAGTAGTTATAATAGCTTGGGAGCTGGCTGCTAGGTATAAAGTTATTGATCCATTCATTACCAGCTACCCAACCCAGATAGCTAAGACCATCTACAAGATGGCTTTAAATGGAGAACTGGTTAAACATACTTGGACTACAATTTATGAGACCTTGGTAGGATTTACTTTAGGAGCAATAATAGGTTTGATAGTAGCTACTGCTTTATGGTGGTCTGATTATCTATCAAAGGTTTTTGAACCTTATATTGTCTTACTAAATGCATTACCTAAGATGGCCTTGGGCCCAATCTTGATTATCTGGTTAGGTAATGGGGTGACTGCCATTATAGGGATGTCATTATTAGTATCTATCATAGTAACTATTATGATGGTCTATAATGGCTTTAGGGAGACAGATAATAATAAGATTAAGCTACTACGTACTCTTGGAGCAAATCAGTTTCAAATCTTTAAGAAGGTAGTTTTGATGGAGAATTTGCCGACTATCTTTTCTGCCTTAAAGGTAAATATAGGATTATCTTTGGTAGGAACGATAGTGGGAGAATTTTTAGTTTCTAAAGCTGGATTAGGTTATCTGATAGTCTATGGTGGTCAAGTCTTTAAGCTAAGCTTGGTAATGACCAGTGTGATTATTCTCTGTATAGTTGCAGGTCTATTATATTATTTAATAGTCTGGTTAGAGAAGAGATTGATTAAATGGGAGAATTAATAGACAAAAATCCTTTATTTAGGGGGTTTTTGTCTTTTTATATGCATTCAATCTATTCTTATTTCACCAAGTTAGTAAGATCTGAATAAATTAATAAGTAGAAAGGAGGGAATTTAATGTTTCTAAAACTGCTAAAAAGTATAACCTCAAATAGCCTTAGTAAGACAAAGTTACAACAAGAGGGAGCAGGAATAATAGGAGAAGCAACCTTTGCAGATACTCTTGGTGTTATTTCTACAGCCATAGGGTTTATAGCTAGCATATTAGCTTATCAAGATTTATTAGTGCCTCCAATACCACCAGAAGGACCAGTGTTGCCCCCCTTTACTGAAGAAAAAATAGAAGAGGAGTATGATGATAAAAGCTATTCACCTACGAATCTGATTGTTTTATTTAATATTTTGATAATTGTTATAGTGATTGCACTTTTTGTCTTTACTTGTTTATTAGCAGGTGGGATCTGTCAACCACCTAAGCAACCCCCATCTCCTAAACCACCAGATCCTTGTTCTGATTCTTAAAAGAGGTATAGATGACAGGAACGTTTTTTATTGGTTGGAATATAATGTTATTAAGAAAGGAGGGTGGTTAATGAAATTAAATAATCTAACACAGAAGGATATATTAGAGATAAGCAGAGAATTGATGAAGATGAAAAAGGAAAGTGTTAAAGAAGTCAATGGAGAAGATTTATCCTTTCTATTACAGGAGATGTATTTAGCAATTGAAAGTGAACTAAGGGATTCAGCTTATTATAGATCTTTAGCTGATATAGCTCCAAATCAGTTTGCTGCTGAGATGATTAATGAATTTGCTAAAGATGAAAGAGAGCATGCTTATCAGCTACAGAAGGCTTATGAAAGGCTAACTAGTGATAAATTTGTCTCTCAATATGAATATGAGTTTGAATTAGATGTAGATAATTATCAGGAGTATTTAGAGAAGAGGGTTTTAGATGAGACTGCAGATTATAAGAAGTATAAGAGTTATTATTTAATGACAAATAATCCATATTTACGAGATATTTTCTTTAATGCAATGCACGATGAATCATACAGTTACAAAGTACAACTATGAAAGCTAAGTTAAAAGAATAGATCTAATTCAATATCCCCTTCATCATAAGTGATTTTATTAATTATACTTTGTAGACTGCTACGTTTTTCTTCAAAGGTCATTTCATCAAAGTTTTCATTAAACTCATGTATTTTATTTAATAGATACTCATCTGAATAAATTTGAGATTGATTTTCATCTAACTTATTTTCTATTTCTATTAACTTATTCTCTATCTTAATCTTTTTTTCAGCGATCTCCTCTACTTCATCTTCTATAAGAGATATTAATCGATCTGACTTCGTCTTTTTAAATTTATCTAATAAATTCTTTTCTTCTTTCTCGAATTGTTCTAGATCTCTTTTTAAGATTAATCTTTTATTTTCTAAGTTATTAATAGAGTATTTTAAATCATCTCTTACCTTATTAAGAAGATTATTAAATTTCTCATGGTCTGTATTTTGGATCTGCTTAATTACTAATTCATCTACTTTATCTGCATTCACTCTTTGACCATTACAAACTGATTTCCCTAGATTTCTTCCTCGGCAGACATAATATCTATAGGTCTTTTTTCTATTGTTAGCTAAGGTCTTAGTAGATGAATAAAAAGTCATAGCTCGACCACATTTGCCACATTTTAATAGGTAGGCTAAAAGTCCTTTAGTACTAGTTCCAGCTCGTGGAGGGCGTTTTGACCTTCTTTTACGTTTATATTGGGCTTGAATGAATTTATCTGATGGTATAAGTCCTTGATGGTGACCAACTGATATTAACCAGTTTTCTTCTTCATTTAGAGTTCCATCTGAAGTACGTCTATTATATCTCATTAAACCATTTTTTCCATTTGCTGTCTCTTTATTAAAAACCTTAATCTCTTTCTTTTCAAAGTAATTAATAGATTTTTCATCAGCTATACAATAAAGAGGATGGGAAATAATTTCTCCGATACGTGATGGAGCCCATAGATTATTATTAGAGGTTGTAATTCCTTCTTTATTAACTTTTTGAGCTATTTGATTAAAGCTGCCACCAGCTTCTAAATACCAGTCAAAAAAGTTTCTAACAATCTCTGCTTCATCTTCTTTGGGAATTAAGATATTACTTTTTTCATCTAATTCGTAACCAAAGGGTAAGGGACCACCATTCCAATTACCATCTGCTGCATTTTTGGTAAGATTATCTTTGACTCTTTCTGCTATCATTTCTGACTCAAATTGGGCAAAGTCTACTAGGATATTACGAATTAATCTTCCAATTGGAGTAGAAGTATCAAATTGTTGGGTGATTGAGATAAAGTTGATGCCATAACTATCAAGGGCATTCATATATTTATGGAATGATGTAACTGATCTTGCAAAGCGGTCTAGCTTATAGACCATTAAATAATCAGCGTCTAATTTTCCATGCTTGATATCTTTGAATAATTTTTGAAAACCAGGTCTGTCTGTAGAACGACCAGAGTAATCAAGGTCAGAGTAGACATCTACTAGCTTAATTTCATGTAATCTACAATATTGCTTAATCTTTTCTAATTGTGTATCTTGAGTAATCATATTGTCTCTGGCTCTAGATACTCTAATATAAGCTATAGCTCTTTTCATATCAATTCCTCCTTATAATATAATTTTAATTTCTAATTATCATTAGTATCCCTTAGTAACCTTTATGTATTTATAAAAAGTTAGTATTGCTTTGATATCATATTACATATAAAAGAATAATAGTTAAAAAATTCTTTTATAAGGTAAAAAATAAATATCACTTATAAAAGGTATTGTGATAAGGTAAGTTCAAAATATTCATTTTAGTTATCATAGCTTTTTCAGAAACCTGAAAATAATTTTTTAGTTTTTGGATATCGCCATTAAATTGATAATGTTTTCGTTTTAACTCATTTCTAGGAATTAATAATTCGCTAGCACAAGTATCTGCACATTTTTCATACAGTGGTTTTTCATCACCAGGGTGGGTATTGAAGATTTTACCTCTATGCTTTAACAGAAAATGAGATATCTCATGGGCTATATTAAAACGAAGTTGTCCAATTTCTTGATTTTTATTTACGATTATTAATTTTGCTTTACCATTGTATAAGATAGCACCATCACCTTCAAAACTAGCATAAGTCACTCTGATATTTAAAAGCTTAGCTATTTCTTCTATATTGATTGGCACTTTGAGCTTATGTTTCTTTAAAAATTGTCTAGCTACTATTTCTGCGTGCTTAATTTTAGACATAAAAATCTCCTTTCTTTATAGTAATGCAAGGGGAAAGTAGGTGTGTTATTTACTTTCCTCTTCTTCTACAAAGGCTTTAATTATTCTAATTGCTTTAGCTAAGTCTCTATCGGTTAGTCCTCTAGATTCTCTTAACAGTACTTGTCTCTGTTCATCTTGTGCTAACTCCCTTAGAAATTCTAACTCTTCAGCAGTTAATAATTTTAAAGTTCCTTCTGGGGCAAGAGCTGTTAATTTTTCCATTGGATTTCTTTCATTGGTTCTGCCTAATAGATAATCAACAGAAACATTAAAGTAATCAGCTAACTCTTCTAGTAGGTCTGCATTTGGTTTTCTATAGTCATTTTCATAATTAGAAAAAGTGCTTTTTCTCATATGAAAGTGACTTGATAAATCAGCTAAAGTAAGATTTCTTTCTTTTCTTAACTTTCTAAGTCTTTCTCCTAGAGTCATGACGATACCTCCTTATATAATATATTATTACACATAATGTGAATAAAATCTATAAAGTTCACTAATTGTGAAAAATAATTCACTCAAAATGAATTTAACCCTTGACAATACACGATACATGAACTATAATATAAATATAAGTTCACAATATGTGAACAAGAAAGGGGGGTAAATATGAAGATTAAATCACATATGAGATTAAAGGGAATTAGGATAGAGAACTCATTAACTCAGGAAGATATGGCAGAAATCTTAGATACTACACCTAGAACCTATTTAAATAAAGAGAATGGAAAGAGTGATTTTAAAGAGAGTGAAATTAATAAGATATTATCCTTATTTCCTAATAAGACATATGAGGATATTTTTTTAGATTTAAGTTCATGATACGTGAACTAGTATTCCGATAATAATGAAGATTATTCATGTGTTGTGAAAGATTGAATGAAGGTTATTAGCAGAAAAAACCAAGCATAGGACAATTCGTTGCTAAAATAAGATATACATAATAGGGGGGATGCTGTGGGAGTAGAGTTGAGAATAACCAATATAACGATTGCTGATGTTCCTGAAGAACTTAGGCAGTTAAAGCGTAAGGAGTTTGATTCTATATACGCTAAAGTAGTTAAAAGAAGGATAAAGAGAGAGCAAAGTGAGAATAAAAATAGTTTAAGTAGGAAGGAAGTCATATAGATTGGTAGATATAGCAGATAATAGTGGACAAAAAATAATCACCTGCTGGTACAGGCGATTAGGAAGTTTAATAAATTTAATATTAATGCAATTATATCATAGATGGGGAGTTATGACAACTCCTCAAAGGAGGTTACTTGGATGAATTATGGACAAGCTCTTGAAAAGAAGATAAATATAAAAAAGAGTATTTCTAAAAAGAATAGATTTAATAAAAGAGTAATTATTTTAAATAAAAAGGTAGGATATGAGATTAGTAAACTAGAAGGAGCAAGGATGATACCAGTAGCTAGATTAGAAGGAATGATGAGGTTAAAGGATATGCTCAAGATATTGGGTCAAATTGTAGACCAGGATAGATATCATATCAACTTTAT
>NZ_PVNB01000024.1 GCF_003001995.1 Orenia metallireducens | reverse complement strand
AAATGTGAATACACATTTAATAACAAAAGTTTGATTAGCTCTATATTACGCTTGGTCAAAACTTGCATTGTTTAGTTTTCAAAGACCAAATTTAGCGCCGCCTTTAGTAGCGACATTTAATATCTTATCAAATCTCATTTCAGTTGTCAATAACTTTTTAAAAGTTTTTTAGCGACAACGTCATTAATCATACCATTCTAAAAAATCTCTGTCAAGAAGTTTTTTATAAGACAAAAGACTTCTTAACAAGCGACAAGATATAGTATATCAAAAGCACTAAGTCTCGTCAAGAAAAAATTAAAATAAAAAAACATTTAATAGTACAAGTAATAATCTATCATCTTTGATTATAATTGTCAAGAAAAGATTAAACTCACCTTTTTCTTGCAAACAACAAATAATATGATAACACTTGTGCTTTCAGCTGTCAAGAATTTATTCTATAATAATTCAAACCTTTTATCAACTAATCTTTTGATATAAAAAGATTATACTTATCTTAGAAGAATAGTCCTTTATCTTTTTAAAATCATAGCTTGATATAAGACAATTCAATTCCTCTTTAGTAAAGGCTTTAGCACAATCTGTGGGTGTCCTTTCAGTTTTTCTTCTTACTTCCAATAAAAAATAACCCCTCTGCTTTAAAATATCATACACATTTTTAATATATTTCAACTTATCACTATCTTCTTTAATTATATTCAAGACATAATTGGATACAACTAAATCAACATTCAGTCTATGAGATATCAATCGACTTTCATCAATTATATATGGCAGTTTATCAGCACCTATTAAAGAATTAACCTTTTTGATCTGCTTTGCTGTATCACAAGCATAGACTTCAAAACCTTTTTTGAGTAGATAAATGGTATTTCTCAACTTCCCAGCTCCATAATCAAGAACCTTTAGAACTTGATTGTTTTTGAAAAACGGGACCAAATTAACTATGCTTTTACATGGTTGAGACATCATTAGAATTCTCCTTTAAATAATAATTTATCAATTATTATCCCCCAAAAAAGAAATAAAAGTCAGAAGAACTCTTATTTTTTAAATTATTCAAACAATCATTTAAATTCATTTATTAAACACAGTAAGGCTACTTTGTAAAATATATTAAAGCGATGGTCTATATTATCCCTGACCATCGCCCTCTTCTTAAAATATTATTCAATTTAGAATTCATCATGTTCATGGTGATGATGATGAACTTCATCTGAATCATCAGTTTCAATTCCTAAGTAATTATTGATAGCTTTCTTTAAAGCATCAGCAGCTAAGTTAGAACAGTGCATCTTAGCAGGTGGCAGACCATCTAAAGCCTCAGCCACAGCTTTATTAGTCAATTCAAGGGCTTCTTCTACAGTCTTACCTACAGCTAATTCAGTAGCCATACTACTTGTAGCAATTGCTGCACCACAGCCAAAAGTCTTGAATTTAACATCAGTAATTATATTATCTTCTACCTTAATAAACATCTTCATAATATCTCCACATTTTGCATTCCCTACTGTACCCACACCATTTGCATCAGGAATCTCTCCTACATTTCTTGGGTTTTGGAAATGTTCCATAACCTTATCTGAATACATCTATAACACCCCTTTTTAAGTTTAAATTTGAGTTTGAGTTTAAAAAGGGCTTTAATAAAGCTTGTGTTTAAACTCAAACTTGATATTATCCATTATAAATAGGCGACATCGCTCTTAAATCAGTTACTACCTTTGGTAACACATCTAAAATTCTATCCACATCTTCTTCAGTATTATAATTTCCTAAAGTCAACCTTAATGAACCATGAGCTACTTCATGAGTTAATCCCATTGCTAATAATACATGAGAGGGATCTAATGAACCTGAAGTACAAGCTGAACCACTAGAAGCTGCAATCCCTTCTAAATCTAACTTCATTAGAATTGATTCACCTTCAATATAGCGAATACTGAAATTCACATTACCTGGTAGTCTTTCAGTTCTATGTCCATTTAATTTTACATAGTCAACCTGCTCTTCAATACCTGAAATCAATCTATCTCTTAAAGCTATTAGTTTAGCAGACTTTTCATCCATAGCATTTAGAGCTATTTCACAGGCCTTACCTAAACCAACTATTCCTGGAACATTCTCAGTAGTGGCTCTACGATTTCTCTCTTGAGCACCACCATGTAAGTACTTAGCAACTTTAGTTCCTTTTCGAATATATAAAGCCCCTATCCCTTTAGGAGCATTAAATTTATGCCCTGATAGTGATAAAAGATCTACATTTAATTGATTAACATCAACTGGAATACTTCCAACTGCTTGTACCGCATCTGTATGGAAGGTTACTCCAGCTTCTTTAGCAATTTCACCAATCTTTACAATTGGTTGAATTGTTCCTACCTCATTATTTGCCATCATAATAGTAATTAAGATTGTATCTTCCTTAATAGCATCCTTTACATCTGCAGGATTGACCATTCCATCTTCATCTACTGGCAAATAAGTTACTTCAAATCCCTTTTTCTTCTCTAAGTACTGACAAGTATGTAAAACTGCATGATGTTCTATAGAAGATGTAATAATATGTTTCCCTTTCTTTTCTAAAGCTTCGGCTACTCCTTTAATTGCATAATTATCAGCTTCTGTTCCTCCACTGGTGAAAACAATCTCTCTAGAATCATCAGCACCAATTAACTTAGCTACACTATCCCTAGCTTCAGTAATAGCATTTCTAGCTTCCCTTCCAAAAGAATGAAAACTAGATGCATTTCCAAATACATCAGTAAAATAAGGTTTCATTACTTCTAAAACCTCAGGAGCAGTTGGAGTTGTTGCTCCATTATCCATATATACTCTCTTCACTTTTTTCTTCCTCCTTTGTCATTATAAGTTATTAAAATATATCTGTTAGATCATTTATTAAGTACAGCCAAAGTTCGACTATTATATATGATACATGTAACCATGCCTATTACCTTTTTGCTGAGCATTAATTGCTTCTTGTCTCAAATCTTCTAAAGTAATTGAATCAAGCACTTCATCAATACTATCCTTTACCTTCTTCCATATCATCTTTACAACACAGTCAGGGCTATTTCCACATTCATCCTTTAGTTCATCAGAAACACAGTCAGCAGGAGCAATTGGACCTTCTAAAGATCTAATAATATCACCAATAGTTATCTCTTGAGGATCTTTAGCCAATAAATAGCCTCCATGTGCTCCACGAACACTATTTACTATGCCTGCTTTTCTTAAAACAGCAATCAACTGTTCTAAATAATGTTCAGATATATCCTGCCTTTCTGCAATACTTCTTAAAGGAATAGGACCATCACCTTGATGTAAGACCAAATCAAACATTGCTCTTACTCCATAACGCCCTTTTGTAGACAGTTTCATATAAGAGCCTCCCTTAATCCCGAGTTTTCTTCTTGGTATTGTAAATTAATCATACCACACAACTTGGTTTTTGTCAATTTAACATACAAAAATAATTGACAAAAATCTCGTCTGCTCCATTTATCATTATTAGCATTCCCTAGTATTAATATGTGTTTTATAGATTAAATCAGTATCATATTTATCAATTATATAAAATTTATCTACATTAAATTAAGCATTAATTTTACCCCTCTTTCTAGAAGATAGGTTCATTAATTTTAAGGAAAACCCCATAATAGGACCTATAGCCAAAGCACTCAAAACAGTTCCAATACCTACTGGACCTCCTAATATATATCCAATAATTAAAATAAAGATTTCAATGCTAGTTCTAATCCAACTGATATCGACCTTTAATTTTTTATCCAATGCTACCATCAAACTATCTCTAGGACCAGTTCCACATTCTGCAGAGATATAAACCCCCACTCCAAAACCAAATACTATTAACCCTAAGAATAAGTAGATATATCTAAAGATTAAACTAGCAGGATCAGGTAATAATAACATTATCCCATCTATTACGAAACCAACTAAGACTATATTAATCACTGTTCCCCAAGTTGGCTTAATTCTAGCCATCAGGAAACTGAGTATTATAATTACAAAACCAGTTATTTGACTTGCCCAACCTACAGTTATATTAAAATAATTAGTCAAACCGATATGAAATACATTCCACGGTGACACCCCTAAGTCAGCCTTAATGGTGAAGACTATACCGACACTTACAATAATTAAACCTAGCACAAATTGTAGCCAATCATGTATTGATTTCATTATCTAAATTTCTCTCCCTTTTCTTCAAAGCTAGCTTCTCCCCTAGTTGCATCTGTTATTCTCTTCTTAAAAGCAGCAATATAACTTGGTTTCATAACTGCTATCACTTCCACTCCATCATTCATATAATTGATAGTTTGAACCTCACCTTCATGCCCTTCTAAATCATTAATAACTTCTCCCATCCTATCATAAGAGATTGAAATCGCCAGCTCTACATACCTTATCTTCTCTACAATACCAGCCTCTCTAATAGCCTCTCTGGCTGAACCACCATAGGCTCTAATCAATCCTCCTACTCCATGCTTTACTCCCCCAAAATAACGGGTAACCACTAGTGCAACATTGGTCACCTCTTCCCCTTCAATCGCTTGTAAAGCAGGGGGTCCAGAAGAACCTGCAGGCTCTCCATCATCACTACACCTTTTGCTCGCTCTATCTCCTATCCCAACTTTAAAAGCATAAACATTATGCCTAGCATCAGCAAACTCTTCATTAATCTCTTCAATAAACTCTTCGGCTTCTTTGACAGTATTAACATTCTTAACTGAGGTAATAAACTTACATTTCTTTATTTTAGCTTCTACCCTAAGATTTCTCTTAATAGTCTTGTAACTATCTGACATATTACCGCTTCCTTTCAAGCTCTTTTAAATATTATATCTATTTTAATTTTTAGTAACAAGAGTTATTGGTTAATCTAAATTTTCTAAAAATTCTTTTATCTTCTTTTCATAACCATTTGTAGTGGCTTGATAAAATTTACTCCCTAGCAATTCATCAGGTAAATACTGCTGTTTTACATAATTATTAGCATAGGAATGGGGATATTTATAACCTTTCCCATGACCTAAGTTCTTAGCTCCATCATAATGGGCGTCCTTTAAATGGGCTGGTACCCCTGAAGTAGGTTGAGATTTAACTATCTCCAAAGCTTTATCAATAGCTACAAGCGCAGCATTACTTTTTGGTGCACTAGCTATATATATAACAGCCTGAGCCAAAGGTATTCTAGCTTCTGGCATACCTACATACTCTAAAGCCTGAGCTGCCGAAACTGCCACCATCAAAGCATGGGGATTAGCATTTCCAATATCTTCAGCAGCATGTACAATCATTCTCCGCACAATAAATCTTGGATCTTCACCTGCCTCAATCATCTGTGCCAACCAATAGATTGCAGCATCAGGATCAGAGCCCCGTAGACTCTTAACAAAAGCTGAAATAATATCATAATGGTTATCCCCAGACTTATCATATCTAATTGCTTTCTGTTGAATACTCTCTTCTGCCACCTCTAAACTTATTCTTCTAAGACCATTATCTTCTGGAGTAGTCAACACAGCTAATTCCAAAGCATTTAAAGCTCTTCTAGCATCTCCATTAGCAACCATTGCTAGATGGTCTAAAGCCTCTTCGCTTATTTCAACTTCATATCCTCCTAATCCTCGTTCCCTATCTGCCAGTGCTCTAGTTAAAACTTTAATCAAATCCTTCTTATCTAGTTCTCTCAACTTAAATATTCTGGAACGGGATATCAGTGGTGAATTGACCTCAAAATAAGGGTTCTCCGTTGTTGCACCAATTAAGATAACAGTCCCATCTTCAACTGCTGGTAATAAAGCATCCTGTTGGCTCTTATTAAAGCGATGTATCTCATCAACAAAGAGTACTGTTCTCTTATTATACATCCCTCTTCTTCCTTCAGCCCGCTTAATCACCTCTCGTAAATCCTTCACCCCAGAAGTAACTGCATTTAACTTCTCAAACTCTGCCTCAGTACTATTTGCAATAATCTGAGCCAATGTGGTCTTACCTGTCCCTGGTGGTCCATAAAAGATAGCAGATTGTAAGCGGTCGACTTGAATTGCTCTTCGTAATAACTTACCTTCACCTATGATATCCTCTTGTCCAACAAACTCATCTAAATTACGTGGTCTCATTCTAACTGCCAATGGTTTATCTTGACCATCACCTTGGTAGTTTTGACTAAATAAATCCATCATTACACCCCATTTTATTTTAAAATTTATAGCTTATAATTAGTTTTAATCTTATATGGATATATAACTCTAAAGTGAAACCTATAGTATTTTTACTCTCTTGATTTTTACTTGTCACTCATCACTCGTTACTGTCATCTAAATTTACTATAATTTTAATTTCATTCTAAAGTTGGATGACTATATTATATCATAAAAATAGCGTCGGAATATTCCGACGCTATCAAATAATCTATTTTTCTGTTAACAACTTATTAATCATTGCTTATTATTCAGAAAGAAATCTCTCTAAAGCATAAGCCACTCCATCTTCCAAGTTGGTCTTAGTAACAAAATCCGCCTGATTCTTTACCCCCTCAGGAGAGTTAGCCATCGCTATAGACAATCCAGCTATCTCAAACATAGCCACATCATTAAATTGATTTCCAATAGCAATTACCTCTTCAGAATCGATGTTCATCTTATCCATCATATATTTAAGAGCATTACCTTTTGAAACCTCTAAATCCATTACCTCAACATACTCTTCATCAGACTGAGTAATATATAGTTTATCCTCATACCTCTCAGCCAATAAAGCAAAAAGTTCTGACATCTTCTTAGGATCACCAGAGAATAGAATTTTTGTCGGTGCTTCTTTCAGCTTATGCTTTTCTTCAATAATAGCCTTTATTCCTTCTAAATCATTATGTACTTGAGCTATTGATTCTCGATTGGTAATTACCTTATCACCAAAATATAAGCTTATTCCATGAGAATTATTATAACCATATTCCAATATCTCTTCAGCCAAATCCAACTGAATCTGCTTATTATGATAAATATTATCAGTTAAAGGGCACTTAACTATTGAGCCATTAGATGTAACTAACGGTAAATATACTTCTAGTTCCTTAGTATAAGGATACAAAGATTGATAAGGTCTACCACTGGCTAAAATAAAATTAACACCTTGATCAGCAAACTTCTTAATAGTCTCTCTATTCTTATTAGAAACCTTATGCTCATCATTGAGTAAGGTTCCATCCATATCTACAGCTACTAACTTATACTTCACATTATCACCTCTTATTTAGTAATATCCAATTTGTATACTTCTTTATCCTTGATCAAAATCCTCTTATGAAACAATAATTTTATAAATAACTTTTAAACCAGATCATCTACAAAACTTAATTTTTTTAATAACAGATCAGCTCTCTACTTTCACTTATTATCTTATTCATCTTAATATCATATTCATCAACTACCACCTTATTAATAATCTGAAAATCAAAACAGATAGCTACTCTATTGATAGTTAAATCCTGAGTTAATAATCTATCATAATATCCCCCACCATACCCTAAACGATTACCCTTTCTATCAAAAGCAAGACCTGGACAGATAACTAGATCAGCATTAGAGAAATTAACTGGTCTTCTATATTCCTGCTTAGGCTCTAGAATTCCATAAGTACCTTCTGTCAACTCCTGATCATAATCCTTTAATTCTGATAACTCAAGTTTATTCTCCTTTATATTTGTAATTGGAACAATAACTCTCTTCCCTAAATCAAGAGCCTCTTTGATCATTGCTTCAGTTCTAACTTCATTCTTAAAAGATACAAAAAAGATTATACTCTGAGCAGCTTTGAACTTAGCTGAATCAAATAATTTGGACTTAATCTCATTGCTCTTAGCTATTATATCTTTTTGACTAAGTTTCCTTCTTAGACTTAACATCTCTTGGCGTTGCTCTTTTTTAGCTTCTATCATATGGAATCCCCTTTACTTTTTGGTCTTTATTATAAGGGAGACTATAGTTAATTGCAAGGATTAATAATTTGTGATAGTTAAATTTTAATATAGGTGATGATGGTTAATGGGTATATTGCAACACTTTTCACTTTAAAAAGTTAGTAAAATTATTAAAACATTTTTCGGGAAAGCTTATCAGCTTTTTTCCCGAGTGACTTTTACCATTGCCACAAAAGTCACCAAAAGGTCTAGAAAAAAATTTAACTCACTCAGCAATTAAAATAATGAACATTATCACTTATTAGACTCTCTAAATTAAAATTTTATAATACTCTAAATCCTAGCTCAATTTTTGCTTCGTTCAAACAGAAATTTTTTTCGAATTAAAAACCTTAAAATCTGTTTAATTATCAATTGTACACTGTTAATTGTAAATGCAAAAGTGTCGCAATATCTATATATTATCTCATTATTGCTTCTACTATATAAAAAATATATAAACTACTCTTTATCAACTTAATAGTTTTATCTTATTGCAAAAAATAAAAAAATCTAGCATTTCAGCTAGATAAAAAATTGTCCCGCAGTGCCGTACTAGATTTTGTATTTTGCTCTTGGCTTCAAAGTGGGTGCCCTCCCATCTGCTTTGTACTTCCTCTCTAGTTGGAGGCTTGTACGCCCCAGATGAAGTCCAGGCTCCCTTATAATATAGTGTTGGGCAAAATATTAATCCGATCTCGCACACCGCAGGACATTTATATTAAGTTTTTGTATGTCGTTCTTTTATGCCTTTCCTTAACTCTATTAAGATAATAACATACTTTAATATTTATCGCAAGTGAAATTGCTTGATAATTTATGGAAAATTTATTTTTAACCTTACGTTAACTTATAGTTAAGCAGAACAACCTCCAATAAATACAACTTAGTCTATCTCTATCTGTTCTTCTACCTCTATACCAAGCTCTTCTAATTGAGCTTCTGCTACCATTGATGGTGCTTCTGTCAATAGGCAGGTAGCCCTTTGAGTTTTAGGGAATGGGATCACATCACGAATAGTCTCTAATCCCCCAAGTAACATTACCAATCTATCAAGTCCAAAAGCAATTCCTCCATGTGGTGGAGCACCATATTGGAAGGCCTCTAATAAGAAACCAAACTTCTCTTCAATCTCTTCTTCATCCATATTCAATAGATTAAAGATTTTAGACTGTAATTTACTATTATTAATCCTGATACTTCCTCCACCAATCTCAATACCATTTAATACCAAGTCGTAGGCTTGAGAAAGCACCTTACCAGCATTGTCCTTATCTAATAAGTCGATATCCTCTTCTTTAGGCATAGTGAATGGATGATGTAAAGCAACATACCTCTTAGCTTCTTCATCCCACTCTAATAATGGGAAGTCAGTTATCCAGACAAAGTTAAACTCATCTTGGTCAATTAGACCCAAATCTTTTCCAATCTTCAATCTTAAGTTACCCAAAGAAGCTGCTACCACCTTTGGAGTATCTGCTACAAATAACAATAAGTCCCCTGTCTCAGCCCCCATAGCATCTAGCATACTATTCAATTCATTCTCAGCCAAAAACTTAGCTATTGGAGATTGTACTCCATCCTCTTTGATCTTCATCCAAGCAAGACCTTTAGCACCATAAATTCCAGCAAAGTCAGTTAATTCATCGATATCCTTACGAGAAAAATCAACTCCACCTTTGACATTGATACCTTTAACCTGTCCACCTTTAGCAATGGTACCACTAAAGACTTTAAACTCTGCATCCTTAACTGCATCAGATACATCGATTAATTCTAAACCAAAGCGGATATCTGGTCTATCACTTCCAAAACGATCCATAGCTTCATGGTAGCTCATGTGCGGAAATTCCGTTGGAGCCTCAAATCCAGCAATTTTAAATACCTCTTGAATCATACCTTCAATTAAGTCCATAATCTCTTCTTGGCTCATAAATGACATCTCTATATCGATTTGAGTAAATTCTGGTTGACGGTCTGCTCTTAAATCTTCGTCTCTAAAGCAGCGAACTATCTGATAATATCTCTCTAAACCTGATACCATCAATAACTGCTTAAATAGCTGTGGAGATTGAGGTAAAGCAAAAAACTGACCTTTGTTGACACGACTTGGTACCAAGAAGTCTCTTGCACCCTCTGGAGTACTCTTAGTCAACATTGGTGTCTCAATATCTAAAAAGTCCTTATTATCTAAATAATTTCTAACAGCTTGCTTGACCTTATGGCGTAAGATGATATTATCTTGCATCGGCTTTCTTCTTAAATCTAAATATCTATACTTTAATCGCATCTCCTCACTAGAGTTGATATCATCCTCAACTTGAATTGGAGGAGTCTGAGCTCTATCTAAGATATGTAATTCTTCAGCATAAATCTCAATTGCTCCAGTTGCTAAATCTTCATTAACCATCCCTTCAGGTCTAGCAATAACCTCTCCCTTAATAGCTATAACAAACTCTTTTCTCAACTCATCAGCAATTTCAAACATCTCTTCAGATACTTCTGGACTGAATACTACCTGTACCAACCCAAATCTGTCCCTTAAATCTATAAAGATTACTCCTCCATGGTCTCTTCTACGGTTAACCCACCCCATTAGAGTTATCTTTTCTCCTACATGCTCTCTTCTCACATCACCACAATAGCAGCTTCTCTTTAATCCTTTCATCTTTCAATTACCTCCCAATTAGTCTATACGCTTTGTCATCTCTTCAACTAGATTCTCTAATTTAATCTCTACCTGTTCCCCAGATTTCATATTTCTAATAGTAGCTACACCCTTATCCAACTCATCTTCACCTAGGATAATACTATAATTAGCATTATTTCTATCGGCAGTCTTCATTTGACTCTTGACACTTCTACCTAAATAATCCATCTCTACCTTTAAATCAGCTTTACGCAGCTTAGCTAAATACTTAAAAGCTTCCTCCTCTGCCCTCTCACCGATAGTTGTAATAAATAAATCTATACTATCATCTATTGGTAGCTCAATGCCTTGCTCTTCTATAGTTAGCAAGATTCTCTCCATTCCCATGGCAAATCCTATACCTGGGATATCCTTACCACCAACCTCTTGGGCTAATCCATCATAGCGACCTCCACCAAAGATAGTATCTTGAGCACCCAACCCTTTATAAATTACTTCAAAGGCTGTTTTAGTATAATAATCTAGCCCTCTTACTAAATTAGCATCAAGGATATAATCGATCCCTAATAAATCCAGATGCTTCTTAACATTAGCAAAATGTGTTTCACACTCTTCACATAACTCTTCATAAATCTTAGGTGCTGTTGACATAAACTCTTTATCTCTATCTGCTTTACAGTCTAGGATACGTAAAGGATTTCTCTCATAACGGTCTTGACAGTCAGAGCATAAATCTTCAAGATATGGTTTAAAGTATTCCATCAACTTCTCTCTATATACCTTCCGACACTTAGGACAGCCAACACTATTTAAGTGTAGCTCTAAATCCTTTAAACCTAACTCTTCTAATAAGTGAATACCTAAAGAGATAATTTCAGCATCTATTGCTGGATTATCTGCCCCTAAGACCTCTGCTCCTAATTGATGAAACTCTCTATAACGACCAGCTTGTGGTCTTTCATATCTGAACATTGAACCTATGTAAAAATACTTAGTTGGTTGAGCTTGTCCATAAATCTTATTCTCTAAAAAAGCTCTGACTACAGAAGCCGTTCCCTCTGGACGTAAAGTGATACTTCTACCACCCTTATCTTCAAAGGTATACATCTCCTTCTCTACAATATCAGTAGTCTCTCCAATTCCCCTTTGAAACAATGCAGTCTCTTCAAAGATTGGTGTTCTAATCTCTTTATAGTTATAACTGCTGAATATCTTCTTTGTTAAATTTTCTAGATACTGCCACTTGACTGTATCTTCAGGGAATATATCCTTAGTTCCCCTTGGGGCTGTAATACCCATTCTATCCCTCCTAAAATATTGAAAACAGTACATAAAATTTAGTAGTAGGGGCGTAATAAATTACGCCCCTACTTAAAAGTTACTCTGCACTCTCTTCTTTAGTTTCTTCTTTTTTTGACTCTTCTCTTTCTTGTTTTGCTGCTTCTTGCTGCTTACTTTGAATCTCTTTTACCTTATCCATCTGAGCTTTGGCTTTATCCTCAAGACCCATTTGGCTATAGATATTTGCTAATCTATATTGAGCCATGAGATCATCACCAGCTAGCTTGGAGAAAGTTTCATACTCTTCAAGTGCTTTTTCATTATTATCTTGCTTTCTATAAGCATCACCTAATGATAAGTGTAACTCAGCATTATCTTCATTATTAGACAATCCAGTTTGATAAACTTCAATAGCTTTATCAAATTTCTCATCCTTTGTATATAAATCAGCTAAGCTCACATAGAAATCAACTTGTTCAGGATAATTTTCAATTGCCTCTTGATAAGTTGAAATTGCCTCTTCTTGATTTCCATTCATCTGGTAAATTTGAGCTAAATTGTGATATAGATAGTATGCTCCTTGATTATTGGCAATAGCAGCTTTATAGTTATTAATTGCTGTTTCAAGATTACCATTTCTTGCTGCATCAAAGGCCTTAATCTCTTTGTCTTCAATTACAATCTTAGCATTATCTCTAACTTCTTCTAACCAGTTATTAACGGCTTCCTTCTCTTTTTGAGCTACTAATTTTTCTTTTATTTCTTCTTTCTTCTCTTCAAACTCTTTACCAGTAGCTTCTTTCTTATCAGTTACCTTAATAATATGATAACCAAACTCTGTCTTAACTAAATCACTAATCTCTCCAACTTCCATGGAGAATGCAGCTTCTTCAAAAGGCTTAACCATTCTACCACGAGTGAAAGAACCTAAATTTCCACCTCTAGAAGAAGATGGACCTTCTGAATACTCTTTAGCTAATTTAGCAAAATCTTCCCCAGATTTAGCTTTTGCTAATACTTCTTCAGCCTTAGCTTTTGCTTCTGCATCTTCTTTATCATCAGTCTTAATTAAGATATGGCTTGCAGTAACCTCTTCATATTGCTTTGCAATCTCTTGATCAGTTACCTCTATATTATCCTTTACTGAATCTAACATTGCTTCAATTCTCTTTTGAGTAGCCATATTCTCTCTAATAGTATTCTTTACATCTTCAATTGTTTGTCCATTCTTCTTAATAATCTCTTCAAACTCTTCTTTAGAAGAAGCATAATAATCGATCACCTGATCTAATTGAGCTTGAACATCCTCATCAGTAATCTCTGGCTTAATATCATTCTTCTTAGCTTCTTGAAGAATTAACTTTTGATTAATTATATTGTCCAAGATATTAGCCTTTAACCCTACAACTTGATTTGGAGCAATCTGATTTTGGTATTGGCGTAAATAACCTTGTAATTGATAAGCATATTCTTGATATGGTATCTCTTCACCATTTACAGTTGCTACAGCTTTATCGAACCTTTGAGCATAAGCCTCTTGTTGAGCCCCACTTTTTGTTCCTGGAGTATTCAAATAAACCAATGCACCTGTTGCAACAAAGGCAACTACTACTACATAAATTATAGCTTTTGTATGCTTTCTTAATAAATCCATCATAATTCTATTTTCCTCCCTCTATATATTTAATTAAAAGCTTTACCATAAGGTGAGTTCTTAGTTTCAGAGTGACTTTGAAACTTATCCATAACCACAGTATCTCTTTAGAACTTACTTAATAGAAGTGAGCACTTTAGAGGCACTAGGTATCGGATAAACTGTAGCCTATAGCTTATAGCTCATAGCCTTAAATTCTTATAGATAGGCTAATAATAAAAACCTTAAAATCAGACAACTAAGTTATATTGTAACGTATCAAAGTTAAGATGTCAATTTCAGCTATTTTGATAAAGAAGATAATTCAACCTTAAGAAGATGTTTGTGGTATAACTAGACAGAACTAGCACCTACTTAGTGTAAAATTTCTTTAATTTACTTATTTTTTCAATCGCTCTTTCTTCAATCTCACTACTATATTGTTCAGGAAATTTAGGGTTATATAACCTCTCTAAAGACCAGTCCTTAGGATTAACCAATTTAGTTATTGCTCCTCCCCCAAGTCCAATTACCGTCTCTCGCTCTTCCATCATGATAATATTATAAATAGATTCCTCTCCAGACCTAGCATATCCCACATTCTCTAAATTACCTAAAATATGCTTCTGCCTATACATATAATAAGGTATTAATCCTAATTTTTCTGCTAGCTCTTCTGTTAGCTGTATCATCTTCTCTACTTCTCTAGCAGAAGATAAATCGTTATCAGCTAGATTCTTTTTTAAGCGAGAAGCACGTTTAATTGCTAAGGTATGTACAGTGAAACTATCAGGCTTAAGCTTCTCAATCTCATCTAAGGTGTGCTCAACATCAGATAGATCTTCATTAGGAAGCCCAATAATAATATCCATATTGATATTTTTAAAACCAATCTCTCTAGCTTCATTAAAAGCTTCTATTACCTCTTCAACACTATGGCGACGTCCAATCTCATCTAAAGTTACTTGATTCATAGTTTGGGGATTGATACTTATTCTTTCTACCCCATAATCTTTTAAAAGTTTTAGCTTAGCTCTATTAATAGTATCAGCTCTACCTGCCTCAACTGTAAACTCTCTTAATTTAGGGTGTACAAAGTATATCTTCAATAAACTTAGTAACTTATCTAACTCTTCAGCAGATAAGACAGTTGGAGTTCCTCCTCCAAGATAAAGAGTATCTACCTCTAATCCTAGCCCATTGACTACTTTCCCCACCTCTTCTATCTCATAGTAGAGAGCTTTTAGAAAATCAGGCATATACCTTTGATTACTCTTGATAGGGTAAGAAGCAAAGGAACAATAATTACATCTAGTTGGACAGAAGGGGATTCCTACATAGATATTTACTTTATTCTTAGCCTTCTCTTGATTAGGAAGATAGTTGCGTTCTAGCTTAATCACATCTAGTAGTAACTTTCTTTTTTCCTTAGCAACACCATAGATATCTTCCAAGTAATTATCGATTGTTGGGTAATCAAATCCTCTATCCAATAAATAATGCCCAATCTTAGTTGGGCGTACCCCGATTAAAATCCCCCAAGGGCTCATCTTCTGCTTTAAATATTTAGTTAATAATCTATAAAGGCTTAATTTAAGCCGCTCTTTAACCCTCTTGGTAAAATCCTCTTCACTATAGATATCAGATAAAATCTCCTTATCCTTGATATTATCCTTTAAGAAGCTCCCATCTTGCAAATAGCTATTAACCTCAATTCCCTCAGAAGTATCCAATTCACCAATAACTGTTACTCCCTCTACTACTTCTTCTGTATGATAAAAATCTACTTCTGGCAACAATACCTCTAATGTACTTTTAACTGATTGATAATATTTTGGTCCTATATCTAGGTTTACTTTCATAGTAAAAATCCTCTCTAGTATAAATTAGCTACTAGCTGATAGCTAATAGCCAATAGCAATTTATTACTATATATATGAGTTTTCACTTCTAGCACGATTTAAAGTACTCTCTGGGCCATGACCAGGGCATATCTTTAAGTCTTCTTCAAAATCTAATATTTTAGCTATAGAGTCTCTTAAAGCAGAGTAAGAACCCATTGGAAAGTCGGTTCTACCAACTCCTCTAGCAAAGATGGTATCCCCTGTAAATAAGGTATCATCCAACTTTAAACAGATACTACCTGGTGTATGACCTGGAGTATGAATTACCGAAAAGACTAAACTACCACACTCTATCTCTTCACCATCTGCTAACAATCTATCAGCCTTAGGGCACTCCAACTGCTGACCCATCTCACCTATAAAAAAGGATAGGTTCAACTCAGAGTTCTGTAAAAACTCAGCATCATCCTGATGAATCAACAACTCAGCACCAGTTTCCTCCAATAATTGAGGATTAGCAGCAATATGATCATTATGTCCATGGGTATTGATCACATATTTGACCTTTAAATCATTGTCATCAATCACCTTTAAAATATCTTGAGCTTGTGAACCAGGGTCTATCACTACCGCTTCTTTACTACCTTCATCAGCAACAACATAACAATTAACACTCAATGCTCCTACAGATAATCTCTTAATAAACATCTCCCTACTCGTTCCTCCTTAAAATCAAAAATCTTTCTTACTATCTAATAGAATAGTAACAGGACCATCATTAATTAAAGTAACCTTCATATGGGTTTTAAATTCACCAGTCTCTACCTTCAACCCACAGTTTTTTATATAAGAAAGGAATTCTTCATAAAGCTTCTCTGCCTCTTTTGGTGAGGCCGCTAAATCAAAACTAGGTCTTCTCCCCTTACGACAATCACCATATAAAGTGAATTGAGAAACAACCAACAGCTCTGCACCTATATCTAAAGCAGATAGATTCATCCTGCCATCTTGGTCAGAGAAGATTCTTAAGTTAACTATCTTATCTACTAGATAGTTAATATCATCTATATCATCATCTTCTCCTATTCCCAAGAGAATAAGTAAACCTTTCTTGATCTCTCCTACCTTCTTAGCTTCAACCTCAACATCACTAGAAATTACCCGCTGTAAGATTACTCTCATTTATCATCCTCCTTATAGTCAAGCAGGATTTGCCCGTTGTACATTCAATACTCCATCAATATCTTCTAATTTACGAATAATATCCTTCATATGCTCTAAGCTACTTATCTCTAAAGAGAGGTTAATATAGGCTAGCAGATTCTTAGTAGTACGGGCATTAATTGATGTTATATTCACTTTAGCTTCTGAAATGACAGTAGTTACATCATTTAATAGTGATTGCTTATTCCAAGCTTCAATCTTCAACTCAACCTCATAAGAAGTCTGCTGGTCTACATACCACTCTACATCTACAATTCTCTCTTCTTCAGTCTCCTCTAAATTCTTAAGGTTAGGGCAATCTCCTCTATGAACCGATACTCCACGACCTCGAGTAATATAACCAACTATATCATCACCAGGAACTGGATTACAGCATTTAGAGATTCTAACTAAGAGACCATCCATCCCTTTAACTTTAATCCCTTTGTTCTGTCGCTTTCTTTTGATAATTCTCTTCTTTCTTAATTTATCAAGTTCATATTCTGGACAGTCCTTCTTTTCTGGTGGAATTAGTCTCTTAACCACCTGAGAGACTGAGAACTTATTATAGCCAATCCCTGCATAAAGACCTTCAACATTAGCAACCCCTAACTTCTTAGCTATCTCTTCAAGCTTTTTAGTCTTCTCTGCTTCTTTTAAGGTAAAGTTCTCTTTCTTCAATTTTGATTCTAGCATCTCTTTGCCCTTAATACTTGCCTCTTCTTTGCGTTGCTCCTTAAACCAATGCTTAATCTTGCTTTTAGCTCGAGAGGTCTTAACAAAATTAAGCCAATCACGGCTAGGACCACTATTATTAGAGGTCAATATCTCTACAATATCACCATTTTTCAAGCGATATTCTAGAGGAATAATCTTCCCATTAACCTTAGCCCCAACACAAGTATGACCTATATCAGTATGAATATTATATGCAAAATCTACAGGACTAGCCCCATAAGGAAGAGAAACTACATCACCTTTAGGGGTAAAGACAAAGACCTCATCTTCAAAAAGATCTATCTTCAAGTTCTCCATAAACTCTTTGGCATCATTTAAATCCTTCTGCCATTCTAATAATTGGCGTAACCAAGAGATCTTTCTTTCAAAATCTTCATCCTTCTTATTACCTTCCTTATAACGCCAGTGGGCAGCGATACCATATTCAGCAGTACGGTGCATCTCCCAAGTTCTAATTTGGATCTCCAAAGGCTCCCCTTTAGGACCAATTACTGTTGTATGAAGGGATTGATACATATTAGATTTTGGCATTGCTACATAATCCTTAATTCTACCTGGCATTGGATTCCACAACTCATGGATAATCCCTAAGACCTGATAGCATTCCTTAACAGAAGTAACTATTACCCGTAAAGCAGTCAAATCATATATCTCTTTAAACTCTTTTCCATACTTAATCATCTTCTGATAGATACTGTACAGATGCTTTGGTCTACCATAAAGGTCGGCTTCAATATCTACCTCTTCTAGCTTGCCATTTAAAGTAGATATAACATTTTCGATATAAGCTTCCCTCTCTGCTCTATTTTTAGCTACTTTTTTGGCCAATTCATAATAATGATCTGGCTCTAGATATCTAAAGCTTAAATCTTCTAGCTCCCATTTTACATGGGAGATTCCTAATCTATGAGCTAAAGGAGCATAAATTTCCAGGGTTTCAGTAGCTTTTATAATCTGCTTCTCTTGGGGTAGATACTTTAATGTTCTCATATTATGGAGTCGATCAGCTAATTTAATTAAGATTACTCTAATATCCTTAGCCATAGCCAAGAACATCTTGCGCAAGCTCTCAGCTTGATGCTCTTCACGAGATTTAAAATCTATCTTACTTAGCTTTGTCACACCATTAACTAGCAACTCTACCTCTGGACCAAACTCTTCTCTTAATTCTTCTGCTGTTACTTCAGTGTCTTCAACTACATCATGTAAGATAGCAGCAGTAATCGAAATTACGTCCAGCTCCAATTCTGCCATTATTTTAGCTACCTGTAAAGGATGACTAACAAAAGGTTCACCAGAAACTCTATATTGACCTTCATGGGCATCTTTAGCAAAGTAATAGGCCTTCTTAACTAGCTCGATATTCGGATTTTCAGTATAACTGCTTATTTTTGCTAATAATTGCTCTAAAGCCATAACTTATTGCTCCTTTATCAAAAGATTAAATGTCCCTATTTATTCATCAATAATTAAAGAAAAGACCTCATAATCTCCTATCTTCTCTCTACCATCTAAAAATCCTAATTCCATTAAAAATGCAATTTCAACAACTTCTCCACCTAACTGTTCAACTAAGTCTACAGTTGCCTTGACAGTTCCACCAGTAGCTAATAAATCATCAACGATTAAAATTTTAGCACCTTGCTCAATAGCATCTTTATGTATCTCAATTATATTACTTCCATACTCTAAATCATATTCAGTCTTAACTACATCACCAGGTAATTTACCTTCTTTTCTAACTGGTACAAACCCTTTGTCTAATTTTAATGCTAGAGGAGCACCGATTAAAAACCCTCGTGCTTCTATCCCTAAGACTAAATCAATATCTTTATCTTCATATCGCTTAGCGATTCTATTAATAGCTTCTTTATAAGCGGCTGGATCTTTTAATAAGGTAGTAATATCCTTAAAAGCGATACCCTCCTTAGGAAAATCTGGAATAGTTCTTATCTTATCTGCTAAATTCAACTTTCTTCTCCCCTTTCACTTTTATAAAACTTTTTGGATAAATTGGTTTATTGATTAAATTTAATAATTTATCTGGTGATTCTTCTAAAGCAAACTTTTTAAATTCCATAAAAGCCTGCTTATCCTCAATACCTTCATTATATCTTATTGAACTGCTTAAGTCTAGTTTTACCTCTGGTTTAGGATGTAGCTGAATTATCCTGCCACCCTCTTGAATTCTAGTTAAAAGCTTTAATTCCTCTAAAATTCCTAAACCTGCAGAAACAGTACTTGCTTGTACCGACTTCTTTATCTTCTGATTTATCTCATCTGCCAATTCTTGATTAGTCGCAAAGACCTCTCTATCTTTAGTCTGCAATTTATTTAAAGCAATATATAATTGAGCCAAAACTTCTCTGTCAGGAGCCATAATATCTAAGATAAATTCATTGATTCTAGCATCCTGCTGTCCATATAAAAGATGAATATATGACTCTTTACCATCACGTCCAGCTCTTCCACTCTGTTGGTTAAACTCAGTACGGTTGAAGTTCAAATGGTATAAGATAATATGCCTAATATCAGGAATATCTATCCCTTCACCAAAGGCACTAGTAGAGATAACAATCTGTAGCTCACCATCTCTAAACTTCTCCTCTACCAAAACCCTCTCTTGATTGGTCAATCCAGCATTATAAAAGACAATCTGCTGCGCTAAGAAAGGATTAGCCTCCCTTAACCTACTAGCTATTTCGATACTCTTTTCTCGACTATTGACATAAACAATTACTTTCTCACCTTTAACAATTATATCGTCAATGTAAGAATCTTTATCAACAGCATTTCTGTTGTCAATTAACTTTAGATTAGTACGAATATAGGGGTCAATTATCAAGTTATCTATCTTTAAAGCATTGACTATCTCTTTAGCAACCTGATCATTAGCAGTGGCTGTTACTGCTAAAACCAAAGGATTTTCTAATTCTGCTAAAAGTTCAGGTATCCTCTTATAGGTGGGTCTGAACTGATTAGATGCTAAACCGATATGATGGCTTTCATCAACAACAAAGAAACCTATTCTATCTCTAATATTCCTAAACCTATCTAAATTATATTCAATAAATTCTGGAGTAGTGAGTAGAACATCAACTTGATTACTATTTAAAGCTTGATTTAACTCTTCTCTTTCCTTGATAGTCAATGAACCATTCCCTTTATAGACCCTAAGCCCTAAAGGCGCTAACTTCTCCTGTAATGAGCTATATTGATCATTAACCAGAGCCCTTAGAGGATAGATGATTATTGTCATCAGATTAGATTTGATAGCTTGAAAAGCCGAAAAGCTCTGAAAGACTGCTGATTTACCCCTTCCAGTTCCAAAGATAGCTAAGGTATTATTTCCTTTAAATAGACTATCAAGGGCTTCTGCTTGTTTTTCTCTAAAACTATACTCCCCAATTAATGATTTTCTAATCTCTTCTAAAATTTCAGTTTCAGATTTGGTAGCAAGTTGAGCCCGATATAATCTCAGCTTAGAATCCTCTTGCTTATCTAAATAATCTCTGTCCCTCTCTATAAAGAGATTGACACCTAGGCTTCTGCCATCATCTCCTCCTGTTATGTCAGAAGCAATGGCTTTATATTCCACCCCATTATCTAGATAAGGTGCTAAATGCTTAGCCAACTCAGCTTTAAGAAAGCCAATCTGCTTTTTATTATCAGTCAATACCTTAATAGCATTAGAATCATACTTATTATCTGGCTCCCTTTCTAAAGTAAGTAGATCACCTTTGTTGACCTCCTCTTTGATTATCTCTTGGCGACCTTCAAAGGTAACACCAACTACTTTAGTATAGAAGGAATCACTAGCTCCAATCCCTCGATAAAAATCATCTGCTAATATCTCTTTACTTTTGGCAAATAATTGATCTACAAAAGATAGCTCTGGAAATTTAATATCCTTGATAGTCAAGCTGACAGTCTCTTCTCCACCAAAATCATTGATATCCATAGTAAATGCCAAAGAGATATCTTCATTTTCTACCAGAAGATTTCTTCTTAAATCTGCCATTCTCCAGCCAATAGCCTCTACACTCCTACCACTTTGAGCAAAATTAATCTTAATATGGCTCTCTTCTTTACCAAAAAGATGAAAGCTATCAACAGCTAACTCCTTTAAAGCAAACTTAGGACGAGGATTTGCACAGCCATAAGGCTCTAATTTGGCTAATTGATAGACCAAATCCTTTGAAACCTCTTCTATACTAATAACTTGTTCCACTTTCAACCGATCTATTAAATCTTCCTCTGTTAAGACCTGATCTGCATACTCATTGATCATCCTTCTTAATTTTGGAATATCTTCTGGCTGTAAAGAGCAGCCTGCTGCCTCCTTATGCCCACCAAAGCCTTCAAAGCACTCTTCACAATACTTAAAGGCTTCATAAAGATGAAAGTTACGAATACTTCTAGCTGAACCCAAGACTCTACCATCTTCAGCATAGGTCAATAAGACCACTGGTCGATAATACTTCTCTTGAATCTTGGAAGCTGCATTACCAATAACTCCAGGGTGACCTTGGGTTAAAGGAATTACCAATACCTTCTCTTGCTTTAAATCAATCTCTTTGGCAATATACTCCTCAGCCTGTGCCAAGATTTCAGTAGTAATCTCCTGGCGATCAGCATTCATTTCCCTTAGATGTGAGGCCAAATCATCAGCCACCACTATATCAGGCTCTGTAAAGATCTGCACACCTAAATAGGCTTGTCCCAAACGTCCAGTAGCATTGATACAAGGTGCTAGATAGTAGCCTATTCCTCCAGCACTAATGTCCTTCTCTTTATAACCGACCTTACTCTTTAAGATTCCTAAATTAAAATCTCCTCTACCAGCAAAGCCATTAATCCGCTTTAGACCATAATAGACTATTATTCTATTCTCCCCAATAAGGGGCACAATATCAGCAATAGTACCAACTGCTACTATACTAATATACTCCATTAAGTAATTAGGATCTGTTAAATTTTTTAATCTAGCCAATAGGGCATGAACCAATTTAAAGCTTACTCCTACCCCAGCTAGCTTTTTAAAGGGATATTGGCAATCTTCTTGCTTGGGATTAAGTATAGCTACAGCTTCAGGTATCACTTCTGGTACTGTATGATGATCAGTAATAATCACATCAATTCCTAGCTTATTGGCTAGTTCAACCTCTTTGACTGCTGAAATCCCACAGTCTACAGTTATAATTAATTCAGCACCTTTGTTAGCTAAAATCTTAATAGCCTCTTGATTTAACCCATAGCCTTCTTTAAGCCGATTTGGTATATAATAATCAACATCAGCTCCAAGTTTCCTTAATACTGTCATTAATAAAGATGTACTAGTAATACCATCAGCATCATAGTCTCCATAAATAAATATCTTTTCTTGATTTTTAAGAGCCTCTTCTACTCTATTAAAAGCTAAGTCCATATCCTTCATCAGAAAAGGATCATGTAAATCCTCTAAGCTAAAATCTAAAAACTCCTCGATCTCTTGAGGAGTTTTTAAACCTCTATTGGCCAAAATCCTTGCTATGACTGGATCTATATTCAAACTTGCAGCTAATTTATCAACATCACCTTGATCTATTTCTTGGAATATCCACTTTTTTTCTTGATTTAGCATGATTCTCCCCCATTTTTGCAGATTATAATCGGCAACACTGATATACATTCTTCATAAAAGTCTGTTTTCCTTCTTAAAGATTTATGTAATTTTTATTTTGAGTACTATTGATAGTTTAATAATTTCTCTAAACTCTAAATATTCTATGTAAATAAATAACTTTGAAGTGAAACTTACTGGGGAAATTGCGACACTTTAATTTCAGTGTCAGTGTTGGTTGTCAGTGGGAGTAAAAACCTTAATGACAACCTACTGACACTGACACTCACACTGACACAAAGGTGTCGTACTATCTATATATAACGACATATTTAAATTTCACTCTAAAGTTGGATGACTATAATATATTATATCAAAATCTCCCTGATCGCAAAATAGAGATGACCAACCAGATTCCTAGCACTGCAGCAATTAAATAGCCTGATATTCCTACAACGGGAAAACCTAAAAACTCTGGTCCCTTATCTGCTAACATAATTAAGGAAGAACCAACAATCAAAGAGGCAATGATTAAAGAGATCGATAAGCGATTACTTACAATATCCAATTTAGAGATTAAGGGTTTAATCCCTACATGGTGAAATTTTATCTCTAATTGATCCTCTTGCATTAGATTAAATATATTATGTAACTCTTCAGGTAAATCTATTATGTAATTACTAATCTCCTGTAACCGCTCTAAAGTATCTGCCATTAATCGCTTAGGACTTAGTCTCTTTTTAATAATCTCATAAGCAAAGGGTTTAGCTACAGTTAGGATATCAAATTTAGGTTCTATTTTTGATACTACCCCTTCAACTGTAATTAAGGCTTTGACCAATAGGATGAACTCTATTGGTAGTCTTATCTTATATTTGAAGGTCAAATCCAAAAGCCTATTCATAACCACCGATAACTCTACCTCTTCTAAAGTTACACCATGATAATCCTCAATTAATCTAGCAAAATCTCTCTTTAAGGACCTCATATCTATCTCTTTAGTTACCATCCCTAAATTTAACAGCTCTTCAATTGCCTTATCTGTATCCTTTTTAATTAAGGCTATAAATAGATTAGCTACCCTCTCTCTATCAGCTTGAGTTAGCTGACCCACTAATCCAAAATCAATCCAAGACACCTTATAATCTCTAGTGATAATAAAGTTGCCAGGGTGGGGATCACCATGGAAGAGTCCATCGATCATAATCTGTTGCATAAAGGATTTACTGATTGCCTTAGCTAAAGTCTCAGTTTGAGAGTTATCTTTTAATTTATTAATATTATAGCCATCGATAAACTCCATAGTAAAGATTCTCTTAGTCGTTAAATCCCAAAAGACCTTAGGGATGATAATATCATCTTCATCAGCAAAATTCCTGCGAAATTTCCTTGTATTTCTACCTTCTATTCTATAATCAAGCTCCTGCTTGATCATATTAGAAAAGTTATTTACTATCTCCACCGGATCGATGAAATCATCACTAAAGACTCTATTCCTTAAAAGCCCCGCTAAATTAGTCATAATATCTAAATCAGTCTCTATAGTAGAGTGAATTCCCTTTCTTTGAACTTTAACTACAACCTCTTCTCCATCCTGTAAGATAGCCTTATGTACTTGTCCAATAGAAGCACTTGCCAAAGGAGTAGGAGAAAATTCACTAAAATATTGACTATAATCTCCATTTAACTCTCTATTTAACTGTTTAATTACATCCTCAAAATCCATAGGTGGAACCTGGTCTTGTAACTTCTCAAGCTCTTCTATATAGTTTCGAGAGATCAAATCAGGTCGAGTACTAAGCAGTTGCCCTAGCTTAATATAGGTAGGTCCCAACTCCTCTAATACCTTCCTCAGTCTAATTGCTCGGGAGTCTTGTTGTGGCTTACTTGGTTTTAACTTCTTAATCCTCTTACTTAAAGGCAAAAACTGGCGTAACTCCATTACTTCTATTAAATAGCCAAAACCATGTTTAATCAAAACCTCTACTATATCTCTATATCTTTTGATATTCCTATAATGCATTCCAAGATCTTTAAAGAGCATATATATCACCACCATTTAGTGTACAGTTGACAATTGACAGTTAAATTCAAACATATTCATACTTCTTTATAAATCGATAATTTTTAATTTATTTCAAATTTATAACTGCCAACCTCTAACCGTTAGCCATCAACTAGAAAGTATTCCACTTGCTATCTATAACTTAGAAGATCTTTACCAATAATAAAGTAGTCATTAATATTGCAATCAGAAAAGAGATTATTGAGCCACTAATATTTCCTACAATTGTGCCTACTCCAACCTTTAAAGCCTCTTCAAATTTCTTACCTTTTAATAATTCTACAGTGATTGCTCCTAAAAGCGGACCTATTACCAGACCAACTGGACCTAGAAATATTGTAGCTAATATCCCACCACAAATAGCACCTATCACTCCAAATTTACTTGCGCCAAAGTACTTAGCACCTAAGACACTTGCTAAATAATCCAATCCCTCAGCCAATATGCTCAATAAGACCAATATCCCAATAAATCCCCAGCCATAAATAGCAAATTTGCTAATAAAACCATAAATTAATGCTCCTAATAAAATTAAAGGGGTACCAGGAACTGCTGGTACTAAGGTTCCCAAAACCCCTAATGCTGATAAGATTGTAACCATAATCTCAATTATCATCTTCAGCTACCTCTATCCCATCACCTTTTAAGCTCTGTATCTCTCTTTCTAAAGATTTAATATGTAGCTCTAATTTAGCAACCTTCTCATTTAACTCTTTTATTTCCTCTTTTTTCACAATCCCTACCTTATTAAAGGTATTCTCTATCTCTGTCTTAATCTTATCTCTCATCTGCTCCTGTTGCTCTTTAGCTTTTTGGGTCATATTATTAATCAGTTCATTTGCTTCATCTTTACTTACCTTACCTTCTTCTACAAGCTTTTGAACCATCTCTTCAACTTTATCCTTGGTTAAAAACAATGCACCTAACCCAGTAACCATCATCTCTTTAATGAAGTTTAACAAATTTATCACCTCCAGAAGTTGTTAATAATTATATCACAACTCTTATATTTTTCCAAATACTACAAATCTAATACTAGGATATGAAGATTTTTTATTTATATAACCTAAACCATAAAATAAAAACGACCCCCAGTTTCTAAAAACCAAGGGTCATTAAATATAAATTATTATTTAACTTATCTTCTTTCATCCCACTCTACTAAGATAGGACTAGCTACAAAGATTGAAGAGTAAGTTCCTGATAAGACACCTATTAATAATGCCAACATGAAGTTTTGAATCGTTGTCCCACCCAAGAATAAGATAGCTAAAACAGGTAATAACGTAGTAAGTGATGTATTGATAGAACGGGGTAAAGTCTCTACAATTGCTTCATTATTTAATTGAGCAAAAGTTTCCTTTTTAGCCAATCTCATCTTCTCTCTGATTCTATCGAAGATAACTATCGTATCATTAATTGAATATCCAACAATAGTCAATAAAGCAGCTACAAAGGGACTGTTAATCTCAACTTGTAATAATGAAAAGATCCCCAATACAATTAAGACATCATGTAATAAGGCCAAAATAGCTGCAATAGCAAATCTAAATTCAAATCTCATACTAATATAAGCCACGATAGCAAGAGCAGCTAATAATAATGCCCAAAAAGCTTTGTTTCTTAACTCTTTTCCGATTGTTCCTCCTACCTTCTCTGTTCTTTGCATCTTTCCAGAGAACTTAGCTTCAATTTTATCCTCAATAGCAGTTATCTTTGAAGCAGGTAGTTCTTCCATCCGAATTAAAACACCATTTTCAGTCTGTTGAATCTTAGGTGCTTTAGTCAATCCAAACTCATCTAATGTACCTCTAATCTGGTCATTAGTAACTGCTTTATCAAAAGTAAATTCAATAATCGTTCCTCCAGCAAAGTCAATTCCTAAGTTCATACCTTGAAATAAAATAGAGATTAAACCTGCTAAGATGACAATTGCTGAAATCGACATCCATAATCTTCTTTTACCGATAATATCCACAATCATTACCTCCTTGCCCAACCAAAAGCCTTTGGTTTATTTACTAGATCAGTACTTAATAATAGGTTTAATAACATTCTAGTCACTACAATAGCTGTGAACATACTTACTAAGATACCAATACTTAATGTAATTGCAAAACCTCTTACAGTTCCAGTTCCTAAATAACCTAAGATAGCAGCTGTAATTAAAGTGGTGATATTAGAGTCTAAGATAGTTGTAAAGGCACGGTCAAAACCAGATTTAACTGCTGCCTTAACTGTCTTACCTTGACGATACTCATACTTAATTCTTTCAAAGATAATTACATTTGCATCTACTGCCATACCGATAGATAAGATTAAACCTGCAATACCTGGTAAGGTTAAAGTAGCATTTAATCCAGCCAAGATACCTAAAACAATAATACTATAAAAGGCTAAGGCTACTGCTGCTACTACCCCTGATAGCCAATAAGTAATAGCCATAAAGATTACGATTAAAATCAATCCAATGATTGCTGCTTGAATACTCTTATCAATAGAAATCTTTCCTAAAGTAGGTCCTACAGTTCTATTCTCTACTACCTCAACTGGTACAGGTAAAGCACCCGCTCTAAGTAATAAAGCAGTCTGTTGAGCATCCTCTAAATCTTTAAATCCAGTGATCTGACCTTTTTCTCTGATTACGCTCTGTACCGTTGGTGCAGTTAATAGCTTATTATCCAAATAAATAGCAATTACTTTGCCAATATTCTTTCTTGTAATTTCAGCAAACTCTTTGCTTCCACCTTTAGTCAATTCAAAGCTGACAACTGGTTGATTAAACTCACCACCATAGGCAGCTTTTGCATCCTTCAATGCTTCACCAGTCATTACAACCTCTCCAGCCTCATTCTTAAACTGTAATTGGGCTGTTTTCCCAATAGTTTCAATAGCTTGATTAGGATCTTCAATCCCTGGTAATTCTACTATAATTCTTCTGTCTCCTTGCCTTTGTACAAGTGGCTCAGTCAAGCCTAATTCATCAACCCTACGATTAATAACATTAACTAATCGATTCATAGCATCACTGTCAACTTTAGCTGTTTGGGTATCCTGTGCTTCTAACAGTACATGGGTTCCTCCCTGTAAATCTAATCCTAATTCCATGCTTTCATTCAATGGATATAAGAAGTATACTGCTAGTCCTAATAATGCCACAATGAGAATAAAATTAAACATCCTTTTCTGTTTCCAGTTCATAATCCTGTCTCCTTTCTCCTTATTAAAATAAAACTTATCCTTAATATAACATTTCTTTTCTCAAAAATTAGCTAATCTTAAAAATGTTATCTATAGGATAAATCCTTGGTTTAGTAATAGATAGCACTAAACTCTGCTTCTACCCATCAGTATAGTACCTTATTAAATAGGCTTATGTAAAATCTTATAAATACTAACCCTAGGATAAATATAATATTAGTTATCAACTTTTTAGTATCAGATAATTGCATAAAAGGTATTATCAAATACCAAAAATAATAACCATATATAATATTAGACAACATATCTATTATATCCTTTAAAAAAAAGCTTGTCAATCAATCAAAGCCGTTATAATAGCTTAGTATTATTAATTATCAAATGAAAATTACAATCTAAAGTTATCGCTGCTTTCCTAGACATTAACATCCTTGTTAGAAATATCTCAAAGTACTCTATAACTGAAATAATCTCTAAATCAATCTCTAACTCCAAAGTAATCGTTTTGTCATATTTATTTACCTTAATAATCGACTCTTTGGCAGCATAATTGACCCGATCATGGATATCAAAGGTAGCAAATTCTTTATTTCTCACTCTAGTATAATGGACATCAGATTTATCGGCTATAATCAATGCTGCCGAAATGACATTGACTGGCTCTCCAAAGTTCTCATCATGATTGCCTATAGCACCAATAACCATTGCAATCTCCTCATAATCCATCCCCATCTCCCTTAATAAATTCTCAGCAATTATAGCTGAATGCTGGTCATGGTCATGGCGATTAACTACATTACCTATATCATGTATATATCCAGCAATCTTACCTAGCTCTATTATCCTTGTAGAGTAGTCCAATTCTGTTAAGATATCACCTACTAGCTTGGAAATTAGACCTGCATGCCTAAATCCATGCTCAGTATAGCCCATTGATGCTAGATGTTCATTGGCCTTTGAAATATAGGCCTTAATTAAGGGATGTTTTTTAACCTCTTCTACTGTAATCAATCTTTCAATAGTCAGCTCACTCATCAGTCAATCCACTCCTCTATCTAATGAATTAGGTTTAAGTTTAAGAATTAGAATTAGACTCAAACTTAAACTCATAGTTAGATTTAAACTAAAGTTAGTCTTAACTTAGTATGGATTTATTCTGATAATATATTCATAAGGCACAAGATCGCCATTAATCAGGTAGAAATCTAAGCTGAACACTAAACATACAAATGGTGGATATCTGAATTCAGATATCCACCATTTTAAATAGTTAGTATTTTGTTCGAATTCTTCTTCTAATCAAGACACTTTGGACACTTACTTTGATGATTACGATGTTTATGCTTGTGTTTAGAGCTAAACTTGTCACCACAAGAAGGACATTTAAATTTAGCCAGGCGATAATCTCCACCTTCAAAGCGGATTGCCTTTCCCTCTATTAAAGCCTCAGCAATCTTCTTTCTAGCTGTAGTCAATACTCTCTGAAAGGTAGGTCTTGAGACCTCCATTCTTTCAGCTGCTTCTTCTTGGGTCAAATCTTCTTTATCCTTTAATCTAATAGCCTCTACTTCTTCTATCGTTAAATTAACTTCTTCTAAACTTCTTTTAGGAGCTCCAGCAGGTTTAAAAAAAGTAACCTCTGGTAGATATTCGACTCTACGCTTTTTCGTAGGTCTAACCATAATATACACCTCGTTTCAGATTAAATCTAAACTAATTATATCATAGTTTAAGATAGATATTAAATCTAATTGATTATTTAATAAATCAGCTAAATAGTTAAAGGCTTACCTGTAAAACGAGGTAAGCCTTTAACTTTAAATTAATCCTCTTGTTCAGTTTCTAATTTAGCAATTTGATTTTGAATGTTTTCTAATTGCTCTTGTAAGAGTTGAGCTTCCTCTTGAAGATAGTCAATTTCTTCATTAACTGTTAACTCGATATTAGGATTATAAGCTGAAGTATTGAAAGCATAAGCTCCTCTTCTTCTAAAAGCAGCTTTCCGACCTTTTCTAGCAAAACCACGTCCAAAACCTCTCCCGCCCCTTCTATTATCAAAACAACCTGGACCATCATAACCAGCACAATAACCAAGACCTCTACCTGTCATAGTACCTAAACCTTCAGGACCTCTTCCATTTCCTCTAGGCATTTAAACCAACTCCTTCTTTGTTTTTGAACATATGCTCATTATAATTGTATTATAACTCTATTATGATCATATGTCAATAACTTGTTTGATAATTTCTAATTTGTATCCGCTAAATTCAAAATTAAAGGGATAGATAACAATAATAATAATGGAACAGTTCTATAAACTGTGGTTAATCCATATAAATCAGCTCCTTGACCAATAATTAAAGTAGCTAAAGCTGTACTTATAAAGCTAATTGTTTTATAAAATCCATTAATAATTACTGTTGGTTTCGAATCTGCTTCTTGAACTAATGTAAGTATTACAGGGTTGATTGAATAAATGAAAAATCCTAAAATAATAAGTAATATCAAAAGATAAACTCCAGATGATAAAGTAAGTCCTAACATAGTAATTGAAGTACAGATTACAGATATCAAGATCATCTTCTCACGCCCAATGCTATCAGAGATTGAACCACCTAGATAGGTATCTATTGCCCCAGAAAATTGTACAATTGTTAATGCTCCACCTGCTAGCCATAAAGATGCACCCTTAGTAACAGTTAAATAAGTTGGTAAAAATAAAGTTAAAGATATTTTAATTAAACTCCAGAAAAATCTGATAGCACCAATCTTTAAAATAAAGTTTGACTGTTCTTTTAATAGTGAGAATAATAGTAGCTTATGCTCTTTATCCTCTTGTCTATTAAATATATTATCTATCTTGATATCTTTAATCTTGCTATAAAGAAGCAAGGAACAGATTAATCCTACAGGAATTAATCTATAACCTCCCTCTAATCCCCAAATCGAAATACTACCTAGAATTACTAGAGGTCCTAAAGAACGAGCAGCCTCTCCTCCTAATTGATAAAGACTGATCCCTGTACCAATTCTATCTCTACTAAGTTCTTTGATTATAGGAGGAGTAGAAATATGAAAGGCTGCTGAAGTAATTCCAGTAATAAATAGTAAGACCAATAATATCATATATGATGGAATAGTACCTATTAAACTCATTAAAATAATCATCGTTATAGGAGCTACTATAATCAAATAATTTAAATATCTTCTATCAATTCTACTAATAAATGTTCCAATCGCTAAACTGAATAAAGAAGGTAGATCCCTTATGATATTTAGTAAACTAACTTGAAAATAACTCAAAGCAAAACGTTCTATCAATAAGGGTAATACTGGTGATAAAAAAGCTCCAAATAGATCGTGTAATAAATGAGTTATAGCAATTATAATTACTTCTATTAAATTTCCTAGCTTTATTGTTTTTCATCAAATAAATCTCCTTTACCAATATAATTAGATAAAATTAAAGCCTCTCTATTTAAAGAGAAGCTTAGTAACTTTTATTTGATTTTTAAAATATTCTATAAAAAATCAATCTTAGATAAATCAACTTTTTCTTCACTAGCGACCAATTCTTCATTGATATGTACCTTATCTACCTTTCCAATAAACATTTCATGGGAACCAGTTAGAATTGAATCAACTACACTACATTCAATATTAACTGGAAAATTAACTAACAGTGGGGCATTAACCACTGTTCCATCTTTTACTTCTAAATTTAAATTTTTGATTTTATCCTCATCTCTACCACTATGACTACCTAGGTAAAAATATTCTTTCTCCAAATCTTTAGGAACTAAATTGACCACAAAAACACCTGTCTCTTTAACTATATCATAAGAATAACGTGAAGGAACAATCCCTACCATCACCATTGGAGGATCATAACTACAATTAGTAGCATAGGCTACTGCTAAAGCATTATCTCTCCCCTCTTGATCACGGCAAGAGACTATAACATTAGGTCTAGGATGTAAACAGCTTTTAAAAGGTGCTAACTCTTTTTTCATTCTTCTTCCTCCTCTATATTAAAAGATAAACTCTTCACCAACTTGCCTTAATTTAACTTTATCTTTAAACTTAGCTAACATAGCTTGCAAGGCATTAAATCCAGTACAATGTAAAGGGACAATCAACTCAAAATTAAGCTGAGCTAAATAACTAACAGTCTCGTTAATTCGTTTTTGATTAGCATTAATTAAATGCATTCCACCAATAATAGCATGAATCTTTTGACTACCGATAAGGGACTTGATATGCTCTAAAGTATTGATTACTCCAGCATGGGTACAAGCTAATAAGACTACTAAACCCTTTTTAGTCTCAATAAATACTGCCTGCTCATCAATAAAATTATCCTGTTGAATTTGCCCTGCAACCTCTCTTTTAAACTTATTAGACACTTCTTCTAACTTATATCTTCTTGGAATCTCACCAGTCATCCATAACCCTGCACTAACCTCAGTAGCTTTTCTAATGGGCTTAAAATTTTGTATCTCTTCTTTCTTTACCTTAAGTCCACGAGGGACTAAATTAACCTTTTTATCAGAATATTTGGGGATAAAGACCTCTGGGTGAGCAAAGACTTCAAGTTCAGAATTTAAAGCTAGAATTTCTTGCAAGCCATTGCCATGATCATAATGACCATGGCTTAATATAACTCCATTTATATCAGAAACTTTAATTCCTAAATTCTTCATATTATTGATCAACACTAGACCTTGACCAGTATCAAATAGATAATTCTTTTCTCGATAACTAATTAAAAAAGAGAGTCCGTGTTCAGCTAATAAATTCTCTTTTGCTACCCTATTCTCTACTAAGATCATAACCTTGGCACAAGATAATTCATCTAATCTTAATTCCATAATCTACTCCTCTCCACAGATAACCTCCCAAATATCTGCTCTTTCCCGTTCTAAAGAAAAAGGTTTAAAGTCTTGATTAACAAAAGACTGTTTAGTACTAGCTAGCAGCAGCAGTTCTCCATCCTTCTTAATTTCATAGCCAAAAGTGATAATCACTCGACTTAATTCTTTAATAAAAACTTTAATTGTTACTATATCATCATAATAAGTTCTCTGTTTATACGAACAATTAACTTCTATAACAGGTAATAGAATTCCAAGCTCCTCTAATTGTCGGCAACTAATCCCCTGCTCTCGTAGATATTCATTTCTTGCTTCTTCAAGCCATTTGATGTAATTACTATGATGCACTATTCCCATCTGATCTGTTTCATGATATTGTACTCGATGCTGATATTGATAATACTTCACATGTAACCTCCTTACATGAATAAATAATTTTAAGAGTAAAACCTAAATATGAGATTATATAGAGATATTAAGACACTTTTGAATTTACAATTAAAAAGATTTTAAGGTTTTTAAGCCGAAAAAAATTTCTGTTTGAACGAAGCAAAAATTGAGCTAGGATTTAGAGTATCATGAAATTTTGATTTAGAAAGTCTAATAAGTGATAATACTCATTATTTTGATTGCTGAGTGAGTTGAATTTTTTTCTAGACTTTTTGGTGACTTTTGCGGCAATGGCAAAAGTTACTCGGGAAAAAAGCTGATAAGCTTTCCCGAAAAATATTTTAATAATTTTACTCACTTTTTAAAGTGAAAAGTGTCGCTATACACCCATTAAGTATCACTCTAAAAACTATCTTGCTCTCTGAGCAATCAACTTTTCAGCTACAGCAATAAACTTCTGAGTTGCTTCAGCTTCAGGTTCAGCTATTACAACTGGCTTACCTTGGTCACTGCCTTGACGAATAGTAGCCATTAAGGGTAATTGAGTTAACAATTTGCTATCTAACTCTTTAGCCATCTTTTGACCGCCACCTTGACCAAAGATATACTCTTTATCTCCACACTTATCACATTGATAATAAGACATATTCTCGATAATACCTAAAATATCAGAATCAAGCTGTTTAGCCATACTTCCTACTCGACTGGCTACCTTAGTAGCAGCTACTTGGGGAGTTGTTACAATTAGGATTCCTGCATCTGAGATCTGCTGCATGATATTTAAGGGCATATCACCAGTTCCTGGAGGAAGATCAAATAGAAGATAATCTAACTCTCCCCAGTGAACATCCTTCATAAACTGTTCCAATACTCCCAACAGCATCGGCGCTCGCCAGATAATAGCCTTATTTTCAGCAATCATAGAACCAGCCGACATGACCTTAACCCCATTAACCTCTGGTGGGATAATCTCTTTCTCATTAAATGCTCTAGGCTTATCAGTTAAACCGATGATTCTAGGAATACTAAAGCCATGAATATCAGCATCAATAATTCCTACCCTTCTACCTAATTTATGTAAAGCTAAAGCTAGATTGACTGTTACAGTTGATTTACCAACTCCACCCTTACCACTAGCTATAGCAATCAATCCTTCATTAACAAGTCCATGCTCTAATTTAAACCAACCATCTTCCACACTATACATCTTTTCCATCTACGACTACCTCCCTTGTTTATTGCTTAATTTATGGCAAAAATGAAGAATGGAGCATTAAACTCTTCTAGAACTTAGCTTCTCCATTCTTCATGATTAACTATTAACTTTTTAATTATCAATTCTAATGGCTACACTCATGCTCTGCTGTATCATCATGGTTACAGATATTATCTTTTAACTCTAAATTATTGGCTAAATAAGAGTTAACTACATCTTTAACTAGTCCACTTGCTCCTGTAACTACTTCAATCTGATTTTGATTAAATAAATCTACTGCTCTCTGCCCCATCCCTCCAGCAAGAATTACATTAACCTCTAATCCATGAAGAAATTTAGGTAAAAAACCAGGCTTATGACCAGGATTGGCTATCCTCTCTTCTCTGACAACCTCTTGATTATCAACCTCTACAATAGTAAATTCTGGACAATGACCAAAATGACCAGCTACTGTACTTCCTTGACTAGGTATTGCTATCTTCATATTAACCACTCCTTATTATTTAGTTAAGAGTTAAAAGTTAAGAATTAAGAGTTTTTAACTTTTAACTCTTAATTCTTAACTCATAGCTTAGCTCTTGCCAGAGTTCTTTAAGAGCAGCAGCAACTTTGCTCTCAGGAGCAGATTCTACTACCAACTCCCCTTGTTGCATCGCTTCTACAATTACTTTGCTAAAAGGAAGCTTACCCACTATCTTAACTTGAATTTGCCGACAGAAACTCTCTATCTCTAAGCTAATCTCTTGATTTAAATCATACTTATTAATAGCTACTACAGCAGGCAGATTAAAATACTTAACTGTCTTTAGAACTCGTTTTAAATCTGCTAATCCTGATTTAGTGGGCTCTGTTACAACTAACACACTATCAACTCCATTAATAGAAGCAATTACAGGACAGCCTATTCCTGGGGAACCATCTATTAAAAGCAACTCCTTCTCTTGTTGTTGGGCTAAGCTTTCTGCTTTCTCTTTGACTTGACTGACTAGCTTACCAGAGTTTTCAGCTCCTATCTTTAGCTTAGCATGTACCATTGGAGCAAATTTGGTCTGAGAATAGTAAAGATCTCCTGTCTCTTCTAACTCTAACTTTAGTGCATCACTAGGACATTTGGCTACACATAGTCCACAGCCCTCACAACGGATCTCATCTACTTTAAAATCAGAAGTAATGGCTTTAAAGTTACAGAGTTCTCTACATAGACCACACTCAATACATTTAAGCTGATCTTTGACAGCTACTTTTGCTCCTTTGAAGACTTCCGCTTCAATTACCTCAGGCTTCATTAATAGATGCATATTAGGAGCATCTACATCACAATCTGCTAAAATTAAATTATCTGCCAAAGCTGCTAAGTTGGCAGTTACTGTAGTCTTACCTGTACCACCTTTACCACTGATAACTGTTAATTTCTTCATCCAACCACCTGCTTTATTTTGGTAAAGACCTCTTGAAAATTCTCTTTCCATTCAGGCATCTCTTCTACAAAGGGAGTCCCTTGTGAGTATAAGCTAGCAATCTCTCTTTTAAAAGGAATCTTAGTTAAGATACTAATACCTTCATTACTAGCATAATCTTCAATCAATTTATCAGCATCTTCTTCTGAACGGTTGATTATAATTCCACAAGGTTTACCCAATTCTTTAACAACTTCTACTGCCATCTTTAGATCATGTAGACCAAAAGGTGTTGGTTCTGTTACTAAAATACAATAGTTAGCATCAGAAATTGCTGCTATTGTCGGGCAGGTGGTTCCCGGTGGAGCATCGATAATTACAGTTTTATCTTCAGAAACCTTTTGATTTAAAGCTTCAATCACAGGTACTGCTGAAGCTTCACCAATATTTAGCTCTCCCTGCCAAAACTCCATTCCTGCAACTGATTTATCAACTCTAATCTTACCTACTTCTTTATCCTCTTCTCTAATTGCCTCTTTAGGACAAATATACTTACATCCTCCACAGCTATGGCACATCTCTTTAATGATAAGTACTTCTTCTCCTAATAGCACTAGAGCATTATACTCACAGAAATCAACACAGCTTCGACAAGCCCTACATTTATTTTGATCAATTATTGGAACCTTTCTCAATACTTGTTGGTATTCTTCTCCAAAGTCAGGTCTAATAAAGATATATGAATTAGGTTCTTCTACATCTGCATCCAAAAATTGAACATTAGTTAAAGACAAAGCTAAATTAGTTGCTACAGTAGTCTTACCTGTACCACCTTTGCCACTTAAAACTGTAATCTTCATCTTAACACCTACATTCCAGCATGACCATTATTTGTTGGAGCAGCTACCTCTTTTAAATCATTATTTTTATACTTACTAAGTACTTCTTTAATTGTTTCTTCCTTAGCAGAATATACTTTAATATTAGCCTTACTTAAAACATTAAAGGCTTTTGGCCCAACATTACCAGTAATTAATCCTTCAACACCTTGATCCACTATAGTTTGGGCAGCTTGAATCCCTGCTCCACCAGTAGCACCTTTGGCTGAATTATCAATAAAGTTAACTTTATCATTATCGAAATCAATTATTACAAAATAAGGTGCTCTCCCAAATTTAAGATCAATTTTTACATTTAAATCAGTATTATTGCTAGCTGTTACTGCAACTTTCATCTCTGTGCCCCCTTTTTCATTATTAGCATATGTTCATAATTTAGTTTATGATTATTATAACCCACTTATAATCATATGTCAATAACCAATTATAGTAATTTGTTCATTTTTCACAAGAGACACTTCGATATTTAGCTATAAATAAACGGATAGCATACTATAACATATATTGACTATATAATTATCAGGAATAATTTATCATTTTAAAGTTAAATTTAAATATGACGTTATAGATAGATATTACAACACTTTAGTAATCAGTGCCGGGTAACGAGTAAGAAGCTCTTCTCATCACTTGTCACTTGTCGCTCGTTACTGTCTTAATTTTCCCATTAAGTTTAACTTTAAATTTATAGACCTATATGTTATAATCATCTTGTTTTCTACGCATAAGTACTCTGTATTGAAAGGAGATGAATATTATTAAGGAGAAATTCATAAAAAAGCGAATATCTGAGGAAACAAAATTTAAACTCTTACTCCTCTACCCTATCTCATTAATATTATCTGCCTTTATCTTTGAGCATCCAACAGAGATTAATCATGGCTTTAAAAATATTATATTATCTAGCGACCTACTAATTAGCGACTATTTAGGTATTGGGGGGTTAGGAGCAACCTTACTTAATTCAGGTATCTTAGGCTTATTCTCATTATTATTACTCAAATCAAACAAGGTCAGAATAACGGGAATAAGTATAGCTGCTCTCTTTACTGTAATGGGCTTTGCTATGTTTGGAAAGAACATATTAAATATAATACCTGTAATTATTGGAGTAAAGCTCTATTCTATTTATCAAAAAGAACCTTTAAGTAAATTTATAATTGTGGCTTTATTCAGTACAGCCTTAGCTCCTGTTGTTACTCAGAGTATCTTGGTATTTGGCTATACAGACAAAGGAATATTCTTAGCGGCTCTGATTGGAATACTTACAGGATTTATCATCCCACCAGTTGCCTCCCATTTATTGAGTAGCCACCAAGGATTTAATCTATATAATATAGGCTTTAGTGCAGGACTAATAGGAACCTTATTAATGTCATTATTCCGCTCCTATGGGATAGAGTATGATAAACAATTAATTTGGACAACTCAATATTCTCAAGTACTAAGAATGCTTCTGTTATTTTATTTCTTATCGATGCTTCTAATTGGATATCTATTAAATAGAGAGTCCTTTAAAAGATTAAAGAAATTATGGAAGAGATCAGGTAGGATAGTAACCGATTTTGTAACCCTTGATACCTTTGCAGTAACACTGCTTAATATGGGCTTAATGGGTTTACTCTATATGTTGATATTAACTCTTATTGGTAGCCCTTTAAATGGTCCCACAGTTGGTGGTTTATTTACTATTGTCGGCTTTTCAGCCTTTGGTAAGCACCCCTTCAATACAATACCTGTAATTTGTGGAGTATTGCTAGGTAGTGTCACAAAAATTTGGGGGCTTAGTGACCCAGGTCTGATCTTAGCATTACTATTCTCTACAACTTTAGCCCCAATCACAGGAGTATTTGGCAGTTTAAGTGGATTACTTGCAGGTTTTTTACATCTATCTGTAGTAATGAATATAGGATACTTACATGGCGGATTAAATCTATATAATAATGGTTTTGCTGGAGGATTGGTAGCGATAATTCTCTTTCCAATATTAGATTCTCTCAAAAAGGAGTGATAATTGATGAAGCATGAGAAGATGAAGATAATTAAGATTCTTGATGAAATCCTATCCTTCTCTCTTAATAATCAAGCAGATGAAATAGATATTAAAATCAAGGTCAACGAAGAACAGACAATAATTAAATTTAAAGATAATTCTCCAAATCTAAATCAAGATAAGCTTGAAGAAATAGAAGAAATGTTAAATATAGAGAAGCAGCCTGAAGTAGAAGAGTATTATTGGGAATTAATTGGACAAAATGACTATTGTGATGAATTATCTGTAGTAGGCTTAATGATAGATAAGGCAATCATTACTTATAAACCCCAAGAAGGACTTGAAGTAACCTTATATAGAAATAATCAAGAATAGAAAAGAGCCTTTTACTATTAATAGTAAGAGGCTCTTTTAATTATGCTGCAAAGAAATGACGTCCAATTCTAGTGATTATTGGACGTGTATAAATCCAATATGAGGTTACTTTAGCTGGATTATAGTAAAATACAGCTCCTCCAGTTGGATCCCATCCTTTTAAGGCTGCTTCTACAGCTTTACGCATACTTGGATCTGGATCTAACCAGAACTGTCCATCATGGACAGCTGTAAATGCCCACGGCTGAAAAACAACTCCCTTAATTGTATCTGGGAAACGATCATCTAACACCCTATTGATTACAACGGAAGCAACAGCCACTTGTCCTTCAAAGCTCTCTCCTCTAGCTTCAGAGTAAACTGTTCTTAATAATAGATCCATCTCTTCAGCAGTTACATTCAATCGGTAATTTGAATTACTAATATTTAAATTGTAATTGCCCTTTAATTTTCTAATAGTTTCATAGCCTGCAAAACCATCAATTCTTAGATTATAGTTCTTTTGAAATTCGATTATAGCTCTTTCGGTGATAGGACCATAATACCCAGTAGGCTCAACATGGAAATATCCTTTACTTGCTAACATGTTCTGTAAAGCTTTAACATCCCTTCCTCGAGTACCGAAGTATAACATTCTATTGCCTAAAGCAGCTGCTTCCCCAACTGAGGTCATAAAAATCATCAAAGCTAGTATCATCACAAAAGTAATTGTAAATTTATTTTTCATATTTTTCACCTCCAAAGTTTTATCAACGAATCTAATTATACAGATATAGTCCTTATCATTCAAAGGTATTTATTGTAAAATTAATCACAGAAATATTATACCCCCTCCAAGTATAACTCTATTTAAAGATTAAAGACTCTTTTTAGCCCTTGCTTACTCATATCCTGTTAGCAACTTACTATTTATAAATATAGTGCCTCTCTTACTAGCTCAACACATCTAGCTGATTTTTCTTATTCTAAACTTTATACGAAAATTTTTGCATATAAAGTTTGTACAAAAAGATAATACTATATAACAAGTTAATACTTTTAAAATTTCTAGATTTGATTATTTGTTAAAGGAGACTAAATATGATACTTTCTCTAATCATCAAAACTACTATAGCCTATTATTTGTTACTCTTTATGACTAGAGTAATAGGAAGAAAGATACTTGCTCAAATGACCTTCTTTGACTTTGCAATTGGAGTTACTGTAGGAACAATTACAGGAAATATCGCACTCGGAACAAAAACTGATAGTCTATCTGCTTCTATAGTTTTAACAGTCTTTGCTTTATTAACTATTCTAACTGATTTTATTCATTTAAAAAGCCATCTATTTCGAAAATATTTAGATTCTGAGCCTGTGGTTTTAATTAAAAATGGGAAAATAGTTTATGAAAACATGAGAAAAACCCGTTATACTATCAATGAATTGATGATGCAATTAAGGAAGAAGAATATTTTTGATATAGGAGATATTGAGTTTGCCCTAGTAGAGCTTGATGGTAAGATTTCAGTACTCCCAAAATCACAAAAACAGGCTCTCACCCCACAGGATTTAAATCTCTCTACATCCTATAAAGGTCTAACTAAAGACCTTATAATTGATGGCAAGATCATGAATGAGAATTTAGAGGATGCAGGATTAGATAAAGATTGGCTAATGACAGAGTTATCCCATAAAGAGGTAACTGATTACAAAGAAGTATTATATGCAGGTTTGGATACTACAGGTAATCTTTATATTTCTTTAAAAACAGAAGAGAGGGAAGAAGATGGTCAATATGGGTTAGAGTAATATTCTTAAGAGACGATATTAGACAATTGCTAAACTAGATTATAAAAATATTAAAAGTGGTACAAACTATATAAAGAAATCAGATTTTAAATCTTCTAAAGGAGGCTAAAATGAAGAAAAAAACTATAATTCTGATAGCAGTATTACTTATTGGAGTTTCTATCTTCTATGGATACTATAATGCAAAGTTAGCAGAAGCTAAAACACCATCATGGTTTTGGAGTCTATCCCCTACTACAAGATTAATGGTTAACACCGTCCATGCTGAAGCTAAAGGTGAGCCTTATCTTGCCAAGGTTGCAGTAGCAGCGGTAATGATGAATCGTGTCAGAAGCCATAAGTTTCCTAATACCATTGCAGGTGTAATTTATCAGCCTTGGGCCTTTACCCCTGTAGCTCATGGACTTGTCTGGAGCCAAAGACCAACTGAAGATTCAATTAGAGCAACCCTTTCAGCCATCAGAGGTTGGGACCCTACATATGGCTGTCTCTACTTCTACAATCCAGCTACATCTTCTTCTAGATGGATTTACTCTAGAAGAACAGTTCGTAAAATAGGCAAGCATATCTTTGCTAAATAAAATTATAAAACCCTACTGGTTTTCCAGTAGGGTTTTTCTATAAACTATTAACAACTATACCTCCAACACTCTAACGTTTTAGAACTTAGTTAAACTATCTACTTTAATTATCCCAAATTCTTTACAAAAGTTAATTCTGACTCTTTGTTTGATAGATAATAGGATAGTCCAATTAAACCAATAGATAGGTCCTCATTTCTTACCATAACATTATTAGGGACTTCTATATAAGTAGGGGCAAAATTTAAAATCAATTCAACACCAGCCTCTACTATTATATCAGCAACATCCTGAGCTGCCTTAGCAGGTACAGCTATAATAGCCATTTTGACCTGATTTTCAGTAAGAATCGCATCAATTTGTTCTACATCATAAAACTCTATACCAGCTAAATCTCTAATAGCTTTATTAAAATTTATATCAAAGACATACTTAATATTTAAGCCAATCTTCTTAAACTCATCATAGGATATCAAAGCTCCACCCAAGCTTCCTGCTCCTATTAATGCTATCTCTACGTTATTATTCAAGCCTAAGCTCTTCTCTAAAATTTTTAATAAATACGAAACAGGATACCCCCTGCCTCTGACTCCAAAGTCATGATAATAGGAAATATCCATCCTAAAATCATATAAATCTCGTCTTATCTGATCTGAACTAATCCCTAGTATTTCTCCCAATTCCTTTGATGAAATATAATCTACTTTATTCTCTTCTAATCTCTTTAAAGAACGATAATAAATAGCTAATCTCTCAAGCACTGTATTTGAAATAGTGGTCTCTCTCATATCTAACCTCCCTACCAACCTTTTATATATTATTTATGGATTATTACGACTCTTTCTTAAAATGGAGAATTAAAAGTTTAAGAACTTGCCTCTCAATTCTCCATTTTCCATTCTCAATTGCTAAAGTAAAACACAACTCATACTTTAAAAGATATATTTAGAGATAAATATTACTCCTGTTAAGGTAAATAAACTCAATACTGTCGTGGTCAGTACCACCTGTGAAGCAAAATCAGGTTCATTATCAAATTCTACTGCAATTAATGCTGTATTAACAGCTGAAGGTACTGACGAAGAGATCAGTAATACCTGAGCCATAACACCATCAATTCTTAAAAATAAGATCAATAGATAAGCCAAAACTGGACCACCAATCAATCTTACTAAGCTTGTCAAGTAAACCTCTATATTTCTAAAATTAAATTTTGTCAAAGATAATTGTACTCCTAAGGTCAGTAAAGCCACAGGGACGAGTCCATTCTTCATATAATTAATAGCTGGCCATAAGAAACTTTGGGTAAAATCATAGGGAATCCATTTTAACATTATCCCTAACATAACTGCATAAGCTGGTGGCATTCTAAAGACCTTCTTAATAGTCTCTTTATAATGCATCTGCCCACGACCTGCATTATAAAACCCTAATGTATTAGTAGTTAAAGTTTGAACTAACAGAACCATTATTTGAATTGAGACTGCATAAGCAGCATACTGGGTATCTGCAAAGACAAGGGTGACTAAAGGTAAGGCAAAGTTACCTGAATTATAAAACATAATCGAATTCTTAAAGGCATTTCTCATTGAAGTAGAATAGCCTCTAAACCTAGCAATTATAGTAGCCACAGTCATCAATACTCCTAAGAAAACCACTGCATATAATAAGACCTTTAATAGATTAGTATCTATATCAGTCTGATAAATTTTAACTAAACTTAAAGCAGGTACAAAAATATAAAAATTAAGCTTACTTAATGAAGCAATATCTAAATTAAATTTCTTAGAAAGGATGTACCCTAGATAGATAATTAAAAAGATTGGTGCTATATTATTTAATAATATAAATAAAAAGATACTCACGTTTATCTTACACTCCTTATATAAAGTTCATTTATCTATTTTTTACCTGTTGTTCTAATTTTATTTCAATATAGGTAATAGTAGTTAATGTATACATTGTGATAATTTAGTGATGAGTAACAGGTAACGAGTAAAAATCCCTTATCGTCATTTGTTCTTCGGGTTCTTTAACCCTTTGTGATAGGACAATTGAAATTTAGCTCCCACAAAGAGTCTTTATCTTTTTAAAGAATCATAGATAAAAATTCTCAATAAATTTTTTCTTATCTACTCATCACCCGTTACTGCCTTAATATCTATTATATCAAGTTCTCTACTGGCACAAGGAGTATTTTTATTTTTTTATATCCTTTAATGAATTCTTTAATAAAGATAAGTCAGTCTCTCTTATCGCTTCTGTTACAAGATAACTTACTGTATATGCTCCTTGCTCTGTTAAATGAGTTGTGTCATCGCGACCATTTGGATAATTTTTATATTCTCCTGGCTCTAAAATCATGTATAACCTTTTTGCTTTTTCAAAGCCTAATTTATTATAAAGTTCTTCTGTCCTTTTAGCCATATCTAATACAGGGACATTCAACTTCTTGCCAAGCATTCTTACTGCTACAAGATAATCCCCATGAGTATCAACTATTTTTCCTGAAGTACTATAACCTAAACGCTGAATTGAAGTTAGAAGTACAGGTGTTGCTCCTTTACTTCTTGCAAGATCTATATATTTTGTTAAATATCCTCTATATGTTGTAAAAGGGTCTGTGTATCTCTCATCATTTTTCTGATCATTATGTCCAAACTGTATAAATAAATAATCACCTTTTTTAATCTTTTGAGCCATCTTATCAAAATATCCTTCATCAACAAAGCTTCTTGAGCTTCTGCCTGAAACCGCCATATCATCTACCTTAATATTATCATAAAAGAAATCTTCGAATACTTGTGCCCACCCTGTTCTAGGATATTTCTCTGCTTCATAAATACTTGCAGTTGAATCACCTGCAACAAAGATTGTAGCCTTCTCTAATCCTTGAGATGCTTTGCTTTTATCATCATCATTTTTAAATGCTTCTACATTCCACAGCTGCTTACCTTCATCCCAATAATCTTGTTGTTCAACTGTCTCCTTTTTATCTTCTTTTAATGGACCATGGCTAAATGCATTTGCTATTTTAGAGTAGCCTACATTAAATAGTGCTGTAAATAAACAAATTAATACAATCGTAAACCCCAGTGTTTTTTGATCAACTAAATTCTTAAGCATAATTATATCCCCCTATTTAATTAATTTTTCTTCAATAACACCAATCCTAAGACCATAAATATTACCCCTAATACCTTCAAGAAATTAATCCTATCCTGAGTAAATCCAAATAGACCATAATGGTCTAAAATTAAAGCGACAAGCATCTGCCCAAAGATTATCAACCCTAGTAAGAGAGTAGCTTCTAATTTGGAAGATAAGTATACTGTGGTAAATACATAAAAAGAACCCAAGACTCCTCCTATCCATACCCACCAAGGAGCTTTAGCTAACTGTGATATTTCAGGCCATTTCAATCTTAAAACTATATTATAAAAGAATAAGGAAATAGCTCCAACAGTAAAGGAAATCAAAGAGGCTTGTAGTGGATGATTTAGCCAAGATTTTAATTGAGAATTGATTCCTATTTGAAAAGCTATAGCTACTCCGCCTAAAAAAGCTAAGAACATAAAAGCTGTCTCCATAACATCCCTCCTTGATCAAAAATTATCTTTCTTTGCTATCAATCTAATGAAATTTATTTGATAATCTCACCTTTCATATACTTATTCCAAACATTTTCAAACCAATTATCATCATTTGGAATCTCTTTAACCTGATCCCACTTAAAGCTACATTGACCATCTTGATAGATTACTCTCTGTATCTTATCAGCAAAGTTCTCCTTATCTAAGCTAAATCTGAACTCTTCTACAAAATTATCTATAGGTAATAAGCCTGCTTGGTCATAGACTAGATAAGATCCTCTACTCTTTCCACCCTCTTCAATATAATTTTGGATTGCAGAGAGGTAGACATATTGAGTAATTAGCATATCATAGTTATGGAAAGCTAAAGGTAATTCCTTAATCGAAGATAACTTTGTTCTAGTGGCTAACGAGGTTAAATCCTCCTTAGCTGCTGTGGCTGCTTGTTTAGCAGAATCTAAAGAGCGAATATGGGCACCATTTTTACTCATTCTCTCCCCAATCTCTGCTCGAATATCTAAGACTGTACTATCATTCTCAATACTTTGGGCAAAGCTTTCTCCTAAATCTATCTTGTCTTCAACCTGTTCTGTAGATCTTTGAATAAAATCAGCTATCTTTAAAGGCTCTTGTTGATAAACTGCTGCAATATACTGTGCTGCTCTAGTACTACCTACCTGACCTGAATTCAAAGCACTTCCACCTGGTCGATAGACACCATGGCTTCCATTGACTTCTCCTACTGGAAAGAAATTATGCAAGTTACTCTCCCACCAGTGATTTCCTTCAAGTCCACCATTATTATGTTGGGCACAGACAGCAATCTCTAGATATTCTTTGTTGATATCAATTCCATTATCAAGATATAAATCTATTGCTGGCTGATTCATCTGGGCTAACCGATCAATTGGAGTTCCAAAAATGGCATTTGAGCTCTCTAAATATTGATAGGTCTCTTCATTTACCAAAGAGAAATCCAGTTGACCTTCTTCATTACTAGCCCAACTTGGATTAGTGGTAAAATCAAGCCAAACTCTCCGCCCCTTAATCACTGTTTCATTATAAACGAGAATATCGATTAGAGAAGAACCAAAATTATTTACTTTTTTGGGATCAAAGGGCCATTGATATCCTTTTAAAAAGACTGCATCAAGCATGGTACCTGGATCTTCAAAGTACTCTTCTAAAAACTCTTGCTCATCATTGCCCTCTTGATCTGTAGAGATATATCTAGGTAGTACCTGCTGATAGGTTCCCGATAGATTCCATCTAAATTTAATCGAAGCAATTCCATATTGGGATTCTGTCAGATTCTTACCCATTACCCCTGCTTCAAAAGCTAGTCCTGATGCCCCTGTCTGGCTACCTGGATAAACAGAAGTAGCATACATCCCTGCTGGACCTCCAGTAGCATAAATGATATTGGTACAGTTAAATAGAGCATATCTCTTATTTATATCCTCTAAATGATTTAAATTCAAAGCCAATAATCCAATAGCCTTCTCCTCATTTTGATCAGTTAAGATTCCAATGACCTGATAACCAGCAAAGATTTCGATACCCTTCTGCTCTACCTGTTTTTGCAGCTTCTCAGTCATAAATTTAGAGGTTAACGGACCAGCTGAGGTTGCTCTTTGGCGAGGATCATGATCTGTCTTATAGCCTACATACTCCCCAAAAGAATTATGGGGAAAGGGAACACCTATATCTACTAAATGATAAAAAGATTGGGCAGATAAGGCTGCTTCTACTAAAGCAATATCCCCATCCATGCTTCCACCATCATATAGGGTCTTAGCCATCTCTAAGACTGAATCAGGCTCTCCACCTGCTAAGGTCAACTTATAATAAGTCTGCTTATCAGAACCAGTGTTTCTAGAAGTCCCCATATTAATCCCTTCTGTTACAATAGCAATATCTTGCTGTCCAAAGTTATAAAGGCGATCGGCAGCATTAAATCCCGCTGCTCCTGAACCGACCACTATTGTATTTAAGGAATATATATCTATTCTTATATTATTAAATTCTATCTCTGTCTTTTTCATCTTATAGCCTCCTTATTTAACTCTAATATCACCTTTTAATTTATAATTAAGCAACTATTTTTAAGTTTGTTGCAGAATATTTGTCTTTTATAATTTCACTAACTTACCAGACTTAGCCCAACTTATACCTAATTCTGTTGGTAATAAATATTTATCATAACAATCTTCTAAAACTCCATCTAAACCTTCAACATATCTAATCTCTTCATTATTATTATAAGCACTTCTAATTAGCTTTTCTGCAAATCTAGTAGCCTCTCCCACAGACTGGTGAATTCCTTTAATTGCTTGTACCTGAGCTAAAGTAGCTTCTGGACCACAATAGATAGATTCTTTATTCTCTACAGCATCAATTGCCAACCAGATCTTCTTAGTATCATCTTTAAAGGGATCACCATAATTTTTCATACTACCATCTTCAAATTCTGCTATAATCTCTGCCCCCTCTTCACTCCCATCATAAGTTACAACCCCTTGTTCAAATTCAAAGACAAAACGGGGATTGACCCTTTCTTTGACAGCATGGGTAGCATAGAATAATACCTCTGTACCATCATTGACCATCGTCCTTAAAGCTACTGTATCGAAGGTTTCGATATCATTAACCTTATAGGTCTCTGCTTGAATAGATTTAAGAGTAGCACTCTGGTTTATTTGGCTTCCTAAAAGATAATACATATTATGCAGAAAATGAGCTGTGGCATTATTGGCTACACTATCAAAGACCCAATTACCCTTATTATCCTTTATCTTGCCAGCCCAGTTATTACGATTATAATAATCAATACTTCGTGGCCATAAAACTATAGTCTTTAGTCTGACTGCTCTTCCTAGTACTCCTTTGATAATATCTCTTTTTAACTCTTGAATTGCATCACTAAAGGACCACTGATAGCCAATAGCTACAAATTTTCCACTTTGATTCTTCTTGTTAATTATTTGATTTCCTGACTCAACAGTAGCAGATAATGGCTTTTCACATAATACATTACTACCATTATCTAAAGCAGTTACTATATGCTTTAGATGATACTGAATTGGCGAAGAGATACAGACTAGATCAGCCTTTTCTTCTAAATAGAATTGATCCATTGTAGAATAAATTTGAATTTCTCTCTTCTCTAACTCTGCTAATCTCTGACACCCTTGAGGATAAGGATCGACTACTCCTCTTATCTTGTAATTTCTCTCTTTCTTATTATCTAATAGAGCATTGACGTATTTATTGCCATAACCACCGATGCCAACTAATAAAATATCCAAGGGTTTATCCACAAATAAACCTCCCTATTGAAATAATTAATATTGTTATAAAGTCAATCATTAACTCAAATCTTTTGATAATCTAATTAGGAAGGAGGATAATTCCCCCTTCCTAATTAGATTAGTAATTAATAGAAGAGAAGTTCTAAGTTCTTTCTAAAGCTTTATCTTAAAATATAGCACTTGCATTCTTTCTAAATTCCTTTGCACCTTGTTCAGGAGTAATTTGCTTATAAATAATCTTCCAATAGACCTCTTCATAGGCTCTAATTACTTCCTGAGCTATAGGTGGCTCAGCAGGTAGAACAGAACCAGCATTAGCTGCAGCTTCATCAACAAAATCAAAGACTATCTTGTCATACTCACTTGCATCTGCTTTGATTGCTGCTTTTACCTTGCTTTCAACTGGAGTTCCTCTATCTGTTCCTAATATCTTACCTGCTTCAATATCATGGAACCAGAAATTCAAGAATTTCATTACCTCTTCTGGGTACTCTGTATTCTTACTTACTGTCAGCAACATAGCTGGGTTTAAGTATCTACCTTCTTGAACTTGATCTTTAGCTCTAGGATATAAGAAAGGATATAGTGTTTTGCCAGCCCCTGTTGAGATGGCAGCAAGCTGATTACTCCAGTAATTTGTTGCAGTTGCAGCTTTCTGTTTAGTTACTAAATCCTCTTCAATTGCACCAGCAGTCTCTTGTCTTTGTGATGCATTCTGTACAGCTCCTGCATTTATCAGGTCTAAATCCATCTTCATAAAGTCTACAAACAACTGATCATCATCATAGCCTAAGCTCTTACCATCTTCAGCAAAGAAGCTTGCTCCATGCTGCCTTAAATAAACTGTAAAACCTGTACAATCTTGTTGAGCTGCTGGAGTTGAAGCTCCCAAAATACCTAGTTTATCATGAATCTTCTTAAACATCTCTGCTCTATCTTGCCAAGTATCATCTGTACTTGGATAAGCTACTCCTGCTTTATCAAATAATTCTTTATCATAATAGCCTGCTGGAGCATTAACCCCTGTAGCCATACCCATCTGCTTGCCATAAATTTTACCCATCTCTAGATAAGCATCACCAATATTAGCAGTATCTAAAGTACCATTCTTTATATAAGGAGTTAGATCTAACAACTGATCATTTTTAACATAACCACTCATATATTTACGGACATGTTGAATGATATCAGGTAAGTTCTTTCCTGCTGCTTGAGCATTCATCTTATCCCAATAACCACTCCAACCTGTATACTCTGGTTGAACTTTAATGTTAGGATACTTTTTTTCAAATAATTCTATAACCTTTAATGTTCTTTCATGTCTACTTTGAGAGCCCCACCAAGCAAAGCGAATTGTAACTTGATCATCTTCACTCTTATCATCTCCACCAAAGATCCACCATGCACTACTTGTAACTGACAAAGAACAAACCAACACTAAGGTAAAACTTAATATTAACCATTTTTTATTAAACATATATTCCCTCCTAAATTTTTATTTATTTCTAATTGTTATCATATATTATAGTCATCCAACTTTAGAAAGAAGTTTAATTATGAAATTATAAAGAGATAATGCGACACTTTTTAATAACCACTAGCTACTGGCTACTAGCCTCTAGCTTTATAAGTTCTTAGCTAATAGCAGATTTATCACGGAGGGTTTATGATTTTCAAACCCATAGGAGAGGCCAGTAGCTAGTAGCTAAAGTGTCACTATATCCCCATTAAGCTCCACTTTAAGATCTGATATTTATAGTAAGTTTACTAATATCCTAAGATATTATTTGCTTTCCTTCTAAACTCTTTTGATCCTTCTTTAGGACTGATCTGTTTATAAATAACCTTCCAGTACACCTCTTGAAATGCTTTAATAACTTCTTGATACTCAGGTGGCTCAGGAGGAAGAACAGAACCAGCATTTTCTGCAGCCTCATCAACAAAGTCAAATACTACTTGATCATATTTATCTGCTTCTGCTTTTACTGCCGCTTTCACCTTACTTTCAGTTGGAGTTCCTCGATCTGTACCTAATATTTTACCTGCTTCAATATCATGGAACCAGAAGTTAAGAAACTTCATTACTTCCTTTGGATGTTTTGTATTCTTGCTTACTGTTAGTAACATCGCTGGTTGTAAGTATCTTCCCTCTTGAACTTGACCTTTAGCTATCGGGTATAGGGCAGGGGTTAATATCTTACCAGCCCCCATTGATAAAGCTGCAAGTTGGTTACTCCAATAGGTTGCAGTTGCAGTTTTTTGTTTAGTAATCCAATCTTCCTCAATTGCACGTGCAGATTCTTGTCTCTGAGAAGCATTTTGTACGGCTCCTGCTTTTATCAGATCTAAATCCATTTGCATAAAATCTACATATAATTGATCATTATCATATCCTAAGCTATCTCCATCTTCAGAGAAAAAGTTTAGTCCATGCTGTCTGAGATAAATTACAAATCCTATACCTTCTTGTTGGGCCAATGGAGTTGAAGCCCCCAGAATACCTAATTTATTATGGATTTTCTTAAACTTCTCTGCTCTATCTTGCCAAGTATCATCTCCACTTGGATAAGCTACTCCTGCTTTATCAAATAATTCTTTATCATAATAAACTGCTGGTGCATTAACTCCTGTAGCCATCCCTATTTGTTTACCATAAACTTGCCCCATTTGAAGATATACATCATCAATATTGCTAGTATTTAAAGTACCATTTTCTATATAGGGAGTTAAATCTAGCAACTGACCACCCTCAGCATATCCGTTGATATATTTACGAACATGTTGAATAATATCAGGCAAGTTGTTTCCAGCAGCTTGGGCATTCATTTTATCCCAATAACCACTCCAGCCTGTATACTCTGGCTGAACTTTAATATTTGGATATTTCTTTTCAAATAATTCTATAACCTTTAATGTTCTCTCATGCCTACTTTGAGATCCCCACCAGGCAAAACGGATTGTAACCTTATCATCCTTTATCTTCTTATCATCTCCACCAAAAATCCACCAAGCATTACTAGTAACTGATAAAGAGAACACCAATACTAAAGTCAAAAATAGCATTAACCCTTTCTTATTAAACATATACTTCCCCCTTAGCTTTCATTGGCTTATTACTCATAGCTATAATTAGATTTATAGCTAAGAATTAACACTCAAATGCAAATAAAAATTTAAAGGTGAAAAATATAGTGAATTTTAATAAATATTAAGGTATGATCTAGTACTATCCTATAGAGCTTTGAAATTTTAATTATAGGATAGCACCTTTTGCTGGTTTTATTATATTGGTCAATTCAGCTATCATAGCAGATAAATATAGTAAAAATTCTATATCTACCTAATTTATAGGTACTTTAATCTCATCACCTGGATAAATTAGATCTGGATTCTCTAAATGATTTAATCTAGCTAATTCTGGCCACCATAGTCCATAATCAACAGCAATCTGACTTAAAGTATCTCCATACTTGACTAGATAGATTTGATAACCTCTATTAGCTGATTTACTTTCAATTGGCTTAAGGAAGTCTCCCAATAAAATGTTACCTTGGGCATCCCTTTTAAAAGGTAACTTTGGATTGACACTTACAAAGTCCTCTTCTGTTATCCTTTCACCAAATTTATTCTCTGAAACAGATCCATTGAACATATAGTTATTGGCTGCTTCTAGCTCTTTTGGATAACTATCTGCCTCAATCTTTTTGGTGCTTAATGAAATAAAGCCATCAATTTTAAAATCAAGCTCTATTCCTTTATAGCTACTAAAATCTATATTAGCCCCAGCATTGTTAAAGCCAATATTATTGATAGCAATAACCCCTGGATTACTATTGCTAGTAAATCCAACTGCTCCATTTCCAAAAGCTATACTCTGGGTAATAATATGTGCTACATGAACACCTTCACCACCGAGTTTAAATCCATTCTTATCACCATCACCGACAGTACCATCTGTTAGAGTACCATTATTGTAGGCAATAGACTTCTCAATACGAACAGCACCAATAGCTCCTGTACCTACTTTGGTATATAAATCCCAGCCATCATCGATATTATTATGGGAGATACATCCTCTAAAGACATTACCTACACCTGAGGTAAGCTTAGCTGCAAAGCCATCTGCATTATTATTCGATGGGTCAGCATTATCAAAGGAGGTAGAATTAAGGATTAAGTTATAAGATGGCCACTTAGACTTATCATATTCAGTATAGTCTGTACGACTGATCTGTAATCCTGTATCACCATTCTCATAGAATAGACACTCTTCAATTATATTATGGTTACCACCGACAACAAAGCCTCTCTTATTTGGTGCTGAACGGGTAAATTCAATACCTTTTACATGCCAATAATCACCACTTAAAAGAACACCTTCAGTCTTTTTAGCAAAATCTATAATTGGTCTGGCATTTGGTGCTGCCACAAGATATTTTCTAGCTTTAGCAGTACCACTATTATGTTTCTTTATATCCAGTATTGAATTACGTACATATCTACCATCAAGTAGGATAATTTTTTGACCAGCACGAACAAAATTAATTGCAATATCCAAATCAAGTGGATTATCTAGTGTACCTGTTCCATCTGCTTTAGCAGTTGGTGAAACATAGATGTTACCATTTTCATTATATGTCTTCATTTCAACGGTATAATTCTTGACTAATTTATCATAAGAAGTTAGATACTGTGTATCATCAGGCAAGAATATAACACTAAAGTTAGTCTTAGCATTCTTAGCTATCTCTGTATCTATTGAGAATTCTTGATCAGCTTTAAGTGCTTTATCTTTAGCAATAACTTTTCGATCTTGCTTAACAACAACTGTGCCATTAACGTTCGATTCTAACAGTAACTTATAATCAATTTTAGAAGTCTTTTCTAATGATAAGAAGTCAAAAGTAGGTGTCACTGCTTTCTTAGGAGGTTCTACCTTTGGTGCATCAGTTTTTGCTGCTGAAACTCTAAAATCTACATTGCTTACTTCAATATGTCCAACACGAGCAGCGAAGAAGCCTAGATAAATCTTTGAATTTTGAACATTCAATAACTGAGGTTTAAATAATGTTACCTCTTTACCATCATTAAGTCTTCCTACATAACCACTATTTGTCTTGGCTAGAGTCAATCTATATTTCTTAGAAGGATAGGTATTACTTGTTGTAGGTCTTTCTTCTTTAATCATCATACTTGAGAGACCATTACTTCCTGCTCCATCTGGAGATTCAACACCAGTTCTCATAAAGAGCTGTGTTCCATTAGGATCTTTAGTCCCTCCACTAAATCCACCTACACCAACAATGTTAGAAGCAAATACTCCAGTATCATCAAATTCCCCTATGGCATCTCTTGCCATAATACCAAAGCCTTCTTGACCATCATGTGGAGTTTTAGCATATTCAATCACTTTAATATCAGCAGACAATACGAAATTATCCTTTTTAGCATCAATTACTGTGTAATAGAAACTGATACCATCATGGTCTGTTGCAACCTTACCACGACCATTGATAGAAGCAACCTCGATTGTGCCATCTGCTTTTACATTAGCAAAATCATTTTCTTGATCTGTAGATTGGCCAAACCTGGTGTATTTCCACTCATATTTCTTCTGCTTTCTTACAGTTACTGGATAAGTAATAGGTGCAATTGAGTTATTATCAGGAATAATCTTAATCTGATAGACTCCAACCTTGCTATTATCAAAGTTTGATACATTAACTTTGTAATTATAACTAGCCAATACTTCTCTATCAAGATTATCATAGACCTTAGAAACTTCTAAGCCTCTACTTGTAAAATCCTCACCAAGATAGAAGGTAGTCTTAGGATAATCTGTAACTTCAATACCCCTTAACTCTCTTCTCTTTACAGTTAAATTTAATTCTGCTGTTTCTCCTTTATATGAAATAATAACCTCTTTTTGCCCAGCAGTTCTAGTATCTAAAGGAGTTAGCGAATATTCATCTTTACTAAGCCTTACTTTAGTGTCATCACTATATCTTGCATATACAGTCATACCACTAAGATCTAATTTATCACCAAGAAAATATAAACTCTTCTTAGGTGCTTTACTAATTTCTAATCCAGCAATTTCAGCACTATTGACATTTACTTTAAAACTAGTTGCTGTACTAGGAGTTTCAGTTGATCTAACAGTTACTAACTTCTCCCCTGAGCTGTTAAATAGATATTCTTTTCCGGTAACCGATTTCCCTTCAATGAAGAAGGTATATTGATCACTTCTAAGCTCTTCAACTTTATAGCCATTATTATATTCAGCTATCACAGCAAAACCTTCAGGATCAAAGCTATCTCCCTTATAATAATCGGTTTTAGCTGGATAATACTTTATCTTCAAAGCTGTACAGGTTAAAGGATTTATCTTTAAGTCAGTAGTTGTAGTTACTCCATTGTAATTTATTGTAATTGTGTTAGTACCTACTACACTACTATCAAAACCTGCTACAATATAATCATCCTGTGAAAGTACCTTTTGAGCACCATCAGAGAATTCTGCTGTTACTTTCAATCCTGTTAAGTCTAACTTTTGCTCTAAAAGATAATCAGTCTTCATTGCAGCTGTATCTACCTTGAGATCTGTTACCTTTCTAGTATCTACATTGATCTTAATATCACTAAAGGTAACTGCTGTATTTCTAGCAGTATAAAGACCAACATAACGGGTACTACCTACAAAACCGTCAAAATTAGCAACTACTACAGGGTCTTCATTACCAAACTTCAATACATAAGTATTACCAGATTTCTTAATACTCAAATCATAGACAGCACCTGCACTAGGCACAGCTTCATTTACTAATTCTCCTATCTTGGTCTGCCCCTTTGCAGTTCTATAAAACCCTGTCTTGGGAACATCTTTTTTAGCATTAAGAATTCCAGCAGCCAGAGCATATCCTATATCATGTTTATTACTCTGATTATAAAGTACCTTATCTCTAACCATTAGACCAAAGGATACCTGATTATTTATAGTAAAGGACTCTACCTTAGCTTTAGCTGTAATTTCAAAGTTAGTATTGGCATTAGTTTCCTTGAAATAATAAGCTATTCCTTCTGATTTACTCTCAATCTTACCTTTATTATTAGAACTTCTTAGCTTAACACTTCCATCACTCTTCTCTCTAATCTCAAAGTTCTCTTCAGTTATTTTGTCCTGTCCACCGACATTGCCAAAGATACTTTTTTGCCAATCACTAAATTCACCTTCAATGCTTAAGCTTATATTACTAAAGGTAACCGTTGTATTTCTGGCAGTATAGAGACCTGCAAATAATTTTCCACTTTCAAACCCATCAAAATCATTGATTATCACAGGCTCTTCATTACCAAACTTTAGTACATAGGTATTTCCTGATTTCTTAATACTTATATTATAAACACTACCAGAGCTAGGGATAGCATCATTTACTAATTCCCCTACTTTGCTTTGCCCTTTGGCAGTCCTATAAAATCCTACCTTAGGGATATCCTTTTTAGCATTTAAAATTCCTGACGCCAAAGTATATCCTATATCTTCTTTATTACTCTGATTATAAAGTACCTTATCACGAAGCATTAGACCAAAGGATACCTGATTATTCATAGTAAAGGATTCTACTGTAGCTGTTGCACTAAATTCAAAGTTAGCATCAGCAGGAACCTCTTTAAAATAATAAGCTATTCCTTCTGATTTACTCTCAATCTTACCTTTATTATTAGAACTTCTTAGTTTAACAGTCCGATCACTATTTTCAGTGATTTCAAAGTTTTGAGTAGTTATCTTATCTTGACCACCTACATTACCAAAGATACTTCCTTGCCAATCACTTGAAATACTAATCATCTGATCCTCAGCACAAACTATTATTGAAACCAATAATAGAGATAAAACTAACAGACAAATAGTTGGTACTCTTTCCAAAGTCAGCACTAAACAACCCCCTTTTTATCATATCTATTCCCTGCTTCTTATCTAAAGCATTGCTTTAAAGTCTAAAACAAACTATTTATAAATAAGGAAGAGCGGGCGCATATTCTCCCGCTTCATTCCTTATAGTGATAAGATAGTCAACTTAGAACTTATATCTGATTCGTCCCATAGTTTTAGTCTCATCATCACTCTTAACATAATGTTCAAATTCTAGCTTAGTATTTTTAGTGATTTGGTATTTAGCACCAAGAGCAAGACCATTATACTCAGCATCAGTATCTTCAAAACGAGGATTAATAGCATATTCTGCACTAACATCAAATTTGGAACCAGCAACCTTCTTCCACTGAAAACCTAACACAGGGTCAATACCATCAATACCCTTACTACCATAACGAGAATATTTCTTATCATTAGCACTATAATCAACAGCATTAACAAAGAACTTCATCCCATTATCAAGCTTATAATAAACATCCAAAGCTAAAAGATCTGCATCACTAGAGCTACTACTGCCTGCAGCAGGTTTTGCTAAATCAGCATAACTGATCTTAGCTCCCCAGTTACCAGCATTATAGTCAGCAGTCAAACCATACGCACCAGCACCAATCTCTTCTTCCTCATCATCAGCATAAGGTTGGTACAATACATCAAAAGTCAAACCATCTACTGAAGTATTAAAAGTAGTAGCAGCCATAATATCAACACTTGGAAATTCATGATATTCTGCAGATTTCAATAAAACACGACTTGGAGTGAATTTATATCCATAGTGACCAGCCTTTATAGAACCCCAAGACTCTTTATATTTTACATAATACTCATCTGCATACATCTCGCCATTATCTTTATCAGTCTCATTTTTTACTCTAAATTTAGCAAAAACATGAAGTGAATCACTTAAGTCATCTTCTATACTAACTCTTAAATCAGATTGAGCATAGTTTTCATCATCTTTAGTTTCATCCTTGTAAATGTTATAACGAAAATCTCCCTTGATAGTTGGGTTTGCCATAGAAACTGTAGTGAATGCAAAAATTAATAAAGCACTTAATAACAAAATTGAAAATCTTCTCATTTTAAATTTCCCCCTAATAATAGTTTTTTAGTTTAAAATAAAGCCTTCAAAATCTTTAGATCACCTCCTTAATTTAATAATCTATCGCCTAATATTAAAAACCTGCTAAACTTATATTGATATCATAAATTATTGATATCATCAGTTTTAACAGGCTTATAGGCTTATAGACTTATATTGTATTTTATAAACTTATTGACTCATTTTGGGAACCGTTTTCCAAGCTCCTAAATTATTGCTTTACTTGTACTTATAAGTAGTTCTCTTAATTGAATTAACTTATACTTGCTTGACTCTAAAATCAGATTTAAAAATCATTTTTTAGAAATAAATTAGCATGGATCAAAGATTAATTAAATCTCAAAATCTTCATTGTATCATCTTATATTTTCATCTATGCCAATTATCTTTGTATTTTATCTTATAGAGTTGGATGTCTATCTCTTAGAGTAGGTTTCACCCCAAGGGTACTCCCTTAAGAAGACTACCCTCAGGGTCTGCCTAACAGGCAGTTGGGGAAAAACAATAGTACTTTGTGGAGCAACTTAATGAAAAAAGTGTCAAGCCTAAGCATTATAGGCTTTAATGGGGTTGTAAACTTATATTAGTTATATTATATTTTTATAAAATTATACATTTTGTATAATTTATATAAATTATACCTTGTTTTTCCTCATATGTCAAATGTTTTTTGAAACTTTTTTCTGATTTCAAGAGAATAAATCAGATTTATTTATTTATTCTTGATAAACAACTTATAAAATTAACCTTTATAAGCTTATCTTCTCAATAAATCATAAAGAATATAAATATATTCCTAATCAGAAATTTTATCTGCCATATTACCTAATCTCAAAATCTCCCATCTGATCACCTCTATAATTTTAATTAGCTATCTGATCTAGTTTATCAACAGAGGATATAATCTTTCTCTTCTAAGATACCTTTACTAAAGGCATAATACCAGATCACTATACTTTCAACCCCTTCACCAATGCTAATAGCTATAGCTCCTAAAACAGCAACCTCTATATCTATAATTGATACTAATAACCAGAAAGATATAGCAACAACCACCAAGTTAATTGTCTTGGCTATCCCGATTATAGAAGTATTCTGCTGTTGCATCAATACACCCCAATAGGCTTCTTTGAAGGCACGAATCACTGGAAATAATGAAAAAGCAATCATAACCTGTCGAGCAATTTCAGTAACTGGTTCTGAAATAGAGATCAAGGTATTCAATACCCAATAACCAATTGGACTAATTGCTGTAATGAATATCAAACTACTAACAACTGCCCCTGACCCTACACAGAAGTTGCGAATCTTATTCCAATTATAATTATCAAGGTGATATGAATAAACCAAAGAACACTGATGCAACATATCAAGAGCACCCACCAAGACCATGACTAAAGTCCAAGCAACACCATAAGCTGCCAATGAATTGGTTGCTGTATGGCTATGAGCTATACCACTTTGGATAACAGGCTGCACAAACTGGATTAAAAATGACATCAGCCCTATAGGTATAAAGAATTTAATGATTTTAGATAATGTTAACTTTTCATCATCTTGGATAACGATTTCCTCTATCGCCCCCTCTAAAGAGCCATAGTAATAAATTAAAGCTCCCCCAATGAAAAGTGTCTCAATTCCAATACCTACCACCCAAACTAAACTACCTGCTACAACCCCTGAAACTGCTTTACTGTATGTAATCCACCATAGGAACAATAAAATAGCAACTATTCTTAGCAATACTCCAGGTGTAAGCAGTTGGGTCTTCTTTAAGCTAATAGCTATTCCCTGATAGATATTACGTAAGGCCTCAAGGAAAGGAATAAAACACATAATCCTCAAGGCAACATACCCAAAAGCAATCTGCTTAGGCTCTGTCAACCCAATTACCTTACTTAATAAAAAACCACCTAAGGGAGTATAGCCCAATAAAGATAATATGAAAAAATAAGTTCCACTTAATAATAAGATAAATTTAGTTGCCAGATAATAACCTTCAACACTCTTCACTAAAGACGTAATTACTTGGCGACTCATATGAATAGGTGATTTTATAATATTACTTATACTTTTGGCCACAGCAAATACAGCCAAGGTCAATTCAGGAAAGGGCAATCGAGCCAAGGTAGCATTGACAGCAGTATGGGATATTCCAATTATAGCCGGCATAACAGCAAGGGGTAAAAAGAAATAAAATAATTGACGATAACTAATTTTTTTGAACTCTTCTGACATTGAGACTGAAACTCCTTTCAGATACATTAACTCTCTTCAATCAGCTATAACCATCTTTTAAACCATTCACAGGGCTTATCAGTAGCAACCTCATGCCCTTTATCGATAATATCTTTAGCTACTTTATCTTCAATATCTAGACATTGATATACCTCTTTTATCCTCTGATAAGCAGTTAATACACCATCAATAGGGAAGATATTATCTGTCAGTCCAGCTTGGATTAACAGAGGTCTAGGAGCAATCATCCCAATAATATCAGCTAACTCGGCATACTTCAATATCCCCGGTATATAGTTGTCTAAACAATGCTCTGTTGACATAATACTATCCTTGAAGGTATTGGTATAACCACTGATTACAGCTACCCTTATTCTCTCATCAAGAGCACTAGCTAAAGCAGCCACCATCCCTCCCCCTGAAAAGCCCATACAGCCTATTCTTTGACTGGCTACATCATTTCTACTTAACAGATAGTCGATACTTCTACTAATATCAATTACCCGCATCCCTGCCAGAGTCTTACCAAACATCAATAGATAAGTAGCCAGTTGATAACAGGAATTTTCAGTTGGAGTGCTATGATTATCCTCTGCTAGCCTCCTCTCTCCAAAACCAATAATCTCAGGAGCAATCACTAAAAACCCCTTTTTTACTAAGTCTAGAGCAAAATTATTATGGCAAGTTGGCTTTTGATTCTCCAAACCTGCTGGAGTTAATCCTACAACCTCTTTACTACCATAGCCATGACCATGGCAGGCTACTATAGCTGGGTATTCTTTTCTTTTATCCTTTGGAATTAAGAGATAAGCAGAGGTCTTTAAGTAGTCATTTATATTAAAGACCACTCTCTGCCGTAGATAAGAATCATATTCTACCTCTTCACTGATCTCTGCTTTTAAAGGGGTATTATCTTCTACTGTAATCCCACCTAATGCTTCAATCAGAGCTTCCTTCAAGTCTTCTCTCCAATTAGACCACTCCTCTTTACTCTTAGAAGCAAAGGTATACTTTGGAAGATGATCTTGGTACAGTACTTTAAGATATTTATCAGGATTTAAAGACATATTATCCTCCTTTCTTATAAGATCCAGAATGGAAATCAACTATATCTTATTATAAATGAAACAATATAGAGATATTACGACATTTTTACTTTTTTAGTTTTTTTCAATGATATCTCATTTTTAAGTTTTTATCACTATCGTTGCATTGTTAAAAAATACAATTGAAACTCTTACTATATTTTATTACTCATAGTTTTAAATTTAACAATAGGACAAATGTCCTATT
>NZ_PVNB01000023.1 GCF_003001995.1 Orenia metallireducens | reverse complement strand
ATATAAACGATGTCCTGTAACAAAATAATCACTAGTGAATAAACGATGTCTTGGAATTTTTACCGTAAACGATGTTCTGGAACATATCAACTAGTTACTATGTCTCTCCCCATTACTCTCTCTAAATTGGCTACAGCTAGATTATAATTATAAATCGCCTTATAATATTCAGTCTGAGCCTGTTTAAAGGTGCTCTGTGCTTCTAAGACATAAAAACTACTTAGCAGTCCTTCTTGATACTGTATCTCATTTTGTCGCAGATTCTCTTTAGCTTGGGTCAAGCTTAACTCTGCTAACTCAATATACTCTCTAGCCTCAGATACTTTTAGCAGGCTCTCTTGAATAGCCAATCCGATATTATTTAGCGTCTGTTCTTCTGTAATATTAAACTTCTCTAGCTCCTTCTTAGCTTGCTTTACCTTTGAATCTTTGGCACCTCCATCAAAGATATCATAACTTAGCATCAAGCTGACCTTGAAGTTACCATCATCAAATTTTAAGCTATCACCCATAGTAGAGTAATTACTTGATAGATTAAGAGTAGGATATTTAGCACCTTTGGCTTTATCTACCTCTAACTCCAAAACATCTTCTCTTAACTCTAACTGCTGTAAATCAAACCTATTGGCAAAAGCATACTCTCTGACCTCAGCTTCTGTTAAGTTAATCTCCTGCCAAGTTAATTCATCATCTAAGATTAACTCTACATCCTTTCCTATTCCCAAATCATTCTTTAAGCGCAGCTTGCTTAACTTAAGACTATTTTCAATCTGCAATAAACTCTGCTTTCCTTTATTTAAATCTATTTGAGATCGTAATACATCAGTGTTAGTTAAAATCCCAACCTCTTTTTTGATTCGAGCAATTTCAAGATATCGTTTAATTGTACTTATGTTCTGTTGATTTACCTCAACCATCTTCTTGCTTTGCAAAATTTGATAATATTGATTAAGAACTTGATTTCTGATCTCTTGTCTCTTATCCTCTAACTGTAATTTAGTCATTTCAAAATTCTTCTTTACTTGCTCATAACCAGCTACAAGTTGTCCTCCCATAAACAGAGGTTGTTGTAAACCTAAATCAAATGTGTAACTATCCTTAGACATTGTTGATAACTGTTGGTCTGAATTTAAAGTATAAATACTATTTAGACTGATTTTAGGATAAAAACTTGCCTTTACTCCCTTTAAGCCCTCTTTAGCAATCTCCAGATCCTTTTCTAACTTAATTATGTCAGGATTATTTTTATAGGCTAATTCGATTACCTCTTCCTTACTTAAGACCGTCTTCTGATCAGACTCAGCAGCATACACAGTTACAGCACTAAGCAGTAGACAGATAATTGTAATAATATATATTTTACTCTTCATAAGACCCCTCCTATTAATTGACTGCTTAGTCAATTAACTATAAAAATTTTTATGACTATCTAGCTACCCCCTGTAGGAAGACGTCAATTATAATATCTCCTTTGGAAATAATATTAAAATCATTATTACCCTGCAAATAATCATTAAAACTAGTAACCATTGATAATAATAAATAAGCCATATCCTTATTATCAACATCTAAGCGAACTTTATTTTCGTTCTTTCCTTGTTCGATAATAGCCGCAATAAATTCAGCTTGTTCACTTCTAAAAGCCATCATCCTATCTTTAAAATCATTATCGATTACAGCTATCATTCCTTCTTGAAACACCTTGAAGTGTTGCCTAGCTTTGTTAATAAATTCTAAGTATATCATCACTATTGATTTTAATTTGTCAAGTACATCATCCTTTTCTTTAACTCTACTCTCAATTTGGCTTGTCAATCTTTCTACCCCTGTCAATATAATCGCCTGAAATAACTGCTTCTTACTATCGAAATACCAATAAACAGTTCCTTTAGCAACCTTAGCCTCTTTGGCTATCTGGCTAACTGTTGTTTTATGATAACCATTATTAGAAAACAGCTTCAATGCAGCATTAATTATACTATCTTTTTTCGATATATTAGCTATTTTTAACCCTCCTTTTCTCAACTGACCGTCCAGTCAAGCAGGTGTAATAAAAAATTGACCTTTCAGTCAATTTAATTATAACAGGGGTCAGATAAATTGTCAAAATAAAGTTTATGAAAATTGAGATATTTTTAAATTTCATGTTCTTGTTGAAAAATATTACAATTTAGTATATTATTTATATAAATTTATCATTAGAAGTAATCCATGTACTAAAGCAAATATTTGATTAAAAAATAAAAACTGGAGGTAATCAGATGAAAATGACAGTCAATGAGATAAGATCAAGATTTGATAATGAAGTAGATAGATTTTCTAATCTAGAGACAGGACAGACCTCAACGGTAGATTCAGCATTAGTCCTAGAGATGATTGCAAATACTATAGCTAAAACTAATCCTAATGCCAACTATATCTGTGACATTGGTTGTGGAGGTGGTAACTTTACTCTAAAGGTTTTAGAAAACTTCCCCACTCTCGAATCTACTATAATTGATTTAAGTATGAATATGCTCAACAGGGCTAAAGAAAGAATTGAAAGTACTGGTGGTACAGTTGAACAGCTACTTCAAGGGGATATTAGAGAATTAAAGCTTTGCAAGCAGCATTATGATATCGTTATTGCCGCTGCAGTACTCCACCATTTACGAAATAGAGCTGAATGGAATAAAGTACTCAAGAAAATATATGATTCCTTAGTTGAAGGTGGTACCTTCTGGTACTGGGATTTAATTAAACATGAAATTCCCAAAGTGGATGATATCCAAAATGACCGATATAAGGAATACTTAATTCAGTTTAAGGGTGAAAAATATCAACAGCACGTTTTTGATTATATAAAGAAAGAGGATACCCCTGAGACAGTAACCTTTATTATTTCAGAGCTACAGAAGGTGGGTTTTAAGAAGGTTGATATCTTACATAAAAACAGTAAGTTTGCAGCTATTGTAGCGGTTAAGTAACAAAATATTATTATCACTAACCTAATATCCGATAGTCTTGTTAGTGATAAATAAAAGATTATTTGTCACATATTAAACTTCAAATAGTAAATAGTAAAATTAATATTAGATTATTTTTAAAGAAGAGAGGGTATAGTATGACAAGAATTATTGTACTGCTTTTTATGTTATTATTTGTCAGTGGAAGTATAATATTTATCGTCTCTAAATCAAAAGGCAAATCAACTATAAATCTAATGATTTTAGGAATTGAAATAACACTAGTTGGCGGAATCATAGCTATTGACCCTAATAGTAACTTAGGAGGTATCGAATATATCATTATCTTCTTAGGATTAATTTTAAATATAATAGGATTTAGTAATGATAATTAAGCTATATTAATCTTACTTGTCATAAAATAAGCTATCATTGATATCAATGATAGCTTATTTTATCTCTATCCCTAAGTTTTTTAATTCAACCTAATAGAAAATTCCTGGTTCAATTTCTCTACTTTATTGACTCTTACTTTTTTATAATCCAAGCTATAAACTAAATTCTGTGCTTGCTTGAAGTTTACTCCCTGCGAGTTCTTTCGAACTCTTCGTAATGGAAAAATTCCCGACAGAATTTTTCTGCTCTAATTCGGACTTACTTTTGTATCTTGGTATATAAACTAGATTTTGTGCTTGCTCTAAGTTTACTCCCTGCGAGTTCTTTCGAACTCTTCGTAATGGAAAAATTCCCGACAGAATTTTTCTGCTCTAATTCGGACTTACTTTTGTATCTTGGCATATAAACTAGATTTTGTGCTTGCTCTAAGTTTACTCCCTACGAGTTCTTTCGAACTCTTCGTAAGGGAAAAATCCCCGAACGAATTTTTCCACTCTAATTCGGACTTACTTTTATATCTTAGCATATAAACTAGATTTTGTGCTTGCTCTAAGTTTACTCCCTACGAGTTCTTTCGAACTCTTCGTAAGGGAAAAATCCCCGAACGAATTTTTCCACTTAACTACACTTTGAATGTCCACAGCTCAAGCAGAAGTTACATCCTTCTTGCATCCCCATAGAATACTCTCCACAGCTTGGACATTTAGCAAAACCATCCTTTTCATCTGGCTCTTCTTTATGTTTCATCTCGACTACCTTTTCATTCTTTACTTCTGTTTCTTCCTCTTCATTGACCAAGACACCACTTCTAGAACCATCTCTATAATAAGTAGTCCCTTTACAACCAAGATCATAGCCTTGCATGTACAAGGTCTTAACCTCTTCGATGGTATGGTTTTTGGGAGCATTAACGGTCTTACTGATACTAGAGTCAAGATAGTTCTGGATTCTAGCTTGTACCTTGATATGCTCTACAGGTGTCAGCTCAGGTGCAGTCACAAAATAACCAGGAAGCTCTTTACCTTCATTTCTATACTCTTGTGCTAGCCAATGATAGACTTTCCTTCTTCCCAGATTATCCTGTCTATAATATTCCCAATTGAAATTAGGCTCTATCCCTGATGACACTCCTGCCAACATCCCTGTTGTTCCTGTTGGAGCTTGGGTTAAGATTGATAGATTCCTAATTCCATACTCAGCAATCTTCTCTCTTATCTGAACAGGTAATTGCTTAATGAAGTAAGTATCTAGATATAGATCTTTGTCAAAGCCAGGTGCAGCTCCCTTCTCTTTTGCCAACTCTGCACTCATCTCATAAGCATTATCTCTGATAAAGGAGTATACCTTATCTATAAACTCTAAGGACTCTTTAGAACCATATCTAATCCCAGCCAATAGCATCGCATCAGCCAATCCCATAGTACCTAACCCAATTCTTCTAATCTTGCTCTGCTTCTCTTCAATTTCAGGATAGATATAATCATTCTCATCAATAATCTGGTCTAAGAACTTCACTCCTGTTCTGACAGTACTTCTTAATTCATCCCACTTTACCTCTCCAGCTTCATCTATAAAGTGAATTAGATTAATAGAACCTAAGTTACATACACTCCAGCCACCAAGCCCCTGTTCACCACAAGGATTGGTACCGATAATTCTCTCTACACCTCTGGTATTAGACCATTTATTATATCTTTCTAAGAAGATAACCCCTGGTTCAGCAGTATTTAAAGCTGATTTGCAGATTAAATCCCACATCTCTCTAGCTTTAATCCTCTTATACTCCTTTACTGGATATCCTTTACTCTCCCAATCTCTGATATCCCCTTCCCATTCTTGATTATACTTAGGATAGCTTGTATCAGGGAACTTCAAGACCCACTCTTCATCCTGCTTAACAGCCTCCATAAACTCATCAGAGATTCCTACTGAAAGATTAGCTCCATTTAACTCTTCTAAGTTTTCTTTAACAGTGATAAACTCCAATACATCGGGATGCCAATCCTCTAATAAATACATCTGAGCTCCGCGGCGACTGCCTCCTTGAATCACCTGTAAAATCACACCATTCATAGCCTTCATCCAACTTACAGTACCACTTGATTTTCCATTAACTCCTGCAACATAAGAGTCACGAGGTCGTAATACCGACCAGTTTAAGCCTACTCCACCTCCACGTGCTGAGATCTCTACACAAGAAGAGATAGTATCCATAATTGCTCCTCTACTATCTAAACCTTCCTCTGGATTCTTTCTATTATGAAAAGGGATCACATAACAATTATAAAAAGTTACATCACCTTGGTTCCCTATTCCTGCTAATTGCCTTCCTGCTGGAACAAATTTAAAATCCTCTAGAGCATGATAATACTCATTATGTAATTTATCATCACCTTCTGCTAATACTCTAGCTATTCTTCTCCACATATCTTGTGGACTAGCTTCTATCAAAGCCCCACTTTCATCTTTTAAAGCATACCTATCCTCAAATACTTTCTGTCTCTGTTCATCCCATCTTGGTAACATCTTAATTAGCCTCCTTAATGTAACAACCTTCAAATTCACTTTTATTTTCTGAGCTCAAATGATATAATAGATTAGAATAAATAATCTCAAAAACAATCCACACTACATCTAGTGTCTTCATATACAAAAGTATACTAGATGTAGTGTTTTCTGTCAAAAATAATTTTTATCTATCAATCTCTTAACTCTAATTTATCTTCTAAAATAAAATTTTTTAGACAAAATTAAGAGACAAGGTATTTAACCTTGTCTCTTAATAAATAGTTATATAATTTATTATTGTCGTGAATAAAACTCTACAACTAAATGGTCATCAATTTCAATTGGAACATCCTCTCGATTAGGCAGTGAGACCAACTTTCCACTGAAGTTTTCCATATCTCTTGTTAGGTATGGATACTCTGGTAAAGTCATCTCTAGGAAGTTCTCTTTGAACATATCTACCTTTCTAGATGCTTCCTTCAAGCTAATCTCATCACCAACCTGAACTTGATAAGATGGTCTATCAACTTTCTCTCCATTTACTAAGATATGACCATGGCTTACCAACTGTCTTGCTTGCCTTGTGGAACGGGCAAACCCAATTCGATATATCAAATTATCCAATCTAGTTTCTAATTTTTTAACTATATTCTCACCTGTAATTCCTTCTTCATTCATAGCTTGTTTGACATAACGTTTAAATTGCTTCTCCATTACTCCATAATAAGCTCTTAACCTTTGTTTTTCCAATAATTGCTTACCATAGTCTGATAACTTTCTTGCATCTCTTGATGTTCTACTGTTTGCACGATTCATAGCTTTAGGATGTCCATGAACATTAAGTCCTAATCTTCTAGCTTCCTTGAATCGTGGTCCCTTCATATTTGCCAATTTACCTTATCCCCCTTATATTTTTCTTTTATGTTTTTTTATTTAGCCGCGGTAAATCCCTTTTTGACATAACAATGTTTATTATAACATATTATCTTTGCTTTGAAAATGATTATTATTATCTTTTTTTGTTTTTTTTATTTCTCTCTTATCTTATTATGGAAAAAGCACTTAGAGAACTGAACTATACACTAAATTCTCTTTAGCTTTTACAGTATGTAAAACGGGATTGAAGATTTAATTATAAATCCTTTTCTTATAATACCTATTATTGAAATAATTATTCTCTTTCAGCAGATTAAATTTAAAATATCCCCTTTAGATTAAAAGTCAAAATTTAGCTTTTATTTAACTACTGGCGGTTAATGAGTATATTGCGACACTTTTTCTTTGGCGGTTAGGAGTTAAAAATTTAGGTAGTTAGGCAGTTCCTACCCACCTATCTACCTAATAAACAAAGTATCGCACTTTCTATCTATTATATCACTTGCATTACTATAAAAAGGATCAAAATTATAATATCAACCCTAATTAAGCCACCAAATAGCTAAGTTTAGTAGAGTTGCATAACTAACCCATAGGATATAGGGTATTAATAAACTTCCAGCTAATTTGGATATCTTATTAAATCTTTTGATTGTTAGTAAAATAGCCACCCACAATACTATTATAACTGCCAGACCTAACAAAGGTGATCTGCTTCCAAAAAAAAGCAAAAGACCAAAAGACATTAAGAAATAATTGTATTGAAAATATTTTAATAGCTGCTTTAACTTCCTTATTAGCAGTACCTTTACTCCAGATTAAATAAAGTGCTATTCCCATTAATAAATAGAGAATAGTCCACACAGGAGCAAATAACCAGCTTGGCGGAGTAAAAAAGCTTACTTAAAGTATCATACCACCTATCTATAGCAGGTCTAGTAACTAAAGAACCAATAACTCCTGCTAATTGGCAGATAACTATACTTATAATTAATTTTATGATCTTAGCTAATTTTATGATCTTAGCTAATTTCATTATCAAACCTCCTTTACTTATATTGTACCACAAATAGATAAAATAAAAGGTTGATGTACTAATTAGTACATCAACCTTTTATAAAAATTAAATCTTATATTTATCTATTATCCTCTTTAATTCTTCTGCCATCGTGGCCAACTCTTGTGAAGAATTAGTTATCTCTTCTGACATATCATTGATATTCTGGGATACCGCCAATATCTGATCACTATTATCTGCCAGATGATTAGTAGATCTTGCAGTATGTTGAATATTAATAGTTGTCTCTTCACTTGAATTCTGAATCCTTCTAAAGACCTCTCCTGTCTCTTCTACAATCCTTTCTCCCTCTTTAGCCTTCTTCTCCACCGCTCTAATAAACTCTAAACCAGCCTTTGACTTCTTTTGAGTCTCTCTTACTAAATTATTGATATCATCAGTGGCTTTAGCCGTCTCTTCTGCTAAGCTTTTAATCTCACCTGCAACTATTGCAAAGCCTTTGCCTGCTTCTCCTCTACTGTTTCCAGAACCTCCTGAGTTTGCCCTAGATGCCTCTATAGAAGCATTTAAAGCTAATAAATTAGTCTGCTTAGCTATATCAGTAATTAACTCTACCACTTGACTAATCTCTTGAGAATTATTAGCTAATTCATTAATAGCCTTGACTGTCTTTTCAACTGCTTGATTAATCTCCTTCATACTGCTAACTGTCTTCTCAATATTTTTATTACCAACTATAGTTTGATTATTAGCTTCTTCAGAGATGCTACTTACCTCTTGAGCACTTAAAGATATCTCTTGAATATTGGCTGTCATCTCCTCAATCAACTGATTAGTCATCTCTATCGTTGCATTTCCCTCTTCTGCACTAGCAGATAACTCTTCACTTTGAGCAGATAGATTCTCTACCTTACTTTGAATATCGATAATCATCGACCTTAACCCATCCTTCATTCTGTTTAAAGCCCTTGCAATCTGACCTAACTCATCCTGTGAAGTTTCATCAAGGTGACTAGTCAAATCATTATTTAATACAGCCTTTTTAAAATCATTAAGCGGTCTCACTAACATATTATTAATTGATAACTTTCCAAGTAAGATTGCTGAAAATAAGATAGCAATTAAGATAAAGATCATATTCTTTAATAGTAGATATGTTGGTCTCATTACCTCTTCTCTATCTATCTCAGCTAATAAGACCCAATTCTGATCTAATATATCAAGAGGTGTATAGGCACTTACCACCTTAATCCCTCGATAATCAGCAATAAGCTCTACCCCTCTATTACCTTCTAAAGCCAAATTAACTCCTTTGGTATCAACTACCTTCTTTAAGATACTACTCTCCTCTATAAAGCGAGAATCAGACCTCATCAGTTTATCTGCTCCAACTAGATATGTCTCTCCACTCTCACCCATTCCTGTCTTCTCTTGCATAATATCATTGATTTGAGTAATAGATAATTGTAAAGCTACAACTCCCATTAATTCTTTATTATCATCAAACACTGGGGCACTGATAAAAGCTGCAGGCTCTTGACTAGGTTCATAATAAGAGAAATCAATCATACTAACCCTCTTTAACCCTATTTTATAAACCTCTGCCAAGCCAGAGTCTTTATAAATACCCTTAGTTAGATTTGTTCCCAAATCATCCTCTTTAGCTACTGTATAGACCACATTACCTTCCAAATCTATTAAAAAGAGATCATAATATCCATAAGTATTAATATAATGGGATAAGTTATCTCCATAGATCTCTTCTAATAACTTATATCCATCACTATTTAATCCACTCTTAAATTCTTCAGTGAATAAGGATAAAGCCTCTTTAGACAAGGGGTTTTTAGCTAAGACTGTTATATCACCTATCCTTTCATTGAAATAACTCTCTATTCTCTCTTTTTTTAGCTCTCTGACAGCCTTTAACTGCTCCTTTTTCTCTGAAAGTAAAATTTCAGCCGATCTATTATAGGTTAAAAATGCTAAAGCACTTATTCCTACTACAATAATAGCAATAAAAATTATAGTCAGCTTAAAAGCAATACTCCTCTTAGTAAATACAGAAATCTTCATCAATTACATCACCTTTCTAATATTTTTGTAATTTATAAAATAAAATGACAACCCTGATATATTTCTGTATATTTATTCAAATCCCTTCATAAAATTAGAATTTAATAATATATCAATAAAAACTTCATTATACTTATTCAACTTTAGAGTGAATTTTAAATATAACGTTATTATCACAATTATCCTAAATTATTTTGCTCAACAGCCTATACTATGATATAATTTTTACTACTTAAGCTAACAGTATAAGAAACTATCTTAGGGATAAAATATAAATTGCTTTTAAAAAGTTTACAACTGGAGGTTATATAAATGGATAAGAGACCTGAAGATAAGAGACCTGAAGATACGAGAGTAGTAATTGGAATGTCAGGAGGTGTTGACTCCTCAGTAGCAGCTCTATTGTTAAAGGAGCAAGGCTATGATGTAATTGGAGTCTTTATGAAGAACTGGGATGAGGAAGATGAGAATGGTGTCTGCCCTGCTGAAGAGGATTATGAGGATGTCAGACGGGTCTGTGCTCAGATTGGAATCCCTTATTACATAGTTAACTTTGAAAAACAGTATTGGAATAGAGTCTTCACTTATTTTCTTGATGAATACAAGGCTGGACGCACCCCAAATCCCGATGTAATGTGTAACAAGGAAATTAAATTCAAAGAGTTTCTCAACCATGCCCTGAAATTAGATGCTGATTATCTAGCAACTGGACACTATGCCCAAGTAAAAGAATCAGAGGGAGAACATAAATTAATTAAAGGTATAGATAATAATAAAGATCAGAGTTACTTTCTCTGTATGCTCAACCAACAGCAGTTATCTAAAACTATCTTTCCCTTAGGTCACCTAGAGAAATCCAAGGTTCGTGAAATTGCTAAGGAAGCTGGCTTAGCTACTGCTGAAAAGAAGGACAGTACAGGGGTCTGCTTTATCGGTGAACGGGACTTTAAAGAGTTCTTAACAAATTATATCCCTGCTCAACAGGGCGAGATTAGAAATAGAAAGGGAGAGGTCTTAGGCAAGCATGATGGGGTCATGTACTATACTATCGGGCAACGTCGTGGCTTAGGAATTAGTGGTCATGAACCTTACTTTGTAATCGATAAAGATGCTAAAAATAATATACTCTATGTTGGACAAGGTGCAGAGCATGAACTTCTATTCTCTCATGGCTTAATAGCATTAGAACCCCATTGGATTAGTGGTAAAGAACCTAACTTCCCTTTAAAGTGTAAAGCCAAATTTAGATATCGCCAACCTGACCAAGATATTATTGTTCATAAGACATCTACTGGTGAACTTTTAATTTCCTGTACTAAAAAACAGCGAGCAGTTACCCCTGGACAATTTGCAGTCTTTTATCAAGACGATATCTGCCTTGGTGGAGCTGTAATCGATAAACCGATTAAGGACAAGCAAGAAGTTGAAAAATTAGTTAATAATTTATAATTATTCTATTGAGGCTTAATGTCAGATTAAGTCTCTTTATTTTTTATCCTCTTACTAATTTTACCATGTTTTAATATATATAGATTACATAAACTAATAGCTGATATGAGAAAGCAGTACTCATACCAACAATTAGGAAAGGGGAGTTTAAGATGGGAGTTAAAGAAGAGTCACTAGAGCTAGCAATTAAGATGGAAAAAGAGAGCTATCACTACTATAATAATCATATAGAGGGAGCAGAAAACCCTTTATCTCGTAAAGTATTAGAAAGCCTAGCTGCCCAAGAGCTAGACCATGTAGATAAGGTCAAAAAGATAGCTGCTAATAAACCTATTGAAGAGAATGATTACCAACCAGAAGATATTGAAAATAAAGTCCAGCAATTATTTGAAAGTTTTTCAGATAGTGAACGTGATAATTGGAAAGAGAGTAATACCAATATCTATCGCCATGCTATGGAATTAGAACAGGATACTTATGAGATTTATGAGAGATTAGCCAAACAGACCGATGATGATATAGAAAGAAAGTTCTTTGAAGCTTTAATGCAAGAAGAAGAGTGGCACTATGAATCTTTACAGAATGTCTTTAACTATTTTGAAAATCCAGGCGACTTTTATGCCACTGAGGAGAGTAGTACATGGCCTTGGATGAATACCTAATGTCAAATTAAAAAGCCTAGCTTTTTAGCTAGGCTCTTTTGGGAAGAAGAGTATTTACTCCTCTGTTGGGACTATATATATTCTAGCAGTCCCAAATTACAATTGAATTAATACCATGTTAAATAAATGTAAACTTTGAATTTAATAAAAAAAGACCCTCTCTAAAGGGTCTTTATAAAATTAATAGCTCTCCCTATCAGCAGTAATCATATATATAACTCTTTCACAGATATTAGTTGCATGATCTGCTGCTCTCTCTAAATATCTACTAACAAATAATAAATAATTCCCCTGTCTAATAGACTTAGGATCTTCCATCATATAAGTTAACAGTTCACGGAAAATTTGCGAATCTAACATATCAACCTTATCATCCATTTGAGCAGTCTTTCTTGCCTTATCAACATCTGAATTAACAAAGGCATCTAAACACTCTCTAAGCATCTCTTGAGCAATTTCAGCCATACGAGGAACATCTACTAAAGGTTTAACGAATCTATCATTCTCTAATTCACAAGTAACTATAGCAACATTTTGTGCTAAGTCACCTATTCTTTCTAAGTCAGTAACAATTTTAGAGATCATATCAATTCTTCTTAAATCCTTAGCTACAGGCTGTTGTAAAGCAATCAGTTGAATACATTCTTGCTCTATTTTAGCTTCATAATCATCTAAAACATCATCATTATCAATAACCTCTTGTGCTAGCTCTTTATCTTGTTCCATTAAAGAAGTTACTGCTTTATGAATTGCCTCTTCAACCATACTTCCCATCTTTAAAAGGTCTTGATTTAAATGTTCTAATTTTTGGTGAAATGTATCTCTTACCATTGTAAGCCCCCTCTCTGAATAAAAACAAAGCATATCTTTTTATCTATAAATTGAATAAGTTCATATAGATAATAAAATTTATAATAATATTTTTATCTTATCCAAACCTACCAGTAATATAATCTTCAGTCTTTTGATTTTCTGGTTTTTCAAATATTTTCTCTGTTGCTCCATGCTCAATTAAATCACCCATATAAAAGAATGCTGTATAATCAGATATACGAGCAGCCTGTTGCATACTATGGGTTACAATTACAATGGTATAATCCTTCTTCAGGTCTTCAATCAGATCCTCAATCTTAGCTGTAGCAATTGGATCTAACGCTGAAGTAGGCTCATCCATCAATAATATCTCTGGGTTTACAGCCAAAGCTCTAGCAATACATAATCTCTGCTTCTGTCCACCTGAAATCCCCATAGCCGATGAATCTAACTTATCTTTAACTTCATCCCATAAAGCCGCTGATTTCAGACTCTCTTCTACAATTTGATCCAGTTTCTCTTTATCTTTTAAACCATGAGCTCTAGGCCCATAGGCTACATTGTCATAGATAGATTTAGGAAATGGATTAGGATGTTGGAATACCATTCCTACTCTTTTACGTAAATCAACGATATCAATACCTTCTCCGTAGATATTCTTACCATCAATTAGAACTGCTCCATCTACTCTTGTGCCTTCAATCAAATCATTCATTCTATTTAAAGTTCTAAGAAATGTTGATTTTCCACATCCAGATGGTCCAATAAAAGATGTAACTTTATTAGCAGGCATCTTTAATGAAATATTATGAAGTGCATGAAAATCTCCATAATAAAAATCTAAATCCTTTACTTCCATACTGTTTTTAGCCATAAAGTCTCCTCCTCATTATCTTTTTGCTTTCTTACGTAACCAATACCTTAATAAAATTGCAACCATATTCATAGATAGAACTAAAGCAATCAATACCAACGCTGTTCCGTAAGCTAATGGTCTAACTTTAGCTATATCATGATGCTGAGTTGACATAACATAAAGGTGATAAGGTAAAGCCATAAACTGACTAAAAGGTGAATCTGGCAAGAAGGGTAAGAAGAAAGCTGCCCCTGTAAAGAGAATAGGTGCTGTCTCTCCTGCCGCTCTTGATAGACCTAAGATAGTCCCTGTTAGCATCCCAGGAATAGCATAAGGCAATACATTTGTTCTAATTGCATACCATTTAGTCACTCCCAAAGCCAAAGAACCATTTCGATAGCTATTAGGTATAGTCTTTAGGGCCTCTTCACTAGCTGTGATAGTAACAGGTAAAGTCATCAAGCCCAAAGTCAAACCAGCAGATAGAATAGAAGTTCCAAAGCCTAAAATCTGTACAAATAAAGCCAATCCAAAGAGACCAAATACAATAGATGGTACCCCTGCTAAATTTCTGATAGACATTCTAATTAGTCTAGTAATTCTCCCCTGTTTAGCATACTCATTTAAATAAATAGCTGCAAACATACCTAAAGGTACAGCTAATAAAGCAGTAATAACTGTAACAGAAAAGGTTCCTACTATAGCAGGAAAGATACCCCCTTTGGTCATACCATGGCTAGGTGCTGTAGTTAAAAACTCCCAATTAATTACCCCAATACCTTTACTGATGATATCATAAAGAATGACTGCTAAGATAGACAATACACATAATGCTGATAATCTCAAAAAACCAAAACCTATTTTTTGTTGCATATCTCTAGAAAACATTATTCTGCCTCCTCATACTTGTTTAATACCCAATCAGATACTATATTAATCAAGAAGGTCATAACAAATAATACCAATCCCACGGCAAATAATGAATAGTAATGGGTTGTGTTATAAGCAACCTCTCCCAATTCTATACCAATTGTTGCAGTCAATGTTCTTACTGCAGAGAAGATACTCTTAGGAAATGCAGGAGCATTACCAGTAGCCATTAATACAGCCATAGTCTCTCCAATCGCTCTTCCCATCCCCAACATTACAGCTGCAATGATTCCAGATAAAGCAGCAGGGATAGTTACCTTGACTAATGTTTGCCACTCAGTAGCCCCTAAAGCCAAAGAAGCCTTCTTATAATCATCAGGAACTGCATTAATTGCATCTTCAGAGATACTAATAATAGTTGGTAAAGCCATAATCCCTAACAGTACAGACCCATTAATTGCATTTAAGCCATTAGGTAGATTAAAGATTTTAGCAATCATCGGTCCAATCAATACTATACCTAAAAATCCAATAACTACTGAAGGAATTCCAGCCAAAATTTCAATAGTTGGTTTTAATATCTCTCTAGCTTTAGCTGGTGCAATTTCTGATAAGTAGGCTGCACAGGCTATTCCTAGAGGTACTGCAAAGATCAAAGAACCAACTGTTACCATAATTGTACTGAATATTAATGAGACAATTCCATAACTTACCTTATGATAACCAGTAGGGTTCCAGGTAGTACTAGTAAAAAACTCAACTATACTTACCTCCTTAAAGGTTGGTAAACTCTCGTTTAACAATAAATAGAAGATACCAACTAAGATGAAAACAACTAATAAGCCATTTAGTAAGAAAAATTTCTCAACCATCTTCTCCTTGATTTTAGAAAATTTACTTCTTCTTTTCAAATGATTCAACCTCCCCCATCTTTATTCTGATAAATGTTTTTAAGATAAAAAAGTTTTAAATAATTGTTATACAAGCCATCCCAAATTATAAATTAATTTATAATTTTAAAGGCTCAACTCAAGTTGAGCCTTTAATCTATTGTCCTAAATTCTTATTATTTCGCTTTGAATACTCTTCAGTTACAGGATAAAAACCTTCTCTTACAGCAAGTTCTTGTCCTTTATCACTTAGTTGGTATTTAATAAGATCAAGAACTGCTCCTGTTGGTTTACCATTAGTATATTGGTATAATGGTCGTGCTAATGGATAAGCCCCTGTTTTAACATTCTCAGCTACTAATGGACTAGCACCATTAACATCTAATATATTGAGCCCTTCTACTGTCTTGCCATCTTTTACTACATATCCAATACCTACATATCCAATTCCACTCTCATCAGCTTTAACTGCCTCTACAAGCTGAGCATTTCCATTCATCCTCTTCATCTCAGCAGTGTAATCTCCATTTAAAACATTATCTCTAAAGTAAACATATGTTCCTGAGTTACTCTGACGCCCATATGTATTGATAGTTAAATCAGGTCCGCCAACCTCTTTCCAATTACTAATTTCACCTTTAAATATCTTACCTATCTCTTCTACAGTTAAATTTTTTACAGGATTGTTAGCATTAGTAATCACACTTAAACCATCCATTGCTACTGCTATCTCTACAATTTCAACACCATTATCCTCAGCTTGCTGTTTCTCTGAATCCTTAATATCACGAGAAGAATTAGCAATATCAACTTTGTTGTTGATTATAGCAGCAATTCCTGTACCAGAGCCACCTCCAGTTACAGAGATTGAAACTCCCTCATTATTATTCATATATTCTTCTGCCCACATCTGTGATAGATTAACACTGGTATCAGATCCTTTAATTTGAATATATGCTGATTTTGCTTCTCTACCACCATCTTGTCCCTCTGGAGCTCGTCCACATCCTACTAGAAATACAAAAATAGTTAAAACTAATATTATTGATCTAAATACTTTTTTCGACATATCTCTTCCTCCCAAATTAATTTACCTTAACCCAACAAATTTAGTATAACAGATAAAAGTTTAATTTATGTTACAAAGATGTTACAAGGATGTTAAAAGAGTGTTAATAGGAGCTTAACATCAATGTATTATTTTTATATTTCTACAATAAAATAAAAATTATACATATTAATTACTCATCATAAAAAATCTTTAACTTATTACGACTTTATAACTGAATATATCAAATAAAATTCTAATTATAAATTAAAATTGTGCAATAATCCATTTAAATTATCTGCCATAATTGATAACTTCTCAGCTTCCATAGTAACCTCTTTAGAGATAGCCTTTACCTCCTCTGTTACCTTTAAAACCTCTTGGCTTCCTGCTGCTAACTGTTCAGTAGAGGCTGTGGTCTCTTCAATATTGGCTACTGTATCTGTAATAGCAGCATTTACACCTTCAAAAGATTCCCCTGCCTCTTTAATAACCTTCTCTCCCATCTGACTCTCATCTTTTCCTGCCTGAATAGCTTGAATTGCCTCTTTTGACTGATTTTGAATCTCTCTAATTAAACCATCAATATTCTTAGTAGCCTCAGAGGTCTCTTTTGATAAATTTCTAATCTCATCAGCCACAACAGCAAAACCTTTACCAGCCTCACCAGCTCTTGCTGCTTCTATTGACGCATTTAAAGCTAAGAGGTTGGTTTGATCAGCAATTCTATCGATCAAATCAGTAATCTTACCAATCTCATCAGATCTTTGATTAAAGCGGTCTATTACATCTGCAACATTATCTACCGTCTCTTGAATTTTTATAATTTGCTCAATTGAAGCTTTAATCTTGTTATTTCCTTCACCTGTTATATCTACTACATTATAAGATAACTCCATAACTTCATGGCTACTATAATCTACCTGCTTAACCCCTTCAGACATATCATTAATTATCGATGAAGCTGAATGAATAGTAGAATCAGCTTCTAATGATAAAGAGGATAACTCTTGACTAAATCCTGCTACTTGATTACTTGTATTGGAAACATTAGTAAGTAAATTATATAAATTATCTACCATGGTATTAAAACCTCTTGCCAACTCTTCAATCTGATCATTTGTATTGATCTTTAACTTTTTAACCTTTAAATTACCACTTGCTAGCTCTTTACTATAATCTACTAACTTCTGCAAGGTATTAACTAAATTATTCTCTAGTAGTCTAATAATTATTAAAGAAATTATAATAGTAAAAATAACTGATATTATTGAAGAAGTATAACTAGACTTTATATGCTCTCCTAAATCTTTTACTGCCTCCATCCGTCTGTCAGTAAAAATTTCATTCAATACATTACTAGCATAAATTAAATCATCTCTAGTATTAACTATGGCAATCATTGGTACTTCAAAATTGACAATCCCCCTATATTCTGGAACATCCCTCCCATTTTTAATATTATAAACTGGAATTAATTCCTCAGTAAAGATTCTATTAAACTCATTATTCTGCTTAACTAATTCTATCAAGAGCATTTTTGCTCTCTTATCAATGATGATTTCAGTTAATTTATCAGCTATCTTTTGGAACTCTCTTTCATGTTTTTCAAAATGACGGATTGCTCTATCATCATTATTAGATAAATCAACAGCATCTATATATTTAGCCCTAATCAATGTAGCTAACTTTAAAACATAATACATATTATCTCCAGATTCCTTCACTATTGTAGTATCATTGCTAATACTACTTAAGAATAATAAATTAGCCATTGAACCTAATAAAAAAACTAAAATTACTGCTGAAAATCCTACTAATAATTTATATCTAAATTTCAAATTACTAAATTTATTCTTAATACTACTTATCCTCATAATCTTATTTAAGAAATCAGCCGATATTGACATCTTATCTTTAATAAAGGTATTCATTTAGACAAGACCCCCATAATATAAATTTATAACCTAAAGATTAACTTTTAAGTCATTATTCTTTCATAGATATCTAAATCCAAAGATAGAATTTAATATGTATATTAGCAAATTATAAGTTTAAGTCTAAGTATAAGTTAAACATTAAAACAATATCTTATGATCTGCTCAGCCTTAACCTCAATCTTAAACTTATACTCAAATTATCACATTCTCTTTATAATACCATTTTAATTTTTTAAAGTTGGATAACCATATCTAAATATTCAATTAGCAAGAGAACTTATTTCTTATAGTTAACTAGCCCTTAAATCATTATAATATTATCAGCAAAATTATATTAATATAACCCAGCTTATCTTACGATAAACTGGGTTATCCATTTTAAAAGCTAAGTTGTTCTACTATTAATGAATAGTCTCTTTATTAACTTTTTGGAACTCAGGAGTTACAGGATAGAAACCTTCTTTAATAGCTAAAGCCTCTCCTTTTTGACTCAACTCATACTTTAAGAACTCTAAAGTAGCTCCAGTTGGCTTACCATTGATATATTGATTCAATGGTCTAGCTAATGGATAAGAACCATTTTTAACATTCTTAGGATCTAATGGAGTTGCTCCATTAACATTCATTACATTTAATCCTGCTACTGGTTTACCATTTTTAGCTGCATAACCGATTCCTACATACCCAATAGCACCTTTGTCAGCCTTAACAGCTTCAACTATTTGAGCATTACCGTTCATTCTGTTCATATTAGCAGAATATTCACCTTTTAATACATTATCTCTAAAGTAAACGAAAGTACCTGAACTATTTTGACGTCCATATAAAGTAATTGGAAGGTTTGGTCCACCAACCTCTTTCCAGTTAGTGATATCTCCTCTAAAGATAGCACCTAAATCTTCCATACTTAAATTCTTGATAGGGTTGTCTTCATTTACAACAACACTCAATCCATCCATAGCTAATACAACTCTATAAACCTCTACACCATTATCTTCAGCCATTTGAATCTCTTTGTCCTTCATTACACGAGAAGCATCTGCAATATCAACCTCTCCAGCAATTAAAGCTTTAATTCCAGTACCAGATCCTCCACCAGTTACTGCAATAGAGACATTAGCGTGCTCTTCCATGTAGTTTTCAGCTAATGCTTGAGCTAAGTTTACAATTGTATCTGAACCCTTGATTTGGATATAAGCCTTCTCTTCTTTTTTATCGTCACCACCAAAGATCCACCAAGCGTCTACCTTTCCTGTTACAGTAAATAATACTCCAACTGCTAAAAGTAATACTAAAGATAAAGCAATACCTTTTCTGTTAAACATTCACAAACTCCTCCTCTTATTTACTTATGTTTTTATTATCTTTCTCTCAACGTTCAACCAAAGTATAACAGGGTTTTTTTGCAAATAAATTAAGGGAATGTTAACATAATGTTAAAAGAGGAAAAATATAAGAAAATAGTTACCAAAAAAAATAAAACGCCAAAAATGGCGCTTTGTTTTTTAATTTTATGAAATTATAATTTAAAATTAAGATACTTTAATATCAGTTATTATATCTAGCAAATCAACATATTTAAAAACACTAATCCTTTAAAGGTAACTCTACTATAAACTTGCTACCTTCCCCTAGTTTACTCTCTACACTAATCTCCCCTTGATGCTCTTCAATAATATGTTTAATAATCGATAAACCTAAACCTGTCCCCCCTAACTTTCTACTTCTTGCCTTATCAACTCGATAGAATCTTTCAAAAATTCTTGGCAAATCTTTTTCTGGAATTCCTAGTCCAGTATCTTCTACCTCCAAAATTAACTTCTCATCTTCATTATATGCTCTTGCCTTTACCCTGCCAGCATCAGGTGTATACTTAATGGCATTATCTACTAAATTAATCATCAGCCTTGACATTTGATCTCTATTGGCCTTTAGCAAAGGCAGAGAAACTGGGAGATCAGCCTCCAAAATAATAGACTTTCTTCTAGCTTTCTCTCCTAATAAAAAGATTGTATCATTGATAACCTTAATCATATCTACCTGCTCTTTGCTAGAGTACTCGAATTTTGATTCCAATCTAGATAAACTCAATAAATCTTCAATTAATCTCTGTAATCTATTGGCCTCTTCTCTAATAATACTCAAAAAAGAACGAGTAACCTGTTTATCAGGCTCACTATCTAGTAATGTTTCCACATATCCTTTGATAGAAGTCAATGGAGTTTTAAGCTCATGGGATACATTCCCTACAAATTCCTTTCTCATCTCCTCTAAACGCCTAATATCAGTAATATCTCTCAATACTGCCACAACCCCTACTGTACTCTCCTTGATTCCTTCAATAGGAGCAATCTGTACCCGAAAAACCCTCTGCTCAGGAACTAACATCTCCAACTCCTCTGTTACTATTTCATTCTTCTCTAAAGATAGCTCTACCAATTCATCTAACTTATAATTCTTAGTTATTTGAATCACTGATTTATCTAAGACTAAATCCTCTTTGATTCCAAAGATTCGCTCAGCAGCCAAGTTAAAGAGTATTATCCTCCTCTCCTTATTAACTGCTATTACAGCATCACCAATACTAGTGACAATAGCTTCCACTTTATTCTTCTCCCCTGATATTTCTTGCATCTTATCCTTAACACGGTCGACCATATAGTTAAACATTAAAGCCAATTGTCCAATCTCATCTTTAGTTCTAATAACTAACTTATGATCTAAATAACCATTTGCTATTTTTTGAGCTGCAGAGGTAATCTCTCTAATTGGATCTGTAATTTGATTGGTTAACTTTAAAGATAATAAGACAGCAACCACTATTGCAAAAAAGGATGATTTTAATAATACCGTCCAGATACCATGGTAGAGCTCCTTTAACTTATTTAGAGTTAGAGATGCTCTAATAACACCAATCACTTCTCCATCTTCTCTCTTGATAGGTAAAGCAATATACTTCATATTCATATCTAAAGTAGAGCTATACCTTATCTCCTTACCCAACTTTCCTTTTAAGACCTCTTGTACTTCAGGTCGATAAAGATGATTCTCCATCACCGATGGATCTTTACGAGAATCAGCAAGTACCTTCCCTTTTAAATCTATAATTGTAATTCTAGTCTCTAACTCCTCACCATAAGTAATAATTGAGCTGTTTAATCTAGTATAATCCCTATTATACAAAAAAGGATCGACAACAGTTAAAATTAAGTTCATCTCTTTAATCAACTTTCTCTCTAACCAGCTAGAGAAGTAATTCTCTAAAGACCTCTGTAAAAAGTAACCAGTAAAGATCAATGTAGTTACTAACATAACTAGATATAATGCTATAATCTTAGTTTTAACACTTTGTAATCTCTGTAGCATACTTAAACTCCTTTATTTAGTTTGAGTCTAAACTTAAGTATAAGTGTAAACAATCTTAAACTCAAACTTAACTCTTAATCTCTTTAAATTTATATCCTACACCTCTCACAGTCAAGATACTCTCCTTATCACTATGATTACTAATCTTCTTTCTTAACCTTCTAATATGAACATCTACAGTCCTAGTATCACCATGATAATCATAGCCCCACAACTCATCTAATAAATAACTTCTAGAAAAGACTTGTCCTGGATGTGTCATTAAAACAGCCAATAAATCAAATTCCTTTGGAGTCAAGCTAATCTCTGAACCATCTACTTCTACACGATATTTAGTCAAATCTACCTTGATATCACCTAAGGCTATAATTTCCTCTTCTTTTTCACTTTTTTTCTTAACTCTACGTAAGATGGCCTTTACCCTAGCTAAGAGTTCACGAGGGCTAAAAGGCTTAGTTACATAATCATCAGCTCCTAATTCTAAGCCTAAAATTTTATCAATCTCTTCTCCTTTAGCTGATAACATAATAATCGGTATCTTGCTTAATTTACTATCCTTTCTAATCTGACGACAGACATCAAAACCATCTAATTTTGGTAACATTAAATCTAACACAACCAGATTAGGATGAACCTCCTCAACCTTCTTTAAAGCTTCTTCACCATCATAAGCAGTTGTAACTTGATAACCATCCTTCTCTAAATTAAACTTCACCAGCTCCACTATATTCTCTTCATCATCAACTACTAAAATTTTATTACTCATAAATTTTCCCCCATTAATTTAAATTTTTAGATTCATAAGCTTATATTTATAATATACAACTAAATTATAGTAAAAATCAACTCTCTATTCAATTGAATTCATAATATTAAATTGTTTTTTAGGTAAAATTCAGTGTAAAAGGTATCGCTTAATGGGTATATTGCGACACTTTTTCAAATAAATAACGAAGAATTAAAAGGTTTTAAAGTAGGGTCTGGTCGCGACCGGACCCTACAAAAAGATTAACATTTATAAAATAATAAAAATGTCATAATATCTATATATAATATAGTATCAATCCCCTATTAATACTATAAAAGAAGGGGGCATCAATATTGATGCCCCCTTCCTTATTTGAATTTTATCTACTTAAATTATTAAACTTCAAATTTATCTACTAAAGCCTTTAATTTCTCTGCCATAATAGCCAACTCTTGTGAAGAATTGCTTATCTCCTCTGACATATTATTAATACCATCAATCGCACTCATTACCTGCTCACTATTGTTAGCTAAAGTATCGGCAGATATAGCTGTCTGTTCAATCTGTACTGATGTATTCTCACTAGAACTCTGAATTTGAGCAAAGATCTTTCCAGTCTCTTCAGCAATCGATTCTCCACCTCTAGATTGCTCTTCTACTTGTTTAATAGCATCTAGACCAACCCCTGCTTTTAATTGTGTCTTCTTAATCAAAGCAGAAATATTATCTATAGCTTTAGAGGTCTCTACAGACAACTCCCTAATTTCATCTGCAACAACAGCAAAACCATGACCATGCTCCCCAGCCCTTGCTGCTTCTATTGCTGCATTTAATGCCAATAAGTTTGTCTGTTCAGCTATATTATCAATTAATTCTATAATCTGTCCAATCTCTTGAGAGGTGATATTTAAATCATTAATAGCATTTACAGTCTCTTTAACAGATTGACTAATCTCTCTTATACTTGCTAAGGTAGCAGTTATATTTTGATTACCTATCTCAGTTTGAGAATTTGTCTCTTGTGCTAAAACAGTTACCTCTTGAGAACCTATAGCAATCTCTTCAATGGAGGAGGACATCCCTTTCATTAATTGATTTGTACTCTCAATTGTTGCATTACCCTCCTGGGCAGAAGCAGATAACTCTTCACTGTAAGCTAATAGCTCCTCTGATGTATCTAACAGATTAATAATAATTTCATGCAAATTACTCTTCATTTGATTAAAAGCACTAGTCAATTCTCCTATCTCATCTTTAGAGTTAATTTCTAGCTCTTTTGTATTTAGATTACCTTCTGCTATCTCTTTAGCAATAGCAGTCAATCTTCTTAAAGGATTAATCACAATCTTATTGAAATATAAAGAGAAGATAACAATTAAAATCAATATAATAATCCCATTAATCAAAAAACTTATTAATACTCTCTTGCCCAGTTTAGTTACAAAACTAAAATCTTGGCTGATTCTAATCATACCCTTAACTGTACCTGTTATTGGATGATATAGAGGTGTGTATAACTCTAATAAGTCATCTTGATTATTAGTTATTCTTACCCTTTTTCCTTCTATAACCTGCTCATAGATAGACTTATCCTCTAAAGGCTGCCCTATACCACTTTGCTCATCCTCTTTTGAACTTACAACCAGTCTATCCTCAGAATAAAATCCAATATCTCCAGAGATGACACCTTGGATTTGGTCTAATAGTCTTTGATCGAAGCTAAAGCCAGTCTGCATAGTACCTATAATCTTATTATTGTTCTTAATAGGTACTATAGCTCTAATGGCAAAGCCACTATTTCCTGATTCAAACAGCTTCACCTTATCACCTTTTAAAGCTGACTGAATAGATTTTTTCTCACTCTTATCATCACCATATTTATTAACATTATGTGCTCTAAAAAAGACTTTTCCTTTACTATCACCAAATTCAAATACATCAAGTTTATTCTCCTGATTTAAAGCCTTAAATATAGGTACAGCTACCTTCTTTAAAGTCTCTCTATCTTCATTATTTAGTGCAGATATGATCTTTTCATTTTGTGCATAACTCTCTGCTACTAACAGGGTCTCATTCATCTTCTCTTTAAGATACATATCTGCTGAATTACTCGCCTGCTCTATTCTATCTACAACTAATTTACTAATCCCCTTCTCTGCTTGACTAAATAAAGTAGTAGCTACTATTAATACTGGAATAATTGCAGATAATACTATCATAATAATCAATTTTCTTCTTAAGCTTAATTTTAACATAAGATTCCTCCTCATTAATATCCAAACCAAATTTTTATATCAATTATTTAATATAACTATCATAAGTCACCCTTACCAATAACAACCTTTTTACTATAAAATTAGCAATTATTTTCAAAAAACAATAATCAATTTACTAATTCCACAACAAACTCTCTATTCCTTTAAATAAATCATTTTTTATAAAAAACAACTTAACTTTAATTTTATTGAATAATATTTTTAATTTAACAAAAATTTTGTCAACGTATATGTATCCAAATTCCTTTTAAATAAAAGTTAGATAATCTCAAAACAAAATAAAAATACCTCCTGTCTACTATAGTAAACAAGAGGTATAAAGCTTCCATTATTCTATTGTTAAGATGTTAATAACTATAGATCTCTTCATCACTAAAGAAAAGTTCAATCTCCTTTATAGCACTACCATTAGAATCAGAAGCATGGATAATATTACCTGAATCTAAGTCCAAAGCTAAATCTCCTCTGATAGTTCCTGGTAAAGCCTCAACAGGATCTGTAGCCCCTACTAAATTTCTAACTACTTTAATTGCCTCAGGACCTGAGATTACCATAGCAACCACTGGTGCTTGAGTGATATAAGAGATTAGTCTAGGAAGAAAGCTCTTAGATATGTGCTGTTTATAATGCTCTTTAGCTAACTCTTCATCTATCCAGACCATCTTCATCGCGTCAATCTTCAATCCTTTATCTTCAAATCTACCAATAACTTTAGCAATCTTTCTATTCACTACTGCATCAGGTTTAATCAATACTAAGGTCTGTTCCATTTTCATTCCCCCTGTCAGTAAGATATTATGTTGCTTGGTAATATTATACTACAATTCTGATCCTATCTTCAAATTTTTATTTCTTATAATTAAGGGCTGATGTGGATATTAAGAGAGTTTTGATATTAGGTGGGTAGGGTAGAGGTTAACCAACTACCTCCTACGAGTCTAAAAAGATGACTCTTCGTGTAAACCACCTCTAACTATCCAACCACCAAAAAACAAAGTGTCTCATTATCTCTCTATTATATCAATTTATAATTATAAATTGCGATAATGATTCCCCTCTAAGATAAGTTCAGTTGGAATCTCATCTAAAAAGCGGGATGGGGTCATAGATCTTGTTTCACCATAGCGTTGCCTTTCTCTGGCATAAGTCATAAATAATCTATCAGCAGCTCTAGTCATAGCTACATAGCATAATCGTCTCTCTTCTTCAATCTCCTCTAACATACCTGACTTGACACTTCTATAATGAGGAAAGGTATCTTCTTCCATACCTACTATAAAGATAACAGGAAATTCCAGCCCCTTAGAAGCATGAACAGTCATCATCTTGATCTGATTAGAGTTATTCATATCATCTTGATCAGATAAGAGCTTAAGGTCTCTAACAAAATCTTCTAAGTCTCTATTTTGATTCTTATTATAATAATTCTCTGTTAAAGCCAAAAATTCTGCTAAATTATCCAATCTATTTAAAGCAGTCTCTGAGCCATCAAGCTCTAGCATCGCCTGATATCCACTTACTTTCAAAATTTTATCTACCTTCTCTGGTAGAGTAAGTCTTGACTCCTTTACTGTGATTACATCCTCTAAGTCTCGCCTAAACTGCTTAATCCTTTCGGCTGTCTTCTTACCAATTCCTGACACACCACTAGGATCTTTCATTACATCAAAAAGACCTAAGCTATTATCCTCTTGGGCAAAACTGAATAGATTAAATTCTGGCACATGCTCTTGGGCATGATTAATCAGTTTATCGATAGTCTTAGCCCCAATACCTCTTTTAGGTGTGTTAACAATCCTCTTTAAGGCAATAGTATCTTGAGGGTTAACAGCAACCTTCAAATAACTGATAATATCTTTAATCTCTTTGCGGTCATAAAAACCAAGTCCTCCCACAATATGATAAGGTATCCTTCTTCTAATAAAAGCCTCTTCTAATACTCTTGACTGGTGATTAGAACGATATAAAATAGCCACATCATTATAACTATAGCTACTAAATTTAATTAAATTATCAATCTCTTCTGCTATATAATCTGCTTCACCATATTCATTTAAGGCTTCACAGATAATAATTGGCTCTCCTTCATCCTTTTCAGTCCAAGCTTTTTTATCAAACTGGCGATAGTTATTGGCTATTAAAGCATTTGATGCTTCAATAATATTCTTCTTAGAGCGATAATTCTGTTCTAATTTAATAGTCTTACAATCAGGATAATCCTCATTAAAGTTTAGTATATTCTCCATATCTGCTCCACGGAACTTATAGATACTCTGATAGTCATCGCCAACAACGAATATATTCTGATGCTTTCCTGCTAGCATACTTGCTAATTTATACTGGAAAGGGGAAGTATCTTGGTACTCATCAATTAAAATATACTTAAATCTCTCTTGATACTTCTCTAATATATCCTCATTCATTTCAAATAATTCAATAGCCTTGCCAATTAAATCATTAAAATCAAAGGCATTGTTATCCTTTAAAACTTCATTATATTTAAGATAAATATCACCAATATTCTGATAAAACTCTTCACTGCCTCCACCAATCTCTAAATAGTTATTAATCAATTCTCTTTTTGACCACATATTCATTTTAGCCTTGTTAATCATATTTAAGACAATTTTAGGATCATATTTCTCTTTATCTAAGTTCATAGTTAAGATGATATCTGAAATCAAATCCTTACTCTCATTTTGATCATAAATAACAAAGCCTCGATCATAACCTAGAGCTTTTATATTTTGACCAATAATCCTTACACAGATACTATGGAAGGTTCCCATCCACATCCTTTTTGAAACATCTCCTATCAGTTCCTTAACCTTTCGCTTCATATCTTCAGCAGCCTTATTTGTAAAGGTCAATGTCAAAATATTATAAGGATCAATCCCTTTATTAATTAGATAGGCTATCCTATAGGTTAAAGCCCTTGTCTTACCACTTCCAGCTCCTGCCAAGACCAATACTGCCCCTTCTGTTGTCTTCACCGCTTCTAACTGCTTAGTATTTAATGCTAAGGATAAATTCATAGCTAACTCTCCTTTTTTACTTGATTTACAAAAGAAAAAGTGAGCCTAATGAGAACTCACAAAAAATAATAATTATATGTAATTATATTTTATAACGCTTTATTATTATATAATATACTCATTCATAAATCAATAATGAAAGGCTAAGTCAATTCATATTAAATAACTAACTCCTCAACCTTAGTCCAATACGCACAGGCTGAATTGTCTTCCTTTCTAGGATGCCAATTTTTTAGAAGATTACAATATCCCCGTCTAGTCCGATGGTAGCATGTGAAACAGTTCTCATTTACAATTCCTTTGTCTAATTTATATTCCTTGGACTTGTGATCCCATTTCTCTATTTTAAGATCACCTAAATTTAAATCACCCACTATTTCTAAATATTTTGACATGTCAGTTACAAAGTCTCTATGCTCCAGTCCTCCATTGATATCTTCATAAATAGATAACTGATTTTTCTTAGTCAACCAGACCTTTACCTTGAGATAGTCTTTATGATCAGGGATTACTTCACAGTATAGTTTGATAGAATCAGAATAATCGAAATCCACAACTCCCAGCTTGTACAACTGACCCAAAACTGTAACGATTCTTTGACTTGATTCCTTCACCTCTGGATACTTTATCATCTAGTAAACCTCCTGACTTGAAATTTGGTTTATCTCTAAGTGCCATAGTTAGTTTTAACAAATCCAAGAAAATTATTCGTTAAATTTTATTTTAGAGTTAGCTAACTATCCTATACTGTAAATAACAAGAGCTAAGGGCAAATAATTTGCCCTTAGCTCTTGTTATTTACCTATTTAATTAATTTAGCAGTAATCTCTGCTACATGCTTACCTTGAAATCTAGCAGCAGCTAATTCATTTTCACTAGGCACCCTCTGACCTTCACCACCAGCAATTGTTGTTGCTCCATAAGGAGAACCACCACTGATTTCATCTAGAGTCATTTGTCCAGCAAAGGAGTAAGGAAGACCCACAATAACCATTCCATGATGTAACATTGTCGTATGCATACTACGGATAGTAGTCTCTTGTCCACCATGCTGAGTTGCAGTACTAACAAAAACACTACCCACCTTGCCAACCATAGCACCCTCTTGCCATAGTCCACCTGTTGTATCTAAAAAGTTCTGTACCTGTCCAGCTACATGTCCAAAACGAGTAGGTGTTCCAAAGATAACCCCATCGGCATCCTTTAAATCTTCTAAGGTACACTCTGGAATATCACTAAACTCTTGTTGGACTTCTAAAGCTCCCATCTCTTTAAGAGTCTCTTCAGGGATAGTTTCAGGAATTCTACGTAATTTTACTTCTGCACCATCTACTTGCTGAGCACCCTCTGCTATCGCCTTGGCCATCTGATAGGTGTGACCATATGTTGAATAAAAAGGAATTAGAACCTTCATCATTTCATCCCCCTTCTTAATAAATCACTTTATTTAATTTAAACTAATGTAGATCTATGAATTTAAAATTAAACTTATAGGTATGTGAATTCAAAATGAAACTTAATGGGAATAGTGCGACAGTTTTTTGTTAGATAGTTAGAGGTTGGATGGTTAGGTAGTTGAATTTTCCTAACCTCTACCCACCTACCTCCTAAATGTCACTTTTTCTCTCGATAATGTCATGGTTAAATTTTATTCTAGATTTACGAACCTATAAGGTTAAAATTGATTAAATAGATATAAAAACCTGTATCTTAACCTTACAATAATTATAGATACAGATTTTTATATCATAGGTGATAATACTTATCTATTTCAACCTTTTAAAGTAGAGAAAAACTCAAATTTATTCTTCTTTACAATTAATCTACTGTAATCTCTTTAGCTGCTTCCCATTGCCCATGGATATTACAGAACTCATAGGCTCTTAAGGTACAGCTCTCTTCTAACTTGATAGTTAAAGCCACTTCAGCTTTCATCTCAGGAGTAAAGTTAACTCTAGCTAACTGATAATAGTCAGCATATAACTCTACATACTGAATAAAATGTTTCTCTTCCATTGGATGGTCAATACCTTCTCCCATCTTAATCTTTACCTCAAAGTATTCACCCTTCTTCACTTTATCTGGTGCATCTATTACAGGAACATGTTTATCCTCTAAAGTTGTTTTATCATCACCATTAGCAGCCTTCTTTAAATCATAATAACTCATTATATCTCCTCCTTGAATTTATTAATTGATTAGATAGTTAGGGGTAAAGAATTTAGATAATTGTTTTTTCCAACCTCTACCAACCTACCTTCTAAATATCCCATTAATCTATTTATGAAACTCTTTAAATCTATCCTTCTTAACACCACAGATAGGACATTGATCAGGTGTTCCATCTTTAACAGTATGACCACACTTTTCACAGATACTGACATACTCTAAGTCATAGTCCTTACCTTCTTCAGCAGCCTCCTTAGCCTCAGAAAATAATTTAGAATGAATCTTCTCAGCCTCTAAAGAATAGTAAAAAGACTTTACAGCATCACTTTCATCTTGATCACTAGCCACTAAATGATATGTAGGGTACATCTGTTCAATCTCAAAATTCTCACCTGCAATTGCTCCTTCTAAGTTCTTAGCCGTAGAAGCCAAACCAAACTCAGCACCAGAAGCAACTAAAAAACCTCCATCAACATTACCATGTGCTTCAAAATGATTACCTGCATGAATCTCTTCTGCATAAGCAATGGCATCAAATAATAAAGCTATGTTAGGAAACCCATCTTTTTCTGCCTTTTTAGCCCAAACCTTATACCGCTGATAGGCTTGACTTTCTCCTCCAAAGGCTGATCGTAAATTCTGTGCTGTCATTTCATTCTGTACCATCTTAACACCACCCCTCCCTTATTAGTAATCGTTATTAATATTATTTTAACATCTAATAACCTTTTTGTCAAATTATAACTTGGATTATTGTGGTGATGAATATAATTAAGATGGAGTAATATCAAAATCCTCTAATAATATATGAAAGTTATATAATAGAATGATATTACGACACTTTTCACTTTGCTAGTTAGGTAGTTAGGGCAAACCTATCCATCCAACCACCTACCCACCTAATACCCAAAGTATAGCAATATACCCATAAAAATCATTAATCTAGTCAAAAATAAAGAAAGCCTTGACTACAATCAAGATTGTAGTCAAGGCTTTCTTTAAAAGCTCTATTCTTTTATCCCTTCAGCTACCTTCTTAGCTAAGATAGCACAATCATCAAACTCTTTTTCTGTAGGAGCACATTTCATCTCAATAATTGGATGAACAGGTTCACAATTAATTTGAGCAGCAAAATCCTTCAATCGATCACGGGACTCCCCACTCCAACTATAGGAACCAATTAGCCCTAAAGTCTTATTCTTAATCTTCTTATTCTCTAGGAAACGAAGAAGATTATCCATTAAAGGAAATACTCCTGTGTTGTACGTACAACTTGCCAAAATTAGCCCTTTATAACGCCAAACATCATTAATAATATAGGACATATGGGTTTTAGAAACATTATACACTCTAATATTCTTAATACCCTCTTTTGCAAGCTGACGAGCAGTAGCCTCTACCATCTTCTCTGTATTACTATACATCGAACCATACGCTATTACAACTCCATCTTCTGCCTCTTGGTTACTCCACTTGACATACTTATCAATGATATATTGAGGATTACTACGCCAGATAGGACCATGGGCTGAACAGATAGTTTGAATATCTACCTCCTCTAATTTAGAGATAGCTCTTAGCACCATGGGACCATACTTACCAACTATATTGGTAAAATAACGGGATATCTCATCCTCATAAAATTCGATATTCAACTCATCATCAAAGATTCCACCATCTAAATTTCCAAATCCACCAAAAGCATCCCCTGAAAATAGCACCTTATCTTGTTGGTCATAGGTCATCATAGTTTCAGGCCAGTGTACCATCGGTGTTAAATAAAATTTCAGCTGTCGTCCTCCTAAATCTAAAATATCGCCATCCTTAACCTCATGGAAACCATCTTTAATTCCATAAAATCCTTCAACAAAGTTTAAGGTCTTCTTATTTCCTACAATTTTAATATTAGGATATTCATTCTTAATTGCCTTAATAGAACCAGAGTGGTCAGGCTCCATATGATTGATAATTAGATAATCTATCGGTCTATCGCCAATAACCCCTTTAATGTTTCTTAAATAAGAATTAATATAACTATTTTTCACTGTATCAACTATAGCTACTTTCTCACCATCGATTAAATAAGAATTATAAGCTACCCCTTTAGGCAAAGGCCATAAAGCCTCAAACAATTCCGTTTCTCGGTCATTAACACCAATCCAATAAATATTGTCAGTTATTGATGTAATCTGATTCATCTTATCCCTCCTAAAGATTATATGTAATTTTATCAATTGAAACTAACGAACTAACTTATGTAATCATTTGTCATTATATTTGAATAGTCCACAGATATTCAAATATAATAAGTGATGAGAAAAGCTCTTTAATCCTTAGCTATCACTTATCTATAGATATTAGTATTATTATCATTATTATAAATAAATATAATAATATTTTCAAGCAATTAACTAAATATGTAATTATAAAAAGATAAACATCAATAAAGTTTATTAACTCAACTAGTACCTACCTTAATCCCAGACTAGTAGTGACTGAGCATAATTTATAGACAAAAAAAGAAAAAAGCTGATATCTCCGATGATACCAGCATTTTAACGATTATATATAACAAGGGAGGCTTGTTATTTAAGTAAAACCATTTTAACTAAGGGGAGGAATTTATCAATTCTTAGTTAGTAATGATTATCGTTATCTAAATTATAATATTAATTGAACCTTTTGTCAAGTAATTTTATTATTTTTTCCACTAATGAAAATTTTATTACACTTGATTAAAATTAATTTGATAAATTCTCTATAATCTCAACAGAACTTGCATAAACTTAGACTATAAACATTAGTTAACAAGGTTTAAAAATAATAGAAATAAGCTAGCTTATCGATTAATATTGGAGAACGGCTTATTTAATTAAAGCTCTCTAAGATTAATTAAAGTTAACAAATAATAATATTATCCGATAATAATATTATTACTCCTAAAAAGGAGGGATTTATTGTGGAAAATTTTGATAAAGTTAATCCTATTAAAGCAATCAGTAAAATTGCTAAGATAAGTAAGAATAATTCTAAGAAAAATAATGATACTAAACAAAGGTCTAAAGAGCATAAAGAACATCACACTGATTTAATTGACATATCTTTCAAACACCGAATCAATAATGACGAAATTACTTACTCTAAACCAAATAATCACCATCAAGATAATAATGATAAGAGTTTTTCCATAGATAATATCTCTGATAATGTCTTTACCTTTTTAAAATTAATGTATGAAGTCTATAAAGAAGAGAATCCAGCCAATGAAGCAGCTGTATTAAATGACTTTTATCACTTATCCCATCAAGGAATCACCTTAGGATATAAGGAAGCTCTTAACAATCTAAATCACGCTGAAGATAGCATCAAAAAGATAATTACTGATACCTATGATCATATAATAGAAAAATTAGACAACTGGTTTGCTAAATATAATATCGAATTAACAGATAGAAGACCCTCTGATCTCAAATCCATTGAGATTGAAGAAGAAATTAAAAAATTTGTCAGTAAACTATTAATAGAGCAGAAATTTCATAGACAATAATGACTTCTCTAAACTCTCTGAAATAAATAATAAATTTTATAATCTCTATTCTCTGTTAGGTCTAATTGGAAAACATCTAGTCTCTAAAATATAATAACAAAAGCCTAGAGAATATTCTCTAGGCTTTTGTTATTATCAATTTCTTCTGTTTTCTATAATCCAGCATCAGCTTTTAATAAATCTACCTTATCTGTTCTCTCCCACGGTAGATCTAAATCATTTCTACCAAAGTGACCATAGGCAGCAACTTGACGATAATGTGGCTTACGCAAATTTAAGGTTTCAATGATCTTACCTGGTCTTAAGTCAAAATGCTTATTTACTAGCTCTACAATCTTACTCTCTTCAATCTTAGCAGTTCCAAAGGTATCAACCATAATAGATACAGGATAAGCTACACCGATTGCATAAGATAATTGTACCTCACACTTATCGGCTAAGCCTGCTGCTACAATATTCTTAGCTACATAACGAGCCGCATAAGCAGCAGAACGGTCTACCTTAGTAGCATCTTTCCCAGAGAAAGCTCCACCACCATGGCGTGCCATTCCACCATAAGTATCAACTATGATCTTACGACCTGTCAACCCCACATCACCTTGTGGTCCACCAATTACAAAACGACCTGTTGGATTAATGAAGTATCTAGTCTTTTCATCTAATAAATCACTATCTATCACCGGCTTAACTACATACTCAATCATATCCTCTCTAATCTGCTCTAAGCTTATCTCTGGATGGTGTTGAGTTGAAATAACGATAGTATCGATTCTTACAGGCTTGTCATCTTCATATTCAATAGTTACCTGAGTCTTACCATCAGGTCTTAAATAATCTAAAATCTCTTCTTTTCTCACTTTAGCTAGTCGTCTAGCTAATTTATGAGCCAAAGTAATTGGTAATGGCATTAACTCTTCAGTCTCATTACTAGCATAGCCAAACATTAGTCCTTGATCTCCAGCACCAATTTCTGCACTCTCTTTTCCTTCTTTAACCTCCAAAGCTTCATCTACACCTTGAGCAATATCAGGAGACTGTTCATCAATTGAAGTTAATACTGCACAAGTTTCAGAATCAAAACCATACTTGGCGCGAGTATAACCAATCTCTCTAACTACATTACGAGCTATCTTTGGGATATCAACATAGCAATTAGTAGAAATCTCACCAGAAACTAAGATCATACCTGTTGTTACTGTAGTCTCACAAGCAACCCTTGCCTGTGGATCTTGACTTAAAATTGCATCTAATACAGAATCAGAAATCTGATCAGCTACCTTGTCTGGATGCCCCTCTGTAACTGATTCAGATGTAAATAAATATCTTTTACCCATTTGACTACCTCCTAAATAATATGTAATAAATAGTTTACAGTGTATAGTCTATCACCATTAACTACTTGCTTTAAAATTAAAAAAACCCTCCTTCTAAGGAGAGATGGATTAATAAGAATCTGAACATCTCCCAAGGTTATTTCCTTGTAGGAATTAGCACCTTTCCTTTACAGGTGGTTGCCGAGCTTCATAGGGCCTATCCCTCCACTACTCTTGATGTGTGATTATTCTTTTTTTGATAATTTTATTATCTCCATTAGTCTAACACTTTAACAGATATTTGTCAATAATTATCCTTTATATTTTGTATCATCATAGTTAATCTTATACATCAACCTCTACTGTTTGGTTGATACTGACTTCTGTAGTACTTATATTGCAATTATAAGCATAAATTTCTACACCATTTTCAGCAGCTTCCTTCAATTTCTCTGCAAACTTTAGATCTATTCTCTGATGGGGAGTAAACTTATAGGCATCAGCTCTTTGAATGATAAAGATTACTGCTACCCTATAACCTTCCTGATGTGCTTTAATTAATTCATCTAAATGGCGTCTCCCCCTTTTAGTTGGAGCATCTGGAAATTTAGCCACTCCCTCTTCTACCAAAGTTGCAGACTTAACCTCAATTAGACACTTCTTACCCTTTCCTCTTAAATAAAAATCTAAGCGACTATTACCATAAGTATACTCTGGCTTAATCTCTTCATAACCCCTAAATTGAACCAAATCACCTTCTAAGAGGGCATTCTCTACCAACCTATTGGTCAAATGGCTATCTATAGATATTAAATTATCATTATAATCTACTAACAATAGACTATACTCGGTCTTCCGATTGGCTTTAGGGTAATGAGCTACAAAAACTTTAGTCCCTGGAATCATTAACTCCTCCATCCGTCCTGGATTAGGTACATAAGCTATTACTTCTTCTCCCTCTAACTCAACTTTAGCTACAAACCTATTCTCTCTTGTAAGCAGTCTTCCTTCTTTAAGTTCTCTATCCATCACTACCTTTGCCATAACTCTAGCTCCTTCCATTATTAAGTCTGGGTATAAGTTTAAGTTTTCAACTTAATTAACCTTAAACTCAAGTTTGATTATAAAGTTCTTTGTTGACTTTTAATTTTTTAACCACTATTATTTGTTATTAAATTCTATAAAATGTATTTATCTTCCCAAAAATTACAGATTGAGATTGTACCTAACATATGTTATTCTAATCACAGCCAATAAAAAAGGAGGTATATGAAGATATGATCAAAAATAGACAATATATAGTTGCACTTATATTATCTCTAATATTAATCTTTGCAGTAGCAGCAAATAGTTACGCTAGTGAAGCCTATAGAATTCAGTCAGGTGACTCTTTATTTACAATTGCCAAAAAATTTAATACCTCAATCACTGATTTAATTAGGATCAATAATATTAGTAACCCTAATATTATATATTCTGGACAAGCACTAAGTCTACCTTCTATTGATAAAAAAACAAGTTCGAACTCTTATAATTTTAGCAGGGTGACTAGTGATACCAGAAAAAGTTCTAATAGTTCCTTTAATACAGATTACAGCAATATCAATTGGATAAATAATAATGATGTTGTTATAGCAGAACCAAAGAGAGAAGAAAATATTAAAAAAATATACCGTAAAGGTCCTAATACTATGAAGGTAGCCTTAACCTTTGATGATGGACCAGACCCAGTTTATACTCCTCAAGTACTTGACGTATTGAAGAAATATAATGTTAAAGCTACCTTCTTCTTAGTTGGAGAGAGAGTAGAAAAGAATCCAAGTATAGTTAAGAGAATCTATGAAGAAGGTCACACTATCGCCAACCATTCTTGGGATCATGCTAACCTAAACACTCTAAATGAGTATGAATTAGAGCAGGATATGGCTGATACAGATAACTCTATCAAAAAGATTATTAGTAAGAGACCTAAACTTATGAGACCACCTTATGGTGCTGCAAATACTTCTACTTTAGAACAACTTAATAATATGGGTTATAAGGTAATCCATTGGTCTGTAGACACCTTAGATTGGAAAGCTAAGACTAAAGAAGAGGTACTAGCTAGAACATTACCAGATATCCATGAAGGTGCGATTATTCTCTTCCACTCGGCTGGAGGAAAAGGTCAAAGCCTAATGCCAACTATCAATGCACTTCCAACTATTATTGAAACATTACAAGAAAAAGGTATTGAAATGGTTACTGTTGATGATTTATTATCACTAGCTGCGTATAGAAGATAGCTTTGTGATAAGTCAAGCCTCTAAAGGCTTGGCACTACATAATATAAAGTCAAAACCCCGCCTATAAGACGAGGTCAAAGTTCAAACTCCTTTTTTAATCATTTCATATAAATCGTCTACTGTCTCTGCTTGCAAAAACTCCTCATCTACCAAGGCAAAGGGTCCCATAGCACAATCTCCACAAAAACCCAAACAGGCTTCAATCTCTACACTAGCACCATCAAGTTCTTCTTCTATTCTATCTACTAACTCTTCCACCCCATGAACAAAATTGTTCTCACAAAAACTTACTATCGCCATTACAGCTCACCTCCAAAATTAATAAGTGATGATTCCTAAGTATAATACTAATAGTCAAAGTTCACTGCTTACTCTTTATTATCTCTATTAACTTTGAAACTGATACATTATCAAAATCTAAATAACCTAATTCTAAACTTTGCTTGATAGCCTTTCTTAGAGTAACCGACTTACTCATATCCCCTATCACAATAGCACCAATGATAACTCTATCTTTAATTAAGACCTTGATATACTTATCCTCTTGCTCTTCACTAATTATATCTATCCCATCTTGCTCATCATTATCCCCTATAGCAAATAGAGATAGTCCAAAGGCATTAAGCATAACTGTTGGAATAATATGTTGATAAACATCCTCTTGACCTATAATATTATATCCTGCTATCTTCCCTTGCTCAATAGCAATCGGCCAGAGACCAAAACCCTTATTATCAAGCTCTGATACATCACCAACAGCATAGATATCAGGATAATTTGTCTGCATCCTATTATTTACGACAACCCCAAAGTCAGTCTCTATATCAGTTCCTTCTAATATATCCAAATTTGGTCTAATTCCAGTAGAGTAAATCGCCATATCACATTCTCGTTTCTCACCTTTACCAGTTATAAAAGCTTCTACCTTATCTTCTCCGACTATCTTCTCAATTGATGTGCCAGCTAAAATCTCAATATTATGTTCTTTAACCTTCTCTTCTAATATCTGACAAGCCTTTTCATCTAACTGTTCTGGCATCAGATAAGGGCATATCTCAGCTACCATAACCTCTTTACCTGCTTGGCTAAGAGTCCATGCCATCTCTAAGCCCAATACTCCTCCACCAATAATTAAGACCTGATTACTATCCTCTGCATACTCTTTAATCGCCCTAGAATCTACCACTTTTCTTAGAGTAAAGACCCCTTCTTTATCTATTCCACTAATCGGTGGAGCTGAATTTCTAGCCCCATTAGCCAATACTAACTTACTATAACTAACCCGCTCACCATTATCTAAGATCACCTCGTTATTCTCTGGATCTATCGCAGTAACCCTAGTATCTAAATAAATCTCTACATCATTCTCATCATACCATTCTCTCTTTTCTAATAAAATTTTATCTACATTAATATCATCCATTAACCCCTTTGATAGTTTGATACGATTATAGGGATAGCTACTCTCTTCTCCAAACAACTCGATCCTACATTCCTTATCATACTCTCTAATAGCCTTAATTGCACTAATAGCAGCTATACCACTTCCTACTATTACTAACTTTTTCATTAATTTCACCCTCCTTAACTTAAGATTTCTTAAAACTATTCTCTCTATTCTTAAAGCTTATTATTAATACAGCTCATGCTAGTAAAAAATGCTTCTTTATAAGGATATTAAGCTAGCATAGCCTGTAATTATATTAATCATACAGGACTTAATTATAGTATTTATACTAAACTGGTGGAAATACCTTCTAATTTTATAATCAATTAAGCTATAAAAAAATATAAAGGATGCAAAATTGCATCCTTTATCAAAATTAATTTTCAATTTTGGGCTCCTTTAACATTAAAACAGCAATGATTATACCTAAAACTGCAAGTCCTATCGTTGGATAGAAGGTATATAAATAACTTCCTAGTATATCTCTTAACTTACCTGCCAGCAGATTCCCTAATACAGCTCCTACCCCATAAGCAGTAAATAAGAATCCATAATTCTTACTATAGTTCTTTGCTCCAAAGAAGATTCCTATAGCAGCAGGTGCTATCGCTAACCAACCACCAAGGTTCAACCAGAATATAGCAAAAGCCAATCCATATAAAAATACATTCCCTTCGCCAGTATTTAGCATTAAAATCGATGCTACAATTATCAATGTATATGAAATAATAGCAGCTTTCTTAGGGTTGAGGCTATCTGTAATACTTCCAAAAATAGGTCGCCCTATTCCATTGAAGATAGCAAAAAAGGAGACCATAAAGGCTGCTGTACTAGCATCTAACTTAACAACTTCCTCAGCTACAGGGCTTGAAATTCCAATAGCCATTAAACCTACCAGTGTTCCTATTACAAAACAGAGCCACAGACCATAAAAAGTTGATGTCTTTATCATCTCTTTAGCAGTTAAATCTCTTACACCTAGCGTGCTATCTTTTTGATTATCGTCATCACCCTCCAACTCTCTTTCTGGAAACTTCAACGGTAATGCTAAAACTGTAATAATAATAGCAAAGGCTATACCTAAGATTCTAAAGGTCTGAAAAGGTCCATAAGAATTTACCAACCAATTTGCCACAGGAGCAGTTACAAAAGGGGATAGACCAAAACCACCTAAGGTCAAACCTACCGCCAATCCCTTCTTATCAGGAAACCATTTAGCAGCTACCGCCATAGGAGCTCCATAAGCTATCCCTACTCCTCCACCTGCAATTATACCATAGGTAATAATCAACATAGTTATATTAGAAGCAAAGCCTGATGCAATCCAACCAATTGAAACGATTAATCCTCCAACTATAGTCATTACTCTAGGACCATACTTATCTATTAATCCTCCTGCAATCGGCATTCCTAGCGCATAAGCCACTAAAAAGAACATATAAGGTAAGCCACTTTCAGTAGCACCAATATTAAATATCTCCTCTATAGGCTTTCTAAATACACTCCAAGCATAGACTGTCCCCATGCACATAAAGATTATCAATCCTAAAGGTATATATAACCACCTCTTATTTCCTTTAGAAATATTCGAATTTGATATACTTTCCAAATCAATTCATCCTCCTTATTATTTAATAATTTTATTAATTGAAATTATGATAACATAGCTATAAAAATAAATTCACCCAATGACAGCCTAATATTAATAAAAACTCACTATATTTTAGCATGCTTATTAAATTAAAAGATAAGATATACTAAAGGTATTATCAGTACTTATATTCTCCAAATTAATAATAATAATAACTAATCTACTCTTATAAGTCTATAAACCTTTACAACTACCTTCTTTGATTAAAGGTTCTTAGCCTCTATGTTTAAGAACATAAAAAAAGGTCAACACCAGATTAGCTAAGATTAATCTTAGCTAATCTGGTGTTGACCTACATAGGACTGGTATCTTATACCCTTCTTCTGCCTGCCAACTCGGTTTTCTATTTTATATGTTACCATAATACTATCTTAACTAGACTAACTAACATATATCTTTTCAAGATAGCATTAAAAATTCAATATTTATTTCCATTACTATTATCAGCCATTTTTGATTTTAAAGTAATCTTTAAATACAAACTAACCAATATTTAACATACCACAGTAATTACTTTCCTTATTATATCGATATAACATCACCTTGTCAAGTATTTTCTTGCAAAGACAAAATTGATGATTATCAGTTTATAAAATAATCAAGTTAGCTCTGTCAGAGCTTAGTTACCTTTTAAATCTTATTATTCCTTTATTAAGAACCTATCTTCTCCTCTAAATCAGCAGATAATTTAAAGACCATGATTCTTTCACCAGTTCTTGTACTGATATCACTATGGAATATAACTACTTCTTCACCAGTCTGCTCTTTAATGATCTCTCCTAGCTTTTCTCGTCCTGCTTCTAACAGATCAGCACGAATTCTTTTAATGGACAATAAACCTTCAGTTGTCTCAGACAGCTTATGTTCAGCGGGTGTTAACAGCCCCTTTAAAACAACTATTATCATATCCCGCATAATGTCGGTCTTAACCATAACTGGTCCTCGACCTAAAAAGTCCTTCTCCCATTGTGTCAATTCTCTGCTGATTGCTGCTTCCAACTGCCCCTTTGTCATAGTTTACCTCCTAACCAAAAAAATATATATCATATTAACATATATGTTAATATGATATATATTTTATCTCAATTTATTACAGATTTAACAGACTAAATACATTTTAAAATAAAGACATTCAGTTGTCAAGACTAAAAGATATTTGATAATAGCTTACTGAGCTAACAATATTCTATCATTAGTCAGTCGATGACCACTGACCTTAGTAAACTTATCCAATAAATCATCTATAGTCATTCCTTCTCGCTCTTCACCTTTGACATCCAAGATAATATTACCATTATTCATCATGATAGTTCTAGTACCCAACTCTATAGCGTGGTCTAAATCATGGGTAACCATCAAAGTCGTCAACTCATGACGCTTTACTAATTTCTGAGTAATCTCTATAATATTCTGAGCTGTTTTTGGATCTAAAGCTGCAGTATGTTCATCTAATAATAATACCTTTGGCTTCTGCAAAGTTGCCATTATCAAGGTGAGTGCCTGCCGTTGACCACCCGATAATAGCCCAACCTTATCATCTAGCCTATCCTCTAAGCCTAAATTTAGGATACTTAAAGCCTCTTGAAACTTCTTACGCCTAGCAGCTTTCACACCAATTCCTAATCCTAAACGTGAGCCTCTTTTTAAAGCTAAGACCAGGTTCTCAGCAATGGTCATAGAAGCTGCTGTTCCCTGTAAAGGGTCTTGAAAGACTCTGCTGATTAAATTTGCTCGCTGATGGTCAGACTTATTTGTTAAGTCCTTATCATCAACAATCACCTGACCTTGATCTAAAATTAGATTTCCTGCAATCACATTCAATAAAGTCGATTTACCAGCACCATTACTACCAATAACTGTGATAAATTCACCCTTATCCATCTCCAAATTCACACCCCGTAGGGCCACCTTCTCATTGATAGTCCCCTTATTAAAAACTTTAACTCCACCGATAACTTTAAGCATTACTTAGCACCCCCTTGTAACCTTTTAAAGCTAAATTGCTCTTTAATCGCTGGTGCTCCTAGTGCTCCAATTACTAAAATAGCAGTAATTAATTTTAAATCATTTGGGTTCAAACGCATTCGTAATGCGATAGTAATAACCAGTCTGTAGATAACTGAACCCAAAACAACTCCTAAAGTAGCCCATTTAATGGTTTTATTTCTGACTATAGCCTCACCTATAATCACTGATGCTAAACCAATAATAATCATACCTATCCCCATCTTAACATCGGTAAATCCTTGGTGTTGAGCTACTAAAGCACCAGCTAATGCTACTAATCCATTAGATAGTCCTAAACCTAAGATTACAGTTAAATCTGTATTTACTCCTAAACTTCTAACCATCTGCTTATTATCACCAGTTGCCCTTAGTGCTAAACCTAGCTCCGTCTTTAAGAACCAATCAATTAACAATTTAACTATTAGCACAACTACAAAGAAGAATATAAAAGTACTTGCTTTTTCCGATATTCCTAAACTAGTTAATAAGTTAAATATTTTATTCTTGCCTAATAATGATATATTGGCTCTTCCCATAATCCTTAAATTAATCGAATAAAGTGCTGTCATCGTCAATATTCCCGATAATAATCCAGTTATCTTTAATTTAGTATTTAAGATACCTGTTAAAGTTCCAGCTAATATTCCAGCTAATAAAGCTAAGATAATTGCTACTACAGGATTCCATCCTGAATAGATCAACTTAGCTGCTACTGCCGCCCCCAAGGGAAAGCTCCCATCTACAGTCAAATCAGGAAAATCTAATATTCTAAAGGTCAAATAGACCCCTAAAGCCATAATTGCATAGACTAATCCCTGCTCAACAGAACTTAAAAAAACACTTATATTCATTACTACTCCTCCTACTCTATTCCTTTACAATTAATCAAAATTATAGCCAAATGACTAATATCAGTTATATATTACCCATTAATAAAGTAACTATGATATCATAGTTACTTTATTAATGTACTATTTAAAGTGATTATTAATTATTTATTCAATAACCTTTTTTGCTCTATCTATAATTTCTCGAGAAAGTTCAATATTCATTTCCTTAGCTGCTTTTAAATTAATAACTAAATCTGTATTCTCTAAATACTGAATTGGCATTGTAGCTGGGTCTTCCCCTGCTAATACTTTAACTGCCATCTTAGCAGTTTGACGACCTAGTTGGTAATAGTTAATACCTACAGTTGCTAATCCACCATTTTCTACAGAATTATCTTCTCCTACTACCAAAGGTAAGTCATTCTCATTGGCTACTTTTACTACTGATTGTATTGCTGATACTACTGTATTATCAGTTGGTACGTAAATTGCCTTTACTCTGCCAACTAAGGATTGAGCCCCTTGATAAACCTCATTACTTGAACTGACTGTAACAGGAACTAACTCTAAGCCTAATTCTTTAGCTGCCTTTTCAGCTAATTCCGCCTGTACAACAGAGTTGATCTCTCCTCCATTGTAGATAATCCCAACCTTCTTAACATCAGAAACTATTTCAGTCAATAACTCTAGCTGCTTCTTAACTGGAGTTAAATCACTAGTCCCTGTAATATTTGCTCCTGGCTCTTCTAAACTCTCTACTAAACCAGCTGATTTTGGATCTGTAACTGCGGTAATTAAGATTGGAGTCTCTTTGACACTATTAGCTACTGCTTGAGCTGTTGGAGTTGCAATTGCTAAGATCAAATCTAATTCATCATAAGCAAACTGCTTGGCTATAGTTTGAGCTGTTGCCATATCTCCTTGAGCATTTTTGTAATCATAAGTAATATTTTCTCCCTCTTTATAACCTGCTGTGGCTAACTCTTCAATAAAACCTTCTCTTGCTGCATCTAAAGCTGGATGCTCTACAATTTGAATTATCCCTACTTTAATCGGCTTATCTACTTCAGCTGCCTTATCTGTCCCTTGATTTGAACAGCCGATTAATAATCCTAATGATAAAATAACTACTAAAAGACTAACTACTCTACTTCTCATCTTCTTATTCCCCCTAAAATTTAATATACAAAAAGAAAAACACCCCCGTAGGAGTGGTAAAATTTATCAATAAATAGGTATACCTAGCCTATTTATTTGGCAAATATTCACTACCAAGCTACCATCCTACTATTTTTATAAAGCTACTATACTAAATTATCAACCTACATAAATTACCAAACTACTATAACCTACTATTATTACAATAAATTATATTCAATTTATCCTATAATGTCAAGAGTTAAAGTATTAAAACTCAATTTAAAAGCTTTACTACCTCATCTAATACTCCCCTAGCTATCTCTAACTTATCTGCTTTTTCTAAAGTAACCTGAATATCCTTACCGATAATTGTAACCTGATTATCATCACTTGCAAAACCCGTCTCTTGAGCACTGATATCATTAGCAACTATCAAATCAGCTTTCTTTCTTTTGAGCTTACTTTGAGCATTCTCTAATAGATTATCAGATTCAGCTGCAAAACCCACCAAGACTTGATTTTCTCTCTCTTTACCTAATCTAGCTAGAATATCCTCAGTTCTCTCTAATTCAATCAGTAAATCTCCATCCTTCTTCTTAATCTTGGTATCAGAGAACTCTTTAGGGCGATAATCTGCCACTGCTGCTGCCATAATAATTACATCCTGCTCTTCTTTATATTTAAAAACCGCTTCTGCCATCTCAGTTGCTGTTTTTACATCTATTCTCTCTACCCCTTTAGGAGTAGTTAAGTTGCTAGGTGCTGAAATTAAAGTTACATCTGCCCCATAAGCTGCTGCCATTCTAGCCAAGGCATAACCCATCTTACCAGAAGAGTGATTGCCTAAAAACCTAACTGGGTCTAATGCTTCTCTTGTTCCCCCAGCAGTTATCAACACCTTTTTTCCTAGCAACTCCTCATTCTCAGCCAATAAAATTGCTGTAGAACTTGCTACAATCTCAGCAGGTTCAGGTAAACGTCCTAAGCCCTCATAACCACAGGCTAAGTATCCTGCATCAGCTTCAATAATTTTATATCCTCTCTGTCTTAAATAATCCATATTCTCTTGGACTATAGGATTATGATACATATTCACATTCATTGCTGGTGCCAAAACCACCTTCCCTTTAGTCGCCATTACCGTCGTAGATAGCATATCATCAGCAATACCATTTTTAATCTTTCCAATAATATTTGCCGTAGCAGGAGCAATCAAAAATAAATCAGCCTTATCTGCCAAAGAGATATGCTCTACATCCCAATACTGAGCTCTACCAAACATCTCTACTACAACTGGGTTATGGCTAATTGATTGAAAGGTCATCGGCTGCACAAACTCTGTGGCAGACTTGGTCATAATTACATAAACCTCAGCCCCCAACTTTTTAAATCTACTCACAATCTCTACAGCCTTATAAACTGCTATTCCTCCAGTCACACCTACTACAACATTTTTCCCTTTTAAAAGCACTTTGAACTCCTCCTTAATCTGGTATTTAAGCTTAGAATTAAACTTAATAGAGATGCGACACTTTTTTATTAGCTACTAGCTGCTGGCTTCTACCCTTTAGCTTTTAAGGTCTTAGCTAATAACCAGTAGCTATAAGCTAGTAGCAAAACTGTCGCAATATACTCATATTGTATTAATTATATTAATAGAATAATTATAATAAAAAATGCCTCCTATTAACTCAGCTAAGTTCTATCACTTAATTTTCTGAGTTAAATTAGAAGACATCTATCTTATTTACTAGATTTTTAAATAATATTATAATCACTAAATTATAACTTTTACTAAAATAATAATCAACTTATCTCTTTTCTACAGGTCTTAGCTTATCTGCTATAATCTCTTCTAAAGCCTTAGAGACATCTTTAGTCCCTCTATATTCATCTAATAAGGACTCTGCCCCTTCATTCATCTTTCTAGCTCTCTTAGCTGAAACAATAACAGCAGAAAAAGCAGAACCACATTTCTCTACTAATTCGTTCATCCCTGGATAAGATAGCAAAATAATCACTCCTTTTAGCTATTGACTATTAACTATTTGTCTAATAGTTAAATTTTACATCTCTCTGCAATAATAATTGATTTTAATTTATCTACTGCATTTTCAACCTCATCATTAATAATCAAATAATCATATCTATCAATCTCTTCTAACTCTTTAGTAGCATTACTCATTCTAGTCTGAATAGCATCTTCAGTCTCTGTACCTCTTTTATAAATTCTAGATTTCAGCTCTTCCATAGATGGTGGTGCTAAAAAGACAAAAACCCCTTCACTAAAGCTCTCTGCAACCTGTCGAGCACCTTGAATGTCAATCTCTAAAATTACATCCTTCCCACTCTTTAAAGTCTCTTCAACATAATTTCTAGGAGTTCCATAATAATTATTATGTACCTTTGCCCACTCAATAAATTCATCATTCTTTATTGAAGCCCTAAATTCATCTTGACTCATAAAGAAATAATGTACTCCATCTATCTCCCCTTCACGAGGTTCTCTAGTAGTTGCTGATACAGAATAGCATACCTCATCATATTCCTCTAACAAAGCTCTTAATACTGTTCCTTTACCCACTGCGGAAGGTCCAGATAAGATTATTAAATTTCCTCTATTTTCCCTATTGTTCAGCATACTCATAATCTTCCTTCCCCTATAGCTCTCTTATTACTCATCATCATCTTTTAAACGCTGTGAAACTGTTTCTGGCTGGACTGCAGATAAAATAATGTGATCACTATCTGTGATAACAACAGCTCTAGTTCTTCTACCATAAGTAGCATCAATCAACATCCCTCTATCCCGTGCATCCTGGATAATTCTCTTTATTGGCGCCGATTCAGGGCTTACAATAGCAATGATTCTATTAGCTGCAACAATATTACCAAAACCGATATTAATTAATTTAATATTCATTATGTCTCCTCCTTAATTTAGTAATAACTCAGCTCATAAAACATCTATATTTCAAATAATATAGCTAATAGATTTTATTAGGATTTAGACTAATTTATAATATATCATAACTTAAATATACTTTGCAAGTAAATTATTGATTACTATTTTATCAAAGATTCCAATTTATAATTCAAAATAAGATAAAATAGCAATAATTACCGATTAATCTTAACTCTTTTTATTAAATATAATCACCATAAAAATCCTTATATTAAATCAATCATCTTATTGCTATAATTATTCAAATAATCTTTGAAAACAGCTCTGATCTCAACACTAAAAAGTGCTTAATTTCCTTCGATTACTCTCTTTCTTATCTCTTCAATAATCATTCTATGAGTTCTAGGATGAGAAAATAAATAAGAGACTAACATCTCATAATCACTTTGATTAATTTGATTGTAATATAACATAGTATCTAAAATAGGAACTGGAAATTTATCCTTTGGAACAATAGCTACTAGCTTTTTCTGCCCATCGGGCATTTGAGCATATACCTTTAAATCATAAATCTCACCATGAAAGAATGATACCTTGCCCTTTTCTACTATAAAATCCTCTAGATTTAATTTACAAAAGTCACAATTGGTACTTGGAGTAGCTACTAAATAATAAATTTGTTCAAAGGAGAATTCTAAATCTTCTAACTTTTGTCCTATTTTCAACAGCTTTCTTTTGGCAAAAAATTCAAGACCATAAGAATAAAAACAATCTCTAAAATATAATAGACAAGCAATATAAGTAAAGATCCCAATAACCAATAAATTACTTGGCATCATATCACCTCTCTTCCCCCTTAGAAAGTCAATCAGACTCTTTAATCCTTTATAACAAAGAGCAGATCTATTCTGTAAATCTATGAAGACTCTTTAATAGAGCCTAAATATTCTTGATACAATTTAACATTATTGCGCCCACTAGATTTAGCGTAGTATAACGCCTCATCAGCCACATTTAATAACTCACGATCTGTACTAGCATCATCAGGGAAGATACCTATACCTACACTAATTGTTACGTTACCATTAGGTTGGGTCTCTTGATTTTTAAAGTAACTATCAGCAACTTTAGACCTAATCCTTTCAGCTATAGCATAAGCTACATCTGAGAAGACATTTGGTAAGATAATAGCAAACTCTTCCCCACCAAATCTACATACTACATCATTATCCCTTGTATTATCCTCTAATATCTTAGATAACTGTTTTAAAGCCTCATTTCCTGCTGGATGGCCATTGTTATCGTTATAGGCCTTAAAGTAGTCTATGTCCATCATTAATAGTGCCAAAGAGGCCTCTCTCTCTTTAGCAAACTCTATCTCTTGCTGAAGGCTTGTTTGGAAATGCCTTTGATTGTAGATACCCGTCAGATTATCTTTAACGGCCATATCCTCCTTTAACTTATGCAATTTAGCATTCTGTATAGCCAAAGCAGCTTGATTGGCAAAGGGTAATAATGAATCTATACTTTTGTAAGTAATCTCTCTTTTATTAGCAATATTATCAACAACCAAAACCCCAATAGCCCTCCCTTTAACGATCAAAGGTACAATAGCAAAAGCCTCCATTGCCAATTCTGCAGCTAAAGTACATTCGAACTTATCATCAGGGTCCATCACTTTAATATTATAAGTCTCTTTATTCCTAATTACTCTAGTAGCTATATGCTCCTTATCTAATTTAAAGGAGAGGTTCTGAATAATATCATTTAATTTCTTATCACTTAACTCTAGCTGTTCCTGTACAGCAATCATACCCTCTAAATTAATCTTATCTTTAGCAACATTCTGCCAAGTCTGTAGCCCTTCTTGCTGGTCTAGGGGACCAATCCCAATCTTACCTGTCAACATATTCTCGTTTTCATCATCTATTAAAAATAAGATAGCACGATTAAACTCTAAGCCATAGCCAGCTGTTACAGCTGATAAGATTATCTGTAATACTTTATCTAACTCTAATGTTCCCTGCAAAATAGCACTAATCTCTCTAAGAACTCTTAGCTCTTTAATTTGGTTTGATAATCCCATATTTAATTCCATGATACTTTCAATTTTATCTCTAACCATACTATTTAAGCACCCTGAAACCAAAGAAATAAACAGAAAGAAGGATAAATGGTAGCCAATCTCTCTAATACCAAATTCCGCCCATATCAAAACAGGTAAGATCACTATAGAAGTAATTACCCCTCCCTTTGTTCCCATTAGAATTGTACTTGCAACAATAAGTAAATATAAGGAAGCGATTCCAATGATACTATTGACAGGATTTCCAAATAGTAAATAATTTATAATAAAAACTATTAAAAGTCCAGATAATAATAGATAGGAATTGGCAGTTAATTTCCTATTAAAAGAGGATATCATTATTAAAATTATAGGCAATATTACTGATATAAGTAAGAACAATATTATCTCTAACATACAATCCCTCCTCTTTTTAATTAATATTCTATACCTTATATCTTTTTCCTGCAAAGCAATTATAAAATGTTAATTACTATTAACATTTTAAGAAATAAAATTTAATTTTTCTTATAAATTTACAGAAAATCAGCTTTACAATTATATAAATATAAACAGATTGCTTCTTATTAAAATAATTATTGTTCCTTTTAAATTTTTTGAATTATAAATTTATTCACAATAATTTAGACCTGCTAAATAGTAATTCTATTTTTTATCAATTAATACATTTATAATCAATCATCAGTTAATTTATTCCATATTAGCTTAAATTTCATTGTTAAAGTTTAACTTCTTATAAACTAACAATCAAACTAAAAAAGACTAAATATTAAAAAAGCTTGCAACTGAACGTTCAGTTGCAAGCTTTTTTAAACAAAAATTACAAACTATTTATTACTTCTAAACATCTAGCACAAACCGTTTCATGCTCTTTATCTTCCCCGACAGTCTCACTGTAATTCCAGCAACGGTCACACTTTTCACCAGCTGCTTGAGCTACAGCTACTTTAATCTCAGACTCTTTTCCTTCATAGACATCCCCACTTACTTGCTCATCAGCTTCTGCCAATTGAGCAACAGAGACGATAAATAACTCTGCTAAATTATCAAATTGAGCTAAAAAGTCATAAGTCTTTTCACTTGGATAAATCTTAACAGCTGCATCTAAAGGATGTCCTATTATCTTCTCCTTGCGAGCAAGCTCTAATGCCTTAGAGACATCCTTTCTAATAGCTAGTAATCTATCCCATTTTGCTGCTAACTCTTCATCAATATACTCTTCTTTAAGCTCTGGCCAGTCCTCTAAGAAGACACTCTCTGCATGGTCTCCAGGTAGATATTTCCAAATTTCTTCTGCTGTATGAACAATTACTGGAGCAATAATCCTAGTCATTGTAGTTAAGATTTCATACATAGCAGTCTGACCTGAACGTCTAACTGGATCATTTGGTTCTAAAATATACATTCTGTCTTTAAGAATATCCATATAGAAGGAGCTTAACTCTACTAAGCAGAAGTTATGAACAGCATGATAAATCTTATGATATTCATAATTTTCATAAGCATCTTTGACTAGCTTAACTAGCTTCTGTAGCTGCATCAAGGCCCAACGGTCTAATTCAGTTAACTTATCATAAGCTACAGAGTTCTCTGCTGGATCAAAGTCAGCTAAGTTACCTAAAATATAGCGGGAGGTATTTCTAATTCTACGATAAACCTCAGCATTTTCTTTTAAGATCTTATCAGAAACTCTCACATCCTCTTTAAAGTTAGAAGATGCAACCCATAATCTCAAGATATCAGCACCATATTGCTTGATAATATCATGTGGAGAAACAACATTCCCGATAGATTTAGACATCTTCTTACCCTTCTTATCAACAGTAAACCCATTGGTTACAACAGCCTTATAAGGAGCCTCTCCTCTAGCTGCAATTGAAGTTAATAATGAAGAGTTGAACCAACCACGATACTGGTCTGTACCTTCAAGATAAAGATCAGCAGGTCGATCTAAGATATCATAGTTCTCTAATACCGCAGCATGGCTGGCACCAGAATCAAACCATACATCCATAATATCTTGTTCTTTCTCAAAGTCACTACTACCACATTCACAAGTAATACCTTCAGGTACCATCTCATTGGCTTCTAGTTCATACCAGATACCAGAACCCTTCTCTCCAAATAACTCTTTTACTGCTTCGATAGTCTCTTCAGTTACGATAGTCTCTCCACAATCTTTACAATAGAAGATTGGAATCGGTACTCCCCAAACTCTCTGACGGGAGATACACCAATCTGTTCTATTCTCGATCATATTAGTGATTCTAGTTTCTCCCCACCCAGGATACCACTTTACATTTCTAACTGCCTCTAAAGCCTCATCTTTAATTGCATCAACACTAGCAAACCATTGCTTAGTTGCTCTAAAGATAACTGGATTCTTACATCTCCAGCAATGTGGATAAGAGTGATCAATGAAGTTTAAGCTCATCAATAAATCCTGTTCTTTTAATAAGTTAGTCACTTTAATATTGGCATCATCATAGTACATACCTGCAAACTCTTCTCCAGCTTCCTCAGTAAAAGTTCCTGTATTGTCCATTGGAGCAAATACTGGAATATCGTAGTCTTGACAAACAACATAGTCATCATGACCATGACCAGGAGCTGTATGGACACAACCAGAACCTTGCTCTAAGGTAACATGATCTCCTAAAATCAATTGTGATTCTCTATCATAAAATGGATGCTTACACTTAACACCCTCTAACTCTTCCCCTTTAAACTCTGCTACTATACTATACTCTTCAACCTTGCAAGTCTTCATCATCTGATCTAATAGCTCTTTAGCAGCAACAATTCTACCATTAGAAGTTTGAGCGATTACATAATCGAAGTCAGGATGAACTGAAATCGCCATATTTGATGGTATAGTCCATGGAGTAGTAGTCCAGATAACTACAAAATCATCGGCAGTTAACTCTTCTTCTCCTAAAACCTTACCTTCTTTAACTGGAAACTTAACAAAGATTGAAGGTCCTCGACTATCTTGATATTCAATCTCTGCTTCTGCTAAAGCAGTCTCACAATCGGTACACCAATGAACTGGTTTCAACCCTTGATATAATAGTCCCTTTAATGCCATTTGACCAAAGACATCGATCTGCTTTGCCTCATATTTAGGATTTAAGGTTACATAAGGATTATCCCAATCTCCCCAAACACCTAAACGTTTGAATTGTCCCTTTTGACGCTCTACATATTTAAGGGCATAATCTCTACACATATCCCTTAGCTCTGTAGTAGATAGCTCTTTTCTCTTCTCACCTAATTCCTTAGTTACTTTATGCTCAATTGGTAAACCATGAGTATCCCAACCAGGAACATAAGGTGCTTGGAAACCTTGTAAATGATTATATCTAGTTACAATATCCTTTAAAATCTTATTCAATGCATGTCCAATATGGATATCCCCATTTGCATAAGGAGGCCCATCATGTAAGATAAACTGCTTAGCCCCTTCTCTCTTTTTTAATGCTTTCTCATAAATTTGATTCTCTTCCCAAAACTGTTGAAATTCTGGTTCCCGCTTTGCTAAGCTAGCACGCATTGGAAAGTCAGTCTTAGGTAGATTTAACGTATCTTTATAATCCATTCTTTACACCCCTCTTTTTATAGTTGACAGTTGACAGTAAACAGTTGCTAGTTAACTATACTTTAAATATACTACACCTTTAACTAGCATCTATACGCTGAAAACTAGATTTATAAATCAAATTTTATTCCTTAAAAGCTTGAACTCTCCTCCGACCCCTCTCTTCATCCCAAGAGAGGGGAGAAAAACATTAAGAAATCTTTATTCCCCCTTCTTAAAACTAAGACGGACTGGTTTTGTACGAAGTGGTTGATAGACCCTTAGGGGCTAGGGAGCGTTCTGATGCTTTACTAAAAGTGATCTCTAGCCTTCAAAACAAAACTTCATTCAAAAAATAAAAAAATCTCCTCCCAGCAAGGGACGAGGTTATTATCGCGGTACCACCCTAATTAGTATATAGTAAGCCGAAAGCTCACAGATATACTCACTTAAACAGAATAACGGTCTGCATCCGATTTCTCTTACTATTAATTTCAGAGAAATAGCTAAGAGGTGATCTTCAATATAGCTTCTGTTGCCAGGCTTTCACCATCCCCAGTTCGCTTTAACTTCCACTATATTTACTCTTCTCTATCTTTGCTGTTTATAATATAAGATTTTGTCTTATATTATAATATAAATTTTGAGCTTAGTCAATGAATAATTCAAATTCAGATATATATAATGAATATTATGCCATTATTATAAATTAATACAGATAATTAAATAAATTAAAAATCCAATAACTACCTAGGTTTATATACATAATTTATCAATGATAATATAAGTTAAGAGTAACACATTTTACCATTAGAGAATACTGTAATATGTAAAAAAACAAAGGAGGGTGGAATATGTTTGAAAGAATTTCTAGTGGTCTTGCTGGACTAGGAGCCGGGATTACTATGTTAGCAGGTATTGGTGTAGGAAAAGGAACAGGTTTAGCTATCGCAGCTGCTGTTGAAGGGATTGCACGACAACCAGAGGCTTCTAATTCAATATTACAAGCTCTTGGTAGAGGTCAGCTCTTAGCATTAATGCCCCTTTTAGCTGCTATAATCATAGCCATTTATTTAGTGTTATTTGCTAAAAGATACTACTGCCACAATATCTGCATTAATAGAGGTCTAATGTTTCTTGGTACAGGTATCTCTATTTTAGCTGGCATAGGAACAGCCATCGGTATAGGTACAGCCACAGCGGCTGCAGTTGAAGGAATTGCACGACAGCCAGAAGCTTTTGATTTAATCTTCAATGCTCTTACTAACAATGGCTTTATAGCATTAATTTCAATTGTAGCTCCATTTATAATATCACTACTTCTTATCTCAATTACTAGAAGAACCGATTAACTATGAATTTGCAAAATACACATCTTTTTGATGATTGTAATTACTCATTTAATCACACCTGCAGACCATGGCTAATATATTACTTTTTATCTTCTGTTAGTAAACTTAAAATCTATTAATCAAAATAAAAAAGATATGATAAAAGAAATCGCTCTAAAATTTAGAGCGATTTCTTTTATCTTTTAAATATATTTCTACTATTTTCTTACTTACTTAACTTCTTCAACCTTGAATAAACCTCAACCTCATCAGCTGATAACTTACTAGCACTCATCGAATGCTCTAAATAATCCAAGGCCTTATTTCCTGAATTATCCTCTAAATTAACATCTGCCTTATAATCAAGTAACAACTCTGTAATAAAGTTATTCCCTTCAGAGGCTGCTTCAATTAAAGCAGTCTTTCCTTGATTATCTTGAATATTAGCATCGGCTTGATTGTTTAACAACGCTTTGACAGCTCCAACATTATTAGCTTTAGCAGCTTTCATCAATGGAGTCCTTCCTTTATCATCCTGCTTGTTAATGTCTATTCCAGCTGTAATTGCTTCCTTTACTTTTGCAGTTGAAGCAGTATCCCAATTTATATCTTCTGTGCTAGAATTACTGAATGTAGGAACAGCTTCTTCCGCAACTTCCTCATCCTTTTGAGCAACTTCTTGATTAGAACTAGACGTTACATTACTAGAAACTTTCTCTGCGGACTGTTGAGTATCAGTTGAATTAGAACATCCTATAATCGCTAAGGTAAGTACTAATATCAAACTTAAATATACTTTTCTAAACTTCATGCTAATCATCTCCTTTTATAAAATTTTTGAAAAAATACTCAAACCTAACTTTTACAAAAACTAACCTTTCACCTCCTCCTTACATGTACTAATATCTAAATTATACCACGCCACTTCAATAAATCCCAAACTTAGAATTATATTTTTTATCACTTATATAGATATATATACTTTTCCTTATCCCTTTAAATAATTTCTCACTTACTTTTTGACTCAGAAGTTACTAAAGCGGAAGCATTCTTGGAGTATATTTGTAGGTACCATCTCAATCTAAAAAAGATAAACCATCCTTTAATCAAAACCTAAAATCTGATTTAGCAAATTAAAAAACTCAAAACTCCAAGAACAGCACACCAAACCAAAAGACTACTTAGATTATCTAAGTAGTCTTTTTAATCTTTAATCATACCCATACTTACATATTCTTCAACATCTCCACTACTATCTGATAAGAATTATCAGCAGCTATCTTGGCAAACTCATCAAAGGAGATATTCGCTTCACCATCAGCCTTATCAGACATAGAACGGATGATTACAAAGGGCTTAGCATTTAAAAAGCAGACCTGCCCCACTGCAGCCCCTTCCATCTCAGTACAATGTCCAGCAAAGGTCTCACCTAACCAAGCTACCTTCTCTCTATCGGCAATAAATTGATCTCCAGATAAAATCCGCCCTGTCACTACCTTGATCTCTTCAGCAGCAGTTACCTTCTCTCCAGCCTCTTTGGCCAAATCAACCAATCTTTGCTCCGCTTCAAAAAAGACTCTGTCCAATCCAGGTACCTCACCATACTCTCTTCCAAACCCTGTAACATCAACATCATGCTGTGCCACCTCATTAGAGATTACAATATCACCAACATCCAAAGTAGGGTCAACAGCACCAGCAACCCCTGTAAAGATAACCTCATTGACATCAAAGTCATCGATTAATATCTGAGTACAGACAGCAGCATTTACCTTCCCAATTCCACTTCTAACTAGTACCACCTCTTTACCAGTCAAATTGCCCTCATAGAATTCCATACTGGCTTTATTAAGGGTACTTTTTAACTCTAAATCCTTTTTAAGTAACTCTATCTCTATATCCATTGCTCCAATAATACCTATCTTCAATCACTTTCACCCCCTACATCTTAATTAATAGTTAATTACTTAATGTTTTTACTCATCACTCATCACTCGTTACTGCCCTCACGTTGTTACCATAGATTTTACTTTAACACCTTGAATATTTCCAAGCTTTCCTGCCAAAGCACCTATCTGGTCATTGCTCCCATCTACAATCAAAGAGATAATATTCAATCCCCTATCCTGATATGGTAGTCCCATTCTTCCCACAATAATATCCCCATATCCTGCTAAAATATCATTAACTTTAGCTGCAGCTCCCATCCGGTCACTGATTACAATACCAATTACCGCTATTCTCTTCTCCATTTAAAGCTCCTCCTTATTCTGATGAATCATCTTCGGATTTTAGAGCCTCAATCTCCTCTGTTTGTGCTGGCTTTTGCTCTTCTTCTAACATCTCTAAGTGGCTTTGTAATAATGTCTTGAATCTAATCTTAAATAGACGTTCATTCTCCAACAACTGTTGATATTCTCTATACTTATCTTCAGTCTTTTCTCTAGCATCCATCAACTTCTGCTTGGCCTCAAATTCAGCCTCATCAACTAGCTTATTAGCTTTAACCTCTGCCCCTTCAATAGTGTTCTTAGCCTTAACCTCACCCTCTCTAAGAATCTCCTTAGCCTTTCTTTTCGCTTCTGTCAATACCATTTCCGCTTCTTCTTGAGCTTGCTGCTTCTTATCTTCAGCAAATTTATGAGCCTTATTAACAGTATCATCTAAAGATTGTTGTAGTTCTTCATACCTCTTCAACTCTGAACTTAAATCCTCAACAAGAGAGTTCAATCGGGTCTGCTCTGAGATCATCTCTTCATAATAGACTGCTACTAACTCTAAAAAGTCATCTACCTCTTGTGTATCATATCCTCTTAGGCTCTTTTTAAACTTTCTATTATAGATATCTGCTGGTGTTAAAGACATAAGTATCTCCTCCTAGATATATCGCTTTAATCTTAATTTAATCCTTCCTCGATTGGATTCACCCAATAACTTTTCTATCTCTACTCTACCTCTACCCCTAATAGAGATAATATCCTCTCGACTTATCACATAAGCAGGATTATCAATGACCTTCCAATTAACTTTAACCTTCCCTTGCTCTATCTCTTTACTCATCTTACTACGTGAAGTAGAAAAACCAGAACTGGCTACAGAATCTAGACGCAAAGAAGCCACCGTCGTATCAATCTCCTTGATTCTTTCTGGCTCTATCTGTAAATTATCAAAATCAATCTCTTCTATCTCTACTCCAACCTTATGTACTTTATCTAAATTCAATTTAAGATAATCTCTAATCTCTTCAGCTACCACGGCTTGACAACCATCTTGGTATAAGATTAAATCACCAACCATCTCTCTTTTAATCCCTGTTCCTAAGATAGAACCTAAAAAGTCCCGATGGCTTACCTCTTGGAATTCAAATTTTCCTCTAATATCCAATAGAACGATTGGGCTCTCAACTAACTCTGCTAAATAATAATCAGGGGTCAAGGTCAATCTCTTTCTTTCAGCCCGGTCATAGCCACCATATTCCCAAACCTTCAAATCTGCTACCTGCTCTAAAATCGGTTTAGCCAAATAAAGATGATGAGGATTTAAGAAATTGGTGAAAGTTGCTTGATGTCTAGTCAAAGCCAACTCTGCTTTATCCAAAATTTGAGCCAACTCTATTCTATCCTCTTCATCATTTATATGAGAGAGCAACCTCTCTTTATCTAACACTGTTATCACTCCTATTCCCTATACTATTCAGATTAAATTCTTCTAGTTTTAACTAAAATAAATGATATAGTAATTGGATTACTCCATTTCTGACAATTTGCAAAGCTAGCAAAGCTATAATTGGTGAAAAGTCAATTCCACCTAAATTTGGCATCATCTCTCTAATTGGACCTAAAACAGGCTCTGTTGCTCGATAAATAAAGGCTATAATCTTTCTCATCGTCTGGTGATGGGTCGGTGGTTGCACCCAAGACATTACAACTCTAGCTATAACTAAATAATAATAAAATTGAAAAAATCTATCAACTAAATAAATTAACAGCATCTATTTCTCTCCTCTTAACTCTTTTGATTTTATGGTAGCAGCTTCTACTGCTTGATACAAGGCTGACCGTACTCCCTCTCTCTCCAACACCTTCAATCCCGTTATCGTCGTTCCTCCAGGAGAAGTTACCATATCCTTTAACTGCCCAGGATGAGCTCCTAACTCTAAGACCATCTTAGCAGAACCAATAATAGTTTGTAAGACCAAACTCAAAGCATCATCACGGCTTAAACCAACATTAACCCCTGCATCTGCTAAAGCTTCAATGATCAAATAAATATAGGCAGGACCACTTCCACTAAGCCCTGTGACAGCATCCATCAGTTCTTCTTCAACTTTTAATGTCCTTCCTACTGTCCCAAAAATCTGCTCAACTAACTTACTATCATCTTGAGCAGCAGTACCTAAGCAATAGGCTATTGCTCCTTCTCCAATCAAAGCAGGTGTATTAGGCATTAAACGGATAACTGCAACCTCTTCTTTTAAATATTTCTCAAGTAGTACAGTATTAACTCCTGCTGCTAGTGAGAATAATTTTTGAGATTTGCTAATATCCTCCCCTATTTGCTTCAAAACTATAGGTATCACTTTGGGTTTGACTGCTAAAATTAAATAATCAACCCTTTTTACTAAGTCTTGATTAGCTCTGCTAGTCTCTATACCATAGCTCTCTTTTAACTCTTCTAATCTATCTGCTCTAATATCACTGATATGTATTTGACTAGGATGATAGACTTCTGACTTAAGCAGTCCTTTAATTAAAGCTTCTGCCATAGCTCCTGCTCCAATAAATCCTATACTCTTCTTACTTTTCATAAAGACTCTCCTTCTCCCCTTTAGATATACCATCTGTTACTGAAACAGACTCAGTATTATATTTATTCTTAACCTTAGAATTCTTCTCAGACTTAGACTTATAGGTTATATTAATTGAATCTGGAGCAAATAAGAATACACTTTCTCCAACCTTCTCTACATTACCACCTAAAGCATAAATGGCACCACTGATAAAGTCAATAATTCTAATAGACACTTGACGATCTGTCTTGCTTAAATTAAGTAAGATCGGTTGCTTATCCCTTAATTTATCAACTATATGCTGAGCCTCATCAAAGCTTTCTGGTTCTACAATTAACATATCCTTAACTTGAGAAGAGCTGATAATTGAGTTCAAATCTTCTCCTTCTAACTTTTGATTAACTTGAGATTTTCTTTTTCTTTCCAATTTAATAGGTGGATAATCATCATTCTCTATCTCCTGTGGACTTAAAGAGAAAAATTGGTCAACCTTGTCTAATAAGGTATTGATAAACTCCATTAGTTATACTCCCTTTCTCCAAAGATTGCTGAGCCAACCCTTAAGATTGTAGCACCTTCTTCAATAGCTACCTCTAAATCATTACTCATTCCCATTGATAATTCTTTCATCTCTACACCTTCTATCTCCTCTGCTTCTATCTTCTCAGCTAACTTCCTTAACTTACGAAAAGCTGGTCTTACCTCTTCAGGGTCATCACTATAAGGTGCAATTGTCATTAAACCCCTAATTTTTACATTTTTAAAGCTACCAATCTTTTTGACCATCTCAATTGCCTCTTTAGTATAAATCCCAAACTTATTATCATCTTGAGCGGTATTGATCTGAATTAATATATCCATTACCCTCTCTTCTTGCTTAGCTCTTTTATTGATCTCCTTAGCCAATCTTAAACTATCAACTGAATGGATTAACTTGCATCTAGTCATTCTTGCTAAATACTTCACCTTATTTCTCTGTAAATGGCCGATCATATGCCATTCTACATCAGAAGAGAACTCTTCATCCTTCTCCATTAACTCTTGTACTCTACTTTCACCAAACTCAACATATCCTTTATCTAAAACCACCTGAATCTTATCTAAGGAGTGATACTTAGAAATAGGTAATAATTTAATTTCTGATAGGTCCCTCCCTGATCTTTTAGCAGCAACTTTAATTCTTTCTTCTATTTTTAATAAATTATCATTAATATCTTCCATACATAAAAAACCTCCTCCCTAAATTAATTCTATATCTATTATTCTTTTCCTGCAAAAAAAATACACCTATATAGGTGTATTTTTATAAACAGACAATTTTAATTACTCTAATCATTCATTAATTTGTAGGGAACGGTCGCGACCGTTCCCTACAACAATTCAAAACCTTTAATACCAATTATATATATGTTAATTTCAGACTCAATTATAATGAGCTTGCTGCAATCTCTGCCAATTGAGAACGCTCACCTTTATATAGAGTCATATGCCCAACTAAAGCCTTATCCTTTAACCTCTCCACAACATATGTTAAACCATTACTATTACTATCAAGATAAGGATGATCTATCTGATAAGGATCTCCTGTTAAGACAATCTTAGTATTTTCACCAGCACGAGTAATAATTGTCTTCAACTCATGGGGAGTTAAGTTCTGTGCCTCATCAACTATGATAAATTGATTTGGAATACTTCGACCACGAATATAAGTGATTGCTTCCATCTCAATTAAGCCCATCTCCTTTAAATCGGCTACAGCACTAGCTCCATTCTCATCTTTGCCACCTACTAAAAACTCCATATTGTCAAAGATAGGTCTCATCCAAGGAGCTAACTTCTCATCTTTATCCCCTGGCAAGAATCCTAAATCATTTCCCATAGGAACTATCGGTCTAGTTACAATCAATCGTTTATAGGATTTATCCTCTACAACCTTCTGTAACCCTGCTGCTAAAGCTAAAAGAGTCTTTCCAGTTCCTGCTTTACCAACCAAAGTTACTAGCTTAATATTATCATTTAATAATAATTCAAAAGCACATTTTTGTTCACGGTTACGAGGCTTAATTCCCCAAATATCAGTTGGATTAAAGATAAAGGGTATTAATTTATTCTTAGCTTCATCATAACAGCATAATGCTGATTGAGAACCACCAAATTCATCTTCTAAATTGATAAATTCGTTAGGATACAACCTTTCCTCTAAATCCAATTCATTCAATTCTAATTTTTTATCTCTAAATAAGGCATTTATCTTATCTGAAGGAACATTTATATTCTTTATTCCTGAATAGAGTTCATCGATATTTACAGCATCAGTTGCATAATCCTCTGCTGCAAGACCCATAGCATCTGCCTTGATTCTCATATTGATATCCTTAGTAACTAAGATAACAGGGATCTCGCCATCTTCTTGCAATCCCAAAGTAGTTGCTAAAATTCGATTATCGGGCTTATTTGGGTCTAATCCCTTAGGTAATTCTGTTAGAAGTTGATGATTTAATTCAACCTTGATTCTTCCACCATCATCTAGCTCTACGCCATCGCATAATTTCCCTTTTTTTCTTAATTCGTCTAAATATCTAGAGAATATTCTGGCATTACTTCCTACTGAATCTTGGCGTTTTTTCTGGTCATCAACCTCTTCAATAACCACCATCGGAATGATAACTTTGTTATCTTCAAAAGAGAATATGGATTTTGGATCGTGTAGTATAACATTGGTATCTAATACATAAATTTTTTCCACTAGTATTCCCCCTTAATCTTAATTAAGAATAACTTTAACCCCTGGTCCTACCCCTTTTATTACTGCTTGGTCTGTTACCTCTCCTATCAACTCAACCTCTTTAAAATAATTTTTAGTGTAACCATTGACCATCACACCTAGCTTATCATCCCTCTTTATCAGGGCAGAACTAGGAACTACTATTCCATGATACCTCTTTCTAATGATTTCTACATCTGTTTTTCGTAGATCAATTAGCTTAGGGATAAATCTATTAAATTCTATAACCATAATATTTTGAGGCTTATCTAATAGAATAGAATTTATCTTACCTATAAAATACTCTTCTAATCCTGGGAATAAGACCTCTACTTCAGTCCCTACCTCATAATTTGCTAGCTGATTTTGGGGTAACAAGACTGCTAAATAAAATTTAAAATTATCAATCACTTTAAAGATAGGTCTTCCCATATTTACTTTATCACCTGAACTAACAGGATTATACTTTCCTTTTAAATTTACAAAGTGATCATAATTGAGATTCTTTAAATTATCTTCTCTTAGGGTCATCTCTAACCCATCCACCTTGTAACTAATTATCCCAGCATAATAATTATAGAGATTATCACTCTGATTTTCATCATGAAGTTCTGCTATCTTATTTCCAGTACTTATTCTAGCACCTTCAGAGAAATAAAGTTCAACCTCTCCACCTTGAGGTGCAAAAGTTACCCTCTCCCTTCTAATTAAAATTCCTGAAGTCTTAATACTATCTTTAATTGCTTGATAAGTGGTAGTTGCTACCTTGCTGGAATGGTAACCAAAAAAGTTAATTCCAAAGATAACTATTAAGCCACAAACAACTAAGGATAATAAAAATTTAATAAATATAGTTGCATTGGATTTATTATTTCTTTTAAATCTGGTACTCTCAACTTGACTAGTAATTTTAGCAAAATCTCTCATAGTAACCCTACCTTCATATATCATTACAAAGGATTATAAATATTCTATACTTATATAATTCTATATCTATCAAATAATTCCTACCTACCTCTTTAAAAATAATAAAAATTTAATAATTTCAAAGATATTTTTAAACTATCATAGTTATAAGCAGATTCTAAATCTCTCCTTTCCTCTAGCTAGGATTAATTATACCAAATTTTAGGGTTACTAGTCTTTGTACTTAATATCATATTATTCTTCAACTTGAAATATGTGCATTTAATGATAAATTGGATATAATAGCTAATTTAGCTATTTATATTATAACTCTATTGAGGCGAAATATAACTTTATGGGAGTATTGCGACACTTTTACTTTTTAAAAGTGAGCAAAATTATTAAAACAATTTTCGGGAAAGCTTATCAGCTTTTTTCCCGAGTTACTCTTACCTAAAAGTTTGTTATAATAAAGTTAAGCAAGCAAGATGGATAGCGAGTTACTAGGCAATAAGCCTCTACAAAAGTCTTTCACTTGCTT
>NZ_PVNB01000022.1 GCF_003001995.1 Orenia metallireducens | reverse complement strand
TAAATGTGAATACACATTTAATAACAAAAGTTTGATTAGCTCTATATTACGCTTGGTCAAAACTTGCATTGTTTAGTTTTCAAAGACCAAATTTAATGCCACCTTTAGTAGCGACATTTAATATCTTATCAAATCTCATTTCAGTTGTCAATAACTTTTTAAAAGTTTTTAGCGACAACGTCATTAATCATAACATTCTAAAGAATCTCTGTCAAGAAGTTTTATAAGACAAAAGACTTCTTAACAAGCGACAAGATATAGTTTATCAAACGCACTGAATCTCGTCAAGAGAAAACTAAAATAACTCTTTCATAGCACATCTAATAATTTAACATCTTTAATCATAATTGTCAAGAAAAGTTTAAATCTTCTTTTTTCTCTCAAGCGACGTTTATTATATTAACATCTAGTCTAGTGATTGTCAAGAAAATTAAAAAAAGGGTACCGCAATAATATGGTACCCAGGAAGCATCTTATCTATTCTCTAATCTTTGCTCCTAATTTATTATATAACTCCTCCTCTATTTTAGCTTGAACTTTGTTCACTTCTTTATCAGTTAATGTTCTATCTGCTCTTCTATAAATCAATGAATAAGCTAAGCTCTTATATCCTGCTGGAACCTGTTCCCCTTGATATAGGTCAAACAACTTAACTGACTCTAAAATATCCTTACCTAATCTTATTATAATACCTTCGATATCTTTACTACTCACCTTATCCTCAACTAATAATGCAATATCTCTAGTTGAAGCAGGATATTTAGGTAGTGAGATATACTCCCTAGCAAAAGTTGCATTATCTATAATCGCAGAGAAGTCTAACTCAAAGATTGTAACTCTCTCTTCTAACTTATAGTTTTCTTGGACATCAGGATGCAATTCCCCTAAATATCCAGATACTTTATCCCCTATCTTAATCTGAGCTGTTCTTCCTGGATGGAGTGTTGGATGTTCTCCAGCAATAAATTCTACATCATTTACAGCTAAAGCTTCAAAACACTTTTCTAATATCCCTTTTAGATAAAAGAAACCTGGAGCATTTAAATTCCAAGGATCTTCTAAATCTTTATTCATAACAGCCCCTGTTAATTGTAATTTTTCTAAAGGTAACTTTTTATTCTCTACAGGAGTAAATACTTTACCCAATTCAAATAGGGCTATATTCTCAGCATTACGATTGGCATTGAAAGAGACATTCTCCAAAACACCTGGAAGTAATGTTGTTCTCATCACACTATATTCATAACCAATAGGATTACTCAATTTAACAGACTTTCTTAGAGAAGAATCTTCAGCTAAATTAATCTTATTAAAGAAATTAGGGTTTATAAAGGAATAATTCTGTACTTCTAATAATCCTAAACTAGCTAATAATTCTCTAGTCTTATCCTCCACCTTCTGCTTCCAAGTCTTCTTACCTTGAGTGATATCTCCACTTGGTTGTACAGCTTCTATCTTATCATACCCATATAATCTAGCTATCTCTTCAACTAAATCAATTTCTTGCTCTACATCTACACGGAAAGCAGGAACTTTAACTGCTAATACATCACCCATATCTTCAACTTCAAAGTGTAGTTTCTCTAATAAGGTCCTGATTCTAATTTTAGCAAACTCTGCACCTAATAATTTACTTACCCTTCTTGGTCTAACCTCGATAACTTTTTCTTCAAAAGGTATAGGATAGATATTTTGCTTACCTTTGATTACTTGCCCACCACTTAGCTCTGCAATCAATTGAGCAGCTCTATCTAAAGCAAGTTCTACTATATTAATATCAACACCACGTTCAAAACGGTGTGATGAATCACTATGTATACCTAACTCTTTAGAGGTCTTTCGTACAGATACCGGGTTAAAGTTAGCACTCTCTAAAAAGATAGTAGTAGTCTCATCAGTTACTTCACTATTAGCTCCACCCATTACTCCTGCTACACAAACTGCTTTTTGGGCATCGGCAATTACCAACATATCTTCATTTAACACTCTCTCTTCATCATCTAGAGTAGTCAGTTTCTCTCCAGCTTTAGCAGTTCTAACCACAACCTTATTCCCCTCTAGTTTAGCATAATCGAAGGCATGTAATGGTTGACCAAGCTCCATTAGAATGAAGTTAGTTACATCAACAATATTATTAATCGGTCTAACTCCTGCAGATTCTAGCCTCTTCTTTAGCCATAATGGTGACTCTTTTACCTCTACACCGGTAATTACTCTACCTGCATAACGAGGACAAAGTTCATTCTCTTCAACCTCTACTTTAACCCAATCATTTATCTCCTCTTCTATCTCTGCAACTTCTGCTGTAGGTAACTTCAATTCATTACCTGTCATTGCCGAGACTTCTCTTGCTACTCCAATCATACTTAAACAATGTGCAAAGTTAGGTGTTAAATCCAATTCAATCACTATATCATCAATACCCAACTCATCAACTAGCTTATTTCCTATAACAGCATCCTCTGGCAAGATAAATAGACCATCTACTCCGTCATCAGGAAGCTCTAACTCATTAGTAGAGCACATCATGCCAAAAGAAGTCACACCTCTTAGTTTAGCCTTCTTAATTTTCATACCATTTGGCATAGTTGTTCCAACTACTGCAACAGGAACCCTGTCACCAACATCCATATTCTTAGCACCACATACTATCTGCAACTCTTCATCTTGACCTACATCAACCTTACAGACCGATAATTTATCAGCATTCTCATGAGAAACCTTCTCTTTTATCTGCCCTACTACTATATCTTTAATCTCTCTTCCTTTATATTCAATCCCATCAACCTCTAATCCAGCTAAGGTCAACTTTTCAGCCAACTCTTCTGGTGTATAATCAAAATCTACATATTCCTTCAACCATTTATAAGAAACTTTCATCTCCATCCTCCTTTTAATAATCCATATTATCTTTGAAGTTTTTAAACTAATCACTAGTCACTAATTACTGATTTTAAAATTGCTCTAAAAATCTAATATCATTCTCATATAATAATCTCATATCATCAATTCCATACTTCAACATAGCAATCCTCTCTACTCCAATACCAAAGGCAAATCCACTATACTCTTCTGAGTCTATCCCTGACATCTCCAATACATTGGGATGAACCATACCTGAACCTAAAATCTCTAACCAACCTGTACCAGAGCAAATTCTACATCCTTCTCCACCACAACTAGCACAAGATACATCAACCTCAGCACTTGGTTCAGTAAACGGGAAGTAACTTGGTCTAAATCTAACCTCTCTATCTGTACCAAATAACTCATGTACTACTTTAATTAATATCGCCTTTAAATTAGCAAAGGATATATCTTTATCTATCATTAGTCCTTCAACCTGATGGAATACTGGACTGTGAGTAGCATCTACTTCATCAGAACGGTAAACTCTACCTGGGGCAATAACTCTAATTGGCGGTTCAGTCTTTTCCATAGTTCTAACCTGTACACCAGAGGTATGGGTCCTTAACAATACATCTCCACCCACATAAAAAGTATCTTGCATATCCCTTGCTGGATGATTTGCAGGAAAGTTTAAAGCCTCAAAGTTATAATAATCCTTCTCTACTTCAGGCCCTTCAGCAATCTCAAAGCCTAAACCTAAGAACAGCTCTTTAATCTCATTAAAAGCTAAAGTTAAAGGATGCTGCTTTCCTAGCTTTCTTCTCTTACCTGGCAAAGTAACGTCGATACCTTCTGATTTCAAACGTTCTTGCTTAGCAAGTTCTTTTAAGGTAGCTTCTTTTTCACTAAGGAGCTTATTCAATTCTCCCTTTACTATATTAACCAACTTACCAACTACTGGCCTCTCTTCTGGAGATAAACTACCCATCCCCCTTAGAATCTGAGTCAGCTCTCCCTTTTTACCCAAATACTTGATTCTTAATTCTTCTAATCTTTCTAGGTTATCAACAGTTTTAATAGCATCAATAGCTTCTTGTTGCAAACCTCTTATCTTCTCTTCCATCTCTAAATCCTCCTTATAAATTATTTAAGATTATTATTAAACTCCCTCTAAATTAAGATTATAAAAACAAAAACTCTTTCATCCTTAATTAAGGACGAAAGAGTTTATCTTCCGCGGTACCACCTTGCTTAATCTATAATTGTTAGGTTCTAATCACTAGCTACTACTTACTAATAACTAATTACCAGTTTATAGATTCTCTCAATTTCTGATAACGGCAGAAGACCGACATAGCCTACTTGAAATTATTTAAATAATAAATAACAAAGAATATATAATAAACATTTTAAATTCTATTTATTAATTATTATTTGCTTTTCAGCCAGTAGCTCCAGAGTGAACTTCACTTAGCATGATTTTAAGGATACTCTCAGTCTATGGTATCCTCTCCCTGATAAAATAAGTTCTAAGCTACTCTCTCCTTCACAGCTTTTAATCATATTAAATTTATTATGTAACTTTTAAAGATATTACAATTCAATTTGTTTAAAATTATATCATAGCTCTCAAATAATCACAAGGTTAAAATGTTGGTGATTGCTTACTGATTACTTAATCACTATTCTCTGCCTTACAGCCTCATAGACCATTATCCCTGCAGCCATAGCTACATTCAAAGATTCAGCATCACCAACTAAAGGTATCTTGATTAATTGGTCAGCAAATTCTATCAACTCATCCCTTGGACCACTTCCTTCATTGCCTACAACAATCGCTGTAGATGATGAATAATTAACTTCAAAGTGATACTTATCACCATTAATATCTCCAACCACAACCTTAACCCCACTATCATCTAAGATATTCTTCAATTCACCTATATCACTTGCCCGATAAACAGGAACCCTAAACAAAGAACCCATAGTAGCCCGAATAGTCTTCTGATTATAAAGACTTACAGTTCCTTTAGTAGTAATCACACCATCTAGACCTGCTGCATCGGCAGTTCTAATGATTGTGCCCAAATTTCCTGGATCTTGCACTTGATCAACTATCAAAATCAGCTTATTATCTCCTGTTAATATATCAGCTAGACTATAGTTAACTTGTTCTACAATCGCTACTATCCCTTGAGGGCTTTCGGTATCAGCAACCTTCTGAATAATCTCATCATCAACCTCGATTATATCTATACCCATATCTCTTAGGGCGGCTAATAACTCTTCTCCTCGCTGATTTCTAATTAAGTAATCTGAATAAAAGACCTGCTCTATATTTACATCTTCCTTAATTGCTTCTTCGATAATTCTAACACCTTCTAAAACAAACTTACCCTCTTGTCTAATATACTTAGTACGATACAAAGAACGCAAATATTTAATTCTATCATTTGTAAAACTAGATATCTTCATTCTATAATAACTCCCTTCTGATAATAACACGAGTTATTATATCATAATTTATTATATTAATACAAATAGTGATTAGCACTCTAATAATTCTAATTTATCAATCTTTATTTCACCTAAATATTGATTTACTTCTTCTAATCTTCCCATCTCTGCTCCTGGTCGCAAGATAGTTGCTATACTCATAGCTATTGCAAATCTAAACATCTCCTCTAACTTATAATCATTGAGATAAGCTACTGCCATAGCAGCTACTACACTGTCACCTGCTCCTATTGTACTGACTACTTCTACTTCTGGAGGAGTGGCTTTTAAAGTACCTTCCTTAGTTGTCAAAATTGCTCCTTCTGCTCCCAAAGAAACTAGCACCATCTCAATTCCATCTTCGACTAAAGTTTTACTGATTCCAACAGCTTCCTCTACTGATAGCTCCTTACCATAGATTTCTCCTAGCTCTCTAAGATTTGGTTTAATCAGGCTAGGTTTAGCTTCTAACGCTAACTTTAAAGGTGCTTGAGAGGCATCAAGAAAGACTTTAACATTATTATTCTCTTCTTTAATCTTCTTGATTAATTTTTGATAAAAATCCTCGGGACAGTCTGGTGGCAAGCTTCCAGCCAAAACAATAATTTCACTCTCACCTATAGCAGCTATAACCTTTTCTTCAATAACATCCAGTACTTCTTTAGGCACCTCAGAGCCTAATTGATTAATCTTGGTCTCATGACCTAAATCATCAATCACTTTCATATTAATCCTAGTATCATCCTGTATCCAAGTAAAATCACTACTTATCTCCAGCTCTTTTAGTCTACCAACTATAAATTGACCACTATCACCACCTATACAGCCTAAAGCCATAGTCTCTTCTCCTAAGTTTTTTACTCCTTTAGAGACATTAATTCCCTTACCTGCCGCAGCCTTATTAACAAATTCTACTCTATTAACCTTTCCCAACCTTAATTCTGGTGCCTTTACAGTATAATCAACAGCAGGATTAATGGTTAAAGTCGTAATCAAAATAATCCCTTCCTTTCTACATCTTCCTTAGTTCATCAAGGCTATCATTATCACCCATTACTATTAAAGTATCACCAGCTTTAATCTTACTTTCAGCTCGTGGTGAGATATCTATCCCATCTTGGCTCTTAATCGCCATAACATTAACTCCAAAGCGACTTCTTAACTGTAAATCCAATAGATTTTTATTATACATATTCTCATCAGCTGCAATCTCCACCACACTATAGTTAGGAGCCAATTCTATATACTCTAAAACATTAGATGAAATTAAATTATTCGCTATTCTCATCCCCATATCCCTCTCAGGATAGACAATTCTGTCTGCTCCAACCTTACCTAATACCTTTCCATGTAGCTGGTCTTTAGCCTTGACAACTACACTCTTGACCCCCAACTCCTTTAAAATCAAGGTAGCTAAGATATTTGCATGGATATTCTCACCGATACTAACTACCGCTACATCAAAATTGCTAGCTCCTAAGGTCTTTAAAGCTTCCTCATCAGTAGCATCTGCTTGTACAGCATGGGTTACAATACTACTAATCTCTTGTATCTTCTCCTCATCAGTATCAATTGCTAAAACATCATAATGCTTATCAGCTAAAGTTTTGGCAACACTATATCCAAACCGCCCTAAACCAACGACTATAAACTGCCTCACAACTTTCCCTCCTAACTATCCAATTAATATCTTCTCCTCTGGATATCTAATCTTATTATTCTTCTCTCTCTCTCCAAGTGCCATAGCCAAAGTCAATGGACCTACTCGTCCAGTAAACATTATAATTGTAATTAAAACCCTTCCAATAGTACTTAAATCTCCAGTTATACCTGTAGATAAACCAACTGTGGCATAAGCTGATACCGTCTCAAAAAATACATGGATAAAATCAAAGCGCTCAGTAATTGATAAGGTTAATGTTGCCATAATAATTACCAATAAAGAGACTATCGTCACCGCTAAAGCCTTATAAACTGTAATCTGTGATAGCCTCCTCTTAAATAACTCTACATCCTGTTTACCTATTATTAATGAATATGTAGCAACTATTAATACCCCAATTGTAGTCGTCTTCAATCCTCCTCCTGTTGAACCAGGTGAAGCTCCAATAAACATTAGTATAATAATTAAAAAGAGACTACCTTGGGTCAGCTTACCGATTGGAATTGTATTAAAACCTGCTGTTCTAGGAGTGACCCCTTGAAAATATGCAGAGATTAGTTCATCCTTTAAAGTTAACTCTCCAAAAGTATCAGGATTAGACAATTCTAATAGAAAGATACCGATAGTACCAATTAAAATTAAAATAAGTGTAGTTACTAATACCAACTTACTATTTAAGGATAGAGCTTTGAACCTTCTCTTTTGATATAAATCGGCAATAACAGCAAAACCAAGCCCACCTAAAATAAATAAGGTAGTTATTACAAAATTAATATAGTAATCTCCAATGAAGTTCTCTAAACTATTACTGAAGAGGGCAAAGCCTGCATTACAGAAGGCAGAAATAGCATGAAAAACAGAGAAGAAAATCGCCTGAGAAAGTGGTAAATTATTTTTGAACTTAAAAAAAAGCAATAAAGCACCACTTAACTCAATAGCTAGAGTCAATACAATCACATAACGGGCTAACTTGATAACTCCAGATAAGCTAAAATGATTCAACTCCTCTCTAATAATTATCCTCTCTCGAAAAGTAATCTTTCTTCCTAATAATAATGCAAATAATGTAGATGTAGTCATAAAGCCAAAACCACCAATCTGAATAAGTAACAATACCACACTCTGTCCAAAACGAGTTAAATAGGTAGCTGTATCTACTACTATCAACCCAGTTACCGCAGTAGCTGAAGTGGCCGTAAACAATGCATCAACTAAATTCAAACCCTGTCCATTTACTGTAGCCATTGGCAACGATAATAAAAAAGCCCCTATACTGATAACTATCAAATAACCCATAGTCAAAAAACGAGCTGGAGTTAGCCACTTTGTCTTTGCAAGAATTAATCTCACCTCCTGTTAAATACTCTGCCCTTAATATTACCTAAATCGAATAAGATTATAACTTTACTATAAATTTATTTTGTCAGAACTAATTTTTTATATAGAAAGGGTTATGTAGCATATTTATAATTTTTATTATATGATTTTTTAACTGTAGAGTCTGGTCGCGACCAGACCCTACTCAATACCGATATTATATTCTTCACTAGCACAAGAATAAATATAATAATGACATTTTATTTACTAAGACATAAAAAAACTGACCAACATCTGTTGGTCAGTTTTCCTCTAATATTCTTTTAAAAGCCTTAAGCCATCTTCATGTCCCATTACCACTAAAATATCACCAGGCTCAATTGCATCAGTCGCCTCTGGTGAGACATTAACCTTATGCTCATTCTTAATAGCTATTACATTTACTCCAAACTTTCCTCTAATATCTGTTTCAGCCAAAGACTTCCCAGATAACTTATCAGAGGCCACAACCTCTGCAATGCTATAACCTGGAGCCAATTCAATATAATCAAGTACATTAGCAGAAACCAAATTATTAGCTACCCTAACTCCCATATCACGCTCTGGATAGACTATCTTATCAGCACCTACTTTAGTTAGTAACTTACCATGTAACGTATCTTGGGCCTTTACAACAACATACTTGACACCTTGTTCCTTTAATATCAGTGTAGCCAAGATATTAGCATGAATATTTGTTCCAATACTAACTATAGCAATATCAAAATTATTCACTCCCAAAGTCTTAAGGGCATCCTCATCAGTCGCATCTGCCTGTACTGCATGAGTTACCAATCCACTAATCTCTTGAACCTTATCTGCATCTGAATCAACAACCAAAACATCATAACCTTTACTAGCCAAGGTAGTTGCTACACTTGAACCAAATCTACCTAAACCTACAACCATAAATTGCTTCATTAATCTAGACCTCCCTTATCCAACTAAAATCTTCTCTTTTGGATACCTGATATTAACTTTATCCTTTCTTTCACCAATAGCCAAAGCAATCGTCAATGGACCTACCCTACCTGCAAACATAGTCAGGATTATTACAATTCTACCTATAATTGATAGACTGCCAGTTACCCCAGTAGATAGTCCAACAGTACCAAAGGCTGAGACAGCTTCAAAAAATAAGTCTAAGAACTCAGCTTCTTCAGTTATAGTTAAGATCATAGTCACTGTCACTACCAACAATAATGCAATCAAAACAATTGAGAGAGCATTATAAATAGTCTCTTTTCCTAGTCTTCTCTTAAATAACTCAATATCATCTCTACCAGTTGCTCTAGAATATAATACAGCAGCTAAAGCTCCAAAGGTAGTCGTCTTAACTCCACCCCCAGTCGAACCAGGACTAGCACCGATAAACATTAATATAATCGTAAAGAATATTGTAGAACTTCTCAGCGCTCCCGTTGGAACAGTATTAAAGCCAGCTGTTCTTGGAGTAACTGATAAGAAGTAAGAAGCTATAACCTTCTCTCCTAAAGGCAAGTTCCCTATAGTTGCTGGATTAGAGTACTCTAAAATAAAGGAGATAATAGTTCCTACAATAAGTAAAATAGCTGTTACACTCAATACCAGCTTAGTCTGTAAGGAAAAATTCTTAAATCTCTTACCTGAATAGACCTCAGCAATCACAGCAAATCCAATTCCACCTAAGACAATCAAGGATGTAATCACTAAGTTAACGATAATATCACCAGTAAAGTTCTCCAAACTATTACCAAAGATATCAAATCCAGCATTATTAAAAGCAGAAATTGAATGGAAGATACCAAAATACAAAGCCTTTCCTGCTGGCATATCAAATAAAAATCTAATAAATAAGATAAATGCACCAATACCTTCAATGGCAAAAGTGACACCAATTACGTACTTTACTATCCTAATAATTCCTGATAATTCAAACTGGTCTAAATCCTGTTGAATGATTAATCTCTCTCTTAAAGTAATCTTCTTCCCTAATAAAAGAGCAAATAAAGTAGACATACACATAATTCCCAATCCACCAATTTGGATTAAACATAAAATTACTACCTGCCCAAATACGGTAAAGAAGGTACTTGTATTCTCAACAATCAATCCTGTTACAGCTGTAGCAGAAGTAGCTGTAAAGACTGAATCTAAGAAGTTCATGCCCTCACCATTTGTTGTTGCTATAGGTAAAGTTAGTAGTATAGCACCTAACAGTATTACAACCAAATAACCCAAGGATAGTACCTGAGCTGGAGTTAGATTATGGATACTCAACCTTCTCTTCATATTCAAACCTCTCTTTCTGTTAACAGTCACCACTATTTCAAATGTAAAAATTAGCCATAAAATAAAAAAAGACATAGGACACCCTATGCATATACTTAACTGGTCTCCCTTTCACGCTGACGAGGTTAGCTGTCGGATTCGGACTAAAAGGATAGCCCTACTAATAATCAAGACTAAGTTTAAGATTAAGTATAAGTAAATTATGAACTACTCATTATTTTAACTCAAACTCAAACTGATTATTAGATTCACCCCAAAAAGTGGTTCCCCCGCTCCTATTAGGATTAAGCGTTTACTATTTAATTATTTTGTTCATTATACTATAATTTAAAATTGTTGTAAAGAAGAGTAGTTTAACAATTAATTTTTTATTATAATTAACTCACTTCTTCTTTTGAGATAAACCTCTTCTCTTTTATAAAGTTAAAGCTATTAACCAAGAAGTAGGATAATCCAAAAGGAAATAGTAGATATTTTGCAAATACAGCAACAAGTATCAATAAAGCCAGTAGCCCTTTAGAACCTAATACTCTAAAGGTTTTAGAGATACTTTTAAAGGTTATAGCACTGACCATAAGTATAGAAACAAAGAATGCCAAAATTAAAAATAGATTTATTTGAACTAATTCACCCCATACTGCATTAGAGAAGATATTATAAGAAGCAACTAAGCCTGCTGCAGTAGGAATAGGCATCCCTATAAAATCGGCTTTATCCTTTGATGCCTCTGTTATAATATTGAATTTGACTAACCTTAATACCCCACAGAGAAGATATAAAAAAGAAAGAGGTATAATTAGCTCTTTTAATGCCACCTGCTCCATTAATATAGAGTATATCAAGATTGCAGGTGCCATACCAAAAGAGACAGCATCACAAAAAGAATCAAATTCCTTACCAAATTCACTAAAACCATCTAAGGCTCTTGCCGTCTTACCATCTAATCCATCTGCCACCATAGCCATAACTATCAACCAAGATGCCTTTAACAAATCACCTTGAAAGGACATGATTATACTCAAAAACCCAAGCAACATATTTGCCCCAGTTATAATATTAGGAATAACAAATCTCTTCTCTATCCTATTCATAGAAATCACCTATTATTGTTTCGCCACCTTTTACTTTGTCACCTATATTAACTTTGATATTGATATCCTCTTCAATTAAAATATCAGTTCTAGAGCCAAATTTAATCATACCATAAATCTGACCTTGCTTAACCTCATCGCCCAATCCTTTAACCGATATAATTCTTCTAGCAATAAGCCCTGCTATCTGTTTAACTAATATATTTCCATGCTTTGTTTTTATCCCTATCATATTCTGTTCATTATCTAAGGATGCTTTTTCACTAAAAGCATTTATAAATTTACCATGATTATAATTTTCATAAACTATCTCTCCATCAATTGGAATTCGATTAATGTGTACGTTAAAGACATTTAGAAAAATACTAATACGTGTTACTTCTCTACCTTCAAAAAAGAAATTATCCTTCTCCTTCTTTATCGCTACTATCTTTCCATCTGCAGGAGATATTAGAGAATTAGGAAGGTCTGGTACATTCCTCTTAGGGTTTCTAAAGAACCAGATAGAGAAGCAAGCAAATAAAATTCCCAAAATTGCTAAAGTTAATAATAGCTTACTCTCCAATTTAATAAATCCAAGCCATAATAATAAATCGATTATCAATGTAGGTACTAATTGTTTCATTAAATTACTAATCCAAAATTTTTTCATGACTCCCCCTTAAATAATTAAAATTTAAATATTATTTTTAGCAAACTAAACAACCCAAACAGAGTAATCATTATCCCAATTAACTTTTCAAAAAAAATAAGCTTATCGACCTCATAATCCTTCTTAGATATCTTTAGCCAATTAGTAGTGAAGAACCAGAAGATAGTAGAACCCATAAAGATAGAAATAATAAAGACTATACTTTCTATTAAATTTTCAGACTCTACATCTATACCCATTTTAGCAAATATGGCCAAAAAGATAAGAAAGGTCATTGGATTGGATAGCCCCATCAAAAATGTCGATAAAGCTGGATGAATTACTTCTTTCTCCTCTTCTAGCTCTTTATCTCCTATAGCTTTGATAATAATATTGACTCCAACAATTAAAAACAGAACACCTGTTACACCATTAAAAAAATATCTATTCTTTTCTAAAAAATCGTCAATAAGTCCCATACCCAAAATAGCTAGTGATGAATAGCATAAATCTGATAATGCCCCACCAAGACCAGATAGAAAACCAGCTCTCCAGCCTTTATTTAAAGTTCTTTGTATCGATATAAGACCAAGAGGACCAATTGGTAACGATACTATCATACCTATAAGCAAACCTTTTAATATAATTAAAAGCTCAATCATATTACTCCTATCCCCTCATAATTATATGAATATAGTCTTATTCTGAAATTAATCAAAAATATCAAACAATTAAAAAATTAAGAAATACTTTAGCCAAGCCCAAGAAGATAAAGAAACCAAAGACATCAGTGGCAGTAGTCAAAATAATTGCAGAAGCTAAGGCTGGGTCTATCCCGACTATCTTTAAACCAAGGGGAATCAAAAAGCCACTCAATCCTGCTATTATTAAATTACAAATCATTGCCAATAAGATTATCAATCCCAAATATGGGTTACCATAGACAAAATAAAGAATAACTCCTGTTACAACACCTGTTGCTGCACCATGAATCAATCCCAGCAATATCTCTTTAAAGACTATCTTCCAGCTCTCCTTTAGTTCCAATTCACCTAATGCTATACTTCTAATTGTAATCGATAAAGTCTGAGTACCAGCATTGCCACCCATACCTGCTACAATCGGCATCGCTGCTGCCAATGCAACCACTTGGGCAATCACATCCTCAAATAAGCCTACAGTATATGCAGCCAAAAAAGCTGTTACTAAATTTATTAATAACCAAGGCAATCTTCTACGAATAGAGATCATTAGAGAGCTATCTATCCTCTCTTCTTCACTTACACCACCTAATTTAAGAATATCCTCAGTATTCTCTTCTTCGATAACATCAATAATATCATCAACGGTAATAATTCCTAGCATAATCCCTTTACGGCTGATTACTGGAATAGCAGTTAAATCATATTTGGCTACTAATAAAGCAACCTCCTCTTGATCTATATCAGGTGTAACAGAAATTACGTTAGTATTTGCTATATCCCTTAATAGAGTTTCCTCTTTAGCTACTAAGATATCTCTTAAATCAGCAACTCCTACTAACTTTTTAGAATCATCTAAAACAAAAATAGAACGAATAACTTCTGTTGTAGGGCTTATCCTCTTAATCTTTGTCAGCGCTTCGATAGTGGTCAGACTCTCCTTAAGAGCAATAAACTCTGTGGTCATCAATCCTCCAGCTGACTCTTCATCATATCCTAATAGCTTGCGAATGGCTCCAGAATCTTCTTCCTTCATCATATTCAATATCTTCTTGCTTTCAGCAAAGGTTAAGTTTCCTATTATATCTGTTATATCATCAGTAGCCATATAATTGAAGATACTAATGATATCTTTTATATCAAGTAACCTTAAAAACCTAGCTTGAAAATCATCTTCAGCCTGTTCCAAAACTTCTGCCATTAATTCAGTATCAACTCTTTTATAAAATTGGAGAAGCTCATCATCATTTAAATCAGTTATAGTTTCTGCTAAATCTATAGGATGAATCGTCTCCAACCAACTATGTAATCCTTTATTATCTTTTTTCAGCTCTCCAATTAACTCATTGCATAATTTATCAGAAATCTTAATCACCCCCAATTAAAGTTGTTCAACAATAAAAACAAAAGATTAGTTAACTAATCTTTTGTTTTTTATCATTACCTTCTTCTATTTTAACATTTTATATACCAGAAATTCAATCTAATCTTTTATCATCCTCTATTCTGTAGCTAAATACTTAGCATCCTTAACTATCTTGGCAATAGCAAAGAAGATTACTAAAAACTCCAGTCTTCCTAGAAACATTCCAACTGTCTGAGTCCACAAAATTCCCACAGGTGCATCAGGACTAGTAATTCCAATTGATAGTCCAACAGTACCTACAGAAGAAGCGAACTCAAACATCGATTCTGTCAAACCATATCCATAAGCTAAGTAAATTAAGACTCCAATAAAGTATGTAGCCATATATAAAAAGATATAATTGGCTGTTTCCCGAATATATTCTGCTTTAATGTATAATTTCTGTTCTCCTCTCCAGATATAATTCTCTACTACAGAGTTTGGAGGCAAGAAGTATCCCTTTAATTCCCACCAGACCGACTTTATCATCAGATAAATTCTATATAACTTAATACCACCTGCTGTAGAACCAGTTCCACCACCAATCCACATCAATAAGACCATCGCTAAAACACCAAATTGATTCCAATTACTGAAAGTATCTAAAGAGAATCCTGTAGTTGAAATAGCAGATACTACTTCAAAGAACCCTCGTCTAACTGTAGCAGGCAGACTTGTATATAAGCCACTTAAAGAAAAATAACTGACAATTGGAGTAAAGATAGCGATAATGAATAATAGCAGTCTAATCTCACCATTCTTAAAAAAGACCTTAAACTTCCCTTTTAACAATGCAAAGTGGGTAGCAAAATTAATCGTTCCAAATATCATTAATAGCCAAGTTACCATCTCTATTGGCAAGCTATTCCAATGACCGATACTATCAGCCTTAGTTGAGAACCCACCTGTAGATAAAGCAGGAATAGCATGATTAATTGCATCAAAGACTCCCATTCCCGCTATCACATAAAGAATAGTCCCTCCAATAATATACCCTAAGTAAATATACATAATAGCCTTAGTCGATTTCTTAACATGAGGTAATAGTTGGTCACTTCTACCCTCCGCATTATATAATCCAAAGCCATAAGGATGCAAAACAGAAGATAACATTACTACTATTAATCCTACCCCTCCAAAGAACTGCATAATACTTCTCCACATCAAGAAGACATGAGAAGCCTTAGTTACATCAACTACCGATAACCCTGTCGTTGTCCAACCACTAGTAGCCTCAAAGATAGCTTGAGTGAAGTTCAGCTCCCCTGTAATCATAAAAGGTATAGCAGAGGCTATAATAGCTACAATCCAAGAGATTAGAACTATAATTCCTCCTTCCTTTAAGGAAAGGGTAACGTCATCCTTAACAGAGGTTAACTTCCACAGTAAAAACCCTATCCCAAAAAAGATAGCAGCTGGAGTTAAAAAAGCCTCTATATAAATTACCTCTTCTGGGTAAAAAGGTAAGACCAGCAGTGGTAGTAATAAAAATCCACCAATTGCCATCGTTAACATTCCGATATACTTTATTATTAACTTGTATCGTTCTCTAATAATATTCTTATATCTCATCTTAAATTCCTCCGCTTCTTACTCACCAGATAATGCAGCAAAGGCCTCTCCTTGATTCTCTGGCAGAGTAATAATTAATACCTTATCTCCCTCTGATAGCTGAGTATCACCTTTAGGAATAACGACTTCCTCTCCTCTAATAATACAGCCAAAAACTATATCTCTAGGAAGATTAATCTCCTTTAAAGTTTTACCTAAAACTGGTGAGCTTTTTTGTAAAATAACTTGAGAGATATTGATTCTACCCTCTTCAATCGATAATAAATTATTGACATCAGCTACTTCGACTCTCTGCTCAATCAATATTGAAATCAATTTTGTTGTATTAAAAATAGTCTCTACCCCTAATTCTTTGAATATCTTCTCATTATCTGGATTATTGACCACCGAGAAGGTTTTAGGCACACCAAATTCTTTTTGAGCTAATTGGCAGATAAATAAATTATCAGGGTCATTGCCAGTCAATGACAAGATTGCATCTGCCTTATCAGCCTCTGCTTGCCTTAAGGCATCAGGTTTAGAACCATCACCATTAATCACTAAACAATTAAGCTCGCGAGCTAAGACCTTACAGTACTCATTATCTTTATTTACTATAGAGACTTGATACCCTTTAGCCAAGAAGTTCTTAGCTAAGTAATAAATCACCTTTCCTCCACCAACCATTATAATTCTCATCATAATCTCTCCCTATTATCCAATAATCTCTCTTGTAAATTTATCTACCAATAAATTTGTAGGACTCATTGTAATCACATTTAAATTGTGATAAATAACTTCTTTTTCTGGATCTAAGAGCCTAACCATCACCTTTGGAATCTGATATAATTCACTGGCTATTTGAGCAATCATTGCGTTAACATTATCATTGTCAGTAGTAATTACCACTACATCGGCTTTATCAAATTTAGCCGACTTTAATGTCTCTATTTCAGTAGCATCTCCATTTATTGTAAAGCCTGTAAATTCTGCTGATAATCTATCAAAAGACCCAAACTTCTTATCTATTACCACAACATCTTCTCCTGCTTTAGATAGTTGATTAGCTAGATAAGAACCACTCCTACCACAACCTATAACTACAATATACATAACTATTCACCTTCCTTATCGATTTCCTCACCTAGATTGATACCATCTTTCTGATAATCAAACTGAGTACTTCTCTCTAAATTCTCTTGGGCTGGACGATAAGCTGGGTCTAGAGACAATGCAGCTCTATAATTCTTTTGAGCCTCTGACAGATTATCTTGTAGCTCCATAATTACTCCCATCAAATTAAAGGCTTCTGGTTTAGTAGCATCTAGACCAACTGCTTTCTGTAAATAATCATAACCTTTAGTGAAATCACGCTTACTAATCGCAGATTTAGCATAGCTTAAATAATCTTCATAACTATTCAATTCTTCATCAGATACTGCTAGGTTCTGTCTATCTAATACCTCTTTAACTATCTCTCTAATTTCATTAGGCGCAAAAGGTTTTCTTAAATAATCTACTGCTCCCAGCTTCATAGTCTCTACTGCTGTCTCTATTGTTCCAAAACCAGTAATCATAACGATACTGACATTATTATCCAACTCTTTTAGTCTCTTTAGGACTTCAATTCCATCAATTCCTGGTAACTTCATATCAAGTAATACAAGGTCAAAATTATTATCTTTGAACTTTTCTAATCCATCTTCACCATTGACACCTGTAACTACTTCATATTCTTGGTTCAGGCACTGCTTTAAAGTAATTCTAATATTCTTCTCATCATCAATAATCAGAATCTTCTTTTTATCCATTGTATATCTCCCCTTTTTTAGTTATAGATAAGATGCAATCTTCTCTAACAGCTTATTAGGCTCAACTGGCTTGATAATATAATCATCAGCTCCCAAATCATAAGCCTTCTTAATATCCTCTTCCTCTGCCTTAGCACTCATCATTAATATAGGTATCTGAGCTGTCGACTCATCCTTCTTCAAAGTCTCACAGACTAAGAATCCATTCATCTTAGGAATCTTAATATCTAATAAGATTAAATCCGGCTCCCATTCAAAGGCTGTATCCACAGCATCTACCCCATCAGATACAACTTTAACCTCATATCCTGCATTTGTTAAACATATTTTTAACACAGTTACAATATTCTTACTATCTTCAACTACTAATATTTTATTCAACCTAACCACCTACTTTGGTAATTTAAGAGTAAAGGTAAATCTAGTACCCTCTCCCACTTCACTTTCAACCCAGATTCTACCACCATGGGCTTCAATCATCTCTTTAGAGATAGCTAAACCTAAACCAGAACCAGTATCCTTATCCTTATCTCCTCCTACTCTGACAAATTTATCAAAGATTTTATGCTGATACTCTTTAGGAATTCCCTCTCCTGTATCAGTAACAGAGATATGGACTTTATGCCCCTTCTTCTCAGCTGAAAGCTTAATCTGGTCACCTGAATTAGTATAACGAAGAGCATTACCTATTAGATTAGTAATAACCCAAGTAATCTTATTCAAATCAGCATGAACTGCTAAATTATCTGTTCCTTCTGCTACTAGCTCTACCCCTTTATTTTCTGCTTGGTCAACAAAGGGCTTGATTGATGCCTCAAATATCTTTTCTACTTGTATATTATCAAATTCTAGGTTGATCTCTCCTGACTCTATCTTTGATAAGTCTAATAAGTCATCTACTAAGTTATTTAAACGCTCACAATCCTCTTTGGCTACTTCTAATAGTTCCTTCTGATTATCATTTACTTCACCAATGCTTCCTTCTAAGAGCATGCTGATACCCATATTCATAGATGTCAGAGGAGTTCTAAATTCATGGGAGACCATAGAGACAAATTCTGACTTCATCTCATCAACCTCTTTAAGATGAGTAATATCATCAAGTAAGGTTACTACTAGCTTAGTATCTCCACTTTTATTCTTTACAGGAGTTGTAGTAACTCTAAAATAAAGCTCTTTATTCTTCTGTTCAAACTTAATCACCCTACTATCCTTACCAGACTGCTCTGAACCTGAACTTAAAGTCTCACTAATCAAAGAAAATATCCTCTCCTCTTTAATCGTCTCTAAGAAGTGATTACCTAATACATCCTCTTCCTCGAGCTTAAATAACTTTTCAGCTCGAGGATTAATCAATAAAATCTTATTCTCATCATCAGTCACCAATAAAGGACTAGAGATACTCTTAACTATACCTTCTGATTTGTTCTTCTCAGCAATTAATTTAGATACATTCATCTCTTCATACTCTCTTAATCTTTGGGTCATACTATTAAACTCTGCTGCCAATTCTCCAATCTCATCTTTAGTATCAATTTCAATTACTTGTTCTAAATCTCCATCAGCCACCTCTTTGACTATCTCAGTTAATCTCTTAGTCGGTCTAATAATCAGATTTGAGATATAAATCCCAAGCACAATAGCTAAAATTACTGCAAGTACAGAAAATACTATTGTAGAATAAATTGCTTGGCTAGCATTATTATTAGCTTTTTGTTGTGATTCTTTCATATGTTCTTGATTAACCATTAACAACTTTCTAGTCTCATTCTTTACCTTCTCAAATTGAGGCATTGATTCCTCAAGATAATAATCTTGTATCTTCTGAATTTGATTTTCATTAGCTAACTGACGTAAATTCCAAAACTTATCTAGATAGGCTTGATAACCTTCATTAATATCTTTGATAATCTTCTCTTCATCAGGAATTGTGATATTATCCTCTGCTCTTGATAAATACTTCATAAACTGCATCTGATTCTCCTGAAATATATCTAAGGCTTTATCTTTTTGTCCAAAGATAAAGATTAACTCTGCACTATCCTGCCTTTCTAGAGATTCTACCATCTTTTCAGCAGCGATAACACTTCGATAATTTTCCACCATAATATCATGTATGGCTTCATTTAAGGTCATAAAATTACTAATAGACCACAGAGCAACACCAATTGTAATCAAGATAATAACTATATACCCTAATAGAATTTTTGTCTTTAGGCTCAAATTTCTAATCATTGCACCACCTCACAAGGCTATTATTGACTAAATGAAATTAATTTATTTTATAATTAAAAAAGGCTATAGCAGGTAGCTATAGCCTTTTAACGTCTATAAGGTATATATCTGATAATGACTATAATATAAATAACCTATGCTATCTACATCAAAACAAAGCACAGAAATATAAATATCTCATTTTCAGATATACTACGACCTACCCCTTTTCAACACTTACGAGGTTAGCTGTCGGACTCAGATTAAAGGTAACCTTACCATTTGAGTCTTAGCTTTAGTTTAAGATTAAGCAAATTACTTAACCTCAGACTTAAGCCTGAACTCAATAATGGATTCGCCCCAAAAGAAAGTGGGTCCCCCGCTCCTATATTTGATATAGAATTCAGCGATTAAAGTAGCTATTCAATTTTGTTAATGTTATTATAACCACTAATCTGAATAAATGTCAAGGTAAATCTATCAATATCATACCTTTAAATAATAGCAAAAATGAGATAATAGCAGGAAATTACGACACTTTTTAACTAAGTTTAAGCTTGAGGAAGTCATGAATCACTGTTGTTTTAATTCCTTATTTAGACTTAGCCTTAAGCTATCACAATATATCTATAAAAAATACCAATCATATTAAAATACAACTACTATAGCTAACTAATAAATAAAAATCCCTAGGCCAATAAGCTCTAGGGATTTTAACAATTATATATTCTCTTTAGCTAAGTTAACTAATTCTACGAAGGAATCATTATCATGGATAGCTAATTCAGATAACATCTTTCTGTTAATATCAACATTAGCTTGCTTTAAACCATAGATAAATTTGCTGTAAGAAAGTCCGTGTGGTCTTACACCAGCATTGATTCTTGTAATCCATAATCTTCTGAAGTTTCTCTTCTTCTGCTTTCTATCTCTATAAGCATAGTTTAAAGATTTTAATACCTGCTCAGTAGCTGGTACGTATAATTTACTTTTAGAACCAAAGTAGCCTTTAGCTAACTTTAATATCTTCTTTCTTCTTTTTCTTCTTCTATTACCTCGTGTAACTCGTGGCATTATATTTCCTCCTTAATCTTTCTCTCTATTCGTATGGTAATGCTCTTGCAATTCTCTTTTCATCTGCTTTAGCTGCTACTTCACCTTTTCTGAAGTTTCTTTTTCTCTTAGAACTTTTTTTAGTCATGATGTGCTGAGCAAAAGCTTTAGTTTTCTTAAATTTACCTGTTCCAGTCTTCTTGAATCTCTTCTTTACTGCTTTTCTTGTCTTCATTTTACCCATATCTATTATTTCCTCCTCTCGGTTATTTGCAACAATCACTAAGAGATTACTTATCAGTTGTTGGAGTAATAAACATTAACATATGTCTACCTTCCATACTTGGTCCACTAGATACTTGACCTAAATCTTTAACCTCTTCTGCAAACCTCTTCATTAAATCATAAGCAATGTCTTTATGTGCGATTTCTCTTCCTCGGAAGCGAATTCTAACCTTAACTTTATCTTTATTTTCTAAGAATCTCTTTGCCATATTGACTTTAACATTGAAGTCATGATCTTCAATCTTAACACTCATTTGGACTTCTTTAACCTTCATGATATTTTGATTCTTTTTAGCCTCTTTAGCTTTTTTAGCTTGCTCATACTTATACTTACCATAATCCATAATCTTACAAACTGGTGGCTTAGCTTGAGGAGCTACCTCTACTAAATCTAAAGTCTTCTCTTCAGCAATACTTAAAGCCTGCTTTAAAGGCATAATTCCTATCTGCTCACCATCATTACCAACAACTCTGATTTCGCGAGCACGAATTCGCTCATTAGTTCTTAAATCCGTACTAATTTTATATGCACCTCCTAAAATTTAAAAAAGAAAAAAGATGACCCCATATGGTCATCCCGCTGACAGATTTAAACATGAAAATACCTTAATATCATAAATTAAAGCACTAATATGTCTAACTCTATTAACCCAAAGACTCTATTCTCTAGGTGAGAAGCGGATGACTTCTGCTTTGTTTTCCTTTAACAGTATACTATATATTAAAAATTGTGTCAAGTGAAATTTATTAAGTTTAGCTCCTACCACTAGTATATAATTGACCTTATTAATATATGAATCAGAGAACAAAAATGTTCTCTGATTCTAAAATCTAACTATTGATTTAAACTTATTCTTTATTCTTAATCTCCTCTACAACATCTTCTTTAAACTTATCAATTTTAACAGCACCTATATCACCCTCACGACGGTGTCTAACAGATACTGTCTTATCTTCAACTTCATTATCACCAACAATTAACATATAAGGAACCTGTTGAACCTGTGCTTCTCTAATCTTGTATCCAACCTTCTCTTGACGGTCATCAACTTCAACTCTAACTCCCTCTTTAGCCAATTGATCTTTAACCCGATATGCATAATCAATATGATTATCTGTAATAGGAATAATTTGAACCTGTACTGGTGCTAACCAAGTTGGAAAAGCCCCTGCATAGTGCTCAATTAGAATTCCCATAAAACGTTCTAAACTTCCTAAAATAGCACGGTGAATCATAACAGGTCTATGTTCTTCACCATCACTACCAACATAACTTAAATCAAATCTCTCTGGCATTTGAAAATCAAGCTGAATAGTCCCACATTGCCAAGTACGTCCTAAACAATCTTCTAAATGGAAATCAATCTTTGGACCATAGAAAGCTCCATCTCCAGGATTTAGTTTATAATCTAAATCATTATCCTTAATTACTTCTTCTAGAGCCGATTCTGCTCTTTCCCATAATTCATCAGACCCCATTGCTTTTTCTGGTTTAGTACTTAACTCTACCTTATACTTAAAACCAAAAGCACTATAAATCCTATCAACTAACTTAATAACTCCTGTTAATTCATCTTTAATTTGATCAGGTAAGCAGAAGATATGAGCATCATCTTGAGTAAAGTTTCTAACTCTCATCAATCCATGTAAAGCTCCTGATAATTCATGGCGGTGAACTAACCCTAACTCTGCCATTCTGATTGGTAATTCTCGATAACTATGTTTTTTATGCTTATAGACCAAAATACCACCAGGACAGTTCATTGGCTTAACAGCATAATCTCCATCATCAATCTTAGTAAAGTACATATCATCTCGATAGTGATCCCAGTGTCCAGATTGCTGCCATAAACTCTGATTTAAGATGATTGGAGTTTTAATCTCTGCATATCCAGCCTTACGATGCTCTTCTTTCCAAAAATTAACTAATTGATTTCTCAAAACCATACCTTTTGGATGGAAGAACGGGAATCCAGGCCCCTCTTCTTGTAGACTAAATAAGTCTAACTCTCTTCCTAACTTTCTATGATCACGTTGCTTGGCTTCTTCTAGTCTCTCTAAATGCTCTTCTAACTCATCCTTCTTATAAAAAGCAGTTGCATAGACTCTCTGTAGCATCTTATTATTCTCATCGCCTCGCCAATATGCTCCTGCTACATTTAGTAATTTAAAAGCATTATTCTTAAGCTTACCTGTTGATGGTAGATGAGGTCCACGGCATAAGTCTGTAAATTCACCTTGAGTATATAAAGTTACAGTCTCATCATCTAGGTCTTCAATCAACTCTACCTTGTAATCTTCGCCTAGCTCCTTCATCACCTTAATTGCTTCTTCTTTAGAGACTACTTTTCGTTCAATCTCATTCTTTTCATTGATAATCTTCTTCATCTCTTTTTCAATCTTATCAAAATCATCTTCCGATAATCTCTCTTCCATATCAAAGTCATAATAGAAACCATCAGCAATTGTAGGTCCTATTGCCAACTTAACATCTTTATATAAGCTCTTTACCGCTTGAGCCAAAACATGAGCAGCAGTATGACGATAAACCTCTAATCCTTCATCAGACCCAAGAGTAATCAGCTCTAAATCTACATCCTCTTCTATTTTATAAGATATATCAACAGCCTCTCCATTGATCTTTCCTGCTATCGAAGCCCTTCCTAGTCGAGAACCAATATCAAAGGCAACATCCTTGACTGTAGTTCCTTGTTCATACCCCCGACTTGAACCATCTGGTAAAGTAACTTTTACTTGACTCATTTTTATTCCTCCTTATATATTAGTTGTATTAAAATGATACTTAAAATAGCTAATAAGACATTGTTGGTTTAATATTTAAAGTCTTTAGAGGCGAAAAGAATTATTGTTTGAACGAAGCAAGTATTCTAAATAAATAATAATAACAATATAATTTTTGAATTAGAACACTAAAAATTATTAACTTCAATAAATGTTGATTGCGTAGTGAGTTTTAATTCTTTTCTAGACTTTTTGCTTACTTTTGGGGCAATGCCAAAAGTAAGGCGCCCTTAGGCGCAACCTAAGAAAGTTTACTAACTTTTCAAAATGAAAGTATCAAGTATACCACCCTAATTATAAAAAACAAATATATTTGTTTTTTACCATAAATAAACAACTACAAAAAACAAAAAATCCCCATCTCTAAATTTAGAGACGTAGGATTCGTGGTTCCACTCTAATTAAATTCATACTACCCCTAAAGAACATAGAGAATAGATAAATTTCGCTCATTTTAAGATAACGGCTTTTACCGGAGCACCCTAATACTTATCTTTAAGGTTCAGGTGTCAACTCAGAGGTGGTTTTGGGTTAAATATTCTTAGGAGACTTCCAGCTGATAATCTCCATTCTCTGTTAAGAAAATCTTTAACTTACTCGTCCTCTTCATAGTTTTTTTAATTCTATTATCTTATTAAAATTATACGTATAATTAATTTTGCTGTCAAGTTAAATTTAGAAATTAGCTACAATTAATGCTTGTCCAATTCCAACTATAAAGCCTAAAATGGCTCCTAAAACCTCAATGTGTTTTAATTCTTTACTAGCAACTTCTAGTGCTAACTCTTCTAATTCTTTCATTTCAAAATTACCAATCTCTGCTTCTACTAATTTAGCTATATCAACCTCATTTACAACCTTGTCTTTAAATTTATCCATAAGTTGATCAAGATATGGATCTAAATCCTTATTGACCATCTCTTTTAAGAAGTTTATAATCATCACCTTAAAATTATCAGGAATAAATGGAGGTATCTTCTTCTCAGCTTTTTCATCAATTATTCTTACAATAGCCTCTTTAATATCATCTTTTACCTCTAGACCTGCTAATTCCCTCTCTAACTCCTCTTTAGGAAGTAAATCTTTTTCTACAATCTCTCCAACCTTTTTAGCCAACTCTTCACGCCTTTTTGGTAGTATTCCCTGTAATTGAAAATTTAATAAAGGTATTTTAACAGGTTCATATGGTTTAAAGAGTAGCTTGATAGCTAAATAATTGGTAATCCAGCCGATTAAAGCTCCAATAATCGGTAAAAATGTAAGTTTCCAAGCCATATATATCCCTCGCCTTCTGATAAAATCAATTATAATTATACAATTTGATCTTTAATTTGACAAGGTCTTTATTCAGATTCATTAAATTTATCTATTTTGCAGTACTTACAGCCTAAACAGATAGATATCTTATCAGTAAATACATTCTGTAAGGTCTTTAACAAAGAGATTGGCTCTTTAAAATGGAGAATAATCTCTTCAGGAGCAGCAGTAATTAAAGCACTAATCAATAAGTCTTCATAATCCAACTCACAATCGACCATATTTAAGATATGTTCATCTAAATATGTATTCTCCACAAGCCTTTCATCTTGGTCTAATAGCTTAAAATGGCCATTATTGATCTTTACTACATGAATTAATTTATTCTTTGCCTCTTGACTATCTATAAAATATTTTAATAAATGTATAAACTCTTCATATTCCTTCTCTACCACAAAATCTTCTACCGCCCTATCAATAGCAACTTCTAGTTCAGTTAAATAATCTCTTAGTCTAAAGCGAATAAACCCTTCTAAAGTAATCTCATTGGTCTCTTCTAAATAATCTAAAATCTCTAGTAAGATACGATTTTTACGTTGTATTTTAGAGATTATATCTTCTTCCTCCTTAGAGACTAAAAAGTTCAATCGGTCTATTGCCATTTTTAAAATCTCTTTTCGTTCCTGCTTGGAGAAATCTTTATAGTTACTCTTTAATATTTTTATCAATATTTCTTCTTCTAAATCATTAATTATCACATCTGATAAGGCATTTGCAATATATTCCTTAAATATAGTAAAGAGATTATCTAGCTCACCCTTAGCAAAAGAACATTTACAGGTAAATATACAGAGATCTCCATGACCAAACTCATCTATCTCAATTATGATACCATCCTCTTTTAAAAACTCTAATTCAAAATCTAATCTCTGTCTTAAACACTCAGCATAACGACTAGTACCTATTTCAATTATAGGCATTGTACCACTCCCTTAGAAAATCAAATCTATAATATTATATGTTATTTTTAGTACTTATATACTGCTAAAGGAAGTGGCTTTGATGATAATATCAATCATACTTATCTAATAAAGTTCATAAAGGTTTTTGATTCCCTTTCTGGTGCTGGAATTTTATCTTTTCCATTCTCAACTAACTTCATAAGCCAAGCCATATTCTTTCCAAGTACTCTCATAATCTGTACACCCTCTTTATCCTCTAAAGCTTGCCCAGGTCGTGTACCATGGGTAACATTCCAATAATTTGAGGTTGGCATTAACATTTCTGAGTAATTAATATAGTTGTTTAATTGATTAAAGGTCGGTAGCCCCCCTGATCGCCTTACCGCTACAATTGCTGCACCGACTTTATGCCTTAACATACTATCATTGACACCTATTACATAAAAAGCTCTATCCAAAAATGATTTCATAGTACCTGCAATTGCTGAATAATGTACTGGTGAGCCTAACAGCACCCCATCTGCCTCTTTCATCTTCTGAATCCACTGATTAACCTCATCATTTGGTAGTACACATCTTTCATCTTTATTTTTAGCACATTGATTACAGTGGATACAACCTCTAATTGTCTTATTACCTACCTGAATAATCTCTGTTTCTATTCCCTCTTGATTAAGCTCATCAGCAACTATTTTTAGTCCATGATAAGTGTTTCCTTCTTGATTAGGACTTCCATTAAAAGCTACTACTTTCATAAATTCTACCTCCATTTATATAGTTTTTATCTATAACTTAATTAAGCCATAGTTATAACTAAACTGATCAATGTCTTAATCCACATTAAAAATCTGAATATACCAAGTTATATTTTATCTTAAACCTCTGAATTTATCATAGCAAACCTTTAAAAGCTTTCATAGTAGACTGTCTCTTCTAAAGGATTTCTAGCTTGATCATGTCTATCTGAAGATGCCTCTTCTCCTTCTGCATAGCCTATAACTAGAATATTGATAGGTTCAATATTTTCTGGAATATTAAACTCTGCTCTTATAACTTCTGGGTCAAAGTAACAGACCCATACACTTCCAAGTCCAAGCTCTGTAGCTTGCAGCATCATATGGTCAGTAACTATACTGGCATCAATATCTGCAGTATCCATATTGTCAAAGGGTCTCTTCCAAGTCTTATCATGATCTGCACAGACTATAATAGCTAAGGGTGCACCAAATATTTTTGCTCCTTTTTTTAGTTTATTTAGCCCATCTTCTTGCTGTACTACAACAAGACGTTGAGGCTGACCATTTGTTGCTGTAGGAGCAACCCTACCTGCTTCCAATATTTTAAGTAACTTCTCCTCTTCAACCTTTTTAGAACTATACTTTCTTGCTGAATATCTCTTTTTAGCCAATTGTAAAAATTCCATAATTTTCATCCCCTTTATATTATCTTTTACTATATAAACTTATAATAAACTAAGTAAGATTAGTGTGTAAAACTAGTAACACATACTACTAGATTAACAAAAATTCTTAAATCTTATTCTATTTAAATCAAATAAATTATAACTGTAACTTTTTTTGTTACAATTTAATTAAAAAAATTTAATCTCTTCATAACCACCTAGCTTTAATTAGGTAAATAATGAAAATTTTACTCTATCAACACGGTATAATTATACAGATAATATTTGCTTTTGTCAATATATTAGAAAGTAAAAGCACACTCTTTTGCTAGAGCATGCTCACCTTTAACTATTAAAAATTAATAGTTATCCCTTATTCTTGAGAAAAGAGATATTTAACAGCTAACTTAAACTGCTCATACATCTTAATCCCCTTAAGTTGGACTAAACTTTCAACTAAGCTCTCATAATACCACTTCTGCTTCTCATAGCCTCTATTAAATATACTCCAAAGCTCATCACCAATCTCATCATAATCTCTAATCATACTTCTAATATTGGCTAATTTATCAGCACAAGCAATATACTTTATATCAATATCATTGATAGTTTTTAAATAATTAATTGTATGTTCTTTTCTTTCTTCCCACGGAGTATTATCTCTATCTTCTAACTTTTCTGAAGCACCTATAACCAGCTCAGCTATTCTATCATTAAAGATAGTTTTTAAGTCTTTCTCTGTTAACTCTGTATCTTCAAGGGTATCATGTAATAAAGCAGCAGCTATTACATCTTCTTCAATTCCATTTTCTTGAAGAATCATAGCTACTTCCACAGGATGAACAATATAAGGGACATCCTCTTCTTTGCCTTTTCTCATATCACCATAATGAGCTCTAGCTGCTACTTCTAAGGCTTTAGCTACCAATTTATTTGTATTTAATTCCATAATTATAATTAACCTCCTTATTCTAGAACTAGCTTATATTAAGCTTCTCTAATTTATTAATAGGACGTCATGTTTATTGTTAGTATGATTTATTAAATATATTTCATTAAAATAATTAATTCTCCTTTTATTATCTTTTTGTTTTTGTTCCTTATTATTATATTGTTACAAAAAAATAAAAAAAACACTCCTCTTTGAGTGTTGTAATAAATGGTGGGGATAAGCGGTCTCGAACCACTGACCTCTACGATGTCAACGTAACGCTCTCCCAACTGAGCTATATCCCCACAATATTAAATTAAAAAGTGGTACCGAGGGTCGGACTCGAACCGACACGGGAGTTAAATCCCACCGGATTTTAAGTCCGGTGCGTCTGCCTATTCCGCCACCTCGGCATAATACTTAGGCAAAATGTTTAATTAAATCATTTTAATGGAGGCGGCACCCAGATTTGAACTGGGGAGTAAAGGATTTGCAGTCCTCTGCCTTACCACTTGGCTATGCCGCCATACTTTTTTGAAAAAACAGTTAAAGATGCGACGGTCTCGATGACCTAGCATCGAAAACTACCTTGCGTATTTAAACCAAGGTTTTCGATGGAGCGAAAGACGAGACTCGAACTCGCGACCTTCTCGTTGGCAACGAGATGCTCTACCAACTGAGCTACTTTCGCATAGTATTGAAATGGTGGCAAAACCCGGACTTGAACCGGGGACACGAGGATTTTCAATCCTCTGCTCTACCGACTGAGCTATTTCGCCATAAGTTCAAATAATAAATAATAATGAACAATGAATAATCAAACATAAATTCTTTTTATAATTTTATCTTCTAAATTATTATTTGTTCTTTATTAGTTATTCTTTACATTAAAATGGCGAGGATGACGAGACTCGAACTCGCGACCTCCGGCGTGACAGGCCGGCGTGGTAACCAACTCCACCACATCCCCGTATTGTTAGCTTTTTGCTTCTAGCTGTTGGCCTCTGGCTAAATCTTTAAAATCTGACTAGAAGCTAATAGCCAGTAGCTAATGGCTAAATAAATGGTGGGCGAAACAGGACTTGAACCTGTGACCCCCTGCTTGTAAGGCAGGTGCTCTCCCAACTGAGCTATTCGCCCTTAACACAAATATTATTATATACAATCTCAATAGTTACGTCAAGAAGTTTTTTAGAAAAAGAAATGGAAATTTAAGCCTAAAATTAATGTTGTAAACATCAGCTAATCTTAGGCTTAAATTAAAGATTAATTTACTTTACATTCTTATAAAAATCATCATCAACACCATGTACTACCTCTTCTTTACCTGTTATAGCATTGATATGAACTCTATAATTGGCATCTCCTTGTCCATCCCCTATTTCACCAATGAACTCATAGCATAATACCTCTTTTCCACCACCATGAGTATCTATAACTAATCTTTCATGGGTTATATTCAGGTTAGAACTTATCTTCTTTTTAGCTTCTTCCATACTGAATTTAGGTATTAGCATACTCTCTGGTCTATCTTTATGGTGTAATAGATACTCGATACCATTAAAACCTATTACTTCACCATTATCCATTGCTACCTCTGTACTTACTGAATCTGGAGTAATAATTACACCATATTGTCCAGCCTTCTGCACAGGAGCAAGTACAATCATAGCAATATCATTGAAAGGTTTACTTGAGACAACCTCCATATGCTCATATCCATTCTTCTTTAAAAACTCTGCAGCTTTGGCTTCAGCTTGCTCTTCAGTTATCTTCTTGCCCTTAGTTGCACGACTATTTAACAAAGAGATTACCTGTCCACCCTTTTTACTGACATCAATATAAACTTTTTCATTCTTATTATTCTTATTTGTTGCTTGAATTGAATGGGCTGGCAAATGGGTTTCAATAGTTCTACCATTAACCTTAAGCTGTTCTTTATCTATAATATTATACTTGTACTGTTCCGGATTATTAATGAATCTCTTAGCTGTTTGAATTGCTTGTTTTTGATTTACTGTCTTACCTTGAACCTCTGTTAAAGCTAAGGTAATATCTCTATCATTTAATTCAATTCCCCCATCTGGGAAGATCGCTTCTAATTCTTTTTGAATTTCATCTAACTTCAAACTCTTATCCAACTCTACTAAACCAGCTAAAGGACTGGCAGAATATTGTTGGTCAGCATCTGAGTCCATCTTAACTCTCTTTTTGTCATACCATTTAAAGTTCTTCTGTAGCATCTTATCATGGATACCCTCTAAATTCTTATTTGCCACCATAACATTTTTATAAAAAGAGTTTAACATCTTCTTATCTTTATCACTTAATCCACCATCAACAACCTTTTTGTCCAAGTGATTTGTATATTGCAAGATCCTATGTAGCATGGATTTGGTATTGTCCAAAGAGCTATCACTAAGAGGAAGTTGTCCAATATCTTCTTGTGCCGAATAGGCTGAGCGCCAGATATTAGATAGATTTACAGATAGGTTGTCAGCAGCTTGAGCTACCATGACTGTACCTAGCTCTGATTCCAAAGCATCTATATGATGATTTAGACCTTGAAAAGCATTCTCATACCTATTATTTAATTCACTCTCTAAATCCTTTTGAACATTCTGCATTGCACCATATTGATTATATCCCCAATATCCTACTGCGGCTAAAGCAAATACCAACATCACTATACCTATTGTTTTAAAATCCAAATTTATCACTCCTATTTAGCAAAGATATGCTTACCTATTGTTCTTACAGTCTTACGAGAGAAAATCCAATTAGTTTCTACTTTTGCTGCATTGTAATAATAAACACAACCATAAGTTGGATCCCAACCACGATAGGCCGCTAAGGTAGCTTTTACAATCTGATCGCTTGGAGTCTCTTCCCAAATATGGCCTCTAGCTACTGCTGTAAATGCCCAAGGCTGATAAATTACCCCTGATAGAGTGTTAGGGAATCTAGAATCACGAATGCGATTCATAATCACCGCGCCTACTGCAACTTGACCAATATATGGCTCTCCTCGGGCTTCTGCATCAAGAGTTCTAGCAAATAACTGCATTTCAGGAGATAGACTTTGAAAGCTTGATGCCGCCTCACTTTCTTCAATATTAGCTTCAGGTTGAGCATAATAAAAGAATACACCTGTACCAATTAATAACATAACGACTAAAAATACTGCTAACTTCTTCATTTTTACCTCCTTTATTAGTTTCTTTTCTCTATTATATTTTGCTTTTAGTCTATCAAATATTCAAAAAAGTTATTCATTTGAATTGATACTTCTTCGTGGTATTTCAGGTGGTTTTGGTAATTGATCTTGATCATCTTCACCCTCATGAGGAGGTCTTTGTGGAGAAGAAACAACTGTAATACTATTTAATAATATCTCAATTTCCTCCATGTCCTCACCTTTTTTTATCTTCTTTCTCAACTCAGCCCTTGGAACAATAATTGTAACTTCATGGGGTTTATCATAAGCAAAGCATCTCTCTAAAAATATCTCTAACCCATCTAAATTTAGCTTGGTTACATCCTTATTCCTACAATGGCACTCTCGCTTAAATAAACTAGCTATCTTGCTTTTTATCTTTTTAGCCCAAGAAAAAAATCCCATAATCCACCTCCTTTAGATAGTCTATTCAGCTAAAGGTTAGGTGGTGAATTATGGAAAGTAAGATTAACTTATATTTTTATATGAAATGAGGCTTAATGGGTATATTGCGACATTTTTACTTTGGTAGTTAGGGGTTAGGTGGTTAGGTAGTTGGATTTTCCTAACCCCTGCCTGCCTACCTACCTCCTAAATACCACTTTTTCTCTGTATTATATCAATTGCTTTATTAGCATAAGCTATTTACCTTACCCATAAAAAAAGAGCAGGCTCAGCCTGCTCTTTTCAATATTATTAAAATTTAAGTGCCAGATTAATCCCCGCTCGTAATCCATCTACTCCAATAGTATTATCTTCTTGACTTTCAACCAGTTTATTTTGATTCCAATCATATACTCTCTTTACATCAATGTCTGCTTTTCTATAACCGAAACTTCCAATTAAAGCAAGATGGTCATTAACTGGATAATCAACTTGGGCTTCTAATAAGTATCCCAATCCATCTCCATCTACAACAGCTTCATTAAAAGCTCCATTCTCCCAAGAATTATCCTCACTATATTTTTCCACAAAGTTATGCTTGCTGATACCAAGATTTAATCTAATCTCATCACTTAATTTATAGGATAGTTTACCATAGTATCCGTCTAAATCATATTTAGATAGATAATCGCTTCTACTGCTATCTGCATAGGTTTCAAAGGAAGACCAAGAAGAACTTGCTCTATCTATCCCACCTCCTATTCCCCATTTATTACCTAGCCAAACTAGCCCTTCTAAATAAAAACCAGTACCATTATTTAAGGATTCTCTTACCCAATAATCATCATTTAACTTGCCACTGTCAATGTCAGAGTAAACAAAGTTATTGTATGTAACTCCTCCATTGAACTCTATCCTTTCTTCTGCCATTACTATAGAATTTGAAAAGAAGATCAATCCAATGACCACTAATAATATCTGCTTCTTCATCAAATCATCCTTCCACTGCTAATTTTTTTGCTGTATATATTGGTAAAAATAATCTATTAAAGCTAATATTAATTAATGTATAAGATTGTTTATAAAAGAAAGGCTACTATAATTATATCAATTATATCTGTGGAATTAAATAGAACTTAATGGAATTTGAATAATATTTATAACAATTATATGCAATTATCATGTTCAATCTAGACGCTATATCTATATAACTATTCCCACCATTTGCGATTATCTCTCTTCAGAAGTTCCTCAACCTCCTTTGGTCCATTACTACCTGCAGGATAGCTTGGTAATTGTGATTTACTTTCTGACCAAGCTTGAGCTATCTGGTCAACAAATCTCCAAGAGTACTCTACTTCATCCCAATGGGTAAATAGAGTCTGGTCTCCAATGATTACACTATGTATTAATCTTTCATAGGCTTCGGGAGAATTAAAACCAACCTGACAGTTTTGGCAGAAGTCCATCTTGACTGGAACAATCTTTGCTTTAGTACCTGGCTTTTTAGCATTGAATTCAAAGCTAATCCCTTCCTCAGGTTGAATCTTGATTACTAGAAGATTAGGACTTAAATCATTGAATTCTTTATGATAAGAAGGGTGAAAAGAAGATTTAAATTCAATAATCACCTTGGTTACTTTATTAGGCAACCTCTTTCCTGTTTTGATATAAAAAGGCACACCAGACCAGCGAAGATTATCTACAAATAATTTCAGAGCTACAAAGGTCTCTGTGCTAGAATCATCAGCAACATTTCTTTCATTCCAATATGCAGTTACCTCCTCACCATCTATCTTCCCTACATCATATTGACCTCTTATCACATAACTGTCAATCTGCTCAATATCTAAATCAGCTAATGATTTTAAAACCTTTATCTTTTCAGCCCTAATTGACTCTGTACTCATATCTGCTGGAGCTTCCATTGCAGTTAGGGCTAAAATCTGTAACATGTGATTTTGTACCATATCTCGCAGTGCTCCAGACTTCTCATAGTATCCACCTCGCTGGCCTACTCCAACCTTCTCATTAGAGATAATCTGTATATTATCTATATACTTGTTATCCCAGACAGCTTCAAAAACTAAATTGGCAAAGCGAATCATCATCATGCTCTGTAACATCTCTTTACCTAAGTAATGATCAATCCGATAGATATTCTCTTCTGGAAATACACCGGTTATTTGTTGATTCAATTCAGTTGCCGATTTAAGATCATAGCCAAAGGGCTTTTCAATAACTACCTTAGGCCAAGATGGCTTAGAGAAATCAAGCAACTTATACTTCTCTAGAGAACTTACAATAGTTCCAAAAAAGCGTGGAGGCATTGCTAAATAAAAGATTCTTCTAGCTTTACTTTGAGATTTCTCATCTAAAATCTTCTTTAAATTCTGATATCCACCTTCATTTAAGATATCAAAGGACTTATAATAGATCTTTTTCTGTAAAGCATTCCATATATCTTCTTTTATCTCTTTTTTAACAAATTTGTGTAATGACTGATATAAACTTGCTAAATACTCTTCTCGATTATCAATAGACCTACCAGTAGCCACTATAGAAAATTCTTCAGGTAGTAACCCTTGGTCTAGCAGATTATAAAAAGCTGGAATCAACTTACGGTGAGTCAGATCTCCTGTGCCACCAAAAATTATAAACTGGCAGGATTCTAATTTATCTCTTTTCAACCTTATGACCTCCAAATTCATTTCTTAATGCTGCTATCACCTTCCCTGAAAAGGTATCCTCTTGTTGAGAACGATATCTGACAAAAAGGGAGTTAGCAATTACAGGAACTGGCACCTTAAGCTTAAGAGCTTCTTCCACTGTCCATAACCCTTCCCCAGAAGAGTTAACCACACCTTTTATCTCTTCTAAGTTTGGATCTTTACTAAAGGCACTCTCAGTCAACTCCATCAACCAACTTCTAATTACAGAGCCATGATTCCAAACCCTTGCAATCTCTTTATAATCTAAATCAAAATCACTGGCCTCAAGAATCTCAAAGCCCTCTCCAATAGCTTGTAAGATACCATACTCAATGCCATTATGAACCATCTTAGTAAAATGTCCACTGCCTGTTGGACCTGTATGTAAGTAGCCTTTTTCTACATTTACACCTTTAAATACCTCTTCTAAATAAGCAAAGACATCATTCTCTGCCCCTATCATCATACAGGCTCCATGTCTAGCACCTTCAACACCTCCACTGGTTCCAGCATCGACTAAATGGATTCCTTTTTGATTAAGGTATTCATTTCTTCTTAAAGTATTATTAAAATTTGAGTTCCCACCATCTATAATAATATCATCTTCGGCTAATAATGGTACTAATTTCTTAATTGTATCATCTACTGGATCACCAGCAGGTATCATCATCCAGATAGCCCTTCTTCTTGAAAGACTTTCTATTAATTCTTCTAAACTATTAGCACATTCAATTCCTTCCTTCCTAGCTATCTCTAAACCTTCAGAGCTCATATCATAGCCTATCACTTGATGGCCATGGTCTAATAAGTTTAATGCCAGATTCTTCCCCATCTTTCCTAAACCAATAATCCCTATTTGCATATTATCATCCCCCTCTAAACTGTGGTTGAACAAAATAACCTTCTTATATATAGTTTAATATATCCTTATTATTTATACCTCTAAACTATTAAGGGTAGAAGTAACTATATTATAGAAATAACTGTACTGATTCTTGTTATCATCATTACGATAAAAGAAAAAATTTTCCTGCATAAAACCAATAAAAAGACCCCTGGAATCTTCCAAGGGCCAAAAATTCATAGTTTATTCTACTGTAATAATATTGGTACCATCAACTTGCTCTGCATTAGGATCAAGTTCAGTCTTTAGTTCAATCAACTGATACTGATATTGCCCAGGCTCTAACCAGAGGCTAGCCTCATATCTACCTGTATTAGCATCCTCTCTTAAAATAGTCTCATAAAATCTCCAATCATTCATATCCCCTATTAGCATCACACCATCAATAGCTTGGTCTGGATTATAGCTAAAAGTATGTCCTCCAATTGTAACGATACTATTTCGATTACCGTCATTACTGTATTTATTAGCTTTGGGGTCAGAAATCCAACGCTCCCCACCATTAATGACAAATTTGTATTGGTATTCTCCAGGTGATAATTTTATAGTTACCTCACAAATTCCATCACCATCTCTGTCAGTCATTTCAGTAGCATGGGGATTCCAGCCATTAAATTCTCCTGCCAAACTCACTCTAGCATCTTCATCAACATCCTCTGGCAAATCAAAGCTAAAGGTATGATCGATAGTCTCTTTACCATCACTCTTATTGATTTGAATCTGGTTCTTCTGACCATCAGAGCTAAGTGGTATATTCGGTTCTACAGTTTCAGTCTCTGTAACGAATTGATACTTATAGTTACCTGGGATCAAGTTCAATTCAACCTCATAGCTTCCATCATTGTCTTTATTCTCCATCTCAATTCCATCTTTAATCTTCCAGCTAGCTATATCTCCTAGCAATAGCACTTTATCTACATTAGATTCTGCTTGATAGCTAAATACAACTTTTTTAACATTAAATAGCTCGCTTCCTGTAGCTTTACTCTTTAAAATTACCGTTCCATAAGCAGGCACTTCTAAGATATCTGAAGCATTATAAGTAGTAGCTGTCAGTAGCTCATAGGCAGCGGCATTTATCTCAATCTTTTGTAGTGAATTACTTAAATTATGAAGAACAAAAAAGTCATAATCATTTTGAGGTGATTCTACCTTATAGATATAATTTGGACCACTAATATCTAGCTTAGTATAGTTTGCACTAGAGAAGAAGGCTGGATTAGCTTTTCTAACTCTAATTAATCTCTTATAATGTTCAAATAGACTTCCTGCTACACCTTCCTGCTCCTCTAAGGAGATTCCATCATTGGCTTTAGTATAAGCCATTGGATGGTAAAAACCCCCTTTATCCATTGTAGTCATACCCTTACCTTTGGCATCACTATACCAATCAAAGGGCTCTCTAATGTTATCATCAGGCTTAGCCCCTATTTGTCCTATCTCTTCACCATAATAGATAAATGGTGTTCCTGGTAAGGTCAACAATAAAGAAGCTGCCAATTTCATCTTATCCTCACTAGCAGATAACTCTGCTGCTACTCTATTTTGATCATGATTCCTTAAGAAGGTAGCATCGATGAACCTATCAGAGTAGCTACTATATTTGGCATGAATCTCTTTTAACTCTTTAATAATATCAACATTTTCTCCATTTGCAACCTCTATCATTCTATCTGCTAAACTGAAGTTAAAAGAAGCATCTAAATCTTCAAAGAAACGTGCCATCTTATCGGTTTCAGCCCAGTTTTCCCCTACTAAGAAGGCATTAGGATTGACCTCTTTTACAGCTGTATTGAACTCCTGCCACCAATTGTGGGTTACATCACTATCTTTATCATCAATATGCTTAGCTGCATCTAACCTAAATCCATCTACTCCATCGGAGAAGTCCCCATCATTATTTGGGTCTAGCCAGAATCTAGCTATCTGTTTCATCTCTGCTCTAACCTCTGGATTGGAGAAATTCAAATCAGGCATCTGATCCCAAAAATCAGCATAATAGGCTTTTTTAGTAGAACTCTGATACCAGACCCTCTGCCCCCAAGGTCCTCGCTCATTTACATCATCAAATTCATCTTGCCAGACATAATAATCCCTATACTGACTCCCATCTTCATAGGCTGAACTTTCAAACCATGGATTCCTACTAGAAGTATGATTTACTACCAAGTCCATAATTACCTTAATACCATTCTCATGAGCAGTCTGCAAAAACTCTTGAAACTCTTCTAAAGTTCCATAATCAGGATTGGTATCATAATAATCAACTACATCATAGCCATGATAGCTTGGGCTATCATTGATTGGCATCAACCATAATGCATCTACTCCTAGTTCTTTAAGATAAGGTAGCTTTTCTTTTAATCCTACAAAATCTCCAATCTGGTCTCCATTACCATCATAAAAACTCCTGACAAAGACTTCATAGAAGATAGACTCTCTAGGCCACTTAGCAGGAGACCAGTTATTTGTAGCGCTCATCTTCTTAAAAGATGAAACTTCAGTTGAAATAGTATTCTCACCATTTATAGCCTCTATCTTATAATAATAAGTCTGGTTAGGTGTAAGCCCTTCCAGCTTAAGACCTTGATTATCATAATTTATATTACTTTTAACCTTAACTAAGCTATCACTACTCTCTCCTAGATAAAGATTAACCCTATTAGCTGGATTGGTCTTAAATAAGAGTTTGAGTACATTGTCATCAATATCAATATAGTATTTAGCATCAACTATGACCATCTCATCTTTGTCTAACTCTGTTCTAGTTAACTTAACAGTTAATTTTGTGCTTAAATCTGTTAACTTTAACTTCTCCTTCTCACTATCATACCCTGCTTTAGATATTATAGCTTTTAACTTTGACTGTCTAATCCCATCAAAAACTACTAGACCTTGATCACCAGTCTTAGCAGTAGCTATCCCTTCTAGACTGACATCAGCATTAGCTACTTCTTCTCCAGCTTCATCAACTACCTTGATAACTATTTTAGCTGGATTTTGAAGTGATTCTTCTTGATTACATGCTGAAAAGAGTAGAGCAACTACTAGTAATAAATAACATAAAATTCTTTTCTTCATTAATATAACCTCCTTGAGCCATTTTAAGTAAATTTCATAATAGATAGCCTTATAGGTTCTTATACAAGTTAGTCTATTTTAATAGCTTATAAAACTTACTCATTAATATATAAAATCCAACAAAAGTAACTACTATCTTACTCTTATTAAATTTATATCAGTATCTATCTAAGAAGATATTGTGAAAACGTTTTCTGAAATAATATAGCAATCCTTTGCTAGTCTTAATATTCTACTCTATGATTTGATTATCCTTTCTTTCGTCTATGAAAATTTTTTCAGTTTAATATTTTCTAATAATGGAAATGACGGTTAATAGGTATATTGCAACACTGTTCACTTTTTAAAAGTGAACAAAATTATTAAAATATTTTTCGGGAAAGATTATCAGCTTTTTCCCGAGTGACTTTTAGCATTGACCTAAAAGTCACCAAACCTACAGGTTCACAGAACCTTCCGTGGCAAAACAGCCCGGTCTAGAAGAAAATTAAACTCTCTCTAGTTAAGATTTTGATTAAATTTAAATTTTAATTCAATTTTTGCTTCGTTCAAATAATAATTTTCTTCAGTATAAAAATCTTTAAAGCCCTTTAACTATCAACCGTCAACTGTGCACTGTCAACTAAGATACGAAAGTGTCTTAATATCTCTATATTACATCAGCTCACCAGTAAAAACTATTAAATTAAAAAAAGAGCACCCCTTTAAAGGAATGCTCAAAGTTTAATAATTTAATTTTATTAAAAGCTACATCAACCTCTAAGTCAGCAAATTACTCAGCATTCAATCCTGCTAAGTTAAGTAGGTTCCATGGCTTATTGAAGTGAGGCTGGAAGAAGAAGTCAACAAAGGCTAACTCATCTATAGTCATCTTATTTTGAATTACCACTGACATTGTATTGATAGATTGAGTTAAATCTGTCTCTGACATCAGCTGAGCTCCTACAATTCTTTTAGAATCTTTCTCATAGACAACCTTTAAGATGGCCTCATCATATGTAGGCATAAATTCAGGGCGATAATTATCTGTAACCGTTACTGTTTCTACTTCAAGCCCTGCCTCTTTAGCTGAAAGCTCTGTTAGCCCTGTAGCGGCAATATTGTGATTATATATCTTAATACCTGAAGTACCTTGAGTTCCCATATACTTTGTTCTCTCTTCTACCAAGTTTCTAGCAACTAATGTTCCCATCCGGACTGCATTTGTAGCTAATGGAATATAGCGATACTCCTCTGTAGGGTTATATCTAACAGCACAACAGTCCCCTGCTGCAAATACATCTTCTTTGCTAGTACGCATGTAGTTATCAACTATAATTGCACCATCATCTAACATATCAATCTGCCCTTTAAATAACTCTGTATTTGGTTTAAAACCAATACACATAATTACTAAATCAGCTTCATATTCTCCTTTATCTGTAACTACCTTTGAAACCTTACCTTCACTACCTTCAAATTTATTAACAGTTTCACCCAAGGCTAAGGTAACTCCGTGCTCTCTAAAGGACTGTTCAGCAACATCAGTATACTCTTGGTCTAAATACTTATTTAAAATTCGATCCTCCATATCTATTAAGGTCACATTCTTACCATTTCGTTCAAAGGATTCTACTAATTCAACACCTATATATCCAGCACCTACTACCACTATATTCTTAGTATTTTTGGCCTTTTCAATAATATCATTTGCATGATAGAAGTTCTTAGATAAGACTATATTGTCCAGATCTATACCTTCTAATTTAGGAATAATTGGCCAAGACCCTGTTGTGATAATCAGTTTATCAAAACCATCCTCAAACTCTTCTCCACTATCCAAATCCTTAACCTTAAGTTGCTTATTATCTATATCCACATTCAGTACATCATGACCCATCTTTGTCTTAACTCCCAAATTAGCTAACTCCTCTGGAGAGGAATAAAATAGTCCTTCTACATCTTTTACTATACCACCAACATATAATGCTATTCCACAAGATAGAAATGAGATATTATCATTTCTTTCATAAACGGTTATCTCTGCTTGTGGGTATAACTTAGCTGCATTGACTATCGCAGCAGTACCTGCATGGGTACACCCTATAACTGCTATCTTCATTAATAACCCTCCTTTAAATAATAGGAATTACTACTATTAATATTATATAGTATATTATCCGTACCTGCAATTATTTTAAGAAATGGAATTGATTATAATTTAATTTGCTTTTGTTCATCCTTTACTATTCAAAATATTCTAAAGTTCATAATTATAAAAAACATATTATTTAATATCTAAAACCTATAATTACTTTACAGTTCCAATATACTCTAACTCAACATCTACATCAACTACAATATCCAAATTTCTAAAGACTTCATACCAATCATCTTCTACCTGCTCCCAAGTCTTTGGTGCAAATTTTTGTAAGATAACCTTAAAATGAAATATATCAGCTCCTAACTCCTGTTGAACATATTTAATTGTTTCTTTAATATTACTTTCAATTTCATCCTTTGCTCCTTGCTCTATATTTTTTATAAAATCTTGCTTTAAAGCATCTTTATAACGAGTTTCTGATTCTTCAGCTAAGTTAATTACAGCCTTAGATTTAATTAATATTTTAACATTATCACCATCTACAATTGGTCTTAGCTTTGTCTTTACTTTTTTTAGCTCTAAGGTTAGTAAAATATTAGGATTATGACGTGCTTTGATTACAATAACTCCACCCTTAATTGCATCTCTAATCCATTTAGCATAAATAGTCTGAATTCCACTTAATCTTCCTACCATCTTGTCTCCTTTAAAAGCTGCTGCTCCTATTATCTTAATCTCATCACTGGTAGAAATAACTATTGGCAAGCCAAAATCCACCTGTCCATGTAGACTCTCTGCAACCTCTCCCAAATCTGTAATATGAGGCATTCTAGAGGTTTTAGTAGCATTTCGAGGAAGATCTGCTAAGTACATAGCAGCATAGTCATCTATTCTTGGTGTAACATCTAAGATCTTATGTGCCTCTTCAGATGTAACAAAAACTTTAGTCCTTCTTCTCATTTCAGGATCCCGTAGAATCATATCTAAAGGAGGTATAATTCCCTCTCTAGCAACTTTTTCATTAATAATAATAACTTTTAGATGTTCATAGAAGGGAGCATAATTTAATCTAGTAGAAAATTCTCGATTTGCTTCAAAAAAAGAATTACCTAATAAAGTTAAATCCCATGATCTAGAGCTTTCTGCCCCTCCCCCTCCTCCTCCTCCACCGATAGGCTTAACTTGCGCCTTGGGCAGAATCGGAATTTGAATAGTATAGGCATATCTAGGCTCTCCTTGTTGTAATTCCATCCTTTCTAATTTTTTCTCCTCTTGATAGGATTGGTCATTTTCATAGCCCTTAGGAAGTGGCTTAGGCTTATCTATAGCTATTCCTAAAACATATCCTCTATTTTCAATCTCTTTATAATCCCAGCATCCTATCATGATAATTATAAATAATAAAGATAGAAATAGCTTAGAGTATCTACTTAATAAAAATTTCATTTTAAATTTTTCCTCCTTTCCTTAAAAAATTCAATCATTGCTGTTAAAGGAACTATTAAAAATATTAATAACTGTCCCAAATCTTCATTCCAACCGATAAGATAAAATACTTCTGAAATATTATCAGGATATAAAGCTAGCACTAAAAATAACGGAACTTGACTGAAAATAATAACTCTATCCTTTTTTGTATTAAAAAATGCCTTTAAATTAAGGGTAGAAGCTAGGTAAAATAATAATAAAGTACTAAAGGTAATAGGAATCCAGGCTGCCATATATAAACTTTCAGCCCTCTCTAGAATATTGCTTTCTAGCATTATTGATTTAGATAAAGTGATAGTGGGAAAGATTAAATACTTGATTTCAGTACTACCAAAGGCCATAATACACAGCAATAAAATTATAGTATATACAGCTACACTGATGCTAACACTAATTGCTATCCATTTTTTCATCTTTTTAAAATTTTTAAAATAAGGTAGCACATAGCCAATAATTCCTACTGTTAAAAAAGGATCTGCCATCTCACGAGCACCCTGTAAGATTGGTTTAACTCCCCCATAAAAGAAAGGTCTTAAATGAATAAATTTAACATTCTTTAAAGACAAGAAAACCAAAAGTAAGATAAAAGCTAATATCAGTGGCAATAGCATATCTAAAATAATACTAATTGTTCTAACTCCTTTTAATAAGCAATATAGACAGGCTAATATCATAATAGTTATTATAAATATTATTGGTGTTGTATCCAATAGAAAGATTCGGATACCATCGGTAAAAAGTCTGATTCCCAAACTAAAAGAGATTATAGTATAAATAGCAATTCCAAGGATGATAATTTTACCAAAAAACTTTCCATATACTTTTTCACAAATCTGAGAAAAAGTAAGACTTTTATATCTAAGTCCTAACCAATAAAATAAATAACCTATTAATAAAGCATATCCCCCCATAATTAATACTGATATCCAACTATCATTCTCTGCATACTCTACAATAGCCCTTGGTATACTTAAAAGCCTAATACTGATCATTCCATGGATAATAAAGGAACAGATATTGATACTCTCTAACTCTCTACTCATCAACTATCATCCTAGCCTTTTCGATATCTTGTTTTTTAGTATCTTCCACATTTAATATCTCAGGTCGTTGGGTCATCCAACCCTGTGGTACTTTAATAATAGTATCTTTTAAATGCTCTAGCTTATAAGGAGAAAAATCACCAAGATATCTTACCCCAAAACTCTCTATGGAAGCAAGATGAATTAATATAAAGATCCAACCCATAAAGATACCATATAACCCTGCTAAACCTCCCATAATTATTAAAGGAAATCTGATTAACCTATTACTTAGGGTAAAGCTATACACAGGAATTACAAAAGAGGTTAAAGCAGTTAATGAGACTACAATAATAATTAAAGGACTAACGATTCCTGCCTGTACAGCCGCTTGACCAATTACCAAACCTCCTACAATACTCACTGCTTGTCCAATAGGTCTAGGTAATCTGATACTCGCTTCTGTTAAGATCTCTAAGGTAAACTCCATGATTAAAACCTCTACAATAGTAGGAAAAGGCAATCCCATTCTACTTTCTGTAATTGTTAGAACTAAAGGAGTTGGTATCATTCCAGGATGATACGCTGTTAAAGCTAGATAAAGAGCAGGAAGAGTCGTTGTTAAAACATAACTGATATATCTGACAACCCGCATAGCAGAACTAGTAATACTTCTTTCATAGTAATCATCAGGACTATTTAGAAAGGTAGCAAAGGTTACTGGTGCAATTAAGACAAAGGGAGTCCCATCTACAATAATAGTAATCCTTCCTTCTAATATACTACCTACAGTCTTATCAACTCTTTCTGTTGACATAATCTGAGGAAATATGCTCCATTTATGATTCTCAATTAATTGTTCTATTTGAGAACTACCTACTATACCATCAGTATCGATCTCTTCAATCCTATTTCTGACCTCACCAACTAATTCATGATTAATCACACCTTTAAGATAGACAAGAGCTATATTTGTCCTTGTTTTACGACCTACTTCTAATAATTCTACTGCTAATTTAGGGGTTTTGATTCTTTTTCTAATCAAAGATATATTGGTTTTGATTGATTCTATAAAACCTTCCCGGGAACCTCCAATAGTCTCTTCAGACGCAGGAGATTCTATACTCCTTGCCTCCCATCCTGTTGTCCCAATCATCAGAGCCTGCTTATACCCTTCAATAAATAACAAGGTATTGCCTGATAATAAAGAACGTGTCAATTGTTGAAAACCCTTACTTATTTCTACTTCTAAAGTGGTTATTAGCTTTTCCTTGATTTTTTCTAAATTAATTGTAATATCTCCCTTATTATCTTCTAGTTGTAGAGGAGTTAATATATGATCAGCAATTAAATCTCTTTCCACCATTCCATCGATGCATACCAATAATAAAGAAGTATTGCTATTTTCTAAATAAATCTTTCTATAGATTAAATCATCACTTTTTGAAAATATCTTCTCTAAGGAGTTCTTATTCTTATGTAGAGATTTAGATATAGCGATTACTTTAGCAGATACTATATCATCTATCTTCTGCTCTTTATTTTTAATTCCAAATATATTTTTTAATTTATCTAATATCATTATTGAAAAATCCTCCATTTAATATATTATCAATTAAATATAGCCTGTTATCTTGGTTAATTTTCAATATAAATAGTGTCTTTTTATGAGTATATTGCGACACTTTTTGAGTTTAAGTATAAGATTAAGTATAAGTCTAAGGATAGTTTAAGCAGTGTTTTTATGATTTACTCAAACTTAATCTTAGCCTTATACTTAGTTGCAAAGTGTCGTAATATTTCTATACTGTATCAGTTTTTCTATTATCACAAGATGTAAATATACTAGTTAGTATTTAGATCATACCACTATTATTTACATATCTAAGATAATTATTATCTATAAAAATGCATAGCTAAAAATAAAGACTTATTCTTCATCTCTAACTAATATTCTGTAAAAATTGCCTCTATATTGCTCAGGCACACACTACTTTATCAATTTATAAAATTGATTTTAATGTAAATATTGGTTTATATGTTAACATTTTTTAATCGTTTTCCATATTATAATAACAAAAGAGATGAAAGGAGGGAACGTTAATGGGAAGATATCGCAGAGATAGAGGTAGACGAGACAGAGATAGATGGGACCGTGACAGAGACTGGGACCGTGACAAAGATTGGGATCGTGACAGAGATTGGGACCGTGACAGAGATTGGGACCGTGACAGAGATTGGGATCGTGACAAAGATTGGGATCGTGACAGAGATTGGGACCATGATAGAGATTGGGACCGTGACAGAGATTGGGACCATGATAGAGATTGGGACCGTGACAGAGATTGGGACCGTGACAGAGATTGGGACCGTGATAGAGATTGGGACCGTGACAGAGATTGGGACCGTGATAGAAGGAGAAGATAAATAAAAATTAGCATATCTATAATTAGAAATTATAGATACCCCCACTGAATTTTAGTGGGGGTTCTCTTATAGAGCCTAGATTAGGATAATCCGATAATTCTAATTAAAATCTTTCTCAGATTCTCTACAAATACAGTTAATCATCTATAATATCAATATCTAAATCCTCAGATAAATCAATCTCTAACTCTTTGTCTAATCCATTAAAATTTAAGACCTTAACTATCGGTCTAAGCATCATAGCTTCATTTACTTGAGTTACTACTGCCTCACAACCAATACTTAATCTAACTGTCGTTCCTATGGGATAAGGAGTTATCATTTTTAAAAATATCGCTAATAAATCTCTATCCATCTTGTTTTCTGTAAAGGCAGTATACATATACTCAATTACCTCTTTTACCTTAATTGAAGCACGATAGGCTCTATCATTCATCATAGCATCAAATACATCTGCAATAGCTACAATCTTTGCATATTCATCGATATACCTTTTAGTTATTCCTTTAGGATAACCAGAACCATCACACCGCTCATGATGTAAATAAGCAATACGAGCCGAAGATTCTGAAATTCCTTCCATATTACTTAAAATCTCATATCCATAAATTGTATGCTTTTTAATCTCTTCAAACTCTTCCTCACTAAGTTTACCAGGTTTATTTAAAATTTCTGGAGAAATTCTGATCTTACCTATATCATGTAAAAATGCACCTATCCCTAATTCAAAAAGAGCTTCCTTGCTATACCCTAACTTCTTACCCACTACTAAAGAGAGTACAGCAACATTGGTCAGATGGAAGAATAACTCATCCTCTAATACCCTTACATCTTTAAGGCAATTAAGTATATTCTTATTACTAATTGTACTATTAATTATATCAGTAATTAATTTATTTAATTGATCTTCTTCTTTCTTACTTAACTTTATGTTACCACTACTTATTCTCTTAAAAGATTCTCTAGCTATAATTATTGCTTCTTCTTTTATCTTATCAGGTATTATCTCAATATCCTCTTTTTTTATCTCCTTTAATCTATTATCCTTAAGATAGATGTGAGTAAGACCAAGAGCTTTTAACTTATTAATATAATGTCTATTCAATCTTTTACCCGTCTCTAATAACAACTGTCCATCTGCATTATATATCTTCTTAGCCAATACATCCCCTTCTTTTAAGCCATCTACACTAGCTAGATACACTTTTATATCCTCCTTATAATTATAAAATTGAAAGCCATACTCTCCCACTTTCTAGCTCAGTAAAACCTCTTAAATCTTAAACTTGCTAATTAAACTCTGCAAGCTTTCTGCCATACCTGATAATTCTTGAGAAGAAGTACTTAACTCTGTAGACATTCTTTCAATATCTTCAGCTGAAATCATAATCTGGTCTGTATCTGCTACTAACTGCTGAGTCGATTGAGCTGTATCTTCAATATGGGCTGAAGTCTGTTCACTTGCCACTTTAATCTCTTCAAAGACGCTACTTGTCTTTTGAGCAATACGCTCCCCTTCATTCGCCTTCCTCTCTACCTTTCTAATCATTTCAATACTATCCTTTGTTTGTTTTTGAATATTGTTAATTAAAGCAGAAATATCCTGAGTGGCTTTAGCAGTCTCTTCAGCAAGGCTTCTAATCTCATCTGCTACTACAGAAAACCCCATCCCATGTTCACCAGCTCTAGCTGCTTCTATTGCTGCATTTAAAGCCAATAAATTGGTCTGCTCCGCAATACTAGTAATTAACTCTATAATTTTACCTATCTCTTCAGAATTTACTTCCAGATTAGCTATAGACTTGACAGCTCTTTCTACAGCCTGATTAATCCCTTGAATACTACCTATAGTCTCTTCAATATTTCTATTACCAAACTCAGTTTGAGCACTGGTCTGTTGGGCATAGCCTGTTACCTCTTGAGCACTTGCCGATATCTGTTGAATATGAGCCACCATTCCTTCTATTAATCGACGAGTATCCTCAATACCAGCACTTCCTTCCTCAGAGGAAGATGATAACTCCTCACTATATGCTGATAACTCTTCAGAATCATCCCTTAATTTTAAGATAATATCATGTAACTGATCTACAAAGGCATTGAACCAATAGCTTAAACGTCCAACCTCGTCTTGAGAATCGACAGCAATTCTTTTAGTTAGATCACCACCATTTTGAGCCATCTCTTTTAAAAATTTCATAACACTTAATACAGGCTTGCTGACTGCTTTAGTAATTACTATGGAAAAAATAATTCCAATTATTATTCCAACAATTGATATTATTATTAAATGTTCAATACCAGACTTTACTGATTCTTTAATTTCGATTTCTTTATTCTCAGATAATTCTTTAGCCTTAGTAACTACCTTATCTCCTAATTCAACCATAGCTTTCTTTTGCTGATTCTTTGTCAATTCAGTAATTACAACATCATTAAAGGCATCTCTTCCATCTTTTAGAGCAGCTAATAGTTCTTCTACTTGATCACTATTCATCTCTTCTTTAAATATCCCATTTACTAACTCCTCTTTGGCTTTATCAAAGTAGCTTAAAGTCTGATTAATATATTCCTTCTCCTTCTGATCATTAGCAAAATTAATCACCAAATTTCTTTCCTGCTTACCTATTTCATTAATAAACCTGATTATATTTTCAATTATCATTATATTTTCTCTTTTTATTTCTATATCTGATAATAATTTACCCTCTTTTATAAATTCTCCTAACGCTTGATTCTGAAGCCTAGATAGGCTATATAATGGTTCAATTAACTCTTCTTCCTCTTTAACAAAGGTTCTTCTGTAATCTTGTTGTTGATATGTACTTTTTGCATAATTATTAAAGGAAATTTTAAAGTTTGTAATTAACTCTTTAATCTGATTAATCTCTTCTCTTTCAATTTGTTTGTCTACTTTTTTCTCTAGACTTTCTATTCTATTTATAGCTTTATCCAATAAATCATTTACCTCTTTATCTCTATTTTTGTCACCAGTTCTCATAAATTTGACTTCTTTTATCCTCATATCTAAGATTAATTCTGCTATATTATTTGCTTCTTCACTGATTTTAACTTTATGAGAGATTAATTTTAAGCTAGAATAACCTACAAAAACCATTATAATACTTAGAATGATTAAAACTGTAAAGCTACTAGAAATTTTAGTGCCTATACTCAAATCTTTAATTCTTTTCACCATTTTAAAGCCTCCTCAGGCAGAATTTCTTTAAAATTTTATATCCATTTGTATCGATACTAATATCCTCATTTAATAAAATCTCAACTCCTTTCTTTACTCTTTATCTAATAATTCTAAAAGAACCTTAAAGCTATTAATATACTTAAATAATAATCAAGGAAGAATTAACCTCTCCCTTGATATCTAATGATAAATATGAAAATAAATCTCTTAGCTATAATTATCGACATTTGTCATTTTTTCGTTGTTATAATCATATATTATACATTAAGTAATAAATTCCTCTGATAAAATCAAAAAAATAACCAAATAAAAAAATATACCCCAAAATTTGGAGTATATTTCTAAATTGACTTATAAAATTTTGCCGTATCCCCTTTCTTTCACCGATAACTCTCACCCTATAAATCATAAAAATATACAATTATTCAAAATTGAGTAAGACAAAACTATGCTTAATATATAAAGCAAATCTTTATTACACTACAATGACTGTTTTTCAATTTTAGATATAATTTTTTTATATACTCCAATCATATGGGGTTCATTAGAATATCTCTCTACTTCATCTATTGCTATCCATTTAACATCACTATTCTCATCTGCTTTAATAATAAGCTCTTCATTCTCATCTGCCTCAATTAAATAAGCAACTGATAAATGCAAATGTGAAGAAACATAGTTTCCATTCTTTATATGAGCTAACACAGGAAAAATATCAAGCGAGATAATATCTTGACTAATAGGATTAATCTTCTTAATACCAGTTTCTTCATTAGCTTCCTTAATTGCTACCTGTAATAAATCACTCTCTCCATCTGCATGTCCTCCTGTCCATGACCATGAATCAAAAATATTATGATATATCATTAAAACTTTATCTCTAGCCTTATTCACTACAAAGCCAGAACTTGTAATATGTGCAACTTCATTATCCCTTGTTAGAACATCATCAAACATATCTAAACACTTTAAAATTACTCCCTTATCTTTTCTTTCCTGATTATTATATGGTCTATACTCTTTAATTGAGTTAATCCAGTTCATATTCTTCACACCTTTCATAGGAATTTTTCCATCTTCTATAGATAAACTTTTAAGTGATTATATAAAAGATTAATATAAAATTCAAGACAATCCTTATAGATACCTTTAAAATCAAATCTACCTTAGTTAAATTATAATTTGTTATGCTTTTGCCAAGATGATTAAACATAATCAGAAAAACATACCCATTATAAGGTATATGTCTCTATAAAATTTTAACTGAGATCCTGCCATCCAATTGTCGCTAATAATATACAATTATTGAATACTAAGTAAGAGTATTCAAATTCATTGTTGCCCAGAGATATCTCGTAAATAAACATTACTATAAGATTAGTGGGGACGGTTGTTATCTTCTTGAATGTAAATTTCCCTCTAATGAGCTGTTAGATAAGTTCTTGATAAACTTAAATAACTATGTAAATTATAAATTAACTGTTATTATTAATGAAACGACTAAAAGCAGATAATACCATACTATGCTATGGATATTACCTGCTTTTCTATTTATCTATAAAATTTTTATTATTTTTAAAATGTATATTCTTCTCCATCATCTGGTACTAAAACATCAGAAGAGATTCCTTTTTCATTAATAAAGCTTTTTAATTCTTCTCTTGATAATGTCCAGTGATTGATAGCTTCCATATGACTAGCAATGATTTTTGCATTAAGTGCAGTCTTGTATACTTCATAGATATCATCTTTTCCCATGATTAGAGAATCGCTGTCTAAGAATTGATTGTCACCAGCATTTACAACGATAATTTCTGGCTTATGAGTAGCAATCACTTCTCGAACACCTTCATAGCAGATAGTATCTCCAGCTACATATAAAGTTTTTTCATTTGGGTGTTTGAAAACAACACCACATACATTGCCAGCAATCTTTAATATTTCCCCTCTTCCATGCTGACCTGGAGTTTTAGCTAATTTGATATCTTCATAAACTGTATCTTTATGCAAAATTTCTATATTTTTAAAAGCGGCATCTCTTAATTCTTTAGCATCTTTTTTATCTTGTACAAATACTTTTATATCTTTTGGCAATAAGTCTTTAGCAACCTCATCAAAGTGATCTAAATGTAAATGAGTTAGAATTACAGCATCTACATTAATAATATTATCAATTGATGTTGGCAAGCTAACTAAAGGATTAAATTGATCTTGTCGGAAAAGGTGGATATGCATCCTTGTCTGCCAAAACTGGATCAATCAAAAACTTCTTCCCTTCATATTGAACCACTATTGTAGCATTTCGAATCTGTTTAATATTCATAATTACAACTCCTTTTCTTCCTGTTTGTATAAATTTTATAATATAGATAATGACATTTACAGGGATAAATTCAAGTCTTTTTGCAGTTTAACTTGAATAATCAAAGAAATTGAAAGCAGAGGGTAAATCTAAAATAATTACTGATATAATCTATAGTAATATTTTAGCTGCTGATATTTGATGATAGAATATAAAATAAATAAAATCAAGTAAACTAATAATCTTTGTTAAAAATAGTAAGCATACCTCATCATCTCGAGTATGCTTACTATTCTCTCTATTAAATTCTAATCAACTTATTCTCCTGTTTTGAAATCATTACTTTATTATATTTTTTATACAATATCTTTTTAAAAATCACAATACATTTAATTTTGATAATTTTAAAATACTTGACAATCAAATATATTAAAAGTATAATATTAGTAAATATCTAATCAGGAGGCTTAAATATTAATACAATGAAGTTTTTATTAATCTAACTTATCAAACTTAATATTCTATTTTCTCAACATTAGAGAATTAATTCCTTTGTAACCAAGGAATTAGTATATCTATTTTAAGGAAAATAGAGTTATTAGATTAATAAACTCATGTAGATAAAATATTTATAGCTAATTTCTAGGCTATGGGTTTAGACCCATGGTTTTTTATATGCTATATATGCTTTCAACACTAACCACGGGTTTATTGACCCGTGGTCTTTTTATTTTTTGACTATTTTTAAAGAAAAGAGGGATACTATGGAATTATTAAATTGCTATAAAATAAAGAAAAGTTTTGCTAATCAAGAAGTACTTAAGAAGGTAGATTTAAGTATTAAAGTTGGAGATCGGATAGGCTTAGTAGGAAAGAATGGAGCTGGAAAAACTACTTTAGCTAATATTATATTAGGCAAGTTAACTCCAGATGAAGGTAATATAACTCAATATAGAGATAATATTAAAATAGGACATTTAGCACAATCTACTGCTTATACTACCAATATTTTTAATGATATATATAATCAAGGAGTAAATGAAGTAAATAACTTTTTAAAGACAAGTAGTTATCTAGGATTAGATGACCTACAAAGCTGGAATCAAAATCGAGTTAATAATTTAAGTGGTGGTGAAAAAACAAAATTAGCTTTAGCCAAAGTTTATGCTACAAAGCCAGATATATTACTTTTAGATGAACCTACTAACCACCTTGATGCTAAAGGGCGAGATTGGTTGATTCAAGAACTAAAAAACTATAAGGGAGCTATTTTAGTTATCTCACATGATCGCTATTTTTTAGATCAGACTGTAGAACGAATTATTGAATTAGAAGATGGTAAAGTCCTTGAATATCAAGGTAATTATTCAGATTATAGATGTAAGAAGAAAAAAAGGTATGAAGAGAAAATGCATCAATATAGTGTATTAAAGAAAAAAGAAGCTAAGATAGAGGAAAAGATTAAACAGTTAAACAATTGGTCTAATAAAGCTCATCGTGAATCACGACAAGCAGCTCTTGAATCTGGAAATAAAAAAGGAGGTAAAGAGTTTAACCGAGTTAAAGCTAAGAAAATGGATAAGCAGGTTAAATCAAAATTAAAACGCTTAGAACAAATGAAAGAAGAAGGAGTAAAAAAACCTAAAGAAGAACCAAAAATAAATTTTAATTTTACTGACCCCAATAAACATGGAAAGAGATTAATAGAAACAAGAAATATTAGTAAAAGTTATAATAATAAAATTTTATTTAAAAATAGTTCTTTTATTATTCAACATGGAGAGAGAATTGCTTTAATCGGTCCTAATGGCTGTGGTAAGACTACTTTATTCAAAATTATTTTGAACCAAGAAATAACTGACCAAGGAGAAGTCTGGATTAGTCCCTCTGCTAAAATAGGTTATTTGAGCCAAGAATTAAGTAGTTTAGATTTAGAGAAATCCCCTTTAGAAAATATGGATTCCGTCCAAGGTTTTTACACAGCTAAGGCAAGAACTTTATTAGCCAATCTAGACATTGATGAATTATTATTAGAAAAGCCTACTAAAGAACTCAGCATGGGCCAAAGGACTAAGATTAAATTGGCAGATTTAATTTTACAAAAAATAGACATCTTAATTTTAGATGAACCTACTAATCATTTAGATTTATATAGTCGTGAAGAGCTAGAAGGTGCTTTAACAGATTATCAGGGTACTATCTTATTTGTTTCTCATGATAGATATTTTCTAAATAAGATTTCTAAGCAACTATTAATATTTAAAAATAATAAAATAAAGAAGGTACAGCTTGGATTGGAAGAATATAAAAAACAGCAAGAGCAGAATGATTCCTTAGACAGGAGAAATGATCTAAAATTAATTGAAAATGAAATTGCTGCTGTATTAGGAAGATTAAGCGAATCAACTAAAGACGATTCTCAATATGAAAAGTTAGAAATGCAATTTGAAGAACTACTCAAAAAGAAAAGAAAATTACAACAAAAACAATAATGATTAAAAAAAGCATACTCATTAAAAATGAGTATGCTTTTAAATTATCTATTAAATTTTAACCGACGACTAGTCGCCCAACCACCGCCGAAAAATATACAACTATCTAATAATAAGTAGTAATAGTTAAATGTTTTAAGTTTAACTATTCATTATTAATTGTAAATTGTTAACTGAATTTATTGGTGCCGAGAGTGGGATTTGAACCCACACGGTCAAGTGACCATAGCGCCCTCAACACTACGCGTCTGCCAGTTCCGCCATCTCGGCAATTCCTCTATAATTATAACATATCAAATCCAAAAGTCAATAGTATATTGGCTTCTAGCTATTAGCTAGTGGCTAGAGGCTAACAGCTAGTAACTACTATACTACCAATTCTCCTGGGAAGACCAATTGAATACTATTAGCATCAAAGTAGAAATTTTCTACACCAATTGGCATCTTATCAATCAAAATCAGACGCTGACTTTTTATAATTGGATCTTCTTCTTTCAAACCTAAGTTAGTTGATATTAATGGATTATAAGACTCTACTTGTACAACATTACTTCTAAATTTAAATCCTTCAACACCTTTATTGCCAAATAATTCATATAAAGAATCTAAATTAGCTATTCTCTCTTGATTAATATCAGTACTTAAATAAGTGATAATCTCTTGTAAACTATAAGGTTTACCATCTATTAACTTCTTTTGAGTAATCTTATATAATTCCTCATCAGGATGAGTCTTCATCAATTCTCTACAATCAAAATTAGAGATCCTCTGTAATGTTATCTCACTAACTTTAATATCTCCATCTTCTTTTAATAAACGTACTGTTGCCTTTTGTAAGTTACTCTCCTTTCCTGCCAAACGCTGTTCCATATTACGAGCATACTTCTCTCTTAACTCCATCAAGGATATATTCGCCTCTGATAAAATTGTTCTCACATACCTTGGTGTGGTCTCAACATTCTCAGCTATATCACTAATCTTTAGAAAAGGATCATGACGAGCAAAATTAATAATCTGTTCCTTTTTAGTTAACTCTTCCATCTTCATAGTTTTCACTCCTTTTATATCTTTCATCTTAGGAGTATTATTCCTAACTTATGCTATTTTATACATCATTTTTTAAAGTAAAAAGAAAAAACCCAAAACTAAGTAATTCAAAAAACTTTGATACTAAAAAAATTATAAAAATAACTAAATATTAATTATAACAGAAAAACTTCACCTCATTTTTGTTAAATATATTAAATAAAGATACCAAATATAAAAACAAAATAGAGATGAAGATGCTATTGTATATTCAATAAGAATATTTGTTTTTTTTAAATGTAATAAATATGAAAGCAAATAATAAATAGTTTTCCTTTATCCTTATTAATCATAATAACCCAGAGAATTAACTCTGGGTTACTATATACAATATTCAATTGACAATAGCTAATTTAATCTCTTCTTAATTCCCCAAATTAGAAATTTGAACCATTATTGGATCATGGTCACTAACTATTCCAATAGGACCATACTCAGCATAAACTGAGTTGATATGGATTGCATCTACCTCTGTAGACCCCACTAAACTATCACTTACTAGAATATGGTCTAATACTTGTGAATTTCCTTCATAAACATAAGTAAATCTATCACTATCATCTAATTGTTCCATCATATTGGTTAATTGACTTCCAGCAAGGGTATCTACAGCTTCAGAGAATTGAAAGTCATTCAAATCTCCTAGTACTACTACATTTGCATCTGAGTTAGCAGCTAATATCTCTTGTACAAATTGATTAACTACCTCTGCCTGCTCCCTTCTCTGATTCTCACTGACCAATACAGGTGGTTGTTCATTTCCAAATAGAGGAGCATCTCCCCCTTTGGAATTAAAGTGATTAGCAATCATAAATACTTTCTCTCCCTTAAATTCAAACTCTGCTGCTAAAGGCTTTCTACTATCATCAAAGGCATTATTAGTTGGGTCAATTCTACCTGGATTTAAAGATAAAGTAATATTCTCCCCACTTCCTTCTACCAAAACATCATCTGTAGCAGTTGCACTACCTTTTGCTATAAAATCTACTCTATCAGTTCTATAGATAAATCCTACTCGAATATTTCCACCTGGAGCTCCACCATCTTGATCATCCTCTGGATCAATGTTGACATAGTCATAAGTTGCCCCGCCCACATTAGAGATTGTAGAAATCAAAGCATTATAAGTTTTATCAGCTACAACTACGCCATTATCGGTTTCTCCGTTATTATCTTGAATCTCTACCAACCCAATGATATCTGGATTTTTAAGATTAGTAACAATAGAATTAGCTATTCCTTCAATTTTACTAGACTTAGACTCTGCACTTAAATTCTCAACATTAAAGCTAGCAATTGTTAATTTATCTTTTGCATAGTTAATTGTCGTAACATCCTTCTTACTATTATTAGCTTTTGTATAAATGTCATCTTCACTATAACTTGAATAATCTGCTGTATTATAAAGCATATACTTTCCTTCATCATAACTTATAATTCCAACGATAGGCTTTATAAATTTAGCACCTAAATCAAAAGATTTAGCATATCTATAATCGAAAAATTTAGTTAATGTTTCAGCTTCAACAATAATTCTCTCTGGATTAAAGTCACCTTCTGCAATTAAAACTCCACCAAATTCTGTTCTAGCACCACTGTTATAATCTCCACTGTTAGGAAGTACAGCTGTCTGTCCATACTCAGTAGGTCCAATAACTAAGGCATTATCCACTTGTACTCTCATCCCTTCTAAAGATTCATAGAAGTCAATAGCATCCTCTGTTATATCAAAACTATCGAAACTATCATCATCAATACTATTCTCTGGAATACTCCTATCAGTTCCTAAAATAATAGGATTTGGCAAATCATTTCCGTGAGATTGAACTTCAACTTGACTTGCCTCAATAGCAGTTATAGTTAATTGTCGTGGTATATCAATCCACCATTCATCAGCTGTATGAGGGATTGCATACTCTTGTACAATACCAGCAACAATTACTTTATCTCCTACTTCTACTGCTTTATCACTTAAGACATAAATTGCTTCCGAAGTAGCATCATCATTATCAGAATCTAATTCTTGCATATAAAATCCAGTCTTATCTTTGGCAGTTACAATTCCATCAACACCTTTGACTGGCTCATCTTTCATTGCACTCTCATGGCTAGATCCCTGAATTTCATAAATCTCAGCACTTACTGCACCATCAGGTAAATTTTCACCATCTCCTTCATCTACTGTTGTCCAATCACTATTCTTCTGTCCATCACCTACTACTACATCTTTTAACTTAATATAAGAATTAGAAATATCTCCTGCTTCAAAAGCATCTGCTAACTTACTACCATTCCATTTTTCTGCAACTACAGCTTTATCCAAAATTGCTACTGGATTATCACCATTTTCTGAAAGCCAATATCCCTTTGAATTTGAACTTGTTGTATAGGCAACGATATCAATTATTGTTCCTTGTTCATCTTCTAACCATATAATTCCATATTGATAATTAGCAAAATACTTAGATGCTGTTTTATACTTCAAATCTGTTTCATCTGTGTTAACTTTTGCTCCTTTTGAATAAACTCTGATTGTATCTCCATTATTTAGGCTCCACCCTGAAATATCAATACTATTCATCAACTCATTGACATGCTTATAATTACCAGCCTTTAATAACCACGCAGCTGGTAAAGCTGATACATCATTAAACTTAATATCAATCCATGCTCCATTTGAATCAGCTTGAGAACTATTATAATCTGGGCAGAAAGCTTCTATATAAGTAGCAGGAACTTTTTTAGCTATAAAGTCAACATTATCATCTTGCTTACTTATTTCTCTACTCTCTGGACTAAATTTATATCCAGTTTTAGCTGGAGTAACAACTCCCTTTCCTTTTAATTGATCTTTACTCCATTCTCCTTGCTTCTTAGTTGTTGCTGTCCCATTTCCATTAGTAAAGCTTAAAATTACATCTTTAGCTCCATTCTCATTAATATCAACAACTTTTCCTGAAACTGAATAACTCTTATCCTCAACAGAATCATCATCATTATTACTACTACATCCTACCATTATTAGTAAACTCATAATTAAGGCTGATAATATTATTAACTTATGTCCTTTCAACCTTCTTAACATAAAAAACCTCCAATTAAATAATATATTACCCTATAAGAAGCCAATTTTAGTCATTAAACCATAGAATATTACTCAACTCTCATAGGGCAAAGTTATAATTTTTTCTCAAGTTTAGCACTCTAAAACTAACATCTTATTTACAGAAAAATTACTCTACAACTTCAATTCTTCCTTCAATTTTTGCAATATCTGCTGTTACAGTTTGATCTGCTAGACTTTGAATATAGTTATTTAATACTTGGTCTAATCCATCATATTCTCCTACTATACTATCATCAGCAAACATTGTATAATCGTCTCCACCAGCTGCCATAAAGTCATTGGTTGCCACCTGATAAGACTCATTTTCATCAAAAACTTTTCCATTCACAGTTATCTCAACAACTCTATTTCCAGCTTCCTTACTTGGATTAAACTTAACCTTCATCCCAGCAATATGAGGAAATGCACCTAGACTTTCTGGATAAGCTGAAATACCATGTTCAATAGCTGCTTTAATCTCTGCACCTGATAGTTCTTTGACAACTACATAATTACCAAAAGGTAACACTGTAATAATCTCTCCTAGTGTAATATCACCTTCATCTATTGAATCTCTGATTCCTCCACCATTTGTTATAGCTATATCGGCACCTGTCTCATTCAACATAGCATCTGTAATTAAATTTCCAAGATTGGTCTCACCTGTCCTAACATTCTCTCTTGCTCCATCTAATAATACCTCTGTACTTCCTACTATTTCTGATAATACCTCATCATTTTCAGCATTAATCTCTTCTACTATAGACTTAATGTCTGCATCTTCTTCTAAATTAGCTGCTTCTTCTTTGGTAAATAAACTTGCCTTAATAGAAATCTCACCAGCTTGATCTACTGTGATATCAACTATCCCAAGATTCTTATCATACTCCTGAGACTGAACAATTAATGTTTCCTTTACTTGCTTACCTTCTGTTAATTTTGTATGACTATGACCATCAACAATTACATCTATACCTTTAACTTGCTCTGCTACCATCTCACTAGTATGTTCACTAGATTCATCTAATCCTAAGTGACTAAGTGCTATAATAATAGTACATCCTTCAGCTTGGAGTTGATTTACCATAATTTTCGCTTCTTCTATAGGGTTTTTAAACTCTAAGCCTTTTACATTATTAGGATGGGTTTTATAAGTTGTCTCTGGAGTGGAAAGTCCAAATATACCAACCTTATTCCCTTCTATCTCTTTAATTTTGTAAGGTGATAATAATCTATCTCCATTATCTTTGTAAACATTTGCTGATAAAATCGGAAAATCTGCTATTCCATCCAATTCAACCAATCTCTCTTGCCCATAGTTGAAATCATGATTTCCAGCTGCCATAGCATCATACCCTATAGCATTCATAATTTCAATCATACTCTCTCCCTTTGATAGTTGAACTATAGTCTGCCCATGAATTGTGTCTCCTGCATCTAGTACTAATACATCTCTTTCTGCTTTTAGTTCATCTATTTTTGTCTTAACCTTTGCTAACCCCATTCCATCATACTTTCCTTCTTCTACCCTACCATGAATATCATTGGTATGGGCTATGTACAATTCACCTTGTTTTCTTTCTAATTTTTTAGTAGCAGTAAAAATAATTCCACTATCTTTTCCATCTGTCACTCTGTAATCTTTGGGTTCAAAAGAATATCCAACTTTACTTGGAGTAACTACATCTCCTTCTTTTAATCCTGATATATTCCATCTTCCTTCTTTATCTGTTGTAACAGTAATACTTCCCTTATTTAACTTTACTCCTTCAACACCTATTCCATTAAAATCAACCACTTTACCAGAAGCAATATCCTTATTACTACTATTGTCATCACTACAACCTACCAATGTCATTAAACTTAAAATCACCATAGAAAAAATCAATAACTTATTCACTTTTCTTCTTATTAACATGCTTTTCCCTCCATTATATCTAATTTTGCTAATAAAAGTTATAAAAATCCACTTATGATTATATAGACTTAATATTACGGAAAGTTTAATATCATGTTAATAATTGTTAATAACGATGTTGTTATACATGTTTTTTCTAGTTTAATTTCAATATAGGTAATAAGATTTAATGGATATATTGCAATACTTTAGTAATCAGTGACAAGTGACGGTTAACGAGTTAAAATCTCTTCTCATCACTTGTTCTTCGGGTTCTTTTAACCCGACCTGAGGAGAAATAAAGTTTCATGTTTTTGAGAAACTTTATAATCACGGAGAGTTTCTTGAAACTAGTAGGGGATTTAAAAATATCAATCCCACGAAGAGTCTCTATTATTTGAGAACCGGGAGGAGAAATTGTTAATAAAATTTTTCTTATCTACTCATCACTCATTACTGTTTTAATATCTATCTAAGGAGTATCAACCAATAGCTTATCCAATTATAGCAAAAGAGCAGTCAGCTTAACGCCGACTGCTCTAAAATAATTACTATCTATGATTTGGGTCTATCCAAACATTTGTCAATGGTAGTGCTGATTGAGCTGTAAATACATAGTTATTAACAAATGGTTTCACCAAAATCGGTGCTGTATAATAATACACTGGAATCCATGGTGCATCCTCTACAATCTGTTTTTCAATTTTTTGATATAGAGCAATTCTATCTTTACCTGGTTTCATACTACGGGCTTTATCCAACATCTGATCGACTTCTGAGTTCTTATAAAATGCTCCATTTCCACCTGGTCCAGCATTTTTAGAATGAAATAATACATACAAGAAGTTATCTGGATCTGGATAATCAGCAATCCAAGCTAATCTATACATTTGAGTTTCTCCATTATCCACCTTCTTAATATAAGTACCCCAATCCATATTAATTAATCTTACATTAACCCCAATTTGTTTTAAGTTAGACTGTATAGCTTCAACAATTCTTTGATTCTTCTTATCTGTATTATAAGCTAATTCAAATTGACCAGGTAATCCATCTTTATAACCTGCCTCTGCTAATAATTTCTTAGCTTTCTCTAAATTATATTCATAGCCTTCTAAATCTGGATTATATCCTGGCATTGTGGGAGGTAAGATCCCGTTAGCAGGTTTTACAACTCCATTCATAACTACCGCTGCAAGAACCTTTCTATTTACCGCATAGTTTATTGCCTGACGTACTTTTTTATTATTGAAAGGTTCCTTTTGAGTATTAAACCCAATATAGAATGTCCCTAACCTAGGAATACTTTTAAAATCAACAGCAAAGTCTCCATTAGGATCCATTATTCTTGTTATCTGTCCTGCTGGTAAATCATCATCTACATTTTGATAAACATTCCCTTGCTCATACTCAGCAAAGGCTGAAGAACCTTCTGGAATAATTCTATAAACAACCTTATCTAAATAAGGACGACCTTCTACATAATAATCTTCATTCTTCTCTAATACAACTTTATCATCATGCTTCCATTCAACAAATTTAAATGGACCTGCTCCAACTGGATATTGAGCAAATTCTTCACCATATTTTTCAACCTCTTCTCGAGGTACTACATAAGCATTCTCCATTGCTAACACCGATAAAAACGGAGTAAACGGCTCAGCTAAAGTTACTTGGAATGTATAATCATCAAGAACCTTTAGTCCAGTTACCTTATCCGCTTTACCTTCCATAAATTCCTTAGCACCCTTAACCCCTTCAAACAGCCATGTGCGCGGAGACTTGGTCTTAGAATTTAAAATTCTTGTAAATGTATAAACAAAGTCATCTGCTTTCACTTCTCTTCCATTATGGAACTTAACACCTTTTCTTAAGTTAAAGGTCCAAACTAAAGAATCCTCACTTATATTCCAACTTTTAGCTATCGCTGGAATCACATTTAAATCTTTGTCAAACTGAACCAAACCATCAAAGATATTTCTAATCACTCTACTAGACGTAGTATCTGTTGCCATAGCTGGATCCAATGTTGGTGGGTCAGCCTTCACACGACCTTGGAAGACACCTCCATATTTATCCTGTTCACTAACTTCTTTTGCGACTTCTTGCTTATTTTTACTATCTTTTTCTACTTTTCCTTCTTGATTACCTCCACAAGCAGTAACTAAAACTGCCATTAAGGCTACTACTAATAATATACTTAATCTCTTTTTCATCATCTCTACTTATTTCCTCCTTGATAATTTGATTTATCATTAAAGCAATTGACTACTTTATTGACCTCTTAATTATAAATATTCCATTTTAAAGTGGATTTTATAATTCTTTTTATTAATTACTAAGCAGTAATTACTTATTATCTTTATCTAGATTTACATTAATTAATCACTTATATTAGTAAAATAATATTAGACTATGGGTATATTGCGACAGTTTATTGATCAATGATGAGTGACAGGTAACTAGTAAAAATCTTCTCTCATCACTTGTTACTCGTTACTGTCTTAATATCTCTATATTCCATCACTTCTTCTACTAACATAATCAATTCTAAAACATTAATATTTATACATACTTATGTAAGTCATTTTATATTTAAAAATATATCCAAAACAAAGTAATCTAAAGTAGATGCTTTAGATTGGGATAAAAATAAATAATTATGAACTAGCCAAATTATTCTCATTTATCTTTGATTATAATAAAATTAACATGACTTGTCAATAATTTTTAGATGAAATAAAAAACAGCTAACCAACTATGGCTAACTGCTGTGATCACTAATGCTTACATTTGAGTACTGATATCTGATGATTATTCTCTTTTAACAACAACTCTACTCTCTCTGGAATAAGATAAAGTAGATCAAAGCCTTTTAATTTTTTAGAAATATAAATCTCCTTCTCTAAAATTAGAACAGGAATACCAATATTAATCTCTAATAAGTTAGCCACAATATCATTGCTCATCTCTACTCTAACCTTATTCTCTGAAATAAATAGATCTTTCCTATTGTCTAGCTCATCAAATTTCTGTAAACCATCAGAAATAAAAGTACTATTTATCATTATTGGGAGCCCTTCTTCTCTAAATAGTACCGTTCTCTCTAAAAAATCTCTACACCCTTTGAATAAATCAGAATAATATTCAGTCTTATTTAAGACTACTCCCTCTTCTTTAGTCAAATCTAACTTATCAAACTTATCAGTAGACAGAATATCTAACAGAAATTTGTTTGCTCTTTTTTTATTCTTTAATCTTTGAGCATACTGTTTTCTTAACTTAGTTAATGATAAATTAGCTTCTGACAGGACTGTTCTGACATAATGGGGGGTTGTTTCAGCCAACTGGGAAATCCTTTCTACTTTTAAAAAAGGGTCCTTTTGGGCTAAATAAATTACCTTCTCCTTCTTGGTCAAGTCATACAAAACACACTCTTCTACTGCACTACTCATGCGATTGACCTCCTTATAATCTCAACTCTGCTATTAAGTCTTGAACTGACTTATAAAAGTATTTACTTATACTAGTCTAAAACCTAAACTCCAACTCAACTACTCTACTCCTCCCAATTTGCCCAACTTACAACTTTTTTAATATTTATTCACTGTTTTTTATAATTATAATATTATTGATATACTTTGTCAACAGTTTATATAAAAGCTATATTTTTACAATACCAATGGGAATAATCAGGAATAATGGCAGGCAGCAAAGTGTCCATCAACCTTCTCTTCAAAGCTTGGTACCTCTCTCTTACATTTCTCAGTAGCAAAAGGGCACCTTGTATGAAAAGGACATCCACTTGGTGGATTGATTGGAC
>NZ_PVNB01000021.1 GCF_003001995.1 Orenia metallireducens | reverse complement strand
CTGGTAGATTGATCTCTTTGGGGTAAGTGAATTCCGCTTTTGCTAATAAAATATCTTTAGGAATATCAATTAAGACAGGTCCAGGTCTTCCAGTTCTAGCAATATGGAAGGCCTCCTTAATAATTCTAGGCAGATCCTTGATGTCTTGAACTAAGTAATTATGCTTAGTAATTGGAGTTGTAATCCCTGTAATATCTGCTTCTTGAAAAGCATCAGTTCCTAACATAGATTGTGCTACCTGACCAGTAAAAGCAACAATTGGTACAGAGTCCATATAAGCTGTAGCCAATCCAGTTACTAAATTGGTTGCCCCTGGACCAGAAGTAGTAAGACAAACGCCAACTTTACCAGTAGAACGAGCATAACCATCTGCTGCATGAATTCCTCCCTGTTCATGATGGGGCATTATATGTTTAAGCTTTGAATCATACAATACATCATAAATAGGGATAACCTTTCCTCCTGGATAGCCAAAGATTATATCTACCCCCTCACAATAAAGTGATTCTACAAAAATTTCAGCTCCTGTCAATAATCTCATACTTAGCAACTCCTTCCTACTCTCTACTCATTTTTTTATAAGAGGCTAATACTACTCTACTCACTACTAACTATTTTATTTTTTATCATAGAATATAAAAAACCCCTCATCTCAATCAATGGATTGTCTCCATTAATTGGGACGAGAGGTCTTCTCACGTGGTACCACCCAAATTCACCACTATCTTAAAAATAGTAGTCTCAATAAGTACTCTCATACTAAATAATCTAGTACAATTTATACTCCAGCATATGATAACGGATGCTGTCTCCTAAAAATCAGGATTCCGGCAAAACCTACTTAAAATATCCTTTCAATTTTGCAGTTCAAGGGCTACAAAAATAATCCTTCAGATATCGGCTCTCAGCTACCCCGACTCTCTGTAATCCTAAAAATTATTTCCCTCCCTATCATAACCTTTAAAGAATGTATGTTATTTAATAGATAGTATATGTTAGTTATTTACATTTGTCAAGAGGTTTATTCCTATCCCTTCAAGGAAATATCACTATCTGTTTTTAAACCTCTATGGATAAAGATCACATAATTTATTAAAGTAGATATTGTAACTCCCAATAAAGTATCTGCCAATCTATAGATACTATAGTAAAAAGGAGTTACATAATCATATAAATTCACCATTATAGCTATAAAGACTATACAAGCTATATTAATTGAATTAGAATATCCAATCTTTTGGCATATCATTACGGTAATAAAGATGCCAACTCCACATAAAATTATACTGTTTTGATTTAAATAAGCAAAAAATATACCTGTGCCTGCTCCTATAAAGGTTCCCATCATTCTATTTTTAGCAGATTGAAAGCTATCAGCAAATCCTGTGCCTATAGTTACTACTGACGCTATAGCTGCATAAAAAGTGGATTCAATACCTAGTAATCTACCTATACCAATAGATAAAGAAACAGCTAATGCTACCTTCAAAGCTCTTTTATGCATAATACCCACCTTAAACTATAATAAATTTTCAAAATTATCCTTTATACTTCACTACCAATTATTTTATATGACTAAATTTTTAAAATAAAGTTTATCATCTACTCACGGATTTGTCAATATTAAAAATTAAGGCAAATTCTTAGTTATATGATATTAGAGAATTAAAATTTATTACAGAAACAGATCAGGAGGTCACCATAATGGCAACCTCCTAAAGGCTATACTTTTGTAATCAATATCAGATGAAATCCTTATCATTATCTCTACCTCTATTTCCTTGTACCAACTCCCATATCTTTTCTAAAACCCAAATATATCTTGTTGCATCAATTTAGCTGCTCGCTGGGCACCATACTTTCTCTTCCGTTCGATATATAATAATTCTCTTTCTAACTTCCTATAACTCTCTAGCCTTTCCTCTGGCAACTCACCTTCTTCTATCGCTTTTTTAACAGCACAACCAGGCTCAGCATCATGTTGACAATCATTAAATTTACAGTTTTTAGACAATTCTTCTATATCTGAAAAACTGCTACTTAGTCCTTCGGAATTATCCCATAATTGAATCTCTCTCATCCCAGGAGTATCAATAATAACGCCACCTTCTTCTAAAACTATCAATTCACGATGGGTAGTAGTATGTTTTCCCTTGCCATCATCCTCTCTAATCTCATTAACCTTCATCTTATCCTTACCGAGCAAATTATTAATTAAAGTAGATTTTCCTACTCCAGACGAACCTAATAAGGCAACAGCCTTTCCTTGTTGAAGGTACTGTCTCAATCCACCTATTCCTTGGTTCTCTACAGAACTGATCACATGAACTGGTACACCAACGGTAACTCCTTCCACTTGATTCTTCTTCTCCTCAATATCATCACATAAATCTGCCTTACTTAGGATTACAACAGGGTTAGCTCCACTATCCCAGGCAATTGTTAAATACCGTTCTATCCTTCTTAAATTAAAGTCTTGGTTTAAAGAAGTAACTATAAAAACTATATCTATATTAGCTGCTACAATCTGCTCTCTGTTCTTAGTACCAGCCATATTTCTAGAGAATTTACTTTTTCTAGGTAAAATATGATAGATTACTGCTCTATCTTCTAAACCTTGTAAAGAAACAACTACCCAGTCCCCTACAGCAGGAAACTCTTCATTATAACGCATCTTTCCTGTTATCTCTCCTAAAACTTCACCATACTCAGTATATAACTTATAAATCCCCTTATACTCAACAGCAACTCTAGCTACTTGATATCGTCCTTCATCATTAAATTGATTAAAATTACTCTCAAAACTTTGATTCCAACCTAAGTCTATTAAATTCAATGTTAGTTCCTCCTTGTTTATTTAGTGGAGGTATAAAACCTCCACTACCTTCTGTTCTAATAAGTCATATAAAAATGAGAGTTCATCTTAGGAAAAAGAATATTAACAAGCTCTTGATATTTAGAATTCATCTGACAATCAGGTAAAAAACTATTAATTTCTGACATACTCTTTTCTCCTAAAAATAATTTGATAGCTCCTTGAGGATTTAACTTAAGACCAAAGTGTGATTCTTCTCTCTTTTCTTTAACCAAGTCAATCTGTCCATTATCTATCTCAAATTTAATTAAATCTTTATAATTATCATAATAAAAATCAACCTGCTCATTTTTATAAATAGAATTACTCAACCTCTCTTCTAAAACAGGCTTTATATCAGTTAAGAACTTAAACTCATCTAGGATTCTTATCTGCCATGAGTACCACTGCTTCCAGTTATAGTCATATCTCTCCATCAGCTTGACAAATTTACTCTCCTGAGGAATATCTATATTAATAGACTTCTTCCCTTGCTTTTTAAAATAGTTAAGAACTACTTCATATATCTCAAAACTTAAATTATCAGAGATATCACAAATTTCAACTTCATCACCACTATTTAAGGATAAATAACCAACCTTATTTTGATTCTTTTCAATTATTAAATATCTCTTCCTTGTAATTGAAGAAATATAATCTAGCATCTGCGCCTTGATAATCCCTTCACCTTTAATTGTACATAAATCAGCTTTACTAGAAGCTTCTTTGAAGTTGTTAACTATAAAAGGAATATCCTCTTCTTTTGCTTCCCTAATTATAATCTCTTCATCAACTTTAGTTTCTACCTTATCTAAATTGAAATTTACACTACCCATAGGAACTGCATAATTAAAACCATAACGTCGGTAAAAATAAGGTATCCCTTCAATCCCGATAATGTTATATCCTAATTCTTCTGCTTTATCTAACAGCATTTCAGTTAATTTCTTATTAATTCCTCTTCCTTGATAATTTTTAGCTGTAGCCACAATTCCCATTTCAGCAGCCTCTAAGATAACCTGACCATATCTAATCGGCATCACTATTAAACTTACTGTTCCTACATACTTATCTGCCTTTTTATCATAAGCATAAAAACAGATATTCTCTTCCTTATTTGGAGAATTATAAGCTAGGTCATGAATTAACTCCATCTCCTCTTGAGCAAAAACCTCCTGGCATAAATCCTTGATACTTTCAAACTCCTCTTTACTTTTAGCAATCTTATATTCAATATTAGTCACCGCTAATAAATACCTCCTAATTTTAATAACTGAATTTTAAACTTTATTAAGCTAATCTATCACTCACTTCTTTTCTGATTGCAATCATTCGCATCACTCCTTAATCAAATTAATATATAATCATCAAAAAATTGATAAGAATTTCATATTTTATATACAAAAAAGCCATGGGTAGATAAACCCATGGCTTCAATATACTTAGATATATTATATAACAATAGGAGATATAGGGGCTCCTGTATATATAAAGGCTATGGGAATAAACCCATAGCCTAAAATATCGTACTATACGATAAATATATAACTATATCTATTAAGATGAGTTTATTAATCTAGGTTACTCTCTTAATCCTGAAGGATATCTAAAAATAGACGCACTAATCCCTTGGACATTTAAGCCTAAAAAGCTTAAGATAATCAGCTCACACATTTTTTTAAATAAAAAAGTATGAAATCTTTTTAAAAGAGAATAACATATTAAATTTGTTTAGATTAATAAACCAACTTGCATTCACACGCCCCCTATTTTCTACTATCTGACTATATTATACAAATAAATGATTTGATTGTCAATTTGTATCTAAAATAATTCAGCAATTACAATATAAATAAGAAAAAGGGCAGAGATGCCCTTTTTCTTATTTAAACACTGCACCTGTACTAGCTGAACTAACCAACCTAGCATAACGGGATAAATATCCAGTCTTAATCTTAGGTTCTGGTGCTTCCCAGTTAGCTAATCTAGCTTGAATCTCTTCATCAGTTAAATCAATATTTAATTTTCCATTAGGAATATCAATCTGAATGATATCTCCTTCTTTAACAATTGCCATTGGTCCACCTTCCATTGCTTCTGGTGATACGTGACCAATAGCAGCTCCTCTAGTAGCTCCTGAGAAACGTCCATCAGTAATTAAAGCTACCTCTTTATCTAAACCAACACCTGCAATTGCGGAGGTTGGTGTTAACATCTCTCTCATTCCTGGTCCACCTTTAGGCCCTTCATATCTAATTACAACTACATCTCCAGGATTAATCTTGCCTGCATGAATAGCTGCAACTGCCTCTTGCTCAGCATCAAATACTTTTGCTGGACCTTCATGGACTAACATTTCATCAGCAACAGCAGCCTGCTTAACTACAGAACCATCTGGAGCTAAATTACCCTTTAAGAATGATAATCCACCTTCTGCATGATAAGCAGTAGCGAAATCTCTGATTACGTCTGTATCCAATACCTTTGCCTTTGCTAAGTTCTCCTTAATAGTCTTTCCTGTTACAGTGATTAAATCTTCATTAAGGATTCCTTCCTCACTTAACACCTTCATTACTGCTGGAATTCCTCCTGCCTCATGTAAATCCTGAATATGATGGCTTCCTGCTGGTGCCAAACTACAGATATGAGGAACCTCTTTTTTATATTTATTGATTAACTCTAAATCAAGTTCAATTCCTGCTTCATGGGCAATTGCTGGTAAATGTAAAGCAGTATTGGTTGAACAACCTAAAGCCATATCTACCTTTAAAGCATTCTCAAAAGATTCTTCTGTTAACATATCTAAAGGTTTAATATCCTTTTCAAACATCTCCATTACCTGAATTCCTGCATATTTAGCTAATCTGATTCTATCGGCATAAACTGCAGGGATTGTACCATTACCAGGTAAGCCTAATCCTAGAATCTCTGTTAAACAGTTCATAGAATTTGCTGTAAACATACCAGAACAAGAACCACAGGTCTGACATGCACTATTCTCTACTTCTAATAATTCCGCTTCCGAAATTTTATCTACTTTATATGATGCTACACTTTCAAATACAGTATTTAAATCGATATCTTTTCCTTTATGTCTTCCAGCTAACATTGCTCCACCACTAACTACTACTGTTGGAATGTTTAATCTAGCAGCAGCCATTAACATTCCTGGAACAATCTTATCACAGTTAGGAATTAAAACTAGAGCATCTAAGGCATGAGCTCGTGCCATAGTCTCTACTGAGTCAGCTATTAACTCTCTACTTGCTAAAGAGTAATGCATCCCTTCATGTCCCATTGCTATTCCATCACAGACACCGATTGCTCCAAACTCTAAAGGAGTTCCTCCTGCCATTCTAATTCCAGCTTTAGCTGCATCAGCTATCTTATCTAAGTCAGTATGACCTGGAATCAGTTCATTTACCGAGTTACAAACTCCAACTAAAGGATTATCTAATTCTTCATCAGTCAATCCCATCGCTTTAAACAATGACCTTTGAGGTGCTTTATCAATTTTTTTAGTTACGTTCTTACTTCTCATCTTCTCTCCTCCTTCTATGATTAGCTATCAAATAATTATTGTAGCTGCTAACGAATTTATATTAAATATATTCTAACAAAAATCTAATCTATTAGCAATTAATATTATAGAATTCAAATGTGAATATAAGAATTTAGCAGGAATTTTTTTACATATATAGAATAGATATCATATAATCTCACGGCTAGGAGGAATGGAAATGTCTAAAGAAGAGAATCCATCTACTGAAAATAATGATAATCAAAATAGATACTTATACCTTAAAGAGATTATCAAAGCACAGTTAGTTTGGTATCTAATTAATTTTTTGATTCTATTCTTTCAATTATATGTATCCTTTGATATACCATACATAAATAACTTCTATATAATGATTTTTAAGTTCATAGGAAGTAGTTTCTTTATCTCCTTCTTACTATATTATACTACTATGGTATATGACCTATCCTTTCAAGAGTTAGGAATCAGCTTTAAGAATTTTATTGAAAATAGCAAATTAGGTCTACAGTTAAGCTTTTTCTTTCTCTTTGGTATAATAATCATACATCTATCTGATAAGAACTTAAGGGTTAATTCCATAATCAATATACATAATGGAAATGATTTTAGGCTAAGTATAATTTATTTCGTTATTTTATTTATCTGTTATCTGATTCCCGCCTTTAGCAAAGAATTGTTCTATAGAGGCTTCGTCTATTATCATTTTAAAAAAGAGTATGGAATCATTATAGGATTTATGCTCAATACTTTATACTATGCCCTTAGCTATTTAGACTTAAGATTAATAACCATTGCAATTCATCTATTAATGGCAATCTTAACTACATATCTATATGAAAAGACTGATTCGTTAGTAACTTCAGTTATATTTCAAGCTACTTACCAAGCCAGTCTGAGTTTATATCTGTTTTCTTTTGACAAATGGCCTTTTTAAGGTCACTTTTATTCTTTTGTACAGTGTACTAGTTGAATTTTAATATAGATAATAGCAGTTAATGAGTATATTATATCAATTTCTCAACTATCATAAGAATTCATATTTATTTGTTATTCAATCAATTTATTCCATCCTATAAAATCACTTTAATCTCCTGTCCACAGTTAGAACACTTTTTACCATCGAGATTAATCTGTACAACATTATAGTTTCTAGAAATAACTTCTTCCTTACAGTTTGGACAATAGGTGTTTCGGTATTCTTGCCCCTCAACATTCCCCAAGTAAACATAATCCAACTTCTCCTCGGCAATCTCCTTAGCTCTAATTAGAGACTTTATAGGAGTTGGAGGTATGTCCAATTGATACTATTGTCCTCTACCTTTCTAACCTGACAATGACCACTCTGCCCTTCAGCTAACAAGCAATAATGGGGACAGAGTTGACATCTTATCCTCTTACCTTCATCTTGATAGTAAAGTGCTTCCTTCACTTTTTCACCCCACAATTTAAGTTTAAGAATAAAATTAAGTAATAGCTAGATCTTTTTCATTACTCAAACTTAAACTTTTACTTATATCTCGTTACTGTAAATCTCATCAATTCTATATCTTCTTCCTCTATTGGGATACCAGCTTTTCTCTTAGCTATCTCCACTTGCTTTTTAGCAGTATCTATACCTTCTAAATCTGGTAACAACAACCCAGCCCTTTCACCCCGTCTAACAATAACTCCATATTTCTTAGGGTTTAACTTCTCAATGCTCTCTATACTCTCCGCTTCTCCTAAAACATCTACAGCATAGGTTAACTCATCTATTTCATTAAGATTGACTGGCTCAAATCTCGGATCTTCAAAGGCAGCTCCAAGAGCATTGTAAATAATTTCATAGGCTAAATTAGCCTTAGTAGCTTGAGTAGTACCAATACATCCTCGTAAATTTCCATTTTTCTTAATTGAAACAAATGCTCCAGCTCTTCCAGCTAACTGAGGCTCAAGTTGAGCAGGTGGATCTATAACTTCCCTATTCTTGATATACTCTTCTACAGACTTTCTGGCTAGCTTGACAATTTCACTTTCATTACTTCTAATTTGTGATAATCTATCCTGCTTTCTTTTATGTAATTTATCTAACAACCCCACTTCTTCTTTCTTCCCTTTAACACGATAGGTCGCTACTGCATATCCTACGCCAAAAGGACCTTCATAAGATAAGACTCCACCATCAACATCTAAGCGGTCCATTGCCCCTAACATCATAGTTAAAGGGCGTAATCCACATTCTCCTGCTCGCTGAATCAGTTGATTATCCATCTCAAAGATATTCTCAACCTCTAAAGTGTTTAGATAATGGACTAATCTCTCATCAAAATCTTTAGCTTTAGGATCATAACCTGCTGGTGCATTAGTTGTTAGGCGATGTGATAGATCTCCACTAGCTAGTACAGTTACTTTAGATTCTAACCGCTCTGCTACTAGTTGGATTATCTTTCCAAAAGTGTATAGCTCCTCATAAGATAACATCCCAATATTAACTGGAACTATAGGTTTATTTACCCCTACTTCATTGAGATAATACATAGGTACTAGAACACCATGGTCCAATTCCATCTTGACCTCTAATTTTCTAGCTGTAGCTTTATCAATTCTTGCCGTAGTAATTTTATTCTTGTTTGCAGCTATAGCTAACTCACTGGTAAACTTCTCAGCTAACTTATAACTTAACTCTACATCTTCACGTCCAAAATCCCCAAAATCACCTGATAAATTCTCTGCACTTAAAATACTAACTGCATCAGAAAACACTGGTCCATGGGGACTGATAGTAACTATTATATCAGGGTCAACCTCTTTAATCTCTTCAGCCAACTTTCTGATACTAATTTGAGTTTTAGCAATCTGCTCAATCTCCTTTCCACCAATCTCAGGAATTAATATCGGTGGATGGGGTGCTAAAGCAGCCAGAACAACTCCTGTCATAGATAACCACTCCTTTTTTAATTTACAATGTACAGTTTACAATGAACAATTACTATTATTGTAGTTCTTAATTGTAAATTTCACATTGCTAATTGTTAATTCTATAATATTCTCTTACCAAGTGCTGAGGTAATCAAATCTACTGCTAATTCAGCAGTCCGATTATATCGGTCTAAGATAGGATTGACCTCAACTAATTCAATAGAAGTTAAAATATCAGCCTCTGCTATCATCTCTAAAGCCAGATGTGCTTCACGATAATTAATCCCACCCTTAACTGGTGTTCCTACTCCTGGTGCTTCTAAAGGGTCTAACACATCCATATCAAAGCTTAAATGAACCCCTTTGGTATCTTTACTACTAATCACTATTGCTTTTTGCATAACTTCAGCTATACCCATTCTATCAATATCATCCATAGTAAAAACCGTTACCTTTGATTCCAGTAATAAGTCTCTTTCACTTCTATCTAAATCTCTTACTCCAATCAGTACTACATTCTCTTCCTTTACTTTAGGTGTGATACCACCAATTTCTACTAACTTGTTCAAACCTCTTCCTACTAAGGTCGCGAGAGACATTCCATGAATATTCCCTGTACAAGTAGTTTCATGAGTATTAAAGTCACCATGAGCATCTATCCAAATAAGCCCTATGTTATCCTTAGCCTTAGCTAAACCTCCAACGCTACCAATACTAATACTATGGTCACCACCCAAGATAATAGGCATGATATTATCTTTAATTAGTACCTCTACTTTATTACTCAAATCTTCACAAATTTCAATAATCTCATCTAAATAATTAATATCTTCAGTTTTTAAATCTTTGGATTCTACATTTGGTATATTAACATCTCCAGCATCTTCAACATCTATACCCATATTTCTTATCATCTTAATTAAACCAGCATAACGTACTGCACTTGGTCCCATATCTACACCACGACAATTGGCACCAAGATATGAAGGAACACCCACTATCTTTACTTTCAAAGTTACTCCTCCTCTATATGATAGACCTTTTCTACATAAGGCGATGTCATAGCATGTAATAATGAACCATAACCCAATCTAAATTCTATCTCATCACCTAGTTTAATATTATCAACTTTGCTCAAATCAACAATTAAGTGATCACTACTAGCACCTTCGATGCTTATCTTAGGGTTTAGAGGAAAAAGAGAGTTAGGGTCTATATCCTGCCGTCCAATCCCTAAAATCCCTCGCTTTCTAACCCCTTTATCTAAAATCTCCTGTTTCTGACCAAAGGCATTATTTCCCTGCTCCCCTTGAGAAGCAGTTGGTTTTTCCTTTAACTCTATTAACTCTGCTATTAATTTAAAGGTAGCTAAGCTCGTCAATTCAAACTTTTCTCCACTAGGGACTTCTCTACCCAACAGGATGGTTTCCCCCACCCTCAGCTGATTGCTAACAGGGGTATGCTTTAAATCCAATAGTAATGGTAATGAGCTACTATTTCCTGCTGAAATAATAGGAAGTTCTATCTCTAACTCTTCCCTTATATTATTAACTAAATCCATCAATTGAGTCATATTATCTTGATTAGGTAATATTCCTCTAAAACAAGCTAAATTGGTCCCTAAGCCAATTAGCTCAATATTGGATAATTTCTTAGTAACTTTAGCCACCTCAAAAAGATCTTCTGGTAAGATCCCTTCCCGTCTGTCTCCTAGATCCACCATCAAAATTATCTTATGTACTTTACCCTTGCTGTTAGCTACTTGATTTAATCTCTTGATAAGCTCTAGCTCGGAATTCAGACTGATATCGACTATTTCTACGACTTCATTAACTTCACTCAACATTGGAATTCTAAGTAACATTAAGGGGCAATCTAAACTCTTTAACCCTTTTAAATTTCTAATTCTAGAATCAGCTAAACCAACTGCACCTCCTGCTAACATAGCTTTAGCAACCTTTAAGTCAGCAGTAGCTCCCTTAGTAACTGCCCAAATATCAATCCCTCTGTTACTTGCTAATTCAACTATCTTTTTGGTATTATTTTCTATCTCAGCTAGATTAATCTCAATTCTAGGATTTAACACTATAATTACCTCCGATGTCAACTACATATATAAATAGTATTTACTAAATAGCTATTATAATTTTCAATACACATAAGAAAAAAGGAAGAGTAAACACCCTTCCTCGGTAGTAAGTAAGATATATTGATGTAATGTGATTATCTTTTTGAAAATTGTGGCTTCTTACGAGCCTTCTTACGTCCATATTTCTTACGTTCTTTCATTCTTGGGTCACGAGTTAAGTAACCAGCTTTCTTAAGTGCACCTCTATAGTCACCTTCAGTTTCTAATAATGCACGAGCAATTCCATGGCGAATAGCTCCAGCTTGTCCTGAAGTTCCTCCACCTTCAACTGAAACAACTACATCAAATTCTCCTAAAGTTTCAGTTACTTCTAAAGGTTGCTTTACAACTTGCTCTAAAACATCTCTACCAAAATAGTCAGCTAAAGGCTTGTTGTTAACAACGATTTTACCGTCACCTGGCAATAATCTAACGCGAGCAACTGAATTTTTTCTCCGTCCAGTACCTAAGTATTCAACTTCTGCTGCCACTTAAATCTCCTCCTTCCGTATTATAGTTCTAATTCTTTAGGCTCTTGAGCTTGGTGTGGATGTTCAGCACCAGCATAGACCTTTAATTTTTTAAACATTTGACGACCTAATTTATTCTTAGGTAACATTCTTTTTACAGCAAGCTCGATAACCTTTTCAGGCTCTTTAGCTAATAACTCACCATAGGGAGTTGATTTTAATCCTCCAGGGTATCTAGAATGTTTATGATACATTTTTTGCTCTAACTTCTTTCCAGTCAAATGAACTTTATCAGCATTTACTACGATTACAAAATCTCCTGTATCGATATGTGGAGTATACATTGGCTTATTCTTACCTTGTAAAATCTTAGCTATCTCAGTAGCTACACGTCCTAATGTTTTACCATCCATATCTACTACATACCACTCACGATTAATGTCTTGTGGTTTAGCCATATATGTGCTCATTTTCTTCCCTCCTTGTAACTTATATTTATATTATTAACTTACACTGACCGGGGCTGCCAGCATGAGTGACAAACACAATCACGTATATTATTTTATTATAACCAGCAAAAAGTGTCAAGACTTTTTAATATTTATTTCTATCTACCTAACTAAGAGATTTAATAATTTATCTTTACTGAGATAATAACTAAAAGCTATCAGTGATATTAATAGTTAATCCTCTTTAAAATTAGACCTTGCGCTGGTGCAGTAGGTCCTGCTTTGCTTCTATCCTTAGCCGATAGTATGTCTTGAATAGCTTTAGGATTTATCCTTCCCAAAGCAACCTTGACTAATGTACCGACAATAATTCTGACCATATTATATAAAAACCCATTGCCATGAATACTCAACTTGATTAGTCTATCTTTTCTATCTATATCTATACTAAAAATCTTACGAATTGGAGTTTTAGCATTACAACCAGCAGAGCGAAAAGATGAAAAATCACGCTCTCCAATTAAATATTCTGCCCCTTCCTTCATTAGATCCAAATCTAATTGATTATAAATATGATAAGCATAATTACGATAAAAAGGTGAAGGAAATTCAGCATTATATATCTGATACTCATATATTTTATCAGCAGTATGATAACGAGCATGGAAGTCATCTGCAACTTCACAAGCATCTACTATTACAACATCATCAGGAAGTTTAGTATTCAAAGCTATAGGAAATTTAGCAGTTGGAATAGAACTTTCTACTTTAAAATTAAAGACCTGACCTTTGGCATGAACTCCAGAATCGGTCCTACTAGCAGCTATAATCTTAATTTCTTTTTTGACTAGACTCTCTATTGCTCTTTCAATTACTTCTTGAACGGCTAAAGCATTTTCTTGGCGTTGAAAACCATGATAATTACTGCCATCATAGGAAACAGTACACTTTAAATTTCTCATTAAATTCACCTACTATAGAAATATACCTACTAAACTTAAATATATTATACTTATAACTGTTACTATATAATCTTTCCGTGCAAAGGCTAATACATTCATTCTAGTACGATTTTCTCCACCACGATAACATCTAGCCTCCATAGCAAGAGCTAATTCATCAGCTCTACGAAAAGCATTTACAAATAAAGGCACTAATAAAGGAATTAAATTCTTAGCCTTCTGAATTAGATTCCCCCCCTCAAAATCAGCACCTCTAGCTTTTTGTGCCTTCATTATCTTCTCAGCCTCTTCCAATAATGTAGGAATAAATCTTAAAGCAATTGTCATCATCATAGCCAATTCATGGGCAGGAAGACCAATTCTTTTAAAAGGATTTAATAGCCTTTCTAGACCATCAGTCAACTCTAGTGGAGAAGTAGTTAATGTTAGCAAAGAGGTATATGAAATCAAAAAAATCAAGCGCAATGACATAAAAGATCCCATTCTTAGCCCTTCTTCTTCAATAGATAGAAAATTCCAATGCCATAAAACTCTACCACCTTTGGTCATAAAGAGATGAATAACTAAGGTAAATATAATAATAAAGAGCAAAGGTTTAATACTTCTTAGAATATATTTCAAATTAATCCTAGATAAGAATACCGTTAATAAAATAAATAAAGCCAAAACACCATAACCTAAAAAAGATTCTATTAAGAAAATAGAAATAATAAAAAAACTAATAACTAATATTTTAGCCCGTGGGTCGAGATTATGAATTAGAGAATCTTTTTCAATATACTGACCTATCATAATATCATTTAACATTTTTTACCCTCTCATCAACTTTAGAATTTCTTCTTTCGCCTCTTCCACAGTAAAGATATCTGTAGTAATTTCTAAATTATTTAACTTCTGCTTTAAGTTTTTCATTATCTTTGTTACCTGAGGAATACCTAAACCAATACTTTCCAGTAACTGGTCATGATCAAAGACATAACTAGGAGCACCTTCTAACACCAATTTACCCTTCTCTAATACCAATACTCTATCAGCCAATTGAGCAACCTCTTCCATGCGATGAGAAATTAATATAATAGTTAAACCAAATTTATCTTTTAAATCAATTATCTCTTTAATCAACTCTTTTCTTGCTTTAGGATCTAATCCCGCAGTTGGCTCATCTAATATTAATATTTCAGGCTCCATTGCTAATACTCCAGCAATAGCAACTCTTCTTTGTTGCCCACCTGATAATCTAAAAGGAGATCTATCTTTGAACTCTTCAAAATCTAAGTTAACTAACTTTAAAGCCTTCTTTACTCTCTCTTCAATTTCCTTATCCTTCAAACCTAAATTCTTGGGTCCAAAAGCAACATCTGCAAAGATTGTCTCTTCAAATAATTGATGTTCAGGATATTGAAAGACTAGCCCTACCTTTTTTCTAATCTCTTTTAGCTTCTTAGTTTTGGTTATGTCTTGGTTGTTAATCATAATCTTACCTTCAGTTGGTCTAATCAATCCATTTAGGGTCTGAACTAAAGTCGACTTACCAGAGCCAGTATGACCTATTAAACCAATAAATTCCCCTTTAGCAACTTTAAAATTAATATCCTTTAAAATATAGTTGTTAGGGTTCAACTCAACATCATAATTATGACTTAAATTCCTTACTTCAAGTAGCATAATTTATTCACCAGCCTATCTATATCAAAAATATCAGGACTTATCTTTAAACCTTGTTGGTGAAGTTTAAATGCTAACTCTGTAACTTGGGGAACATCTAAATGGTACTCTTTGATCTTATCTACTTGGCTAAATATATCCCGAGGAGTTCCTTCTAAAACTATCTTCCCCTCTTCCATTACAATAATTCTATCAGCCTGAATAGCCTCAGTCATAAAATGGGTAATATGAACTATAGTCATTCCTAAACCTTTATTTAACTTCTGTATAGCATCCATTACACTCTTTCTACCTACTGGATCTAGCATTGCAGTAGGTTCATCTAAGACCAAACATTTAGGTTGCATAGCCAAAACACCAGCAATAGCTACACGCTGCTTCTGACCACCAGATAAATTATGAGGAGCATATCTTTTAAACTCTTCCATAGCAACTGCTTTTAAAGAATTATCAACTCGTTTTCTAATTTCACTGGATTCTAATCCTAAATTCTCAGGACCAAAAGCAATGTCCTCTTCTACAATGTTAGCAACCAGCTGATTATCAGGATTTTGAAAGACCATTCCAACCTGCTGTCTAATATCCCAGATCTTATCTCTATCAGAAGTTTTATCCCCATTAACATCTACAGTTCCCTGATTAGGTACTAATAATCCATTTAACATTTTGGCTAAAGTAGATTTACCAGAGCCATTGTGTCCTACAATTACTAGAAATTCCCCATCTTTAATATCTAAATTAATTCCATTAAGTACCCACTCTTCACTATCATTATATTTATAATAAAGGTCTTGAACCTCAATTAATCCCATTTTTTCACCAACCTGATATAAAAAAACAGCCATTTATACCGGACGAATAAGAAAGTCCAAGTCTTATGGACATAAAGATTACGTCCAGTATCATAAAGTAACTATGGCTGTTTAATTGATTATATTTTTTTATGATACACAATTTGCTATACTTAATAGAGCAGCAAATAGATAAACTAAATTATCTACTTTAATCTTTAACTATTCTACTAGCTCTAAGATAGCCATTGGTGCAGAATCACCACGTCTTGGACCTACTTTAAGAATTCTAGTATATCCACCTTGACGTTCAGCGAATCTTGGAGCAATCTCATCAAATAATACTTGTACTGTCTCTTTATCTTGAAGAGTACTCATTACTTGTCTACGGTGATGTTGAGTACCTTTTTTAGCTTTAGTGATTAATTTTTCAGCAATTCTTTTTACTTCTTTAGCTTTAGCTTCTGTTGTTTCAATTCTTTCGTTCTTGAACAGAGCATTAGCTAGACTAATAAATAAAGCTTTTCTTGGTGCGCTTTTACGACCTAATTTCCGCTGAGCCACAACTATCCCTCCTTATTTTGAAATTTATAATTATTATAATTCAGGCTTTCCTAGACCTAAACCTAGTTCAGCAATCTTAGCTTTGATTTCTAATAAAGATTTCTTACCTAAATTTCTAACCTTCATCAGGTCTTCTTCTGAAGTGTTTGCTAACTCTTCTACAGTGTTGATTCCAGCTCTCTTTAAGCAATTAGAAGAACGAACAGATAAATCTAGTTCTTCGATTGTTGTTTCCATCAGTTTATCTTTTTCTTCTTCTTCTTTTTCTACCATAATATCCACATTATTAATCTCTTCACTAAGATTAATAAACAAGTCTAAATGCTCTGCTAATACTTTAGCAGATAAACTAATAGACTCTTCTGGATCAATACTACCATTAGTAGTAACTTCTAAAGTTAACTTATCTAAATCACTTCTTTTTCCTACACGTGTATCTTCAACTTTAAAGTTAACTCTACGCATAGGAGAGAAATCTGAATCAATAGGCAATACACCGATTACATGTTCTTCATCTTTATTATCCTCAGCTGATACATACCCACGTCCATTTTCTACTACAGCTTCTAATATAAATTCACCTTCATCGGATAAAGTAGCAATATGATGGTCAGGATTAAGTATCTCTATGTCACCACTAACAGTAAAATCACCAGCCGTAACTTCACCTTCACCATTTGCTTCAATCCTTAAAGTTTGAGGTTCTTCTTCATTCATTTTGATAACTACATCTTTTAAGTTCAAGATAAGATCAGCTACATCTTCTACAACTCCAGGTACAGTAGAAAATTCATGGCGTACACCTTCAATTTTAATTGAAGTGATTGCAGCACCTGGCAGAGATGACAACATTATTCTTCTCAATGAATTTCCTAAAGTAACCCCATAGCCCCTTTCTAAAGGGGTAATTACAAACTTACCGTAGGTATCTGTTGATTCAATACGTTCAATAGTTGGCTTTTCAATCTCAATCATTAACTTAACCCTCCCTTTAATTAAGAAAAGATTTCAACAACTCTAATTGAGGGTGATAACTTGATTAATTGCAAAAGTAGCAAAGTGGTTCAAAAGAACCACAATTAAACCGCTATTATCTAGAGTAGAACTCTACAATTAACTGCTCATTAATTGGAAGATCTATTTCCTCACGAACAGGTGCTGTTAATACTTTTCCTTCTTTCTTTTCCATATCTACTGTTACCCAAGAAGGTAGAGCTTTATCAGCATTCAACTCACAAACTTCTTTAATTCTCTTTAAACTCTTGCTATTTTCTCTAATAGCTATTACATCATTCTCTTTTACTAAGTAAGAAGGAATATCGACTCTTCTACCATTAACACTAATGTGTCCATGTCTTACAAACTGTCTTGCTTCACTTCTAGAAGTAGCAAATCCTAATCTATAAACAACATTATCTAATCTACTTTCTAATAACTCTAAGAAGTTTTCACCAGTAATTCCATGCTTTCTTTCAGCAGTTTCAAAATAACGCTTAAATTGATTTTCTAAAACACCATAACTTCTTCTAACCTTTTGCTTTTCCTTCAACTGCAAACCATATTCAGATAATTTGCTACGACGACCTCTTCCTTGATCTCCAGGACCATAAGAACGACGCTCAATAGCACACTTATCTGAATAACATCTTTCACCTTTCAAGAATAACTTTTCCCCTTGTTGTCGACATAAACGACAAACAGGTCCAGTATATCTTGCCATATCTGTTACACCTCCAAGTTTATATCATTATCCTAGTTTTATATCAAATTTTATATCAGATTATACTCTACGACGCTTTGGTGGACGACAGCCATTATGAGGAATAGGAGTTACATCTTTAATTAGAGTTACTTCTAATCCAGCTGCTTGTAATGAGCGAATAGCCGCTTCTCTTCCTGCACCAGGTCCATTAACAAAAACTTCAACCTCTTTTAAACCATACTCCATTGCTTCCTTTGCTGCATTATCAGCAGCCATTTGAGCAGCATAAGGAGTGCTTTTACGAGAACCTTGCAAACCTAAATTACCTGCACTTGACCAAGCAATTGTATTTCCTTTAGCATCAGTTAAAGTTACAATTGTATTGTTAAAAGTAGAGCGAATATGAGCTTGACCTTTTTGAACTCTAATATTCTTCTTTTTCTTCTTCTTTTTTACCCTACGTGCCATGGTATCCCTCCTTATTTATCTATTTTAATTTCTTATTATTTCTTTCTTTTTGCTCCTACAGTTCTCTTAGGACCTTTTCTAGTTCTAGCATTATTCTTAGTATTTTGTCCGCGAACTGGAAGACCTCTTCTATGCCTTAAACCTCTATAAGAACCAATATCTCTTAACCTTTTAATATTTCCTCTTACTTCACGTCTTAATTCACCTTCTACAAGATAATCCTCATCAATAACTCTACGTAATTCAGCTACTTCACCTTCAGTTAAATCACGTACTCTTGTATCAGGATTAATTCCAGTCTTTTCAACAATTTTTTGAGCAGTTGATCGTCCGATTCCATAAATATAAGTTAAACCAATTTCGATTCTCTTATTTCTAGGTAAATCAACACCTTCAATCCGTGCCATATTATTTACACCTCCCAATTTAAAGTATTAGAAATTAACCTTGACGTTGTTTGTGCTTAGGGTTTTCACAAATAACATAAACTCTCCCTTTACGACGAATTACTTTGCATTTATCGCAAATAGGTTTTACTGATGGTCGAACTTTCATATTAACCCTCCTTCTATCTTACTCTAATTAAGATTTATGACGATAAGTAATTCGACCCCGACTTAAATCATAAGGTGATAGTTCAACAGTCACCTTATCCCCTGGTAGGATTCGAATAAAGTTCATTCTCATCTTTCCAGAAACGTGAGCCAATACTTTGTGACCATTTTCCAACTCTACACGAAACTTCGCATTCGGTAATGGTTCAATTACAGTACCTTCAACTTCAATAGCCTCTTCTTTTGCCATTGATTATCTTTAACCCCCTTAACAAATTTACACATTATTCCACTTTATCATCTCAGTATAACATTATATCACAAAAATCATATTTTATTCAATTAAAGTTGGGTTTAATATGAATGAGGACCTAAAAATTCAACCTTAAAGGAGTGATAGTTTCCTGTTAATGTCCTAACATATACAGTTCAACCATCATTAGTAAAATGGTCCTCACTATAAGCTGAAAACCAAAAACTTGAAAAGTTTAATAGAAAAATTAATTAAACCCCATCCTTATCTATTAATAATTTAAAAACGTAATAATTTAAAAGAAGAAGTTTGATTTATTTAGATAAAATTCGTCAACTAGGGGCATAACAAGCACCCCATATCTCATAGCTTTTTGACAGTTGACGAAAAAATAAACTTCTAAAAAGCTATATTATATAAATAGCTTTTGAATATTAACTTCTGCTCAATCTACGTTATTTAATATTATCTAATAAGTCTTTAATTTCAACAAATACATTATCCAAACTATCTTCCCCATTAATGGTTTCTAATAAATCACGTTCTTGATAGTAATTAATTAAAGGAGAAGTTTGCTCAGAGTAAACATTTAATCTCTGCTGAATGGTATTTGGATTATCATCTTCACGTTGATATAACTCACCGTCACACTCATCACAGACACCTGCAACTTTTGGTGGATTAAATTTAACATGATAACTAGCACCACATGATTTACAGATTCTTCTACCAGATAATCTATCAATAACTTCTGCATCACTTACTTTAATGTTTATAACAGCATCTAAAGAAGTATTCATATCAGCTAAGATTGAGTTCAATGCATCGGCTTGATTTACAGTTCTAGGAAAACCATCTAAAATAAATCCTTGATGACAATCTTTTTGAGATAATCTTTCTCTAACTATCCCAATAGTAACCTCATCTGGTACTAACTTACCTTGATCCATATATTCCTTTGCTTTCTTTCCTAATTCTGTCTCTTCTTTAATTGCTTTACGAAACATATCTCCAGTAGAGATATGAGGAATCCCATAAGCTTCCTGTAAGCGAACTGCTTGAGTTCCTTTACCTGCTCCTGGAGGACCAACTAATACTAAGTTCATCGATATCACTCCTTGAATTACTTCATAAACCCTTCGTAATGTCTAGATAATAAATAAGTTTCAATTTGCTGCATAGTTTGTAAAGCAACACCTACTACGATTAATAAAGCTGTTCCACCGAATTTCATTTGAATCCCGGTAAACTCCATAACAAAATTAGGTAAAATAGCAATTAAAGCTAAAAATATTGCACCAGCCAAAGTTATTCTAGTTAAGATTTTATCTAAATATTCCGCTGTTGGTCTACCTGGACGACGACCTGGAATAAATCCACCATGTTTTTTCATATTATCTGCTATTTCAATTGGATTGAATTGAATAGCAGTATAGAAATAAGTAAAGAAGATAATCAACAATGAGAATAAGATCATATACAGAATTGATCCTGGACTTAAAGCATTAGCTATAGCTTGAGCCCAGCTTTGTTGAATAAATTGAGCAATAGTAGCCGGGAATAAAAGAACAGAAGAAGCAAAGATTACTGGAATTACTCCAGCTTGATTTACCTTTAAAGGAATATGAGTTGACTGTCCCCCATAAACCTTACGCCCTACTACTCTTTTGGAATAACGTACTGGAATCTTTCTTTGTCCTTCTTGAATATAGATAACTAATGCAATTACAATTACTGAAATTACTAAGAAAAGTAGGAGATTAAAGATATTAATAGTTCCTGCGCTTAGTCCTTTAATTGTCTGAATAACACCTGTTGGAAAACGTGAAACGATTGAAGCAAAAATGATTAATGATATCCCATTTCCAATTCCTTTTTCTGTAATCTGTTCACCCAACCACATTAAGAAGACAGTTCCTGCAGTTAATGTTACTACAATTGTAGCTAAATTAAAGAAAGAAGGATTCTTAATTGCTCCATAATTTCTTATCATCAAAGTAATACCTGTACCTTGGATAATTCCTAAAAGTACAGTAGCATATCTTGTATAACGAGTAATTAGTGTTTTTCCTTCAGGACCTTGTTTAACAAGCTCCTCTAATTTTGGAATAGCAACAGTCAATAACTGCATAATAATTGATGCAGTTATGTAGGGACTGATACTCATAGCAAAAATAGTGAAGTTCTTTAAAGCCCCTCCAGCAAACATATCTAAAAACCCTAAAACACCAGCACCAGCAAATAACTTCTCTAATGCTTCAGGATTGATACCAGGAACTGGAATATGAGCTCCAACACGGTATACAGCAATCATAGCTAAAACAAAGAAAATCTTTTTTCTCAACTCTTTAACTTGTAGCGCATTACTTAGAGCTGATAGCATCTTGTTATATCACCTCTACCTTTCCTCCTGCAGCTTCGATCTTCTCAGCTGCGGACTTAGTAAATTTGTGGGCTTTAACAGTTAAAGACTTTTCTAAGCTTCCATCTCCTAAGATCTTAACACCATCTTTAACCTTCTTAATTAAACCGGCTTCTTTTAATACCTCTACAGTAACCTCTGTATCAGCATCAAAACGATTGAGGTCATTTACATTGACGATAGCATATTCTTTTCTAAACTGAGCATTAGAGAATCCTCTTTTAGGTAATCTTCTATATAAAGGAGTCTGACCACCTTCAAAGAAAGGTCTTACTCCACCACCTGATCTTGCATTTTGGCCTTTATGTCCTTTTCCAGAAGTTTTCCCAGTTCCAGAACCAATACCTCTACCAACTCTCTTGCGGTTCTTTTTAGATCCTTCTGCTGGCTTTAAATCGTGTAATTTCACAATTTTCACCCCCTTAGCAACTTAAAAATTAATTAAAATTATATATTATCCTAATAATTCATCTACACTTTTACCTCTTAATTTAGCAACATCTTCAGCATTTTTAAGACTAGCTAATCCAGTAATAGTAGCTCTAACCATATTAATTGGATTATTAGATCCTAAAGATTTAGTTAAGATATCTTTAATTCCTGCTAATTCTACAACAGCACGTACTGGACCTCCAGCGATAACTCCAGTACCTTCAGAAGCAGGTTTTAGAAGAACATTACCAGCACCAAAGATACCATTGATTTCATGAGGTATAGTAGTATCTTTTAAAGGAACTTTAACTAGACTCTTTTTAGCAGCATCAATAGCTTTGTGGATAGCATCTGGTACTTCGTTAGCTTTTCCGATTGCAGCACCTACATGACCATTACCGTCACCAACTACTACTAATGCACTAAAGCTGAATCTACGTCCACCCTTAACTACTTTAGTTACGCGGTTAATATTAACAACTCGTTCCTCTAGATCTAATTTACTAGGGTCAATAAGTTTGCTCATCTTTTTCCCTCCTTTTACTCAAAAATTAATTAAAACTTCAATCCGTTTTCTCGAGCAGATTCTGCTAAAGCTTTAACACGACCATGATAATCATATCCACCACGATCGAATACAACTGTAGTTATTCCTTTATCTAAAGCTCTTTTAGCTATATATTCACCAACAGTTTTAGCAGCATCTTTATTTCCACCATTTGAAACTTTTTCACTGATCTCTTTATCGACACTAGAAGCAGCTACTAAAGTTTCGCCAGCAAAATCATCGATGACTTGAGCATAGATATGTTGATTACTTCTATATACATTTAATCTAGGGCGATCTGGTGTACCTTGAACCTTATTACGGATTCTTTTATGTCTTTTTTCCCTAGCTTCTCTTTTACTTAACTTGCTCATTCTCTTCCCTCCTTTATCGGATATTAACTATTAACCAGTTTTACCTTCCTTACGTCTGATAACTTCATCAACATATTTGATTCCTTTACCTTTATAAGGTTCTGGTGGTCTAACAGCTCTAATGTTAGCAGCTACCTGACCTACTAATTGCTTGTCAATACCTTTAACAATAACCTTGTTCTTGTCTACTTCAAAGTCAATACCCTTTGGTGGTTCAATCACTACAGGGTGAGAATATCCAACTTGTAGCTCTAAATTGTTACCTTTTTTAAGTGCACGATAACCTACACCATTTAATTCTAAAACTTTTTTAAACCCTTCAGTTACACCTTCAATCATATTAACGATTAAACTACGAGTTAAACCGTGCATAGATTTATCTACTTTAGAGTCTGTTGGTCTAGTTACTACAAGTTCATTATCTTCTATTTTTATATCCATTCTTGGATTAACTACTTGTTGTAATTCTCCATTAGGACCTTTAACTTTCACTACATTACTATCTATAGTTACTTCTACCTTTTCAGGAATTGCAACTGGCTGATGTCCGATTCGAGACATAATCTACACCTCCTTTTTTATTCAATTATTACCACACGTAGCAGAGAACTTCTCCACCAATTCCTGCTTTACGAGCAGATTTATCTGTCATTAAACCGTTAGAAGTTGAGATAATAGCTATACCTAACCCACCTAAAACTTTAGGCAAATCTTCTTTATTAGCATAAACTCTCAATCCAGGCTTACTAATTCTCTTGATACCACTGATAATCTTTTCACCGTTAGCACCATACTTTAAGAATACTTTAATTGTACCCTGTGGTCCATTATTGATTCTTTTAAACCCTTTAATAAAACCTTCTTCTTGTAAAACCCGAGCAATTTCTTCTTTAAGGTTAGAAGCAGGGATTTCTACTTCTGATTTTAAAACAGAATTTGCATTTCTGATTCTTGTTAGCATATCTGCAATAGGATCAGTTATATTCACTGTTCATACCTCCTTTCAAATTAACAGCATTAAAACTTTCTACCAACTAGCTTTCTTAACACCTGGCAATTTACCTTCGTGGGCTAATTCTCTAAAGCATACACGGCATAATTCGAATTTTCTAATAACACCATGTGGTCGTCCACACTTACGACATCTATGTTCTTGTCGAGTTGAATACTTAGGCTTCCGATTAGCCTTTATTATTTTAGCCTTTCTAGCCACTCTGTCCCCTCCTTAATTACTTTTTAAATGGCATACCCATTAGTGATAATAACTCTTTAGCTTCTTCATCAGTTTCAGCAGTAGTTACTACAACAATGTCCATTCCTAAAATTTTATCAACATCATCGATCTTAATTTCTGGGAAAACAGTATGGTTAGTTAAACCTAAAGAATAGTTACCTCTTCCATCAAAAGATTTACCAGAAATACCTCTAAAGTCACGAACACGTGGTAATGCTACATTAATTAATTTATATAAGAACTCATACATTTGTTCTCCACGAAGAGTAACCTTACAACCAACTGGCATACCTTCTCTAATTTTAAAGTTAGCAACTGATTTTTTAGCTCTAGTAATTACAGGATTTTGCCCAGTAATAGCTTGGAAAACTTCAACAGCTTGATCAAGCACCTTAGCATTCTCTGCAGCTTCGCCAAGTCCCATATTAAGAACAACCTTATCTAATTTAGGAACTTCCATAACATTAGCGTAATTAAACTTTTCTACCATAGCAGGAGCTATCTCTTTAATATATTTTTCTTTTAAAAGTGACATAGTTTTACCTCCTTTCTATCAACAATTAATCTATATCTTCTTCACACTTTTTACAATAACGTACCTTTTCACCGTTATCTAAAACTTTTTTACCTGTACGAGAAGGTGCTCCACATTTTCCGCAAACTAACATTACATTAGAACTATTAATTGGAGCTTCCTTTTCAAGAATACCACCTTGTGGATTTTCTTGAGTTGGCTTGACATGTTTTTTTACGATATTTACACCTTTAACGATAACACGATTTTCTTTTGGAAAAGCTTTTAGGATTTCTCCTTCTTTACCTCTATCTTTTCCTGCGATAACCTTAACTTTATCGCCTTTTTTTACATGTAACTTAGACATCCCAATTGCCTCCTTTCTTCTAAAACTTTAATTAAAGCACTTCAGGCGCTAAAGAAATAATTCTTGTGAAATTCTTCTCTCTTAATTCACGAGCAATTGGTCCAAAGATACGTGTTCCTCGTGGCTCATTGTTTTTACTAAGAATTACAGCAGCATTTTCATCAAAACTGATATATGAACCATCTTTTCTTCTAACTTGATTTTTTGTCCGTACAATAACTGCTTTAACCACGTCACCCTTCTTTACCATACCATCAGGGATAGCTTCTTTAACTGTAGCAACGATTACGTCACCAATAGAAGCATAACGTTTTTTAGAACCACCTAAAACTTTAATACAAAGTAGTTCTCTAGCTCCTGAGTTATCTGCTACTTTTAATCTAGATTCCTGTTGAATCACTTCAAAACCCTCCTTTCAATTAAAAACTATTCAGCTTTTTGAACAATCTCTTCTACTACCCAGTTCTTAGTCTTACTTAAAGGACGAGTTTCTACAATTCTAACTTTGTCCCCTACTCGACACTCATTCTTTTCATCATGAGCTTTGAACTTAGAAGTTCTAGTGATAACACGTTTATATAATGGATGTTGAGTCTTTCTTTCAACTGCAACAACAACAGTCTTATCCATCTTATCACTAACAACTAATCCGATCTTTTCTTGCGGTGCACTGCGTCGAGCCATATTAACCCTCCTCTCAATTAACCTTGGTTAATACCAAGTTCACGTTCATTTAAAATAGTCTTAACACGAGCAATTGACTTCTTAACCTCTTTTATACGTGCAGGGTTATCTAATTGCACTGTAGCATTTTGAAAACGCAAGTTAAATAATTCTTCTTTCAATTCATCTAACTTTTGCTCTAATTCTGCATTAGTTAAACTTCTTAACTCATTAGCTTTCATTGCTGTCACCATCCATTTCTTCCCGTTTTACAAATTTCGTTTTAATAGGCAGTTTGTGTGCTGCTAATCTCATAGCATCTCTAGCAAGCTCTTCACTAACACCAGCAAGTTCAAACATTATACGCCCTGGCTTCACAACAGCAACCCAGTGTTCTGGAGCTCCTTTACCACTACCCATTCTTGTTTCAGCTGGCTTAGCAGTTACCGGTTTGTCAGGGAAGATACTTATCCAAACCTTACCACCACGTTTAATTTTACGAGTAATTGCAACTCTGGCTGCCTCGATTTGACGATTGTTAATCCATGCAGGCTCTAGAGCTTGTAAACCGTAATCACCAAAAGAAACTTTATTACCACGCTGAGCTTTACCTTTCATCCGTCCACGATGTTGTTTTCTATGTTTAACACGCTTTGGAATTAACATGTCATTGGCCCCCTTTCTGATTAGTCTTCATTAATTTCAGGTAAGATTTCACCTTTATAAATCCAAACTTTTATTCCGATTTTACCATAAGTTGTGTCCGCTTCTGTAAATCCATAATCTATATCAGCACGTAAAGTGTGTAAAGGTACACTACCTTCACTATAACCTTCAGTACGAGCCATATCAGCTCCACCTAAACGACCTGAACATAGAACCTTGATTCCTTCAACACCTCTTTGACGCATTGCTCTACCAATAGATTGCTTCATTGCTCTTCTAAAAGATACACGATTTTCGATTTGCTCAGCAATATTCTCAGCAACTAATTGTGCATCTTGATCAGGATTTTTAACTTCAACAACATTAACTTGAACTTGTTTACTAGTCATAGCTTCTAATTCGGCTCTTAAGTCGTTTACTTCAGAACCACCTTTTCCAATTACCATTCCTGGTCGAGCAGTATGAATATTAATTTTAATTCTGTTTGCAGCTCTTTCAATTACGATTCTAGAAATACCTGCGTCATACATTTTACCCTTCACATGGTCTCTTATCTCTAAATCTTCATGTAATAAATCAGAATAATCCTCTTTATTAGCATACCACTTAGCGTCCCAGTCTTTTACTACACCAACTCTAAGACCGTGTGGATGAATTTTTTGACCCATTCATTATCCCTCCTTTTTTTCTGCCACTTTTATTGTAAGATGGCTTGTTCTTTTATTAATAGGACTTGCTTGCCCCATTGCTCTTGGTTTATATCTTTTCATTGTTGGACCTTCATCTACATATGCTTCAGAAATATATAATTCATCAGCAATCATACCATGATTATTTTCAGCATTAGCTACAGCTGAAACTAATAATTTTTCAATAATTCCTGCTGCTTTATTAGGTGTATTCTTTAAGACACCAAATGCTTCGCCAATTTCTTTACCCCTTACTAAGTCAATAACTAACCTTGCTTTTCTTGGGGAAATCCGAATACGTTTAGCAACGGCTTTTGCTTCCATGGTTTAACCCCCCTTTACTCTCTAAACTCTATTTAAGTGACGTAGATCTTTCAGTGTGATCTCCATGTCCTCTGAATGTTCTAGTAGGTGCAAATTCACCTAATTTATGACCAACCATATCTTCAGTAACATATACAGGAACATGTTTTTTTCCATCATGAACGGCAATAGTATGCCCTAACATTTGCGGGAAAATAGTTGAACTTCTTGACCAAGTTTTAATAACTTTCTTCTTCCCAGACTTGTTCATCTCTTCAACTTTAGCTAATAGCTTTTTATCTATAAATGGTCCTTTTTTTATTGAACGACCCAATCTAATGTCCCCCTCTCATTAATTATTTTCTTCTACGCTTCTTCGCATGACGGCTGCGAACAATCATCTTATCAGAAGCCTTCTTCTTACGAGTCTTCTTACCGATAGTAGGTTGACCCCAAGGAGTAACTGGATGTCTACCAGATGTTTTATTCTTACCTTCACCACCACCATGAGGATGATCATGAGGGTTCATTACAGTACCACGAACTGTAGGTCTAATACCCATCCATCTCTTTCTTCCAGCTTTACCGATAGTAATATTTTCATGTAATTCGTTACCTACTTGACCAACTGTAGCTTTACATTTAACATGAACTAATCTCATTTCACCAGAAGGTAATTGAATATTTGCATATTTACCTTCCTTAGCCATAAGCTGAGCACTAGCACCTGCAGAGCGTACCATTTGTGCACCTTTTCCTGGCTTAAGCTCGATATTATGAATTATAGTACCTACTGGAATATCTTTTAAAGCTAATGCATTTCCTGGCTTGATATCTGCTTCAGGACCTGAAAGAATTTCATCTCCTACATTAATTCCTTTTGGAGCAATGATATATCTTTTTTCTCCATCTGCATAATGTAACAATGCAATACGAGCAGATCTATTTGGATCATACTCAATTGTAGCTACCTTAGCTGGAACTCCATCTTTATCTCTTTTAAAGTCAATAATTCTGTACATTCTCTTATGGCCTCCACCACGATGACGAACAGTGATGCGACCATTTGCATTACGTCCACCACTTTTTTTCAGTGGCTTAAGTAAAGACTTTTCTGGCTTATCAGTTGTAACGTTACTAAAATCCTCCACAGTCATATATCTTCTTGACGGTGTGGTTGGCTTAAATTTCTTAATCGCCATCTTTACTCCCTCCTTTTCTTATAAAAATTATACACCTTCAAATATTTCGATGCTATCTCCTTCAGCTAGTTTAACTCTAGCTTTCTTCCAATTAGATGTCTTACCTTGAGTATATCCCATTCTTCTCTTCTTACCTGGCATACGATTAGTAGTTACTTTTTCAACATTTACATCAAAGATCTTTTCAATAGCCTTTTTGATTTCAGGCTTGTTAGCTTTGATAGCTACTTTAAAAGTATACCAATTTTCTTCCATATCCATCATACTTCTTTCAGAAATATGAGGCGCAATAATAATATCCCGAGGATCCTTCATTATGCTAGCACCTCCTCAACTTTAGCAACTGCATCTTTAGTCATAATTACTTTATTACTATTTAAAACATCATATACAGTTACCTTAGTAGGTGTTACAACTCTCACTCCCGGAAGATTACGAGCTGATTTATAAACATTATCATTCTTTTCAGAAAGTACAATTAATACTTTAGAGTCTGCTGCATCAAAACTCTTTAATACAGATACCATCTCTTTAGTTTTTGGTGCTGCAAAGTTGAAATTATCAATAACAACTAAGTTACCTTCTTCAACTTTTAAAGTTAACGCTGATTTTACAGCTAACTTTTTAACTTTCTTAGGAAGTTTCTTATTATATTTACGAGGTTGTGGTCCAAAAGTAGTTCCACCACCTACCCAAAGTGGAGAACGGATACTTCCGTGTCGAGCACGACCTGTTCCTTTTTGCCTCCATGGCTTACGTCCACCACCAGCAACTTCTCCTCTAGTTTTAGTCTTAGCACTTCCAACACGCTTAGCCGCTAATTGAGCAACAACCGCTTCATGAAGTACATGTTCATTTACCTCTACACTAAAAACTTCATCTCTTAAGTCAAGGTTCCCTGACTTTTGTCCATCAATATTGTATAAAGCTAATTCAGGCATCTTTATCCCCCTTTCCTAACACTATTTTACTGTTTGCCGAATAGTTAATAACCCTTTTTTAGGTCCAGGAACTGCACCTTTAATTAATAATAAGTTCTTTTCAGGGTCTACTTTAACAACTTCTAAGTTTTGAACTGTTACTTGTTCATGTCCCATATGTCCAGGCATCTTTTTCCCTTTAAATACTCTTGCAGGGTCAGATCCAGCACCAATAGAACCTGGTCTTCTGTAGTTTCTAGAACCGTGAGTTTTTGGTCCAGTATTAAAATTCCATCTCTTAACTGTACCTGCAAATCCTTTACCTTTAGAGATACCAGTTACATCAACCTTCTCTCCTTCAGCAAATGTATCTGCTTTAATTTCATCTCCTGTTTCTAGAGCTTCTGCTCCTTCAACTCTAAATTCACGAATATATTTTTTAGGATTAACTCCATATTTATCGAAGTGTCCCTTTAGAGGCTTATTTACTTTATTTTCTTTATCATCAACAAACCCTAATTGTACAGAGCTATATCCGTCAACCTCTTCAGTTTTCTTTTGAATTACAGTACATGGTCCCGCTTCAACAACTGTAACAGGTACAACTTCACCATTTTCAGTGAAAATTTGTGTCATACCAACTTTTTTACCTAAAATCGCCTTCATTTTTTCTACACCTCCTTAAAACACATATAAATATTATAGTTTAATCTCTATGTCAACACCAGCTGGTAAATCTAATCTCATTAGAGAGTCAACAGTCTTAGGTGTTGGGTCTTTAATATCAATTAATCTTTTATGAGTTCTCATTTCAAATTGTTCTCTAGACTTACTATTTACGTGAGGCGCACGTAAGATTGTAAACACCTCTTTTTTAGTAGGTAAAGGAATCGGTCCAGAAACGTCAGCTCCAGTTTTTTTAGCAGTTTCAACGATCTTTCTTGCTGAGTTATCTAGAAGCTGATGTTCATAAGCTTTTAATCTAATTCTAATCTTACCTGTAGCTTGTTCAGCCATAATTTTCACCTCCAAATAACGTTTAATTTAGACAGAAAAAAGATGAGGAGGAATAATACTCCTCATTCCCTTTTCTATAAATTTAATTATTCAATAATCTCAGTAACAACACCAGCACCAACAGTTCTTCCACCTTCACGAATAGCGAATCTTAATCCTTCGTCCATCGCGATTGGAGAGATTAGTTCTCCTACCATTTCGATGTTATCTCCTGGCATTACCATCTCTACACCTTCTGGTAAGTGGATTGAACCTGTTACATCAGTTGTCCTGAAGTAAAATTGTGGTTTATATCCATCGAAGAATGGAGTATGACGTCCACCCTCTTCTTTACTTAATACATATACTTCTGATTTGAATTTAGTATGTGGAGTAATACTTCCAGGTTTTGCTAATACTTGTCCACGCTCGATATCTTCTCTCTTAACACCTCTTAATAATGCACCAATGTTATCTCCTGCTTGTGCTTGATCCATTAATTTACGGAACATCTCTACTCCTGTTACAGTAGTAGTTTCTGTATCTTTAATCCCTACGATTTCTATTGTATCTCCAACTTTAACAACACCTTGTTCTACACGTCCAGTTGCTACTGTTCCACGTCCAGTAATACTGAACACGTCCTCTACTGGCATTAAGAACTCTTTGTCTGTATCTCTTTCTGGAGTTGGGATATACTCATCTACTGCATCCATTAATTCTAAGATCTTATCTGCCCATTCTCCTTCTGGTTCTTCTAATGCTTTTAATGCAGAACCTACTACTACTGGAGCGTCATCTCCTTCAAATTCATACTCGCTCATTAACTCTCTTACTTCCATTTCTACTAATTCGATTAACTCTTCGTCATCTACCATGTCAGCTTTGTTTAAGAATACTACGATCTTTGGTACTCCTACCTGACGGGATAATAGTAAATGCTCTCTTGTTTGAGGCATTGGTCCGTCAGCTGCTGATACGATTAAGATAGCTCCATCCATCTGTGCTGCTCCAGTGATCATGTTCTTTACATAGTCAGCATGTCCTGGACAGTCAACGTGAGCATAGTGACGATTTTCTGTTTCATACTCTACGTGTGAAGTAGCGATTGTAATTCCTCTTTCTCTTTCTTCTGGTGCATTATCGATATCTTCGAAGTTAGAACCTCCTACACCTTTTGATAATACCTTTGTAATAGCTGCAGTAGTTGTTGTTTTACCGTGGTCTACGTGACCAATTGTACCAATATTAACATGAGGTTTCGTTCTCTCAAACTTTTCTTTTGCCATTTTATTTCCCTCCTAATTATTATTGAACTTTTGAAATAATTTCTTCAGAAATATTAGCTGGAACTTTATCGTAATGATCCATTTGCATTACATATTGAGCACGACCTTGTGTATTTGAACGAAGGTCAGTTGCATAACCAAACATTTCAGATAATGGCACCATTGCTCTAACAATTCTAGCATTACCTCTTTGATCCATACCTTGTACCTGTCCACGACGACTGTTAAGATCTCCAATTACATCTCCCATGTATTCCTCAGGAGTTGTAACTTCAACAGCCATAATCGGTTCTAGCAATACTGGCTTAAGCTTCTTAACACCATCTTTAATTGCCATAGAACCAGCAATCTTAAATGCCATCTCAGAAGAGTCAACTTCATGATAAGAACCATCATGTAAAATAACTCTAACATCTACAACTGGGTAACCAGCTAAGACACCATTTTCTAAAGCTTCTTTAGCCCCTTGTTCTACTGAACCGATATAGTCTCTAGGAATAGTTCCTCCAACAATCTTATCAACGAATTCGAATCCTTCACCTGGATCTAATGGTTCAACATCCATAACTACATGACCATATTGACCACGACCACCAGATTGTCTTACGAATTTACCTTCAACAGTACCTGTCTTAGTAAATGTTTCACGATAAGATACTTGCGGTTCACCAACATTAGCTTCGACACTAAATTCTCTAGTTAAACGATCAACGATTACGTCTAAGTGTAATTCACCCATACCACCAATGATTGTTTGACCAGTCTCCTCATCAGTTCTAACAGTAAATGTAGGATCCTCTTCAGCTAATTTCTGTAGAGCCTCTCCTAATTTATCGCCATCTTTTTGAGTTTTAGGTTCGATAGCAACATGAATTACTGGTTCAGGAAACTCCATTGATTCCAAGATAACTGGATCATCTTGATCACATAAAGTATCACCTGTACTTGTATTTTTAAGTCCTACAGCAGCAGCTAAGTCTCCTGCATAAACTTCATCTCTCTCTTCACGTTTGTTAGCATGCATCTGTACGATACGTCCTACACGTTCTTTTGATTCTTTAGTTGAGTTATAGATGTAAGAACCTGATTCTAATACTCCAGAGTATACTCTAAAGAATGCTAGCTTACCAACATAAGGGTCAGTCATAATTTTGAAAGCTAGTGCTGAGAACGGAGCATCATCCTCTGCAGGTCTAACAACCTCTTCCTCAGTTCTAGGTCTAATACCCGTTACAGGAGGAATATCAACTGGAGATGGTAAGTAAGCAATAACTGCATCCAATAGTGGTTGAAGACCCTTGTTCTTTAATGCTGTACCACAAAGAACAGGAGTTATTTTATTCTCAATAGTACCTTTACGGATAGCAGCCTTAATCTCTTCTACTGTAAGTTCTTCTCCTTCTAAGTACTTCATCATAATCTCTTCATCAAGATCAGCAATTGCTTCGATTAATAATTCACGATATTCTTGTGCTTTATCTTCTAATTCAGTAGGAATATCTACAATCTCATAATTAATCCCTAATTCTTCATCATAAACAATTGCTTTCATTTCAACTAAATCGATAGAACCCTTAAAGTCTTCTTCTTTTCCAATTGGAAGTTGAATAGGCACTGGGTTAGCAGCAATTCTATCTTCCATCATTTGTACTACATTGTAGAAGTCTGCACCTGTTCTGTCCATCTTGTTAATAAAAGCAATTCTAGGAACATTATATTTATCAGCCTGTCTCCATACTGTTTCAGATTGAGGCTCAACTCCACCAACTGAACAGAATACACCAACAGCACCGTCTAATACTCTTAAAGATCTCTCTACCTCAACAGTGAAGTCCACGTGTCCTGGTGTATCTATAATATTAACTCTATGGTCATCCCATTCACAAGTAGTAGCAGCAGATGTGATTGTAATTCCACGTTCTTTTTCTTGTTCCATCCAGTCCATTTGAGAAGCACCATCATGAGTTTCCCCAATCTTGTGCACACGCCCTGTATAGAATAGAATACGTTCAGTAGCTGTAGTCTTACCAGCATCGATATGCGCCATAATTCCAATATTTCTAGTCTTTTTTAATGGAAATTGTCTGGGCACTATATAACACCCTCCCTTATTCTTTGATTACCATCTGTAATGTGCAAAAGCTTTATTAGCTTCAGCCATACGATGTACTTCTTCTTTCTTCTTGAAAGCTCCACCTTGTTCGTTATAAGCATCAACGATTTCGTTTGCAAATCTTTCAACCATTGTTCTTTCACTTCTTTTTCTAGCTGCATCAACGATCCATCTTAATCCTAAAGTAACTCTTCTGCGGTTGCTAACCTCTACAGGAACTTGATAGTTAGCCCCTCCAACACGTTTACTTTTGATTTCTAAAACTGGCATAACATTATTTAATGCAGTTTTTAGGATTTCCATTGCATCATCTTCTTCTTCAACCTTCTCTTGAATGGTTGTCATTGCATCATAGAAAATCTTCTCTGCTAAACTTTTCTTCCCGTCAATCATAATAGAATTAATAAAACGACTTACCAATTTACTATTATATATCGGGTCAGGAGTTATCTCTCTAACTTGAGCTCTATTTTTTCTCATCATTTACCCCCCTTCCAATAATCCTAAAATAACTAATCTCTAGGTTTTTTTACACCATATTTAGAACGACCTTGTTTTCTATCCTCTACACCTGCAGTATCTAAAGCCCCACGTACTATAGTATATCTAACACCAGGTAAATCCTTAACACGACCACCTCTTACTAATACTACAGAGTGTTCCTGCAAGTTATGTCCAATACCAGGTATATAAGCTGTAACCTCTTTACCATTAGTTAAACGAACACGAGCAACCTTTCTCAACGCAGAGTTAGGCTTTTTAGGTGTAGTAGTGTATACTCTAGTACACACACCTCTTTTTTGTGGCGAGCCTTCTAATGCTCTAGCACCTTTTTTCTTAGCAGTTTTCTTTCTACCTTTACGGATCAACTGATTTATAGTTGGCATCAGTCCACCTCCTTCCAATTTGTTTAAGATTATAATTTGATGATAGGGATGCAAGTTAACTTGCATCCCATAATTATGTGTATTATTTAAAACTAATACCTAATTTATAACTAAAAAGTATTTACTGAGAAAACAGTCTTTATCACAACACACTTACGTATTTTAACACTTAGTAAGTAAACTGTCAACCCTTTTTTGTCTTTTTATTCAACAACTTCGCTAGGTATTTCACGATATCTTCTCATCCCTGTACCGGCAGGAATCAATTGTCCAATAATAACGTTCTCTTTTAGACCTAATAAACTATCAGATTTACCTTCTAAGGAAGCTTCAGTTAATACCCTAGTTGTCTCTTGGAAAGATGCAGCTGATAAGAAACTCTCAGTTGCTAAAGAAGCTTTAGTAATACCTAACAGTTCTGGTGTTGCTGTTGCAGGCTCTTTTCCTTCTGCTATTACTTTATCGTTTACTGCTTCGAATTCAAATATATCTACTAGGCTACCTGGCAATAATTCAGTATTCCCAGCTTCTTTAATCTTAACCTTGTTCATCATCTGTCTTACAATTACTTCAATGTGTTTATCATTGATCTCTACACCTTGAGATCTATAAACACTTTGAACTTCTCTTAACAGATACTTTTGAACAGATCTCTTTCCGCTGATTCTTAAAATATCTTCAGGGTCTAGAGGACCTTTGGTTAATCTATCTCCTGCCTCAACATAATCCCCATCTTTTATTCTTAATTCAGAACCATATGGCAATTGATATGTCTTCTGTCTTCCATCTTTAGTTTTAATGACAGCTTTATAAGATCTACCATTCTCAACTATATTGACCTGACCATCTAATTCTGTAACTACCGCTTGACCTTTAGGACTACGAGCTTCAAATAACTCTTCTACACGAGGAAGACCTTGAGTAATATCGTCTCCAGCAACTCCTCCAGTATGGAATGTTCTCATCGTCAACTGGGTACCCGGTTCACCGATAGACTGAGCTGCCATAATACCAATAGCTTCACCTACATTAACCATCTTACCATCTGCTAAATTACGTCCATAACACCTTTGACAGACTCCATGCTCAGTACGACAAGTTAAGACAGTTCTAATTTCTACCTCTTCAATCCCTGCAGCTTCAATTTCTTCCATAATTTCTTCAGTAATTGTTTTATTCTTATGAACAATTACCTCACCAGTCTTTGGATGAATTAAATCAATTGAAGGTACTCTACCGATAATTCTTTCACTCAATGGCTCAATTATTTCTCCATCCTCTGAAATAGGTTTAATTAATAGACCATCTTCAGTTCCACAATCTTCTTCACGAACAATAACATCTTGGGAAACATCAACTAGACGACGAGTCAAATAACCTGAATCGGCAGTTCTTAAGGCTGTATCAGCCAAACCTTTACGAGCACCATGAGTAGAGATAAAGAACTCTAATACCGTTAACCCTTCACGGAAAGAAGCTTTGATTGGCATATCGATAATTCGACCAGATGGATCCGCCATCAAACCACGCATACCACCTAACTGAGTTATCTGAGATTTATTACCACGAGCACCAGAAGTAGCCATCATATAAATTGGATTAAACTCATCCAAATTATCAATTAGCGCCTCTGTAACTCTATCTTTTGCCTTACTCCAAACATCGATAACCCTTTGGTATCTTTCTCTTTCAGTAATTAAACCACGGCGATATTGCTTCTCGATCTTATCTACTTTATCTTCAGACTCTTTTACAATATCATATTTAGCTTGTGGAATATCAACATCAGTTACACTGATAGTAATACCAGATTTAGTAGCATAGCTAAATGTCAAATTCTTAACTGAATCTAAAATCTCAGCCGTTTTATTTGGCCCTAATTTTCTATGGCTTTCACTTACTAATCTACCTAATCGTTTCTTATCAAAAACTTCGTTATAGAATGGTAACTCTTCAGGAAGAACATCATTAAAGATTACCCTTCCTGCTCCAGTATCGATCCATTCACCATTAGGTAATCTATATTTTATCTTTGTCTGTAAAGTAATTTGATCATTTTCATAAGCTTTAATTACAGAATCTGTAGAACCAAAGATTTTACCTTCACCTTTAGCTCCATCCTTAAGAATAGTTAAATAATAAGCACCCAATACCATATCTTGGGACGGTACAGCTATAGCTCCACCATCAGATGGTGCCAAAATATTATAAGTTGATAACATCAATAATCTACATTCTGCCTGGGCTTCTGCAGATAAAGGAACATGTACAGCCATTTGGTCACCATCAAAGTCAGCATTATATGCTGGACAAACTAATGGGTGGACTCTAATAGCCTTTCCTTCTACTAAAATAGGTTCAAAAGCTTGAATACCTAGCCTATGTAAAGTAGGTGCACGATTTAACAATACTGGATGCTCTTTAATAACCTCTTCTAAAACATCCCATACCCTTGAATCTAGCTTTTCTACCATTCCTTTAGCACTTTTAATATTATGGGCTAATTCCTTATCAACAAGACGCTTCATTACAAAAGGCTTAAATAATTCTAATGCCATCTTTCTAGGCAAACCACATTGGTCTAACCTCAAATTAGGACCAACTACAATTACAGAACGTCCAGAATAATCTACACGTTTACCTAAAAGATTCTGACGGAAACGACCTTGCTTACCTTTTAACATATCACTTAATGATTTTAATGGTCTATTACCTGCTCCAGTAACTGGACGGCCTCTACGACCATTATCAATCAAAGCATCTACTGCTTCTTGTAGCATCCTCTTTTCATTACGGATAATAATGTCAGGTGCTCCAAGATCTAATAATCTTTTTAGACGATTATTTCTATTAATTACACGTCTATATAAATCATTTAAATCAGAAGTAGCAAAACGCCCACCATCTAATTGGACCATCGGTCTTAATTCAGGTGGAATAACAGGGATAACATCTAAAATCATCCATTCTGGTCTGTTTCCTGAATTTCTTAAACCTTCAAGAACCTTTAACCTTCTCACTGCACGTTTACGCCTTTGACCAGATACACTCTTAATTGTCTCTCTTAACTCTTCAACCTCTTTATCTAACTCAATATTTCTTAGCACTTCTCTAATTGCTTCAGCACCCATACCAGCTTCAAAATTATCTCCATATTTTGTTCTAGCTTCTCTATATTCGTTCTCAGTTAATAATTGCTTTTTACTTAAAGGACTTTCACCTGGATCAATTACTATATAAGAGACAAAATAAAGAACCTTTTCTAAAGAACGTGGAGACATATCCATCACTAGTCCTAAACGGCTAGGAATCCCCTTAAAAAACCAAATATGAGAAACAGGAGCAGCAAGCTCAATATGCCCCATTCTCTCTCTTCTTACCTTAGAACGTGTAACCTCTACACCACAACGGTCACAAACAACACCTTTATATCTAACCCTCTTATACTTCCCACAATGGCACTCCCAGTCTTTAGTGGGTCCAAAGATCTTTTCACAAAATAAACCTTCTTTTTCCGGCTTTAATGTACGATAATTAATAGTTTCCGGCTTTTTTACTTCACCACTTGACCAAGAACGAATCTTCTCTGGCGAAGCAAGACCTATCTTCATTGAATCAAAGTTATTTACATTAAACAAGGGCACACTCCCCCTTCTCTAGTTTTAGTTTTTTATAACTAATAACTATTCTCCATCTCCCTCATCATCAATTAAGTCTAAACCTAATTTCTTGGTAGTTTCATTGATTTCTTGTTCTTCAATTGATAACTCTTCTTCTTCTTCAGAATATACTTTTGCATCTAATCCAATACTCTGCATTTCCTTAATTAACACCTTGAAGGATTCAGGAATACCTGGTTCAGGTACATTTTCCCCTTTAACAATTGCTTCATACGCCTGTACACGTCCAACGACATCATCAGATTTAACAGTTAACATTTCTTGTAATGTATGAGCAGCACCATATGCTTCTAGTGCCCATACCTCCATCTCTCCAAATCTCTGTCCACCAAATTGAGCTTTACCACCCAATGGTTGTTGAGTAACAAGAGAGTATGGTCCAGTAGAACGTCCATGCATCTTATCATGAGCTAAGTGGTGTAACTTCAGCATATACATTACCCCAACGGTTACTCTGTTTTCAAAAGCTTCACCAGTTCTACCATCATATAAAAGCGTTTTACCATCACGTGCTAATCCTGCTTCTTCTAATATATCTTCTACCTCTTCTTCAGTAGCTCCATTAAATACTGGAGTAGAAACATGAATACCTAGAGCTCTTGCTGCCATCCCCAAGTGAGTCTCTAATACCTGTCCGATATTCATACGAGATGGTACTCCCAGAGGATTTAATACAATCTCTACTGGCTCACCATTAGGTAAAAACGGCATATCCTCCTCAGGTAAGATACGTGAAATAACCCCTTTGTTACCATGGCGTCCAGCCAATTTATCTCCAACTGTAATCTTTAGTTTTTTAGCTATATAAACTCTAACCAGTTTATTAACTCCAGCTTTGAGCTCATCTCCATCTTCTCTGTTAAAGACTTTTACATCAACAATAATTCCTTCTTCTCCATGAGGAACTCTTAGAGAAGTATCTCTAACCTCTCGAGCTTTCTCTCCAAAGATAGCTCTTAATAACCTTTCTTCAGCAGAGAGCTCAGTTTCACCCTTAGGAGTTACTTTACCAACTAAGATATCACCTGGTTCGACCTCTGCACCAACTCTGATAATTCCCCTGTCATCTAAATCTTTTAGTGCATCATCACCAACATTAGGGATATCTCTAGTAATCTCTTCAGGTCCAAGCTTAGTATCTCTAGCTTCAGCTTCATATTCTTCAATATGAACCGAAGTCAAAGCATCCTCTTTAACTAGTTTTTCACTAATTAAAATAGCATCCTCATAGTTATATCCTTGCCAAGGCATGAAGGCAATTACAGAGTTACGCCCTAAAGCTAACTCCCCTTTGTCTGTAGCAGGACCATCAGCAATGATCATTCCTCTTTCTACTCGATCTCCCTTTCTAACTATAGGTCGTTGATTAACACAACTACCCTGATTAGAACGAGTAAATTTAAGTATTCTATATTTATCAACTGTACCTTCATCGGTCTTGATTAAAATCTTATCACCAGTAACCTTCATAACCTCTCCAGGATTTTTAGCAACAATTGTTGCTCCAGAATCTTTTGCAGCTTCATACTCGATTCCAGTTCCTACAAGAGGTGCATCAGTTTTTAATAAAGGTACTGCTTGACGCTGCATGTTTGCTCCCATTAAAGCACGGTTAGCATCATCATTCTCTAAGAAAGGAATTAAAGCAGCAGATACACTAATAATCTGTTTTGGAGATACATCCATATAGTCAACCTTTGCAGGAGAAACCTTAATAGTTTCCTCATGATATCGGGCAAATACTCTATCATTAAGTAATTTCCCGTCTTGATCTATCCTTTCATTAGCCTGAGTAACTATTACTTCATCTTCTTCATCAGCAGTCAAATAATCAATCTGATCAGTCACTACACCATCTACTACTTTACGATAAGGTGTTTGAATAAAACCAAATTCATTAGTCTTACCATAAATACATGTAGAACCAATCAAACCGATGTTAGGTCCCTCAGGAGTCTCAATAGGACAAATTCTACCATAGTGAGTATGGTGAACATCACGAACATCAAATCCAGCACGTTCACGACTTAATCCACCAGGTCCTAAAGCACTCATTCTTCTCTTATGAGTCAATTCAGAGAGTGGATTAGTTTGGTCCATAAATTGGGACAACTGACTACTACCAAAAAATTCTTTGATAGCTGCTGCAACAGGTCTAGTATTGATTAAGTTTTGTGGAGTTATTACATCAATATCTTGAATGGTCATTCTTTCTCTAACAACTCTTTCCATTCTAGATAAACCTATTCTAAATTGATTTTGTAATAATTCTCCTACAGTCTTTAATCTTCTATTACCTAAATGGTCAATATCATCTATCTTAGCACCTTCATGATTATCAATTAACTTCAACATATATCTAACTGTCTCAACAATATCTTCTTTAGTTAATATCCTCTTTTCTGGGTCAACATCTAAACCAAGCTTTTTATTAATCTTATATCTTCCTACTTTAGCTAAATCATAACGCTTTGTATCAAAGAATAAAGACTCCAATAAACTCTGAGCACTCTCAACAGTTGGAGGCTCACCAGGTCTTTGATTCTTATATAAAGCAATCAAAGCCTCTTCTTGGCTCTCACTATTATCTCTCTCAATTGTATTATGTATAACTTGATGGTCACCAAGAGCATCAATCAGCTCAGCATCAGTTCCATAACCCAAAGATCTAAATAAAATAGTTGAAGGAATTTTTCTACCTCTATCAACCCTTACAGCAACAATATCCTTTTTATCATATTCAAATTCAATCCACGAACCACGATTAGGAATAATACTACCGTTATATAATTGACGTCCATCTTTAGTAACTTCTTCTCCAAAATAAACCCCAGAAGATCTAATCAACTGGCTTACAATTACTCTTTCTGCCCCATTGATAATAAATGTCCCTTTTTCAGTCATGAGTGGGAAATCAGACATAAAGACATCTTGCTCCTTAATCTCACCAGTCTCTTGATTAATCAATCGGACTTTAACATTTAAGGGTGCAGAATAAGTAACATCTCGATTCTTACTTTCTAACTCATCATACTTTGGCTCATCTAATGAATAATTAATGAACTCCAATACTAAATTCTCAGAAAAATCTTGAATAGGAGAGATTTCATGTAGAATTTCTAATAGGCCTTCCTCTAAAAACCAATTATAAGATTTAATTTGTGTTTCTAAAAGAAAAGGAATCTCCATCCCTTCTCCTACTTTAGCAAAGCTACGCCTTTCTCTTCTTAATGAGCTTGCTGGATTGGCCATAAATATAGTCACCCCCGCAGATTTTATCAGCCTAGATAAATAAAACTATAATCTATTTTAATTAAAAATTACCTCTATAAAACACAATTATTATTTGTATTCTCAAACAAAATATACATTTATAATGAAATTTAATTCACTTTTATTTCAATCAGTTACTTGTAACAATAAATAATAGTAACACAATTACAAGTTATTGTCAAGCAAGAGAAATTTATATCTACTAATATAAACACCCTCCTTAAATATATAATAACAACCACCTTGTAATAGAATTGAAAGCAAAGAATAAATTGGAGAAAAACAAATTTTAATTATGGTAAAAAAGCACTCTGTTATATAACAGAGTGCTTTGTATTTATAATTTATTCGGCTTTAAAGTAAAATTATTTTACTTCAACACTAGCTCCAGCTTCTTCTAATTGAGCTTTAATATCTTCAGCCTCTTCTTTAGAAACTCCTTCTTTAACTGGGCTAGGAGCGCCATCAACTAATGCCTTAGCTTCTTTAAGTCCTAAATCAGTAACACCTCTAACAGCTTTGATTACTTTGATTTTACTACTTCCAGCAGCAGTTATTACTACATCAAATTCAGTTTGCTCTTCAGCAGCTCCAGCAGCAGCTCCAGCAGCAGGCATAGCAGCTACAGCAGGTGCAGCACTTACATCAAATTTTTCTTCTAATTCCTCAACCAATTCAGCTAATTCTAAAACAGTCATATTCTCAATAGCTTGTAAAATTTCTTCTTTAGTCATTTAAATCATTCCTCCTAATTTTTATTTATTCAGCTTTTTTGTCCTTAATTGCGTTAAGCGCATAAACCAAACCGTTGATTGGATACTTTAATGAGTATACCAAACCAGAGATTGGAGCCTTCATACCACGTGCAACTTGAGCAAGCAACACTTCTCTTGGTGGTATATCAGCTAATGCTTTAACTCCTTCAACATCTAAAATATCTCCTGACAAGATACCAGATTTAATTTCTAAATTTTCATGGTCTTTAGCAAAGTCAGATAATACCTTCGCTGGAGCAACTGGATCCTCTTCAGAGAATGCAATTGCAGTTGGACCCGCTAAGTATTCTTTAATGCCCTCATAACCAGTTTCTTTAGCAGCTAAGTAAGCTAAAGTATTCTTTACTACCTTATACTCAACCCCAGCTTCTCTTAACTTATCTCTTAGTTCTGTTACTTCAGCAACATTTAAACCACGATAATCAGTTAAAATCGCTGATTTTGCATTACTAAATTTCTCGATTAATTCTTGAACGGCAAGTTCTTTTTCACGGCGTTGACCCATTCTGTTCATCCACCTCCTTAATAAAAAGTAAAAAGCCTCCAGCAAAGCTGGAGACTTTTTAACTATATACGAACAGTATAAATAAATTACACTGTATGTTATCAAGTACAAGTCACTCCAGCCTCGGCAGGTATTATTTAAGCTTGTTAAAGCACCTACTGTCTACAGCTTTAAACCGTATTCTTTTTTATCACAAGTGTGATTATAACACACCAATCTATTTAAGTCAATAGTTTTTTTATAAATTATCCTAACATTCTAATAATCGCTTGAGGGTCAATCTTAATACCTGGCCCCATAGTAGCTGATACAGCAATATTAAGTAAGTATCTTCCTTTAGCAGCTGCAGGTCTAGCTTTAACTATAGTTTCCATAACTGTTCTAAAGTTTTCATCTAAATCATCAAAACTAAAGCTAGCTTTTCCTAGAGGCAAGTGGATGTTACCACCTTTATCAGCTCTATATTCAACCTTACCAGCTTTAATATCTTTAACAGCTTGTTCCAAATCAAAAGTTACTGTTCCTACTTTAGGGTTTGGCATTAATCCTTTTGGACCTAAGATAGGACCTAATTTACCCACAACACTCATCATGTCAGGAGTAGCTACTACTACATCAAAGTCAAACCAACCTTCTTTGATTTTTTCAGCTAATTCTTCTCCACCAACTACGTCAGCGCCAGCAGCTTCAGCTTCTTTAACTTTTTCCCCTTGCGCAAAAACGATCACTTTAACGTCTTTACCTGTTCCCTTTGGAAGAACAACAGCTCCACGAATTTGTTGATCATTTTTAGTTGTATTAACCCCTAATTTAACAGATACTTCAATAGTTTCATCAAATTTAGCTGTAGCAGTTTCTTGAGCTAATTTTAACGCTTCTTCGATTTCATATAACTTATCCCTATCAACTTTTGTATATGCATCTTTATATCTTTTTGACATTTAAAATCCTCCTTTGTGGTATTAGCGGAAAATCCTCCCACTTTTATAAAAAGAAATTATATTATTCTTCAACAACAAACCCCATGCTTCGAGCAGTACCTTTAATCATACTCATAGCAGATTCTAGGCTCGCAGCATTTAAATCTTCCATCTTTAGTTCAGCAATCTCTTTTACAGCATCTAAACTTACTGTAGCAACTTTATTAACATTAGGTTCTCCAGAACCTTTTGGAACACCAGCAGCTTTCTTTAATAGTTCTGCAGCTGGAGGAGTTTTAGTAATAAAGTCAAAAGAACGATCTGCATAAACTGTGATTTCTACTGGTATAATGTTACCAGCTTGATCAGCAGTTTTAGCATTAAACGCCTTACAAAAATCCATAATATTTACTCCATGTTGTCCCAAAGCTGGTCCAACTGGAGGAGCTGGATTAGCTTTACCAGCAGGAATCTGCAAACTAATTTTACCTGTGATTTCTTTAGCCATCTCTTACACCTCCTTATACTTTCTCAACTTGATCAAATTCTAATTCAACTGGTGTTTCTCGTCCAAACATTGACACCAACACCATAAGTTTAGCTTTTTCATAATCTATCTCTTTAATTTCACCTACAAAATCCTCAAAAGGACCCTCACTAACTCTAACAGTCTGCCCTTTTTCTAAGTCTATTTCAGCTTTAGGTTCTTCTATACCCATATCTTTTAACACTTTATTCATTTCGGTATTTTGAACCGGGATTGGTTTTGTACCAGCACTAGCAAAACCAATTACTCCTGGCGTATTTCGCACAACATACCAAGAATCATCATCCATGATCATCTTTACTAAAGCATAACCAGGAAATATTTTTTCTTTAACTACTGTTTTCTTCCCATTCTTAACCTTAATTCTCTCTTCAGTAGGAATTACAATTTCAAATATTTTCTCTTCCATACCAGTAGTCTTAATACGTTGAGTAAGATTAGCTTTAACCTTATCTTCGTGGCCAGAATAAGTATGTATAGCATACCATTCTATGTTATTATTCATAAATAAGGGACCCCACATCTAGTAGGACCCACACCTCCTCTAGTCAAGAATAATCGGCCTGATTATATTAGAAAATACAAAATCGACTCCTCCGATAAATAACGCAACAAGTAATACAGTAACTATTACAACCATAGTATAAGATCCTAATTCTTTACGGTTTGGCCAATTTACTTTTTTCAGTTCAGCTTTTACTTCACGGAAAAATTTAGTAGTCTTTCCCCAAGCACCTTTGTCAGCCATTTATTCCACATCCTCATTGATGATTATTAACGTTTTTATTTGGCAGGCCTGGAGGGACTTGAACCCCCAACCCTCGGATTTGGAGTCCGATGCTCTAGCCAATTGAGCCACAAGCCTATATAAGAACAATTTTAAGTAAAATTACTTAGTCTCTTTATGGTTAGTATGTTCTTTGCAGAATTTACAATATTTTTTAATTTCTAATCTTTCTCGTTGATTCTTTTTGTTTTTACTAGTAGTGTAATTGCGTCTTTTACATTCTGTACATTCTAGAGTAATTACCTCTCTCATAGATGGCACCTCCTAATAAGTAGTTCATTTAATAAAGTTTACGTTCTTTCCTACACCCTATACACTCTATCATATCTCTTTATAAAAGTCAATGATAATTTACATTGGATAAAACGCTAAAAAAAGTAGAAAAGTGGGTATTAATACCCACTTTTCTATTAGAATAATATAACCAATTTAATGCTTAATTATTCAATAATCTCAGTAACAACACCAGCACCAACAGTTCTTCCACCTTCACGAATAGCGAATCTTAATCCTTCGTCCATCGCGATTGGAGAGATTAGTTCTCCTACCATTTCGATGTTATCTCCTGGCATTACCATCTCTACACCTTCTGGTAAGTGGATTGAACCTGTTACATCAGTTGTTCTGAAGTAAAATTGTGGTTTATATCCATCGAAGAATGGAGTATGACGTCCACCCTCTTCTTTACTTAATACATATACTTCTGATTTGAATTTAGTATGTGGAGTAATACTTCCAGGTTTTGCTAATACTTGTCCACGCTCGATATCTTCTCTCTTAACACCTCTTAATAATGCACCAATGTTATCTCCTGCTTGTGCTTGATCCATTAATTTACGGAACATCTCTACTCCTGTTACAGTAGTAGTTTCTGTATCTTTAATCCCTACGATTTCTATTGTATCTCCAACTTTAACAACACCTTGTTCTACACGTCCAGTTGCTACTGTTCCACGTCCAGTAATACTGAACACGTCCTCTACTGGCATTAAGAACTCTTTGTCTGTATCTCTTTCTGGAGTTGGGATATACTCATCTACTGCATCCATTAATTCTAAGATCTTATCTGCCCATTCTCCTTCTGGTTCTTCTAATGCTTTTAATGCAGAACCTACTACTACTGGAGCGTCATCTCCTTCAAATTCATACTCGCTCATTAACTCTCTTACTTCCATTTCTACTAATTCGATTAACTCTTCGTCATCTACCATGTCAGCTTTGTTTAAGAATACTACGATCTTTGGTACTCCTACCTGACGGGATAATAGTAAATGCTCTCTTGTTTGAGGCATTGGTCCGTCAGCTGCTGATACGATTAAGATAGCTCCATCCATCTGTGCTGCTCCAGTGATCATGTTCTTTACATAATCAGCATGTCCTGGACAGTCAACGTGAGCATAGTGACGATTTTCTGTTTCATACTCTACGTGTGAAGTAGCAATTGTAATTCCTCTTTCTCTTTCTTCTGGTGCATTATCGATGTCTTCGAAGTTAGAACCTCCTACACCTTTTGATAATACCTTTGTAATAGCTGCGGTAGTTGTTGTTTTACCGTGGTCTACGTGACCAATTGTACCAATATTAACATGAGGTTTCGTTCTCTCAAACTTTTCTTTTGCCATTTTATTTCCCTCCTAGATTATGTAGAAACATATTATATAAATTAAAGGTGATACAAAATCACCTGTTTATATGTTAATTATTAAATTTGGAGCCCACAACCGGATTTGAACCGGTGACCTCATCCTTACCATGGATGCGCTCTACCTACTGAGCTATGTGGGCTGGAGCGGGAAACCAGATTCGAACTGGCGACACCCAGCTTGGAAGGCTGGTGCTCTAGCCAACTGAGCTACTCCCGCACAATAAGTTCAGTTTACAGTGTATAGTGTACAGTTGACAGTCAAAACCATAAAAGCAAAAACTTAAATATAAGTTCTTATTTTTTATGAACTTAACTATCAACTGTCAACTATTAACTGTTAAATATTAATGGTGGAGGGGAGAGGATTTGAACCTCTGAAGGCGTCGCCGGCAGATTTACAGTCTGCTCCCTTTAACCACTCGGGAACCCCTCCTTAAACACATCAAATAAACAACAATAATATTATATTCTTTTTAAAACCAAAGGTCAAGAACTAAATAAAACAATTTAATTTAATTATTAGAGATTTAAATTGATTAAATTAATTTATTAGGCACTTACTCCAGTTTAACCTAAATATCATTCTTTTCTAAAAATTCTTCTAATTTCCTTTTGACACGTTGTAAAGCATTGTCCACTGACTTCACATGACGCTTTAAAGAAATAGCTATGTCTTGATAACTCTTTCCTTTCAAATATTCCATCAAAACCTTTAGCTCCAAATCACTTAACATTTTTTTTATACTGGTCTCTAAAATTTCATAAGATTCATAAGTTATAAATAATTCCTCAGGATTAGACAATTTACTACTTCGTAATACATCTAATAACGTCCTATCAGATTCTTCACTAAAGATTGGTCGATTAAGAGATATATAAGAATTTAGAGGCTGATGCTTTTGTCGTGTTGCTGTCTTGATAGCAGTAATAATCTGTCTAGTAATACACAACTCAGCAAAAGCACGAAAAGAGGCCAATTTGTCAATTCTGTAGTCTCTAATCGCCTTATAAAGTCCAATCATACCTTCTTGTATAATATCTTCTCTATCTGCACCAATTAAGAAATAAGACCTTGATTTAATCTTTACAAAGCTTTTGTATTTTTTTATTAAATATTCTATAGCTAACTTATCACCACTTTGAGCATATTCTACAATTTCATCATCTGTCATATTATCATAATCAATATATTCTTGGTAATTTAGATTCTGTTCCACCCATAATCCCCCTCCACCCTATCCTCAAGATTACATCCTCTATTATAACTTATGTAATCTTTCTTAGTCAAGGTAGATATGGGTGTAACTTTTTCCTTAATTTAATTTTTAGGATTAATTTTAATAATAGTATCTTTAGGTGAATAAATATCCTTAGAAACAAATTCATTTTTTATAATTTTATTCCCCTTTTTTACTACTCTTCTTACTAATATCTCAAACCCCTTTGCACCAGGCTCTACAATTTCTTCTGTTCCTGAAGGTAACCCTCTATCAATCTCCCTTAGCACTTTAGGCTTTAGTACTTTTTTAGCAGAAGTTATAATTTCAACATACTCACCTTTATCTTTACCTAAGACAGTAATTGTTAACTTATTCTTAACTATCTTTGCTATGATAATTATAGGAGAATCACTATTATTTCTAAACTTAAAATCAATATAATTATAATAGACTGTGGCACCTCTGCCCATGGGAATATAAGACACCGGGCGAGAATGATTATCTCTTTCTATAATCTCCAAGTTGGCTAGTAAGACAGAGTTATACAAGGTCGAAGATACTTGGCATATCCCGCCCCCTATTCCCTGTACAAATTCTCCATTTATAATCTCTATAGCCTCTTTGTATCCCGCATCCTTAGTCCTTGGACCTACCACTTCATTAAAGGAGAATATTTCTCCTGGCATAATCAACTGACCATTTATCTTTTTGGATGATATGGCTATATTTTTATACCTATTCATTTCCCCTTTATCAAAATAAGTTGTATAAGTAGATATAATATCAGTTAACTGATAAACCTCTATATTATTTATAATACTTTTATCCAAACTATTAGCATAGACAATCTTTGAAGATATAAGAACCATTATAATAAATAAAGAATTTATCAAAGTTGATTTATTTGACACTTTACTACTCCTCTCTTTGGCGTACAGTCTCATAAATCAATATACCAGTAGCTACTGAAGCATTTAATGAATCTACATGACCTTTCATCGGTAATTTAATTAAGAAGTCACACTTTTCTTTAACTAGACGTCTCATACCACTACCTTCACTACCTATGACTAACCCTAATGCCCCCTTTAAATTGGCTTGATAACAGGTTTGCTTTGCATCTATATCAGCACCACCAATCCAAAATCCAGCATCCTTTAACTTATCTATAGTTCGAGATAAATTAGTTACTTGAGCAACTGGTACATATTCTATTGCGCCAGCTGATGATTTAGCTACTACAGGAGTAAAGGAAACAGATCTCCTATTAGGAATGACCACTCCTTGTGCTCCAGCTGCATCAGCAGTTCTTAATATAGAACCGAAGTTATGAGGATCCTTTAGTTCATCTAGTAAAATCAATAATGGCTCATCACTCTCTTTTTTAGCATGTTCAATTAAATCATCTATATCCCAATATTTTAACTCCTCAGCTACAGCTATTACTCCTTGATGAGCATGAGAATCTGCCATGCTATCTAATTGATTATTGTCTACCTTCTCTATTTTTATATTTCTCTTCTTAGCCAGCTTATAAATCTCATCAATCGGTCCACCATGAGCCGAATGTAATACTAATATCTTTTCAATTCTTCTGCCTGCTCTTAAAGCTTCAATTACAGGATTTCGTCCTTCAACATTGACCATTATTATTCCACCACTTTCATTTTTCTTTTACCTTTAAATTATATAAAGATCACAATATTTTTTCAAACAATCTCTGACAAAGTTATTTTAATTCTAATAATATAACTTAAGATAAAAACTTCTTTCTCATCTCTAGTTGTTTTCCACATGTTAATTTACCTTCTTTACACTTGCCATGTATACAAGAAGGGAGAGAATTTTCATATAATATCTCAGATAACTCTCTTAAAACTCTTAATTTCTTAGTAGATAACTTCCTTATCTCCCACTGTGCATTCATACAGATTCTTTCAGCTAACATAGTATTATCAATTCTAACATTAGTCGAAATTATCAACTTAATTTGATCACAATTTAATATAAACGCTAATGCTTTCTCCTCACCATACTCCTTTAATATATACAGTCTAAACTCTTTAAACTCATTAACTAAGTTTAAATATTCCTGACAAAAAGCAGACTTTTTGATACTTGGAGGTATAACCACTTCTCTTTTTGTATCTAGAATAAGGTTAGTTAAGTCTTCTCTATGATTCTCTGGTAATCTATGGCGAATCTGTTGATGATAAGTAACCATACTACACATCATCCCAAAGGTAGTTCTAGCCTGCTCAGCAATACTTTCATGGCCATAGCCTAGGACTCTTTGTACCAACCCTTTAGCTTTATCAGTAGCCTCTTCTCCCCATAATTCTAACTTCTTAGAAGGAGTAATTGCAGAAGTGCTGGTTATTGCCCCAAGACCTACCTTTAACTCTAAATTATCGAAAGCATTTAATAATATCATATTATCAGCAGAAGATATTCTGTCCATATCATCTTTGTATAAAAGCTCCATTAATTTTATATTATTAGTATTATGGTTATCTTCTAATAATTTAACCAGAACATCAGGCAAATATTTTATAAGTTCAGCTCTAAAACCCTCAAACAACTTAAAATATCTTGTATCATAGAGCAGAGCAAATAGTTCACAGAGCTTATTCCCAGTCATAGCTACTGAAATATTAGTCTTAGCGGAAAGAGGTAAGATATACCTTCCATCTTCTATCGGAATTTCATATTTATAATGCTCCTTCTTAGGTCTTCCTTTAAAATCCCCCTCTTTTAATTCAGATATCTTTTCATATAGCTTAAATGCTCTATCAGTTAACTCTTTAGCCTGTCTACTATCAGCACTTGATAATTTAGGCAGAGAATAACTCTCTTCACCCATCGTTACATACCTTTGACTTTGTTGTACATAGGAGTCTTTGAGTTCACACAATAAGGTACTTTGCACTCTATTAATACCTTCAGCTATGAATGAAATATTGACTACCTTCAAAGCCTCTTTAAGAGTGTCTATATTTAAAGTTTTAATATTATTATCTTTAATCCATGACTCTACCTTGGCTAACCCAGTCTCTTCAAAGTTACTAATCTTCATCATCTAAACCCTCTTCCTTAACTGACTATAATATTTCTTTAATCTTATTAAATACTTCTAGTAATCTTTGCTCTTTTCCTGCTAAATATAAATAACCAATTAATGCCTCAAAGGCTGTGCTATATTGATAATCAGCAGGATTTGCATTCTTAGGGACATTTGTTTTAATATTTCTACCTCGCCGGACAATGACAAGCTCTTCTTCTGTTAAGTCATCTCTCAATTTTTCTAGTAAACTTGCTTGAGCTGTAGCATTGACATATTGGATAACCTCTTGGTGTAGTTGATTTGGCTTTGCCATATTTTTTTCTAAGACCAAATTTCTAATAAATAATTCAAAAACACTATCACCTATATAAGCCATTGTATCTGGCGCTAAGAGCTCTGGACGACTTGGGAATTCAATTAATTCATCAAACATTCTTTCCCCCTCCAATTAAGATAACTTTATTTATTGTGCTAGCTGAATTAAGAAAATTAGTATCGGGTTATGGGGATATGGCGACACTTTTTAACCCAAAGAATAATTAATAAAGTATAAATAATAGTTAAACTCTAAATCATTATACACTCAATGAAGATAATCATTTTATTTATTCACTATTCATTATTATTTATTATCTGTAAAAATGTCGCATTATCCCTCATTTTATCCCCTCCACTACTTCAAACTCCACTCTGCTCCTTGTGGAGTATCTTTGACTTCAATCCCCAATTCATCTAATCTATCTCTAATCTCATCAGCTAATTGGTAGTTTTTATTCTGTCTCGACTTCTCTCTAACATCTAGTAATAGTGAAATCAAAGGGTCAACTAAATCATTATTACCTTCTTTCTTTTCTACTAGAATTCCTAGAACATCCTTAGCAAAATTATCAAACAACCCTTTTATCTTCTCCAAACTCACCTTAACTTCAGCAGTTAATTCGAAAGTAGGGTTATTGACAAAGCGATTGACCTCTTTGGCTAACTCATGGAGTACACCTATTGCTAAAGCTGTATTAAAATCATCATCCATAGCTTCTATTAACTTCTCTTTCTTCTCTTGATAGACACTTAATAGCTCTGCTCCACTTAAATCCCCTGCAACAACCTCAAGTGCTAGTAGAGAATCTATCTTATTTACGGTATTCTCTAATTTATTCAAGCTCTTGGCTGAATTATCTAATTCCTGGTCACTAAAATTAATTGGACTACGATAATGATTAGAAATCAAGAAGAACCTCACTACCTCAGCTGGATACTTATTCAAAATCTCTCTAGTAGTAAAGAAATTACCTAGAGATTTAGACATCTTCTCCCCATCAATATTGATATAACCATTATGCAACCAGTAGTTAACTACCTTGTGGTCACAGCAAGCCTCACTTTGAGCAATCTCATTCTCATGGTGAGGGAAGGTCAAATCTACTCCACCTGTATGGATATCAAACTCTTCACCTAAATATCTTTTAGACATTGCAGAACACTCAATATGCCAACCAGGTCTACCTGCCCCCCAAGGGCTCTCCCAACTTGGCTCACCATCTTTACTTGCTTTCCATAGAACAAAATCTAATGGATTCTCTTTCTTGTCACTTACTTCTACTCGAGCACCTGCAACTAAATCATCTAAATTCTTCTTAGATAGCTTTCCATACTCACTAAATTTGCTCACCCTAAAATAAACATCGCCATTACTCTCATAAGCAAATCCATCCTCTACTAACCTATTAACCATCTCAATCATATCATCAATATGCTCTGTAGCCTTAGGGTAAATATCTGCTTTTCTAATATTTAACCTTTCTATATCTTCAAAAAAAGCAGTAATAAATCTATTTGCTAACTCTTGAACACTGATCCCTTCCTCATTGGCTCTATTAATCATCTTATCATCAATATCAGTAAAATTCATCACATGCAATACATCATACCCTTTATACGTTAAATAACGCTTGATAATATCTGGTACCATAAAGGCTCTAGCATTTCCTATATGAAAATAATCATAAACTGTTGGTCCACAAGAGTAGATCTTAACCTTCTTATCTTCCAAAGTCTTAAAAATCTCTTTTTCTCCTGATAAAGAATTATATACCTTTAAAGTCATCTTACTCACATCCTTTCAATCATCGGTTCTTCTTCTAACTTTCTGATTCTTTTATTCATACAATTTAACATTTCCTGTACTGGGTCTGGTAAATCACCATGATTTAAGTCAACACACTTATCCTTTATCTTCTTACCATCTTTAATCACAATTCTACCTGGTATCCCTACAACAGTGCAATTATCAGGAACTGGATTTAAGACTACAGCTCCTGCTCCTACCTTAACATTATTCCCAATCTTTATTGAACCTAAAATCTTGGCACCAGCACTGACCATCACATCATCGCCTAAAGTCGGGTGCCTTTTTCCGGTCTCTTTTCCTGTCCCACCCAAAGTTACCCCTTGATAAATAGTAACATTATCGCCTATTTCAGTAGTCTCTCCAATAACAACTCCCATTCCATGGTCTATGAAGAACCCTGAACCTATTTTAGCCCCTGGATGTATCTCAATCCCTGTTATAAATCTAGCAAACTGAGATATAATTCTAGGAATGAGCCTTAAACCAATATTATATAATGGGTGAGCTATCCTATAGAAAATAATTGCATGCAAGCCCGAATAAGTTAATAAAACCTCTAATATACTGGTAGCTGCTGGATCACGCTCAAAAATAACAGTAATATCATCTTTAATTTTTTCCAATAACATTATTTATCACCCCCAAGTAAAAAGACCTGTCATCCCCTTTAATTCAGAGACGACAGGCCGTGGTTCCACTCTGCTTAGCTACCCTACTAGTAAGATAACTCACTTTCTAGTCAAATAACGCTGACTAAACGAAATAACCTACTAATACTTTTTCAGCTATTTAGCTCAAGGGGGCATTCAATTAGATATTCTTAAAGGTATTTTCAGCCTATGATACCTTCTCTCTAAAAGAATTAATCTAATTTACTAATCCCTTTCATAGCCATTATTTTTTATAAAACTCACCTTAAAGATAAAGCTTTATCTAGCCTATTAGCACATTCTTCTTTTCCTAATAAAGCAATTACATTATATAACTCTGGACCTGACCCTTTTCCTGTTAAAGCAAATCTAGTTGGGTGATAGAATAATCTTCCTCCAACAGGTAACTCTTTAAGAGTCTTTTTTAACATCTTCTTGATCTCTTGAGGATCTAAAGTTTCTAAAGCAAGGATATTATCCTTTAAAGTTTCAAAGACTATGTCCACTTTATCTTGCTTAAAATCCTCCACCACCTTCTCTTTATCAGTATATTCTAATTCACCAAAAAAGATATCAAGATGATCAGTAATTTCTGCCAAATAGTCCAAAGAACCTCTCACAGTGTCTACTAATAAGCCAATCCACTCTTCAGATTTATCAGATAGATCATAACCTGCTTCAAGAATATAAGGCTTTGCTAATTCTACTATTTGATCTAACTCAGCGGCTCTGATATACATTCCATTCATCCAATTTAGCTTTTCTACATCAAAAACAGCAGCACTTTTATTAACTCTCTCTATAGAGAACTGCTTAATAATATCTTCCTTATTTAATATCTCTTCTTCATCCTCTGGAGACCACCCTAGTAATGATAAGAAATTAATTAAGGCTTCAGGTAAATATCCCTTTTTACGATATTCACTTACATATACATAAGCCTCTCCACTTCTTTTACTCAACTTAGACTTATCAGTGCCTAAAATCATTGATAGATGAGCAAATCTAGGAGACTTCCAGCCCAAAGCCTCATATAATAATTGCTGCTTTGGAGTATTAGATAAATGGTCTTCTCCCCGAATAACATGACTAATCTTCATTAAATAATCATCTACAACTACTGCAAAGTTATATGTAGGGATACCATCAGACTTTACTATTACAAAATCATCAATGACCTCACTACTAAAAGATACTCTTCCGCGAATTAAATCATCAACAATAAGCTCTTTTTCTTCCTTAGGAACTTTGAACCTAACAACAGGTTTTCTACCTTCTGCTTCTAGCTTATCCTTTTCATCTTGACCTAAGCAACGACATTTTCCAGTATAACGTGGTGGTTGACCTTGTTGACGCTGCTCTTCTCTCATTTCATCTAACTCTTCAGGAGTACAATAACAATAATAAGCTAGATCCTTATCTAAAAGCTCATCTACATACTCCTGATAAATATCTAACCTTTCCATTTGTCGATAAGGTCCATGATCTCCTCCGACTTTAACACCTTCATCCCATTCTAGACCTAACCAATCCATCTCACGATGAATAACCTCTTCAAATTCATTAGTAGAACGCTCTCTATCTGTGTCTTCTATTCTTAGAATAAAAGTTCCATTATTCTTTTTAGCAAATAAGTAGTTAAATAAAGCTGTTCTAATATTTCCAATATGTATCTGCCCCGTTGGACTTGGAGCAAATCTTACTCTAATATCACTCATATAGTTCTCCTTCCTATAATTTATAATTATTTTTATTATAAAACATCTTATAAGCCTTTGCAAGCTAACTATCCTCTTGCTAAAACAAAGGGCAACCAGTTTAACTGACCGCCCTTATATATTATTAAATTACACTCATACCTACAGATAGCTGTTCTGGTCCATCTACCAAAGCATGTCCAAACTTTCCAAATACGGCTACCGCTAGCCTACCTTCACCTCGTACAATAGCAACTTTAAATCCTCCACCCAAACCAGGATTAACCAGATTAAGTTGAGTATAAGCATCCTTAACTGCATTAGATACAGCCATCTTCTCTCTTAAGTTTTCTCTGATAACTCCTCGAGCAATGGCCGCTACTGTTGTACTTTCTCTTAATTTAATAGGTAAATTTTCAGCATTTGCACCAGTTTGAGTAATAGCAACTCTATACCCATACCCTTTAATCTTATCTAACCAGTAATTTTCATATTCTCTACTTCTAGTCATCGATAAGTAAATAGCAGAGCTTTCTGGAGATAACTTTGCAGTTCTCTCTTCTTTAACATAACCCGATACAATATCAGAAGAAGTAATAATACCAACAAGCTCTCCTTCATCATCCAAAACTGGAACTCCACTAATCTGATTATCTGATAATAGCTGAGCAGCTTCTTGAATGCTCTTATTTTCATTTATTGTGATTACTTCTGCTTTCATAACCTCTTTAATAAGTATATTTAAATTATGCTGATTTACTAAATCCCCATCAGTTACAATCCCTATTACTTGCTTACCATCTGCTACTACTACTTTTCCAATACTATTTACACTCATTAACCGTTCTGCTTCTCCAACAGTTGCTTCTGGACTTACTGTAATTATAGTCGAACTCATTAGCTCTTTAACTAACATTATTTATACCTACCTCTCTTTTACACTTACTATTGCTTCTGCTGCAATCCCTTCTTCTCTGCCAACAAAACCCAATCTTTCTGTAGTTGTTGCCTTGATGTTTACTTTATCTAAATCAGCGTCTAGAACCTGAGCTATGTTCTCTTCCATTCGCTTGATATAAGGTGCTAATTTAGGCTTTTGAGCAATAATTACACCATCTAAATTATTAAGCTCAAAACCTTTATTAAAGATTAGTTTACTTACTTCAGCTAATAATTTTAAACTAGAAATACCTTTATATTGGGGGTCATCGTCGGGAAAGTGACGCCCAATATCTCCTTCTCCAACCGCTCCTAATAAAGCATCTTTAATAGCATGTAATAAAACATCAGCATCAGAGTGACCCTCTAATCCATGGGAATAATCTATCTTAACTCCACCTAATATTAAGCTTTCACCTTCTACCAATTTATGAACATCGTAGCCAATACCTACTCTCATACCAACCTCCTTGATATAATTCTTTCTGCCAATTCCAAATCTTCTGGAGTAGTTATCTTTAAATTTTCATAAGAGCCTTCTATAACTCTTATCTCTTTATTCAACCTTTCTACTAAGCTAGAGCTATCTGTGCCTAAATAATCATCCTCACAAGCTCTTTGATAAGCCTCTAATATCAAATTTCTTCTAAAAGCCTGTGGTGTCTGAATAGCAATTAAATTATCCCTTTTTGGAGTATCAACAACAACTTTATCTTGATTGATTATTTTGATTGTATCTTTTACTGGAACACCAATAGCCACTGCCTGATACTTTTCAACCTCTGTAATTATATGTTCAATTAGCTCATTTGTCAATAATGGTCGAGCACCATCATGAATTAAAATAAAATCAGCATCTTCAGATACAGCCTTCAATCCATTGTAGACCGATTCTTGCCTCGTTGCTCCACCTGCTATTATTTTACTCACTTTATTAAAATTATATTTATGTATGATTTCAGATTGACAATAGTCTAACTCTTCACTTTGAGCAACCAATATAATCTCATCAATACTAGAACTGCTTTCAAAGATAGTAATTGTATGTGACAAAATCGGCTTACCACCTAATAATAAAAACTGCTTGTTCTTATTAGCTTCCATCCTCTTACCTTGTCCTGCTGCCGGAATTACTACACTTACTTTCATTAAAAACTCCTCCATTAAGTCCAATCATTAATAATTGATTGCCAGCAGTTGCCAGCAATCAATTATTAGTTACTATAAAGCTTGTCTAGCTAAAAATTTAGGTTTAGCAAATATCATTCTACCAGCAGATGTCTGTAAAATACTTGTCACCAGAATATCTATATTATCACCAATGTAATCTTTACCATGATCAACGACGATCATAGTACCATCATCTAAGTAACCTATACCTTGTCCTGGTTCTTTTCCATCTTTGATAATCTTAACTTCCATCTCTTCACCTGGTAACACTACTGGCTTAACAGCATTAGCTAATTGATTGATATTCAAAACAGAAACACCTTGCAGTTCAGCTACCTTATTTAAATTATAATCATTAGTAATTACTTTACCATTTAAAACTTTAGCTAATTTAACCAATTTACTATCTACTTCATCAATATCATGGAAATCTTGTTCATAAATTTCAACAGTTATTTCCAGCTCTTTTTGAATTTTCTTTAAAATATCTAAGCCTCTCCTACCACGATTTCTCTTTAAAAGATCAGGAGAATCAGCAATATGCTGTAATTCCTCTAAAACAAATTTAGGTATAATCATTACACCTTCAATAAAATCAGTTTGACAAATATCAGCTATTCTACCATCAATGATCGCACTTGTATCTAAAATTTTATAACTTGCCCCTAAAACTTCTGAATTATCAACCTCTATTGAATTATCCTTCTTATTAGCTTGTATTAAAATATTAAATAATTCCTTACTCTTATTAACCGCTAGATTCCAACCTAAATATCCCAAAATCAAATTAATAGCTATTTGAATCCATAAACCAAATGTAGGAATAGACTGTATTGAAAAAGCAATGACAATCAACACACCTAAAAGCAATCCAACTATCAATCCACAGATACCTGCTATAATGTCCTTACCAGGAACTCCTTCTAAATTATTTTCGAATTTGACTATAAACTGTACAATCTTCTCTACTATATAAGGTAATAATATGAATCCTAGTAAAGCTCCTACTATTATTCCATAGATATTGTTATTGGTAACAAGGTTGTACAAATCCAAAGTTATCTCTTCAGACAAACCCAAATAATCTACAATCTGATAACCTAACACTCCTCCAACAGTAGCAAAAACTAATCTCCAAAACTTATTTAACACCCTTCTCACCTCCTTTTTAGAATAGTTACCTATTCTTCATTAAAGTTTTAAATTAATCATTCTTATTTATCCTTTTGACTTCTTACAACTATTAGATAGAAAGACAAACCTTCCTATTTTTTATCTTTTTTAAACAAGCATCATTACCATCCAACTTAACTTTAATTTAAATACCAGTCTACAGTTCAATGGTTATACTATCCTAAAATATTTAAATTTAAATATTTTATGAAAAATTTCCTTTAAATAAAAAATTTGATAATTATTACTCACAAAGCTAAAACGCCAGGTAAACCTGACGTCAAATTTTATTCTTCTTCAAATTCTTGTTCCTCAAATATAGTATTGATTTTTTCTTCAACTTCCTTTTCATCTTTACCTTCAGCCAAAACTAATTCACTGATTAAAATTTGTCGAGAATTATTCAACATCTTTTTCTCTCCTGTTGACAGACCTTTAACAATATCTCTAATAGTTAAATTTCTAACAACCTCTGCCACTTCAAAGATATCTCCCGTCTTTATCTTCTCAGTATTAGCTCTGAAACGTCGATTCCAGTTTTGAGACATCTCACTTTGGTCTCCCTTTAGAACTTGATAAACTTTAGAGACCATATCACTATTAACTACATTACGAAGTCCAATCTCTTCAACATTATCTTTAGGAATCATAACCTTCATATCACCAATTGGTAATTTCATAATATAATATTGCTTCTTCTCTCCTAAAATCTCTTTTTGTTCTATATCTATAATTGTTCCGGCACCATGGTTTGGATAAACAATCTTATCTCCCACTTCAAACATTAACACAACCCCCATTCAATGCATGATACTCCCTTTAATTATATCATATATGCCTTATAATGTCAATGAATACCACTAAATATGCCGATCTAATAAGACTTGATCCCTTAACCGCTTCAATCCTTCTTTTATAGCCTGGGCTCTTACTTCCCCAATTCCATCAACATCATCTAATTCATCAATAGATGCATTGAGTATCTCTTGAAAATCCCCAAAGACCTCTACCAAGTTTTCAATAACTGCCATTGGTAGTCGGGGAATCTTTCGTAATAACCTATAACCTCTAGGTGAAATAGATAGATCTAAAGCATTTATATTACCACCATAACCTAAGTGCTTACTTATTGTGGATAAACTGAGCAATTCATCGGATACATATGAAGAGAACTTTTCAAAAATATCAATAGATTCTTCGTCATTTACCTCTTCTTCACCTTCCATCTCAGCTTGATAATCCTTAATAATTAATAATCCCTCTTCTTTAACATTGGCCACTAACTCTTCTAACTGCATCTTAATCAAACGACCCTCACTACCTAGCTCATTGATATACTTCTCTATTTCTTCAACAATCCTTAATACCATCTCTGCCCTCTGAACAGCAGTAGCTACATCAGAAATAGTAACTAAATCTTCAAACTCCAAAGCACTTAAATTAGTTAAGACTTGGTCTAAAACACTCCTGTACTTTTCTAAGGTCTGAATTGCTTGATTAGCCTTTGTTAAAATAACACTAATCTGCTCTAATATATATTTTTTATCTTCTTTATATAAAGTTATTATATTTCTTCTTTGAGAAATTGATACAACAAGTTCTCTAGTCTGTTTGGCTATTCTTTCAGCAGTACGGTGTCTAGTACCTGTTTCTACCGAAGAGATTGAAGGATCAGGAACCAATTGTGTATTAGCACACAAAATTCTCTGGGCATCACTACTTAATACAATCGCCCCATCCATTTTAGCAAGTTCATATAATCTAGTAGGAGTCATCTCACAATTAATATTAAATCCTCCATCAACAGCCGCTAAGACCTCTTCACTATCACCTACTACAATTAAAGCCCCAGTCTTAGCTCGTAAAACATTCTCTAATCCTTCTCTAAAAGGGGTTCCTGGAGCAACCAATTTTAAGATTTCAGTAAACTCTTCATCATTGAAACTCATTTATTCACCCCCCTAATATAAGATCCAAGACTTGATAGACATTACTAACTCCACAAATCTCTATATCTGAATAATCTAATTCTTCACTATTACTTTTAGGTATAATAAATTTAGTAAAGCCCAATTTACTGGCTTCATTAATTCTCTTTTCAATTTGACTGATGGCTCTTACTTCACCAGATAAACCAACTTCACCCAAAATAACAAAATCTTGAGGTATAACAATATCTCTAAAACTAGAAACAACTGCTGCAATCAACCCCAAATCTACTGCTGGTTCATCAACTTGAAAACCACCAGCAATATTAATATAGACATCTTGTCCTTGGATGTGAATTCCTAACTTCTTCTCTAATACAGCTAAAAGTAAAGAGACACGTTTGTGATCTACCCCTGTTGTCATTCTACTTGGTGTCCCAAAGTTAGCAGAACTCACCAAAGACTGTAGCTCTATTAAAATAGGTCTGCTTCCTTCCATACAAGGAATAATAACAGAACCTGAAACATTATCAGCCCTTTCTGAAATAAATAACTGGGAAGGATTTAAAACCTCTGCTAAACCACCTTGTCTCATCTCAAAGATACCTATCTCATTGGTAGATCCAAAGCGATTTTTGACAGCCCTTAAAACTCGATATGTATAATGACGATCTCCTTCAAAATACAATACCGTATCTACCATATGTTCCAAAACCCTTGGACCAGCAATGGAACCTTCTTTAGTAACATGACCAACAATAAAGATTGGAATATTGTTCTTTTTAGCCAACCTCATCAGTCTCCCTGTCCCATCTCTTACTTGACTAACGCTTCCAGGAGCAGATTCCAAATTGGGATTATATATGGTTTGGATAGAATCGATGATTAATAAATCAGGATTTAACTCTTCAACATTATTGATAATGGTTAATAAATTTGTTTCTGCTAATATATACATACTTGAGTTAACAGTTTTTAATCTATCAGCCCGTAATTTTATTTGCCTTGATGATTCTTCCCCTGATATGTATAAAATTTTATCGTATATCTGACTAACATTATAGGCTGTTTGCAATAAAAGAGTGGATTTACCTATTCCAGGATCTCCTCCAATTAGAATTAAGGAGCCCGGGACAATTCCTCCACCTAATACTCTATCTAACTCTGAAAAACCAGTCTTCTTTCTATCTTCTGATTTAATCTCTATCTCACTTATCTTTTCTGGTTTTATATTCGTAGTCACCTGTGATTCCTTTTTCTGCTCTTTAGTATCAATAATCTCTTCAACTAATGTATTCCAGCTATTACACCCTAAGCACTTTCCACTCCATTTTAAGGCCTGATAACCGCATTTTTGACATATATACCTTCTTTTCTTCTTTGCCATTAAAAAATCACCTAATTAAATAATTAATATCATGCATTTTATTATAACATTTTTTTGTAAAATTAACAAGTAAGCAAGCTTTTATGAAGATTTAAGGTCAACAAGTGATTTTATAAAGGTTTTAGACATGTTTTGATAGATTAATATGTTAATATCACCAGTTATTAACACTATAAAGTTGAAATGATATAAAAAGAAAGCAGGGTGAATTCACCACTGCTCCCTTCTGCTATTTAGTAAATTTTAGAGAATCATCCTCAAAGTCTATCTTAATAGTATCACCATCATCAAATTCTTTAGATAAGAATTTTTCAGCAAGAGGGTTCTCAACAAGGCGTCTTATCGTTCTACGCAAAGGTCTTGCACCAAATTCTCTATCATAACCTTCTCTAACAAGCATCTCTTTAGCTGCTTGGCTCATCTCAATTTTTATATTACGCTCTTTTAATCTATTTTCTAATTCTTCTAGCATTAAGTCTACAATCTCTTTAATATGCTCCTCACCAAGTGCATGAAAGACAATAATCTCATCTAACCTATTTAAAAATTCTGGTCTAAATGTCTCTTTTAACTTTGTTTTTACTCTACTTTTCATCTCTTCATATTCTTTATTCTCTACATTAGTTTCGATAGTTTTAAATCCAAGACTACCTGATTTATTCTGGATAACATTAGCTCCTACATTTGAAGTCATAATCAAGGCTGTATTTCTAAAGTCTACAGTTCTCCCCTGTGAGTCTGTTAATTGACCATCTTCTAGTACCTGTAATAATATATTAAAAACTTCAGGATGAGCTTTCTCAATCTCATCAAATAAGATAACTGAATAAGGTCGTCGCCTTACCTTCTCAGTTAATTGTCCACCTTCATCATGACCAATATAACCTGGAGGGGAACCAACCAGTCTAGAGACTGAATGCTTTTCCATATATTCTGACATATCAATTCTAATCATTGCATCTTCATCATCAAACATTACTTCAGCTAATGTTTTGGCTAATTCTGTCTTTCCTACACCTGTTGGACCTAAGAAGATAAATGAACCAATTGGTCTTTTAGGATCTTTTAATCCTGCTCTAGATCTTCTAATAGCTTGAGAAACAGCGTAAACAGCTTCATCTTGACCTATAACTCGATTATGAAGCTCTTCCTCCAAATTAAGCAACTTATCTGACTCTGCTTCAGCTAGCTTCATAACAGGAATGCCAGTCCAGTCAGAAACTATTCCAGCAATACACTCTCGAGTAATATCAGTATTGTTCATTCCCTTTTCATTCTTCCACTCAGTCTTTACCCCTTCTAAACGTTCTTTAATACTCTTTTCTTTATCCCTTAACTTAGCTGCTGCTTCAAACTCTTGAGCTTTAATAGTTGCTTCTTTTTCTTGTTGAATTTTTTCTAATTCTTTATCCAACTCTTTTATCTCACTTGGAGCAGTATTCTGTTGTAACCTAGCTTTTGAACCTGCTTCATCTATTAAATCAATGGCTTTATCAGGTAGGAATCGGTCAGCAATATAACGATGGGATAATTCTGCTGCTGCATTGATTGCATCATCGGTAATTTTAACCCTATGATGAGCTTCATAAGCATCACGCAACCCTTTTAAAATCTTTTTGGTATCTTCTACACTAGGCTCTTCAACTCCAACTGATTGGAATCTTCTCTCTAAAGCAGAGTCTTTCTCAATATATTTACGATATTCATCTAAAGTTGTAGCTCCTATAGTCTGTAGTTCACCTCTAGCTAAAGGTGGTTTTAGAATATTAGCAGCATCGATAGCACCTTCTGCTCCTCCAGCACCTACCAATGTATGCAACTCATCAATGAATAAAACAACATCTCCAGACTCTTTGATTTCATTCATTACTGCTTTTAGTCTCTTTTCAAACTCTCCTCTATATTTAGAACCTGCTAATAAAGAACTTAAATCTAAGGCCAATACCCTTTTATTCATTAAGGTTTCAGGAACATCACCTTCTACAATCTTTTGAGCTAACCCCTCGACAATTGCTGTTTTTCCTACACCTGGTTCACCAATCAAACATGGGTTATTTTTTTTGCGACGACTTAGAATCTGGATTACTCTTTCTATCTCTTTACTCCGTCCAATTACTGGATCTAGCTGATTCTCACTAGCTAATTGAGTTAAATCTGTACTGAATTGCTGTAAATTCTTTGAGCTAGTTTTAGGAGAATAATTCCCTTTTCCACTAATATTAGTCCCCCCTAATAATTTAATAATTTCTGATTGGATCTTATTGAATTCTGCACCTTCTTCATTTAAAACTCGTGCAGCTATTCCTTCTCCTTCTTTAAGCAGTCCTAGTAATAAATGCTCTGTTCCTATATAGTTATGACCTAAACGCCTTGCTTCTTCCAAAGATAAATTTAAAACTTTCTTGGTTCTAGGAGTAAAAGGTAGATTATTATCACTAACCTCTTCTTTCCCTTTTCCAATCATCTCTTCTACTTTTTTTCTTAATTGCTCTAAGCTAAAACCACTGCTTTTTAAAGCTTTGGCAGCTATTCCTTCTCCTTCTTTAATTAAACCTAACAACAAATGCTCTGTTCCTATATAGTTATGATTAAATCTCTTTGCTTCTTCTTGAGATAACGCCATTACTTTTCGAGACCTGTCAGTAAATCTACTAAAAATCATTTAACTCCCTCCTCACTGTAACCTTTCTCTTATCAATTGTGCTCTATAAATATGTCTATCTTCTATTGTCATCTCTTCTCCTTTAAGCACCTGTAGAGTAGCCGGTCTAATAATTACCATGAGCTGATTTAAAATCGTAGATTCTATGTCTTCTATTATACCCAAATCAATACCCAATCTTACATTTGAAATAAGCTTCATTGCCTCCTCTACAGATATCTTATAAGCATACTTTAAAGTGCCATAAGCACGATAAATCTGATCTTTTAAAAATATCTCTTTTTCTTTTAATAAGATCTCTCTAGCATTTCTTTCCTGAGTAATAATTTGATGAGTTACTTCTATTAAGTTCTCTATTATCTCATCTTCAGACCTTCCCAAAGTTACTTGATTGGATATTTGATATAAGTTTCCTACCGTTTCGGTTCCCTCACCATACAACCCTCTAACTGCTAAACCTAGTTGAGATATTGCAGATATAAATTTTTTGACCCTATTTACCATAGTTAAGGCAGGTAGATGAACCATTATAGATGATCTTAATCCTGTTCCTACATTTGTAGGACAGGATGTTAAATAACCATACTTTTCATCAAAAGCTATATTGATTTCTTGCTCTAGGTAATCATCTATTTTATCGGCCATCTCCCATGCCTCTTGCAACTGTAAACCAGGTAAAAGAACCTGCAAACGCAAATGATCCTCTTCATTGATCATTAAACTAATAATTTCTTCAGAAGATAATGCTACTGCATTATTGATATTTTTTTCAGATAAATCAGGACTAATTAGATGTTTTTCTACTAGCATATTCCTCTTATTCTTAGACAAATCACCTAATTCTAATAAATTTAAATCAAATTTATTATTATTTAATAATAAATTATTAATCTTACCTATTACTTCTTTTAACTCATCATCACTTGCTTGATTAGTAAATCTAATGTTTTCCAAATTACGAGCTAACCTGATTCTACTACTGATTACCACATCAGAATCCGGCCCTGTCTTTTTCATCCATTGACTTATAACTTCACCAGTCATGATCCCCCTCCTTTCTTATTCACCAATTTCATCTTTCAATTCTTTAATTTCATCTCTAAGCTCTGCTGCTCTTTCAAATTCTTCTTTTGCTACTGCTTCATCCATTAACTTTCTAAGTTTTTTGACCTTTCTTTTAGCCATTACTTTCTCTCCAGCCCTTTTAGGTATCTTTCCTGTATGTCTGTTATTTCCATGAATTCTTCGTAAAACTTTATCTATCTTGTCTGTAAAGGAGTTATAGCACTCATTACAACCTAATCTACCACTTTTACTAAATGTGTCATAAGTCAACTCACAAAATTCACATTTAATGTTATTATTTGATAAATTAATTTTATGGTGAGGATGAAACTGATTATTTAATAATCCAGTCAATAGATTATTAAAAGAAAAATCAAGACCAAAATCTAAGTCTCCAGTTATATGAGCACATTCTTCACAAAGATATATGTCCTCTTTTTCCCCATTAATAATCTTACTTACATGTACTTTTGCATCATTCTCTTGACAGTTTTGACATAACATATACTCACCCCTTTTCTCTTAACAAAGTCTCTAAGACATTTTTAAGCAATCGAGCCCTTACTTTATCCCTTGCCGGCAAGCTTAATCCTATACTATCTCTATTGACCATGGTTTTTAATAATGACTTTTCTGAAAAACTTATAATATCTTCTTCAAATAATCGTTCTATTATACTAAAAGATTGTTTTTGATTAATATAATTTCCTATTATATTGTATAATCTATTTATTAGATTTTGATTAATATCTAAACTAAGCTTTGTAATTTTAATATATCCATTTCCACCACGATAACTCTCTATTATATAACCTCTTTCAACAGAAAATCTAGTTTTTAAAACATAATTAATTTGAGAAGGTACACACTTAAATTTATCAGCTAATTTATTTCTTTGGATTTTTATAGTGCTATTAGCTTCTAATAAACTTTTAATATAGTCTTCTATATTATCAGAAAGACTTTTCATACCAATCTCTCCTTAAATTGACTTTTCTGACCTACTCTGACCTTTATCTATATTATATAATAAAAACAGTATAAAAGTACAAATCCTATTAGGTCTTATTAATAGCAATTATTATTAATTAGCTCTCTCAGATTAATTATTACTTAACTTTATACATAAAATCTTTTTATAATATTAATAATTAGTATTCAACAGAAAAAAATATATATACAAATAAAAAAAGATACCTTAAAAATAAGGTATCAAAAAATAAAAAATGGCTCCCCGAGCAGGACTCGAACCTGCGACTCGATGGTTAACAGCCATCTGCTCTACCAACTGAGCTATCAGGGAACACTACGATTCTGGCAGTGACCTACTCTCCCACAAGGCTGCCCCTGCAGTACAATCGGCGCTGGAGGACTTAACTGCTGTGTTCGAAATGAGAACAGGTGTG
>NZ_PVNB01000020.1 GCF_003001995.1 Orenia metallireducens | reverse complement strand
GATGTCATGGAATAAAAGTAGCTCTAACAAGTTAACGATGTCATGGAACAAAACTTAAGCATTAGAAAAAGTTAACGATGTCATGACACTAACCAACTAAGTGCTGGATGTGAGCAGCAATCTCTTTAATATCTTTGACCCGATTATGTACAAAATAGACTTGTCCGCCACGATTTATCTCCCTTTGAATCGCATCTTGAATTAAATCCTCATCATATTTTCCTACAAAAGTACGAATAGGATATCTATTCTCTGGTGGTGTCTCTATCAAACTTATATCTCTAACCCCAACTAAGGACATATGTAAGGTTCGTGGAATCGGTGTAGCAGTTAAGGTCAATACATCAACACTCTCCTTTAACCTCTTCAATCTCTCCTTCTGCTTTACACCAAAGCGCTGTTCTTCATCAACTATTACTAACCCCAAATTTTTAAATTTAATATCACTAGATAATAACCTGTGGGTTCCTATGATAAGATCTACACTTCCATCAGCTAAACCTTCAATACTACTTTTCTGCTCTGCAGCTGTTCTAAATCGACTTAGCATCTCAACATTAATAGGATAATCTGCAAAACGGTCAACTAAGTTATTCCAATGCTGTTGGGCTAAAATAGTCGTAGGAACTAAGAATACAGCCTGTTTCCCATCCATGATAGCCTTAAAGATTGCTCTAATAGCCACCTCTGTCTTCCCATAGCCTACATCACCACATAAGAGTCTATCCATCGGCTGCTCAGACTCCATATCCTCCTTAACAGCTTCAATTGCCTTTATCTGGTCTGGGGTCTCTTGATATGGAAACTCCTCTTCAAACTCCTGTTGCCAAATAGTATCCTCTCCAAAAGAGTACCCTCTTTGCAGCTCTCTTTTAGCATAGAGCTCTAATAGCTCTTCTGCCATCTCTTCAACAGACTTTTTAACCCGTGCTTTAGCCTTGTTCCAGTTATCTCCATCTAACTTATGTAATTTTGGCTCTTTATCATGCAAGCCTACATATTTTTGAATTAGATCTACTTGTTCTGTAGGTATATATAGCTTGTCATCATTAGCATATAATAAGACAAGGTAATCTTTACTCTTACCTTGTACTGTTAAAGTATTTATTCCCAAATACTTACCGATACCATGATTTTCATGGACAACATAATCACCTTGCTTTAAATCAGTAAAAGAGGAGAGTTTAACCCCTTGGTCAAAGGCCTTAACCCTCTTTCTTTTGCGTTTATTCTTCTTAAAAATTTCATTTTCAGTATAAAAGACAAAGTTAATATCAGGTAAGATAAATCCGTTAGATAGATTATTTACAGTTAAAACTATATTCCCTAACCTCAATTCATCTTTAATATTTGAAATTACAACAGCAGGTAAATCTGCTTCCTGTAACCTTTCTTTTAACTTTTCAGCTTTGCTCTTACTTGATAGACCAATTACAATTTTATAATTTTCATTAAAATAGCCTTTAAGTTTATCAACAAATAGCTGAATCTTGCCCTGATAAGCTTCTAGTCTTCTGCTATTAAGCTCTATGGTAAATTTAGTATCGATAAAATCTATCTCTTTAGTAATTGAAGATAGATATAGCTTATAATTATCTTTGCTATAAATTAACTGATTAAAATCTATAAACAAATCCTTATAACTCTCTAATACCCTACCTTGCCTTAACAAATTAGAGTAGCTCTGACTGATATTTGATAAATATTCAATAGCAGCATCTTTCAACTTGATTGGGTTATCAAAAACTATAATATCGCTAAAGTAATCTAGTAAAGTAGTGGGCTGATAAAAATAACTTAGATACTGTCTAATCTCTGGAAAGTAGATACCTTCTTCCATCTGTTCTAGATTATTATAGACAAGCTCTTTAATTCTTTGTCTATTCTCTTGAGACATCTCCTTAGCTTCTTTATCTAAACTCTTCTTAATTTGCTTTACAGCTACATCTATTTTATCTCTAGGTATAACAAACTCAGTAGCTAGTCCTAATTGTACTTCACTTAATTCACCTTTAGAGAGCTGTGTCCCTATATCAAAGTTACGGATCGATTCAATCTCATCACCAAATAGCTCTATTCTAATTGGCTGAGTTACAGTATAAGGATAGAGATCTACTATTCCACCTCTAATACTGAACTGACCCTTAGACTCTATAATATCAACTCTCTCATAACCCATCTCTACCAAAGATGATGCTAAGCTTTGAATATCTACTTCTTGGTCTAAAGATAAATTAATTAGATAATCTTTATAAACTCCTTGAGGGATAATAACCTCTAGTAATGCTTGAATAGGCGCTACAATCAGCTTATCCTCATTGTTAACCAAGCTATTAAGAACTCTTAGCCTCTCAGCCTTAATGCTCTCTTCTACCTCTAAAGATTCATGGGGCAAAATTTCCAACCTAGGAAATAGTAGAACTTCATCTTCTGATAGCAATCTAGTCAAATCTTCATAGATATCATCTGCTTTTTGCATAGTGGAAGCAACAATTAATAGCCCTTTATTCAATTTGTTTTTCAGATTAGCAAGAAAGAAGTTCTGACTACTATCATCTAATCCTATTATCTTTACTTCTTCTTCTAAATGATAATAGGTCATTAGATTCTTAAATTCTAAATGCTCATCCATTAAGTTTAATAAATTCTGTCCCATCGAAATCTTCCCCTTTAAAACAAAGTTAATATATAGGTATCCAACTTTAGAATTGGATACCTATAAGAATAATTAATCTAGTATAAAGTATCATAAAATAAGCTAAAGGGTCTTAGGTTTACCTAAGACCCTTAGCTGCAAAGTCTTTAATGTATCTGCTCATTATTGATAAAATTTGACCAGTCATACTCTTCTATACAGTCATCACAGGTCAAATCGATATATACTGTATCATTTTCCATTTTTATTATATCCTCTTTCTCTTGGTCAGTCAAGATGTTTAAGCCTAGACTTTGTTGATTAAAGTCTTCCAATTGAAGGTGCTCAATTATTTTATGGCATTTATCACAGCGATAAATCACATTCATAGCATTAACCTCCCTATTAAATAATTCCAACCTATATGAATAAGTGATGTTATTAAAATAGCCAATACTATATTACTAAGATTCCAAAGAGTTAAAGTTATGTAAGCAAACAAGAGATGGCTGAGCACAGCCAATAAAGCAGCAATTTTATTATTAAAATAATCAAAAATGCCTTCGATAATACCAAAGATAAGGTGAACTAATATTAAATTAGCTCCAAATATATAACAAGATACTGTCTTTAAACTCTCTTCTAATATGGGAATAATATAGACTATAGCTTGATTCCCAATCCTAGATACTAAATAACGATTACTAATAAAAGCTAAAAAAGAAGCTAATAATCCTGTAAATATGAAGTTCATAATAGACTCCCAAATTAATTATAGTTAAACAGCGATGATGAAATTATATAGAATTTCTCTGATTATTATAGCCCAATCAACTGTAAATATACAAAAACCTGAGAATATTCTCAGGTTTAAAGATATAATATATTTAATTATATTTATTCATAGCCTTATTCAAATCGGTCTCTAGATAAAGTCTAATTGCTGAAGCTGACTCCTTTATTGCTTCTTTAATATTATCCTCTTCTTCTTTACTAAACTTTCCTAAGACATAATCAACGACCGTCCTATAAACTGGACGACCAATCCCTACACGCAATCTATTAAATTCCTTTGTCCCTAAATGATTGATGATCGAGCGGATACCATTATGCCCACCATGTCCACCTTTAGGTTTTAATCTAATTTGACCTACCTCCAAGTCTAAATCATCATAGATTACAATAAGATCTTCTTTTTCAATATTGTAATAGTCTGCTAAAGCTCTTACTGCTTCTCCACTATTATTCATAAAGGTTTGGGGCTTAGCTAAAATAACCTTCTCTCCAGCAATTCTAGTTTTAGCTACTAAAGACTTCTTCTCCTTACTGCTCACTTCCTCTCTACACTCTTTAGCCAAATAATCAACCACCATAAAGCCTATATTATGGCGAGTCGCTTCATATTTAAAGCCTGGATTTCCCAAGCCAACTATCAACTTCATTCTAACACCTCCAAAATAAAGCTATTAATACTTATAGAGTTCTTATTTAATCCCTAATTAAAATAAGGCGCAATCATAATGATTACGCCTCAAATTGAGTAAGATTACTCTTCCTCTTCTTCTTCATCTGATTCTTCACCGATTACTTCTGGTTCAGTGATTTCTTCTTCTTCAGCATCTTCAGCTGGAGCTGCTTCAGGAGCAACTACTGTAGCAACTGTTTCACTAGCATCAGTTAAGATAGTGATATCTCCAGTATTTACATCTCCAATATTTAAAGAGTCTCCTACTGTCAATTCTGTAACATCCACTTCAATCTTATCTGGGATATTTGTAGGTAAACATTCAACTTCAACTTGTCTAAGTATTTGTTCTAAAATTCCACCTTCTCTTGTACCAGCAGCAGTTCCAACTAATTCTACTGGAACCTCAATTGTAACCTTCTCATCCATATTGATTCTATATAAATCAATGTGTAATAAGTCTTTTTTTACAGGCTCTAATTGAGCATCTTTAACCATTACAGTCTCTTTGTCCCCATTACTTAAAGTTAAATCAATAATAGCATTTCCACCAGTAACTCTACTAGCTTCTTTAGCATCTAATTTTAAGTTAACAGGTTCTTGGTTCAATCCATAAAGAACTCCAGGAACAAGACCTTCTCTTCTTAATTGACGAGCAACACCTTTTCCTTTTTGTTCTCTAATATCAGCCTTAAGTTGTAAACGATCCATGACTAATCTCTCCTTTTTTAAATTTTCTCATAAACTTTATTATAACACTTTTAAATTAAAGTATCAAAAAAACTAGAATAAAACACTAACAGATAGATCTTTATATATTCTTTCTATTCCCTCAGATAACAATGGAGCTACTGATAAGACAGTAAACTTGTCCACTAATTTCTCTTTTGCTAAAGGAATCGTATTAGTAACAACTAACTCAGTTATTGGAGCTTCTTCTAATCTTTCTATAGCTGGACCAGAGAATAATGGATGGGTACAGGTAGCAAATATCTCCTTAGCACCATGCTCCTTTAATGCTCTAGCTGCATTACAGATAGTACCTGCGGTATCGATCATATCATCCACTAAGATTACATTCTTCCCATCAACATCACCGATTATGTTCATAACTTCAGATACATTAGCCTTAGGTCTTCTCTTATCTATGATTGCAATAGAAGTGTTTAGCTTATCAGCAAAATCACGTGCTCTTTTAACTCCCCCAATATCTGGAGCTACAACAATTACATCTTCTAATTGTTTCTCATTAAAGTATTCTGCTAACCTTGGAGCACCCAATAAATTATCTACAGGAATATCGAAGAATCCTTGAATCTGACGAGCATGTAAATCGATAGCAACTACACGATCTGCACCAGATTCAGCTATCAAATTGGCAACCAATTTAGCAGTGATTGGATCTCTAGGTTTTGCCTTTCTATCTTGACGAGCATAACCATAATAAGGAACTACTGCAGTAATTTCTTTAGCAGAGGCTCTTTTTAAGGCATCAATAATAACTAATAATTCCATTAGATTATCATTAACCGCTGGACAAGTTGGTTGAACAACAAAGACGTGGTCACCTCTAACACTATCCTCAATCTCAACCCCAATCTCTCCATCACTAAATCTCTTGACTTCTGCATTGACTAATTTTGTCCCTAAACATTTGCAAATTTCTTCTGCTAATTTTGGATTAGCATTACCAGTAATAATCTTCAGTTCTTGATTGCTTGATGGCATCAATATAGACCTCCTGTTAATAGTATACATCTTTATATTTATATTAAGTTATAATAAAGAACTAATCCATTGACTTAGCTGGAACACCTATAACTATATCCCCTTCTTTTACATCCTTGGTAACTACTGAACCAGCACCTGTTGTTGCATTATCTCCTATTCTCAGTGGTGCCACTAATGTAGAATCACTTCCAATAAAGGCATTATCACCAATAACTGTTCTATGCTTATCTTTTCCATCATAATTAGCAGTAATAGTACCTGCACCAACATTGGTATTCTCCCCAATAATAGTATCACCAATATAACTTAAATGAGGAACTTTACTACCATTACCTATCTGAGAGTTCTTAATCTCTACAAAGTCACCAACTTTAACTTCATTACCAACTTTAGTTCCTGGACGCAAATAAGCATAAGGACCTATTAAGCTTGCAGCTCCTATTTCGCTTTCAATGACAGTAGAAGATTCTATCTTTACATCTCTTCCGACAAAAGAATTCTTTATTCTACATTGTGAACCAATAACTACTTCGTCACCGACCTTAGTTTTTCCTTCTATAAAAGTAAAAGGATAAATAATTGTATCCTGACCTATTTCAACTTCACTATCTATGTATGTATTATTAGGATCAATAATTGTAACTCCATTTGTCATATGCTCTTCACAAATTCTTAGTCTTAACGTCTTCTCTGCTTTAGCCAAATGATTACGAGTATTAACTCCTATAGTCTCTTCATAATTATCAGTAACTGCTGCTGTAACCAATTTACCTTCTTTAGCCAAAATTCCAGCAACATCTGTCAAATAATATTCTCCTTGAGCATTATCTGTATCTAATTTAGCCAAAGCTTCTAATAATAATTCACTATCAAAGCAACAAATTCCAGTATTTATCTCATTAATCTCTGCTTCTTCTTTAGTTGTATCCTTATCTTCAACGATCTTAGTAACATGACCTTCTAAGTTACGAACAATTCTACCATAGCCTGTTGGATCATCTAATTTTGTTGTTAAAATAGTTACTGCTGCCTTTTGTTCTTCATGCTCTTTAATTAAATTGCTTAAAGTATTTGTAGTCAATAAAGGAGTATCACCATATAAGACTAACACAGTACCGACAAAATCCTTTAATTGCTCTTTGGCTTGCATAACGGCATGGCCTGTACCTAACTGTTTTTCTTGTGTTAGAAATTCAACTTTACCCTCAGTCTTCTCTTTTACCAATTCCCCTTTATAACCTACTATAACTATATTATGTATAGGATTTAATCTATCAGCTGTATCAACAACATGCTGTACCATACTCTTACCAGCCACTTGATGTAGCACCTTTGGTAGTTTAGATTTCATTCTAGTACCCTTGCCTGCCGCCAAAGTAATTGTCATTAATCTACCCATTAATCTTCCTCCTTTAGAAAAATAGAATCAAAGTCTATTAAATTCCAAACCTCAGATTTAATAATCCGATTAATCTTTATTTTATCAGCAATCTTTGGTAATTTGCCAGTCATAAAATATTCTCTAGCATATATTGGATAAATAGCGTCCTTTAAGCCATACTTAATAAAGAGATCTAAATCCTGATATGCATTAAATAATCCAATTGTATTACCATCAAATAGGCTTTCAATAATTTTATCTAAACTCGCTCCTGAGATAATATTAGATATGTTACTATTTCTGACCATCTTCATTGTATCATCATAATTATGTAAGGCTTTAATTTTACTACCATAAGCCTTCTCTAATACAGTAATATCACAATTAAAATTATGTCCTACAAAAATATCTGGTTTAACTTCAGAAATAATCTCCTTTAATATTTCAATTCCTTTTACAATCTCTACTGCTGGAGCTAAATCTTTATTAGTAAAGATAATTCCAAGTTTCCAACCTTGACTATCTTTAATAGCATATTGAATAGAATCCAAATCACTCCATAAATACTCAGTATCGATACACATAATAACTTTAGCATTTGGTTTTCTACTCAAATGAATATCAAATTTTGGATTAGTCAATTTTTTATAAGTTTTATCTAATTCTCTTAGTTGTAATAAAATTTTAGAATTCTTATTCTCAATATTAATTGTCCTTGCTATTCTGGTTAGAGAGGCACTTTTAAAGTCATACTCTGTAGGGAATGTATCTAGCATCTTCTTTAGTCTCTTTCCCCTACCTAAAATCACAGCCAACTTATGTTCATAGAGTCTATCTTGATAGAGTTCATCAGTGTCTAGATAAATCTTCATAGTAACTCCTTCCCTAGCCAGAGAATATATAGTCATTCAACTTTAGAATAAAATTTAGATTAAAGTTAAATGATAGTAACATATAACAAGTGAGCAGTAATCAATAAAAACTAAAAAATTTAATTTTACAATCACTATTCCTACTTAATTAGTTAGTATATAAAATAAAAAATGGAGTAACTACTCCATTATTACTAGAAAATCTAAAGAATCTATTTATTAGTACTTACTAGTTAATCACAGGTATTATAACAAAGGGAGAGTTTACTGTCAAGATTATTATATGTATTTAAATTTAATTTATTCTATCACAAAGCAGAGGCTTCATAGTTAAAACTATCTGAATCTATAAAGGTTTAACAACAATATGAATCCTCTTGCTTAAGCAAGAGGATTTAGTCTTTATCTTTATCATTATCTTTTTTATCTAAAATCTCTAAAAGTTGAGCTCTATCAGAAACTGGATACAAAGAAGTAAGTCCTCGTTTTCCCCTATTAAATTTAGTCAAAGGTCTTCCATCATATAGGGGATCACCTATTTTGCTCTTCTCTCTTTTCTTCTTCTTCTTAGTTTCATTAACAGTACCTAACTTTTCTTTGATTCCTGCTATATTTAATCCTTTCTCTAACATCTCTTTAATCTCTTTTAACTTTTCAATATCACTTTGAGAGTAAATTCTCTGATTTCCTTTAGTTCTAGCAGGCTTTATCAACTCCGACTCTTCATAATAACGGATCTGCCTTCCTGTCAAACCTGTCTTTTCTTGAACAACACCAATAGAATAAACTGGCTTTTCAGAGTCTAATTCTGCCATAAGAATTCCTCCTTTACTATAGTAATAATTTATTTCAAATTAGTCACCCAGCCACTAGGTCTAACAATTATCTCTTCTTTAAAATCATCAATATTCTCTAATACAACTAAAGATGTATAATCCTCAACTAATTTATCTGTTGGCTGGGCAGTCTCTACTAATACTCCTAAATCTAAGACCTCAGCCTTAAATTCACCCATCAAATCCAACATACCTTTAGCTGTACCGCCAGCCTTCATAAAATCATCAATAATAATTACCTTAGAACCCTCTGGTAAAGCTCTACGGGATAGAGACATCTGTTGTATTTTCCTAGAGGAACCTGTTACATAATTAATACTTACCACCGAACCTTCTGTAACTCGACTACTCCTTCTAATACTAACAAGAGGCAAGTTCAAGGCTCTAGCAGCCATCAAAGCAATAGGAATCCCTTTGGTTTCCATCGTAATTATGTACTCGGCTCCTAAATCAGAAAATTTAGTAGCAAATATCTCCCCAACCTTATCCATTAAAGCAGGATTGAAAATTAAGTCGGTCATATATAAATAGCCACCTGGCAAAATTCTCGTTGAATCAGATAGATATTCACATAATTCATAGATTACATTTTGAATATCCTTAACCCCTTTATCTGGAATAAATCTAACTCCTCCTGCTGCTCCTGATACTGTTTCAATCTTGCCCATCTTCTCTACAGAAAAAACCTTTTTAATAATAGATAAGTCTTCACTGATAGTAGATTTGGCAGCATTAAAGCGTTCAGTAAAATAATTTAAGGAGATTAATTTATAGGGTTGGTCAGTTAATATCTTAGTTACAGCAACAATCCTTTCACTCCGCCGCATCTTCATCTTAAAAGCATGCCACTCCTTCCGAACATTCGAGCCTAATTTTTTATAAAACTTTACTTCTTCTCATATTATCATTAATTATGCTCTTTGTAAATAGGTCAATTACTTTTTACATCCGAACCTTTGTAAATTTTTTCTATCATCTTATAATCTGCGGGCTTATCAATATCAAATCCAATCTCTGGATAGTCAGAGATAATAGTCTTTCCTATATACCCTGTTAGTTTATATACCTCTTGTTCAATTAAAGCTATAGATAGTTTTCCAGTCAGTAACTTGATTATAAATGTAAATCCCAATAGGTAAGCCAATTTCCAAGGCTTCTTTCTCCATTTTAATATCTTCTCTAACAACTCTTCTAACCTTAAGACTATATCTCCATTAACTAAAAAGATATTTCCACCTGTAAAAGTACCTTCATTTAAAGAAAAATAAGTCCTATTACTTTTTGGGAAAGAGATTTCTACAAACTCTTTAGGAATGATGGGATAATAAAAGGCAGCCTTGCCACCCTCACATCTAGCTAAAAAATCTTCTATAGCCTCAACGGTAATTAGGGGAATATCAGAAGTAAAGACTAAACTATAGGGGCTTTTTGATGTCTGTAATCCTAACTTAAGGTTCTCTAATAAAGAATCTTGGCAGGGAATAAATTTATCAATATTGCTTTTATTTAATTGACTAGGACCTACTACTATAATATTATCTATTAAAGAGACTTCCCTTAATCTATCTAGTATATGTTCTGTTATAGCCTTACCATTAACCTTAATTAAAGCCTCATAATCTTGATTACTGATTTCAGACAATCTCCCATTATTCTTAGCTCCTGCTAAAACTATAGCATCTAAGCCCATTAATCTCTCCTCCCTTAATACTTATTAAATCTCTACTATTCCCTGATCAATTGTCTTAGTAACTACTACCCTATATTCTCTAGGCAATTCTTTTTCTAACTTACTTTTAATACTTTCTGCTTCTTCTATTGCTGACACAAATCCCAATATAGTGGGTCCACTTCCAGACATTAAAGCCTTATTAGATAGCTTAGCTACTTTATTCTTTAGCTCAGCAACTTCAGGATGAATTTTTAGGGTAACACTCTCTAAAAGATTACTCAGATTCTCGATAATAAATCCTCTATCTTGCTCTTCTAGAGCCCTTATAACTTCATCTGTGGATGGATGTTTATCAGCCTGCTCTAAATTTAGGCTACCATAAACTTTAGCAGTTGATACTAAAAGAGGAGGATTGACAAGAATAAGATAAAGTTGTGGACATTTAGTCAACTTTTTTAAGTCTGTCCCTATTCCTGTTGCTAACTGAGTTCCTCCTTTAATACAGAAAGGAATATCAGCCCCTAACCTTCCTCCTATTTTAGCTAACTGCTCTGATGTCAACCTTAAATCCCATAACCTGTTAATAGCTACTAAGGTAGCAGCAGCATTACTACTACCACCAGCTAAACCTGCTGCTACAGGGATTCTTTTATCTAGGTTAACTCTAAGACCACCTTCTAATTTAAAGTCCTTAAATAACAGCTCAGCCGCCTTATAAATTAAATTTGATTTGTCAGTTGGGATTTCCGGATGATTACTTACAATCTCAATTCCTGTATCGATTTTGGTAAATAATATTCTATCATGTAAGTCTATAGTCTGCATAATCATCTCTACCTCATGATACCCATCTTCCCTCTTTGCTAGTACATCCAATGTTAAATTTATTTTTGCATGTGCAACTAAATCTATATTATCCATGACTATATCCACCTCACTATTTAAGCTCTTATATAGTTAGTTAGTCATTTAACAGTAAACTCCTTCTTATTATTGCTCTTATAAAAGATTCCTGGCAAATCATCTTCACTTAATGGGCTATAGTTACAGAAGAATGAACGGATCAGATAAAGAGGGACCCTATATGTAAAAGCAAAGGCTACTATAAATAGATAGCTTTTAATCTTCAACAAGCCAACTTTCTTTGATAGATTAACCAAGCGATAAATTGCTAAAATTGGAAGCTCGTCCTCCCCATCAAATATAACTAGATTATCATCTTTTAAATAGACAGCAACTCTTCCTGCTTTAACCTGCTTTTTAATTAAGATATTATCTCCAGAGAGACTGCAATATATAACTTTATTTATGTTGTTGCTATTGATTAAATTCATATTCTCTCTGTCATCAACATCTAAAATTAGATACCGATCATCTGATTCACTCTTCATAAAGAGCTGTTTTAAATCCAATAGACTATTGTCTTCTAGCTGAGAAAACATAATTATTTTATTTAAACTGTAATTTAAGCCTACCTCTTTTAAACTTTCTAACTCTATTGTAAACATGTCAGCTCTTATAGTATGACCATCAATAATCTTATTTAAAGAGTTCTGCTTCTTCTTTTGATAGATCAGCTTTCTATGCTCTTTTATAAAAGTATTGACCCTTATCGTTGTTAAGATCTCTATAATCAGTTTAATTATTAGATTATCATCTCTTCTATTCATCTCATTTTACCTCCACTTATATCGCTACATCTCTATTATATCCAATTTTTGGTTATAAATACCCTTCCTTTTATTCTAATTATTTATAAAATCAGTCAAATTTGAAGATAACAATTATTGGATAATGGGGATATTGCGACAGTTTAGCTACTAGCTTCTGGCCTCTCCTACGGGTTTGAAAATCATAAACCCTCCGTGATAAATCTGCTATTAGCTAAGAACTTATAAAGCTAGAGGCTAGTAGCCAGTAGCTAGTGACTATTAAAAAGTGTCTTAATATCTATCTATAACGTCATATTTAAATTTGAATCCAGAATACAAATCTATAGTATCTGTAGCTTACATAATTAATTTTAACTTATTAGCCTCTAAATTAATATAATAATCTAAGAAAATAAATTGATAAGGAGGTCTAGTTATGGCTAAAATATTAATTATATTAGATGAAAGAACTCTATATCTTTATCAGAACAACCAAGTAGTCAGATCTTTTCCAGTAGCCATTGGTAAAGCAAGTACACCTACACCTACAGGAAACTTTTCAATCATTAATAAGTTAAAAAATCCTTATAATAAAGCCTTGGGAACACGTTGGATGCAATTTACTCATCGTATGCATGGAATTCATGGCAACAATCAACCTTCATCAATAGGTAAAGCTATCTCAAATGGATGTGTTAGAATGTATAATAAAGATGCAGAGTTTCTTTATGACAGAGTAAGTATTGGTACTCCCGTTGAAATTAGACAGAATCGACGAACAGATTCAAAGAATAAAAGCGGTTACTCCTATTATACAGTTAAAACAGGTGATACCCTTTATCAGATTGCTAAAAAATTCAATACTACTGTTGAAAAAATCATAGCTATTAACCCTAATATTAAGAATAAAAACACTATTTACCCTGGTCAACAGATTAAAATCCCAGATTGACACTGTACTTCTAATGGATTAAAGAGTATAATTATGTATATAATAATATTTGAGGTGATATATATGAAAAGAAATGCGGAAATCTCCATTATACCTCTAGGTGGTAGAGGAGAAATTGGGAATAATATGATATTAATTGAATATAATGATGAAATCTTAATTTTAGATTGTGGAATTATGTTCCCTACAGAAGATATGCTTGGCATTGATTTGGTTATGCCTGATATCTCTTATCTAATTGAGAATAAAGATAAAATTAAAGCAATGTTAATTAGCCACGGTCATGAAGACCATATCGGCGCAATTCCTTATTTCTTAAGAGAGATTAGCAATATACCTATCTACGGAACTAGATTAACTTTAGGTATGATCAAGAAGAAATTAGAAGAGCATCGTTTAATGGGCTCAACGGAATTAAGACAAATATCTGCTGGACAAGAGATATCTTTAGACCCTTTCAAAATCAAGTTTGTTAAAGTAAATCACAGTATCCCAGATGCTGTTGCTATGGGAATAAAAACCCCTTCTGGAACTGTTTTATACACAGGTGACTTCAAATTTGACCAAACCCCAATCAATGAAGAACCTACTGATTTTAACGGATTAACTCAATTAGGGGAAGAAGGGGTTTTAGCTTTATTATCTGATAGTACAAATGCAGAGCATAAGGGTTATTCAGTATCTGAAAGAGTAGTCAATGATACTATTAATAATATCTTTGAAAAAGCAGATGGGAGAATTATTGTAGCTACCTTCTCTTCTCACCTAGATAGATTACAACAAATTATTAATGCAGCCTATGAAACTGGGAGAAAGATTGCTATTTCAGGAAGAAGTATGATTGCTAATACTAAAATTGCCAAAGATTTAGGTTATCTTAACTTTCCTGATGACATGCTTCTAGAAATAAGAAAGATTAATAACCTACCTGATCATAAAATAGTCTATCTGATGACAGGTAGCCAAGGGGAGACTATGGCTTCTTTAACTAGAATTGCTAGAGGTGATCATAGACAGATCAATCTACATAAAGGAGATACAGTTCTTCTCTCTGCAACACCTATCCCTGGAAATGAAAGGTCTGTAGGCGAGACTATCAATCAGCTCTTTGAAAAAGGCGCTAAAGTAATCTATGGACGGGAGCTAGATGTTCATGTCTCCGGTCATGCCTATCAAGAAGAGCTAAAGATGATGCTTAATATGACCAAGCCAAAATATTTTGTCCCTGTCCATGGTGAATACCGCCACCTTTATCACCATTCATTATTAGCAAAAGATGTTGGTATTCCAGAAGACAATATCTTCATAGCTAAAAATGGGTCACGACTAAAGGTCAGTGAAAAGAATGCCTACTTTGCATCTCCTGTATCAACAGGGAAGATATTAATTGATGGTTCTGGAATTGGGGATGTTGGAAATATCGTTTTAAGAGATAGAAGAATATTATCAGAGCATGGTATTATAATCGTAGTTATTACTATTGAATCAGGTACAGGAAAGGTATTAGCAGGCCCTGATATTATCTCAAGAGGTTTTGTTTATATGAAGGAGTCTCAAGAGTTGATCGAAGAGGCTAAAAACAGATTAAATATAGCCTTAAAAGAGTGTGAGGAGAAGAATATCACCGACTGGTCTAAACTAAAGACCAAACTAAAAGATCCTTTAAGAGACTTTATTTATAATGAAACTAGAAGAAACCCAATGATTATGCCAATCATTATGGAAGTACCAAAAAAATAAAAAGACTGTAGGAATTTAAATTCCTACAGTCTTTTTATTTATTAACCTCTCGGTCTTCTAGGTTGATCACGGTCATCAATTATACACCTTGGTATAATTAACTTCTGTCCTACCTCTAAATAATCTGGGTTATCTAGGTTGTTAGCATCAACAATAGCATCTACTGTTGTTCTATAGCGCTTAGCTATCTTATATAAGGTATCTCCAGCTTGAACTACATAGATTATCTTAGATGGTCGCTCACACTCATCTCTATCTACTACAGGAGATACAACTACTATATCTGTAACAATAGTCAACTGTCTGAAGTTAGTTACTTTAGCAAACTTCCTTAAGGTAACTACCATTTCAACAGTTCTATTATTTAACCTATTACCCTTAACCTTCTTAATCTCGATGTCACTATGGCAAGACATACCAGCCTCTGCTTCAGGAATATTAATAAAGTTTTCAATATTAAATGGACGGTGGAAGTAATGGACTGGCTGGGTTCCTGGACTATCATCTGCTGTAGTATCTGCTACATAAAGGACACTACCTTCTACCTCACTAGTTACTAATACACCACCATCTTCTACAATACATGTTGTATTGGACAGTTGAGCATTGGTCTCTAAAATACGTTCAATATTAGGTTTAACATCTGGTACAATAAGGTCTTCGGTAATAGTTTCACTTACTGTATCTTCCCCGATTACCTCTTCTACCCTTAATAATTCTTCTTCGACTTCAACTCTGTCACTATCAATTCCTGTTACTACCATCACCTGTTTAGGCTCAGTAACTTTGACAAAGACCTCTATTACAGCTCTTACCTCTACTTGTCTATTTCCATTTGTAATTGTATAGTCCCATCTCTTGACCTTAACCTCAGTAAAGGATGACATATCTTCATCTGCATCTGGAACATCAATAACCTCTGAGAATGTAAGTCCCCCTTCAAAGAAGTGGACTGGTTGTGTACCTGGAGTATCATCAGCCGTCGTATCTGCAACATACATAACTCCGACTTCAAATTGACCATCTACTATAACTGCTCCATCAGTTATTTCAACATTCTTATCTTCTAATGCTCCTCCTTCAACCTTTAAAACTCTTTCAATTGCTGGTTTAACTGTAGGAACATCAACAATTCCTTCTACTACTACTTGATAAGTATTCTCTCCAACTACATTCTCAATTCTTAATAATTCCTTCTCTACTAGTTCCTCTCTAATCCCTGTTACATCGGTAATAATGGTCATCTGTCGATAATCAAAGACTTTAGCAAACTTTTTAAGAACAACAGTTACTTCTACAGTTCTTTCATCAATAAAATCATAGCTAGATCTTAAAATATCAACATCAACATAGGCACTCATATAATCCTCTGCTTCAGGAATATCAACAAAGTTGCTAAAGGTCAGCTCCCCATGGAAATAATGTACTGGTTGATCACCTTCAGTGGTATCAGCTACATACATAACACCTACTTCAATTACCCCATCGATTGTTACTCCACCCTCTTCAACAGTCACCTCAGTGGATTCAACTTTTGTATTCACTTCTAAAATTCTCTCTATATCTGGTTTTTCTGTAACAGGTATTGTAACCTCTTTAGTAATCGATTCTCTAACTGTATCTTCTCCAATGACATATTCTACTCTTACTTGTTCTTCTTTAAAATTAATTGCCATTTTATTCCTCCTCTCTTTCTATTAAACTCCTTTCATTTATAAATATATGCGCCAAAAACTAAAATGTGCATAACTACCCTTTACAATTATTGGATAATCCTGATTTGTAGCTTTTTCATATATATATTATTAAGGAGGTGAGTCTATGACCTTAGGTTATCCTGATAAAATATTGCCTTATCCTGCTGTAGAATATATTCCTTTAAGTATTAGAACAAAAAAATTTAATGATAATTGGGCAAATAGATATCAAAGTAAGCTGTATATTCTAGATAATCAAACTGAATCCAAAGCTGTACTAAATAGATTAGGAATAAGTTATCCTGAGAATATTGATTTTAATAAGAATTTATTAATCTTATTATTGAATGGAAGAGTAGAAGATATCTACTACCGTGGATATAAAGTACAGATGATTGGCAAGCAAATAGATAATAGTTATCATCTTTTCACTATCACCAAAGAATACTTCTATAAGGACAAATTAATCTTCAACTTCTTTTTAGAAACTGGGGAACTTATAGCAAAAGAGAGATATCAACTTTAGTTGATATCTCTTCCTTTTTCCATCTATAAATATATCTGCTTCAAAATTAAAATCGGAAATGATAGAATATGGGGATATTGCGACACTTTATAATTAATTAAGTAAGTATATCTAACTATCCTAAATATATCGATGGGTTAGACTCTATTTGGTCTCTGCCAATCTCTTGACCTGATAGAGTGATTACTCCCTCTACTGTTTCGTCAGTAAATTGCCTACTTTCAGTCAACCTACTTATATTAAACAGAAGAATAACCTCTCCTGTCTGAGAGCTTCCAATATGTGAGGGAAGCACCCCTTTTCCTGAAACCTCTTTCCCCTTCTTATCAACACCAAAAAATTCAACCTGATTATAATCAAGATTATAATTGTCAACCTTCACAGATAGATAACCTGGAACCTGTTCTTCATTAGAATTAGATAAATGACCTATTCCAATATTAACATCTCTTCTCATGCGTAATTCATACTTCTTAGGTAAGTTGATTTTTCTCAATACTTCCATTATATATCCTCCCTTTATCAATTAATGAATATAAAATTAATATACTGAAAACAAAATAATAGGGATAATTAATTATCCCTATTATTTTGTTAATATTTACAAATAGATAAGCTGATCCTCAATTCATAGGGCTTCTAATCTATATTATTCAACTAAGATAGCTATTAGAATAAAAATTTAAAGATATAGTATCTAAATTAACCTTAGTATTATTTGTCTATTATTTCTTTTACTATTACTTTATCACTAACTTCGTCCTAAGGGGAACTAAATCATATAGTTCCTTTAAATCATCCTTTTTCATCCTGATACAGCCTCTTGAAGACTGTTTAGTAATATCTATTTTAGAGTCGGTAGCTGCATGAATTCCATATCCTCCTCCTTTAGTCCACAAGTCAATCCCTATCCAGTACTTACCATATACTTCTTCTTGTTCACTGCTCAAAATATATTTACTTTTAATTCTAAACTCTCCAGTTGGAGTTGGACTATCAGCCCCTCCTATGGCAATAGGGTAACTTTTTATTATCTTCTCCTTCTGAATTATATATAATCTCTGTTTGCTTCTCTCTATTAAAATTTGGATTGGATAAAAGCTTGTATCTAAACTGGAATTATGCTTTATATTTGCTTGTAAACTCTTCTCAATAATCTTATTAAGCTCACTTTGCATAATCTGAGAGTTATAGTACCATCCACCTGAAAAGTCTAAAGTATTGGTAACTCTATTACTATTTGATATAGTTTCTACAGGAATATTAATTAGATATTCCCCTACTAAATCTTCTAATTTATCTGGTAAGTGATTGTAGTCTTCTAAATATAATAATAGAGCTGTCCGCAACTTATTTAGATTCTTTAACTTAGGAGCTTTATTTAAACCTTTTAGATTATTATATTTGCTATCCTTAAGATACTGGTTGATATTATCATAATCACTCTTATCTGTAATTGAAGCTGAGTTATCTACCCTACCTTCAAATAGATAATCTATAACTATTACAGTTAGTAAGGTGAAAAAAATAATAATTAATAATAACAGTAATATCTTAATTAGATTATTTTTTAAATTCATATTAATGTCACCCCTTTCTTCAATTGAATTAACCTCTATATATTATATGTACCTCTAATTCATTTGGTTAATAATGTAAAAGAACAGGTGACAGACTCCAATCAAGATTAATCAGATTCAACCTCCAGTATTTTTCCCTCTATCATATTAATCGGTCGTAAATTTGCTATAATCTTAATTTCTATAGTTCTATTTTCAGCAGATTCTAGTCTTACTTTTCTCTGTTGGGGTTCAATTTTATATGACTTTGGTAAGCCATTTCTATAAACTCGAAGTGTCCACTCTCCTGGCACTAAATAATCAAAGTGAAATCTTCCTTCTTTATCAGTTATATAGCGATAGCTTTGCTTTTCATTAACAAGCTCAATCATTATATCTTTAACAAAATTCATATCATCTTTCTCAGACCCTTGACCAAAAACTCCACCTGCTTCTAAAGTAGATTCTGTTGCTTTAATCATCTTTAGTCTCCCCTTTAGACTTGCCCCTTTCATAACCCTAAAATTCTGTTCTATCTTCTGACCAGAATCAATCTTTACCTTCCAAGGAATTCTAGGAATTATTAGGTCATTTGCCCCCAGCTTATCTGATTGCACAGTAAGATAATGGACTCCCGTAGCAACAACAGGAAATTCAAAGTAACCATCACTTTCTGTAAGTACCGTTAAGCCATCTAAGTGTACTAATATATCAGAAATCCCATTTCCACTTTCATCTAAAAAACATCCTGAAAGCTGACCAATATCAGAACGATGACCTAACCGCAGATTAAATGGAATTTTATAAGCAACATTTATTTTAAAATCTGACTTATCAAGTTTGGGTGACCATCTAACTCTACTTTCAACAGTTAACTTCCATTTATTCAAAGATTTATATTCCCATTCTCCAGATACCAAATATCTTTCACTAAAAATATCTTCTACCTTCATCTTTAAATATAATTTAAGATAATCATTAATCTTATAAGCACGCCGGAAACCAAAACCAAGCTCTTTTTTAGAGTTACTATTTAATGGTACTGCTATCTCTAAATAACGCTCTAAACTATCTTCTCTATATGGAATGTGATAATTCAAATCATAGAGAGCTAATATATCCCTTTCATTATTCCTTCTATCAAAGCTTTTCTTGGCTCCTATCCTTTGATAGAGCCAACGCTCTTTACTCAAATATCTCTTATTTGTAAGATAGATAGATTGGCCATATTGATCGATTCTTTCTAACTCTTCTAAATCTAAGCTATCTGAATAATTATATTTAAAATTCCAATAATTTTTTTCTAAACTCTTAGTCAGAGCTATATTAAAATTTCTATCGTGATAAATAGTTGTATCTTTCTCTTTATATTTGATATAATCTATAAAATTTAAATTAAGACGGAGTGGATTAAAAAAATAAATTTCACCATGCAAATTAACCTTTCTTCGATTACTATCTATCCCTCGATAACCTATATCCTTTCTCTCCCATTTAAGATTAGTATATAAAAACTCATTAGAAAGACTAGCTTTCAACCTTGATGCACTAGATGAATCTTCAGCAGATGATTCTATCTGCCTTCCATGTTCTAAATCAACACCAAAGTTCTTAGTTGGAGAAAGATTACTTCGTAAACTTAAAAGGTCTCCTAATTCTGGTTGAGTTAATAATTGTAATGATAGATTGGAGTCCTGATTCAATTGATAAGCAAGACTTGCTCCTAGCCTATTGTCACCATCACTATTCTTATAACGATTTAGATTCCACTTCCACCTTCTATTCATAGTCTTAAAATCAATCCCAAAACCATTGTCACCATCTTCTGTAAGGGGAGAAAGATAGAAATTCTGATGTCCAACTGCTATAAAGAAATCAGGATGTGTATATTTAATAGATTGGCTTTTTTTATTGATATCTAAGGATAGCTTTCCTGAATCTCTATCTGATAACTGCCCACTTCCTTTTAATCTTAATTCCATTTGATTTGAATCAAAAGTATCTTCATTACTAAATGTCATCTCTACAGGAAGAGTATGATACAACTCTTCTTTAGAATAAATTATAGAAATAATCTCAACCGAAACCTTAGCAATATCCTTCACCTTAGCATCCTCTTTATTTTGAGCAATAAGCTGCAATCGGTGGATAGCTGATTCTGTAATATCTTTAGGAACATCAGCTTTAACCCTGATAATAATAGAATCTCCAGCATCAAGATAAACAGAGTTAGGCTCAATTCTACTGAAAATATCTAGGTTCTCTTTTAGAGTTAAGTTAATATCCTGTGGAGTATTACCTGTATTTTGTACCAAAAATTTTGCAGTATAAGGCTGAGCTAAGGTATATTGGGGAGCATTAAGTGGGATAACCTTAAGCTCTTTTACTATAGGTACTGACACTCTAAATTCAAACTTGGAGAATTGAACTTGATTCTTTCCTTTTAAAAAAACAGGAATTGAGTAGTCACCAGCCCTAAGCTCAGTAGGAGTTTTAATCGATAATAAGATAACTTTAGAGTCCTTTGGAGCAATTTCAACTGATTCAATTGGTACTAAAAGCTCCCACCTATCGGGAAGCTCTACTTGGGGAAGAAACGATAATTCTTCTTCTCCTATATTGGTTAATCTAAATAATAAAGTGACTGGTTCTCCTGGTAAGCTTTCAATAGAGGGAGTTAATACTTCAATCAACAAGGGGGATTCTTGGGCTGATACAATTGAAATCATATTAGCCAATATGAACATGATTGAGATTATCAAAATAAATTTATTCTCCATAGGTATAGCCTCCTAATTAAGGCTCAGTTACCTTTAAGGTATATCGAATTCCAAAGATATTATCATCTTGGTTATCAGCTATTAAAAGCACCTGATAAGTACCTGCTCTTAGTTTAGCCACTCTAATCTGTTGTCTGATAGAAGTATCTGGATAAATTCGTAACTGCTTCCCCTTAAATCGACCAACTTGACTACCATAATCATCATAGATCTCCATCCACACCATAGGACTTAGCCAATATTCTCCCTTATTTATTAAATCCACTTGAAAGATATATCCATCTCTCTTCTCATCATATCTCAGCTTTGAATTAGTGAAATTTAGTTTATACTTCCCATCATCACCAACGTTTGTTACAATCTGTACCCCATAACGAAAGCTCTGTTTTACTCCAATTTTGACATCTTGCTCTTTTTCCATTAAAGAATTAGCAGACCCTCTAGAATCTCTTATAGGAAGTGGCTCTACCATAATCATACTCCAATAGGTCCCAACAAGTTTCTTATCCTCTGGAACGATTACCTTATAAAGAAGATTGATACTATCTTTGGGTGGAACACTTACTATTGAATTATTAATTTCAATCCAGTTAGCATTTGAACGGGCTAAGGTGCTAGCTTTCTCATAAAAAGAATGTCCTTCAGCATCAAAGCGGTAATCTGTTTGATAAATACGGACATCTTGGACTTGATCACCATTATTATAAAGTTTTAATAAACCTTGATAGCTTTCTCCCTCTATTACATCAAAACTCTGAGTCATTTGGCTTATCAAGCTTATATTAGCATAGGCTGTTTTAATGCTAAAAGATAAAGATATCATAATAAAAAGTGCTACTATACATAGATTTCTAAGCAAATTCCAACACAATATAATTCACATCCTCTCTTTTAAATGTCAACCACTGTATAAGTGATTGTAGTACTGTAGATATCAACAGGGATAGCAATAGAGACACCACTGAGCCTAAGTTGTAAATCAATTCCACTAGGGCTACCTGATCCTGTAAAAAATTCTGAATCAATAGTTCTAGTAGTTAGATAAGTCGTACCACCACTTACTGTTCCTCCACTGCCACTAGAAACACGCCTGACTCCCAAACTAAAATTACTAGACCAGATTGTATCACTTCGTTTAACATCAACTCGCCAATTACTACTACCATTACTAAGGGTTAAAGAAATATCTCCCCCACTATTTTGATAAGTACTTAGCAAATCACTTCCTGCACCATCGATTAAGTCATCAGCATTAATTGTTTCTGACCAGCTACCAGATACACTGATATCTGTTGCCTCAGCCCTTTGAGGATAAACAAGAACTAAAAAAGTTATAATCAATAGAGCAAATATTAAATATTTCCCAAAGAAATTATTCTTCATGAAACTCCTCCTATCCTAATTAACAATCTTTCTTAAGAACAGAGTCTAAAATATTTATTATAAATACATCTCATATCAATATTTTGAGCTAATAAGAATAAGCAATATAATAGAGTGATATTGCAACACTTTAATCATAAGTCTGAAATTAAGTTTAAGCTTAAAAAAAACATAAAAACACTATTCTCATATTTACTTAGACTTATGCTTGAACTTAGATCTAATAAGTATTGCAATTTATCCATAGAAAGGTAAATTGTTATATAGAAATTAAGACCAAGAGAGATAAGTCCCCTCTTGATCTCTCCTATCACCTTTAAGTTTTAACTTTATATAGTATCTGTTAGGGTAAAGGTTACAGTATGGGTCTCACCACCATTTGGTGCAACACTTGTGGTAGAAGTAGCGGTATAGGTGATAGTCTCTGCTGAATCAGCAGCATTACCTAATCCAGTTATTACATCTGCTGCTGTAGTTGAGAGGGTAACATCTCCTGCTGAAGTAGCCGAAGTAGATGCTACGTTGACTTGAAGGGTAATTCCAGCAGCATAATCTGCATCAATAGCTGCTGTAATCTTCTTACTAGCTTCATTTGTAGTATAAGACATTGTGGTATTGGTATCTGTCACAGTAAAGGAACTATCCCCAGCCGTTACACTAGCATTGGCTGCATTAATTGTGATACTTATTGTTCCAGCAGATACTGATACTTCATTAATTGCTTCTACAGTAATTGTAGCATCTTGAGTAGTAGTATTGGCTGCCATTGCTACCCCAGCAAAGACCATGAGAAAGACAAGAACCATGGCTCCAATCCATTTGATTTTAAACACTTATCTCACCTCCTTTAAATAATAATCTTATACACTTACTCCATTTTATTCCTTAAAAGTTATTTGGCTACAATAAAATTTCATAGTGAAGATATAATATCAATCAAATAATTACCGATTCTTTTTAATATAAAATTAATTTCTTGATAATATATATAGTCAGATTATGCTCTTCACTAAACTATCTATATTAACAATATTATCTTCTGGATATATTAAAGCTGACTTGCTTATGATTAGATCTCTTTTAAAATTTAATAAATCACTTATATCATCAATCAATCTCTCTACTATCTCAACTATAATCTTTAAATCTCCTTCATAAACCCTATTAACTATTAAACAGATTTTATTATTATCATAATAAATTAAATCTCCAAAGGATGATAGCTTATTATATAATTGTTTGTAAATTTCTTTGAGTAACTTATTATACTCTTTAGTAATTTCATTTGAATTATTAGCTAATATAACTATTATCCCAACAGGATAATTATCACTCTGCTTAAACTGCTCCCGAAGTTGCATAGACTCCCTACTCTTTAGTTGTGTTGAATTATCAAGCAAAGGATCTATTTTAGATTTATTTGAGTTTTTACTCATACAGCTCTCCCCCCTTCTATATTGATTGACTTCTACTTTATTTTATGACAAATAATACCAATGTGTTAATATTATTTCTTAAACTTGGGAAATAATATAATATTTAAAGATCAAAAATAAAAACCTTCAGACAAATCCGAAGGTTTAATAAAATAATGATTAAATTCAAATATATTTAAGCAACTAATCTTTGTCAGTCTTAATCTCCTCAGTTCCTAAGAATAATGCCTTAGAGCCATCTTTAAAATCTTTGACCTCCATCCTCTCATTATTTAATCTAACCTCTCCTTTCTCATCTACCTCTAAATTAAAATCCTCTCCTAAAATCTCTTGTAAAGAATTCAAATTTAAAATTCCTGCAGATGAAGAATCACAATATATTATAATAATATTCTTCTGATTAACCGATATATCTGAATTGTTCTCTTGGGTTATATCTTTGATTAAACAGTTAATATCATCTTTGTCCATACTAAACCTCCTTTTAATCACCTAAAGTTATTCAAAAATAGGGCTACTTTCTTTTGCCTTTATTATTTTGTCTAATAGTGCTAGAATCTGCATTGTAGACATTACTCTCAGGTTGTTCCACTTTTTGTATACAGTTAGCACTCTGATTTATCTTGCCTCCAGAAGAATTCTTATTCTTCTTTAAATTAAGCTGTTCATCCTCTTTATTTACTTCTTCTCTAATTTCTTCATTAGCTTCAGAAACAATTTGATTAGTCTCAGTATCATTAGAACAGATCACATTATTATTAGGCTGTTTAACATCTACATTGCAGCTCTGACTTTGATTAATGTCTCCACCAATACACCATTTCAGTAGCCTATCTTTCTCTCCTTCTTTATTTGAAATCATCTTAATCCCTCCCTCTTAATACAAAACCCTTAATCTACCAAATTGAACTTAAGTATGAAAATATAATTATAATTCCAAATATTTTAAAACATCTATTAAATTCCTAATTTATCATCTATACATATTATGAATCGAATTCAAATTCTGTTACTTAAAGCAGACAATAACTAAATCCGAATATAAAATCAACTTAAAAAATCTTTCATATTATTAAATAGAGGTTTGACCTAATTAGGCCAAACCTCCTATTGAAGTATGAAGTTATATTATCATTTCTTATCAAACTTCTTCATCATCCTCATAATCTTCAACTTCATTCTCTTGCTCAATCTCTTCATTAGCTTGATTTATAGTTACATTTCCATCAGTATTTACACAAGCTTGTGGTTGTTTATTAGATTGGTTAATTTGAGCAGTTTGTTCACAGTCTCCAGGACCTTCAACTTCAGCTGTAGCTGTAGCTGTAGAATTGGAGTCAGCATTTGCATCTGAATCACTCTCACTATCTGCATCTGCATCTGCTTCTGACTCTGATTCACTTTCACTTTCACTTTCTGCTTCTGACTCTGATTCACTTTCACTTTCACTTTCACTTTCTGCTTCTGACTCTGATTCACTTTCACTTTCACTTTCTGCTTCAGATTCTGATTCAGACTCACTTTCACTTTCTGCTTCAGCTACTCCAATTCCTACTCCTATGCCTCTGGCATCAGCATCGGCATCAGCATCGGCATCGGCATCACTATCAGAACAAGAATCACTATCGGAATCACTATCTGAATGAGCATCAGCACAAGCATCACTATCTGAATCACTATCAGCATCAGATTCTGAATCACTTTCACTATCTGCTTCTGATTCAGACTCACTCTCACTTTCTGCTTCAGCTTCTGACTCAGATTCACTCTCACTTTCTGCTTCAGCTTCTGACTCAGATTCACTCTCACTTTCTGCTTCTACTTCTACCTCAGCATCTACGTCTGCATTAGCATCTACATTAGCATCTATATCTGCATCAGCATCTAACCCTACATCTGCATCTACGTCTGCATCAGCATCTAACCCTACATCTGCATCTACGTCTGCATCAGCATCTAACCCTACATCTGCGTCCACGTCTGCATCAGCATCCAACCCTACATCTGCATCCACGTCTGTATCGGCATCTAATTCCACCTCTGTATCTGCTTCTACGTCTGCATCTGCTGCTGCATCTGCTGCTGCTAAGGCTGCTGCTACGGATTCAGCTACAGACTCTGATATCGCTGCAATTAAAGTATCTAAATCAATGTCAATATCAATCGGACTCATTAACATTCCTCCTTTTTATTATTTGGTATATATTATGCATTAAGGAAAAAAGTGTTACAAAGAATAAAATTTTTTTAATTTTAAGCTACAGGCAAAAAGAAAACTTAATTAAAATATAATTATATTTTAATTAAGTTAAAATAAAACAGAGATTCAATTATTGAGCTAATCAAAAGATTTGAATACTAAAAGGTTCAGGGCTACAGACTCCAGTCAGTTGTTCTGTATGGCTCTCTACTTCCTCTCCATCACAGATTATATTCATTGTAGCCATATCTTCTTTTACAGATAATTCAAACTCACACTCTCCTCTATCTTCTTCATTGATATATAAAAGAGCAGTACCAATAATCTTAGCTTCTTCTATTTGCTCATTATAGATAACATCATCAATTTTACCTACAGATGACGGAGATAATAATAGCTCTATGGTCTTTTCTCCTACATTATCTTTATGGAAGTAATAAATGAAGTTCTCATTATCGGTCCTTTCACCATGAACTACCATAGATAACTCCGTTATATTGACCTTACTGACCGATAAAAGTGTTCTTTTTCCCATTACATTAATCCTGATCTTTCTTCCGTATCCATATACATTACATCCAATATTAGCTGGCTCTTCATTATAATATTGATAATCTTCATCATAAGCTGCCTCTTGTGGAGTATCAACTTTATCTTTTCTATTTAATTCATCTGTATCTTGAAAGCTATAATTATCTAAATCATCTCTAGCTTCATATCCCATCCTTTTACCCTCTTCAAAAACTACAATAGCACATATACAATCAATTGGTATATAGGTTCTTTCACATCTTCCTTTACCTTTAACTCTATCATCTACCAATACAACTGTGGCACAATCAATTATCTCACAGATACATCCTCTATGCCTACAGCACCCTCCACCAGCTTGAATGATAATACTAACTAACTCAGCTTCAACCTTTAAATCCTCTAACAGCTCTATCAGTCCTTTACTACAATAACTTCCTTCAATCAATCCACTCATCTATTCAACCCTCCTTTCCTAAGTTATAATACGAAATACCCCAATAATTTGTGAATAGAATAAGAAACCAAAATATCTCTTTTAAATAATTACAACTATAGTCTTATAGTTAGTAAGCTTTATGATAAACTTTTAGTGTGACCTTATAGAGAGATATTACGACACTTTGCAACTAAGTATAAGGCTAAGATTAAGTTTGAGTAAATCATAAAAACACTGCTTAAACTATCCTTAGACTTATACTTAATCTTATACTTAAACTCAAAAAGTGTCGCAATATACCTATTAAACTCTAATTTACAATTGAAAAATATAGAATATAATGAAATTACAAATTTATTCATAATTCACAATATGAAATCTTGATCCAATTCTTTATAACCAAAAAAAAGAGAGTTGCTTTTAACATCTCTCTAAAAATAACCTTTCTTATAAGACTTTTAATTTTCTTTCCATTTCAGATTTCTGCCCAGAATCTGAATCTATATCATCATCCTCTACCTCTTGCTCCTCCTCTATTGAACTACTATCAGCTAAATCTTCTTCTTTTTTAGCTGCTATCTCCTTGTCTTTATTCTCTTCTTTAGAAGAGAAGTTATCATCTGATTTGATGCTATTAACCTCATAATCTAGATTATCATCATCTTCACTATATCTATTTCGTCTTCCTCCATCATTACGCAATCTGACTGATACTATCTTACTTATTGATATCTTAATCCGACTATTATCTTCAGTTATTAAAACTATAAAATCACTATAAACTTCGCATAAAATACCAACTATCTTACAGCAGTCTGAGCCACTAATCACAGTTAATTCTACAAAATCAAAGTTCTCTGCATGTTTAGCCAACTCATCTTTAAAAATATAAGAATCACCACTATTATTATAATTATTAATAAATATATCATCTTCTTTCTGCTTAAGTAACTCCTCTCTTAATTCATTTTTCAACTCTGCTTTCAATTCTTCTTTTAAATTATGTATTAACTCTCTTTCAAATTCGTTTTCTTGACTTCTTCCTCTTTTAGACACCCTTCTTTCACCCCCTGTCCTTTCTCTAGCTTCTTGAGCTTCCAACTTCAAATTTATCTCTTTTAATATGTCTAATAATTTATCAAGCTCCTTCTCACTAATATCAATATTGGAAATATCAAACTGAGAGAAATCATTTAATGAAGGAGTAGGAGGATTACTTACCATTGGATTCTTCTGATTTAATAATTCATTTATCAGCTCTTCTAATAACGGTTCTAGCAGCTCCAAGTCATAATCACTATCTATCATCTTTAGACCTCCTTCCTAATAAATTTTAATATTAATCAGCTGGATAATTTAAGCTATCCAACCGATTAATATTAACAACAATTTATCTAATCTCTAGGTCTACGTCTACACTCTCTTGCTGGATGAACTATAGCACAGATCTTATCTAATAAGATATAAGTTCTTACACATACATGATTACTATCAATTAATACTAAAAAGCAATCATCGATTTCGCAGATGCATCCTGTTATTTCACAACAACCTTCACCAGATTGGATAATAATAGTTACTTCTTCATTAGTATCTTTAATTTTATTTAACAATCTAACTAAATCATCTCTACAAGAATCATACCCTTGAATTTCAACTTCACTCATCTCTCTTCTCCCTCCTTTCATTTAAAACTAATACATACTATGACTCTATATCAGAATATGTTAATAAAAATAATTGCTAAACCTTTAGATGACTATTAGCATCTGTGACAACCTTTTGCCGGATGAATAACTGCACAAATCTTATCTAATAGAATATAAGTCTTTACACAGATATTATCACCATCTACTAATACTAAAAAGCAATCATTAATCTCACAGATACATCCTGTAAAATCACAACAATCCTCTCCTGATTGGATAATAATAGTAACCTCTTCATTTGTATCCTTGATCTTATTCAATAATTTCTTCAATGACTTAATACAAGAACCACAATCCTCCAATCTAATCTCCTCCATAATATCCCTCCTCCTCTTCTTTATTTGTTATATAGTATGACTCTGTCTTTAAATGTGTTAAAAAAAGAAGAGATAAGAAACTCTTATCTCTTCAAAGTAAATATTAGATTTTATCAATTTCTCTTTTTAATAATAAGAAATAATCCACCTAATCTCTAGGTCTGTGTTTACAACCCTTTGCTGGATGGACTATAGCACAGATCTTATCTAATAAAATATAGCTTCTTACACATACATGATTACTATCAATTAATACTACAAAGCACTCATCAATTTCACAGATACATCCTGTTATTTCACAACAACCTTCACCAGATTGGATAATAATAGTTACTTCTTCACTAGTATCTTTAATTTTATTTAATAACCTAACTAAATCATCTCTACAAGAACCACCCCTGCGAGAATTACCTCTACGAGAATCACATCCTTGAATTTCAACTTCTTCACTCATCCTTTTTCCCTCCTTTCATTTAAAGTTAATACATACTATTGCTCTATATCAGAATATGTTAATAAAATAATTTTTTAATTATTATCCATCACAACAGAGATTTGTTAGATAAATAAAAGCAATGTGTTAAAAAAAGAGATAAGAATATTCTTATCTCTCTTCCTTAAATATTGAATTTTATAAGTATCTCTTCTTAATATTCGTCGCAACAAGTTTGTGCTGGATGAACAAGGGCACAGATACAATCAAGCAAGATATAAGTTCTAATACAAGTTCCATGCTTAGTATCAATTAATACTACAAAACAGTCATCAACCTCACAGATGCAGCCAGTAAATTCGCAGCAGTCCTCTCCTGATTGAATAATAATATCAACCTGCTCATCAGTATCCTTTATCCTCTCCAATAAACGTCTTAAGTCATCTCTACAAGTATTCGCCATCCTTACATACCTCCTTATTAATCATAAATAATTAAATTTCTCTCTTTTAACAGTACATAATATGACCCCCTCGGCCAATCTGTTAATAAAATATAGTGTAAATATATATAATATAAGGTAATTTAAGAGATAATTATTAAAATATTCATATAATGCTTACTTAAGATAGATATTTTTGATCAAACAATTTAATATAGTCATCTTTAATCTTATCTATATCAATATCAGTCTCTTCCTTTGCTAGATAGCTTCTATTATACAGACTCTCAAGCAAATAATATAAATACAATCTAGAGAAAAAATATAAAATTATAATAGATATTATGATTATAAGATAATTCCCTCCCATTGACTACTAACCTCCTTTCTAATATTTAGTAATAACTCATATTCCAGTAATCATTAAAAAGCTTATCTTTCTTATATTTTATGAAAAAAATTGAAATAATGTTAAGATAAAAATTATATACTAAATAAATCTAATAGATAATAGATTCAGCTATGTATAGATTTATCATTCTATAATCTAATTTAAACACGTCTTTATAGATTAGAGTTTAAGATTTAGTAAAATATAAAAAGAGTAGCTTGCAAATGTTTGCAAGCTACTCTTTTTATATAAAAATCAAAAAATTAATTAACTAAATCAGCAAATTCTTGAGAAAACATCTTGCCGTAAGGTCCACCATTAACAATTCCAATTCCTATATGGGTATAATCAGGATGAAGAATATTATCTTTATGACTGGGACTCTCCATCAAACTATTATGTGCCCATTGTACATTAGGTGCTCCTGCTATGTTCTCACCAGCTAAGTAATAATCAATACCTAATTTTTTCATCATGTCAAAGGGTGAACCATAGTTAGGATTAGGCGAAAAATGGCTAAAATAACCTTCATCAATCATATTTTGACTCTTTGCTCTAGCCACTTGAACCAATCTAAAATCAATTTTAAGAGGATTTAATCCCTCCTTAATTCTTTCCTTATTCAAAAGATCTAACATAAGCTCTTCATCTCTACTCAATGAATATACCTTCATCTCTGTCCAGTCTTCATTCTCGATTATCTCTACTCCATCATCTTTTGTAACATCTTCACTTTCTGTTGAAGGGGTTTGATTATCTGGCTCAATTTCTTCCTGTGATGTCGAATTACTACTCTGCTCACCATTGCCATTTTGAATAGCAGAATTATCAGTTTGATCAGTTATAGGCTCTGAAGTAGGACTCTTATCACCTACCATCTTCCCCAGAAAGAATAAAGCAAAAAAAGCCTTTAAAATATTTAAAATATTATCATCTAAGTCTAATCCTCCAAAGGCATAAGCAGTACCTGTACTAACTAACACTATTGTGGGCATAATTAGTGCAAAAATAAGTATCCATGTTATTATTTTCTCTAGTTCCATCTACTCCCCCCTGTACTTTTCATGCTTAATTTTATTATACCATATAGCAATTTAAAATCAGAATGTAACTTATGGCAGTATAATAAGATAAAATCAAAGCTAAAATTTATCCTTAGCAAAATAAAAAAAAGCAGACATATGTCTGCAAATAATTAAAATATACAAATTAAAAGGTTATGTTTAGGGCAGTTAAGACATTATTTATCTTATTACAGATTGTACTCTTATCTGAACCTGCAAAAAGTAAACCAACAGCCTCATTATCTTTATTTACCACTAATGCACCACTATCACCAGGTTTAGAAAAAGGCTCTGTTATAATCTGGTCTGTAAAGACAGCAGACTCCTCAGCAGATAATTGAACTTTAATAGTAGCATTAACAGCTTTAATTTTAGCTGATGTTAGCCCACTGGTTCTCCCACTCTTTCTAACTAACATCTTTAATTCTGGTTCAGCTACTCCTGCTACCTCTCCAATTCCTAGAATCTCTGAATTAATCAATTCCCGATCCTTTGGTTTAGCAACAGCACAATCTACCTTATTATTTATCGATGATCGTCTAACCTCATAAGGGGCTCCAATTAATCTTCCTAAACCCTTTAATACTTGATTGAATCCAGACATTAAAGGACAAGCAGGTGGTTGATCATTATAAATAGGCATAAAACGCTCTAAATACGCTATTACATCCTCCTGCTCATTACCACCATCATAGCTACCTGGTTGTAAGATAGGGTCTCCTTTACTTGCCCTACCATCACTACCATTTGTAATATTGGCTAAAACATGATTATTTGATAAGATAAGCGGCTCTCCAGTCTTCTTATCTTTAACTACTGCTCCAAAAGTCCCCGCTGTAATCTTATAATGACCAATACTGACTCCTGGTTGAGCAGGTCTTAACTTAGTTATTCTCATCTTGTCATCACTTGCTAATAACTCAACTTTGCCAACCTCTATAACATCAGTCTTCTGATTCTCTAAACTTTGTGGTATGATATGACTTTCATTTAAACTCTGAGCATCCATCTTATTTTCAACTAAGACTACCACACACTCTTCATTAGTCCTTCTGCCTCCAACCTCTTTATATCCTTGCCCTACTCCAACTACATTATCTAAAGAAAGAATATTCTCTACATATTTATCTATTATGTTCTTAATATCACTCATTCTTCTATATCCCCCCTTTCAGTTAATACAGTATATTCACTAACCTTACTTTTGTGATAAGAGGGAATAAAAATCCTATTATATTTAGACCTTCTGCTATTAAAAACTGATACACTAGAGAGATATTACGACACTTTGCAACTAAGTATAAGGCTAAGATTAAGTTTGAGTAAATCATAAAAACATTGCTTAAACTATCCTTAGACTTATACTTAATCTTATACTTAAACTCAAAAAGTGTCGCAATATACCCATTAATCGATAGAATTTATACTAGCAGAATAAATATTATACTTAAATTAATATATGACAAAAAAGAAAACTAGCTGCAACCACTGGTCACAGCTAGTTTAAAAACTTAAACACTAATACATCCAATTTTCATATTATTATCTTTAATCTTCACTTCAACAGTTTCCGTTAACACATCTGCATAACTATATGAAATACGTCTAGGAGTTTGATCTTCATCAACCTTAACTACAAATACCTTTGGATATGTTTGTTCCAAAATTCCTTCTTTTTCAATAATCTTACGCCGACCTTGATTGGCTTTTAATCTCACCTTTTTTCCAACAAAGGAGTCTAAGTCACTCTTAATTTGACCTAAAATATTATCTGACATGTTGACCCACCCTTCTGGAATTACTATTACTAATTATACCAAAATTAAAGAAATAAGTCAAATAAACTAATTTCCTTATATGCTAATAATTACTTAGTATATCTATCAGCAACACTAGAGGCTCCATAGGCTAAAGGCTTAATTCTTGCCTTATACCCACTGCCAACTACCATTCCTACCACTTCATTAATTAATTGCTTGGTCTTTCCTCTTCTTCCTACATCAAGATGAACCTCTATATCCAAATCCCAAATAGACTCTTCTGCTGATATTTTATCTTTTAACTTGCTTGCTAGCTCTAAGCTTCTTGCAGTCTCATAATAGATTCTCTGCTGAAAGGTCAGTTGTGGATTTAATTCATCTTTGATGTAATAAAACCTAGCTCCTTTTCCTTCACGATAGATAATTATAGTAGTTACCAAGACAATCCTTTCACTTGGTTGAGAATCACTACCAATAATCAACTGATAGTTACATTCAGGTAGACTCTGCACAAAATCAACAATGCTGCTGTAGGTCTGTTCAAAACTCAACTTACCCTCTGTAGGGCTGATAAATACCATTTACTCTCCTCCAGTTAAATTGAATAGAGCATTACTTAACTGAGCAAAGGTTTCGATACTCAATTTTTCTGCTCTTCTTCTTGGGTCTATCCCTACTTCCTCCAATGCTTGGTCGATTAAATCACGATTTAAATTCATGTAAGGTGCTTTACTTAAAGAGTTTCTAATAGTCTTTCTTCTTTGATGAAAAGCTGATTTAACCACCTTAAAAAAGAATTCTTCATCTACTACTTCAAGATTTTGTTCCTCTTTTACCTTTAAATCTATCACAACCGATTCGACCTTAGGCTGTGGTATAAAGACAGTAGGAGGTACTACAAAGGCAATCTCTGGATTACTATGATACTGTACTCCAATAGATAAGATACCATAATCTTTCCCCCCTGGTGACGCCACCATTCGCTCCCCTACCTCTTTTTGAATCATTACTACTATTTTCTCTACATCAAAGCCTTCTTCTAATAATCTCATAATAATTGGAGTAGTAATATAATAGGGCAAATTAGCTACTAGCTTAAAGCTTCCATCGACTAATTCAGAAAAATCTACCTCTAAAGCATCACCATGCACTATCTCTATATTATTATATACATTTAGCGATTCTTTTAATACTGGAATTAAACGATCATCTAATTCAACTGCGATTACCCTAGCACCTGTCTCTGCCATCTTCTGAGTCAAAGATCCAATTCCAGGACCAATCTCAATTACTGTATCTTCCTCTGTTAAATCAGCTGTTTCTACTATCTTATTTAGAATATTGTTATCAATTAAGAAGTTCTGACCTAGACTCTTCTTTAATTGTAAATTATGTTTACGTAAAATATCTTTTGTATTACTTGGATTAGCAATTTCCATCTTCAACACCCCTAGTTACCTTTTCTAATGCGAGTATAAATTCTTCTCTAGTTATACCATAATTATTCAATCTATTTAAGAACTGTTTACCATTAGCATAACCAATCCCTAACTCATTACCAACTTTATCTCTAAGCTCCTTTGAATCATAGCCACCTATTAAACCTAAAGCGACCAAATCATCCTTAATAAACTTCTTCTCTACTTCTTGATAGTCAACCTTAGCCTTAGCCAGTGCTTCTCGAATAGCCTCTGGATTAGCATTTTCAATCCCTATATCACCAGATTTAGTGGCTTTATCTTGGGCTAAGTATGCATCTTTACACCCAGGTACTGCCTGTTTTATTCTTCTTCTAATCTGCTCTCCAGCATGGTCTGGATCTGTAAAGATAATAACACCTTTCTTCTGTTGAGCTACTCTTATTCTAGTTAAAACACTTCTAGATAAGGAAAACCCTTGTGTGATAATCACTTCAGCATCTACTGCCTTCTTGACTGCATCCAAATCATCTCTACCTTCTACTACTATAACCTCTTTTATCATTCTGACCTCCTTACATAATTCTTTCTATTAGTCTAATTGATTCTAGATTTATTAAACCTAAATTCTCAAATTTCTTGATAAAGTGCAAAGGTTGCCATGAAAAACATAGCAACCTTATACTTTCATCTATTCCCCATTACCATCAACTTCTCCTTTATCTCCTCCACAGGAATCTCTAACAATGATATTAGTCTTTACTATCTCATGATAATATTCTTTTGGATCTTCACTAATGATATTGATTAAACTTTTAGTGGCTGTACTTCCCAATTCAAAAATATTGATATCTACTGTCGTTAAAGCAGGGGTAATTAATTGGGATAGAGGGTTATTATTAAAGCCAACTACCGATATATCATCAGGAACCTTTAATCCCAACTCTTTAATCCCTAGAATAGCTCCATAAGCTATTAAATCATCGACAGCAAATATAGCAGTTAATTTGGGATAGGACTCTAATAATTCTTTAGTATATCTAGTGGTTAAACCATGATGACCTGTTGTCTGGATAACATAATTTGGATTATACTCTATTCCATTATGATATAACGCACGCCTATACCCCTCTAATCTATCTTTATAAACTATATATTCACTATCTCCAGTTATTACACCAATCCTCTTATGTCCTAAACCAATTAGATACTCTATCAAATTTTTAGTCGACTCAATATTATCATTATTTACCCAAAAATTATTCTTCTCATCTTCTGGACGACCAACTACAACAAAAGGTGTCTCTAATTCCTTTAATTCTTTAAGTAATGCATCATTACTTTTAGCCCTTAGGATCAATAAGCCATCAACCCTCTTACTTCTTACAGCTTTAAGGGTTACTTCTAACTCCTCCTGCTCACCATTACTAGTAATAAGTAATAAGCTATACTCCTTATCCTGTGCCACCGAACCAATACCTCGTAATATCTCAGAATAAAAGGGGTCAGCAAAGGCTTCTTCAGTAGAATAAGGCATAACCAATCCCAAAGTATTAGTCTTCTGTTTAACTAAGCTTCGGGCAATAATATTAGGATGATAACCAATTCTCTTCATCGATTCCTTTACCTTTTTTCTAGTCTCACTACTGATTCTAGGATGATTATTGATAACTCTAGAAACAGTAGAAGGAGATACCCCAGCACTTTTTGCAACATCTTTAATAGTAGGCATAACTACCTTCCTCTCCTAATCTAATAATTTATATTATTAAATAATATAAAAGTAAGATTTTATCTCAAGTTATTATAATCCTTTGATAAAAGACTTACTTAAAATAATTTTAATAAAGTATCCAATCAAACCCTCGTTAAAAAATTTATCTATCTACAGAACTTTTAGTAACTAAGTAGCTAACTATCCCATATTTTAGTATACTACTAAGTTTATAAAAAATATATACTAATAGTCAAAATAACTTTTAAAAGTAATATTTATACAGAAATTATTAGCATAACAGTTACACCTATAATCCTTAATAAAATTCGACCAATAAAGACCATTATTTCGCTTTTCTAAAATAAATTGACGATATCAGCCTTCTTTCTCCTTACTATTATATCAAAGTTTCTATTTTAACTAAAGTTGTTTAGACAATTATTAGTATTGAAAAAGTCATATAGCTTTATCTAATAAATTTTGATAATGGCTATATATTCAAAAGGAAGATACTCTAGACCGATATCTATAGCTTGTTGCAAAAGCTAATAATTTACTCCACCTAAGCTTATTCTCCTACTTAAATGATGAGGAATTATTAAATCAATAACTATATAGCTTCCATCATCTCATCTATTGGTCTTATCGTATTGATTATTTTTAATCTATTGCATCTCTGAACCCATTTTTTCAACAATCTCATGTATTTGAGCAGCTCCACTGTCAGGATCTAAATCCCCAGCTATAAGCTTCTCCAATACTAGATGAATATCACCCACAACCATACTTATTTCTGAAGTTACAGGCATAGACTCAGTATTTCTTAACTCTTTAGTATAATCATTCATAATTAGCTCTTCTCTTACACTCACTAACTGATAAACAGATTTATTTATTGGAAATAACTTATGTTTCTTAGCAAAGATCCTCTGAGCCTCTTTGCCAGTCATAAACTTAATAAACTTTAAAGCTGCAACCTGCTCAGTTTCTGATAACTTAGCTAACATAGTATATCCGCTACCACTTATCATTGGTTGTGCATACTCAGCAGCCTTTTTAAACTTAGGCAGTAACACAATACCTAAATCAACCCCTTTAGCTTTTATATGATCTCCATAAGACCAATTACCATTGATAATAAAGGCTACTTTGCCTTCTTTGAATAGATTATCCATTAGCTTATAATCAGCATTCTCTGGAACAACCTTATCTTTAAATTTCAAATCATAAACAAACTGTAAAGCATCTTTAGTAGCCTCAGCATTAAATCTTAGGCTATCACTTTGATCAAATAAACAACCGCCAAAACCACGATAAAATACCAACCACCAAACTGCTTCAGTCAAAGGATATACTAAGCCATATTGATCTATCTTTCCATCACCATCTATATCTTTAGTTACATCCTTTGCCATAGAGATTAATTCTTCCCAACTTTCTGGAGCTTTATCTACTAACTTTTTATTATAAAACAATGTTAATTGGCTATTAAGAGTATTTGGTACACCATAGACATGACCAGTTAAACTCATAGCAGGTAATGCATTTTCAACATACATATTCTTCATATTTTCACTCATTAATCCTTCTAGAGGTTGTGCAATTCCCATTGTAGAAAAGGGTCCAATATCATCAAAGGAACTGAGGGTAAGGGTGGGTCCATTCCCAACTATAAATGATCTTTGAGTATTTTCTATCAGATCTTCTGCTTCCATATGTGTTCTTTCAACTATAATATTAGGATTTTCCTTCTGGAATTTTTCGATTAATTGGTCAATTGTGTGTCCAACAACTGGTTTTATATCCTCCCACAGCTTTATCTTTACCTCACTAGATACTTCTCTTAAATCCAATCCTAGAAAGTTCTTTTCTACTTCTTTAGCTTGCCTAATATTCTGTTGCTTTAGAACTTCCTTACTAGAATTACAAGCAGCTACTAACAACAACAGCACAAAAACCATAACTAAAATACTTATAATTCTTCTCTTCATTCTGTCCCCCCTTTTTATTTTACATAGAAATCGGACTTTAAAATAAAATTTAAATATAGGGCTAAGAGATGATGCGACACTTTTTTTACTTTGGTAGTTAGGTAGTTTGGAGGTAGGTATTTAGGAAAAACCTAACCATCCAACCACCTACCCACCTCCTACTAGTTAGAAAAGATAACTCTACGTGTAAACCATACCGAAACTGTCGCAATAGCGTTATTAAACCCTACTTTAAAATTGGTTACCTATAATAAAATCATCTAAAACCTTCTTATCTTAAGTGGAACATTCAATTTTTTAGCTAACTTACTACAACTATCTATATCTACCTCAGGATAATCTACTACAGAAACTCTAACCTCAGATATATACTTTTTAGCTTCACTAATAAACTCAATTATAGCTGGAAATGCTTTATCTGAGAAAGTAGACTTACATATTTTTTGATAAGATTTAGAGTTATGAGCATTGAGACTGATAGAAATACTATCTATCAAATCTGAAATTTCAGGTAGAATATTTCTATTATGAATCAAATTAGCCTGACCATTACTATTGATTCTAATAGGAACTTTAGGGTAGTCATTTTTAAGATAATTACTTATCTCCTTTATCTCTTCTAGTCTAATCATCGGCTCACCATAACCACAAAAGATAATCTCATTATAAGCACTTGCATCTCCAATATTATTAATAATTTCTCTGGTAGTAGGCTCCTTGTCTAGCCATAAATTATAATCTCCAACACCATCTTTAAAGTTTCTAACACAAAACTCACAATCATTAGTACATCTATTTGTTAAATTTATATATAACTTATCTTCTAACCCATATGTAATCGCCATACTAATACCCCCATAATAATAATTTTATAATACTTAATCAGTAAAGATTACTAAAATAATATACTTTATTTCACATACACCTGAAATAAAATAAGATACTAATTGTAAATACAATTAGTATCTTATTTTACGATTATTCAATTAGAATTATTATACTATATCCCCAATAAATCCTTTGCATTCTCAGTAGTCTTTTCAGCTACTTCTGCTACATCTATTCCCTTAATCTCGGCTATCTTTTCTGCTACATGTATAACAAACTTAGATTCATTTCTCTTCCCACGATGTGGGGCAGGTGTTAAGTAAGGAGCGTCAGTCTCTATTAAAATCTTATCCAAAGCTATCTCTTTGACAACTTCTCTTAAATCTTTAGCATTATTGAAGGTAATTACCCCACCAAAAGCAAGATAGAACCCCATATCTATAAGCCTTTTAGCAGTCGCTAAATCATAGGCATAGCAATGTATAATCCCCTCTAAACCTTTAGCATGCTCCTCTAAGATTGCAAGAGTATCCTCTTTAGCATCACGACTATGAATTACAATTGGTAAATTGAGCTCTCTAGCCAGCTTTAACTGCTTCTTAAAGGCTTCCTGTTGCTCTTTACGTGGAGAGTTATCATAATAATAATCTAGTCCAATCTCACCAATAGCAACTACCTTCTCATTTTGAGCTAACTTGCTTAATTCATTGTAGTCATCCTCACTAATACCTTTAGCATCATGGGGATGAACACCTACCGCGGCATAAATGAAGTCATACTTTTTAGCTAAGTTCACAGAGTTACGGCTAGATTCCATATCAGCCCCTATATTAACTATCCTCTTAACTCCAGCATCATAAGCAGCCTGGATAACCTCATCTCTATCTCCATCAAATCGATCAAAGTCCAAATGTGCATGAGTATCTGTAAACATAATATCACCTCCCTAAGTTCAGTTAATAGTTGAAAATTTATAGTGTATAGTTAAAGATTAAAACCTTAACAAACTAACATCTTAAATTTTGCCTTAACTATTAACTACCAACTATACACTATCAACTGATTTATTTTACTTGTGCTCCACTATCAATATCTCTATCAACTGTAGTTACAGTTAATTCGCCTTCATCATTAGATGCTGCCAAAATCATACCATTGGATTTCACCCCAAAGATAGTAGCAGGTTTTAAGTTAGCAACCATAACTACCTTCTTACCTACTAACTCTTCTGCTTCATAGTGCTTAGCAATTCCAGCAACCAATTGGCGTTTCTCCTCACCTAACTGCACCTGCACTTTAAGTAATTTATTACTTCCTTCAATCTGTTCTGCTTCTAAAACTTCTGCTACTCTCAATTCTAATTTGCCAAATTCATCAAAGCTTATATATTCTTGTTCAGACATCTCCTTCTCACCCTTTTTCTTATTATTTTTATCTTGAGCTTTCTTTTCTTCTTCTAATTTTTTGTAATATTCCTCTGCATCTATTCTAGGGAAGATTGGATCACCATTCTTCACTTTAGTACCAGCTTTTAGCTTACCTTGAGCTTTAGCATCTTCCCAGCTCTGTTCTGCTAAGCTCTCTTCAATACCTAATTGCTCCCACATCTGAGCTGGTGCTTCTGGTAAAAAGGCAACTAAGGTAATTGCTACCCTTCTTAAAGTATCTAAAAGATTATACAATACTGTTCCCAATTCATCACGTCTATTCTCATCCTTAGCTAAGACCCACGGCGTAGTCTGATCAATATATTTATTAGTTCTTCGAATTAAATTCCATAAGTCCTCTAAAGCAACACTAAATTGTAAGTTCTCTAGATTCTCTTCTAAAGATTTAAAGGTACTAGCAGCTACCTTAGCTAAATCAGCATCAAATTCAGTCTCAACTTTTGACTCTGGAATTACTCCCTCAAAATATTTATCGACCATTGCTACAGTTCTATTCAATAAATTTCCTAAATCATTGGCTAAATCAGAGTTGATTCTTTGGATAAAGTTATCTGTAGAATAAGAGCCATCAGTTCCAAAAGCAATCTCTCTTAATAGATAGTAACGGACAGCGTCTACCCCAAAGTCATCAATTAGTTTAACTGGGTCGATTACATTCCCCTTAGACTTAGACATCTTTCCACCATCAACAAGTAAGAAACCATGTCCAAAGACCTTTTTAGGTAGAGGGAGGTCAGCTGCCATTAAGATAGTTGGCCAGATAATTGTATGGAATCTTAAGATATCCTTACCTACAATATGGATATCAGCAGGCCAGAACTTATTGAACTTCTCCTCATCTCTATTCCAGTCAATCCCTGTTAAATAACTGGTCAAGGCATCAAACCAGACATAAATCACATGCCCTTCATCAATTGGTACCGGAATTCCCCAATCAAAGGTAGTTCTAGAAACACATAAATCCTCCAACCCATCTTTAATAAAGTTAATCATCTCATTACGCCTTTTAGCAGGTTGAATGAAATCAGGATTCTCATCTAAAAACTCTAATAATCGATCTTGATATTTTGACATTTTAAAGAAGTAACTCTCTTCTTCCATCCATTCTACCGCTCGATTACAATCGGGACAATTCCCCTCTTCATCTAGCTGTCTTTCAGTCCAATAGGTCTCACAAGGTGTACAGTAATACCCTTCATACTTACTCTTATAGATATCACCCTTATCATAAACCTTCTTGAAGATATACTCTACATCTGCTCTATGTTCATCACTAGTAGTTCGAACAAACTCTGTATAATCTACCTTTAGCTTATCCCATAACTCTTTGAAGGAAGCTACAATCCCATCAACATACTCCTTCGGGGACATATCATGCTTAGCAGCAGATTTTTGAATCTTCTGCCCGTGCTCGTCAGAACCAGTAATCAGTTCACACTCATATCCTTGTAATTTCTTAAATTTAGTAATCGTATCTGCTGCTGTTGTCGTATAAGTATGACCAATATGCAGCTTGTCATTTGGATAATAAATCGGTGTTGTCACATAAAAAGTCTTATTACTCATCTTTATTCCTCCTATATTTATAAAATTTACAATTAGCAAATGCCAATACACAATTAAAATACCTATTACATCTTATTTAATTGTCACTTGTACATTCTACATTGTCCATTAAATATAAAAACCCCTCGTCCCTAAAATTATAGGGACGAGGGGTTAACTATCGTCGCGGTACCACCCTAATTGCTATATACTTAATTATATAGCCACTCTTAAGCTGATAACGGTAGCAACCCGATATGATCTACTAAACTTCAACCATATAGCTCTAGGACCATCTTCAGTATTCTTGCTCTTACTGGTTCTCAACCTCAGCCCAGCTCTCTGTAAACAGCTTAAATACTTACTCTTCCCTTCTTTGCTTCTAACCTATATACTTTTAATACAATACTAATTTTCCTTTAACAACCACAAATCCCCTTCGGGTTCCTTGAACCCTTCGTGAGCAATAAGTGCCTAAAACCACCAAGCACTTATTGACTCTACTCTTCCCTTCTTCGCTTTTACTATATATATTTAATTGACTTTTAATATCCAGAACTTAGTTTAAAATATACAAGATATTAATAGTTTTGTCAAGTTAAAGAAAATTATTCTTTTGATAAATTAATCTCTTCAACTAATTTTTCTAAGTCAGCAACAACTGCTTCCAATTTGCCAACAGTCTCTGAAGATTTTTCTGCCTCAACAGACTGTTCCTGACTAATAGCAGCTACCTCTTCTGCCGAAGCAGATATCTCTTCTACAAAACTGGCTATATCCTCACTAGAAGATACAGCCTTATCTAACGCCATATCTAATTCATTTACCTTATCCTTAATGGTAATAAATTCTTTATTAGCCTGATTGATAATATCTAAACCAGTATCAGCCTTTTCACGCCCAACTTCCATCTCTTTTACAGTATCTTCAGATTGTCTTTTCATCTGCTTAATTAAATCTACTATATCTTCAGCAGATTTATTAGATTCTTCTGCCAACTGTCTAATCTCTTCAGCTACAACTGCAAAGCCTTTGCCATGCTCTCCTGCCCTTGCAGCCTCAATACTAGCATTTAATGCTAACAGATTTGTCTGTTCTGCTATATTAGTAATAGCACCAACAAAATTGCTAATCTCTTGAGTAAAACTATTCAACTTATCCACTGTTGTTGCAGAATTATTGATGCTTAAGTCAATCTCTTCCATTACTTCTACAGCACGACTGATAATCTCATTTCCTTCATTAGCAGCCTTAGAGATATCTCTAATGGATATCTGATTATTATCAGTAATATTCCCATTTATCCTCTGAATATTATCTGATAATCCTTGAATTAAATTAACATTCTGCTCAGCACTGCTTGCTACCTCTCCAATAGCTTCAGCAGATCTAATAGCCATCTCATCTGCTTGTCTAGTAGATACAGATAACTCCTTGCTTACTTGACTTACCTCAGTAGTAGTATAATTAATCTCTTTTAACATCTTATTCATATCTAATATCATATTCCCTAGCTCTCGCTGTAAATAACCAATCTCACCTGAACGTTGGAACTTTAAATCCTCTTCCTTTAACTCATCTCTACCTATGTTCTTGACTAACTTAATCATCTGTTTAATAGGTCTGATAATCATAAATTCAGTTAGAGCTTGTATCACTATCATACTTATAATAATATTGGTAATAGCCGAAATGATAACTGGGTTTAGCCCCATAGAATGCTCCATAATGTATCCTTTTGCCAATTGAGCCAAAGTAGGCCCTGCAGATAAAGATAATAGTAATACTAATGCAAACTTATACCTCAAACTCAACCCTATATTAGAAGACTTCTTAGATTTTAACCCCACTTTTTATACCCCCTCATTTACATACTTATAATTATATATTTAATTCTATAAAATACTACAAATTCCTTTTTCATAAAGGTATATTAAAATAATTTTTGCTTAAATACTACATTAATACTAATTTTCAAGCAAAAATAGAGGATATTCTAATAATATTATTAGAATATCCTTTATTTAAAAGAGTCTAATCTCGATGTAGATGTATCTCTTCAACTAGCTGCTGTAAATCAGTTACTAATATATCTAGCTCATTTGCTAAAGCCGATGTTTCTTCAGCATCTGCAGACTGCTCTTGACTAATAGCAGCTACTTCTTGAGCTGCACCAGAGATATCTTCTGTAAAGGTAGCAACTCCCTCCATAATCTCCATTATACTATCTAAAGTATTATGAAGACTATTGATTCTATTCTTTATATCAGCAAAGGATTGATCAGCCTGATTAATTATCTCAAGACCAGAATTGGCTTTATCTCTACCCAGCCTCATTTCATCAACAGTTGTTTTAGATTTTTTAGTCATATCTTTAAGTAAAGCAACTATATCCTCAGCAGCCTTATTTGATTCTACTGCCAACTCTCTAATCTCTTCAGCCACTACTGAAAAACCTTGACCAGCTTCACCAGCTCTAGCTGCTTCAATAGATGCATTTAACGCTAATAAGTTTGTCTGTTCCGCTATTCCTGTAATAGCATCTACAAAACGGCTAATGTTTTGAGTAAATTCATTCATCTCTTCTACTATCACTGTAGATTTATTGATTCTTTGAGCAAGTTCTGTAATCATATTAACAGCATCACCGATAACTTCATTACCAGTATTAGCAACATCAGATACTGCTTGAATGGAGTATTTACTATTACCTGCACTACCACTGATTTCCCTAATACTCATTTTCAATCCCTCTACTAGATTAACCTCTTGCTGTGACTTAAAGGCTATATCCTGTATAGAATGAGCTGCTTGCTGACTCATCATCCCTGACTCTTCAGAGGCTCTAGCCAGATCAGAGCTTATACTCTCTACACGATTAGTGGTGCTATTAATCTTTTCTAGCATTTTATTCATACTTATTATCATCTTGTTTAACTCTGTTTGTAGAGAGCCTATCTCATCATTGCGTTTTACTTTATTAACATCAATATCCAAATTCCCCTTAGATACTTGACGAGTTAACTTAGTCATGTTATTGATCGGTTTTATAATTAAGCGATTGGTTAACAATAAAATCATTCCAGTTATAATAATTCCCTGAATAACTGTTGTGACATAAACTAAAAAATCTCCTTGATAAATATTGCTTGAAATAAACAAGTTTAATTTATCGGCAATAAATGAACCTATCAGTAAAGAAACAATTACTGCAAACACAAATTTAACCCTTAAACTGATCTTAAAATTACGTCCCAAACTTTTCAAGTCAAATTCCTCCCCCTTATCTTCTTATATTAAAATATCACTACATTATTTATTCTACAACATTGTCAAATCACCTTTAATCTCAACAACATTATTCCCAGTGATATTATTCTATCTCTTCATAAATTTTACCGAAAATTGATTTTCTAGCAACAATCTTCCCCTTTTCTGCCAAATCATCTAATTTGTCTGCTAGAATATTTCTTTCTAGCACTACATCTAATCTATCATTAATCTCCTCTAACTTTGACATCATATCATTGCTATCTATAGGAAGGCTATTTACGATAGCTTGATACAACTTATCATCCTCTGCTTCACTATGGTTATTTAATTCTTCAAAAGGGTTCTCAGTATGAGGACTTTCAGTCTTAGAAGCTCTGATTCTAACTGCTAAGGTTCTACCAAAGATAGCTGAAGAGACAAAGGTATCTCCAGAACGCAAATAAGGTAACCGTTTAGCCTCTTCTGCTGTCAGATCTGTCTCCTGCTTAATCGTCTCAATATCACTGGCTCTAACGGTTCTAAAGACAAATTTAGTATTCAACTGTGCCGTTACAGTCTCATCTAATAAGGTCGGTCTTTGAGTAGCTAAAATTAAGAAAGTTCCATACTTTCTCCCCTCTTGAGCAATCTCTTTAATCACCTTATTGGCTGGAGCATCATAGCCTTTAGGAGCAAAGTTATGGGCCTCATCAGTTGCAATTACAAAAGGAGGGAAGTAGTCTACCTCCTGTTGACGATATTGAGCATCTTTATAGTCTCTGCGCTTACGATATAATGTTCCTAAGACATAAGTAGCAAATACCTGTAATAACCAGATTGGACCTTGGATAACTACCAGTTTACGCTCTTTAATCCCTACTTCAATCTGATCAATGCTGTGGCTAAATAGTCCTTCTCTCTCTAAACGATTCAGCCTCCAAATTAGACCACTAACTGAGCTAGGAGGTAAATTCCCATAAGCATCTAACAGCTCCAAATACATCTGGTACTCTTCCTTTAAATCACCCTCTACTGCACCACTTTTTACATCTCTTTCTAGGCGTTTTCTTCCTAGTTCTTGAGCCTTTTGCAGATCTTCTAATCTCCCTTTAAAGCTTAATAAGCTATCTCTCTTATGATGTAAGCTCTGAACAGCATTAATCATAGAATCACTCAAACTACTCGCTGCTGCCAATAAATCAGATAAATCCTTAGTACTTAAATCACTAAAGTTAACCCCTACAGTCTGTCCAATCTGATAAACTTCAAAATCATTACTAAAGTCATTGGCATATTTATCAGCTAATTTTTCAAATTTTGTACTAAAATCCATCTCAAAGTGAGGATCAAAGACGATAGTTGGTACTCTTAATTTCATCAACTCTTCTAGGATAACCCTCATCCCAAAGGATTTACCTGAACCAGACCCACCTATAATTCCAATATGGGGATATTGATGCATCGCCTTGACCTTAAAGTTGAAAGGAACTCCTATTTGGGGAATTACCTCCTCATCTTCAAATAAAGGGGCTATATCCTTTAGCTCTTCATCCATCTCTTGGCCCATCTCTTCTGTCCCCTTGATCACACCAAGAACCAGACCATCTTCTGGTCTTTCTTTGACCAAAAGACTCTTTACTTCACTGAATTCAGGACTTACTACATTAGAACCAGTCTTTATAGGGTAAGGTGCTTCTTTAAGTAATCTTACCTTAGCAATATTAATCTCATCTTCAGAGATGTTATAGCCTATACTCTGTAGTGAGGCAATAACCCCTTTATCTACAAATCCCTTATCTATTGATAATGGTATGTATCTATTATAAGCCTGTGTTTCTACAACTTCACCTAATGGAGTACCTAAACTTTCATCTACTATCTTTAGCATCTCATTGATTCTAAACTTTCTCTCTTTAGAAGCTACATAAACCTCCTGCTGAGTAGTCAAACCTACTACCTGCATATTAAACCACCTTCCATCTTTAATTATCAATTATTAATTATAAATTATGCATTGCCTTAGTAAACTCTATCTGCTCTTTTAGAATGGAATAACCGCTGTTTCAAAGTAGGATCTAGATAGTTATCAATAATCATCTCCATCATCTTATTGCTAATTCTGACCTCTTCATCAACGATATCAAGCCAGATTGGAATTCCCCTGCCTGCTTCTGGAGTTAAAGAATAGACTAAGCTAGCCACATCCTTGATCACACTACTCTGCTCCTTTAAGAGATCTATTCCAATTACCCCAGGATCACGAGAACTTCTGACAAAGGCCTTTTTAAGTTGATCCTTTGGGTCAGCAAATAACATCATCTCTCCTATTTCTAATAGACCAAACATTAGCTCCCTGTCATACATGTCAACCATCTTATTAGGTAAATCATCACCTAAAGCTAGGCTTAAATCATGGGTTCCTATCTCTTCGATAACTCCGACAATCAAGACCTCTCTCTTTAAAGCCAACTCTACTAGCTCTTCCCACTCCTCTTCAGCCTGAATCTTATATCTAGCTAAAGAACCATCCATCATTATCAAACTTGGATTCCATTTTAATATGCTATCATAAGCTACCAACACCTCTAAGCTAGCCAATAATGAACTCCTAATCTTTCCTGCTACCTCTTGAGCATAGACCTTACTATCTTCATCAACCTTATTATTTGCAATAGATACCTTCTTTAAGATATTCTGCTTATCCTTTTCAATCATGGGACTGAAGATATCATGCCTAACGATGCCCGATTGACTTCTATCAGTACTTTTAGCCAAAGCCTGTAAGAGCTCAATATAATGGGGATAGACCTTACCCTGTTTATTGACTGAGCCATCTACCCCAATAATAGGTCTACCTTTAATTAACTTATCAATCTCTACTTTTTTCATTCTATTTAAACTGATAAACTCCGCCATCTTACTAATCAATCGGCGTAAATCCTTTTTACCAAGATTAGATTGATTCTCATACTTCTCTTTTAATTTATCATTACAGTCCTTTAATAAGAACTTCAAATCTTCTGTTAGGAGCATCTTCATCACCAACCTTTATCTTTAATCTTCAACATCTAAAAAGAACTTCCTGCTTAAGAACTTTTCTTTTATTTGCCAATTTAAGTATTATAAGTCTAAGATCAAGATTGAGTAGATCATAAGATCACTTTTCAATATTTTACTTAGACTTAACCTTAACTTGAACTATCTTAATATTACAATGCTTCCTAAACCATCTCTTACTATCCGCAAAGGTTAAAATATACAAAAAGAAGAGCTTCTCCAGCCCTCCCTCTCCATTTATATATTAACTTTTATCTTAGTGGCAATCTGATAAACTTCATTTTTGGGTAAGGAACGTAATTTAGCCACTTCTTTAATAGCTTTCTTCTTAGTCAAACCATCTGCCATTAAACTTTCTAGATGATCTAAAATAGATAGACCTCTCCACTCCTCTAGCTCTTCATCTTGCTGAATTACTCCACCTTCAACAACCAAGACCATCTCACCTCTAGGGGAATCCTCTTTAAACTCCTCTAGCAGTTCACTGACTTTGCCACTAATCGTCTCTTCAAACTTCTTAGTCAGCTCCCTGCATAAAGCTATCTTCCTATCTCCCAATACCTCTAAGATATCAGCTAAGGTCTTGGTCAAACGATGGGGTGCTTCATAAAATATTAGTGTCCTCTCTTCCCCTTTTAGGCCCTCTAAATAACTTCTCCGCTCATTCTTCTTTCTAGGTAGAAAACCTTCAAAGGCAAAACGGTCTGTTGGCAACCCTGAAATGACCAAGGCTGTGGTCATAGCTGTAGGACCAGGGATTGGAACAACCTTAATCCCTTCTTCTCTAAGCAAAGAGATTAACCTATATCCTGGATCAGATATTCCTGGCATCCCTGCATCAGAGACCAAAGCAACATCTAATCCGCCTCTTAATCTCTCTAAAAGCTCCTTACTCTTCTCTAATTCATTATGTTCATGATAACTGGTTAATTTGGCTTCAATCTGATAATGATTGAGTAATTTTCTAGTATGCCGAGTATCCTCAGCAGCAATCAAATCAACCTCTTTTAATGTATTTAAAGCACGCAAGGTAATATCATCTAAATTCCCAATTGGAGTCCCACAGACATATAAAATCCCTTCATCCATCTATATCACCCTTTATTAATCTCAATTTATCCTGCCTTTTCAACTGTTTAATAGCATATTCCCGCTTCATAGCTTCACTCTTAGTCTGATACTCTTCAAAATAACGGAGCTTAACAGGGGTTCTACCCCGAGTATATTTAGCACCCTTACCAGAGTTATGCAGGTTAATCCTTCTCTCTAAATCATTAGTATAACCAGTATATAAAGTATTATCAGCACACTGTAGTATGTAAACATAATTAGACATCTAACCACCCTTTAAAGAAGAATCAATTACTTCTCAGGAAAATAAATCTTCTTTACCTCTTCAGTATAGTTCCCTTTATCATCATTAAGAATTAAAGGAGCTAAAATATCTAGACCAACGCCTCCACCTTTAACACCTTCTACCAAAAATAACTTAGCCTCTTTATCAATCTGTGAATGAATCAACCTTAACCTCTTAGCAGCTAAATTATACTTGTCCATCAAAGATAATAACTCAGCTAATCGCTGAGTTCTATAAACATAAGCAACCTTACCTCGATACTTAAGTAATTGGCTACTCATCTTAATAATATCTTCTAAGTCACACTCTATCTCATGGCGGGCAATAGCTACTTTATCCTCCAGATTAATCTTGCCACTGCTAGCCTTCATATAAGGTGGATTACTGATGATATAATCAAAGCTCTCCCTTTTAAATACTTCTAACCCATTCTTGATATTAGCATTAATAAACTCTAATTTATCTTCTATATTATTGTATTTGGCACTACGTTTGGCCATATCAATTAATTCTGCTTGAATATCAATACCATAAATCTTCTCGACTTGATATTTAGCCTGCATTAAATGAGGGATAATTCCACTGCCTGTACCTATATCTAAAACCTTGGAGTTCTTTTTAGGACTAGCAAAATTAGCAAGTAGAACAGCATCCAGTGAAAAACAGAAGTAATCAGGATTCTGAATTAATTTCAAATCATCAATTAATAGATCATCCAAGCGCTCTGTCTTTTTTAAATTAACTCTATTTATCACTAGATTCTTCCTCCACTTCATCTAAATTATTGTCTAAGAGTCCCATACAGAATAAACAGTCACTCTCACGCCCTTCTCCAAAGTTAAGATGACAGACATGGAAACCTTCTCTATATAAACGAGTTAAATTATCATAACCCATTCCTCCCTCTTGGTCAGGCTCCTCTTCCTCTTCTTTAGTAAAAAGTAACTTCTTTAGGTTTTGATTCTCTTCTTTCAGTTTCTCATTCTCTTTATATATATTATAAATCGTATTCTTCATCTTCTGAAAATCATTAGTCAAAACCTGTAACTCTTCCTGAAAATGAGCCAAAAGACTAATAATCTCTTCCACTATTGCAACCTCCATATCCCCAAAGTCTTATTCCTCAATATTCTATATCCTACACTATTAATCCTCTTTTTTCTCTTCAATATCATCAGCAGATACTTCAATACTCTCTTGACCACTTAATTCTACCGTTAAAGTCTCTTTAACCACATTCAATCCAGTGACTGTGCCAACCTCTTCTCCAATCTCTACTTCTTCACCTATATCAGGTAAATCATCTTTAGTCTCTAAATAATTATCAGATTCATACTTTAAACAACACATTAATCGACCACAAATCCCAGAAATTTTCTCTGGATTTAGTGATAAGTCTTGGTCTTTAGCCATCTTAATAGTAATTGGATCAAATTCCCTTAAAAAGGTCTTACAACACAGACTTCTACCACATTGACCAATACCACCCATTAATTTAGTTTCATCCCTGACACCTATTTGTCGTAGTTCTATTCTTGTTCTAAATATCGATGCTAAATCCTTAACCAATTCCCTAAAATCTATCCTTCCATCAGCCGTAAAATAGAATAACAACTTACCTTTGTCAAAGGTATACTCTGAATCGATCAATTTCATTGGTAATTTATGTTCTGCTATCTTCTCTTCGCAGATTTCAAAAGCCTTTTCTGCTTCCTTTTCATTCCTCTTAGCTTGCTGTATATCATTGTCATCGGCTTTCTTCTTTATTGGCTTTAACTCTGATTTTGAATTAACTTTAGCAATCTCTTTAGAATCTATAATAACTTCTCCTAGCTCTAAGCCACGAGCAGTTTCTGCAAGAATTTTATCACCTATATTTAACTCAATGCCATTAGGCTTAAAGTAATATATTTTACCTGCTTTTTTAAATGTAGCTCCTATTACTTGCGGCATAATTCTTCCTCCTTAATTTATTTAACCTTAAAAATAACACCTCTAAAGCCAACTGTAGATTAACATTTAAGTTATTTATTATATTACTGCTATCTTCTATCAATCTTATTATAGCTTCTATACCTTCTACTCTCCACTCTTTGGCTTCATCACTTAACTTATTATAGTAATCAATATTAATTAAATTCTTATTTTGACCCAATTTAACCATTAATAGATCCCGATACCAGGTTAAAATCATATCTAAAATCAAATTAACTTTATCCCGTTCATCTAATAGTTTTTGCACAAATTCAAAGCTTTCGATTCTAGTTAAATCCTTTAAAGAATTGGCTATTTTAAGTATCTCTCTTCTTTCCTCTACCTTATCTATATTCTCTACCCACTCTAAAGCAAATCTATACCTTCCACCTGCTAAAGTAGTAAATAATGTTGCCTCTTCTTCTGACACATCATAGTCTTGAATTAGACTATCCTTAATAATATCATCAGCAACTAATTGGAATCTAATCAATTGGCATCTTGAGATAATGGTAGGTAGGAGTTTATTTAAATTATTTGTAATCAATATTATAATTGCATAGCTTGGAGGTTCTTCTAAAGTCTTAAGCAGACTATTAGCAGCCTGTGTATTCATCTTATCAGCTTGATGAATTATATAGACTTTCTTTTTACTTTCATAAGGCTTATATAAAATCTCTTGTTGCAACTTACGAATTTGATCTATTTTAATAAAAGCACCATCAGGATAAATCTCTTTAATATCTGGATGGTTCTTATTATTGGCTTTTCTACAGGATATACAATGATTACAAGAATCATTATCATTCTCTTGACAATTAATTGCTTTAGTAAATTCAAAGGCTGTTGAATCTTTGCCTAAACCCTCTTCACCAGTAAATAAGTAGGCATGGCTTAACCTTTGTTGAACTAGTGCATTCTTTAATATAGTTTTTGCTAGGTCTTGTCCTATTATTTGATTAAAAGACATGAAAAACTCCCCTTATCTATATAAATCTACTAACATTCCCCGTACCTCATCTAATTTCCCCAAAATATCTAATTGTGATGACTGTTCATCGAGAATCATCTTAGTTAAATCCTCTAAAGATTTATCTACTGACTTGACTATCGTATGAACCTTTCCTTGCATAGGACTATAGTCCTCTTGCACATCATACATCTGCCCTACAGTCTCCTTAACAAACTGCTTAACCATCTTCTTATATCTAATTAACTCTCTAAAAGTACGATGTTTATTCAACCGCTCACCTTGTTGGTCAATCATCTCCAATAGTTCATCTAATTTACCCTTAATCTGTACACCATGAACCTTGGTTAACTCTTCTAAAAAATCGGTCTTTCTCCCCTCAATTTTCCTCACCTGACTTCCAGAAGCTCTAGCAGTATTTACATTACTCTTTAATTTATTATCAATTTTCATCTCTTATCAACCTCTTTTGAAGTATGATTTTAATTGAATTAAAGATATCTTCAATTGATTGCTTAGCATCAATCAATTCTATTCTCTCTTTCTTATTAGCCAAATCTAAATAACCCTCTCTTACCCTCTGATGAAAAGAAATCTTCTCAGCTTCAATTCTATCTCCTTTATAATGATTTTGAGCAGTTACTTGCTTTGCTCTTTGTAGAGATATTTGAGGATCAATATCTAAAAGCAAGGTTAAATCTGGTTCTAAACCTTCTGTAGCTATAACATTTAACTCTTCAATCAACTTTTGGTTTAATCCCCTTGCATAACCTTGATAAGCCAAAGTAGCATCGGTATATCTATCACTAATCACGATCTTGCCTTTTGCCAAAGATGGCTTAACTAATTCAAAAACATGCTGAGCTCTCTCAGCTACATATAGTAACAATTCTGCCCTAGATACTAACTCTGTATTATCTGGACTAAGTAAAATTCTTCTAATCTCCTTACCTACTTCTGTATCACCTGGCTCAAAAGTAGTTAGAACTTTATATCCTAAACCCTCTAAATATTCCTTGATCAATCTAACCTGAGTTGATTTCCCAGAACCTTCTACACCCTCTAGTGTAATAAAGTATCCCTTCATTGAACTTCCTCCAATATTTTTATGACTATTGTTATTATTCTTGACCGATAAATAAACTCCTTTATATTAATAATTCCATTATAATATTATACCTTTTAACAACATCTTACCATAGAAAATTACCTATTAATAGTATTTTATTGAGTAGATAAATTTTACTAAACAAAAATAAACTAATCTAAATTAATGATTCCTCTTATAAATAAAGTAAATTCAAAAGTTATCATATCACCAAAAAGTGATTTGGGTAATCAAAAGATTTATATTAATAAGTATATCCGAAATTAAAGATTTAATTATAACTATTCTCTTCTATCTTAAGATAATAAAAAGAAAAGTCCTCAATTTGAGGACTTTTACTATTAATCAACACTATAATTTGGAGCTTCTTTTGTAATTGTGACATCATGAGGATGGCTCTCTCTTAATCCAGCAGCAGTAATCTTAATAAATTGACCTTTCTCGATTAAATCGTTAACAGTAGCAGCACCACAGTACCCCATTCCTGCTCTCAACCCACCTACCATCTGATAGATAGTATCTGCCAATTCTCCTTTATAAGGAATACGCCCTTCAATACCTTCTGGTACTAATTTCTTATCATCTTCTTGGAAGTAACGGTCTTTACTTCCCATCTTCATGGCACCAATTGATCCCATACCGCGATAAACCTTATAACTTCTTCCTTTATAGATTACCTTCTCCCCTGGAGCTTCATCTGTCCCAGCTAAGACACTACCTAACATAACTGCACTAGCTCCAGCAACCAATGCCTTAACTACATCACCAGAGTACTTAATTCCTCCATCAGCAATAACAGGAACTCCATACTTATTAGCTTCCATAGCACAATCATACACAGCAGTAACCTGAGGTACTCCCACACCTGCTACTACTCTAGTTGTACAGATAGATCCTGGTCCAATTCCTACTTTAACAGCATCCGCTCCTGCCTCAATTAAAGCCTTAGTAGCCTCAGCAGTAGCTACATTTCCTGAGATAATATTCAATTCTGGGTACTTCTCCTTAACTCCCTTAACCATATCAATTACCTTTTGAGAATGTCCATGAGCAGTATCAATAATTACAACATCTACTTCTGCCTCTACTAAAGCTGCAATCCTCTCTTTAGTTCCTTCACCGATTCCTACAGCAGCTCCACATAATAGACGCCCTTGTTTATCTTTAGCAGCATTAGGATATTCCTCTGCTTTTTCAATATCTTTAATAGTAATTAATCCTTTTAAAACATTATTCTCATCTACTAATGGTAACTTCTCAATCTTATGCTTCTGTAAAATCCCTTTAGCCGCCTCTAAATCTGTTCCTACTGGAGCAGTTACTAAATGTTCACTAGTCATTACATTACTAATCTCTTGATCATAATCCTCTTCAAATAATAAATCTCTATTAGTCAAGATACCTACTAGTTTCTTCTCACTATCTACAATTGGAACTCCTGAAATATGATATTTAGACATCAATTCCTCTGCCTCATAAACCTTATTGTCAGGATTTAAATAGAAAGGATTAACGATAACACCATTCTCAGAACGCTTAACCTTATCAACTTCCTCTGCTTGTGCTTCAATTGGCATGTTCTTGTGTATAATTCCAAGTCCACCTTGACGAGCCATAGCTATAGCCATATTAGCCTCCGTTACTGTGTCCATAGCCGCACTTAAGATTGGAACATTTAGCTTAATATTCTTAGTTAAATTTGTACTAGTATCTACTTCCTTAGGTAACACTTTAGAATGAGCTGGTATTAATAAAACATCATCAAAAGTCAAACCCTCTTTAACAAACTTATCTTTCATATTTACTCCCCCTTTAATAGTTTATCTATCATAAATTGCTTTTAAAAGTCATTGATTGATATATAAAACCCTAAGCATAGTTCTCTATATACTTAGGGCTCAAAAATGCACATAACCTGAAAATCTATAATTCGTAGTCAGGTAGTTACGGCCACCTGGTAGAAACTTTCGAGCCCATTCTCGATTTTATACGAAACTTTACTATGTCTTTTTAATTTTTTTAAGTTTATCAACTTTATACTAAGATGTCAAGTAGAAGTAGAAAATAAAATTAGAGGTCTGATAAATCAGACCCCTAATCTTATTATTGCCTTTCACCACAGCGCTCTAAGATATAATTCCACCTCTTATCAGTATGCTCTTGAATATCTTCAATTATATGCTCATTTCCTCGTTTAAATAGATGCTTAAATCTACCTTGTTGCCTTAACCATTCTTCGACAGGTTTCTTCTTTCTAGGCTTATAAAGTAGTTTCCATTCACCATTTTCTATCTCAAACATTGGCCAAACACAGGTATCTGCTGCTACCTTAGTCAATTCAATCCCTTTTTCTGCTCTACTTCTCCACCCACGAGGACAAGTAGCTAATACATTTAAAAAAGCAGGTCCTTTAGTTTCAAAGGCCTTTTGGGCTGCTTTCATCAACTCTTGTGGTTTAAAGGGAGAAATTTGAGCAACATAAGGAATATTATGGGCTGCCATAATATCAGTTAACTCTTTTCTATATTGTTGCTTACCAGCAATTACCTTTCCTGCTGGAGAGGTTGTTGTATTAGCACCTTTAGGTGTAGCACTAGAACGTTGAATACCAGTGTTCATATATGCACCATTATCATAACATACATAGACCATATCATGACCCCGTTCCATAGCACCTGATAATGATTGGAATCCAATATCATAGGTTCCTCCATCTCCACCAAAGGCAATAAAATCAAAGTCCTCTTCCATCTTACCTTGCTTCTTTAAAGAACGGTAAGCAGCTTCAACTCCACTAACAGTTGCTGCAGAATTTTCGAAAGCATTGTGAATAAAAGAATCCTTCCAAGCAGTGTAAGGATAGATTGAGCTAGAAACCTCTAAACAACCTGTTGCTGCCCCTACTACTGCTGGATTCTTACTGGCTCTCATAATTAGATTGGTAACAGGCCCTGCTACACAACCCGAACATAATCTATGTCCACCTGTAAATCTTTCACTTGTCTTAGCAGCTTCTTTTAACTTCATTTATTCCACCTCCTATTGCCTTACACCAAAGTGAGTAATTCTATTTTCCACTTGACCAGTTTTAATAATTTCTTGTAGATCATTAAATATACTCTCAATCTCTTCGACCTTAATGTCCCTACCACCTAAACCATAGATATAGTCAACAACCTCTACATTGGCTTTTATATCATATAAGACACTTCTAATGTCAGCAAATACTGGACCTCCATTTGTGGAGAAACTCTCTGCTCTGTCTAAGACAGCAACAGCTTTGATATCTTTTAAAGCATCTGCTATCTCTTCAGCAGGGAATGGTCTATAGACTCTAATTTTTAATAAACCAGCTTTTACCCCTGCTTCTCTTAAATTATTTACAGCTGCCTTAGCTGTTCCTGCAGTAGAGTTTAAGGCTACAATCGCCACTTCGGCATCATCTAATTTATATGATTCAAAAAATCCATATTCTCTAGCAGTTAACTCTTTATATTCTTTAGCAATATCCAAAATTACCTGTTTAGCATCTCCCATTGCCACAGCTTGTTGCATCTTATGTTCAAAATAGAAATCCTGTAAATCTAAAGGACCTATAGCAATTGGATTGTCTGCATTTAGTAAATAATTTTCTGGTTGATACTCTCCTACAAACTCCTTCACATCTTCATCAGCTAATATCTCTAAACTCTCTACTGCATGACTTGTGATAAAACCATCTAAATTCACCATTGTTGGTAACAATACATCTTTGTGTTCAGAGATTCTAATAGCTTGAATAGCATTGTCATAGGCCTCTTGGGCATTCTCAGCATACAATTGAATCCATCCAGAATCACGAGCACCCATGGCATCACTATGGTCACAGTGAATATTGATTGGACCACTTAAAGCACGATTTACAACTGGCATTACAATTGGTAACCTTGTCCCTGATGCTATGTACAATATCTCCCACATCAAAGCTAATCCATTAGCAGCAGTTGCTGTCATAGCCCGAGAACCAGCAGCACTAGCACCTACAGTGGCACTCATAGCACTATGTTCACTCTCTACAGTAACATATTCAGTATCTACCTCTCCATCGGCTACAAATTGAGAGAAAGTCTGTACCATTGCAGTCTGTGGAGTGATCGGATAAGCAGCAACAACATCTGGATTTATCTGTCGCATAGCTTGGGCTAAAGCTTCATTACCAGTCAAAGCAACTTTACTAGACACTTTATTACCTCCCTCTAAAATCATTTAATAAAGAATAGTGAGTATTGAATAAATAAATTCAAAACCAAAATTATTCTTTATTATTTATTCTTTGCTATTTGTTCTTTACTCTTTCACCATTTCAATAGCATTTACAGGACATTCATTGGCACAGATTCCACAACCTTTACAGTGGTCATAATCTATCTGATCTGAGACAACACCATCTTCAGAAAGGATAGAAATATCAGGACAGAAAGCCCAGCATAAATGGCAATTAATACACTTTTCTTTATCTAGAATCGGCTTCTTAGTTCTCCATCCCCCAGTTTTATATTCTTTTGCATTACCAGCATCCAAAATCAATCCACCAATAGGAATATCCTTATACCCATCACCTGGTTTAACCATTATTGTTTCACCTCCTGATAAGCCCGCTTCATTGAATTCATATTCCCTTCAACTACTTCAGGCTTATGAGCAAACTTCTTCTTAAATTCACTCTCTACTTCAACTACAAATCCATCAAAATCTAATAAGTCGGTAGCTTTAATCAAAGCACCTAACATTGGCGTATTAGGAAAAGGAGCACCAATCTCTTCAGTTGAGATACCATAAGCATCTACTGTATAAACCCCACCTTCAAACCCTAACTTTTCTCTTATTTTAGCAGTTTCGACTTCTGTATTGACAATAATAGTCCCATCTGCTGGAACCCCCTCAGTTACATCTACAACCTCCAATAAGGTTGGATCTAAAACTACCACGATACTAGGCTCAGTTACTTGGCAGTGGACAAAGATGGGCTCATCACTGATCCTATTATAAGCTAATACTGGAGCACCCATTCTCTCTGGACCATACTCGGGAAATGCCTGAATATTCTTTCCTGTTTTAGCAGCAACTTTCCCTAATAAAATAGATGCCGTTTTTGAACCTTGACCACCTCGACCGTGCCAACGAATTTCCGTTAAATTTGCCATATATTCTCCTCCTTTCATTTTAGAAAATTAATCAAAAATTAAATTATCATTTTAATAGTCTTCATATATAATATTTGTTTCTTTTATAATGATTATCCAGATTATTATCTTATTTCAAAGAATTCATATTTTAATTTTTATGCTAACTATAGAAAAACACCTTCTCAGTTATTATGTAGTAGCAATAGACTAAATTTTTGGAATCAATCTCTTTAAATAAATTTTAGTGTCTTCAAGCTCACAGGATAATATTTAATTTTTATTTATTGACCTTTTCTGTTTTAATAAGTATCTATATTTACTTTCAGCAGCTTCTAATAGATAGATAGCATGGTCAATTAAATCAGGGTCAGATACAGAATTAAAATAATTTCTAGCATCATCCCACTCTTCTCTGGCTTCTATAATTTGCTCTTCTAAGTTTTCATTTACCCCTGTAGAAAGATTAGAAAAATCAAATATCTTACTGATAAGTTCAAAGGACATTAGTTTTTGACCTCCTTTAAAGGTAATAGTTGACTATAGAATACCCAGAGTGGATAGAAAATATTAAAATTAGATGACTATAGTTATCAAAAAAGAAAAAAGCAGTGGATATTATATCCACTGCTTTAAAAATTAATTATCTATAATTATTCTTTTGTAGCTGCAACTTCATCCTTAGCAATATCTGCTTCAGAATTTTCTAAAGAGTAATCCATTGCAAGATAACGTTGATACATTGTCCAACGACGTTGAGCTTCTTTCTTATTTAATTCTAATAACTCTTCAGCTTCCTCTGGATTAATCTTATATAGCTGAGAATAACGTCTTTCGCTCATTAAGAAGTCTTGATACTTATCCCATTGAGGATCCTTACAATCGATTTGGAATGGATTCTTACCTTCTTCAGCTAATGCAGGATCAAATCTGAATGTTGGCCAATATCCACACTCAGTAGCTAATTTAGCTTGAGATTGAGCATTAGTTAATCCACCCTTAACACCATGGTTAATACATGGAGAGTAAGCAATTACGATTGATGGTCCATTATGAGCCTCAGCCTCTAGCATAGCCTTTAATACTTGAGCTTGGCTTGCACCATGAGATACTTGAGCTACATATACATGACCATAAGTCATAGCAATTGCAGCTAAATCCTTCTTCTTACCGGATTTACCAGCAGCTGTAAACTTAGCAATAGAACCAGTTGGAGAAGCTTTAGAAGACTGTCCACCTGTGTTAGAGTAAACCTCTGTATCTACTACCAAGATATTAATATCATCATTACTAGCAATTACATGGTCTAATCCACCATAACCGATATCATAAGCCCATCCATCTCCACCGATCATCCAGTTAGATTGTTTTACGATGAAGTCTTTAACACCTAAGATTTCCTTAGCTGCTTCACAAGAAGTATTAGCCAAAGCATCAACTAATTTAGCTTTTAAGTCTTTAGTAATAGCACCACTGTTACGGTTTTCCATCCATTCAGTGAATAATTCTTGTAACTCAGGCTCTACTTGATCCATAGTTTCGGCCATGATATTTGCAATTCTGTCACGAGTAGTTTCAGAAGCAACTCTCATACCATATCCAAATTCAGCATTGTCCTCAAATAATGAGTTTGCCCATGCTGGACCTCTACCATCAGCATCTGTAGTAAATGGAGTTGCTGGATAAGAACCACCATAGATTGAAGAACATCCAGTTGCATTTGCAATTGTCATTCTATCTCCAAATAATTGAGAGATTAACTTAACATATGGAGTTTCTCCACAACCAGCACAAGCTCCAGAGAACTCAAATAACGGCTTAGCAAATTGAGAACCTTTAACATTAGTTGTCTTTAATAAGTCATCTTTATATGTTACTTCATTGAACATATATTCTGCATATTCTGGTTCCCCAGCTGCAATAGACTCTTTAATTGGTACCATTTCAAGAGCTTTATTTCCTCTCATACCTGGACATACATTAGCACAAACTCCACATCCAGTACAGTCTAAAGTAGAAATCTGTAGACGATATTCTAATCCATCTAGTCCTCTACCCATAGGCTTCTTAGTTATCATACCTTCAGGAGCATTAGCAACCTCTTCTTCATCCATTAAGAATGGTCTAATTACTGCATGAGGACAGACAAAAGCACATTGATTACACTGAATACAGTTGTCATGTACCCATTTTGGAACGAAGTTAGCAATACCACGTTTTTCATAAGCAGCAGCACCATTAATCATAGTTCCGTCTTCATAACCTTCAAATGCAGATACTGGTAACTCGTATCCTTTAATAGCATTGATTGGATCTGCAATATTCTTAACGAAATCTGGACGAGTTTCATCTACTTGAGCAGCTTGTTCTGCTTCAAGATTAGCCCAAGCTGAGTCAACTGTTACTTCTACTAAACCTTCAGCACCTTTATCGATAGCCTTCCAGTTAAGTTCAACGATCTCTTTACCTTTACGTCCATATAACTTTTCAGCATACTCTTTCATTAATTTTTGAGCTCTGTCATAAGGCATGATCTGCTCATTTAATTTAAAGAATGCAGATTGCATGATAGTGTTAGTACGACGTCCTAATCCAATATCTTGAGCTAAAGTTACAGCATCAATAATATAGAACTTAGCATCTTTTTCAGCCAATTGTTTTTTAACACTATTAGGCATCTTCTCTACAATTTCATCAGCACTAGAAACTGTATTTAATAAGAAAGTTCCACCTTCTTGTAATCCACTTAGCATATCATACTTATCTAAGTAAGAATCTGTAGAACAGGATACAAAGCTTGGAGTAGATACTAAGTAAGTAGATCTAACAGGGTCTTTTCCAAAACGTAAGTTTGAACGAGTTACCCCACCTGACTTCTTAGAGTCATATGCAAAGTATCCTTGTGCATATAAATCAGTGTTGTCACCGATAATTTTGATTGTATTCTTATTAGCACCAACAGTACCATCAGAACCTAATCCATAGAATAATGCTTCAGTTACATCATCAGATAATACATTAACTTCCTCTTCAACTGCTAAAGATAAGTTAGTTACATCATCAACGATACCGATTGTAAAGTTATCTTTAGCTTCTCCTGCCAAGTTATCAAATACAGCAATGATCTGTGCTGGAGTAGTATCTTTTGAAGATAATCCATAACGTCCACCAATAATTAATGGAGCATTTTCTTTACCATAGAATACTGACTTAATATCTAAGTATAATGGCTCTCCTGCAGAACCAGGCTCTTTTGTTCTATCTAATACAGCAATTTTTTCAACACTCTCTGGTAAAGCATTGAAGAAATATTTAGCACTAAATGGACGATATAAGTGAACAGTTAATAAACCTACTTTACGCCCTTGAGCTACTAAATAATCCACTGTTTCTTCAATAGTTTCAGTTACAGATCCCATAGCGATAACAACATCAGTTGCATCTTCAGCACCATAATATACAAATGGAGCATAGTCACGTCCAGTTACTTTAGAGATCTCTTCCATATATTTTGCAGCAATATCAGGAAGTGCATCATAATATTTATTTTGAACCTCTCTAGTTTGGAAGTATACATCATCATTTTGAGCACTACCACGAGTTACAGGATGCTCAGGATTTAATGCATTATTACGGAATTCTTGAACAGCATCTCTATCTAATAAACGATCATATACTTCATAATCCATCAATTCAACTTTTTGAATTTCATGAGAAGTACGGAATCCATCAAAGAAGTGTAAGAAAGGAACCTTACCTTCAATTGCAGCCAAGTGAGCTACCCCACCTAAGTCCATAACTTCTTGTACTGATCCACTTGCTAACATAGCAAAACCAGTCTGTCTAGCAGCCATTACATCTTGATGATCACCAAAGATTGATAATGCTTGTGCAGCAATTGATCTTGCAGCCACGTGAATAACACCTGGTAATAATTCACCAGCGATTTTATACATATTAGGAACTTTTAAAAGTAACCCTTGAGATGCAGTGTATGTAGTAGTCAATGCACCTGCTTGTAAAGAACCATGTACTGTTGCAGCTGCTCCAGCTTCTGATTGCATCTCTACAACATTTACAGGCATACCAAATAAATTTTTCTTCCCTTGAGAAGCCCATAAGTCAACATACTCAGCCATCGGAGATGATGGTGTAATAGGATAAATACCAGCTACTTCAGTAAATGCATAAGAAGTATATGCAGCAGCTTGATTTCCATCCATAGTTTTCATTTTTTTAGCCAATCTTTCCGCCCCCTTGTTTTATGTTTATGCTGTGTTCTAAAATTACATATTTTTAGTATACTACAACTATTAATACTAGTCAAATGTTCTAATTTTCAAAAAACTCTATCAATTATCACAAATTCTTTGTTAAATAATTATCATATAAACTTTAAAAAAAACCACTTTGAAAGTGGCTTTTTAAATCTCTCTTCTACCTTCTAAAGCTTTAGATAATGTTACTTCATCAGCATATTCCAAATCTCCACCAACTGGTAAACCATGAGCTATTCTAGTCACCTTGACTCCTAAAGGTTTCAAAAGCTTAGATATGTACATCGCAGTAGCTTCTCCTTCGACATTAGGGTCAGTAGCTAAAATAACCTCAGAGGTATTCTCATCCAATCTTGGAAGCAGACTTTTTATCTTGATATCTTCTGGACCCACTCCATCAATAGGTGAGATAGCCCCATGTAAGACATGATAAACACCTTTATATTCTCCTGTCTTCTCCATAGCAATAACATCTTTAACTTCTTCTACTATACAGATTAAGGTCTTATCTCTTTTATGCTGACTACATATTTGACAAGGGTCATTTTGGGTTAAATTATTACAAATAGAGCAATATGATAGTTTATCTCTTATCTCAGAAATAGAGTTTGCTAGATCTTGAGCATCTTTTTGATCCATCTCCAAAATATGAAAGGCCAATCTCTGTGCAGTCTTTGGTCCTACTCCTGGTAATTTAGAGAGTTGACCAATCAATTGTGATAAGGGCTGTGCATAGTATCTCATAATTTAATTCCCCTTAAACTTAAAATAGTCCTGGAATATTCATCCCACCTGTTAATTTGCCCATCTCTTTTTGAGTCATGTCTTGTACTTTACGCATCGATTCATTAACCGCTGCTAAAATTAAATCTTCTAACATTTCAACATCATCAGGATCTACCGCATCAGGATCAATTTTTATCCCAACAATCTCCTGTTGTCCATTTGCTGTTACAGTTACCATTCCACCACCAGCAGAAGCTTCAACAGTCTTTTTAGCTAACTCATCTTGCATCTTTGCCATCTGTCCTTGCATTTTTTGAACTTGTTTCATCATTTTACCCATATCCATAAATACCATCCTCCTGTAAATAAAAAATTATTATTAGCTAATCTCTTCAACCTTAACAACTCTACCGTTAAATAAATCAATAGCCTTCTTAACCAAAGGATGCTCTAATATCTCTTGCTCTTTATCCCTATCTTCATTATTAATATTTCCAGAAAAAATACATTTAACCTTCAAACTAACTCCCAAAAACTTTTTTAATACTGTACTAACAGTATCCTGCTCTCTTTCTACTGAATCTTTATGAAATTCATGCTCAAAAGATATAAACAATTTATTACCTTCAATCTTTGCTGGCACTGCATCCTTTAATAATGCCTGTAATCTCATCTTCTTATCAGATTTAAGATACTCTAAAATATCTTCCCATTTATCTCGGATCTTATCTATGTCAATGTCAACAGGAGCAGAAACCTTTACGACATTTTTATCTTCTACTTTATTATTTATGGAGTTAGATTGTTTGATATCAAGACTGTCCTCTTTAATATCTGTGCTTGTTTGAGACTTATCATCTATATTATTTACTATTATATTTCCATTATCCACTAATTCCTCTAGTCTAGACAAACGGTCTAGTACATTAGCTAAAGATTTATCCTCATCAAGCTTAATTAATTTAATAATCCCCATCTCTAGATTAATACGTGGTTGAGTGGTATTTCTTAAATCATAATGTAGCTGATTTAAGATATTTACCCAATTTAATAATTGATTTGCCTGTAATTTTTCGGCTTGTTCTTCTAATTTATTTTTATTTTCAATAGTAACATCGATTATCTTAGTAATATCTTTACATTCTTTTACTAGCAATAAATTACGCAAATGATTGATTAAATCACTTACAAATTTAGAAATATTCTTTCCCCGCTTTATAATACTATTAATCAACTCTAAGCCACTTTCTACCTCTTTATTCAAAATTGTATCTGTCAGTTCAAATAATACTTCATCACCAACCAAGCCTAAAACCTCTCCAACATCTTCAAGACTAAGCTCTTGTCCACTAAAGGAGATAGCTTGGTCTAAAATACTGATAGCATCTCTCATTCCTCCATCAGCATTACGAGCAATAGTAGCTAAAACCTCTGTTGAAGCTTCAACACTTTCTTGACTACAGATATAAGCCAACCTATCTTTAATATCATTGATAGATAAACGATTAAAATCAAATCGTTGGCACCTGGATAAAATAGTAGGCAGGAGTCTATGGGGCTCAGTTGTGGCTAAAATAAAGATAACATAATCAGGCGGCTCTTCTAAGGTTTTTAGTAAAGCATTAAACGCCTCTGTTGTTAACATATGTACTTCATCTATAATATATACTTTATAATTCCCCTCAGTAGGAGAAAATTTAACTTTTTCCCTTAAATCTCTAATTTCATCAATTCCTCGATTAGAGGCAGCATCTATCTCAATGACATCGATTGAATTATTATTTCTAATCTTATCACAAGAGTCACAGCCATCACACGGATTAACAGTTGGCCCTTCCTTACAATTTAATGCTTTAGCTAAAATCTTAGCAGTACTAGTCTTACCAGTACCCCTAGGTCCACAAAATAGATAAGCATGAGCTATTCTATCCATTTTGATTGCATTTTGTAAAGTTTTAACTACATTCTGTTGACCAGCAATATCAGAAAATTTCTGTGGACGCCATTTTCTATAAAGTGAAATGTAGGCCATCATATAACCCCCAAATAAATTTATATCATAATAATAAGAAAGGACCGTGCATTCGCGTTCACCTACCTCCTCCAAGCGTTACTTAAGCAGTTAGCTCGAATTAGGCACCCCTACGGCACACGGAAGACATTTACTTACCGCTGCTTCCTTCCGGACCTGACGGGGTTCATAAAGCTCCGTTGCGTAGGACCCAATTGTCAACACCACTTACTTAAGCCAGACCTTACAGAAGATAGACTTAGGCGAACATCAATCCCGCTATAGCGGATTGCGGGTTACAGGGTACCGCTACCACCCCATTTAGCACGGTCACAATTTATATAAAGGCAAAAGCCTTTATTACATAATTTAATTATCACATTTATAATTTTATCAAAGATAAAATTATAAGTCAACATGAAGTGAAAAAATAACAACAATTACCAAATGATTAATAAAATAAAAACACCTTACGGTGATGAGTTTTATGGCGGAGAGGGAGGGATTTGAACCCTCGGTAGACGTTAATCTACACTCGCTTTCCAGGCGAGCCCCTTAAGCCAGACTCGGACACCTCTCCATGTATTTAAAAATATTTAGCTGCTAGCTATCAGCTAGTAGCTAATTCACCTTCTCAATGATTTAAAAAAATCTTTCATGATTTGGCGACATTTATCCTCCAAAACACCATATTCAATTGCTAATTTATGGTTCAATAAATTAGAGTCTACTAAATTAAATAAAGTTCCAGCAGCTCCACCTTTAGGATCAGTTGCACCATAGACCAAAGCATCAACTCTAGATTGAACTAATGCACCAGCACACATGGGACAAGGTTCAATAGTAACATACAGAGTACATCCATTTAAGCGCCATCCACCCAACTTTTGAGCAGCTTGACGGATAGCCAATACTTCTGCATGAGCTGTTGCATCTTGCAACTCTTCCTTTAAATTATGAGCTCTAGCTATAATCTTGTTATCTTTAACGATTACAGCACCAATTGGAACTTCTTCTTTATCAAAAGCTTTCTTAGCTTCTTTTAAAGCTTCTTGCATATAATATTCTTTGTTCATCTTTTCACCTAAATTTATGGCGCGCCCGGCAGGATTCGAACCTGCGACCTCCTGATTCGTAGTCAGTTACTCTATCCAGCTGAGCTACGGGCGCATATTATATTAATTAACAATTTATAATGTACAATTAAAAGAACTAACTAATTTAATTATCAATTTAGTTTGTACATTGTCAATTGAATTTTTATGGCGGAGAGAGAGGGATTCGAACCCTCGCTAGAGATAATTCCCTACTACAGGTTTAGCAAACCCGCCCCTTCAGCCTACTTGGGTATCTCTCCATGTTTGGTTACTTTCTAAACAATAAAATATTTATTTTTTAATCTTGCCACTAGCTAACGGCTAGCAACAAGTAGCTAAAAATAATGGCGGAGAGGGTGGGATTCGAACCCACGGTACGCGCAAACGTACAACGGTTTTCAAGACCGTCACCATCAACCGGACTCGGACACCTCTCCATTTGTTTGTTAAATTCTCTAGACGCTAGATTATTATATAATACTAAAAATAATCTGTCAAGGACATTTGAAAGAATTTTTAATCAAAATATCTTTCAAATAGCTTGTCCTTTCCTTGCGACAGATATAATGATAACATAAACTATAAACAAAATCAAATTCCTTTTTCTGTAAAAAGATAACTCTTCTATCTCCTCTATATTTCACCTTTTATCTTAAAGGATAACCTTAATAATCCTTCAGTAAGATGTTCATTTTCGACAGATACCTCTTTAGAAACCTTCAAATCTACAGGAGCAAAGTTCCAAATCCCCTTCACACCAGCCAAAACTAATTTATCAGCAACATCTTGAGCCGTTTCCTCAGGTACTGCAATGATACCTATATTAATATCATTATCTTTAATATATTGTTCTAAATTAGCAATATCTCTAACCTTAATTCCATTGATTGTCATTCCTACTAATCTTGGATTAATATCAAAGGCAGTACATAAATTAAATCCTCTTCTTTTAAAATCAGTAGCACTGATTAAAGCCTGACCTAAATTTCCTACACCCACCAATACCATATTACTCTTCTTCTCTATACCCATTACTTTAGCTAAGGCATTATATAACTTCTCTACATTATAGCCATAGCCTTGCTGACCAAAGTTTCCAAAGTGGTTAAGGTCTTGTCTAAGTTGTGGAGCAGAAACTCCAACAATCTCTCCAAATTCTCGTGAAGAAATCTTTTCTACGCCTTTTTTTAATAATTTACCTAAATGACGATGGTATTTAGGTAGTCTTTTGATAACAGCAGTAGGTATTACAACTGCTTTTCCTTCTTTATGAATCATAATAAAATCCCCCTCTTTATTCACGGTGAAATTTATGACTCCCGAATCGACTTATAAAGGCTTTAGCCTCATTATTATCCACTGAATATCTTATGTTAGATTGTTCGCCAAAATTATTTACTTGCTTGGTCGTAAATTTAGTATCCATTAATGTAGCTGGTCCTCCTACACAACCTCCTTGGCAACCCATTCCTTCTATAAAAGAATTTTGATATTGATTAGCTTTAGCCAATCTCAACGTTTTAATACACTCCTCTAAACCTTGAGCCTTAATCTTATTGAACTCTTTACTTGGATCAATTTGAGATATAGCCCCTTCTACTGCCTTAATTAAGCCCCCACTTCTAGCAAAAGTTCTTCCATCATCAGTAGCAACTTCATCATTAGCAGATTCGCAGTTATTATCTTCAGAAATATTAGCTAAATTGATGCCAGCTCCTACAAACATAGATCCTAACTCTTCAAAGGTTAATACAGCATCTAGCTCATGATTTTTCAAAGCTTCATCTTTTTTAGCAATACAAGGTCCAATAAATACTACTTTAGAATCTGGGTAATCTTCTTTTAAAACTTTAGCTAGGGCAACCATAGGTGATACAGTACTAGATATATTCTCGATTAATTCCGAAAATTCCTGCTCAATTAAGGCTAAAAAAGCTGGACAACAAGAAGTTGTTAAATAATTCTGTTTATTAGGAACTTTATCTAAGAACTCTTGACTCTCTTCTATAGTAACTATATCAGCCCCTAAGGCAACCTCCTTTATCATTTTAAAGCCTAATTCTTTTAAACCTTGTTTAATTTGGGTTATTTTTATTTTAGCTCCAAATTGACCTACAAAAGCAGGTGCTAAAATCGCAATAGTATCTTCATCTTTTATCATCTTGATAGTCTGTAAAATTTGTGATTTATATGTAATAGCACCAAAGGGACAGGCTTGAACACAAGAACCACACGAGACACAGCTATCATAATTGATCTTTGCCTGCCTATCACTATTAGCAGTAATAGCCTCTATACCACAGGCTGTTTCACAGGGTCTGCTCATCTTTAGAATTGCATTATAAGAGCAGAACCTCTGACACAGACCACACTCTATACACTTATTTTGATCAATATATGCCCTATTTTGTACTATAACAATGGCACCTTTAGGGCAAACATTCATACAGCTATGATCTACACAGTTACGACAAGCATCACTTACCCTATACTTATCTAAAGGACAACGGTCACAAGCAATATCTAATACATCAATATTATTTCCTGTTATTTTCTCTAATTCTAAGGCTTGAATAGCCAACTTTTTTAAATTCTTAGCATCCCCATTCGCCTCTAGTCCCAAAGCAGATTTAATCCGATGATTAACTATTGCTCTCTCTTTATGGGCACAGCATCTATATCCTAAGCCTTGTTCTGGTATTAATTGCTCTGGTAATTTATCAATATCCTCAGCTAATCTATCTTCAAAGGCAAGTTGAGCTATGCTACTAAAGACTCTCCGTCTTAATTTTGTTACTTCTGAAACATTCTTAGGCACAATCAATTCCTCCTTGTTTATCTTAACTGCTCCTTAATTAAATCAATTAAATCCTTAGGTCTAGCAGGAGCATAGACCTCATCATCAATCTTTACTGCTGGTGCACCTTTACACTTATCTAAACAATTAACTGCCTCAACTTCAATATCAGTCTCTATCTTCTTATTAAACTCTTGTACAGCTTCAATTAGATTTTGAGATCCCATAAGATGGCATGGAGTTCCAATACAGATTTTAATTTTAATTCCCATTCTTATACCTCCTTTTTGATGTTAAAACCATTCTATAGTTACCTTCTTTCCTTTCTCTTTTAGACAGTCTACTAACCTTTTTATAATCTGCTTTCTAATCGCCATATTTTCAGGTAATCTCAAGCTCTGATGGGCTGGATTAATCTTCTTACCTATTAACATATTGATACTGTCACTTTCTAGTAATAGCCTAGCTAATTCAGTTGCCCCATCTCTTTGTTTAGGTAAGTCTTCTTGACAACTTACATTTTTTAGTCTTTCTACCGTCTTATTTAAAGTCAATAGACCTTCAGTAACTAGATCTACTCCATCCAATCGGGAAGTAGGTGGAATTTCTGGATCATGATATAACAGACTAACCTCTAATTCTTCATCCAACTCTCTAGCAACTATCTGGGCACTAGTTCCTCCTGCAATTACCCTCTTGCCTGACTTAGAAATTAATTTATCAACGACCTCTTTATCTTTATCAATATTTTTAGGTGGTCCACTGAATAATGTTAGTTCTCTTTCTTCTCTAAAATATGCAATAACAGTTGTTGTATCATCACCAGGCTCCATACAATAATAAGCATTACAGACCTCAATCAACTCTTCTGCAAATTTATTACTACTTTGATACTTACTAATAATCCGCTCAAAATGCTCTGCAATACCATCCCAACCCAAACCAAAATTTAGTAATCCCCCTACCCCAGCATGGGTAACCCCATCACTAATGAGCATTATCATTTCATTATTCTTCAATTGAAAACGTGCCTCTCTTACCTCCTTATCGCCTACTCTTCTCTTCTTCGTCTCTATTTTAGAAATATTACCTTTGCTATCAATAAAGAATGAATCAGGATTATCTATCTCTACTAAGTAAGCCCTACCATCATTAAATATTTGCAAAATAGATAAAGTAGAATAAGCTAACTGCCTCTCTTTACAGACTGGCAATGTATTGGTGATAGTATCTACCACCTCTTCTAAAGGTATCCCCTTCTCTAATAACCTGCTAGCAATTTTGGTAGTTAAAGTTGATAATATATTGGCTTTTACTCCACTACCAAGCCCATCGGATAAAACGATAATCTTACTATCTTCAGTCTCTACAATCTCTACATTATCTCCACATAACTCTTCATTATACTTGGAAATTCTAGAAACGCTAGTTTCCACAAACATAATTATCTTTCCTCCTCTTGCATCAGCTGCCTTACCTCATATAAAATCGCTTTCGTCTCTGAAGTAGATTCACCTAATAATCCTGCAATCTCTTGGGCTACCTTCATCTGCTTATGGATAACTTGATTAGCTTTCTCTAAAGTAGTCTCTTTCATCTTAGCAACTCTTTCATTATGATTTTCCCTTTCTGTAACATCAGTTATTATACCAATTACTAATTCATAATCAATCAATGGAAATACCGACTGTTCACATATCAAGTTATACTGTTTATATTCAACCTTTTTTTGTGAAATAGACTTCTTATTAAACCAGGCATCTAAATAATCTTTTGGATCAATATATCTATATAGTTTGTGACCTATCGCAATTTCGTCATTGCGATTAAATAATTCATCTGCTTTAGGGTTAAACTTCTGAATTGTCATATCTTTACCTACCACAATAATTGCATTTGGTGATGACTCTACAATTATATCTGCTAGAGATTCCATCTTACCTTTCATATAAGGAATACACATCTTCAATTCAGCCAATCCTTGATAGATAGCTATAGCTTTTTCACGACAGCTATTATAGCCACAACCGCCACAATCCAGCTCATCCTTATCACTGAATTTTCCAGTCTGTGATAATATCAACCTGATTTGATTTTCTGTAGGAATCTTCTCTTCAATTTTGCAGTTAAGATACTCTCTACTTGTATCTATCTTAAATTTATCCATATCAAATTTGTTATCTATTGTATCTTCTTTTTGAGCATACCTGATTATCCTCTCTTTTCGAGAATTGATGCTAAGCTCTGATGTAATACCTGGACCATTTATACATCCTCCAGAACAGACCATAGCTTCAATAAACTTAGGACTGATATCATCATTTAAGATATCTTCAAAAGTCTTCATACATTCAGCCAATCCTGAGATTGATAATATCTCCGTACTCAATCCAAAACTGATATCGGCAGCTTTTAAAACACCATTCTCTACTGGAAAAGCTTTGGACCAATTCCCTGAAACACTTCTGAATTGATCTTCATCTAAACTTTGATAATCTATACCTTCCAAAGAGAATAAACCCTTTAGCTCATCAAAGGTAATTGCTAAATCAACAGCACCTTTGGAACTCTCCCAGTCTATCTCTTTAATCTTGGCTATACAAGGGCCTATAAAGACTACTTTTATATCTTTAGATATTTCTTTTATCAACTTAGCATGGGCTATCATAGGAGAGATAGTAGGAGACAGATAAGGGATTAAATCAGGATAATGCTTCTCTACTAAGCTAACCACAGCAGGACAACAGGCTGATATAAGTGGCTTATTCTCTAACTCTAACAATTTTTTATACTCTCTTGCTATTACTTCTGCCCCTATACTCGTTTCCTCAACATCATGAAATCCTAAATTCTTTAAAGCTGTTATTAGTTGTCCTGGACTACAATCAAAAACAGCTGGAAAAGATGGAGCTATACTGGCTATTACCTTCTCTTCTTTTAATAATCTCTTCAACTTCTCTAAATGATTAGTAACACCTTTAGCATTTTGTGGACATATTTCTATACAATGACCACAATTAATACACTTTTCTTTGACTACCTCTGCTTGACCATTATTAATCTTAATTGCTTTTACAGAACAATCCCGTACACAGCGATAACAATCTTTACACTCTGATTCACTTAAAGTGATAAGACTCAATCAACTCACCCCTTTATTAAACTCTCTATAAAAGAGTTCTTCTATGTTTTCTGGAGATACATTTGAAATCATCTCTTGATCAAACTTCAAAATAACACCTTCTGTACACTTACCTTGGCAAAAGGAAGCCCCTAATTCTATTTCAGTATCCAATTCTTCTTCATTGATTATCTTCTTTAATATTTCTACAATTTCATAAGCCCCTTTAAGATGACAGCTACTTCCAACACAAATTAGAATTTTTTTCATCTAAAACCCCTCTGTTGTTATTTTTTTAACAATATAGGCAAAAAAATAAATCTCTTATCTATATTCATATTAACATGTAAAATAATCTTTGACAACTCTATTATTTAGTTTTATAAATAAAAAAACATCCTTTTTAGGATGATTGTATTGAGAACTATTATATTAAAATGGCGGAGAGAGAGGGATTCGAACCCTCGCTAGAGATAATTCCCTACTACAGGTTTAGCAAACCCGCCCCTTCAGCCTACTTGGGTATCTCTCCATGCTGATTTTACTAATATTAAACTGATAACACTTATAAATTCTATAATAATTTCTTCAGATTATCAACTGGTTAATGTTGAGAATAATATAAATGGCGGAGAGGGTGGGATTCGAACCCACGGTACGCGCAAACGTACAACGGTTTTCAAGACCGTCACCATCAACCGGACTCGGACACCTCTCCGTATTTACTTAACACAAGATTTATTATAAGTTATTTTAAAAGGATTGTCAAGAAAAAATAATAAAAAATTAAATGGGTCTAAAAATTTTTAGACCCATTTAAAATATTAGATATTAATCTTTTCAACTCCACCCATATACCCTCTTAAAGCTTTAGGAATAGTTACACTACCATCCTCATTCTGATAATTTTCTAAAATAGCGGCTACAGTCCTTCCAATAGCCAGTCCTGAACCATTTAATGTATGAATATATTCTGTACTAGCATTAGGTTCTGGACGATACTTAATTCCAGCTCTTCTTGCCTGATAATCTTCAAAATTACTACAAGAGGAGATTTCACGATAAGTGTCATAACTTGGTAACCAAACCTCAATATCATAAGTTTTTGCAGAAGAGAAGGTCAAATCCCCTGTACATAAAGTAACCACACGATATGGAAGCTCTAACCTCTGTAAAATAGTCTCTGCATTTTGCACTAACTTCTCTAACTCATCATAAGAGTCTTCTGGCTTAACAAACTTAACCATTTCAACTTTATTGAATTGGTGCTGACGAATAATACCTCTAGTATCACGACCATGAGAACCAGCCTCAGATCTAAAGCATGCACTATAAGCTGTATGATATATTGGTAAATCATCAGCAGCTAAGATTTCATCACGATACATATTAGTTACTGGTACTTCAGCAGTTGGTACTAAGTAATAATCAGTCCCTGATAATTTAAAAGCATCCTCTTCAAACTTAGGAAGCTGTCCTGTCCCAGTCATACTCTCACTATTAACGATAAAAGGAGGAAATATTTCTTGATAGCCATGTTCTCCAGTATGGATATCGAGCATAAAACTGATTAAGGCTCTTTCTAATCTTGCTCCTAAATTCTTCAAAAAGGTAAATCTAGAACCTGTTACTTTAGCACCACGCTCAAAATCTAATATATCTAAATCTACTCCTAAATCCCAATGAGCTTTAGCTTCAAAATCAAATTCTGTTGGCTCACCCCAGGTTCTAACACAGACATTATCCTCTTCATCTTTGCCTACTGGTACGTCCTGATTAGGGATATTAGGAATTCGTAGCATTATATCTTCTAACCTTTGATTGTACTCTTTGAGCTTCTCATCTAAATCCTTGATTTTATCCGCTACTTCGCCCATCTTTCGAATAACTTTCTGGGCTTCTTCCTCTTTACCATCCCTCTTTAATAGACCAATCTTAGAAGATTCTTCATTACGAATCTGCTTTAAACTCTCTACTTCCTGAATCAGCTCTCTTCTTTTTATATCTATATCGGCAAATTCATCAATTGGGGCTTCAGTTGCTCGTTTATTTAAAGAATCCTTCACTAAATCTATATTCTCTCTAACAAACCCTAAATCTAACATCTTTATCCTCCTCTTCTATCTTAAAACTAATTATAAAGTTAATACATTCACATCTGCCATACCATCTATCTCTAATAACTCTTCTTTTAAGTCATTATCTATCTCTTGATCAATATTTAAGACCATTATTGCTTTACCACCGATTTTATTACGGCCAAGTTTCAAACTAGCTATATTAACTCCATTATCACCTAATAAACTTCCTACTTTACCAACTACACCTGGTTGATCAGTATGACTAGTTACTAATAAGATACCTTTTGGTACGATATCAATTTCATAACCATCTATTTCTACAACTCTTAGCTCACTTTTATTGAATACAGTTCCAGATAACTGTCTTACACCTTGACTGTTTTTAACTTTCAAAGTAATTAAACTAGAATAAACATTAGTATCATCATTTTTAATTTCACTAACCTTAATTCCTCTTTCTTCGGCAAGTAATCTAGCATTTACCAAATTAACATTGTCATCTAAAATAGGATTTAATAGACCCTTTAATAGTGTAGTAGTCACTGGTTGTAAATCATAATTAGTAATTTCACCTGTATAAATAACTTCAACTTCTTCAATTCTATTATCAGTTAGACCAGCATAGAAATTCCCAAGTTTTTCTGCTAGATTGAAATATGGTCTAATTTGATTCATTTCCTCTGGCTCTAACGTAGGTATATTTAATGGAGTTTTTGCAAAACCTTTTTCAAACACCATCAACATCTGACGAGCAGCATCAATAGAAACATTATCCATAGCTTCAACTGTGGTCCCACCTAAATGAGGAGCTACAATTACGTTCTCTTCTAATTGTAATAAAAGATAATCCTCTGCAAGTGGCTCTTCTTCATGTACATCTATACCTGCTGCTGCTACTTTACCATTTTTAATAGCTTCATATAAAGCTTTATGGTCAACATTCTTTCCTCTAGCTACATTTACTACTCTAACTCCATCCTTCATTTTAGCAAATTCTTCTGTGCTCAAAATATGATGAGTCTCTTCAGTTAATGGAGTATGTAAAGTAATATAATCAGATCTTTCTAAAAGTTCATCTAGTTCCACCAATTCTACTCCTAATTTTTCACCTCGTGATGCTGGGATATAAGGGTCACTAGCAATTATATTCATATCAAAAGCTTTAGCTCTTTGAGATACTAAACCACCAATTCTTCCTAATCCGATGATCCCTAAAGTCTTTTCATATAATTCAACACCCATATACTTCTTCCTATCCCAAACACCTTGATGTAAGGATTGATTTGCCTGAGCTGTATTTCTAGAAATAGCTAACATCAAAGCCATTGTCTGCTCAGCAGCAGAGATTGAATTCTGTCCTGGAGTATTTAAGACTATTATTCCCAATTTTGAAGCAGCATCAACATCAATATTATCATAACCAGAACCTGCTCTAGCAATTACTTTTAAATTTTTAGCATGACTTAAGACTTCTTCATTTAATGGAGTCATACTTCTTAAAATAATTCCATCATATTTACCTATTTCTTCTAATAATTCTTCATAAGATAATTGAGTATTATAAGTAACTTCAGCACCATTCTCCTCTAAAACATCAATACCTTTTTGTGAAATAACATCGCTAACTAATACCTTCATTAACTTCTCTCCTCCTCATAAAATACTTTTTGGGCAGCAGCTAAGCCTGCTCCTAACTCCAACTCAAATCCTAAATCTAATAAGACAAATTCTAAAGCTGATATAGTAGATAATATATCCATTCTACTAACATTACCAAGATGCCCAATCCTAAAGACCTTTCCTTGTAGCTGTCCTTTACTACCAGTAATATAAACATTATATTTATCTTTCAAATTACTTCTTAATACACTATAACTTATACCTTCTGGTAATCTAACAGCAGTTACTGTTTTAGAAGCAACTTCATCATCAACTAGTAGTTCTAAACCAATAGCCTTCATGGATAATCTTATGGCTTTAGTAACTATTTCATGTCGCTTGAATACATTCTCTAATCCTTCTTCTTTAATATCTCTTAATACTTCTCTTAATACATAAAGAACAGAAATTGCTGGTGTAGCTGGTGTTTGATTCTTAGCATCATATCGATCCTTAGCACGCTTGAAGTCCAAATAGAATTTAGGTAAATCAGATGTCTCATAGGCTTTTAATGCTCTATGACTAACACTTACTAAACATAGTCCTGGAGGAGTCATTAAAGCTTTTTGTGAAGATGTAACTACTACATCAGCACCCCATTTATCGGTCTTTAACTCAATTCCTGCTAAAGAACTAACAGCATCAATCAATAATAAGCAATTATACTTTCTAGCTAGCTTACCTATAGGTTCTGGATGATTAATGACTCCAGTTGAAGTTTCATTATGAGTCATTAAGATTGCTTTAATTTCACCTTCTTTATAGCTCTCTAGTTTCTCTTCTACTCTTTTAGGATCTACAGCCTCTCCCCAAGATACATCTAATCGTTCTACTTCTAAACCATATTTTTCAGCAATAGTAGCATACCTTTCACCAAAAGCGCCTGTACATAGGGATAATACCTTATCCCCTCTAGACAAAGTATTAGTAATAGAGCCTTCTAAGCCCCCAGTACCAGAACAGGTCAAAACTAATACATCATTTTCAGTCTGAAAAACATACTTTAAACCATCAACTACTTCTTTTAATAACTCTTCACACTCTACTTCACGATGGCCAATCATCTCTGTAGCACCAGCCAACCTTGCCCTTTCAGGAATTGGAGTTGGACCAGGCAACATTAAAGTTCTTTTCTCTTTCATAATATCTATCTCCCTTCTCAATACTCATAAATTTATTAAAGAATACTAACAGGTATTATATAATTAATTATATAAATAAAAATCTCCCATCCCAAACAGACCCAGTAATAATTGGATTTGTTAGGGACGGGAGATTAATAATTACCCGCGTTGCCACCCTAATTGGTCAAGTATTGACCCTCTCTAATGACAGATAACGGCGTCATAACCGGTTTAGCTTGTATTCACTAACCACTCCTAGGTGGATTCAATTCCTCTTTATATCAGCTCTCAGCAACCGCTGACTCTCTCCAAATAAAGATGAAATTTACTATTCCTATTCATCATGTTTAATATATGTGTTTAATTCTCTCTTTATTTATGGAATATTATATAATAAGAGAAAGTAAAATGCAACCCTTTAAATTAAATTTAAATTCTCTTATCTTAGCTATCAGTAATAATAGAATCCGAGATCTTTATCCTTTATGTTATCTGTCTGTATAGATAGATTATTTACTAAGCCTTTGATTAGGCTTTTATTAAAATTCCCTAATAGAAGTTCTATAGGTGATAATTTATTATAATAAATTAAATTAGGTTTTCCCTCAATTCCAACCATTTTAGCTAATTCATCTACTGCATCATAAAAAGTTCCCAATTCATCTACTAAGCCTAATTCTTTAGCTTGCTCACCACTATAAATTCTACCATCAGCCAACTCTTTAACTCTATCTTCTGTCATAGATCTACCTTCCATGACAGCATCAACAAATTGTTGGTATACTCCTTTAACCATTGTTTGTAAAATTTCTTTCTCCTCAGCAGTCATCTCCCTATCAGGATTACCTAAATCCTTATACTTTCTACTTTTAATAGTAATATAGTCTATACCAATTTTATTATATAATTCTTTCAGATTAGCAAATTGCATTATAACACCAATACTACCCGTAATAGTAGAAGGATTGGCATAAATCTTATTTGCTGCCATAGATACATAATAACCACCTGAAGCAGCTGCATCCCCCATAGATACAACTATAGGTTTACCAGTTTCTCTAAATTTTTTTAATTCTCGATAGATTGCATCAGAAGCAGCTGAACTACCACCAGGGCTGTTCACTCTCAATAAAATTCCTTTAACTGATTCATCGTCTTTAGCTTCATTAATATGAGCCATTATCTGATCAGAAGTAGCTTCCATACTACCAAAAGCTCCTCCACCCTCTCCTCCTACAATAGCCCCACTTATATTTATTACTGCTAAACTATCTTTAGCTTTATTTTCTGAATCAACAAAACTCTTAACTAATATATAAAAACCACTTGCTAAAAATAATAAAGAAATCATAAATATAATAGCCATAACCAATAGAACCTTTTTCACATTAATCTCCATATACATCCTCCTAGTTGATATTACTGTAATATAGTTATTAATTTAACCAAATTAGAAGTTAAAAATTAATAAGTAATTTAATTGACTATATCAAATTTAGATATCAATGATAATAAATCCTTTTTTTATTAGTATAATTTATTTCCTTGAAATAAAAAAACTTCTAGACTATAGTCTAGAAGTTTTTTTAAGTTTTCTGGCAGTGACCTACTCTCCCACAAGGCTGCCCCTGCAGTACAATCGGCGCTGGAGGACTTAACTGCTGTGTTCGAAATGAGAACAGGTGTGA
>NZ_PVNB01000019.1 GCF_003001995.1 Orenia metallireducens | reverse complement strand
TGGAATGGAGCAACAATAAAGGAAAGCTGTATACGGGAAAACCGTACGTGCAGTTTGAAGAGAGGTCCCAGCTGTGAGGCTGGTCCTACTCTATTTTTTGAGATATAAATACTTAGAATAAAATTACTTATTATTTTTTTATACTTGAAATCCAAAAAAAGAAAGTGATATAATATATCTGTTATAAATGTTTTATTATGGATATAAAGGTTAATTTTAATTGGGAGGGATAGTGTTGATATTTAAGTTTCCTGCTATATTTGGTCAGAAGGTGGCATTGTTAGGTGATTTTAATAATTGGAGGTTTGATAAAGATCTATTAGAAAAAGAAGGTGATGAATGGGTTATAGATATTGAAATAAGTAAAGGAATACATAGATATAAGTTTTTAATTGATGATAAGTTATGGATTAATGACCCCTATGCTGATATGTATGTTAATAATAGGACAGGATCACTAAATTCTGTAATTCAACTAGATAGCGATGATGTGGTCAGAGTTAGTAAAGAATATGGGATCATTGATGATATAGGCATGGATAATAATTTTAATGAAATCGTTTTAATGAAGAAGTCAGAGGGTGAAAATAGAGAATTTAATATCAGTGGTCAGCAGATTTATATTTACAATAGCATTAAAGAATGTATTGGGGAGGTTGAAGTGACTTATGTTTGGTGTAGACCAGACTTAAAAGTCTTTGAATCTGACTCAACTTTACTTAAAGCAACTGGTGGAGAAGAGAGGTTATATAATTATATCAATTTGCGGGGAGAAGATTTTAAGCCGGGCTTATGGAGAGTTTTTATTTTAATTAATGGTAGGTTACTTGCTACAGAAGAGTTTCTTATTAAATCTAATTTTTATTATCATAAGAGAGGTATGATTTTAGTTAAATAATATTGGAGGAGTTAATATGCTAGATTGCCCAATCAACTTAGAACTATATAGATATGAAATCGGAGATAAGATAATAGCATTAGATGTACAGAGTTCAAAATTTTTAACAATTGATAATTTAAGCAGTAAGATTTTAGATTTAGCAGATACTTATTTGACAAAGGATATAATTTCGATTTTAAGTCAAGAATATCCGACAAGAGAAGTTATAGAGAAACTAAATTGGCTTGAAGAATTATGGGAGCAGGAGAAAATTAATCCTTATAATAGAGTTGTGGAAGGTTTTGAGCAATTTGATCATTATGAACTAAAATTACATCCAACAAGTAGATGTAATCTAAACTGTAGATACTGTTTTGGAGGAGAGGTTCATCAAGAAAAGATAAAAGATACTACTATAGAAACTGCTAAGGAGGCAATTTATTTTCTAGTAAATGACTTTGGAAAAGAAGGTAGTAGTTATTCAGTAGATTTAAGTGGGTCAGGGGAATCATTATTAAGGTTTGATTTTATAAAGGAGATAAAAGATTACTGTGAAGAATTAAGTGAAAAAATTAACAAAAGAATTCTGATTACTTTATGCACCAATGGTACTTTACTGGATAAAGAGAAGAGTAGCTACCTAAAGAAGAATGAAATTTTATATGGTATCAGTATAGATGGTGATGAGGTAATTAATGATGATTTGAGAATATATAAGGATGGAAGAGGTACTTTTAAAGATATTGTTAAGAACTGTGAAGAGATAGAGGATAGAGAATTTTTAGGATTTGCAGTGACTTTGACAGGTAAGCATACCAATATAAAGGATATTTTTTTGAAATTATTCCAATTAAATTTAGTTGATAGTATAGGAATTAAACCAATAAGGTTAAGACCAGATAATGAGTATGCTATGAATGAAGATAATCTAGAGCAGATTAAAGAAGGATATAATGAATTTGCTTTATTTTTGATAGAGGAAATAGCTAAAGGAAATACAGAATATCTCTATGCTATTCTTAGAAGTGCTGATTATTTCGGTAAGTTGCTAAAAAGAACTATCAGAAATGATAGTGTAATTTATCGTTGTAGTGCAGGTTTAAATAGTCTCTCTGTCAACCATAAAGGAGAGATTTATAGCTGCCCTGTACAGTTGAACAATAGTTCCTTTAAGATGGGGAGTATCTATACAGGGGTAGATAGAGAGGTACAGGAGGATTTACGACAACTATATGCAGATAATATACCTTATTGTCAAGGATGTTGGGCTAGATACTTATGTTCTGGGGAGTGTTTTGCAGTAGGTGAGATGGTTCATCAGCAGAAAGAGAGACCTTATCGAGTGATGTGTGAGTATAAAAAGCATTTAATCAGATTGAGTATCTATCTCTGGACTGAGATTCAAGAGATAAATCCTGGAATCTTTGATTCTATCTATCGAGAGTGTATGAAGATGGAGTGGTAATTACAATTTAGAAATTGAGAATTGATAGTTAAAATAAAAAGAGAGCAAAGAAGCATAACTTGTATTTGGTTGCCTGAGTTATGTGGAGTGAATAGCAAATCCACCAAAATGATGACGACCTATTCGAATCTTTTGGGGATTTTCTATATAAAATAATTAATCTAAAAATATTAAGGAGGAAAGTAAATGTTAACAGAAGCTAATGGAAGGGGTCAAGAAAGTTACAATAGTCAACTTCTAAGGATGAAGTATGGGAGTGTAGGTAATCTAGCAAAGAAGGAGAGTGGAGAGAAGAGTAATTCTCAAGTGAAGAATCAAGCTACTAGCAAATTAAAGGTGTCATTGAAGATGAATCTGATTAAAGATAAGATCAATCTGTCTTCTAATATTAAAGAAGTAAAGAAAGGTGTATCAGAGTCTAAGATAGGAAGAGTTACTAACATAAGTACAGAGGATAAGTATAAATTGCATAGCCCGGTTAGAACTGGTACAATATACATATCGAGTAGATTTGGAGAAGATAGAGGTACTTATTTGCACAAAGGATTAGATTTTGATGGAGAATTTGGTGACAAGATTTATGCAGCTAAAAAAGGTGAAGTTATCTCTACTGGAATGACAAAATCTGGGGGGAATCAAGTAGTAATTAAGCATGACAATGGGCTGCTTACAAAATATTGCCATTTAGATAAAATTAATGTAGAAGTTGGTGACAAAGTTACCCAAAAGACAACTATTGGAACTATGGGTAATACAGGTACTAATGTACATTCAGTTAATGAAAAGGGTGATGGAGTACACCTTCACTTTGAGGTCATTAGAAATGGCAAGAATCTAGACCCAGAAACATTGTTAGATACAAAAGGATTTATTTATAGAAAAGGAGATTATGGCGGTAGCTGTGGTGGTGGAAGAAGACACAGTAGTAGCCATAGCAGTCATAAAAGTAGTAGCAGTCACAAGAGTCATAGCAGTCACAAGAGTCATAGCAGTCATAAAAGTAGTAGCAGTCACAAGAGTCATAGTAGTCACGGAAGTTGTAGCAGTCATAAAAGTAGTAGCAGTCATAAAAGTAGTAGCAGTCATAAAAGTAGTAGTAGTCATAAAAGCAGTGGCAGTCACGGAAGTTGTAGTAGTCATAGAAGCAGTAGTAGTCATAGAAGCAGTAGTAGTCATAGAAGCAGTAGTAGTCATAAAAGCAGTGGCAGTCACGGAAGTTGTAGTAGTCATAGAAATAGCAGTAGCCATAGAAGTAGTGGTAGTCATGGAAGTTGTAGTAGTCATAGAAGTAATGCTAGTCATGGAAGTTGTAGCAGTCATAGAAGTAGTAGTAGTCACGGAAGTTGTAGCAGTCATAGAAGTAATGCTAGTCATGGAAGTTGTAGCAGTCATAGAAGTAGTAGTAGTCACGGAAACTGTAGTAGTCATAGAAGTAATGCTAGTCATGGAACATGTAGCAGTAGAAGGAGTCATGGGACATGTAGTGGAGTAAGAGTAGGTGGATGTAGTGTTACTAGCAATCCAATAAAATCAACGAACAAAGTATTGAAAGTAGGAAGCAAAGGAACAGATGTTAAGAAACTTCAACAGAATTTGAAAGATTTGGGATATAATATAAGTGTTGATGGAGTATATGGTAAAGATACTAAAGCTATTGTAGAGAAATTTCAGAAAGAGCATGGACTAGCTACAGATGGAGTAGCAGGTAAAAATACATGGGAGGCTATAGCAGAAGAGAAGAAAAATATTAATAATGCCCCTAAAAATACAAATAAATTATTGAAAGTAGGAAGCAAGGGGGAAAATGTTAAGAAACTTCAACAGGATTTGAAAGATTTAGGATATGACATAAGTGTAGATGGAGTCTATGGTGGAGGTACTAAAGCTATTGTAGAAAAATTTCAGAAAGAGCATGGCTTATCTATAGATGGAGTAGTAGGGACAGATACAAGTCAGGTTATAGAAGAAACTAAGAGAAGATGGGATAAGATAAAAGAACTTGATGAGCAAGAAGTTTGGGAGAATGTAAATGTAGAAGATAAGACTGGTGATGTATGGAATGGAGGAGCAGGAGTAACAGTAACTGCTCCATTATTCAATAAACGTCATGGATATGGAGTTTATGTAGAAATGACTGGAACTAGAACTTATAATGTGAAAGAGAGTACAAATGGTTATACAGTAGGTATAACTAGTAATGGAATAAGTATTTCTGACCCTAATGGGACAAGTATAGGGGTAGGTACAGAAAAGAGTTATACGGTAGCAGCAAAGATAGCTCAGGCAAATGGACTGACAGTAAAGGATGGGACTAAAATTAATATGGATAGTTCAGTAGGATTAGATGGTCTAAAGGTATCTATAACAGCAGAAAATAAAGAGATAAATGGAACACATACTGTAGATAAATTAGAATTTAAACCAGGTGTTGATAAGAAACAACTTACAACAGCAACAGCTGCTGTAGCTGTTGCAGCGGTGGCAGGTGCTCTAACTGAAGGAATTGGTGCAGAAGAAGCTTATGTATTTACTCAAACTATTTTAGAAGAAGCATTTTAAAGTGTAAGGGGGCATAAAGCCCCTTGCTCAATTTTAGATTAATAGAGGTGAAGAGAATGAAGGAATATCTGAAGAGAGTAGGTTATTTTGCTTTAGTATATATTTTAACAAATTTATTTTTTCATAATTTGAGTTTTTTTTCAAATGGAGAATTTGGAGTTAGCTTAACAGTTGATATTTGGACATTAATAGGGATAATAATTTTAGTTATTCATTCCATTTTTCATGTAGGAATCATAAAATTAGTCAGTATTAAACTAGATAAATTTATTTATAAATCAACTAAATTTATTATCTATTCAGCTTTTATTCAAAGTTGTTTTGAAGGGTTTGATGTTTTGTTCTTTGGTCCTTGGAAAAAGCTTTCTGCGGGAGAGGTTTATTCTATTGTTACCTTGTACTTTACTGTTCTAGTATTAAGTCTTTATTATTTATGGAAGTATAGAGTAGAGTTAGCAGTGGGAATGTTTATAATAAATCTGATAATTTATAAAGCTAATTTAGCAGCATTAAACAAAGAGGATTTTTTAGATAGATTATTGAGTAATTATTTTGAATTAGGAAATTATATTCATTTTTTTAAAGGAGTATTGTTATTAATTGTGTTAATGATATTTTTAGCAATAACTATTTTGCTACGCAAAAAAGGAGTTTATGATTATAGAAGTCGCCAAGAACAATGGCAAGAGAAGATGAAGCAGGGGTATTATGCGAGATATGAGCAGTAAGAATTTAGAAGTGAATAGTATCAAGTTAAGAAGGACAGTCTATTAGGCTGTCTTACTGTATTGGGAATTATTACTAAAACAGGAAATTGGTTAGTTTTAACTAATTATTTGGTAGAAGATTGAACCCCAAAGTAGGAAGCAAAGGAACAGAGGTTAAGAAACTCCAACAGAATTTGAAAGATTTAGGATATAATATAAGTGTAGATGGAGTATACGGTAAAGGTACTAAAGCTATTGTAGAGCAATTTCAGAAAGAGCATGGCTTATCTATAGGTGGAGTAGTAGGAACAGATACAAGTCAGGTTATAGAAGAAACTAAAAGAAGATGGGATAAGATAAAAGAACTTGATGAGCAAGAAGTTTGGGAAAATGTAAATGTAGAAGATAAGACTGGTGATGTATGGAATGGAGGAGCAGGAGTAACAGTAACTGCTCCATTATTTAACAAACGTCATGGAGTGGGGGTTTATGTAGAAATGACTGGAACTAGAACATATAATGTAAAAGAGAGTACAAATGGTTATACAGTAGGTATAAGCAATAATGGAATGACTATTTATGGTCCTAAGGGAACAAGTGTAGGGAGAACTAAAGAAGGGAGTTATACGGTAGCAGCCAAGATAGCTCAGGCAAATGGATTGACAGTAAAAGATGGGACTAAAATTAACATGTATAGTTCGGTAGGATCAGGTGGGTTAAAGGTAGCCATAACAGCAGAAAATAAAGAGGTAAATGGAACACATACTGTAGATAAATTAGAAATTAAACCAGGTGTTGATAAGAAACAACTTGCAACAGCAACAGCTGCTGTAGCTGTTGCAGCTGCGGTAGGTGCTTTAACTGAAGGAATTGGTGCAGAAGAAGCTTATGTATTTACTCAAACTATTTTAAACGAGGCATTTTAAAGTGTAAGGGGCATAAAGCCCCTTGCTCAATTTTAGATTAATAGAGGTGAAGAGAATGAAAGAATATTTGAAGAAGATAGGCTATTTTGCTTTAGTATATATTTTAACCGATTGGTTTTTTCATAATTTGAGTTTTTTTTCAAATGGAGAATTTGGAGTTAGCTTAACAGTTGATATTTGGACATTAATAGGGATAATAATTTTGGTTATTCATTCCATTTTTCATATAGCAATTATAAAATTGGTTAGTATTAAACTAGATAAATTTATTTATAAATCAATTAAATTTATTATTTATTCAGCTTTTATTCAAAGTTGTTTTGAGGGATTTGATGTTTTGTTCTTTAGTCCTTGGAAAAAGATACCTCTAGGAGTAGTTTATTTTTTTGGTGCCTTGTACTTTATTGCTCTAGTATTGAGTCTTTATTATTTATGGAAGTATAGAGTAGAGTTAGCAGGAGGAATGTTTATAATAAATCTGATAATTTATAAGACTAATTTAGCAGTATTAAACAAAGAGGATTTTTTAGATAGACTAGTGATTAATTATTTTAATCTAGGGAATTATACTAACTTTTGTAAAGGAGTAGTCTTATTAATTGTATTATTAATATTTTTAGCGATAACTATTTTTCTACGTAAAAAAGGAGTCTATGATTATCGAAATCGACAAGAACAGTGGCAAGAGAAGATGAAACAGGGGTATTATGCCAGGTATGAGTCAAATAGTGAGCAGTAAGTAGTTACAAGCAAATAGTATCAAGTTACAAGTTAAGAAGGACAGTCTATTTGGCTGTCTTATTGTATTGAGAATTATCATTAGGTAGAAAGATAACTAGAAGACCATTATATTGTTATTACAAATGAACTTTTTAAAGGTAACCTTAAAAACATTTAATTACTGTAATAATTTATTTTTGGGAGAGATTTGAGGTCTCTCCCTTATCTCATCTTAAGTTACCTTATAGGATAAAATTAATAATTTATGAAGGAGAGATTATAAAAATGAATAGACAAATATTGTTATTACTTTTATTAATTATTAGCACTATTTTTTCTGGATGTAATGATGGTAGCGTACTACATAATCAAAACATGTCTCCAAAAATAAAAAAGGAAATTAATAATCTAAATAAACAAGTCATTCAAGGTATCAAAGATAATAAGAGTTCCTTAATTTTAAATTTAATGATAGAAAAAATAAGAAAAGAGAATCCAGATTCAACTAAGAATATTATTTCTAAGATACATAAATTATCATTAGATACGGAGTTTAAGTTGTATGATGATTATTATGTACTCTCAGATAATAACGAAAATGTTATTACTGTTACAAATAAAGAAAAAAGCTATTATTTAAAGTATAAAGGAATGAGTAATGAAACTTTTATTTGCTTGTATAGATTGGAGGAAGCAGATAGAGAAGCATCTATGTTTACTACTATCTATACTAAGATAGAAGGTGAATGGAAGCTACAGTATTTTCATTATGGAGGTTTAGAGGTACTTGGAAAAACAGCACCAGAATTATTTGACGAGATTAAAGACTTATCTAATAAAGGTTATGAATTATCTGCCGTATTAAGACTAGATGGGTTAGCAAAAATCTTAAGACCTAATCCCTTTTTTCACTATATTAATGAAAAAGAGATTGTTGATTTCAGTAGAAATTTACGATACAACCTTGATAAAAAATATAAATTTCCGATTAAATTATCTAATATCAAGACTAAACCGATAATTTATTCTATCAATCCAATTTATTATAATAATCAAGATAGTAAGGAAAAAGAGTTTATTTTTGAAATAATCTATATTACTAATATTCCTTTAGAGAATAAAAAAGAGATTGAGGCAGAAGTAGATCGAATTAATAAAGAATTAGAAAAAGTATTTCCTGGAATAACAAAGGTAGAGAGAGGGATTATGTATAAAGCAGTAGCTGAACCTCCAACTAAAGAGGATAATCCTTGTTATTCAGTAGTTGTTCACTTTAATAACTAGGATTATAATATCGAGATATTGTATAAAAATTATTAGTTTACTTTAGAGTATTAACTTATTATTTTTATCTTTGAATTATTAAGTAAGAGATAGTTGTATTGAAGGGAGAAGAGGTATTAGGGCGTGTCGATTTAGTGGCTAAAGAGGAGGTAGCTAAGACTAATTTCTTTAAGATCATACTACAATTATTTAAGAAGTTTATCAGTAATATTATGAATATCTTTGAATAAAGGCTGATTGTTATTAGACATCATGAGGGGTGTATTTTTTTCTTTTAGGGATATAAATTGTAAATATAGAATTACTTATTATTGGTTTTTATAGTTGAATATAAATAAATACAATTATATAATATTACTACCATAAGTAGTTTGTCTTAATATAAAAAATACTTTTATTGAAGGAGGTAAAATTCATTATATTTAACTATATTTAATCAGATCGTTATACAATTAGATAAAGATAGTGTAATAACTAAAAATCAAATATAACTTGAGGTGTTTTTATGAATTTTGATATAAAAAATAAATTTTTAATACTAAATATTCTGTTTTTGTGTCTAATATTATTTATATTTATAAGTGAACTTCCAGTAATGAGTTCGGGTTTTTTATTAAGAGCAATTTCATATCTTATAGTCTTTGTAGTTATTCAATTTAAAATGACAGGATGGCGATATACTTCTTTAGTAACTTTAATACTTATTTATAATTTTGGTTATTTTTTCATTTGTCCTATTATATACAGGTTCATTAATACAACTAATATGTATGTGATGTCTGACTTTATTAATAAGTTTACTTTAGTTGTTATTTTATATTTTATTCTGAAGAAAAATAATCAAAATATATATGAGGCTATCAAGATTTCTAACATTAAGAACTTTAATTTTATGAAGGCTCTTAAAATAGGTCTTTTATTTTGGATTATAATGACATTTATAAATGCGATTATTTATTTTTCAGGTATAAGAAATCTATTTAGTATATTAGAAAATTATCTAAGTGGTTTAAGCCCTATGATAGAAATATCTCCATTAAAGGAATCTGTATCTAGTTGGGCCATTTTTATTTATACAATAATTGGAGTTTTATTAGCCCCAATATTTGAAGAGGTCTTTTTTCGAGGATTTTTATTTAATTTCTTAGAAGAAGAATTAGGGTTTAGAAGGTCAGCACTGTTAAGTTCAATCTTTTTTGCTACTCTTCATCCAGTTAAATTTATACCACATATCTTTTTTTCTGGATTGGGCTTAGCTTGGATTTATAAACGTGAAAAGAATTTATTGTACCCTATAATGGCTCATAGTATATATAATTTTATAGGGTAGTAGCAAGAGTAGTTTTTTAATAATATTTGTGAAATGTTAGAGGTGTACCAGTATGAAAATATTATTTATTATAGACAAAATTGATATGAATAATTTAAAGGGCAAATAAATTTATTTGTCTTTTTTTAATCTCTTGCAGGAAAAAAATGGTTAATGTTGAATTGATAAGGAGAAAGGAGTGAGGAGAATGAAGTTATCATTTAAAAAATATAATAATAAGTTAGTTGTTAGACCCTATGGAGAGTTTGACTTACATACTGTAGATATCTTTAAAGAGAAGCTAGAGCAGAGATTGACAGAAGATATCAACGGGATAATTCTAAACTTAGATGGGATTAAATTCATTGATAGCTCTGGATTAGGGGCTATCATTGGTACATATAAGAGAATTAGCAATAAAGGGGGAGTTTTAGCAATAGCAGAAGTAACTCCTCAAGTAGAGAGAATATTTGAAATATCGGGAATTTTAAAGATTATTAAGTTATATCCTTCGGAAGCAGAAGCCTTAGATAATATTGTAGGGAGGTAAGATAATGGAGAATAAGGCTAGATTAGTAATTGATAGTTTATCAGATAATATTGGATTAGCTAGGGTGACGGTAGCATCCTTTGCATCACAGCTAAACTTTACTTTAGCAGAGTTAGAGGAGATCAAGGTAGCAATTTCAGAGGCTGTATCTAACTCCATTATTCATGGATATCAAGGTGAAATAGGTGAGATAGATATTTCAATGAGAGTGCATGAGCATCAATTAGAGATAATAATAGAAGATCAAGGTTGTGGAATTGAGGATATTAAAACTGCTTGTGAGCCAGCCTATACAACTGCTGATAGAATGGGTTTAGGTCTTGTCTTTATCGATTCTTTTATGGACAAGTTTGAGATAGAATCTAAGGTCAATCAAGGTACTATACTAAAGATGGTTAAGATTCCAGCTCAGGAGCAAAAACAGGTTAATTAGGAGCTGACAAGATGAATAGCTTATCAAAGATAAATATTGATAATCATAAATTATTAACCGAAAATGAGACCAAGAGGTTAATAGCCTTAAGTCAGCAAGGTGATAGGAGAGCTAAGGATGAGTTGATTAAGCATAATTTGAGGTTGGTGATGAAGATAGCTCATCGTTTTAAGAATAGCGGGTACTCTATTGAAGATATCTTTCAGATTGGAAGTATCGGTCTAATCAAGGCGATAGATGGTTTTGATCTTAGTAAACAAGTAAAGTTCTCCACCTATGCTGTCCCTTTGATTATTGGTGAGATTAAGGTCTTCTTGCGTGATGATAATATTGTCAAGGTCAGTAGAAAAGTTAAAGAGACGGCTTATAAGATTAAGAAGATAAAAGAAGGTTTGGAACAAAAAATCAATAGAGAGCCAACTATTCAAGAGTTGAGTGAGGAAGTAGGTTTATCAGCTGAAGAGATAGTTTCAGCCTTAGAAGCTGTACAAGCCCCCAAATCAATTTATGAGCAGGTTTATCAAAGAGAAGGAAGTAGTTTAGAATTAGCTGATCAGTTAGTCGATAATGAAGATTATTATAATGATAAATTGAACTTATTAGCTTTGAATCATGTTTTAAAAAAATTGGATAAGCGCTCACAATTAATAATTAAATTAAGATATTTTGAAGAGAAATCCCAAAGCGAGATTGCTAAAGTACTTGGCTTATCCCAAGCCCAGGTCTCAAGGTTAGAGAAGAATATTTTAAAATTAATAAGAAGTGAGTTATAGAAAAAGCACAGGTGCTAAACCTGTGCTTTTTGTATTAAATTTAAATTACTTACACATAATAGAGTTAGAAATCAGAAGATAGACTAATTGACAATATAGATACTAACAGTTAATGGTTATATTACGACATTTGTAGGAATCAGTAGTCGGGAACCAGTTATCAGTAAAACAGACTGATTCCAGATTCCTGATACGAAAGTATCGTACTATTTATTTATTGTATTACCTTTCATTCAACAAAGGAGAGGATGTAGATGATGTTTGAAATCAGTTTAAAAAGAGTAATCTACTTAGTTATATTTTTAGCTCTGCTTTTAGTCAATTGGTTCTTATGGGACAATTTCTTTATAAAAAAAGAACTCTCTCCTAGAGCTAAAAAGGTCTTTAATTACCAAAAGACTAGGATAAGAAGTGTTTATAATGAGTGAAGAGTTAGAATGTATAAAAGAAGAGATTTTTTTAAGGGTAAAAAGGGTAGTTAAAGCTCAACCCAATCAGACCTTAGTACTTGCTGATTTGGCAGAAGTCATTACCAACAAAGATCTACAAGATCAACTAGAGCAGGTTAAAGTTAAAGAGGTAACTAAAAAAGCTGGTCAATCGATGATTATTACAGCTTTAGAGATTATTAGAGCTATCAAGATTAATTTTCCACAAGCTGGTATAGAGCATTTAGGGGAAGCTGATGTAATTGTAGATATCGAAGATACCTCTCAAAGGAATTTAACAGATAATCAGCCTTCAAAGCTATATGTATTTGCAATTGGAGTTATACTCTTTTTTGGAGCAGCTATGGCTATTATGAATTTTCATGCCGATGTCAGTATGGTTAAGGTTCATCAACAGATTTATAAGTTAATTATGGGTAAGTCTAAAGAAAACCCCCTCTTGCTTAATATTCCTTACTCTATAGGATTAGGTTTTGGAATGATCATCTTCTTTAACAAAATCTATAAGTATAAATTTAATAAAGATGATCCCAGCCCTTTGGAGATAGAGATGTATCTGTATAAGAACAAAGTCAATCAATTTTCTTTACATCAAAAGACTGAATTAGCTAAAAATAATGACTAATAATTAAGTAGTATTAGGTGGGGTTAAATGAAAGCAATTCTTTTAATTCTAATTGGTTTTTCTGAAGGGGTTATAGTGGGGGTGGCCTTAGTTGCTTTTTTAATGGTGTTAGATGTAATTCCTCGTTTGATAGATTTAAGTAATTCTGAAAACTCTATATTTTTATATCAAAAATTGATAGTATTAGGGTCAATATTTGGAGTAATAACAGATTTTTTTAATCTAACTCTCCCTAATATTTTCTTTATTAATAAATTGTTAGTTATTATTATAGGATTTATCTTTGGTACATTTATTGGATTGGTAGCTGCTGCTTTAACTGAAACTCTAAAGGTATTACCACTTTTGAGTAAGCGTTTAGGTTTGAAGGATTATATGGATGAACTATTATTTATTATTATCTTAGGAAAGGTGATTGGCTCTTTGATCTATTGGTTATTTCCGACATTGTGGTTTGCAGGGTGAGAGCAAAGTATAGTCATACTTAAATTTAAGATAATAAGTGTGATTTAATGGGGAGATTGCGATACTTTGGGTGTTAGGAAGGTAGGTGGTTTGGTGGGTAGGTTAAAGCTAAACACAGGAGGTTTTAAATGGGGACAATAGATAAAACACCACAAGAATATCAAAAGTTGATAAAAAAACATCAGCTTACAGACTCTAAGGTTAAAAACTTCTTTTCAGCTTATTTGATAGGTGGACTAATATGTCTTTTGGGGCAGGTGATTATCAATGTATTAATCAGCACTGGTATACCTAAAGATAATGCAGGTTCATATGCTACAATTTCTTTGATTTTTATTGGAGGGCTCTTAACAGGATTAGGAGTCTATGATGAGATTGCTCAGTTTGCTGGGGCAGGAACTATTGTTCCTATTACAGGCTTTGCCAATGCAATTGTTTCTCCAGCTATTGAATCAAGGCAAGAAGGCTATATCTTAGGGCTGGGTGCAAATATATACTCTATAGCAGGACCAGTATTGACTTATGGAATGCTATCTGCATTCTTGATTGGATTGTTTAAATTATTACTATAATTTGGAGGAATAGATAATGAAGAAATTAGGAAAACAGACAGTTCAATTCGATAATCCTCCTCAAATTATATCATCGGCATCAGTTGTTGGTAATAAGGAGAGTCAAGGACCTTTAGGGGATTACTTTGATCAAGTAATCAGTGATGGGTATAATAATCAATCAACTTGGGAAAAAGCCCAGATGAAGATGACAGAGGATGTGGTAAATAATGCTTTAGATAAGGTTAATTTAGCTAAAGAAGATATAGATTTTTTATTAGCTGGAGATTTATTAAACCAGATTGTAGCTTCTAATTTTGCTGCCCGCAAATTTCCAGTCCCCTTCTTGGGCCTTTTTGGAGCTTGTTCAACGATGATTGAGGCAATGGCTGTAGGCTCTATGATGATAGATGGAGGAATAGCAAATCGGATAATTTCTTTTACTTCTAGCCATTATCAGGCTACTGAAAGGCAGTATAGAACTCCTAATGAGTATGGAGATAAATATCCTCCTTATAAACAATGGACTGTAACAGGAGCAGGGGCGACAATTTTAAGTAATGAGACTGGTGGGGTAGCACTTACTATGGCTACCTTAGGTAAAGTAATAGATTTAGGTGTTAAAGATCCAAAGGATATGGGTTCAGCTATGGCGCCAGCAGCTGCCGATACTATCTTAAACCATTTAGAGGACAGTGACCGTAGCCCTAGTGACTATGATTTGATTATTACTGGGGATTTGGGGCAGGTAGGAAAGAATCTAACAATAGAGTTATTAGCAGAACAAGGTTGTGATGTTACTAAGAATTTTGATGATTGTGGAGTAATGATCTATAACTCTAAGCAGAAAGTTGGAGCTGGTGGAAGTGGTTGTGGCTGTTCGGCAGTGGTAGCAGCCTCTTATCTCTTACCTCAGATAATGTATGGCAATTTCAATCGAGTCTTATTATTAGGAACTGGTGCATTATTAAATCCTATGACCTTCTTACAAGGGGAGAGTATTCCTTGCATTGCCCATGCAGTAGTCTTAGAAAGAACGGGTCATCTAACTGAAGGTATTGGTCGTCCTAGTGTTCAGGATAATCTAGCGACCAAGATTGAAGCTACTAAGATTGAAGATTTGAGTCAAAGTGAGGGATAAACTATGGATTTGTATTTAATGTCATTTTTAGTTGGTGGTTTAATCTGTGGATTGAGTCAATTATTTTTAGATTATACTAATTATACACCTGCTCATTTACTGGTAACTATGGTGGTAACAGGAGCTGTTTTAACTGGTTTGGGAATATATGATTATTTAATTGATATAGCAGGTGCAGGTGTTACTGTTCCTGTGATGAATTTTGGTTATATTCTGACTAAAGGAGTATTAAATGAGGCTCAAAAAGGTGGGTTTTTAGGTTTATTTGCTGGTGTCTTAGAGGTAGGAAGTATAGGAGTTAGTGCTTCAATAATTATTGGCTTCTTAATGGCAGCAATCTTTAGACCCAAGGAATAATATAGTTATTTATTGAAAAAAGTAATACTTAATAGAGATAGTACGATACTTTCAGGAATCTGGAATCAGTAGTCAGGAATCAGTTATAAACACTGGTTCCAGATTCCTGATTCCTGACACGAAAGTGTCTCAATATATCCATATTACATCATCTTTAAATTAAACTTAATTATTTATTTTGAATATTAGTTCTTTTAAATCCGAATAATAAGGGGAGAAAATTATTGGATAAAAAAAGAGTAATAGTAGTGACTGATGGTGATTCGACTGCACAAAAAGCTGTAGAAGAGGCTAGTAAAAATTTAAATCTAAGGGTAATTTCTAAATCTGGAGGGAATCCCACTCCTTGTTCAGGTAATAAGTTAATTTCTTTGATTCAAGATTGTCCTACAGATCCTGTTGTAGTCATGTTTGATGATGAAGGTAACTTCAATTGTGGCAAGGGTGAACATGCTATGGAAAAAGTCATGGACTCTGAAGATGTAGAGATTTTAGGAGTAATTGCAGTAGCATCTAATGCCAAAGATGTAGAAGGTGTACACCCTGATTGCTCTATAACTAGAGAAGGAAAATTAGTAACTAGACCTGTTGATAAGGAGGGAGAAGCTGAAAAGAAAGGGCATGTAATCTTAGAAGGTGATACCGTTGACATACTTAATAGCTTTGATGATGATCTATTGATTGTAGGCATAGGAGATGTAGGTAAGATGTCTGGCAAGGATAATTGTGAGCTTGGAGCTCCTATTACTACTAAAGCCTTAGAGGAGATTTTAAAGAGGAGTGGAGTTGATGGCAGAAAAAAAGACTAAAATTAGCAAGAAGCTCAGTGAAAACTTACTGATTATTAAAGATAGAGTAGATGGACCAAAGACCTTTGATTTTATCAATCGAGATTTTAAGATTGGTCATAAAGATGTTAGCTTAATCTTTATTGATGGTCTAACCAATGGTGACTTAATAAACAGGATAATGGAATATTTGATGGAAACTGAACCAGAAGATTTAAGTGTTGATGCCATTAAGAAGTTATTAGAAAGTCGTGTCACTATCCATGAGGTAGCCCTTGTAGATAATATAGATGATTTAATGAATGAAGTCTTAGCTGGACCCCAAGCTTTATTAATTGAAGGCGAAGATAAGGCAATTATTATAGATGCTAGAACTTGGATGTCTCGGGGTCCTCAAGAGCCAGAATTAGAAAAGGTAACTAGAGGTCCTGAGGATGGTTTTATTGAGACTATGCTCTTTAACCTACAGATGATTAGAAGAAGAATTCGTGATCCCAAGTTAAGAGCAGAGGCTTTGCGAGCAGGAAAGCGGTCTCAAAATGATATAGCAGTAGTCTATATTGAGGATATAGCTGATACAGAGCTGGTGGAAGAGGTCAAAAGTAAAATTGAGAAGATTGATGTAGATGGACTACCTTTAGCTGATAGAACTGTACAGGATTTCTTGACAGGTGATACTATAAATCCTTTACCTAAAATTAGATACAGCAATAGGCCTGATATTGTCAGTGCCCATTTATTTGAAGGTAAGATCTGTGTTTTAGTAGATAATTCACCAACAGCCTTACTCTTACCAGCTACCTTTTTTGACCATACCCAAACCTTAGAAGATTATCGCCAGTCTACTATAACTGGAACATATCTCTCTTTACTTAGATTTTTTGCAATATTTCTTTCTCTAATTTTACCACCATTATGGTTGACTTTGGCATATGGACCTGAATGGTTACCTAAAAGTTTAGAGTTTATCGGAGCAGAGCAGTTAGGTAAAGTTCCAATAGGAATACAGTTTATCTTAGCAACCTTAGGTATTGATTTGGTTCGGATGGCATCAATACAGACTCCTAGCTCTTTAGCTACCTCACTAGGTTTGATTGGGGCTTTGATGTTGGGGGAGTTTGCTGTAAAGGTAGGAGTATTCAGCCCAGAAACCATTCTCTATATGGCTATTGGAGGGATAAGTAACTTTGTTATACCAGGCTATGAATTAGCGTTAACGATAAAACTATTACGATTATTTTTGATTGTATCGGTAATTTACTTTAGATTACCTGGATTGATTATTGGATTAATGTTAATCTTTTTATTATTTGCTTTTAGTAATTCTTTTGGTATTCCTTATTTATGGCCACTTGTTCCTTTCAATTGGCAAGCATTAAAGACCTATATTTTTAGACAATCAATCCTAACTTTAAGAAGAAGAAGACCTAATATTAGACATGTTAAGGATAAGACCAGAAAAGGTAATAACTAGATGAATATTAAGGAGTTGGTTTAGTGAAACCTAAAATAGGTATACCACAAGCTTTGCTATACCATAGATATTATCCAGCTTGGAATAAGTTCTTTGAAGAGTTAGACTGTGAAGTAGTAGATTCTAAGGTCTCTACTAAAGAGACAGTAGATGCTGGAGTTAGGTTGGCAGTAGATGAAGCCTGTCTACCTGTCAAATTATTTTTAGGTCATGTTCAATACCTAAAAAATAAGGTTGATTATTTATTTGTTCCTAGAGTTGTCAGTATAGAATCTAAAGAGTATTTATGCCCTAAATTTATGGGGTTACCTGATATGGTAAGATATAATATTGATGATTTGCCGACTATAATTGATACTACTTTAAATTTAAGAGATAGCAAAATAAATCTATTCAAAGCAGCATTAGAGGTAGGAGAGATATTGGGCAAGGGTATTTGGCAAGTCAATAAAGCATTATGGAAGGCCTTAAGAGAGTTAAGAAAGTATAGAAGTGAGAGGAAAGGTAAGATCAATTCTAAAGCCAACTATAAGATTGGGGTTTTAGGTCATGAGTACATTATCTATGACCCTCATATTAGTATGAACTTAATAGCTAAGCTAAGGAAGATGGGAGTAGAAGTTATAACAGCAGAGATGCTATCAAAACCAGCCTTAAAGAAGGGGGTAGCACATCTATCAAAGGATATGTTCTGGACATTAAGTAAACAGATGTTAGGAGCAGGACATCACTTTTTTGATCGCAATGACATAGATGGAATTATTCAATTAACAGCTTTTGGCTGTGGACCAGATTCTTTGGTTGGAGAGATGATAGAAAGAGAGGCAAAGCGAAGAAGAAAGCAACCCTTTATGACCTTGAATTTAGATGAACATACTGGTGAAGCAGGGTTACTGACTCGTTTAGAAGCCTTTATAGATATGATCAAGTGGGAGGGGATATAAATGAAGGTGACATTTCCCCATATGGGAACTATGTCGATTGCTGTTAAAACTCTATTGATAGAATTAGGATTAGAGGTTGTACTACCACCTCCTATTACTCAAAAGACTTTAGATTTAGGTGTTAAAAATTCTCCTGAATTTGCTTGTCTACCGCTTAAGTTGAATATAGGTAATTATATTGAAGCTTTAGAAACTGGAGCAGATATGATTATTATGGGGGGAGGTATTGGGCCTTGTCGTTTTGGCTATTATGGTGAGGTACAAAAGGATATATTAAGGGACTTGGGTTATGACTTTAATATGGTAATCTTTGAGCCACCACAAGGTCATTGGAGAGAGTTTTATAAGAGTTTGAAATTATTATTAGGAAATATCTCTTGGACTAAGGTCTATACTGCTTGGAAGAAAGGATGGGCAAAAGCACAGGCTTTAGATCAGATTAGTAGGCTGACAAATCAGAGCAGACCTTATTTGGTAAAAAGAAAAGAAGCAACAAAAATCTATAAAAGGGGCTTAAAGTTGATTGATCAGGCTCAAAATATCTCAGAAACTGAAGCTGCTATAAAAAGAATAAGAACAGATTTTGATTCTTTAGAAAGAATTGAAGACTTTCAACCTTTGAAAGTAGGTTTAGTTGGAGAGATTTATGTTATCTTAGAACCCTTTACCAATTTGCACATAGAAGAGAAGTTAGGTGAGTTGGGAGTATTAGTAGATAGATCTATTTATTTATCGGAATGGATAGAAGAACATCTTTATCTAGGAATCTTTAGAGACAATAAACATCGCAATCATATACAAGAGCTGGCAAGCCCATATTTAAATCACTTTGTGGGAGGGCATGGTCTAGAATCAGTAGGTGAAACTGTAATGTATGCTAAAGAAAGCTTTGATGGAGTGGTTCATCTAGGGCCTTTTACCTGTATGCCAGAGATTATAGCTCAGAGTATATTGCCAACTGTGAGCAAAGATTTAGATATACCTGTCTTATCATTAAGTTTGGATGAGCATACTGGTGATGCAGGTTATATTACTAGACTAGAAGCCTTTGTAGATCTATTAGCTCGTAAAGAAGAGAAGGAGGAATTAATAGTATGAAAGCAGGTTATATGGGTATAGATGTGGGGTCGGTTAGTACCAATATTGCCATTATTGATGAAGATAAAGATGTCTTAGAGAGTTTATATCTTAGAACAAATGGACAACCTATCCGTGCAATTCAAGAAGGATTGATGAGAATCCAAGAGTTGATAGATATTAAAATTCTGGGAGTAGGTACTACAGGTAGTGCTAGAAACTTAGCTGGGGTGATTGTAGGAGCAGATGTAATTAAGAATGAGATTACAGCCCATGCAGTAGCAGCTTCTACTGTAGTTAAAGGGGTACAGACAGTCTTAGAGATTGGTGGACAAGATTCAAAGATTATCATCTTACGTGATGGTATTGTTATTGATTTTGCTATGAATACAGTCTGTGCAGCAGGAACTGGATCATTTTTAGATCAACAAGCCAGCCGTTTGGATATTCCAATTGAAGAATTTGGCTCTCTTGCATTAGGTGCTAATAGCCCAGTTAGAATAGCAGGTCGCTGTTCTGTCTTTGCAGAGTCTGATATGATACATAAACAGCAATTAGGTCATAATTTAGAGGATATTATTGCAGGTCTTTGCCAAGCCTTAGTTAGAAATTATCTAAATAATGTGGGAAAAGGAAAAGAAATTTTAGGTCCAGTAGTATTTCAAGGTGGAGTAGCGGCTAATCAGGGAATTAAAGCAGCTTTTGAAGAGGAACTTGGAGTAGAAGTTATAGTACCAGAGTATCATAATGTGATGGGGGCTATTGGTTCAGCAGTCTTAGCCCAAAGTGCGGTTAAGAAGAAGAAAAGCACATCATTTAAGGGCTTTGATACTTCTAGCTTCGATTATCATGTCTCCAGTTTTGAGTGTAACTCTTGCCCCAACCATTGTGAGATTATTAATATTCACCAAGAAGATGAGATAATTGCTCGCTGGGGTTCTAAATGCCCTAAATGGGAGGCAGTTTAGAATTTGATCATCACAAATTAATTTTGTAATAAAAGATATTTTGTAGTATAAATAATCTTGACAACTTTGTTAAAATTATTTATACTATAAATTAATGATACTGACTGGTCAGTTTTGTCGACCTATATTCTATCTATATAAATTGAATTAAAGGTTTTCATATTAAAATCAATACCCAAAGAAAATTTAGACACAGATTTACATTGATAAACACAGATTAAAAATTAAATAAATTTAGGTTTTAAATCAGGTCTTAATCAGATTTTAGTCTGTGTCAAAAAAGGTTTTGATTTATATATTTTTTATGAAAATTATTAGTTTAAATTATATACATATTAATTTTTAAGACAAATTCTTATAACTGTTATAAGTAATATAAGGGAGGTATAAGTAATGAACTAAACTAATTCTTATAAAGAAGTAAAAATAAGTTCATAATTATTTGATATAGTAAAAAGGTGGAGGTGTAATTTTGATGAAAAGGAATTTAGTGTTTTGTTTAATGTTTTTTATATTAGCTACTTTATTTATGTCTAATATAAGTGATGCTAAAGAAGAGAATCAAATTCAGTTATCTAAAGTAAATATAGGTATAATTTATGAGGGTGATGATGACTTTAATTTAAAGTTGAAAAGTAAGGTTGAAGAAGAGATTTTAAACATATTATCTGAAGAATATCAAATTAAGTTCAGTGAATTTAAAGCAGATAATTTAGAAGTTCAAAATATGATAGTAGATAAATTGTTAAGTGATCAGAATATAGATGTGATTATTCCAACTGGAATTTTAAGCTCTTATGCTGTTATGAATAGAGATGATCTATCAAAGCCAGTTATAGCACCTTTTATAATTGATAGTAAAAGTACTGAACTTGCTATTAAGGAAAATAAGAGTGGAATTAATAATCTAAATTTTATAACTTCTAATTCTATTGTAGAAAGGGATATTAAAGCTTTTAAGAAGTTAGCTGATTTTAACAAGATAACTTTTATAATAGCTAAAGAATTTAATCAAGGTGTGAAAAACTTACCTAAGTTATTAAAAGAAGCTGGAGAGAAGAATGGTGTAAAGGTAGATTATATATATGCTAATCAATCTAAAGAAGATATTATCAAGCAATTAGATAAAGTAGAAGTAGCTTATCTATCGCCATTAGTAAAAGACAGTAAAAGATCTATGGTTTTAGATGAACTTAAGAAGAGAAATATTCCTATTTTTGCATTAGCAGATATGGTAAAAGGGAATCAGGGGATATTAGCAGGATATTCCCATGACAAAGCAATTGACGTTAGGGCTAGAGCTACAGCTCTTAATCTAGAGTTAATTTTAGCTGGGAAAAAAGCAGCTAATCTACCTGTATATATCGATAAAAGTGATGAAGAATTACTTATAAATATGAAAGTAGCAAGAGAAATAGGAGTTTTACCTGACTGGGATTTATTAAAGAGTGCTAAATTAATTAATCAGGATAATTTAGCTCAAAAAGAGTTGACTTTAAAAGAATCATTAAAGATGGCGATCAATAATAATCTAGATTTGGAAGCCAAAAGCAAGGATTTAGCTCTAGCAGAGAAGAATTTAAAGAAGGCTAAAAATAATAAAAAGCCAAAGTTAGATTTAAATACAACCTATTCACAGATAGATGAAGATAGAGCACTATTGGGTGTGGCAAGTGAGCAGAAGCTAACAGGAGGAATAAAGCTTGAACAGCTGATATTCAGTGAAGATGCAAATGCTAATATAGATATTAAAGAGAAGCTCTATCAACAAGAGAGAACAAAGTTAAAAAAGGAGAAGTTAGATTTAACTTTAGAGACTATCAAATCTTATATTAATACCTTAAAAGCAAGAGCAGATATTAGATTACAAGAAGAGAATATCAAGTTAACTAAAGATAATTTGAATATAGCAAGAACTAAGCATGAGATTGGTGCTACTGGACCTGCTGATATCTATAGATGGGAGAGTCAACAGTCAGTAGAGCTAAGTGGATTATCAGAGACAGAAAGTCAGTTAAAGATGGTGAAGGATAATCTAAAAAGGACTTTAGACCTTCCTTTAACTGAGGATATCAGGCTCAAAGAGATAGATACTGCTGATATTTCTCAAGGGCTGGCTGATAAATTCAATGTTAATAATCCTTGGAAGCTAGAAGAGATAAGTACTAACTTGGTTCAAGAGAGTATTGAAAACTCTCCAGAGATAGCCACTTTAGATTATCTAATTGAAGTTAAACAAAGAGAGTACCAGATGAAGAAGAGAAAGTATTATTTACCACAGGTAGGCCTATCTGCTAAATATGATACCTACTTTAACCATTGGGGCATAAATTATTCCAAACAAGCTCCAGGTGTAGATATACATGGTGATGATGAGTGGAGTATCGGTATCCAAGCCTCCTTCCCATTATATGATGGTGGAAATAAAGAGGTTGAGTTGACAAAGGTGGAACAAGAGATTGAACAGTTACAGAAGAAAAGAGAATCTGTAGCAAAGAAGATAGAGCAGAATCTTAGAAATAAAGTTACTGCTGCTAATACTGAATATAGAAAGAATAAGTACTCTCAAGATGCAGTTGAAAGTGCTTATAAGAGTTTAGAGCTGGTTAGAGATGCTTACTCTAAAGGTCTTGTCTCTATTTCAGAGCTGTTAGATGTTCAATCGGCATTAATAAATGCTAAAAGACAAGAGTTTGTTACAAATTACAATTACTTAATTGCCATAGCAGAGGTTCAAAGAGCATTGGGAAGCTTTGATATTGTTAATATTAATTAGTTTTAAAGGAGGAAGAAGATGAGAAGATTAAAGGGTGTATTTATATTATTATCGTTGACAATTTTATCTTTAATAGTAGCAGGATGTAATAGTTCATCAGCAGAAGAACAAACTGTTGAAAAGACTATCAGACCTGTAGAGTATCAACAGGTAGAGTTGAAGAGAATTAACTCAATTTATTCTTATTCAGGAACACTTGAGCCTAATGTAAGGACAAATGTTAGTTTTAGAGTTCCAGGAAAGATAAAGGATATCTTTGTGGAAGTAGGAAATAAAGTTACTAAGGGTCAACTGTTAGCAGAATTGGATGATAGTGATTATAAATTACAGGTAAAGTCTGTAGAAGCTGGTTTGATGCAAGCCAAAGGTGGAGTCAGTAGTGCTTTAGCTAAGGCCTCTCAAGTAGAGTCTGCAATAGTTAGTGTAGAAGCACAGCTTACAGAGGCAAAGAATAGTTTTAACAGAGTTAGAAGATTATATGAGAATGATAATGTAGCCAAAGCTGATTATGATAAGGCTAAGGCAGCTAAAGAATCTGCTGAAGCAAAGCTAAAGCAGGTCAAAGCACAATTAGTTGAAGCCAAAGAGGGTGTAGAGACTGCCAAAGCAAGGGTAGCCTCATATCAAAGCCAGCTAGACTTGGCAAAATTAAAGTTAGAGTATACTAAATTGAAGGCACCAATCTCTGGAACAATAGTTCAAAAAAATTATGAGCCAAATGAGAATATCAATGCAGGTATGCCTGTCTTTACTCTTGATGGTGATCAAGGATTTGAAGTAAAGGTATTTGTTGATGAGAATTTAATCCCAAAGGTTAAAGAAGGTCAGCAGGTATCAGTAGGGATTACAGCTATTAATAGAGACAATCTTGTAGGAATAGTAGATAATATTGGAAGACAGACTAGAGGATATCAAGGAAACTATCCAGTAACTATAAAGATTACTAAAGGTCTAGATAATCTGAAGGCAGGAATGACTGCTAAGGTTTATTTCGACTTTTCAGCAGATAAAAAGAGTTTAATCCTACCAGTATCGGCAGTAGTGGCTGATGACGGAGGAAACTTTGTATATACAGTAACTAAAGTTTCTGATGAACGTGGTAGAGTAAATAAAGTTAGAGTAAAGGTAGGAAGACTTAACTCTGAAGGAATAGAAGTACTAGAAGGTTTAAATGCAGGAGAGCTTGTAGCAACTAAGGGTGTAACTCAAATAGTAGATAATCAAGAGGTACGGTTATTAAAATAGAAGGGAGGGGCAACACATGGGATTTACTGAATTAGCAATTAAGAAGAAGTATGTTACCTTTACTTTAATTGCTTTATTGATTATAGGTGGAGTTAGAGCTTATTTTAATCTACCTAAATCTGAGAATCCAGGTTTTATTATCAAAACTGCAACGATAATCACTTATCTGCCAGGAGCTAGTCCAGACAAGATTGAAAATCTGATTTCTGATAAGATTGAAGAGGCTGTCAAAGAGATACCAGAGTTAGATTATGTAGAAAGCACTAACAAGACAGGTTTTTCCTTGGTAAAGGTCAATATAGAATCAAAGTATAAGGATCTTAGACCGATTTGGGACAGCATGAGAAGGAAGGTCAATGCTATTAAAAGCCAATTACCTTCAAATAGTATCGGACCTATTATCAATGATGAATATGGTGATGTATTTGGAACTATAATTGGGGTTACTGGAGAAGATTATAGTTATGCTGAATTAGAAGATATGGTTAAAGATATGCGTGATGAGCTATTAACTATAGATGAGGTTGCCAAGGTTGATATAGTAGGCAAGCAAGAGAAGAGAATCTTTATAGAGTATGATAATGCTAAATTAGCTGAACTAGGAATCTCTCCATACCAATTACAACAGATTTTAACAAGCAGGAATATCATCTTATCAGGTGGAAATATAGAGTTAGGGTCAGAAAGAATACCTCTTGAGCCAACAGGAGATTATAAGAATTTGGAAGATATTAAGCACACTTTGATTACCCTTCCTGATGGAAATAGTGTCAATTTAGAGGATATAGCCGAGGTTAGAGAAGGTTATATCGATCCTGCCCGTTCTAAGATGAGAGTAGATGGTAAACAGGCTTTAGGATTGGCTATCTCCATGAAAGATGGAGGGCAGATTACTAAATTAGGAGCAAAGGTAGAGAAGAAAGTTAAGTATTTTAAGAGGCAATATCCTATTGGGGTCAATTTTGATTTTATTTCATTACAATCAAAATTAGTTGAAAAGAAGGTAAGTAGCTTTACTGCCAACTTAATCCAGAGTACTTTAACAGTTATAGCAGTTTTACTGATATTTTTAGGATTGAAGGAAGGGCTATTGGTATCTACTTTAGTTCCTGTTGTAATTGCTATTACCTTCCTATTGATGTCCATTTTTGGAATAGGAATAGATACTGTTTCTTTAGCAGCTTTGATTATATCTTTAGGAATGTTAGTTGATAACTCTGTTGTTATGGCAGAATCAATCATATCTAAGTTAGAAGAGGGAATGGGTAAATTAGATGCAGCTATCTCTTCAGCTAAAGAGCTTAAGGTGCCTTTGTTGGTAGCTTCTTTAGTAACTTGTGCTGCCTTCTCTCCCATAGGCTTTGCTAAATCTGATGTAGGAGAGTTTGCTGGAGGTATCTTTAAGGTGGTTGCTTTAGCTTTGATGACATCTTGGATCTTATCCTTAACTATGGTACCTCTATTTGCTGTCTTATTCTTAAAGATTGATAAGAAAGAAGAGGCGTATGATGGTAAGGTCTATCGAGTTCATAATAGAATATTGTTAACTCTAATGAAACATAAAATAGCATTTGTTATTTTAGTGCTTCTGATAATCTTCTCAGGAGTAAAAGGGATGGGACTTGTTCCCAAAATATTCATGCCTAAAGACAAGAAAACGGTAATGACCTATGAGGTTCAATTACCTAAAGGGACTTCGATTGAAAGAACAGAAGAGGTTGCTAAAGATATAGATGAGTATATTGAGGAGCAATTAAAAGTAAAACCAGAACAAGAAGAGGTTAATTTCTTCAAGCAGTTATTGGCTGGTGGAACGCTAGAAAAGTATAAAGATGAAGGAATATTGAATTGGGGAACCTTTATTGGGCAAGGAGCTCCAAGGTTTACTTTAGCTTATAGTGCTGAGTTAAATAGTCCTGAATATATCTACTTTTTAATTAACACCACCTCTGTTGATGTGATTGAAGAGCTGATTCCTAAGTTGGAAGGTTATACTATCGATAAATTCCCTGATACTGAGGTTAAAGCTGCCAGATTGGAGATTATGCCAGTCGGTAAACCGATTCAAATTAGGGTATCAGGTAAGGAGATGGATAAGCTTTATGATATAGTCCACTCAGTCAAAGATAAATTAAGAACTATTAATGGAGTAGAGGATATCAGTGATGATTGGGGGCTAAGAACTAAGAAGTTAAAAATTGATATAGACCAAGATAGATTAGAGAAAGCTGGTTTGAGTAATAGAGATGTAGCTGTCTCGTTACTAAGTGTCTTAGATGGTGTGCAATTGACAGAGTATAGAAAAGATGATGATATTATACCAGTAGTTTTAAGGGACAAAGATAGTAGTAATGTAGATATATCTACATTAGAAACAACTAAAGTTTACTCTCTTAGAACAGGTAGATCAGTTCCTTTAAAGCAGATAGCTGAGATCAAGGCTTTATGGGAGCCATCTATGATATATAGAAGGGATGGTATTAGAACTATTACCGTTAAAGCTGATACTGTTAATGGTATCACTGCTACAGAGGTAAATAATCAATTAAAGCCATGGCTTGATAAAGAGCAGGCAAATTGGGGTGCAGGATATAGTTATGCCTTTGGTGGGGAGTATGAGAGTTCAACAGAAGCCAATGAATCTATTGGAGCCCAATTACCTATCACTGCATTGGTTATATTATTATTGCTTGTGATTCAGTTCAACTCTTATAAGAAACCTTTGACTATTATCTTAATAGTTCCCATTACAATAGTAGGAGTAGCAATTGGCTTATTAGTGACAGGAAAGGCTTTTGGTTTTATGGAGATATTGGGTCTAATATCTTTGGTTGGAATAATAGTCAACAACTCGATTGTGTTAATTGATAGAATTGGTATAGAGCTAGATGAATTTAATAGGACTCCACAGGATGCTATTTTAGAGGCTGCTAAAAGGAGATTGCGATCAATCTTTTTGACCAGTGCCACAACAATCTGTGGTCTATTACCCCTTTGGTTTAGTGGTGATGCTTTATTTGGGGGGATGGCAGTATCCTTAATCTTTGGATTATCCTTTGGTCTATTGATAACTCTTATCGCAGTTCCTGTAGTTTATTCGATAGTCTTTAATATCAAGTATAAAGAATATAACTATAATAATATTAATATTGATAAAAATATGCCTGTTGATAGTTAAGTAAATTATAAAAAGACCCTTAAATTTAAGGGTCTTTTCATAACTTGGGGGGTGAATGCTACTGTGTTAAGAGAAAAACATTTAATCTTAGTGCTTTTATTGCTGATACTCTTTAACTCAAATAGTGGTTATGCAGCTTTTAAGCAAGATAAAGGTTTAACTAAAGTGATTAAAGATGATGAGATATATTTAATAGAGGATTATCAGAGGTTTGAATCACTTTCAAAGCCAACTGTTGCAGTAGCACTGACAGGTGGAGGGGCTAAGGCATTCTTTAATATAGGGGTGATTAAAGCTTTAGAAGAAGAGGATATTCCAATTGATTTGATTGTAGGAACCAGTATGGGGTCAATTGTGGGGACTATGTATGGGAGTGGAATATCTATTGAGCAGATTGAGGAGATCATCATTAATGTCCCCTTTGCCAAATTATTAGATATTAACTTTATGAATGATGATTATATTTTAGGAACTAGTAAGGTTAATAAATTTCTTGAGGATATAGCACCTTATAAGAGGTTAGAAGATTTTCCTATACCTACAGCCTTATTAACTTTAGAATTAGATAGTGGTAATAAATACCTGATCACTACTAATAGAATCTCTAAAGTAATACAAGCCTCTTATGCTATTCCTTATTTCTTCCCACTTTATCAGATGGAGGGGAAGTATTTTGCAGACCCTGGGATTTTAGAGAATTCTCCTGCAAAAGCAGCTAAGGCATTAGGAGCAGACTTTGTAATTGCTACTACTGTTAAGTCTGAGCTGATTCATGATAGCTATGAAAACCCAGATAAGATAGTTAACAGATATGTAGATATAGTATCACAAAATAATAATAGAAGAATAATTGAAAATTATTCAGATGTAATAATTGAAGCTAGAGTTGGAGACTATTCTTTTTTTGATTTTAGTAGTGCAGCTGAGTTGGTCGAGATTGGGTATCAAGCTACTAAAGAGAAGATGAGTAAGATAAAAGAAGGATTAAATTCCAAAACGATTCCTTTAAAGAGGCATCCAGCTAGAAAGAGATTAAATGTAGCACAAGAATTTAATGATATAAAGTATGATAGGATGTTAGTTCCTTCTTTTCACTTTAACCCAATTATCCATTTTGGACAAGATTATTCTCTTTTTAAGCAAGATTTATTAAGAAGTTATATAAATATCCCCCAATATGGCTTTGAATTTGATAAAGATAGTGTTGATTTCAAATTTTTAGCAACTAATAATGCTTCTCAAGATTTAGAAGCAGAGTTTAGGTGGAAAAAGTTGACTAAAAATACTGATATGATAGCTAAGACTAGAATTGAATCTGAGAAAAGAGATGATGGTGAGCTAGGGATTAGATACTATAAAGATAATTATTTTTGGGGAACTGGCTTAGGGGTTATAGATAATAATAAGTATGTCTTTGCAGATGCTAGATATAAGCTAGAACTCAATAGATGTAATTTAAGTGGTGAAGTAGATGTTTTCTTTGATGAAGCAGGGGAAGAACCTAAAATCTTAATCTCTAAAAAGACCTCCTTTAAATTAAATGATAGGTGGGATTTAAGGCCTAAATTGGTCTTTAATAATAGTAATTTAATAGAATCACCTATTATTTATCGAGGAGATGAACCAGATAAGTTTGCTAAATTTCAACTCTCTTTAGATTATGCCTATACCTATGAATTTGTAAAAGCGATTGAATTAACGAAGATGGTATATATTAAGGATATTGGAGCATATTTGTTTACTGATTATTTAAACGATGAAGTATCATCTATGGCCTATGGTATAGGTCTTAATGGTGATTTTTATCTGTTAGGACTTAAACCTGTGAGGTTAGATGGTTATTTATCCTATGATCAAAATGCCAATGATCCTATTATTAAGATTAATTTAAATTATAATTTTTAAATCTTATTAAATTTTTCTTTAATTTGATTATTTAATAGTAGCTATGATTGACTATTTGATTTTGGTATGATATTTTTAAAAAATAAGTGTCTAATAATCTCTTAATAACTATAATTTTAAGGTTGAGGAGCTGATAGAATGCATCCCAAAAAAGAGAAGATATTTGCAGCGGCTATACAGAAGTTTGCTAAAAAGGGGACATCTGCTACAACTATGCAAGAGATTGCATAAGAAGCTGGGATAGGTAAAGGAACCCTGTACCGTTATTTTAAGAATAAAGAGGATTTGATCTCTTCTTTAATTAAATTTGGTTTAAATGATGTATTAGAGAAGGTAAAAAAAGAGATAAATAAATTAGATGATCCAATTAAGAAGATAGAACAGATAATAACTGTCCAATTGAATTTTTATAAAAATCATGGCGAATTCCATAAATTTCTTACCAGAGAAGTTTGGGGGCATAAACTTAAATTTAAGGATGAGATTAAAGAGATAATGGATAAGTATACAGAAATAATTGAAGATATAATTATAGAAGGTATCGAGCAGAAGAAGCTTAAAGAGATGAATCCACTTAATGTTACTATCTCTTTGTTTGGTATGATTTATATAACTTCTGCTCATAGGATTATGTTTGGAAAAGATTTTTCAGCTGATGAGGTTGAGGAGATTAAAGATGATATTATGGAGATCTATTTTAATGGAATTATTAAAGAGTAACTTTTTTGATATTTAAGTTAAGATTCTATTAATTTAACAGAAAGCATATTAATATGCTTTCTGTTTTATAATTAAAGAGGGCAACTTTTTTAGTTAATTAACTTAAATAAAGATGATTAAACTGGAAGAAGAGAAGTTCTATCATAGTTAAGATACTATATTTAACTATGATAAATTAGTAGAAAACCATTAAGGCAAAGCAGCTTATTCAATTGTCACAACAGGAGGTATTTTAATGGTGGGGTTAGAAGATATTAAAGATGCTCAAAATAGATTGAAAGGGATAATCAAGAGAAGCAATTTAGACAGTTCAAGAACTTTTAGTCAGCTAAGTGGTAATCAGGTCTATTTGAAGCTAGAAAATTTACAGAAGACTGGCTCTTTTAAGTTAAGGGGGGCTTATAACAAGATAAGCAACTTAAGCTCTAAAGAGAAAGAAAAGGGAGTAGTAGCAGCTTCAGCAGGCAATCATGCTCAGGGTGTAGCACTAGCAGCTACCCAAATAGGAATTAACTCAACTATTATTATGCCTAAAGGTGCTCCTATTGCTAAAATCAAGGCTACTAGAGGTTATGGAGCAGAGGTTATTTTAAGTGGTGAGACCTATGATGAAGCTCATCAAAAAGAATTGGAGTATGCTCAAAAGACAGGGGCAACTATTATACCAGCTTTTGATGATCTAGATGTAATTGCTGGTCAAGGAACTATTGGATTAGAGATCTTAGAAGACTTACCTAAAGTAGATGCAGTTATTGCTCCTGTTGGTGGAGGAGGATTATTAGCTGGTATAGCCATAGCTATTAAGGAGATAAATCCTAGAATAAAGGTAATAGGAGTAGAGGCAGATAAGGCAGCCTCTATGAAAGCTTCCTTAAAAGCAGGGAAGCCAATAGATTTAACAGAAGTAAATACAATTGCCGATGGTATTGCTGTCAAAAGACCAGGTAAGTTAACTTATGAAATTATATCTAAGTATGTAGATAAGATTGTAACAGTAGATGATGAAGAGATAGCCTATGCTATTTCTATCTTATTAGAAAGGGCAAAATTAATAGTCGAAGGTGCAGGAGCAACAGCATTGGCTGCAGTATTAAATAATAAAGCTTCTTTACAAGAAAAGAAGCTTGCTGTTATTTTAAGTGGTGGTAATATTGACTTAGATATGATTTCTGCTATTATTAATAGGGGAATGATGAAAGCCGGAAGAAGATTGACCTTTACAACTTTATTACCTGATATTCCAGGTGCTTTAGAGAGGCTAGCAGGTATTATTGGTAGAAGTGGAGCCAATATCATTTCAGTTCATCATGACCGTATGAATCCAGATATTTCTCTAAAACAGGCAGAGGTAAAGTTAGTATTGGAGACTAGAGATTCAGCACATATTTCTGAAGTAATATCTATTTTAAAGAATCAAGGTTATAGTATAAAATTATAATATAATTACATATCAAGGAGGGGTTAATAATGGGTAAAAGAATTATTCATACTGACCAAGCACCACAGGCTATAGGACCATATTCTCAAGCAACTGAGTTGAAGGGAACACTCTTTGTCTCAGGGCAAATACCTATTAATCCAGCAACAGGTGAGTTGATTGAGGGGAATGTAGAAGCTCAAACAAGACAGGTATTGGAGAACTTAAAAGCTATCTTATCAGAAGCAGGTTATGACTTTAAGGATGTAATGAAAGCAGAGGTATTTATCGCTGATATGAATGATTTTAGTCAAATTAATGGAGTTTATGCAGAGTACTTTGCCAAAGAGCCACCTGCTAGAGCCTGCGTAGAAGTAAGTAGATTGCCTAAAGATGTTAAGGTGGAGATAGCCTTAATTGCTATGAAGGGATAGGAGCAGCAATGAGTGACGAGAAGAGGTTTTTATTTGTCACCCGTCACTTGTCACCGATTACTGAAGTTTGTAAATATATTAATTAATAGGTATTTAGCTATATTAAAAAGCAATTGAAAATAATAATTCAAATCATAATTTATAGAAAGTAAGGTGGTAGTAGTTGTTACAGAAAGAAGATTATCTGCCAATTTTGGCAGGGGTTATAACCTCATCGATCTTTGGCTTCTCTTTTTTATTTACTAAGCGGGCTTTAGATTATTTAGATATCTTTCATTTATTGGCTTTGAGATTTACTTTTGCTGCACTGTTATTGATGGTATTAAAGGCTTTGGGGGTTATCAAGATAGATTTTAAGGGTAAGAGGTTGGGGTTGTTAATTTTATTAGGAATCTGCCAACCTGTAGCTTACTTTATCTGTGAAACTGTCGGTTTAGAGTTAACAACCTCTTCAGAAGCAGGGATGATGATTGCTCTAATTCCCGTGTTAGTAACTATTTTGGGAGCGATATTTCTCCAAGAGGTTCCTGATAAGAAGCAATTATTGTTTATCATTATTTCGGTAATTGGAGTAATCTTTATCGTTGTGATGAAAGGCAATAGAGAGGTTGATGGGAATTTATTGGGAATGTTTATTCTATTAGGGGCTGTATTTTCTGCAGCATTTTACAATATAATTTCTAGAAAGTCTTCATTACAGTTCAAGCCTATAGAGATAACCTATTTGATGATGATAATGGGAGCAGGTGTATTCAACTCAATCTCTATCTTTAATCATTTTAGAGAGGGGACTATAGCCAATTATTTAGTATCTTTGACTAACTTAGATGTACTCTTTGCTATATTCTATTTAGGGGTCTTATCCTCAGTATTGGCATTCTTTTTGGTCAACTTTACATTATCTAAGTTAGAGGCATCCCGTTCAGCAGTATTTGCTAACTTGACTACAATAATCTCTGTGATTGCAGGTGTGTTCTTTAGAGGTGAGCCCTTTTATTGGTTCCATCTTGTAGGTGGCTTGATGATAATGATGGGGGTATGGGGTACTAATTACTATGGTAGAGTAAAGATAATAGAAGAGAGTAATTTAGATTATTAAATGATTGATATCAATTGATGACTTTACTCTTAATAAACAAATCTTAGAAGGACTAAAATAGTATAGGATAAATAAAGGGATAGCTTATAAGCTATCCCTTTATTTTATAAAATATTCTTAATAATTACATAAGTTACTTTTGATATATAATCTCTAAAAGGAGGAATTATCAATATGCCCATAGAATATAAATACTATTAAAACCTATTTTTCGACAACAATCTACAAGAAAATGGGTTTTCATCTGAAAAATAACTTTATTGTTCCTAAATTGAGGAGGAAACAATAGATGGGATTAAATAAAAAGCGCTTAGGCGATATATTAATAGATGAAAATTTAATAAATGAGCAAGATTTACAAGAAGCATTAAAGGAACAGAAAAGGTCAAATAAGAGGTTAGGGCAGATATTAGTAGAGTTAGGTCTAGTTACAGAAGAGGAGATTGCAACTTCTTTAAATCACCAGTTAGGTATCTTATTGTTGACAGAGAGTGATAAAAAGAATATTAAAGATGAGATAATTGGAATTTTAGATGAAGAGTATATTAGAGAGAATAGGGTCTTTCCTATTAGAAGAGAGGGTAAGATGTTGATCTTAGCTATGGAGAACCCTCAAAATATTGTAGCTGTTGATGAGATAGAGGAGAAGACCAATTTAGAGGTAATGCCGCGGATTACTACTCCTAGCAATATAGATAGCTTGATTGAGACTTATTTGGGAGAGAGGGAGTTAGAGGAGTTTATTGATAGCATCGATGAGATTGCCTTTGAACAGGTTGTTGACGATGATGATATAGATCAGAGCTTATTACAGGAGCAGTTAGAGGATACACCTATTATCAAGACTGTTAATCAGATAATAGTAACAGGGATTCGCCATAAGGCCAGTGATATCCATATTGAACCTATGGAGACGGGGACAAGAGTCAGGTATCGAATTGATGGTGTTTTACAGACTGAGATGGTCTTCCATCAGAATATCCATATGGCTTTAGTATCTAGAATTAAGGTTATGAGTGGTCTAGATATAGCTGAGAGGAGAAAGGCCCAAGATGGAAGGATAAATATTGAGTTTGGAAATATTAAAGCAGATCTAAGAATATCGATTCTACCTTCTGTGTTAGGGGAGAAGGTTGTAATTAGAATCTTTGATAACACAAATCTGAAATTGAGCTTTAATTCAATCGGTTTTTCGGCAGATAATTTGAGAAAGTTCAAAGAGTTAATTAAGAAACCAAATGGGATGATACTTTTGACAGGTCCTACTGGTAGTGGAAAGACAACAACTTTATATACAGCCTTAAATTATCTAAATGAAGATACTAAGAATATATTAACTATTGAAGATCCTGTGGAGTATCAGATTGAAGGGATTACTCAGACCCCTGTTAATCCTAAAAAAGATATGACCTTTGCCAGAGTATTGCGAATATTCTTAAGGCAAGATCCAGATATCATCATGGTAGGGGAGATAAGAGATAAGGAGACTGCTGAGACTGCTATTCAGGCTGCTTTAACAGGGCATTTAGTCTTGAGTACCCTCCATACCAATAGTGCTGCAGGAGCAATTAGCCGTTTAGTTAATATGGGAGTAGAACCCTTCTTGATTGCTGATGCTGTTATAGGGGTAGTTGCTCAGCGATTGGTTAGAAGGCTATGCCCTCAATGTAGTAGTGATGTTGATAGTACAGAGTATCATCTAGTTAATGATTATTTGACTGCTGATTTCACAGCACTTCAAGCAGATGGTTGTGACTTCTGTAATCAGATTGGCTATAAAGGGAGAACTGCTGTCCATGAATTATTAGAGGTTACTCCTAAGATCAAGGAATCTATCGTCGCTAAGGATCCTTCAGATAAGATTGAACAAGTTGCGATTGAAGAAGGAATGATTACCTTATTTAGAGATGGATTAGATAAGGTTAATCAAGGAATAACCAGTATTGAAGAGGTATTGAGAGTAGCTGATATTAGTTAGAATTAAGGCGGAGTTTGAGTAAAACATTAGACCAATATTTGTATGGTTTACTTATCCTCAACCTTAGACTTAAACGATCCAATATCTATTGCTAGTCTCCATAGATTAATAATAAGTCTTAATTAAGAGTGGGGGGGATATAAGTTGGCTAAAAAATTTCAATATCAAGCTCGAGACTCATCGGGAAGGAAGAAGTCAGGGCAAATTGAAGCTCAATCGAAGCAGGAGGCACTGACCAAATTAAAGGCTATGGGCTTATTGGTATTGGGCTTAGAAGTGGAGAAGAAGGGGTTTAGCTTGAAAGGGTATCTTGATAAATTGAATTCTATTGAGATTTTACCAGCTCGAGTAGGTTTAAAGGATAAATATATCTTCTGTCGCCAGCTCTCATCTATGATTAGCTCAGGAATTCCAATCGTTAACGGCTTGCAGTCCTTGGCAAAGCAGGTGGAGAATAAGAGCTTAAAGAGGGCTGTTAAAGATATAGCGATAGAGATTGAGAAGGGAAGGAGCTTTTCTGCTGCTTTGAGGCAATCCCCCAATATCTTCTCTAATTACTTTATTAGATTAGTAGAGGTTGGTGAGACAGGGGGATTTTTAGATGAGACTTTGATGAACTTGGCAGATTATTTCAAGGATCAGAATGAGAAGAGAAAAGAGATAATCTCCAATATTACTTATCCAATTATTACTATGGGTTCGTCAATAATTGTACTGATTTTGATGATGGTCAAGGTCTTGCCTAACTTCATGAAGACCTTTGAGAAACTCAATGTTGAGCTACCTTTGCCAACTAAGATTTTATTGAGAGTCAGTAACTTGATGAGCAGTTATTGGTGGCTTTTGTTATTAGGTATAATTCTATTATTATTATCGACCTACTATTATTATCGAACTGACAAGGGAAGATATCAGATTGATAAGTTATTATTACAGATACCTATTTTAAAGGGTTTTATTCTAGAGAATTCACTGATTATCTTTGCTAAGAATCTAAGTCTGTTAGAAAGAACTGGAATCCCTTTCTTACAGGGAATGGAGATAGTCAACCAGAATATCACCAATAGGGCTATCCGCTACAAGTTAGACAAGGCAAGGCTGAAGATTAAGGATGGCTTCAATATCACTACAGCTCTCAAGCAGCAGGATGTCTTTCCTGATATTGCGTTACAGATGATACAGACTGCTGAGAATACTGGGAGTTTAGAAGAAAAACTCAATGATATTGTCGACTTTTATCAAGATGAGGTGGAGGAGAAGTTTGCTCGAATGATTGCTTTATTGGAGCCGAGCTTGATTATCTTTTTAACCTTTGGAATTGGTGGGATTGTAGCTTCAGTTATCTTACCAATCTTTAAGATGTCACAAGGGTATTAAGGGCAGTGATGAGTAATGAGTGACTAGTGAAGAGTTAAGGTCAAGAGATAAATGTGAGTGTAGACTGTTCTTACAGTTTATAATATAAATTAATAAAATTTAGGAGGAATGAAGATGTTTAAAAAGCTAATCAGAAATCAAGAAGGGTTTACTCTATTAGAGTTAATCGTAGTAGTAGCAGTAATTGGTATCTTAGCTGCGATTATCGTACCACAGGTCAGTGATATTAGTAATGATGCTACAGAAAATAGTGTAAGAGCAAGTTTAGCAAATGCTCAAACTGCATTAGAGCAATATAAACTAGATGAAGATAATACTGGTTATCCTGCTGATGAAGATAGTTTATCAGATGCTGGTATTACTATTGACGGTGATTATACTTATTTAACTGGTACTGATAATACAACATATGTTTTATATTACGATGATAAATTTGCTTTAGATAGTGATGATACATCTGCAGATGATTATTTATTTGTAGACAGTTCTCAATCTGGAGTACAGAAACTTGAGGTTACTGGTACTACTAAGCCAACAGCACCATAATTATAATTATTTGTTTAAAGAGAAAACAATGGGCAAATATTTGCCCATTGTTCTCCTTAAAGCAAACACAGTCTACAATGTAAAGTTTATAGTTATTATTTATCCTACGAGTTTTACAAAGCGAAAACTCGACCTGAGCCGATGAGAATCTTTGAGTTTCAAATGGAAGTTTATAACTGCGGCTCCACTGTAAACTGTACACTGTAAATTGTCAACTAAAAAAAGAGTGTGGTGATTTAATGAAACTACAGCAAGAGGAAGCAGGTTTTACCTTAATCGAAATAGTTCTAGCTACAGCAATCTTAGGAATAGTAGCAGTAGCCTTCAGTAGCTATTGGACTAGCAGTAGCCAAGCCTTAGAGGATATTCATTTAAGAACTGTGGCGAGAGAACTAGCTAAGAACTCTTTAGAGGTCTTAAGGGCAGAGGCTGACTCTTTAGAGGATGGTGATGATTTTAGTGCTTTCTTGCAAGGGGTAGCCACTGAGCAGAGTGGAGAGGTAGAGCTAGATAAGATAGATTTTAGTAGAAATATTAGTCTAGAGGATGTTGAAGTGGGATTGAAGAAGATAATCATAGAAGTGAGCTGGTATCAGGGTGAGCAGAGCTTTAAGCTGACTACCTTGCTTGCGGATAGAAGAAGAGTCGATTGATATAGAGCTTTGAGGTGAGAGGATTGTTAAAGATAGATAATATTAAGCTTAGCGATGAGTCAGGCTTTACCTTATTGGAGTTGGTAGTGGTAATTGGGTTGATTGCTTTAATCTCTGCCTCTTTGGGAAGTCTAATAGTTACTCAATTTGAAATGTTTGATTTTAATACTAAGCAAGGTGCATTAAATGACCAGAGTGAGTTGATCTTTAATTATTTAGAGCGGGATATAGACCGATCTGCAGAAGTATCTATTGAAGATTCTAAAAGGTTAGTTTTAGAGTTAGATATAGATTTAGATAAAGAGACAGATAAGATAGTTAAGTATGAGCAAGAAAATACTAAACTAAAAAGAATCGTTTATAATGGTAATCAAACTGATACTATAGCTGATAGTTATATAATCACTGATATGCTTGAGGATATAAATTTCACTAAAGGTCAGAAACAATTGACTATTAGGATTAAATTAAAGAATAAGGATATGATTAGAGAATTGAATAAAGAATATTATTTATCTGAATACTCTTATATTGAATATGAATAATTACTTGACTAAAAGATTTAAGGGAATAGTGGTGATTTAATAAATGATTTATAATCAAATTAAGCAAGAAGAAGGTTCGGCTTTATTATTGGTCTTGATACTTATGACTGTAGCTATCACTTTAATTACCACTATGAATAATATTATTTATAGTACTATTAATCAGACTGAAAAAGAGGAAAAAATAGAGAAAGCAAAATTATTGGCAGAGGGTGGCGTAGAAGTAGCATTAATTAGCTATGATAAGGGTACTATTACAACTGAACTACAAAGCTTAGGAGAAGGAGACTATAGAATTGATGAGGTTAAATTAGTTGACGATTATTTGCTAATTAAAAGTACTGGAATAATAGAAGATATAAGCAAAAGTATACAGATTAAGAAAAAAATAAGCAATTATTTTGATGGAGTAAATGATCATGAAAGAATAGATTATCGTAGTGACTTTGATATAAGTAATGCCATTACTATCGAAGCATGGGTTAAGGTGGATGAGAAAGCTAATTTCCCTATTACTTTATTAAGTAGAAGGGGTATCTTTAAAGTTTATATAGACAAAAATTCTAAGCTAGCTGTAGATAGCTATACTAAAAATAATGGTGGTGCTCAAACAGTAAGAACCTCTAAACTTGATTTATCTGGGTGGACTCATATAGCAGTAGTATATGAATTTCAAGCAGATAGTGGAAGTGGAGGAGGTAATAGTAGTAGTGATGTTCTTTATCCGCCAAATGGTCCAATAAAATATAAAGATAATTTAGAAGATATATCTTATAGTCCAGTAACTTTATATGATCAAAATCAAGAGATAGTATATGATGAAGGGGCACGAGAAGATATAACTTATAGTGGATATGGAAAGTCATATGATCAAAATAATCATTTGAGATATGAAGGTCAATGGGATAATGGCGAATATGATGAAGAGGGAACCTTATATGACCAGAATCAAAAGATGAGATATGAAGGTGGATGGAATAAAGGGAAACTTGATGGTGAGGGAATTGTATATGATCAAAATGGTAAAAAGAGATACGAAGGTGGATGGGATAACGGGGTTTATGATGGATATGGCAAATTATATGATCAAAATGGTCGCTTGAGGTATGAAGGTGAATGGAATCAAGGAGAGGCAGGTTATGGAAGATATTATGACCAAAATGGAAATTTTGTTTATGAAGGTTATTGGGAGAATGATCAACCTGCTGAAAAAGGAAAAGAAAATGGAAATGGAAATGGAAATGGAAATGGAAATGGAAATGGAAATGGAAATGGAAATGGAAATGGAAATGGAAATGGAAATGGAAGCTACCAATTTTATGTAAATGCTAGCAAAGAAAAGAGTGCAGGTAATATTCAAACCTCTCTTCCTATCAATACAAATGAATTAGTAATTGGAGCCAATCCTGATTATAGTGAAAAATGGCATGGCTATATTAAAGATTTAAGGGTTTGGGATTATGCTAGAAGTCAAGAAGAGATAGCCAATAATAAAGATAAGCATTTAACAACGGCTGAAGCGGGACTAATATTTGTTTATCCATAAGATTGATAAGTATAAGAATTTAATATTAATTGGATATTTTAGATTTGGAGGTGAGATTTTGTTCAATATCTTTAAAAATTCAGGAAGATTAGGGATAGAAATCAGCAACTCTATTAAGATAGCTGAATTTAAAGAGAATAAATTTAAAACAGGAGAATACAAGCAGCTAACTATAGAAGAATTGAAAAATTTTACTTCTAAAGATACTATCACTTCCATCAGTACTAAAGATATTAAAATAAAATTTATCAAAATACCCGATGACCTATCAACAAAAGAAATTGAACAGATGGTAGAGCTTGAATTTGCCGATGAGAATTTGGTGATTCAGCATGAGGTAGTAGAATCTTTACAAGAGAAGTATGTGATAGGATATGGGGTTGAGAAGCCTTTGATTAAAGAGCGTTTTGAGCAGCTAAAGGCTTTAAAGCTAAAACCTAAAGTTGTAGAAACGGAATTTCATGCCAATATCAGATACTTATATAGCCAATATCCTGATTTGAGTGAGACGGTATCATTGATAGATATTGGCGATAAGACCACAGATTTAATTATTGCCCAAGGTGGAAGGCTGATCTTTTTAAGGAGTTTTGATTTTGCAGGAAGGCATATTACTGAGAAATTAGCTACTATCAATAGAATCACCTCTGAGCAAGCAGAACGTTATAAGAAACAAGGGGTTACTAAGGAAGAGTTAAGGATTATATTAGAGGAATTAAGGAGCCAAATCTATCAATCGATAGATTATTTTCAGTCAGAGTATAAGGTAAGGGTAGCTAAGCTTTTTTTGACTGGAGGCAGTAGTAATTTTAAAGGGCTGCAGAGCTATTTAGAGGATCAGATTGGGATAGAGGCTATTAAGCTAGAGGATAATTTATACTCTGTAGTAAAGGGGCTGGCTTTAAGAGAAGAGTAGTTAACTTCATTAAGGGGTGTTTTCTATGGTTAATTTCTTAACTGATGATTTTTTTAAGAAAGAGAGGATTAATAACCTTATCTTTGTAGGGGCGTTACTGTCTCTGGTTTTGATTGCTTCTATAAGCCATATATACTTAAAACTATATTTTGAGAATAAAGAGTTAGAATTGAAACAAGAAGCAATTAGAACGGAGCTATCAAAATTAGATAGTAGCCTACTTAAGGTGGAGGATTTAAAGGATAAAAGAAGGAATATAGAGGAGAAATTAAGTGAAAAGAATGAATTTTTAGCAAAGATGGTTTCTTCTACTAGGATTTTTAAAGAGCTTGATTTATTATATTCCAATCAATTATATTTGAAGAATTTTCAATTGAGCAATAATAATTTTCAACTTTTAGGTGTTACAACTGAGGTAAAGTATTTAAATCAGTTAAACCAAAGGCTAGAAGTATCTGATTTTTTCGATGAGTTCTATTTAGAAGGAATTGATAAATTAGATGATAGACTTGAATTTAAGCTAAGGGGGACCCTGCAGAAAGGAGAATAGAGATGTGGAAAAAATGGCTTGTGATTGTACTAATCCTATTACTAATAGGGTCTGGATTCTATGAATTTATCTATAACCCCTTATATGCTAAATATCAACAGAATATTATCGAATTTAGCCATCTGAGTAGCGAATTAGATAAGAAGAGAGTAGAAGTATTGGCCTTGCAGAAGTTAGAGGAGGAGTATAAGTCTCTATTAGCAGAATTAGAAGAAGGTAGTGATAATAATCTCTTAAATAAGGATGAAATAAATAGCTTTATTATCAAATTGAATAGTTATACAATTATTAAAAAGGTAGATTTCACACTACCGCCTAAGGAAGAACTATTAATCTCTTTGGAAATCAATGGGAATTTTCAAGAGATATATGATCTTTTAGAGAGTATTGAATATCTCTATAATACCAAAGCTATAAATATCAGACAGAGTAAAGAAGAAGTGGTCGTAAATGTATCCCTCCTTTTTCCTATAGAGAGGAATGAGTCATAATTGAGAAAACTGATAATTTTAGTACTGCTAGTAATTCTAAGTTGTGGACTGTATTTTCACCATCAAGATAATTGGGGGCAAAAAAGAGAAGAGATAAATGCTTTTAAGGAGAAAATAGCTAAAGGTAATCTTAAAGAGTCTCACAAGATAAAGATATCCCCCAAAAATGAGAGTCAAGTTAGTGATAGTGATGTTGAACTGAAATCACCTTTTAACTCTAAGCTAGCAGTAGCTATGGCAACGAAACTAGCAGAGGATAGAGTTAAAGAGGTTAAAAATAATAATGAAGTTAAAGAGAAGATTGAGAAAAAGCAGAAGATAGAGATTCAACGACCTGACTTTGATTTGAAGGGGATAGTGATAATTGGTGAATATCGGCGTGTTAATATCGAATTTGCTGGAGATTATAAACGCCTTAGTAAGGGGCAGGAAATCGATAGGTTTACTCTAGTAGATATCTCTAGAAATAGTGCTACCTTTAAAAAGGGTGAGAGTTACTTTGAATTTAGAATTGATGATAGAGATTAGAGGTGATTACATTGTCTATTATATTCATCGTTCTAGTTAAACTTCAGGATAAATAGTATCTTTTATGTGGGTATATTGTGACATTTTTTCAAATGGATAACGAACAATTTCTAAAGTAGGGTCTGGTCGCGACCAGACTCTACAAAAAGATTAAAATTTATAAAATAACGAAAATGTCGCATTATCTATCTTAAACTTTATTTCAGAATGAGATATATACATTATCAAATCTTTCTAAAAAAAGGAGGGGAGAATCATTAAAAGAAAGAGGATTAATCAATTTATACTACTATTACTGCTATTATTTTTATTTAATTCTACTGGACAGGCGTTATCTAAGGAAGATAAGATTAATCTCAATTTTAAGGATATGGACTTAATAGAGGCCTTTAGAATCTTGGCAGAGACAGCAGAAATGAATATAGCCACTGATAGCTCGATAGAGGGAAAGATTACCCTTTATTTAGACAATGTGTCCTTCTTAGAAGCGATGGATATTCTAACTAAGACCAATGGTTTAAGCTATAAAATTATTCATAATACCATCTTTGTTGCTCCTACTGAGAAGATAAAGAAGAATTATGAAGCTAAGCTAACTAGAGTCTTTAAACTCAAAAACTCTGACCCAGAAAAGATCAAAGAGAATTTAGACCATTTAATCGATGATGGGGCAATCAAGATTAATCAGCGCACTAATAGTCTAATTATTACAACTTATGAAAGTAATTTCGATCAAATTGAAGAGACTATTGCTGCCTTAGATTACTCTAGAAGGCAGATTGCTTTACAGGTTCGTTTTGAAGAGATATCCCATACAGGGTTAAAGGATTTAGGGGTCAATTGGGAGTTTTCAGGTGAGGGCAAGGTAGATGATGGGAGTTCAAGTACTACGCCGAATTTAAAGATTGGGAATCTAAACTTCAATTATAGTGTCTCTTTAGAGGCTTTAGAGAGTTCAGGGGTAGCCAATGTTTTGGCAAATCCAAAGATTACAACGATTGAAGGTGAAGAGGCCAATATCAATATCGGTGATGAGATTCCTATTTTAACACTCCAGACAACAGATGAGGATGAGACCTCTCAGGAGATAGAGTTTAAGAATATCGGGATTGATTTGAAGATAACCCCTAAGATAACTGATGACAATAATATTTTTATCGATTTACAGCCAGAGATAACCACCTTTTTAGACTGGGTTGAGATTAATGGGACCCGGTATCCTACAGTTAGTATCAAGAAGGTTGGAACTAAGGTCAAGGTCAATAGTGGAGAGACTTTAGCTATTGGTGGATTGATTCAAGAAAAAGAGTATGAAACTATGTCTAAAGTTCCCCTGTTAGGTGATCTACCTATTTTAGGCAAGCTCTTTAGTCAAAAGAACTTTGAAAGTGAAAAGAGAGAGTTGATTATCTTTATTACTCCTAAGATTATTAATGATAATAGTGGCTTAGATACTCCAACTAAAAAACAAGATAAGAAGCCCTCTATAGAGACAGAAAATATTAATGATAACCAAGAAAATATCAGCTTAAAGAAAGAACAGGATCACAAAGAACTGTTATTAGTTAGCCAAAAGGCATCTAATGATGATTTGCTTAAAGCTTTTATAATTCAAGTTGGTGCTTTTGATAAAGAAGAGAATGCTAGAAATTTCTCGCAAGAATTAAAGAAAAAAGGTTTTGAAGCTGATATTGTAAATGAAGGGACTTATAAAGTACAGTTAGGTCCTTTTAAGACTATGGCTTCAGCTCAAAAAACAGGGCAACTGCTTAAAAAGCAAGGCTTAAAATTTTATATTAAGGACTTTAAGTATCATAAAGGGTATGAATTATAGCAAGCTTAGATTTAAATTTCTGTTTATTATAGAGATGGTCTTACTTGTGCCTAAGCTATTATAAAGTTTGTTGATTAAGTACCACAGCTAGCTGTGGTACTTAATCATTTCTCTTAGCTATATTTTGTTAGATATAATTTATAAGGATACTTCCTTGTGATTACTAATAGTTCTCTAATCTAGCAATTTCTTTTTTTTATCGGTTAGATGTGTTATAATAAATTTTAATGTGATAATTTCTAAATTATAAAAAAAGTGAGTTTAAAGGGAGGAAACATGGAGATAATTATCAGTCATCAAAGAACTGATTTTGATGGACTAGCTTCTATGGTAGCAGCACAGAAGTTACATCCTCAAGCTACTATGGTCTTTTCAGGTAAGTTAACTAATAATGTGAAGAAATTTACGACTTTATATAAAGGCAGAATTCCTATTAAATATGCTAAAGAGATAGATAAATCTAAAGTTACTAAAGTAATTATGGTAGATACTAGAGTTGCCTCAAGGGTAGGTGCTTTTTCTAAACTAGTCAAAAGTGATGGGATTGATGTATTAATCTATGATCATCACCTTGAGCGACAGAGAAATTTAGAGAATGCCGAGGAAATTATTGAAGAGGTTGGAGCAACTACGACTATGCTGGTCAGTAGGTTGAAGAAGAAAGGTATTGAGATAACCTCCTTTGAAGCCACCTTATTTGCTCTAGGAATCTATGAGGATACAGGTTGCTTAGTCTATAAGAGTACTACTGTTAAAGATGCTCAGGCAGTAGCTTACTTACTGGAGAAAGGGGCAAACTTGGAAGTGGTTGAAGAGTATATAGAGTACTCTTTGAGCCGAAAGCAACATCAATTATTCAATAAATTGTTGGATTCTATCCATCCAATTCATATTAAGGGCTTTGAAATCGATATCTTCCAATCAGAGATCGATGAATATGTCCCAGATATTTCATTATTAGCCCATAAGTTAAATGAATTACATAACTCTGATGCTTTATTTGTACTGGTTAAATATGATAGTAAGGTACTGATTATTGGTCGTAGCAATAATGATAGTATCAATGTAGCAGAGATATTGAAATATTATGGTGGAGGTGGTCACACAAGGGCGGCCTCAGCCAATTTAAAAGCCGAAGATGATAAGGACTTGCTAGATTATCAAGAGGATCTATTATGTATTGTTAAAGAGCGGGTCAATCCAGCAGTCTTAGTTAAAGATATTATGTCAAGCCCTGTAAGAACTATAACCTCTGATACAACTATGGGCAAAGCCGATGAAATTATGTTGGAGGAAGGGTACTCTGGATTGATAGTTGCAGATGATGATGAGATTATAGGGATCATATCTCGCAATGATATAGATAAGGTGAGAAAGCATGGCTTATTACATGCTCCCGTAAAAGGCTATATGTCCAATGGGGTAGTTACTATTAATGAAACAGCATCCTTGAAAGAGGTACAGGATGCTATTGTAGAGAATAATGTTGGGCGCCTACCAGTACTTGACTCTGAAGGTGAATTGGTAGGTATTATTACTAGAAATGACCTGTTGAGAATCTTTTATGGTAGGGATGATTATTTAAAGAACAGGCAGCACCTTTACGGTAGAAGTCTAGTAAAGGTACAAGAGAAGAGGTATGATATCAGTGATAGGTTGAAACTAATAGATCAACAGACCCTTCAGCTATTTAAAAAGGCAGGTGCTCTAGCAGAGGAGTTAGAGTATAATCTATATATTGTTGGTGGATTTGTCCGTGATCTATTATTGGGTAAAGCCAATCTAGATTTAGATTTGGTGGTTGAAGGTGATGGAATTGAATTTGCTCGTAGGCTCAATAAAGAGTTAAAAGGGGAGCTTGATATCTATCATGAATTTGGTACAGCAGTATTGACCTTAGAGGATGGGATGAAATTAGATGTGGCTACAACTAGAGTTGAGTATTATTCTGGAATTGCTAGTCTTCCTGAGGTAGAGCTTGGTTGTATTCAACAGGATCTCTTTAGAAGGGACTTCTCTATCAATGCTCTAGCTATTCAGTTAAATGGTCACTCCTTTGGTCAGCTTGTCGATTATTTTAATGGCAGAGAAGATTTAGAGCAAGGAGTTATTAGACTCTTACACAATTTCAGTCTATATGATGACCCAACTAGAATCTTTAGAGGATTGAGATTTGCTAGCCGCTATGGATTTAAATTTGAACCCCGTACCAAAGAGTTGATTAAGCAGGCTGTTGATCTAGATGTGATAGAGAAGCTAAGTAATAATAGACTTTTTAGTAAATTACAGCTGGGTTTACAGGATAAGTACCCAATTAAATTTATTAATCTATTACAAGAGGAGAATATTTTAAGTTATATCTCTCCAGATATCCGGTGGAATGAAGAGAAAGAAAAGTTAGCCACTAAAGTAGTAGATGTGTTAGAGTGGTTGAAGACTTTAAATCTCTCCTTTAAATTTAATGAATGGGTACTCTATTTGATGGTTCTAATCTGGGGGATGAATCATGAACAGATTAAAGAGTTTAATCAGAAGTTTAATTTAAATAAGAATCTATCTTATCGCTTATTCTTTACTTTAAGTTTTGATAGCCTTAGCAGTAGGTTAAAAGCTGCAGAGGATAATAGTGAGATCTATTATTTATTGGAAGGCTTTGCGATTGAAGATTTACTATTACTATTGATTAAAGATTTTACTTTAAAGGATAAGGTTAAGCTATATTTAGAAGAGCTACGCTGGATAGATATCAAAGTCTCTGGAGAGGATATTATTGACTTTGGTTATAAACCAGGTCCTTTCTTTCAAGATGCTTTGCAAGCAGTTAAGAAGGCCAAATTAGATGGAAAGATTGTGAATTATCAACAAGAGCAGAGATATCTGCGAGATTATATAGAAAAGAGGGGTGAATAAAGTGAATACAATTGCAGAATTGGTCTTATTAATACCTATTTTGTTATTATCTTTATCCTTTCATGAATATGCCCATGGAAAGATGGCAGATTTATTAGGTGATCCAACACCAAAGATGACTGGTCGTTTGACTTTAAACCCCTTAGCCCATTTAGATCCGATGGGAACATTAGTATTACTGATTACCCGTAGATTCGGTTGGGCTAAGCCAGTACAGGTCAATCCTCGTTATTTTAAAGATCGTAAAAAGGGGATGATGCTAGTAGGATTGGCTGGTCCTTTATCAAATATAACACTAGCTATAGGCTTTGCATTCTTATATAGATTTGTAGGTAATTTCTTTTATACTTTAATAGACCCAAGAGTCGTTAATACTCTATTTATCACAGGGATTTATCTAAATCTAGGATTGGCTGTCTTTAATTTATTGCCAGTACCACCTTTAGATGGTTCTAAGATATTAGCGGGATTGTTGCCAGCTAGTATGAATAAATTTATCTATAATTTAGAAGCCTATGGACCTTTTATTCTACTATTTTTACTATTTACCAATGGAATTGGAGTAATATTGAGTCCTGCTATAAATATTCTAAGGATAGGAATCTTTAAATTAGTAGGATTAATGTAGAGAACAAAGAATAACTAATAAAAAATAGTTTTGAGTTTTTTACTATTCACCATTAATTATTAACTATTCATTGCATTTAAAAAGGGAGGATTTATTATGTCGAAAAAAGGAACTATATTCAGTGGGATGCGTCCTACTGGAAAATTACATTTAGGACATTTAATTGGGGTGCTTGATAATTGGAAGCAACTCCAAGATGAATATAACTGTATCTTTGAGGTTGCTGATTGGCATGCCTTGACTACTAAATATGAAGATACTGAACAACTACAAAATAATATTAGAGGACAAGTGATTGATTGGATTGCTGCAGGGATTGATCCTGAAAGAAGTATTATTTTTGTTCAATCCCATATACCAGAGATTGCTGAGTTGAATCTATTATTATCAATGATTATATCAGTTTCACGCTTAGAGAGAAATCCAACTTATAAAGAGCAGGTTCAAGAGTTGGGAGTAAAGGATTCTATTCCTTTTGGACTATTAGAGTATCCAGTCTTACAGGCTGCTGATATCTTAGCTTTTAAGGGTGATACGGTTCCAGTTGGAGAGGATCAACTACCACATATTGAGATAACTAGAGAGCTTGCTCGAAGATTTAACCACTTATATGTGGAGACCTTCCCAGAGCCAGAAGCTAAGTTAGGTGAGGTTACTAAATTATTAGGTTTAGATGGTCGTAAGATGAGCAAAAGCTATGGCAACTCTATTTACTTGGCTGATAGCCCTGAAGAGATTGCAAGAAAGGTTAAGAGTATGGTGACAGATCCACAAAGAATTAGGTTAAAGGACCCTGGTGATCCTGAGGTCTGTTCAGTCTATTCTTACCATAAATTATTTACTCCAGATAGAGTTGAAGAGGTGGCAGAGGGCTGTCGTAATGCTACTTTAGGCTGTATGGATTGTAAGAAGATATTATCAGATTCAATTATCGATTACCTATCTGAAATCCATGAAAAGAGAAAAGAGCTAGAGGCTAAGCCTGAAATTGTTGATGAAATTTTAGCTGAAGGTGCTAACAAAGCTAGAGCTATAGCTAAAGAGACATTAACTCAAGTCAGAACTGCTATGAATCTAAGATAGGGTTAGAGGTGAGCGTATGGGCTATGAGGTAAAGATTGATGCTTTTCAAGGTCCTATTGATCTATTAATGCATTTGTTGAAGAAGAATAAAGTAGAGATTTATGATATTCCCATTGCAGAGATTACCCGCCAGTATTTAGAGTACATTGCTAATATGCAGAAGTTAGATTTAGATGTGGCTAGTGAATTTTTAATTATGGCAGCACAGCTAATGGAGATCAAAGCCCAGACCTTATTGCCTAAAGAGAGAAGTGGCGATGATGAGGAAGAGGTAGACCCTCGCCAAGAGTTGGTGGAGAAGCTACTAGAGTATAAGAAGTATAAACAATTGGCTTTAGAGCTACAGGATTTTGAGCAGAAGCAGCGAAAGTCATATACTCGTAATGTAGCTCCTTTGTTAAGTGAGTTGGAGTTTGAAAAGTCTAATCCTCTAGAAGGGGTTACTATAGATCAATTCATCTCTGCCTTCCATACAGCATTGAAGAAAGGTAAAAATAAGAAGGTTGATAAGAAGGAAGAACAGCATGTAGATACTTTAGACCACTTAAAGGCAGAAGAAATTACTATCAAAGAGCAACAGGGTTATATAATGCAAAGATTAGTTGTAGTTGATGGTGAAATTAGTTTTATGGAATTGTTCTCTCAATTCAGCTCTAGATTAGAGGTAGTTGTTACTTTTATGGCATTATTAGAGCTGATTAAGATTAATGAGGTCAAGATTAAACAGGATAATAACTTTGATGAGATTATGATTTACCGTTTAGGGAGTGGTGGTCGGTGCTAAGTAAAGTTGAAGTAAAGGCTGCAATAGAAGCATTATTGTTTATGGCAACAGACCCTTTGCCAATTAAGGTGATCAAAGAGGTCTTGGATATTGGAGTTAAAGATATCAAAGATGCTTTAGAGTTACTTGAAGCAGAGTATACTAGGGGAGATAAGGGAATTGAGTTGGTACAGGTCAGTAATGGCTATCAATTACAGACTAAAGCAGAATTTCTACCTTTTATCAAAGAGTTACATAAACCGGAGATGAATAATACTTTAAGCCAAGCTGCTTTAGAGACCTTAGCGATTATTGCCTATAAACAGCCTGCTACTAGAGCAGAGGTTGAGGATATTAGAGGTGTCAATGTTGAAAAGGCTTTAAAGACGTTACAGAAGCGAGGCTTAATAGAAGAGCAAGGGAGAAAGGATACTATAGGAAATCCAATTCTTTATGGAACTACAGCTGAATTCTTACAGTATATGGGGTTAAATAGCTTAGATGAGCTACCACCAGCTCAGGAGTTTACAGAGTTATATGATGAAGAGATAGAGAAAGCAATTGATAATATAGAGGATAACTAAGAATAATCAGGTGCTTGTAAGCACCTGATTATTTTTTTAGAGTAATATTATGATTATCAAGTTATTACAATATATGGATCTAAATTAAAGAACTTGAGCTAGCTCAAGTTCTTTTGTCATTTAAAGATACAATTATAAATTTTTACTAGTCTGTATTTTATATTATCCTAAAAGGAATAATGAAATTGTATCTTTACTTTTTATATCTTAGATTTAGCTTTAGAAAGCTTAGCAAATTAATAAAGTTAGTATACAATTTAGAAGCTATGGATAAGATAACTATTATAGGTTGAAAGGGGGATCACATGATAATATTAATTTTAATCCTTTTAATCTTAATTATTTTACGCTTTGGCAAGATAAGGTTTATGATTGATATTAATGTCCAGCAAGAAGGTGATGATTTGGTAGCTAAACTCAATTTTACCTTCTTTAAATATAGATTCAAATTACCTTATGTAGAGATTGAGGAGCGGTTTTCCTTCTCAGATTTTGAATTTAAAGCTAGGGTAAATGAAAGGTTTAAAAGGGAAGTGAAGATAGATGAGAAGTTAGAAAAAGGAGAAAGAAATAAGGGTGATATAGCACATATTATTAACTTTTTCAATCAAGTCAAAAAGGTTTTTACACATATAGAAGATGTTGTAGTGATAATTGATAAATGTGATGATTTTTGGTGGGTTACAAACTTTGGACTGATAAATCAGGCTTATACAGGAATTTTAACAGGAATGATTTGGGCAGTTAAAGGTTCTGTTGTCTCTATTTTACAAAATTTTATAAGATTTGAAGCTGTACCTGTTATTCAAGTCGAGCCTTCTTTTAATTATCCTCAGGATTTTGGTATGGAATTTGAGGGTATATTTACTTTTAAGATAGGTGATATTATACATATGGGATTGAAGATATTAATTTCTCAACTCAAAAGGAGGTTAAAGGGAAATGGCCGATCATCCAATTGAAAATATAATGTCCACAGCAATGGAGAATATAAAAACTATGGTTGATGTAAATACTATTGTAGGAGATCCAGTAGAGACCAAGGATGGCAGTGTAATCATCCCTGTTTCAAAGGTCAATTTTGGTTTTGCGGCTGGTGGTGCTGAATATCTATTAAAAAAGAACAATGGTGAAGATAAGGATAGAGAAAGAAATTCAGCTAAGGGTACAAACTTTGGTGGAGGTAGTGGAGCTGGGGTAATGCTACAGCCGATTGCTTTTTTAGTAGTCAGTGAAGGTCAAGTAAGATTATTGCCAGTTAATAACAATGCCGTTGTTGAGCGGCTAGTAAACTTGGCTCCTGAATTATTAGATCATCTCAAAGGTCTTACTAAACAGAATGACAAGAACAAGAAAGAAGATAATACAAATGTGGAGATTAGTGTATAAAAGACTAAAAGTGAAGGGGAACCTTCACTTTTCCTTTGAATTTTTTGGAGGTGTAATCATGATTAAAAGATACTTAATAACATTAATAATAGTTTGTAGCTTAGTTTTAACGGTTAATGCAATTGCTTTAGCATATCCTCAATTATCTGCACAAGCAGCGATCTTAATGGATGTAGAGACTGGTCAGATACTTTATCAGAAGAATATTCATCAGCGTCGTGCTCCTGCTAGTACTACTAAGATTATGACTGGAATCTTAGCAATAGAGAATGGCAATCTTTCTGACAAAGTAACTGCTAGTAAACGAGCAGCCTACGAAGGTGGTTCTTCAATCTATTTGGTTCCTGATGAAACTTTAACCTTAGAAGAGATGGTCTATGGTCTTTTATTAAAATCAGGTAATGATGCAGCTGTAGCAATTGCTGAACACATTGGTGGTTCTGTAGAGAATTTTGCCAAGTTGATGAATCTTAAAGCAAGAGAAGTAGGTGCTTTACATACAACCTTTAAAAATCCCAATGGTTTACCCCAAGAGGGTCATCTAACAACAGCCTATGATTTGGCACAGGTAGCCCGTTATGCTCTACAAAATCCCATCTTTGCTAAGGTGGTTTCAACAAAAAAGAAGAGAATTGAGTGGCCTGGTCATAGTTGGGATAGAATCTTAAGCAATACCAATAAATTATTAACCCGCTCTGATATAGTTGATGGTGTTAAAACTGGTTATACTAGAGCAGCAGGAAGGTGTTTGGTCTCTTCTGCTACTAAAAATGGTCAACAGTTGGTTAGTGTAGTTCTAAAGAGTGGGGCGATGTGGAATGAATCTTTAGCTTTATTAAATTATGGTTTTAATCGTTATCAGAAGGTAGAAGTGATTGCTAAAGGAGAAGAGGTTCATCAAATCTCTATTCATGAGCAAAAGATAAAGTTAAAGGCTGCTAAGGAGTTTAATTATGTCCTCCCTAAAGGTAGCAGTACTAAGATAAAGAAAGTAATTGATGTTAAGAATGATATCACTTTACCAATCAAGAAAGGGGAAAAATTAGGCAATATTGCTTTATATGATAAGGATGATAATCTATTGGATAGAATAGATCTAATCTCTGACCGTTATGTTGAAGATTCTGCAGTCAATAATTTCTGGAAGAAGCTATCAGCTGAAATCCAAATCTATTTTTAACAAGGAGATTTACTATTATACTAGAATAAGAATAACTGTAGCAACAAATAAATAAATTGAGGTGTTAGTTAATGGAGAGATTACAGAAAGTAATGGCTAGAGCAGGAGTAGCATCAAGACGACAGAGTGAAAAGTTGATAGAGCAAGGTAAAGTAAAGGTTAATGGCAAGGTGGTAAAAGAATTGGGATTTAAGGTTAATCCACAGCAAGATGATATAGAGGTAAATGATAAGAAGATTAAGAAAGAGAAATTGGTCTATATCTTATTAAATAAACCCAGAGAATGTGTTACAACAGTAAGTGATCCTAAGGGAAGAAAGACAGTAATAGATCTAGTTAAGGTAAAAGAGAGAGTATATCCAGTAGGGAGATTAGATTATGATACCGAAGGTCTATTATTATTAACCAATGATGGTGAGGTTGCCTATGCTCTAACCCATCCTAGCCACCAAATCAGTAAGGAATACTTGGCTACTGTTGATGGAGTACCTAATGATGCTAAGTTAAAAGCTTTAGAGCGTGGAGTACACTTAGGTGATGGGTGGACTGCACCTGCTAAAGCAGAAAGGGTTGTAGAATTTAATAATAAATCAATAGTATCTTTAGAGATTCATGAAGGAAGAAAGCATCAGGTTAAGAGGATGCTCAAGTCAGTAGGCCATCCAGTATTAGAATTAAAGAGGATTAAAATGGGACCTTTATCCTTAGATGAGGATTTGAAGTTGGGTACATATAGATTTTTAAAGTATGATGAGATTCAAGAACTTAAAGAGATTGCTAGGCAGGTAAAGGAAAATGAGCAAGAGTAATTATATTATTCCCATCTTTGTTCCCCACTTGGGCTGTCCCCATGACTGTGTCTTCTGTAATCAGCGGGAGATTACAGGTGTTACAAAGGATTTAAGCCAGGAAGAAGTCTTGGCTAAGATCAATGAATATTTAAGCACAATTCCCAAAACAGCTACAAGGATAGAGGTTGCCTTTTATGGAGGTAGCTTTACAGGAATTGACCCCAAATATCAGCTGGAGCTACTATCAGTTGCAAAAATCTTCTTAGATAAAGGGGATATTACTGGGATTAGGTTATCTACTAGACCTGATTATATAGATCTGGAGATATTAGATAGGTTAAAAGAATATGGTGTAGGGACTATTGAATTAGGGGTTCAATCTCTAGACGATGATGTATTAACTGCTGCAATCAGGGGACATAGTAGAGCAGATGTTAAGAAGGCGGTCTCTTTAATCAAAGAGTATGACTTTAAATTAGGGTTACAGGTTATGCCTGGTCTACCTAACAGTACGGAAACTTCTGATTTAGATACAGTAACAGAGGTTATTAAGCTTAATCCAGATTTTGTACGGATATATCCTACCTTGGTCATCAAAAATACTCAATTAGCTAAGCTATATAAAGCAGGTAAGTATGAGCCTTTATCATTAGCAGAGGCAGTTGCTATCAGTGCTCAATTAGTAGAGAATTTCAAAAAAGCTGGGATTGATATAATTAGAGTTGGGCTCCAGCCTTCTGAGGGGGTCAATTCTACAGAGGTTTTAGCAGGACCTTTTCATCCTTCCTTTAGACAATTAGTAGAATCTAAGTTACTATTGAATAAAATTGAAGATGAGATTAGAGAAAAAACTATTAATAAATTAGAATTAACGGTTAATTCCAAAGATATCTCCAATCTTAGAGGACAGAAGAATAGTAATTTAGAGTACTTGTATAATCATTACAAACTTCAAGAGATAATTATCAAGGATGATGATACTTTAGCTAGGGGCAAGATTAAAATAAACGTTATTTACTAAATTTTATTTTCTAAATTAGTCATAATATAGCAGCTAACTTACTATATATGAATATAAGGAATAATTAATAGGCTAAATTAAGGGAGGAAATAATATGGAAATATTGAAAGTATCATCAACTTCAAAGCCTAAATCTGTAGCTGGAGCATTAGCTGCTGTAATACGTGAAGAAGGTAGAGCAGAGCTACAGGGTGTTGGAGCTGGAGCTATAAATCAAGCTGTGAAAGCGATTGCCATTGTAAGAGGATTTATAGCACCAAATGGTATAGATTTAGTTGCGATTCCTGCTTTTTCTGAAATTGAAATTGATGGGCAAGAAAGAACTGCCATTAAGTTTATTGTTGAACCAAGATAATTAAAATTAATATCGAATAAAGACTATAACCCTGCTAGCTTTTAAGGTGGGGTTATAGTTTTGTTTATTTTTTGCTATATTTATGTTAAAATAAAATTTGAGCCTATATAAAATACAGAATAAATTTAAGACTAAGTAAAACCTTAATCTTAGACTAAAAGTATTACAATAGCTAAACTATAAAAAGAATTTTACGTTTAATAGAATATATTTTACAAGTCTATATGCAAGAAAGGAGGAAAGTTATGTTTCTTAAAAGTATAACCATTAAAGGCTTTAAATCCTTTGCTGATAGGGTAAAGGTAGATTTTGAGCCTGCTATTACAGGAATTATAGGTCCTAATGGTAGTGGAAAAAGTAATATCTCTGATGCTATCCGTTGGGTATTAGGTGAGCAGAGTGCCAAAACCTTAAGGGGAGGCAAGATGGAGGACGTTATCTTTGCAGGAAGTGGCAAAAGAAGAGCCTTAGGTTTAGCAGAGGTTACCTTGACCCTGGATAATCGTGATGGTGCTCTACCGATTGATTATAAAGAGGTGATTATTGGTAGACGAGTAACCCGTAGTGGAGAGAGTGACTATCTAATCAATAATAATACCTGCCGTTTAAAGGATATTAAGGAACTATTTATGGATACAGGGATTGGTAAGGATGCTTATTCGATAATTGGACAGGGAAAGGTTGAAGCTATTTTAAGTGAAAACTCTGTAGATAGAAGGGAGCTTTTTGAAGAGGCTGCTGGAATCAGTAAGCATAAGAGCCGTAAAGAAGAGGCAGAAAAGAAGTTAGATAGTACAGAGCAGAAGCTACAGCGAATAAAGGATATTATCCATGAAATAGAGAGGCAAGTAGAGCCTTTAGAGAAAGAGTCTAAGAAGGCGAAAAAATATCAAGAGTATAGAAGTGAACTAAAAGAGTTAGAGGTTAACTTACTAGCTAATATTTATTTGGAATTAGAAGAGAAGCTTGACCAAGATATTACTAGTAAGCAACGACTATCTTATCAACTAACTGAGGCAAAATCAGCTGTAAGTGAATATGATTTGAGAATAGGCAAGGAGAAGGAACGCTTAGAGGAGCTAACAGCAGATTCTGACCAGCAAAAGGAGAATATCTTTGAGGCTAAAAGTAGTGTAGAGCGGATTGAGAACAAATTAACTTTGGCTAAACAGCAACAGGATAATATTCTAGAGCAGAAGGGTAGACTAGAGAGTGAGATTAATCGGTTAAAAGAGAGGATTAACTTAAATAAAGAGGAGATTGCAAAAAAAGATAAGAAAGAGATAGAGTTACTAGAGAAGATCAAAGAAAAGTCTTTGTTATTGGATCAGAAGAATAAAGAGTTAGATACTTTATCTAGAGAATTAGATGAGAAATTTGCGGTCAAGAAAGGCTTTCAAGATAATCAATTAAAGCAGATTACTAAAATTAATAGGCAGCAACATCAATTAGAGACAGCAAGTAGAGATATCAGACGTTATCAAGAGGATATAACTGCTTTAGTGGAGCAAAGAGAGTCTTTAACTAAAGAAGTTGATAAAGCCTTAGAAGAGATGAGAAATAAAGAGAGTAGACTAGAAGAGATTAAAAAGAACATAAGTGATTATCGTAATGAATATAATAGAGAAAAAACTAACAATAGCCAGCTCCAAGACAGCTTAACTTCCTTAAGGGATGAGTATGAAGAGATAAAAGATAGCTTAAATGCTAAAAGCTCAAGATTAAAGGTTCTTGAAGGGATGGAAGAGAACTATGAAGGCTACTATAGAGGGGTTAAGAATCTATTTAAACATATTGAAGATAGTGAGCAGATAAAAGGTGTTTGTGGGGTAATAGCAGAATTAATTAATACACCCCAAGAGTATGAAACGGCTATTGAAGTCTCTTTAGGTAGTACTTTACAGAATGTTGTTGTAGAGAATGATCAGGTTGCCAAACAAGCAATTAGATATTTAAAGACTAGCAAGGGTGGACGAGCTACCTTCTTGCCCCTTAACTTAATATCTTCTCGCTCTTTAAACCAATCTGAACTCTCTGCCTTAAAGATAGAAGGAGCTATTGGTGTTGCCAAAGATTTAATCAGCTATGATTCAAAATATCAGAATATTATCGAGAACCTCCTTGGTAGGGTAATTATCGCCAAGGATATTGATGCTGCTGTTAAAGTATCCAAGGCTGCTGATAAGAGGGTAAAGGTAGTGACCTTAGATGGTGATGTAGTTAACCCTGGAGGTGCTATGACAGGAGGAAGCCGCAATCAGAACAACAATTTATTGGGGCGTTCTAGAGAGATTGGGGTTTTATCTAATCAGGTTGAAGATTTGACTCTTAAATTAAAGAAAAGAGAAGAATCAGGTCTTAAGGTAAAAGAGAGTTTAGTTGAATCTGAGAATAAATTAACTAAGGTAGAAGAACAGGTTCACCAACTAGAGCTTAAAGAGGCCAATTACTTAAAGGACTATCAACAGGCTAACAGAGAGGTAGAGCGATTAAGAGGTGAGTTGGCTGCTAAAGACTCTAGAATAAAAGAGCTAAGGCAAGAGATTATCAGTTTAGAGTCTGAGAGCAAAGAGTTATCTCAAGCTTTAAGTAGATTGAACAATGATGATTCTAGTATTAAAGAGAGGGTTATAGAGCTAGAAGAGAAGATAAAAAAGCTAGAGGCAACTAAAGCTTTATACACAGATGAGATTACAGAGCTGAAGGTAAGTATAGCTGCTTTAAGGCAAGAAAAAGGAAGCTTGGCTGAAGAGCTAGAGTCTAAAGAGAAGGCAATAGCCTATGCTAAGGATGAAATTACTAATAAAGAAGAAGAGATAAAACGCTTGATGGATAAGGATAAACAACTTAATTTCAGAAAGCAAGAGCTAGATAAAGAGAAGGAAGAGATGAGCAAGGAGGTTGTCCGCTTAAAGAATCTTCTTGATGAATTTAGAATAGAGATTTCAGAGATTAAAGCTAAGATCAATTCATATCAACAGGAATCTAAGGATATTAGAGCTAGATATGAAAAGCTACAAAAAGAGTATAATAAGATTGAAATTGATGTAGCGCAGTTGCAGGTTAAACTAGAGAATATTCAAACTAAGTTGCAAGAGGAGTATGAACTGAGTATTGAAGCGGCAAGTGTTGATATTAAAAAGATTACTAATCAAAATCAGGTTGAAAAAGAGATTAAAGGGCTTAAGAGTTCAATGAAGAGGTTAGAGCCAGTTAATTTAGGAGCGATTGAAGAGTATGAAACCCTAAGTCAAAGATTTAATTTCTTACAAGAGCAGCATCAGGACTTAGTTGAATCTAAAGAATCTTTAGAAGAGGTAATTAAAGAGATAGAGGATGAGATGGAAGAGAAGTTCTTAGAGACCTTTAATCAAGTAAAAGTAGAGTTTGAGAAGATATTTACAGATTTATTTGAGGGTGGTCAGGCGCAGTTGGCATTAGAGGATGAAGATGATCTATTAGAGACAGGAATTGAGATTAATGCTCAACCACCAGGTAAGAAGCTACAAAAGTTATCATTGATGTCTGGTGGGGAGAAGGCATTGACTGCAACAGCACTAATATTTTCACTTTTAAAGGTCAATCCAAGTCCGTTTTACGTTTTAGATGAGCTTGATGCCCCTTTAGATGATGCTAATGTAAATAGGTTTGCTAACTATTTAAATCAATTGTCAGAGATTGCCCAGTTTATTGTCATTACCCACAGAAAAGGGACTATGGCAGCTGCCAATGCCTTATATGGGGTGACTATGCAAGAATCTGGGGTTTCACAGTTATTATCATTGAAGGTAGATGAGGTTGGAGATTATGAAGAGTAGCTGATAGCCACTAGCTAGTAGCTATCAGCCAAAAATATTATAGTATATTGTCTTAGATAAACAGGAAAAATATAGTCTAAAAGGAGGGCGTATAATGAAAGTCAAGGGAATAGCAGCTTTTATAGTAGAGCGATTGGTTGATAGAAGTAATCATCTAAGCCAAGGTCGTTCGGCAGGAGCGATAGGGTTTATTAATCAAGAGGGGTATATCGATTCGATGACAGAAATAGTCAATGGTGGAATATCAGGACTCCCTTATCGGCAGATGCTGTCTAAGGTGGCTAAGACTGAGGGAGAAGCTTTATTGGAGATTATCAATCAGCTGCCTGAAAATGCAGTGATTATTACTACCAATCCAGGCAAGACTGGTATTATTGTAGGTACAGGTGGTCTTGATGTATTTAATATACCACTAATTAGTATTGGAGTGAAGATGGGTAAGGCGGCTGGAGTAGGGTTGATTTATCCTAAGAAGGAATACTTTGATTTAGCTACTGAATCTGAGGATATACAATTACATAGGTTAACAGCTAAGACTATGGAGGAAGAAAGGGAGATTTTACGAGAGTCCTTCAATTTACAATTGAATTATCTAGATATCTGCAAAGAGTTAGAACAAGTAGATATCCCTGAGGATGAGGTTTCTTTAGCCAAGGTTCCAGAAAAGAAGTGGCAGATACCAGCAATTGAAGTCAACACTATTGATAAAGAGTTTGCCAAGCGCTTAGTTGCCAAATCTACTGAAGTGGAGCAGGGCAGAGAAGTTGCAGCGATTGGAGAGATTGTGGATGGTCATATCATCCAAAAAGGAGAGATAGTTGTTGGGGGTATGGGTTATGTTCCTTCTAGGATGTTAGCATCTAGCTATACTGATATCTCAGGTATCTCCTTAAAAGAGGCTTATACTAATATTATTCCTCATAATGTTGCAATTGTACATACCCATCCTGGTGGAACTGGAGTAATGCATATGGGTGATGCCATGGCTGGACCAGGCAGTTGGGGAAGACCAGTAATAGCTATCGGTCATGATAAGGATGGTAATATCAAAGGTGCTACTGTGATTGAGCTAAGAGAAGAGGTAGCTAAGTTAGCTGATGAATATGAAGAGGTAGGTCAAAAATACTATCTTGCTGAGACCCCAGAAGAGGAAGCAGAGATTAGAAAAAGACGTTTTGGAATTGCTCAAGAGTATACAGATCTATGTAAACCATTAGAATTGAAGTAAGGGGGAAGATTTATGTTAAAGAAGATTTTTGGATTTGCTAAGAAAAAGAAGAAAGAAGAAGAGGTTCAAAAGGTTGAAGAGGTTACTAGAGTTGAAGAGCTTAATCAGCCCCAAGAAGAAGAGATAACAGAAGAAGTTGGTCAAAAGAAAGAAGTAGTAGCTCAACAAGAGGAAGAGAAGATTGAAGAGGAAGTAGCAGAGGTTAAAGAACCTCAACAAGAAGAGCAGAAGCTAAGTTTCTTTGGTAGATTAAAGAAGGGGCTAAGTAAGACTAGAAATGGTTTTGTAGCACAAGTAGAGAACCTCTTTAGTAAATTTACTAGTATTGATGAAGAGCTATTTGAAGAGTTAGAGGAGATTTTAATTCAAGCAGATGTTGGTGTACATACTACAATGAACTTGGTAGATGATTTAAGGGAGAAAGCTAAAGAAGAGAATATAAAAGAGCCTAAGGATTTAAATGAGTTATTTAAGAATCAATTGATTGAGATATTAAGCCAAGGTGAAGAAAAAGAGGATAGTGAGCAACCTACTATATTAATGGTAGTAGGAGTAAATGGTGCTGGAAAGACTACAACTATTGGTAAGATAGCTCAGAGAACTAAAGAGGCAGGAATGAAGGTCTTGTTAGGGGCTGGGGATACTTTTAGAGCTGCGGCTATCGATCAGCTAAAGGTTTGGGGCTCTAGAGTAGGAGTAGATATCATTGCCCACCAAGAAGGTGCAGATTCAGCAGCTGTAGCCTATGATGCTGTACAAGCAGCCAAATCTAGAGGTGTAGATTTATTGATTGTTGACACTGCTGGTAGATTACACACCCAATCTAACTTGATGCAAGAGTTAGAGAAGGTCAAAAGGGTAATTACTCGTGAAGCCGGTGAGATGAGAGTAGAGGTACTGTTAGTATTGGATGCAACTACTGGTCAAAATGCAGTCAATCAAGCCAAGCTATTTAATGATGCAGTAGCTATAGATGGTATTGCTCTAACTAAGCTAGATGGAACAGCTAAAGGTGGAGTGGTAATTGCAATTAAAGAGGAGCTAGGAATTCCTATTAAGCTAATTGGTGTTGGGGAGTCTGCAGAAGATTTACAGGACTTTGAAGCAGAATCCTTTATTGAAGCACTGTTTAATGGATAGTATTAAGTCTAAGCTTGAGTTTGAAATTAAGCTAGGATTGAATAAATCTTAGCTCATATTTAAGCTTAAACTAAAATGATTTTTCTTGACAATAGGTTATCCATATGTTATATTATCATCTGTAAAGGGAAATTCCTTAACAGTAAATGAAGGTGATTTTGTTGTTGAATATAGATAAGGTTGTTAGAGTTGCCAGATTATTCAGTTTTTATGCACCACTTTTAACTGAAAGGCAGCAGGAGTTTATTAGGTTATATTATCACCATGACTTATCTCTAGGTGAGATAGCCAAGCAGCAGGGGATTAGTCGCCAAGCAGTTTATGATAATCTAAAGCGTTCAGAAGAGTCTTTAGAGGATTATGAAGAGAAGTTGAGATTACTTAAATATTATGATGGTATTCGAGATGAACTTGATAGATTAAATAATATGGTAGAGAAGATAGAACCCAGATTGGAAGAAGATGATGTAGAGAAGTTAAAAGGTGTTTTGGCTAGATTGCAAGCCTACCAAGAGGGGGAATTGATGTGATCTTTGAAGGATTAGCAGATAAGCTACAAGGAGCTTTTGATAAATTAAAAGGAAAAGGTAAGCTGTCAGAAAAGGATGTTAAGGGAGCTTTAAGAGAGGTCAAGTTGGCTTTATTAGAGGCTGATGTAAACTTTAAGGTTGTTAAGAAGTTTGTTAAAAAGATTGAAGAGAGAGCTGTAGGGCATGAGGTATTAACTAGTTTGACTCCAGCTCAGCAGGTAATTAAGATAGTTAATGAAGAGCTAACAGAGTTGATGGGAGGAACTCAAAGTAAGATAACTTTTGCTTCTAATCCTCCAACTATTATTATGATGGCTGGTTTGCAAGGTGCTGGTAAGACGACCACTGTTGGTAAATTAGCTAAATTATTAAAATCCCAAGGAAAGAATCCTCTATTAGTAGCTGCTGATATCTATCGACCAGCTGCAATTAAGCAGTTACAGGTATTAGGTGAGAAAGTAGAGCAGCCAGTATTCACTATGGGAGATAAGCAAGACCCAGTAGATATTGCTAAAGCGGCTATTAGCCATGCAGAGTCTAATGGTAATGATGTAGTAATTATAGATACTGCGGGTCGCTTACATATAGATGAAGCCTTAATGGATGAGCTAAAGAATGTTAAGAAGGCTGTAAAGCCCCATGAGATATTATTGGTGGTAGATTCTATGACTGGGCAGGATGCCGTTAATGTTGCCGAAAACTTTGATCAGGCTTTGGGTGTTGATGGTGTTGTTTTAACTAAGTTAGATGGTGACGCTCGTGGTGGTGCTGCTTTGTCTATCAGTTCAGTAACAGGAAAGCCAATTAAATTTGGAGGTTTTGGAGAGAAATTAGAAGATTTAAGAGAATTTCATCCAGACCGTATGGCCTCTAGAATTTTGGGGATGGGTGATGTTTTAACTCTAATTGAGAAGGCTGAAGCTCAATTTGATGAGAAGAAGGCTAGAGAATTAGAAGAGAAGTTAAGAAAACAAGAATTTACCTTTGAGGACTTTTTAGACCAGATGAAACAGGTCAGAAATATGGGACCTCTTGAGGAGATAATGGGAATGATTCCTGGTGTTGGAAAACAACTTAAAGGGATTCAAGTTGATGAAAAAGAGCTAGATAAAATTGAAGCAATTATTAATTCTATGACAATAGAGGAACGTCGTAATCCTGAATTGATCAAAGGTAGTCGTCGCCGCAGAATTGCAATGGGAAGTGGAACAACGGTTCAAGATGTAAATCGTTTATTAAAGCAATTCAAGCAGACTAGAAAGATGATGAAACAGATGGGTGAGATGAGTAAAGGATTAGGCTCAGGTAAGCTTAAAGGTAAATTCAAACTACCTTTTATGTAAAATAGAGATAATGATGAGTGTGAGTAATTTAAGATTAAGGTTATTCACAGCTTTCATATAAAGTAAATTATTAAATTAAAGGAGGTGAAGTATAATGGCAGTTAAGATTAGATTAAAAAGAATGGGTTCTAAAAGAAATCCTTTTTATAGATTAGTTGTTGCTGATTCTCGTAAGCCTAGAGACGGACGATTTATCGAAGAGCTTGGATACTACAACCCTACAACTGATCCAGAAACAGTTAAAGTTAATGAAGAGGCTGCATTAAATTGGTTAAGCAATGGGGCACAACCTTCTAATACTGTAAGAAATATTTTAAGTCGTCAAGGAATCATGAAAAAGTTTGACGAAATGAAGAGAAAATAAGTTTAGCTTAAAGTTCAGCTTTGGAGGTGCTCTTTTTGAAAGAGGTATTGCGAACAATCGTTAAACATATTGTGGACAATCCTGAAGAGATTCTGATAAATCAAAAAGAAGAGGGTCAATCTACGATCTTAGAGTTAAAGGTGGCTGCTGATGATATGGGCAAGGTGATTGGTAAAGGTGGAAGAGTTGCCAAAGCTATTAGAACTGTCATTGGTGCGGCAGCAACTAAGACTGATAAACATGTTTCAGTAAAAATTGTAGATTGATTTATAAAATCGACTTATTTGATAAAAGGCTAGAGTAAATCTCTAGCCTTTTGCTAATTTCTTATAAATACTTTAATTTATAGCTATATCGGATATAATAAAAGGAGGGGTCTTATGGCTGAAAAACTCATTACTATAGGAGAGATTATTCGTCATCAGGGAAATAAAGGAGAAGTTAGGGTTAAGCCTTTAACAGATTTTATTGAAAGGTTTGAAATGTTAGATAGAGTCTATCTAGTTAAGAATAGAATCAAAAAAGAGGTCTATCTAGAGGATGTTTGGTATCATAAGCAGTTTGTTATTTTAAAATTTGAAGGCTTTGATGGGATTTCTGAGGCTATTGACCATAAAGGTTATTTAATCCAGATAGCTGAAGAAGAGAAGGTAGAGCTAGCAGAAGATGATTATTATGTAGATGAGATTATAGGGATAGAGGTCTATACTAAAAATGGAGAGTATCTAGGAACTTTACAAGAGGTTTTAGAGACTGGTGCTAATGATGTTTATATAGTAAATAATGATGGGGAAGAATTATTATTACCTGCAATTAAAGATGTTATCTTAAATGTAGATTTAAGTGAACAAAAGATGGTAGTCAAACTATTACCGGGATTAAGGTAAGGTGATATGATGAAGTTTGAGATTTTGACACTATTTCCTGAAATGTTCGAAGGAGTTTTAGGAAGTAGTATCCTAAATAAAGCACAAGAGAGAGAGTTAATTGAGGTAGAGACTATCAATATTCGTGCTTATGCTACTGATAAACATAAGCAAGCTGATGACTACCCTTATGGTGGGGGGGCAGGAATGGTGATGAAGCCAGAGCCTATCTTTAGAGCAGTTGATAGCTTAGAGATAGATGAAGATGTTCCAGTTATCTTCTTAACACCACAAGGTAAGACCTTTAATCAAAAGATGGCAAAGGATTTTGCTAAGAAGGAGAGATTGGTCTTGTTATGTGGTCATTATGAAGGTATTGACCAAAGAGTAAGAGGTGAGCTAGTTAGCCATGAGATCTCAATTGGTGATTTTGTTTTAACAGGTGGAGAGTTGCCTGCTATGATTTTAGTCGATGCTATCTCTAGAATGGTACCAGGGGTGTTAGGAAGTGATGAGTCCTATATTGAGGATTCTTTCTATCATGGGATACTAGATTATCCCCAATATACCCGCCCACAGGAGTTTAGAGGCTTAGAAGTTCCTGATATCTTATTAAGTGGTGATCATGGGAAGATTGCTCGCTGGAGAAGAAAAGAGGCTCTGAAAAAGACATTACTAAGAAGATCAGATTTATTAGAAGAGGTTGAACTATCTTCTGAAGATAAAAAGTTATTAGCAGAAATAAGAGAAGAACTAAAAAAGGAGGGATAAGATGGGAGAGCCTAGATTTTATCTAGCATTATTACATAATCCTGTTTATAATAAGCGGATGGAGGTTATTACCACTACCGTTACCAACTTTGACTTACATGATATTGCCCGCTCTAGTAAAACCTATGATGTAAATAAATATTATATTGTTAATCATCTAGACTCACAACAGAAGTTAGTAGGTAGAATGAAGGAGTATTGGTCAGGGGATTTTGGGGCAGAATATAATCCAGATAGAAAAGAGGCCTTTAGCATCCTTGATATTAAGGCAGAATTGGCCGAGGTTATAGCAGATATCAAAAGCATAGAAAAAGAAGAGCCGATCCTGATAACTACTGATGCTAGAACTTATCCTAATACAATAACTTATAAAGACTTAAGGGAGAAGATACATAGTGGTGATAGACCTTATTTAGTTCTATTAGGGACAGGATGGGGTCTAACCAAAGAGGTAATGAACTCAACAGAGTATATTTTAGAGCCAATTTATGGTAGAGGAGACTATAATCATCTATCGGTTAGAAGTGCTGCTGCTATTATACTCGATAGGCTGTTAGGTGAAAGCTGGTTTAGTTAAGTTTATGACAATTTAATAAATTCTCTTGTAATCTAGAAATTCTTGTGTTATAATATCCTAGTGTGAAGACAGACGGTCCTCTGGCCCTAAGGGTTTAAGAACGTTTTGAGAGAGGAGGCAAGACTAATGAACATAATTGATGCTATTGAAAGCCAACAATTAAAGAATGATGTTCCTGCATTTAACTCTGGTGATACTGTTAAAGTACACGTAAAGGTTAAAGAGGGTGGGAAAGAGAGAATCCAAATTTTCCAAGGAATCGTTATCAAAAAGCAAGGTGGAGGAATCAGAGAGACTTTCACTGTAAGAAAGATTTCCTTTGGAGTTGGAGTTGAACGTGTTTTCCCAATCCATTCTCCAAAAATTGCTAAGATTGAAGTGGCAAGACGTGGAGATGTAAATAGAGCTAAATTATATTACCTAAGAGAACGTAGAGGTAAGGCTGCTCAAGTAAAAGAAAAGAGATTCTAATTAACTTAGATTACAAGAGGGACTGGCTATTTAAGCCTGTCCTTTTTTTCTATTCTAAATAATTGCTTTAAGTCTGAGTTTAACTTAAGCTTAAATTTGAATTCAGGTCGATATATTAATTAGTTATTTTATAGCAAGGGAGTGGAGTTGAATTGTTTAAGGAATATTTAAAATCGATAGTAATTGCTCTTTTAATCTCCTTTTTTATCATTACCTTTGTAGTACAGGCCTTTTATATTCCATCAGGTTCGATGCTACCAACCTTAAAGCCAGGTGACAGAATCTTTGCTAACAAGTTTATCTATAGATTCCGAGAACCTAGAAGGCAAGAAATAATCGTCTTTAAGTGGCCAGTCGATCCCAAGCGTAGATTTATCAAGAGATTGATCGGTCTGCCAGGTGATAGAGTGAAGATAGTAGAAGGGCAGGTATATGTTAATGATAAGCCTTTAGAGGAGGATTATACATTAGAGAGAAGCTATACTGATTTTCCTGAGGTTAAAGTCCCTGAAGGTCATTATTTTATGTTAGGTGATAATCGTAATAATAGTGAAGATAGTAGGTTTTGGGGATTTGTTCCTCAGGCGAATATAGTAGGAAAAGCATTTGTTATTTTCTGGCCTTTAAATAGAATGGCGCTAATTAGGGAGGGGAACTAATGACAATACAATGGTATCCAGGTCATATGGTAAGAGCCAAAAGGCAGGTTGAGGATAGATTAAAGTTAATAGATGTAGTTATTGAGCTATTAGATGCTAGAATTCCCTTTAGCAGTAGAAACCCAGATATAGATGATATTTTAAAAGATCAAAAACGGGTGATAGTCCTTAATAAGATTGATTTGGCTGATCCAGAGCAGACTAAAAGCTGGAAAAGGTATTTTGCTAATATTGCTCCTACAGTAGCAGTCAACTCTTTGACAGGACAAGGGGTAAGTCAAATTTTGAAGTTGGCTAGGGATTTAATGGATAAAGAGTTTGTAGCTTTAAAAGCGAAGGGTAGAAATGAACGGAATATTAGAATGATGATTGTAGGAATCCCTAATGTAGGAAAATCCCAATTAATTAATCAATTAAGTAATAAAAGTAGTGCTAAAACTGGTAATAGACCTGGGGTTACTAGAGGTCAGCAGTGGGTTAAGCTTAAAAAAGGTTTTGAGTTATTAGATACACCTGGTATCTTATGGCCTAAATTTGAAGATCAGCAGGTTGGTTTTAGATTGGCTCTTGCTGGAGCGATTAAAGAGACCATCTTTGATAGTGAACTACTTGCTTATAAATTGGTGGAACTATTAAGTGAAGTTGCCCCAGAGAAGTTAGAGGAGAGATTTAAATTAGATTATTTAAATCCTGACACCTATGAATTGGTAGCCGATATTGGTAGAAAGCGTGGTTGCCTGCAGTCTGGTGGTCGAATTGATCGTGATCGAACTTCAGATATAATCATTAAAGAGTTCAGAGATGGTAAGTTTGGTAATTTAACCTTAGAGTTACCACCACAGGGATAAGGTTAGTGACGAAGTAACAAGTTACGGGTGACGAGTAAAAACTTTTATTGTAGATTATTAGTAGTTACTTGTCACTAGTTACTAGTTACTCATTACTCATTACTGAATTATAAAGGAGGTAAATAAATCATGGATTTATCTAATTTAAGTATCAAAGAGATTAAAGTTAAGTTAGATGAGATGGAAGAGGTTGCTGATGAATTAGTTGAAAGTCTAGCTTTAGATTCAAGAAAGGGTGTACAGCGCTTAGCCCAACAACTGATACGACAACAGAGAAAAGAAGAAGAGCTAAGAGCAAAGTATGAGAAGATGAGTGTTCATGAAAGGAGAGTAAAGCAGAAGGGATATAGGATAATTGGGGGTATTGATGAGGCAGGAAGAGGACCTTTAGCAGGACCTGTGGTGGCGGCTATAGTTATCTTGCCAGAGGATGAACAGATTTTAGGCTTAGATGACTCTAAAAAGTTATCTGAGAAGAAGAGAGAAGAGCTCTTTGGAATAATTCAAGAGAAGGCAATAGATATAGGTGTAGGAATTGTTGATAATAACAGGATTGATGAGATTAATATTCTACAGGCTACATATCAGGCAATGAGAGAAGCTATAAATAGTTTAGAGCATAGACCAGAGTACTTATTAGTCGATGCTGAAACGATTCCAGATATCACTATTGCTCAAGCAGGAATCATTGAAGGTGATGCCCATAGCGTCTCTATTGCAGCAGCTTCAATTGTAGCTAAAGTCACTAGAGATAGAATGTTAGTTGAATATGATAAGGAGTATCCACAGTATAAATTTGCTTCAAATAAAGGATATGGTACAGGAGAGCATATCCAAGCTTTAAAGAGATATGGAATAACTCCCTTACACCGTACTTCCTTTGGGATAGTCAGAGAATCCATGAATGGGTGATAATATGCTAAAGGCAGGAGATATCATAGAAGGTACGGTATTGGAGGTTAAAGCAGAGAGCGTGGTTATTAAATTTGGTAGAAGGGCAATTGAAGCAAGTTGTAAGGCAGAGCTAGAAGAAGGGGAGAAGATTAAAGTCAAGATCAAGGGCTGGTATAATGGTAAGCTACTGCTTAAAGTCTTAAATAAAAACGATGGACTTGGTTCAAACTCTATAGATATAAGAGTTTAGGGTCTTTAATAATTCTTTAAAGAGAGACTAATTGATTTAAATAATCATATAAATTATCTCTTTTCTCTTTATCTTCAAATAGGAATAATTCTGTCTTTCCATAGGCTTCATTACCTAGTACTATACTGATTGTCAGGTCTAATCCCCATAATTCTTGATCAAATTCTTCTGCTAGCTCTTCAGCCTCAACCTTTTCAATTTTGATTGTAGAGTCCTTTTTTGTCATCATTACTAGCATTTCTGTAAAATTTAATAAGACATTACTGTATTCTAACTTCTTTTCGATATATTCTTGAATAGTTGTATTGTTTTCCATAAGTTGTCACTCCTTTATTCAGTCTATTAACTGTAAATTTAATTTCTTTTACCATAATTATAACATAAGTCATAATCATAAATGAAGTATTATTTAAAGGGGAATGGTTGTCAAGAGCCTCCTTTTGACTTTTAGTCAAAAGGAGGCTCTTTAGTTATTTTTATAGGATGATTTTCTGATAAGGAAACCGTTTTTTTAATATAGAGAAGGTTTATTTTCTTTTATATAGAATTAAATAGAAACAAATAGAAAATAATACATTAGATAAAGGGGTTCTTAGATGTGCAAATAGCTAGAAAAATATACCTATTCATTCTATTTTTAATCATATTAAATCTTATTTCTTATGTGGAGGCTTTGGAGGATAATGAGATATTAATTTTAAACTCCTATTATAGAGGGTATAATTGGGAAGATGATATTAACAATACTTTGCTTAAAGGCTTGGGTTCTGGTAAGAATAATATTCATATTGAGTATATGGATATTCATCATGCTAACGGTGAGTCTTATCTTAATAGATTATATGATATCTATAAGTCTAAATATCAAAATTATCAATTTGACCTTATTATTGCTGTTGACAATGCAGCTTTTGATTTTTTATTGAGATATAAAGAAGATTTATTTCCTCAGGCATCGGTGGTCTTTTGTGGAGTAAATAATTTTGACGATAAACTTCTTGCAAGAAAGCAAGGCTTTACAGGTGTAGTAGAGAAAGTAGATCTGATAGGTACTCTAGACATTGCTTTACAATTACATTCAGATATAGATAAAGTAGTATTATTTGTAGATGATACCTCTATAGGAACTGTTAAAGATGAGATTTTAAAAGAAGAGCTATTACACTACAATAATGAGGTTGAATATGAGATTATTAGAGCAGAGAGTATAATAATAGCTCAAGAGAAGGTTAGAAGTCTAGCTGAAGGTGACATAGTAATTTTGGCAGGAGGCTTTAATGATAAAAATGGTAATAGACTCTCACTAAAGGATACTAGTAATTTATTAGCCAGCAATAGCCAAGTACCAATCTATAGTCTTTGGAAGTTCTTTTTAGGACATGGAATTGTAGGTGGCAAGTTGACTAATGGTCATTATCAAGGGGTCTTTGCTAATGAGTTAGCTAATAAAGTTCTATCTGGAGAGGATATCAATAATATATCTGTTATAAAAGATATCCCTAATCTGTATATGTTTGACTATAAAGAGATGAAGAGGTTTGGTATTAAAGTCTCTAATTTACCTCTAGAAAGTATTATTATAAGTAGAGACCAATCATTTTTTATGAAAAATAAAGATAAGCCGATCTTTCAAGTTATCATCTTTTCTATAATTATTCTACTCTTTTTAGTGATTATTCTCAGTATCAATATATTCAAGCGCAAAAGAGTAGAAGGTGAATTATTGCTTATAAAGGAAGAGCTAGAGAAGAAGGTAGCAGAGAGAACTATTAAATTAAGGCTTGAAAAAGAAAAGCTACATAGTTATTTAGATATGGCTGATGTGGTTTTTGTAGCATTGGATTTAGAACAGAAGGTAACAATGATTAATAAGAAAGGCTGTAAGCTTTTAGGATATCCTAAAGAAGAGATAATAGGTAAGAACTGGTTTGATAATTTTATGAGACAGGAGGATAGAAAAGCAGTAAAGAATTTATTTAAAAATAGAGTTGTCAATAGAGAGAAGTATGAAGAAGGGGAAATCTTTATCACTAAGACAACAGAGAACCTTCTAGTAAGTAGAAGTGGCGAAACTAGAATAATAATTTGGCATAATGCAATCTTAAAAGATAAGAATGGAAACGTTACAGGAACAGTAAGTTCAGGGATAGATGTTACTAAAGAGAGGTTATTAGAAGAGAGATTGGAAAAGAGTATAATTAATATTGATGACCTTCTAAACTTTCCTCCTGAATTAAAAAAGCCTTTGAGCTTGATCTTTTCCTCACTCCATATATTAGATATTAGTGAAATCTCTTTTATAGTTATGGATAGACAGAAGAGATTTGTAATGGCTAATCAAGCAGCTGAAGATGTGTTTGGGTATAATCGGGAAGAGATTATTGGCACTAAGGTATTGGAGTTTATTAAAAAAGAGGAGAGAGATGAGGTAGATCAAACTCTTAACAATATATTAGCCCAGAGATTGAAATTACCATTCTATATTGAGATTAGCTGTTTAACTAAGGATGGCAGAGAGAGGATAATAGCTTGGTATATCTCTATTTTAAAAGATGACAATGGAGTTGTGCAAGCTATTTTTAGTACAGGTGTGGATATTACTGAACGTAAACTATTAGAAGAGAAGCTAGAATATAATAAATTGAAGGTAGAGTTTTTTGCTAATTTGACCCATGAGCTAAAGACCCCTCTAAATCTAATCTTCTCAGCTGCCCAAATGCTAGAGATGTATCATAAAAAGAAGCTGCCAGCTGCAGAGCAAGAAGATGTAACAAGATATCTTAATATTATTAAACAGAATGGATATAGGCAGTTAAGACTGGTCAATAATTTAGTAGATATCACTAAGATTAATTCTAATTCCTTTAAGTTAGATTTAAAAAATCAAGATATAGTAGAGTCAGTTAGAGAAATTACCCTCTCTACAGCAGAGTATATTAAGAACAAGGATAGAATATTAGAATTTGATTCAAAACTTGATAAAAAGGTAATAGTCTGTGACTTCTTTGCTATAGAGAGAATTATTTTAAACTTATTATCTAATGCTGTAAAGTTTACAAATGAAGGTGATAAGATAATGGTGGAGTTATATCAAGCAGATAATAAGGTTATAATCTCTGTTAGTGATACTGGAATTGGAATAGAAGCTAGCAAGTTAGAGTTTATTTTTGATCGATTCAGACAGATTGATAAATCCTTTAGTAGAAATACTGAGGGAAGTGGTATCGGTCTTGCTATTGTCAAGCTGTTGGTGGAGTTACACAATGGGAGTATAAAGGTAGAGAGTCAGTATGGTCAAGGAAGTAACTTTATTATTGAATTACCAGATGTTGAATTGAAACAGGAAGATAATAAGATAGCTGTTAATAATAATATAGGAAATTTAGTTGATATAATTAATCTTGAATTTTCTGATGTTTATGGTCTATAGTTATTAGTTCTTATAATTGAATTTATGTTAAAATAAAAGCCCCATCAAGTTACTTGATGGGGCTATCTATATTAAAAGGTAACCTTGAAGATTACCTTTAATCTTATTATATGCAAAAGGAGAAAAATAAGTACTTGATTCCTAAAAAGATTATGTTAGCATTGTATATTAAATACAATTTTCTTCATTAACCTTTAGCCTGATATAACCATTAAACTATGATGCTGTATTTCTTATTAATGAATATTGGATATTTATGTATAATTATAGATGAAAAGGTTACCATATCTTAGTAATAAGGTTAGGGGGGATTTTTTTGGACACAAGAAGTTTAGGCAGAATGGGAGAAGAATTAGCTAAATTATTTCTAGAAAAAGAAGGATATCAGATTATAGAAGAGAATTTCTGGTGCCGTTATGGAGAGATAGATTTAATAGCTTTGCAAAAGGACTATCTAGTCTTTATAGAGGTTAAATTAAGCAGCAATAAATCATATATGAACCCACAGGAGAAGGTTGATTATAGAAAACAGAAGAAGTTAGAGCAAGTAGCTAGATACTATTTGAGTAATAAGCAAGTAGAGAGTGATTTTCGTTTTGATGTAGTAGCAATCTCTGGAGACAAAAGAGATAGGGAGATAGAATTATTTAAGAATGCTTTTTATTGTTAGGAGGAAGTTAAATGTTAGCAAAAGCTATAAGTAATGCAGTATTAGGAATAGATGGATATCTGGTAGAGGTGGAAGTTGATTTGGCTAAGGGATTACCTGCTTTTAATATAGTAGGATTGCCTGATGTGGCTGTTAGAGAGGCCAAGGAGAGGGTACGTTCTGCCATTAAGAACTCTGGTTACCCCTTCCCAATTAAGAGGATAACTGTCAATTTAGCCCCTGCCGATATTAAAAAGGAAGGAGCAGCTTTTGACTTACCTATTGCAATCTCTATTTTAGCAGCTTCAGGCCTGATAGATAATAGGAGATTGGATGATTATGCATTGATTGGAGAACTCTCTTTAGATGGCCAGATTAGAGGTGTCAAAGGGGTTTTATCGATGGCATTGGCGGCAAAAGCGGAAGCTAAAAAAGGTTTTATTCTACCAGTTGAAAATTCTCAGGAGGCTTCTGTAGTAGAGGGATTAGAAGTAATTGCTGTCAAGAATTTAGAGGAGACTATTGCTTATCTTAATGGGACTTTAAAGATTGATGCTATTAAAGAGAATTATCAATTGTCTAATAATCAAGAGTATAAGATTGACTTTTCTGATGTTAAGGGGCAAGAAGCTGCTAAGAGAGCCTTAGAGGTTGCAGCAGCAGGTGGTCATAATCTGATTATGATTGGACCGCCAGGGTCAGGAAAGACGATGCTGGCTAAGAGATTACCTACTATATTGCCTAGTTTGACTAAAGAAGAAGCTATTGAAGTTACTAGGATTTTCAGTATAATGGGTCGGCTGGCAAAGGAAAAATCTCTAATTACCAATCGACCCTTTCGTAGTCCCCACCATACAACCTCTGATGTTGGTCTAATTGGAGGTGGGAGGATTCCAAAGCCTGGTGAGGTCAGTTTAGCTCATCATGGTGTTCTATTTTTAGATGAACTGCCTGAGTTTAAGAAGAATGTATTGGAGGTTTTACGCCAGCCTTTAGAAGAAGGAAGGGTTACTATCTCAAGAGCATTAACTAGTTTAGATTATCCTGCTAAATTTATGCTGATTGCAGCGATGAATCCCTGTCCTTGTGGTTATTATGGGGATATCAAACAGGAATGTGCTTGTACTCCTAAGCAAGTTAATCGCTATCTTAGCAAAATATCAGGTCCCTTGCTTGATAGAATTGATATTCACCTTGAAGTTCCTCGCTTAGAGGTTGAAGAGTTAACTAATTATCAAAAAAGTGAAAGTTCTGTTGATATCAAAAAGAGGGTAGAAGTGGCAAGAGAGCTTCAAGCAGCTAGGTTTAAAGCTGAAGAGATTAACTGCAATGTAGAGATGACTAGCTCGATGGTAGAGAAATACTGTATTATGAATCAAGCTGCCGTTAATTTATTGGAGCAGGCGATTACCAGGTTAAACCTAAGTGCTAGAGCCTATGATCGGATATTGAAATTGGCTAGGACTATAGCTGATTTAGCAGGTGAAGAGATAATCTTATCAGAACATATAGCTGAAGCAATACAATATCGGAGTTTAGATAGAAAGTATATTGGTGGAGTATGAGTTTAAAGTGAAATTTAATTGATGTATTGCGACAGTTTAGTAATCAGTAACGAGTGACAGGTAACGAGTAAAAATCTCCTCTCGTCACTTGTTACTGTCGTAATATCTCTATATAATGATAAATTTGAATTATACTTTAAAGCTATAGGATAAACTCTATTCTTTCATTTTATTATACTCTCTTATCAGGAATTCAAAAAATAATATAGTTAACGGTTGAACTACTAAGTATACAATTGAAGAATAAGCAAGGTTCCAGTTTTTATACTTATATATATCAAAAAGGACCATTATCCATTCAAAGCAGGTTGAAAATAGTGACCAGCTTATTATATATAAGCAGAGGTAGACGCCTCTAGGTTTTATCCAATCATAGAGGTAAACAAATAAATATCCAAAAGGGGCAAAGATCAAATAAGTAAATAGTCCAAAGAATTCATATTTTCCAGTATCCATAATATCATAAAAATCTATCCCCATTACATGAGCAGAAGCTAAGAGATGATCTGCTAAGCGTGCTATAGTAAATGCTTCTAATAAGATTAAAATAGTAATAACCTTTGGGAAACGTTTGGGAAGAAAACGAATGATTAATATTAATAAGAATAACACAGTTATAAGAAAAATTTCATTTTTATCAAAGCTTTTAGGTAAAGGTAGCATTAGCAATCGACCTCATCAGAAATAGATTTATTAAAGGCTTTGTTTAAAAGATAGATAATTAACAATAATGAAATCCAATAAAGGGCACTTTTTAATGAAGTCCATTTCTTATAGATAATAATTTTATTAGATAACAGCGTATATTCTATAAGAAAAAGTGAAGCTAAGCAGAGAATAATCAAATTAAATTTTTGTAGTCTAGATTTACTAGCACTGAGATAATTAAAGTATAGAATAATTATTAAGGGAAAAAAGCTTGTCTGCATCAAGAAAAATAAAAGTACTAAATAAAAATTAGAGGACAATTTAATATACTCTAAATTTAGTATCAATATATCAAAAGATGTTGTGATTAAAAAGGATAGTACAAAGTACATAAATATATTTTGAAATAAATTTAAACTTTTTTCAATTCTAAAGAAAGTGATGATTAATACTATAGTTAGGGCAAGCAAAAATACGATAATCATTATTATATCCTCCAGATTTATTAGTAAGAGAATTCTATTATTTATAAGCTTATCTTCCTTTATCTTAAGATAGAAGTAGATATTTTATTCTATATATTCACTATCTTTTCTCAAATTATAAATTAATATAGGAATAAATATGATCATGAATATAAAACTTACCTTAACAAAAGCTATTATTAGATTAGAGTGTAATCAATCATAGAAACACTGAGAGGTTAAAAACTATGGAGATATTGCACATCTGTATATCTATTCTATTTTTGGAAATTATGCTTAAGTAAGGTGATTGGAAGAAATGGAGAGAATATTATCCCACAGTTTTATATATGTGCATGGGAGATTTAATCTATAATTTCTTAACTAAGGATGAAAAGTTATGGCGATGGGAGTCTCCAGTCTTTACCCATACTTTTTTGGATATACTATGGATCTTTACAATCTTTCCAGCGATAGTTATAGTTTTTTGTCTAATTAACCTAAAAATTAAAGCAGAAATTGATTCATATAGGTAGTTTTATTAGCGGCTATGCCATGCTTGAAGGAGGGTTATTTACATTAGGTTATATAACCTATCATAATGGGTGGAGGTATTTATATAGTTTAATATTCTATTTTGTGATGTTTCCGATGCTCAGGCTCCATTATAAAAGACCAATTTTAGCATGGATTCTTTACTTTATATTTGCTTATGCTCTATTATATCTATTTGGTCTGCCTTTAAGGATTTTACAGACTAATTAAAGGTTGTAACGTAAGGAGGAAGATCGAGATGGCTTTTTTAATAATTTCTATAATTATCTTTAATCTAATAGCTTATGTTATTACTAAAAGAATTACACTGATTGAAATATATACAACAAGAGAATGTTTAAATTTGTAAAAACATATCAGACATATAATTCTAAGTATAGATAATATACCTAATAGTAAAATAAATCAGCAGAGTTGAGATGATTAGCAATCCATAAAGAAGATACTTCTTTCTAATCTTCTCATAGAACATTCCTAAAAATACTGTTATCTCTAGGACTAGAATATGTCTAATAAAGTCAGCAATAGTTAAGACTCTATCACTAAAGAGTATCTTGTAGCTAAAGAAGTCATAATTTAGGAGTATTAGGATTAAAGTAAAAGAGAATAAGGTTCCAGAGAATATATTTCTAGTCAAGCTTACCTTCAATTCGCTGATCTCTTCTTTAGAGAATAAGGTGTTTTTAAAAGCATTTAGGGTAGTTAGAAGGAGAATATTGACTGAGTAAACAGGGATAGTTGTAGTTAGTGCAAGAGCTATAAGTTTAGCTGGTTTATCAGACCAAAGTAGTGAGAAGTTCTTAGTATATAATTCTATAATCAATACACCGGTAAAGAGCATTGAAACTACTAAAAATAAAATTGATAGAGCTCTTTTACTATAAGAGGAAATGGTTTGAAAATAATGAGAGAATCTTTCACTCAAAGGCTTATCACTAATGGTAGTATTCTCTTCAAAGTTAACCTTAGATTTATTTTCATTTACCTGCTCTGTTTTTATTTCAATTTCCTCTTGATTTAGGTCGATTATTTTATTCTGATCCTCTTTATTATCAAACAAAATATCAGCCACCTTTCTCTATGATTTTAATATTCCTTGATGTATTAATTTTAATTCTATATTAGCTTTAAAACACCTTTGTTTTAAGAATATATAGTTATTAAATTAAGTCAATTATGAAATTGAATTATAGTAATTAATAATTTTTGAGAAGAGAATATAAAAATCCAAACCATAAGATACTCTACTTTAAGAGTTATTATGGTTTGGATTTATTAATTATCAACCTGTGCATACTCTATTTCTTCCTGTCTGTTTAGCCTGATATAAGGCATAGTCTGCTTCTTCGACTATACTATTTAAATTTGTGGTCTTATCTGGATAAGTAGTTATTCCAAGAGAGACAGTAATATTTATTTTTTGTTGATCTGATAAGACAAATTGATGCTTTTCTACATTCGTTCTAATCCGTTCTGCTACTGCTATGGCTTTTTTGTTAGGGCAATCAGGTAGTAGGATACAGAACTCTTCCCCACCAGTTCTTGATACTATATCAAGGTCTCTACATGAACTAGACAGAACTTTAGCCAATTCTTTTAAGACATAGTCACCTGCCACATGGCCATAAGTATCGTTTATTCTTTTAAAGTGGTCAATATCTAGAATGATAATAGAGAGGTCTTCCTTATTTTTGTCTAGTTTTGTTATCATATCATTGAGTTTATTATCAAAGCTTCTAACATTATTAAGACCAGTCAGAAAATCTTGAGTAGCCTCGATTTTAAATTTTTTATAAAGGCTATTTGATACTGTAATGTAATTAGAAAAGTGATACACTAATAGGCCTGTAATTATAGACATCATTATAAAATAAATAGTTGATTCTAAGACCAAGTCATTCTCCTTAGCAGCAAGCAATAGGTCTGTAGATATAATTGCCATATTAACTATATTCATATATAACCACTTTCTTTTTTGGGAGGTATTCAGTTGGCTGATTAGTCCACTAATTATCCCTAATAAGACAATAATAGAGCCTGCTGTTATTGATAAAGAACCAATAGGAAAATAATAGATGCGAAAGGCAGCTATTATCAGAGCAGTTATTATAGAGGAGCTTAGTCCACCATAGATAGCTACAATAATAATTGCAAAGTGTCGTAAATCCAAGACTATCTCAGGAGAGATTCTTACACTAAAAATCATTAATATACTGCCTAAAAGTCCTGAGACAATACCACCAAAAACCCTTATTTTGAGTGGAGCAGAAGGGGATAGTGTAGTATCTTTAAAGATCTCTCCACCCAAAAATAAGAAGGAAATTAAAATACTACTATTGATAAAGAGGTCTTTTAGCATAAGACTAATAGCTCCTTTATATTAAAATTTAGAAAAATGGCAATGATTCTCATTAAAATTATATAATAGCTGCTAGCAAATATCAATATTTTGATTTTGGGTCTATAACCAGTATAATTGTTTTATTGGCATATATAGTTGGAGTTCTAAAATTTGAATATACTGTTATATAAAGATAAAGCGACACTTTTGAATTTATAATCAATAATGTATAATTTACAGCTAAAAAGATTTTAAAGTCGAAAAGAATTATTGTTTGAGTGAAGCAAAAATTGAGTTTGAATTTAGAGTACAATTAAGAAGTTTTAATTAGAGAACCCAATCTAATGTGAATAATTAATATTTTGATTGCTGAGTGAGTCTTAATTCTTTTCTAGATCTTTTGGTTACTTTTGGGGCAATGCTAAAAGTAACCTGCCTTTAGGCGGAACCTAAGAAGTTATGTTTACTTTTTAAAAAGTAAAAGTTAAGCATCACTTTAGATTTGAAGATCTATATAAACAAGTGTAACTCATAATATATTTTATTTATTTAGATTAACAACAGGATAGTCGTGATTAGTATAGAATCTAGTAGTGTAGAGAAAATTTTAATTATAGTAGCAATTAGAATAGGAGCTGGTTTGATGGAGAAAAGGGATATGATCTTATTTGATTTAGATGGAACCTTATTGAGGATAGATTTTGATAATTTCTTGAATAGGTATTTTAAGGCTTTGACAGGAGAGTTTACAGATTTGGCTAAACCAGAATTATTTATCAAGGTGTTGATGAAGTCTACTCAAGAGATGATAGTAAATGATGGGACTTTGACCAATGAAGAGGCTTTTATGGCTTCTTTCTTTTCTATGATAGAAGTAGAGGATATAGAAGCTACCAAAAGTAGATTTAACAGCTTTTACAAAGATAAATTTCCGTTACTAGGTCAGAATGTCAAGGCTAATACTAAGGTTTTAGAGATGATAGAGTTATTGAAAGACTTAGGTTATACTATGGCTATAACTACTAACCCATTATTTCCAAGAGAGGCTATCTTGCAGCGGATTAGCTGGGCTGGTCTAAATCCTGAAGATTTTGTGCTAGTAACCAGCTATGAAGAGATGCATTATGCTAAGCCTAATTTAGCCTACTTTCAAGAGGTGATTGATAAATTGGATGTTAGTGCTAAATCATGTATTTTAGTTGGTAATGACTTGCAAGAGGATATTGTGGCAGGTAGACTAGGGATTAAAACCTTCTTAGTAGAAGACTATTTAATTGATCGAGGGTCAGAAGAAGAGATTATTCCAGATTGGAGAGGAAGCTTGGGGCAGTTTGTAGACTATATTAAAGAAAATTTCTAATATATTATAAAAGCTACATATTTGCCAGATGATTGACCAATAAAATGGTAGATTATCTGGTTTTTGTTTATCTAAATCAAATTTATTATAGACATTATATTTAAGCATATAATGAAATTTATTTGATAAAAGTATCAGTAAGTGTTATTGAGTGAAGAATATAATTTTAGAATATAAGAATAGGAGCAGATAAGATATGTTAAATAATGTTAATCGCAAGAAATTGATTATACTAGTATTTTTTATGATGTTTATCTTTGGAATTATAGCCAATTTAAGAGGTCAGATTGGTCCTCTAATACAGCAGGATTATCAAATTAACCACTCTAAGCTAGGGCTTGTTCTAGGGTGTCTCTCTATTGGAGGAATTATTGCTAATTTTTTAAGTGGAATCTCGATACAGAGGTTCAGTTTAAAGAAGGTACTAATAGCAGGAACCTTGTTGTCAATTTTAAGCTTTATCTGGCTTAACTATATTAGTCAGTATTATTTACTTATTATAGTTATTTTGACTATAGGTATAGGTTTAGGTATTATAAATATTTCGATGAATACTCTAGCCTCTGAAGTGTTTACTAGAAACAAGGGTAAGATGATGAATCGCTTACATCTATTCTTTGGAATAGGTGGAGTAATTACTCCTATTTATGCCAATGCCATTTTAGGTCTAGGCTTTGAATGGGAGATGATTTATACCTTTTCAATCATATTGGTATCAGCTATTCTTATTTTTACTATGTATTCTAAATTTCCTAAAGCAGATACAGTAAGTGAGAATACAAAGAAGGAAGATATCAGCTTTAGAGGAGTATTAAAGGATGCTAGGGTAAGAGTCTTTGCCTTAATGTTCTTGGCTAATGGTGGTGGAGAGTTAGGTGTTGTTACTTGGTTGGTGCTTTATTTAAAGGAAATTCAAGGAAGAAGTGAAGTTGAGGCAGGTTTTTATTTTTCATTATTCTTTATCTTATTTAGTACAGGGCGTTTTTTGGCAAGTGTGATAGTAGAGAGAGTAGGGTATTTACGTTTAGTATTAATCTCAGCTATCGGTTCCTTAATCTCTGTCTTATTAGGGATTTTTGGTCCTGACTCCTTTGCTATCTTCTTCTCCATTTCAGGATTATTTATAGCTACCCATTTCCCCACAATGCAAGCAACGATGTTTGAAATCTTTGATAAGAATCTCCCTACTATCATTGGTCTTACAATGACCACAGGGAGTATAGGAGCTATTCTTTTAGGTAATCTATTTATTGGATTTTGTAATGATTTATTTGGTATAAGACTTGGTTATGGAGTAGTTATATCATACTTTTTATTGTTGGCAGGGTTGATTATCTATCTAAATAAATATTTAGATAGATATCGATTATTTAAGATGGATTAAATTCTAATTCGTACAATTCGTGTTAAAGTATTTTAGTTTTTAAGAAATTTATCATTAAGGGCATATCCTATATATGCTCTTTTTTTAATTTTAAAGATATATTTTCTAAATAAAAATCTACTAGAAAACGCAATGGTTGCAAGTGCAACTAACTTATGTTAATATAATAGTTGCAGACGCAACCAAATTAAAAGTAACAGTTATTTGATTAATTTTCTTGAAGGAGGTCAAGATGGAGTTAAATAAACCAGTTGGAAAGTGGATTTTAGGTATTCATAAGCATAATGAAAAATTTATTAGTGAGAGGTTAAAAGATTATAATTTAAATCGGAGTCAATCTAGCATTTTAATCTATCTTTATAATAATGGTGATGGGATTAATCAAGAAGAGTTGACTTCTGAGATGGGTGTTGACAAGTCTACAATTTCTAGAGGAATTAAAAGTTTAATTAAAGGTGGATATATCTTTAAAAAACGCTCACAAGATGATAAAAGGGTCTACTTGATTTATTTAAGTGATAATGGAAATAAACTAAGGAATTTAATTAAAGATACATACCGAGAGTGGTTTTCTATAATAATGGAGGGGATTCCAGAAGAAGAGGTAGATATTATATTGAAGAATTTAGAGATATTGTTCAATAAGATTAAAGATGATGAATTTAAAATTCTATAATCTTGCTTAAGGAGGGATTAAATTGAATAAAATTTTTAATCATTCCAAATTAATTATAGTGATAATCTTTATCTTGACAGCATTTTTTGCCTATCAACTTCCGGATTTAAAGATAAATAATGAGGTTGATATCTTCTTACCTAATGATCATCCATCAAGAGTTGCTAATCGGAGGATGGAGGATATTTATGGTGGTTCAGAGACAATGGTAATAGCTATTGATGCTAAAAAAAGCACTATCTTAGACAAAGATAATATTAAGTTGATTAGTGAGCTGACAGATAAACTAGAAAACATCAAGAATGTTAATGATGTCAAATCGCTATCTAATGCTGATTATATAGATGGAACAGCAGAAGGGCTAGAAGTAGCACCTTTAGCCAAAGAGATTCCTAAAAACTCTCAAGAAATTTCAGAGATAAAGAGAAAGCTAATCTCTTGGGATATCTATAAGGGGAATCTTTATACCAATGATTTTAAAGCAAGCCAAATTATGATTAAATTAAAGGCTGGAGTAGACATTAAAGCAAAAGAAGATGTCTATTTTAAGATTAAGGATATATTAAAAGGATATAAGCAGGATGATTTAAAGTTCTATATAGCAGGCTCTCCAGCAGTAACAGTATTATTAGGGGAGAATATGCAAAGTGATTTAAAGCGTTTGATTCCTTTTGTAATTTTGGTAGTACTTATATCATTATATCTTTCTTTTAGGAATTTAGGAGGAGTAGTATTACCAATTATGACAGTATTGATTAGTACTGTCTGGGCATTAGGGATTATGGCTATATTCGGGATTAATCTAACTATGGTATCTACAGTAATTCCTGTACTATTAATAGCAGTAGGAAGTGCCTATGGAATACATATTATTAGCCATTATTATGATGAAATTAGAAGCTCTAAAGGTGAATTAAGTCCACAGGAGAATAAGGAAATCGTCTTAGAAGTTGTTACAAAGGTAGGAAAGCCAGTAGCTTTGGCAGGAATAACAACAATAGTTGGCTTTGGTTCGTTAGCTACAAGTCGGATAATGCCGATTAAATATTTTGGAATCTTTACAGCAATAGGTGTGGCTACAGCTCTGATAGTAGCAATTACTTTAATACCAGCAATTTTGATAGTAAGAAATAAAGAGTTAAAGTATCAAGATAAGGATGATAAGCAGGAAGGTCTGTTAAACAGGATTTTAATGGGGTTATATCAGTATTTTTCTAAAAGAAGAATCAGAGTTCTAGCCTTTACCTTAGTTATAATTATACTCTCAATTATAGGTATGTCAAAGGTGGTTACTGATAGTATACTTGTTGAGATGTTTAAAAAGAAAACTGAGATTAGACAGGCTGATAAATTTGCTAATGACAATTTAAATGGTACAAATATTCTTAATGTACTGATTGAGGGTAATCAGAGAGGAGCATTAACAGACCCTGATATCTTAAAGAAGATGGATCAGCTAGGAATTTATTTAAAGGATAACTTTACAGCGGTAGGCAAGGTAACCTCCTTTGCAGATTTTGTGAAAAGGATGAATAAGGTTATGCACTATCCAGCAGAAACATCTAGTCAAAAGAAGAAAACAACCTATAAACAGGATAGTAGCTTTGAAGAGAATACTAGTAGTTTTAGCCAAGAGACGACAAGTAGTTTTGGAGAGAATAGTGATAGCTTTAGCGAAGAAACAACTAGTAACTTCGGAGAGGATACCTCTAATAGCTCTGTAAAGCAAAATAGTGCAGAGGTGAAGATAAAGGGACCATCAACTGAAAAACTATCAGAAAAAGAACTGGCTCTATTATTTAATCAAGCTTTGCTTAAGGCTAAAGAGTTAAATTTAACAGCAGAAGAGTTTGTAGAATTAATCAATAAGAAGCTGAACTATCAAGGGGAAGCCTATAATGAAATTCCTTATGATTTAGATAAATATAATAAGAGTAGTAAAGAGCAACTTTCTCAATTAATTAATGGGTATTTATTGATGTATTCAGGAAGCTTAGATGACTTAATTAATTATCAGTTAGATCCCTCTAAAGCAAGGATGATGGTACAGATTAAAACTGCAAGTAATATCACAACTAAAACTATTGAAGAAGGAGTAGATCAATATGTTGAGAAGAACTTTCCAAAAGGTTATGAGGTGACAGTAGCTGGTACAGCTGATATGTCTTTAGCAGTCAATAATTTGATAGTATCTAGCCAGATTAGAAGTATCATTGTATCTTTGCTAATTGTATTTATTATTGTTGCACTTTCTTATAGATCATTTGTAGCTGGAATATTTGGTATCATACCTCTAGCAATCTCCTTGTTGGTTAACTTTGGATTGATGGGCTTTTTGGGGATTAAGCTGGATATAGGGACAGCAATGGTGGCCTCTATTGCTATTGGTATTGGAGTGGATTATACTATTCACTTTCTATCAACCTATGAAGATGAGAGAAGAGAGACTGATGATTTAGAGGTAGTAACTAAAAATACCCTGTTTACTTCAGGAAAGGCAATTGTTTTTAATGCAGTTTCAGTAGCTACAGGTTTTGCAGTACTATTATTCTCAAACTTTAACCCTTTAGTAAATTTAGGTCTATTAGTAAGTATTACAATGTTTAGCTCATCAGTGGCTTCAATGACTGTCTTGCCAATCTTGTTGAATCTTATTAAACCAAAATTTATCAGTAAAAATAGCAGGGTGGAGGATAATGAAGCTTCTGCTACATTAAATTAATAAGTGGGAGGTATTAAAAGATGAGAAGAATATCAATCGTGGTTTTAATTGTGATTTTAGCCTTGACTAGTCAGGCATTTGCTATGACTGGAAGAGATGTTATGGATAAAGCAAAGGATATTATTAATGATGGTGACAGTATGCATGCTTTAATGGGAATGGATTTGATAGATGATAATGGTGAGGTGCAAGCTCGTAAAATAGAAGTTTGGGGGATTACCTACAATCAGGCTAAGGACTTGTCAAAGGTGGTAATGGAATTTAGAACTCCTGCTTCTATTAAGGGAACAAGGTTCTTACAGGTTGAGAATGACGGTCGTGATGATGATAAATGGATTTATTTACCTTCTTTAGGCAGGGTTAGAAGGATTTCATCATCAGAAGGTAGTAAATCCTTTGTGGGATCTGATTTTACCTATGATGATATGTCTAGTAGAGAAGTAGATGAGGATAGTCATAAGATTTTAAGGGAAGAGAAGTTAGGTGATTATGATTGTTATGTGGTTGAAAGTATTCCTAAGAATTCAAAGGATGCCCAATATGCCAAAAGAATCTCTTGGGTAACAAAAGAACATTTTGTACCTGTAAGGGTAGAAATGTATAGTAAAAAAACAGGTAACTTACAGAAGTTACTTACAGTAAAGCATAACATTAAGAAGATAGATGGTATCTGGACTGTGTTTGATGCACTTATGAAAGATATGGAGAGTGGACATTCTACTAAGTTATATATTATTAGAGGCAAATCAGGGGCACCTTATATTGAATACAATAAGAAGATTAGCCCTGCGAGATTTACTAAAAGGTTCTTAAAGACAGGAAGATAAGAAGATTAATTAAGGAATAGAAACTTAAAGGTGGAGTAATTACTCCACCTTTAATATAAAAGGAGGTTAAATAATGAAAAGATTATTGACATTCTTGATTGTTTTTACTCTAATGTTCAGTTTATCTACAGCAAAGATCTGTGCCTTTGAAAATGCCTTTGAGCAAGATAGCTCTTCTGGTGACAGTGGTTTTGGAGATGAAAATACTTCTAGTCTTGAATTTTCAGGAAGCTTGGAATATAAAATTAGAAGTATCTTAGATAAAAAATCAGATAGTGACTTAAGTTATCCTATAAACTCTGAGGCTGAATTAGAGTTAGGATTAGATTATAGCAGAGATAATTCTGATATAAAGGCTACACTAGCCTTTGATGATAATGGTGATGTAGCTTTAGATGAAGCCTTTATCAGATTATATTATGATGACTTTGATCTAGAAGCAGGCAAGATGAAGGTGGTTTGGGGTAAAGGTGATAAGTTACATGTAGTAGATAATTTAAATGGAGAGGATTTAACTGATTTTATCAATCCTGAGTACTTAGATCGCCAAATAGCAGAGAATATGGTCAAATTAAATTATTATTTGGGTACTGGAAAATTAGAAGCAGTTTATACACCAGAATTTACAGCAAATAAATTAGATAGAGAAGGAGATTGGATGCTCTCTAAGGTTAGCAAAATGAAAGAACTAAAGCCTATAGCTGTTAAGGAGTTTGGCTTAACAGATGCCCTAGAAATAGAAGATAGCTTAGCAGGTGATGAGAGTAATGAGTTTAAAGATGGTCAGTTGGCTTTAAGATATACCAACTCCAAAGGTGGATATGATTATGGCTTTTCAATCTATCAAGGTCGCTTGAAAAATCTTAGTATGGACAAAAGTGCTATTGCAAAGTTAGAGAAAGGAGTCTATAGAGATTCCCAAGCATTTTTAAATGACCTTGATCTACATTATGACGAGGTAACAGTCTTGGGGGCTGAGTTAAGTTCAGTATTGTTTGGTATCAACTCTCGAGGAGAGTTAGCTTATTATTTAACAGATGATAGAAATGGGGATGATCCCACAGTTCATAATAATAAGCTGGCTTGGATTATTGGTGGAGATAGAGACCTTGCACTACATAATGTAAATGTTAATCTTCAAGTTAAGAGTGAATTGATTTTAGACAAGGATAAGGTAGATGATAATCCAGCAGATATAGATTATAGTGAAGATTATTTTACAAATATGATGGTATTAAAGGTCTCTGATGATTTTAATAATCAGAGAATACTACCAGAAGTATCTTTAATGTATAATCTAGAAAGTCAAGACTATATTTTAGATAACCAATTAGAGTTTATTGTCAAAGATGATACCAGTATCAAGTTCAATTATAAATTATTTCAAGGTGATGGTGATACATTATTTGGTCAATTTGATGAAAATGATTATATCTCAATGGTAGTAAATTATGAATTTTAAAACTAGAAGATAAGCTCCTGCCAAAAGGCAGGGGCTTATTTTTTTAATAAAATGAAATCTTGTAATTAGATACTTTAGGATAAAATACCTAATTATAAGATTTTTTACTCTTTAGTAGTCACATTTCTCTTTTAATGGAATAAAAATATATTATAAAGTTAAAATATCCTATACTCATCCAACTTTAGTATCATTATCCCCATTAAATTTCACCTTGGAATTAAATATATATATTTAAATTAGAATAATAATCTTAAATTGCAATATTAAATTGAACTAATTTCAAACTGTAATAATTTGTGTATTTAGTTATATAAAATTTCTCTTACTTGGTCTTCAAATGCTTC